>JBGTOA010000019.1:0-75966 GCA_041742785.1 Pyrinomonadaceae bacterium | reverse complement strand
GTGCCTTTCCGCGAAAACGCGCCGGATAAACGCATGCATTTCCTGCGCTTGCTCCGGCGTCGCTGTACGTCCCGTTCCGATTGCCCAAACCGGTTCGTAGGCGACGATGATACGGTCGAGGTCTGAGGCTGTCAACCCGCTGAGTCCGCCAGTTAATTGACCTCTCACAACGTTTTCTGCGATTCCCTGATCGCGTTGTTCAAGACTTTCGCCAACACAGAGAATGGCTGTCATTGAAGCTGAAACCACGGCCTGGCACTTCTTACGCACCATGGTGTCGGTCTCAAAGTACAGCTGTCGCCGTTCCGAGTGCCCGACGATGACGTACTGGCAACCAACATCACGCAGCATATAAGCAGCAATTTCGCCGGTATGCGCGCCTGCTTCAACTTCAGTCGAGCAGTTTTGTCCCGCAATCTTGATGTTCGAGCCTTCCACTCGATCCGAGACGGTCTTGATCGAGGTGAACACGGGTGCGATAACTACTTCGCAGTTGTGAGCATTTGCCACAAGCGGCTTCAAGGCGAGCGCCGTGTCAACCGACTCACCCACCGTCTTGTACATTTTCCAGTTTCCAGCGATTACAGGTTTGCGCATGAGTAGATGTTGGGGATCAGATGTTGGATGTTGGATGTTAGTGCTTTTTGCTTTGGACTTTGGACCTTGGACTTTGGACTCTGGACTTTGCATTTTGAACCTTGAAGATTCTTATCTGGGCTTTTGACCGGGAGCTTATTTCTTGTCGTTGAGGGCCGCGACTCCGGGCAACTCTTCTCCCGCCAGAAACTCGAGCGTCGCCCCGCCACCGGTTGATATGTGCGTGATGTGATCAGCGACCCCGGCCTTACCAACCGCAGCAACCGAATCGCCACCGCCAACGATCACGATCGCGCCACGGTCGGCGAGTGCCGCCACAGCGCGAGCAATTCCGATTGTACCTTTGTCGAACGGCGGTTCTTCAAACACTCCCATCGGTCCATTCCAAATGATCGTTTTCGCATCCTGCAGACTGTTTGAAAAATACTCGACCGTCTCTACTCCGATATCCATTCCCGCATGCCCCAGGTTCGTGAACTCAATCGGTATCGTTTTTGCCAGGACCTTGCCTCCTTTAATCGGCTCGTAACTGTCAACCACCTGATGATCGGTAGGAAGCAGCAACTCGATTCCCTTCTCTTCCGCTCGTTTCTTAATCTCGCTGGCGGTATCGAGCATTTCGTCTTCGACCAGGGACTTGCCAACGGTAAACCCTTCAGCTTTTAGAAACGTGTAGGCCATCGCGCCGCCGATTAAAAGCCGATTGACGCCGCGTTCAATCAGAGCTTCGATAACCGGGATCTTGTCGGAAACTTTTGCGCCACCAAGTATCGCGATGAAGGGATGCTCGGGATGAGTTATTACCTTGGTCAGGTAGTCCAGCTCCTTTTGCATCAAGAGCCCTGCAGCAGCAACTGAAACAAACTTCGTAATCCCGACCGTCGAGGCGTGAGCACGATGAGCAGCTCCGAACGCGTCGTTCACATAAACATCGCAGAGGCCAGCGAGTTGTTTGGCGAACCCTTCATCGTTTGCCTCCTCTTCCTTGTGGAACCGGAGGTTCTCAAGCAGCACCACGTCGCCATCCTTTAGCGCTGCGACTCTCTCGCTTGCCGGTTCTCCCACACAGTCAACTGCGAAGGCGACTGGCTTACTCAAGAGGCCGACCAGGTGCTCAGCGACAGGGCGCAAACTGTATTTCTCGACACGTTCTCCCTTAGGTCGACCCAGATGAGAAGCGAGGATGATGCGAGCGTTTTGTCCAATTGCGCATTGGATAGTCGGAAGCGACGCCCGAATACGTGTGTCGTCCTCGACCTTGTCATCTTTCAACGGCACGTTGAAGTCGACGCGAACGAAGACCCGCTTGCTGCTTAGGTCGATATCTTTAATCGATAACTTGTTCATTGGCGAATCTGTGCAAGAGAAGCTGGCTGCGGGAGCCCGGCCGGTCAATAAGTGCTCCGTCCGGCTCTCATTCACGCCGAACCGTCCCTTACAGCCCTTTCGCGGCAATGTACTTGATCAAATCTCGCACGCGGCAGGAATAGCCCCACTCGTTGTCGTACCATGAAAGGATCTTGATCATGTTTCCACCGATCACTTTCGTGTACTCCGCATCCACGATTGACGAGTTGGAGTTCTTTTTGAAATCACCAGACACCAGCGGCTCTTCGCAGAACGCCAATATTCCACTCAACTCCTCGTTCGCGGCGTCTTTCAGGGCCTTGTTCACCTCTTCGGCGGTCGTATTTCTCTCAACGTCGATCACCACGTCAACCAGAGAAACATTTGGCGTCGGCACGCGCACGGATATGCCGTCGAATTTTCCTTTCAATTCAGGCAGCACCAGTGCGACTGCCTTTGCGGCGCCGGTGGAAGTGGGAATCATGTTTATCGCCGCCGCCCGAGCTCGTCGCAGATCCTTGTGCGGAAGATCCAGTAGCTGCTGATCGTTTGTGTACGAGTGAATCGTCGTCATCTGCGCGGACCGCACACCAAACTTTTCATGAATCACTTTCGCTACCGGGGCGAGACAATTGGTGGTGCATGACGCGTTCGAAAGAATGTGGTGCAAGCCCGGATCATACTTCTCTTCATTCACGCCCAGGACAATCGTTATGTCTTCATTCTTTGCGGGCGCGGAGATGATGACTTTTTTGACTGTGCCGCGGAGGTGCTTCTTCGCATCTTCGGCATTGGTGAAGCGGCCAGTGGACTCCACCACGATTTCTGCGCCTACGGAAGCCCAGTCGATCGCCGCCGGATCCTTTTCAGAGAACACACGAAACTCGTCGTTGTTGACTTTGATGCTGTCGGCGGTTGAGGTGATTTCCTGCTCGAGATTGCCCAGGACGGAGTCGTATTTCAGCAGGTGCGCCAGGGTTTTTGTATCCGTTAAATCGTTGACGGCTACGAAATCCAGGTCCGAGTCGCCCAGAGACGTTCGCAAGATATTACGACCAATGCGACCAAAACCGTTGATGCCTACTTTCACTGCCATTCGTTCATGACCTCCTGCAGATTATTTTTCCGGCTCTTCGATCACACTTGCCGCTGAGCGACTGACACAAAACCGCCGCTGAAAAAGCTGATAATGAGATCGGAAACTTGGGTGTTGATAAAGAAACCCAAGATTATGCGGCGTTCCTTTAGCTGTCAAGCCGGCATCAGATACATGTTTTTGAAACTGCCCTGCATCGTGTGACGTAGTAGAAAGTTGATCCGGCGGACTATAGTTTGTCAGTATTCTGTGTCGCTTGACTGCTGTCAGTTAAAGATAAACGTTAAGGAGCTTTTCGTCTGATGCCAAATCGGAAGCAACGCGCTTTGTTAGCGGTGACGATTTTTGCCGTCACCATGTTCGCCTGTGCGGCCCTGGCAGTTGGCCAATCACCAACGCCGGCGCCGACTCAGAGTCCCGCTCAGCGAGATGCTACCAGGCCGCCCGGTAGTGAACAGAATCAGCCCATTCCACCCGAGGCGCGCCCAAATACACAGAACCCAACTGCGCCCCCTGGCTCGCAGCAAGCGCCGGCCCAGGTTCCGCCCGGAACTCAGCAACCTCCGCCAACGACGCCACCAGGGACGCAGCCAAGCAGCATTCCAGGAGCGCAACCAATTCCGAGTGGTTCCCCAACGGCCACTCCGCCAGATCAAGATCTAGAGCCGGCGGCGCCGGTCTTGCCACCGCTGCAACAGCGTCCAGTGCCCCCGATCCCGGATATGACTCGCCTCGGCGTCGTCAGCAGCCAGCAACTTCCGCTTTCATTGAATGAGGCAATCAAGCGCGCTTTGGAGAACAACAACGATATTGAGGTCGCGCGAGACGACGTGCGATTTGCTGAGACTCAGCTACGCGCGCTCGAGGGAACCTTCGATCCGATCTTTGCGATCACTCCCACATACGACAAGCGTATCTCCCCACAGCAAAGCTCGCTCAGCGGCGCCGACAGCGCCGGTACAACTTCGACCACAACCTATTCCTGGAATCCATCGGTCACTAAGCAATTCGGACGGGGCGGAGGTAACTACACCGTTACATTTGCCAATAACTACACGAACACCAGCAACAGTTTCAGTTTGATTAATCCGTTTTACTCATCGAACCTTTCGTTGACGTTTACCCAGCCGCTCTGGCGCAATCGCTCGATAGACAACAACCGCCGCCAGATTCGTATTCAACGTAAGCGTGTTGAGCAATCTGACGCAGACTTCAGATTGCGTACCATTGATGTCATCACTCGCGTGCAGCAGGCATACTGGGAACTGGTGTTCGCGCTACGCGATCAGCAAAACCAACTCGACAATTTGAATCTGACACGGGAGAACCTGCGCAACGTCGAAGCCCAGATTGGCGTCGGCGCAAAGGCGCCCCTGGAACGTGCCGAAGTGTTGACTGAGTTGGCCAATCGCGAATCAGCGTTGCTGATCGCCGTGCAGACTGTCTCCGTCGCTGAAAACAATCTGAAACAGTTGATGTTCAAGGATCCGGCGACGTCGGAATGGTTTGCACAGATCACACCCACCGACAACCCGACCTTCGATGAGCGTCCGGTAAATTTGAACGAAGCACTGAAGGAGGCTCGCGAGAACCGTCCTGAGTTGCGACGCCTGCGCCTGCAAGAGGACATCAACAACGTCGATCTTCAGTTTTTCAAGAACCAGACACGGCCGCAGGTCGATCTGGTGTCGACGCTCGCAACCACCGGGCTTGCTGGTCAGGATGTCTCCGGCACATTACCGCCCGGCACGCTGGTACCAATTATCGGCGGCTCGCCTGATACAAGCTCGAGCGGCTTCCTGCTACAGCAGATTCGCGATATTCAGGTGCGCGCCGGCTTCCCGCAGGCAATCGTTCCACTGGTGCAGGCATCGGGCGGACCGCCAAGCGATCTCATTGGTGGCTATGCAAAAGATTTGAGCAATCTCTTTGGCTTCAAGACTCGAAACGTGACTTTGGGGGTGGCTATTCAAATCCCATTCAAGAACAAGACAGCCGAAGCGAACTATGCCGGTGTTCGCGTACAGCAAAATCAACTGGACGCTTCGCTGCGTTCACAGGAGCAGGCCGTTAAAGTTGATGTGAGAAACGCGGCCCAGGCTGTCGAGACCACGCGGCGTCGAGTTTTGGCAGCGCGCGAGGCCAGAATCAATGCCGAGCTTCAATTCGAAGGCGAGCAAAGGCTCTACCAGGTCGGGCGCTCGACCACGTTCCTGCTGTTCCAAAGACAGAACGCGTTGACGAATGCGCGCGCTGCAGAGTTGCGATCCCAGACCGACTACAACAAGGCCCTGGCCGATTTGCAGCGGGCTACCTCCACCACTCTCAGGTCCAATAACATAGTGGTTGATTCGCCCACTCCGTAAAAATAACCCAAGCGCGATTCTGAATTTGCGACTGCTAAGGTACGCTACCCCGGGCCAAGGCAATCGCAAATTTGTTTTAGCGCTTCGCTACCGGATGAAAATCTCCGCCACGATCATAACCTTCAACGAAGCCGGCAACATTCGCGCGGCCTGTGAATCACTTTCCTGGGCCGACGAGATATTGGTAGTTGACTCCCAATCGACCGACCGGACCAGAGAGCTCGCGGCTGAGTCTGGCGCCCGAGTACTCAACCGCGCCTGGCCGGGCTTCACCGAGCAAAAGCAGTTTGCTACTGATCAGGCACGTCACGATTGGGTGTTGAGTCTGGATGCCGACGAGCGGGTATCGGCCCAGTTGCTGCAATCAATAGAAGAGTTACGGCGGGCGCCGGTCGAGACTCTCGCTGATGGGTACTCGATCGCGCGTCGATCGTTTTATCAGGGACGCTGGATTCGAGGTGGTGGCTGGTATCCTGATCGACAACTGCGACTCTTCAACCGGAGGCGCGGCAAATGGCAGGGCCGCCACATTCACGAATCGTTCAAGCTCGAGGCGGGCGCAAAGCTCAAAGATCTCTCCGGAGATATTCTGCACTATACGGTGACATCGGCCGCCCATCATCATCGGATGATCGGCGAGCGTTATGCGCCTCTCGCCGCGCAGCAACTGTTTGAGGAAGGTCGCCACACTTCGCCGCTGAAGATCGCCGCCGCCGCGCCCTCAGCATTCATCCGCAGTTACCTTTTGAAAGCGGGCTTTCGCGACGGGCTCGCCGGTCTGAGCATCGCGAGCTTTGCGGCGCATCACGCTTTTCTAAAACACTTGCTGCTTTGGGAGTTGCAACAGAAGAACTGAGTGCTGAGTACTGAGTGCTGAGTTCCATTTCGAGTTTCGAGTTTCGAGTTTCAAGTTTCAAGTTTCGGACGGAACTCAGTACTCAGTACTCAGCACTCAGTACTCAGCGTCAGCGCTCAGCACCTCGCGTGGAGGACTCAGCACTCTCTTTTGTTCTGCTACAATACCCGCGCATGATAGCTCCCCTTCTTTCGGTCCTTCCCGATCTGGGTCTGGTTCCACCGGCATTTACATACATCGTCATCGGCGTTCTGGGCGCCATTATCGGCAGCTTCCTTAACGTCGTCATTCATCGTGTACCGGTTGAGGAATCGATAGTCTTTCCCAATTCGCGCTGTCCAGACTGCAGCACGGCCATCGCCTTCTACGATAACCTGCCCGTGATCAGCTACTTGTTGCTGCGAGGACGTTGCCGATCCTGCAAGACTCACATTTCAGCCCGTTATCCCGCGGTTGAACTGCTGACCGCGTTGCTCTACGTCGCGGTTGTCTGGCGTGACGGTCTGACGGCGGCACTGCCGTTTGATCTGATTTTTGTCAGCGCGATGGTCGCTCTGATCTTCATCGACGCTGAACACATGATCCTGCCCAACGCGATCACTTATCCGGGAATCGTTTTCGCCCTTTTCGCTCGTATTGCGATTCCCTACCTCGTCGGCCGCCCTTATTTTGACGATCTTGGCCCGTTGATGGAGGGCATGCTCAGAGACCTGCCGCTTTGGGCAGCGTCTCTTACCGGCGGGTTGCTCGGGGCATTGATCGGTGGCGGTTCTCTTTGGCTGATGGGCTGGACTTGGGAGAAGCTGCGCGGCGTCGAGGCAATGGGCCTTGGCGACGTGAAAATGATGTTTATGGTTGGTGCATATCTCGGCTGGCGTTTAACGATTCTCACCATCTTTCTGGGCGTGATGTCGGGCTCAGTGATCGGCATCCTGTTGATGATGCGCCAGAAGCAGAGGAACATGCAGATGCTGCTGCCATTCGGTGTTTTTCTCGGCATCGCCGCCATCGCCGCATTGCTGTTTGGCGCCGGCATCGTTGAATGGTACGCAGGACAGTTCCGATAACTTCGGATAGTCGCTTCCAAACATGTGAAGTACGGAAATCGAATACAACTGAGCCTCTGGATTGGGTTGGGACTTTTCCTCGTCGCAGCCTGCTTCGCATTGCTGCTCTACTCGATGGTCCCCGAAACGCCGGCATCGCGCGGTCCGTTACTACTCGCTTCCTTTATCGCAATCCTCATCGGCAGCCTTCTATGCGTCCTGGTGCTCTTTCGTTGGTTGCTGAATCCTTACCGCAAGCTACTCGGTGAAGCCGAACGAGTCTCGCTGGTACCGCAGCTGCAGCAATCAAAAGACGAAGCAGAATTCGTGCTGGAGACATTCCAATCAGTCCTGGCTCAACTGGATGTTCAACGTGAGGAGCTTAAGAAACTCAGCGAGCAGGCGCGCGAACGCGCTGATTCGGCTGAGCGTTTCAGCGAGCGCATTGTCGCGAGCGTGCCATCCGGGCTGGTAGCGTTTGACGGAACCGGAAGGTCGACCGTGATCAACGCACCGGGCCGCGCGATTCTCGAAGTCGACTTGTTGGAAATTGGCGAGCAACCGCTTGGGCAGCCGGCCAGCTCGCTGTTGCGGAACATTCCGCGCCTGGCAGAGATCGTGGAACAGTGTCTCGCAACCGGCAACGTATATCGCCGTGAAGAGATTGAGACCAAAACAGCAGCGGGGTTGCCTCG
This sequence comes from Pyrinomonadaceae bacterium, assembly GCA_041742785.1. GTDB lineage: Bacteria > Acidobacteriota > Blastocatellia > Pyrinomonadales > Pyrinomonadaceae > PSRF01. The sequence goes on along the minus strand of JBGTOA010000019.1, from coordinate 67,963 downwards.
GCGTTTGGGCGCTGCGGTTGCGCCGATAGAGCTTTCGACCGAAAAGGGTGATCGCGGCGTGCTGTGTCTCTTGACCGACATTACAGAAGTGACGCAATTACGCGAGCAGGTGACGCTCAAGAGAAATCTCGAGAGTCTCGGAGAGATGTCAGCCGGATTGGCCCACGAGTTCAAGAACACGATTGCGACCCTGCACGGCTATGTGCAACTGCTCCAGAATCTGAAACTCGACGAACAAGGTCGCCAGGCCACGTCTTCCCTGCTCAATGAGGTTCGCGGGCTGGCTGAAATGGTGACCTCGTTTCTCAACTTTGCCCGGCCACAGCCTTTGAATCTGGAAACGGTTTCCCTCGCCGACCTTCTGAACGAATGCGCAATCGAACTCACACCGCTCTTTAATGAACATGAGGTTGAATTGCTGATTGAAGGAACGGCAGCGAGTGACACTGGTTCACTTTCGGTGGCTGCGGATGAGCGCATGCTTCGTCAGGCGTTGCTGAACTTGATTCGCAACGCGGCTGAGGCCGTACCGGATGGAAAAGAAATTCGGCGAGTCAAAGTTCAGCAATTGATCAATGAGGACCATACTGGAAAGCGTTGGGCGGTGATACAAGTTAAAGATACCGGCGAAGGCATACCAGCCAGAGACCTGCAACGAATCTTCATTCCCTTTTTCACCACCAAGGCAACCGGACATGGAGTGGGGCTTGCCCTGGCCCATCGCGTGATAACTGAACACGGCGGAACACTCGCAGCAGCAAACTCACCTGACGGGGGTGCGTCATTCACCGTGCGGCTGCCGCTGTGACCAGAGACTGTTCATTTCTTCATTTATGAATGCGAACCTGAGAAATCGGGCGGCCACGGAGGTTGCCTCAAAAGTCGTGCGCCATGTCGGAGCCGGCTTGCCGCCACAGAGCGTGCCGCCCCTACAATCTCGCCGAAGGGAAATAGTCGCGCCAGCGTCGATCCACTGTTTGAGCAATGTCATCGCGCACGATCAACTCCGCGGGGAATCCTGGCTTGATACGAGCGTCAATCACGATCGGACCGGTGAAGGAGAGGTGATGGCGCATGACCTTCGTTTCGGCGGCGTAAATATCAGCCGCAGGTTCAAAGCGGGTCCAGGTGGCCCAAAGAAAATCTGGCGATGAACGCGCAACACTGGCGTCATCGTGCAGGACAATCAGCGGCCAATCAGCAAACCGAACGTCACGGGCGACCCGCGCTGCTTGCTCCGGATCTTCATCGTAGGATTTTCCCTGGAGCACCAAACACCCACCACAGAATACCTCGGCGCCGGTAACATCTCGCGATAGTTCACCACGGAACTCGCGCGGTAGCTCCCTTACCGGCTCGCCCAATCCGAGCAAGATCGCTTTGCTGCCTTCGTTTACCTTGCCGCTCGTGTAATCGAGCGTGTCCATCGAAACATTCGAAAAAATAAACAGGTCGCTTTCCCACTGCACACGTGCCAGCACATGCTCGAGCAAACTCGGAAAGTCCGCGAGGTTCTGCGGCTCGTCAACCAAAATCAAAAACTTAGTCAGCGATAATTGGCCTTCACCGAGAATTCTGAATCCCGACACCAATGCTTCACGAGCATAACGCTCACGGACCACCGCGGCGCAAAGCGAGTGAAAGCCAGTCTCCCCGTAGGTCCAAAGATCTCGGACGCCCGGCATGACGAGGGGAAACAGCGGTGACAAAAGCTTCTGCAAATAATCGCCAATGAAGAAATCTTCCTGACGCGGCTTCCCTACCACCGTCGCCGGAAAAATTGGGTCGCGCCGGTGATAAACCGCGTCGACGTGGAAAACCGGATACTCGTGTTCGAGCGAGTAATAACCGTAATGATCACCGAACGGCCCCTCGACTCGCCGCTCGTGCGGCTGTGCGTAACCAACGAGGGCGAATTCAGCTTCGGCGGCAAGCCGATGACCATTGCTTTGTGCGGCGTTGGTGAGTTTGAGTTTTCCACCTTGCAGCAATGAAGCGAGGACTAGTTCCGGGACGTCCTCGGGCAAGGGCGCGATCGCGGCGAGGATCAACGCAGGTGGCCCACCGAGAAACACAGTTATGGGCAGCGACTGATCACGGAGCTCGGCTTCATGGTAATGAAAACCGCCACCTTTCTGAATTTGCCAGTGCAAGCCGGTCGTCTGCTCGTCGTAAACCTGCATTCGATAGATGCCGAGATTGTGTTTTCCGGTAACCGGATGTTCAGTGTAGACCAGAGGCAAAGTGAAGAAGGGCCCGCCGTCTTTCTGCCACGTCGTAAGCACCGGAAGCTTGTTGAGCTTTGCTGGGCGATCAAGCACCTGCATGACCGGCGCTCGGCCAGTCTTACGCGTACCGAGCTTGAGGAGATCCAATGCCAGCGCGCGCTGTTTCCAAAGTTCGGCGGCACGAGGAGGCAGCAGTGATTCAGCCACGTGAACGAGATCGCGAACCAAAGCCTCCGGCTTTGGGCCAAAAGCAAGATCGATGCGCCGGGATGTTCCAAAGAGATTCGTTACGAGCGGATACCTGCTGCCCTTCACGCGGTTGAACACGAGTGCCGGCCCGCCTTGCGAGATCACACGCCGGTGGATCTCCGCGACTTCGAGTCTGGGATCCACCTCGGCTTCAACCGTGACGATTTCGTTCTCTCTGGTTAGCAGATCGAGAAATGTTCGGAGACTGGGATGCATGCTTGGGTGTGTTGGACAGACATTCCTGCCTGTCGTTCTGCTCGCGAGAAGCCACGGCGGATTTTAAGAGCACTCCGGATCAGGTTCTTCGTGAAAATCGTCGAGAGTAAAAGTGCCACCGCATCTAACTAACCCCGTCAGACAGGCAGGAATGCCTGTCCTACTGGGGTGCTTCCGAGTTGCCGATAGTACGTGGTCGAGACGGCACCGGCTCTTCGACGGTTGCGAGGCGGTTTTCGATCTCCTCGGCCGCGAGTTCCGCAGCCGCCGCAACGCCTGGCGCAAACGAATTGCGCAACGGTTGGATTAACTCCAGACTCTCTTTGTCGCCAATCTGCGCGAGCGCCTCAATCAACCCCACAACGATGCGCGGCTTCGTCTTCTCCCGAGCCAGCAAACCGTTAAGCATAGATGGCGAGTCAAACTGTCGCAGGTAACCTACTGCCTGATCGTGGCGCGCGGAGCCGAGAGCCTGAATGACCTCAAAGAGTGCATTCTGATTTCCGATCCGGTAGAGCGCCCAGTCGAGTGCCAGGCGAACACTCTTGTTCTTCTCCTGCAGGCGGTACCCCTCGATCAGCTTCTTTTGATCTACAGCGGCCAGCCGGGCCAGCGCTTCGGCTGCTTGCTGGCGATCAACTGCCTCTTTGCTGCCGAGTCTCGCTGTGAAAACGCTCGTATCAGATCGTGCGTCGATCTCTTCGCCCCTGCTTTGAGCCAGGTTGCTTGGCGCGCCCAGTAGACCAACGAGAACACTCAGTAATAACAGAGGAAGCAAATTCATTTTCATAAAGACTCAAATCTGGAGAAACCTTGTAGGAGCGTCCCTCCCAGGGGCGCCCTGGTTTATAGAAAGTGTTTTTAGGCATGGGAGGGGCGCACCCACGAAGGGACCCCCCTATGACTACTGCCTGGCGCCGACAGTACTCTTCTTCAAGCTTGCATTGTTCAGATCAAGATCCGCGAAAGCAATCACTTCAACACCAGGGTAACGCTTCCGAAGGTCCGTAAGGAACTCTTTTGCGTTACCCACTATGATGATGTTCGCATTCTTTGAATCGAGTCGTGCGGCTGCGAATTTCTGAACGTCGGCCGGCGTGATCGACTGAACATTCCTGATGTAGTTATTAATCTCGTTCAGGTTAAGCCCATGCAGCGCGAGCGCGGCAATCTGGCCCACCAGTCCATCCGTGGTCTCAAGCGCACGGCCAAAGCCCCCAATAAGAACTGCCTTGCGCGGCACCAACTCAGTATCGTTAACGGGCTCGCTCGACAAGCGGCCCAGCTCTCCCACCAACAGAGCTGCGACTTCTGCCCCGGAAGGATTCTTCGTCTGTGCGGAGGCCACAAATGGTCCTGCCTCTCGGCGAGTATCCAGGCTGCTTCGCGCGCCATAACTCAATCCGCGCTTTATGCGAATTTCCTGATTGAGTCGGCCGGAATAACCACTCAGCACTGCGTTAGTGACGATGCCGCGAAAATAATCCGGATCGTTCCGGCTAATTCCGGTTCGTGCCAATACAACTGCCGCCTGACCGGCGTCCGGCATATCGACCACGACCACTCGCGCCTTCTCGCTCTTCTGAACCATCTTGCCGATTTGACCGCGACCGGGCATCGCCGCAGCGGGTTTGGCCCAATCACCGAAGAACTTCTCAGCAAGTTTGAATGCGTCCGACGCTTTGATATTACCGCCCACGAGCAGGACCGCGTTGTCGGGCCTGTAGATTTTGGCATGTAGAGCAGCAATATCGTCTCGCTTGATTTCAGCGAGCGACTTCGTTGTTCCCGACAGGGGATGGCCGTACGCGGCATCGCCGAATACCACTCTCGAAGCAACAAATCCTGCGAGCGTGCCCGGGTCATTCATCGAGACACTCAAGCCATCAAGGTATTGCTGTCGCAGCCGCTCAATCTCTTCCGCGTCAAAAACCGGATTACGAACCACGTCGGCCAGAATCACGAGTGCCGGTTCGAACTTCGCCGACATTACATTGATAGAAGCACGCGATGCGTCCCAGCCGGCGCCAGAATTGATGGTGCCACCCAGCACCTCAATCTGCTCTGCAATCTGCGGCGCCGTCCGTGTACTGGTCCCTTTCGTCAGCAACGACGCAGTCATGTCTGCAAGGCCGCTCAGGTGAGCAGGGTCGACTTCTCCGCCGTTCTTTACCAGCAACTGAGCAGAGACAAGCGGCATGTCGTGATCCTCGATCACTATCACGCGCAAACCATTCTTAAGCGTGTGTTCAACCGGCTTGGGAACGGTGACCGATCTCGGGGCAGCCGGAGGCGGCGGCGTTTCCTGCGGCGCCGGGGCTGGCGTCTGGGCTAACACAGCAGCCGGCAGAATCAGCAGCAGAGTGGCAAAAGAAAAGCGCTTGAGTTGAACCGAGAAGGCAGATGTCATTTGCTTCCTCCCTTTGCTGCGCCTGCATCGCTCGGCTTTTCTTTGGCCGCCTCGGCTTGATAGGTAATCACAACGCGGTTTTTGTCGCTGAAATATTTCTTCATGACGCGTTGCACATCGGCTGCAGAAACTGATTGCAGCTTCGCTACTTCCGTGTTCACACTTTGAGCCTCGCCCAGCAGAACCGCCGCGCGACCAAGTGCGATTGCCTTTCCATTACTGGTCTCACGCTCTCTGATGATGTTGGTGAGCAGTTGGCTCTTGGCCTTATCTAATTCCGCCTGACTTACGGGTTCGTCCTGAACTCGTTTCAATTCAGCCAACAACGCGCGTTCGGCTTCGGCCGGCAGCTTCTCGCTGGCCAGGATCGCGCCGAAAACAAACAGCCCAGCATCTTCGCGCAGATCCGCCTGGGCAAACGCCTCCGCGGCTACCTGCTGCTTGTACACCAGAGACTGATACAACCGGGATGATTCGCCATTACCGAGAATGGATTCCGCGACCCGCAACGCGTACGAATCGTCGCTTGCCACCGGGGGCGCGAGGTAAGTGATCGCCACGGCGGGCAGCGGGACGTTCGGCCCGGTTTCGGTGAAACGCTGTTCGGCCGTGCGAGCCGGCTCTTTTACAGTCACCCTTGGTAGAGCCTGATCAGGTTTCGGCACCCGCCCAAAATATTTATCAACCCAGCCATCGAGTTGCTTTGCGTCAAAGTCGCCGACAACTATCAGCGTTGCGTTATCAGGCCGGTAAAACGTTTTGAAGAAAGCCTTCACATCGTCGATCGTGGCAGCATCCAGTTCCTCCAAACTACCGATGCCGGGACGCCGATAAGGGTGAGTGGTAAACGACCGCTTCTCGATCGCATAGAAAAGCCGGCCATAGGGCGGCGCCAGAATACGTGAACGGAACTCCTCCTGCACGACAGCGCGTTCCGAAGTGAAGTTCTTTTCGTCCACGGTTAGCGAGGCCATGCGATCTGCTTCGGCCCACAGTAAAGTCTCGAGGTAGTTGGAAGGCACGACCTCGTAGTAGTTGGTATAGTCGTCCCAGGTCGAGGCATTGTTAAATCCACCCACATCTTCGGTCAGCCGATCCATCATCTCGTCTTTCATGTTACGAGTGCTTTTGAACATCATGTGTTCGAAGAGATGAGCAAAACCGCTGCGACCTTCGGGATCATCCTTTGAGCCAACCTTGTACCAAACCTGGATGGCGACGGTGGGACTCGAATGATCTTCAAGGGAGATCACGCGCAGGCCGTTGGCCAGCTTGCGATCGCGAAAATCAAGTCGGGGCATGGCGACCTGGGCCTGGGCACCGGTCAGCAGTGAACCGGAAAAAACCAACAGCGCCAGGGTCACAACGAGAATCTTGGGTTGCCATTGCATCGTAGATTGCTCCAGAAATTCGGTGGATGGAAGTTCTTTACCAGCGGTTTCGATGAATGCGAACCGGGTGCCTGTTGCTTCGTTGGGGAGGCAAAAAAGTATCTAGTCAAGATCCAACGGATTGAGGTAGGGCTTGCCCTTCTCTTTGTCGGCCCGCTTCATCGCTTCCTGAAACTTCTCTTCAAGAATGCGATCACGGTCTTTCATCGAGTTCAATTCCTGGGAAAAGATCTGTTCGCGCTGCTGCTTCTGCTTGTCGAGCCCCTTGACCATATCTTCGAACGAAGCTAATGGCTTCGCTTTCTCTTCATGAGACAACAGCGCTCCTGTCTGTGCATCGATCGTCAGCGTAGCCTCGCAACAGGGACAAATAATCGTGAACCGCGAAGTGTCTGCCATAACTACTCCCTTCAGAAAGGACTGCCGAAAGTATAGCATCAGGATCTCGCGGTGCGGCTCAAGTCTCAAGACTCGGGGTTTTCTGTGATCTCAATCGTAGGTTTCAGAGTCCATATCCGAGCTTGAATTTAGGACCTTAGACCTTGAGACGCTGAGATTTACAAAAAAAGGGCAGTCCCGAAGACCGCCCCTTCCCTGACTGCCGTTAGGAAACCCTTATGGAGTCACTGCGTCCTTAATTTTGCTGCCCGCCTTCTTTGCGCCTTCTACAGTTTTCTTGCCTACTGTTTTCGCGCCCTTGGCCGTCTTCCCTGCGGCATCTTCTGCCTTGTCGCCAACCTCTTCTATACCCTTCTTCGCAGCGTCGGGTGCATCCGCTACTTTGTCAGCTACGAAGTTGGCAGCTTGCGCGATCTTGTCAGCGGTAACTTCCAAAACGTCGCCAACATCATTCACTTCCTTCTCTTCCCCGGTGGGTGAATATGCCCGGACAGTTCGATTGCCGTCCCTCGTCGTTACCACAACCCGCGAGACGCGCGGGTTGTTGCGAAAGACGCGTGTTTCCGTCGTGACGCCATTGGCATCCGTGGTCGTCGTGATCTCCGAGTCGTCTGGACCGGTGCGCGTGGTGGTTGTGTTTGCCATGTTGGCATTGGCATTTACGTTGTCATTAACATTTGCGGTGCTATTGGTTTGGTTGCAACCAATCGCGGCTGTCACCAGGACAACTAGTGCCAGGGTTCCAAAAAGCTTCATTTTTGCTTAATCCCTCCTGAAAGATCTCAAACTATCTTCCGCAACCAATGTGCCACCTTCAGTTTAACAACAAGGTGCGAATCATACTGGAAAAGCACGCTTGTTTGAACGCTATGACCCTAAAACGTACGCCGGCATGCTTTGGTCGTTCACTTACCATACGAGCGATTTAATTTTATCCCGGGTAGTCCTCCCACCTCTTTCCTGCCAGTCGGCGCGCAACAAAGGGCCCTGGCCCGTTTAACTGGATCCCATGCGCTAGCAGCAGCTTTCAAAAGGCATCGCGGGAGCTAACCTGCTTCCGGAAACCTGTTTCCGGTTGACTTTCCCAACGAATTCGACTAGAAGCAGATCACCTTGATGGTCTTTCAAGTAGCGGCTGCGGACTGTCGCAGCGGACCGAGTTTAGGTTTCCATCCTGCACATTTCATGACAATTCACAGACCGATTTTTGGTTGGTCTCAGTCTAATTTCCGAAAACAAACAAGGGTGCCCATCTCGAGGATTTCCCAAGGAGCAATTAAATGCGCAGACTCTGCCTTGTAGCCTTTGTAACACTGCTGCTTGCCGCAGCAATTCTTCCAACCCAGAAAACATTTGTTGCGAGCGCCGTCAGCGATGGCGAGCGGCTCGCGATGTTCAGCAAGCCGTCAGTAGTGAGGATTCTGGATGGAGTCGCCGGTACCTATTATTTTGCGCCGCCAAAGCGGGAAGCCAAAACTTACGACGTTTCCCATGTCACCCTCGGCTCCGGATTCTTCATTAACTCAAACGGCTACATTGTGACCAATGCGCACGTCGTTAGCACGTTTCACGACATTGCCACCAAGGGCCAGCAGGCGGGACAGGATCTTCTTTTCTACCAGTTTCTTCAGCAGGTTGCGCGCGACTATAACGTCGACCCCAAAAACCTGACTCAGGACAACGTGGTCTTTGTTAGAAATTATTCACGGCTTACCGGCATGAAGATTTATCACCACGTCATCATTCCTGACGGCAGTGTCTATGAGTTTGAAGAAAAGCAATACGGCGCGCCAGTCGGTCAGGGCAAAGACGTTGCTGTCGTTAAGATCGAAGTCAAGAATGCGCCGGTGCTATTGCTAGGCGACTCTGAAAAGATCAAATTGCAGGATCACGTAACCGTGCTCGGCTATCCGGGTGCAGCCGACACCTTCGACAGCGGTCTCCTTGATTCAAAATCAGCGCTGGAAGCGTCAATTACAGACGGAAAGGTTTCCGCAAGCAAGAAATCAGCAAGTGGTGCGCCAATTCTACAGGTCAGCGCACCGGCCACTCACGGTAACTCTGGTGGTCCCGTGATGAGTGACGCAGGAGAGGTTATCGGTCTGCTCACTTTTGGCGGCGACCGTGTTAACAACCAGGAAGTCTCCGGTTTCGTTTTCGTCGTGCCGTCGAGCACCGTTCAGGAGTTTGTGAAAGCTGCGGGCGCCACTAACGCGCTCGGGCCAGCCGACCAGGCCTATCGAGAGGGCTTGGAACTTTATTGGGAAAGCAGCTATTCAAAAGCGATTCCCAAGTTTGAAGAAGTTAAGCGAATGTTTCCTGAGCACTCGGAAGTCGCAAGACTGATTCAAAGTAGCCAACAGGCAATTTCTGAGGGCAAGGAAAAGTCGAGCATGCCGGGAACGGGAACGATCATTGCAATCGTTGTAGTGATTCTGTTGCTGCTGCTGGCGTTAATCGTGATCGGCGTGGTGATTTTTCTCGTCGCTCGTCGCCGGAAGAAAGGCGCAACAGCCGGCACACCTGCTGCTGCCAAAGCCACAGGGACTGCTGCAGCGTCTTCGCGTCCCGACTCACCGGCGCCAAAGTATTCGCCGATGCCTTCTTACAGCCCGCCAGCCAGTCCGAAACCGCCGGTGATGCCGGAGATCGTCACGGCAGGAAATGATCATGGCATGACGGTTGACCTTTCGAGGACTATCGCCATTGGTTCCGAAGTCGACACGGCGCCGATCAGCTACGGCTCGATCAGATTTGTTTCGGGAGTTCTAGCAGGGCAGCAGTTCGAGGTTAAGCCAGATGGCTCCTACATCGGCCGCGACAGCTCGAGTGCGCAGATCGTTCTGCCAGACCCGCGCATCTCGAAGCGTCATCTGTGGATCGGCGGGACCGATGGCCGCGTGATTGTTCGAGACGAAGGCTCGCGCAATGGAACATTTGTAAACGATCCGAAGTCAGAACGCGTGACGGAAACGACGCTCAAATCCGGTGACGTTGTGATTCTCGGTGAATCAGACGTCGCGCGATTCGAGTATCAGAAATAAACCATGAAACGCGATAGCGTCGGGTAAATCGCAAACCCTCGCGACGCTATCGCGTTTCGGTACTGACTTTTTTGCTTTGACTCCTACCGCAGCGCGCCCCTCAAGACACCGTCTCGCGAGCGGTTTTCGACAGCGAAGAGCTTAACCAATTCTTCTGCCGGCAGCGGCCGGCTGAAAAGAAAACCCTGAATCTCATCACAACGCAACAGTTGCAAGAAGCGTAACTGCTCTTCGGTTTCTACACCTTCCGCGACCACTTTCAATCGCAAGTTGTGGCCCAGAGTGATGACCGCCATCACCAACGCCGCATCGTCAGGATCAGTCGTTGCATCCCGCACAAACGACTGATCGATCTTGAGCGCGTCCAGTGGCAAACGCTTGAGGTAACTCAGCGATGAGAATCCGGTGCCGAAATCGTCGACCGAGATTTTCACCCCCATCTCCTTCAAACCGGTAAGCACGCCGATCGCAAACTCAGCATTGCTCATGATCGAGCTTTCTGTAAGCTCGAGCTCCAGATGTTCAGGAGACAGACGCTCTTCGTTCAGTATCTGCACGATTACTTTCGCGATGTCCTGCTGTTGAAATTGGCGTGCGCTAATGTTTACGGCCACTCTCAAAGCCGCCAGGCCTTTATCCAACCATTCTCGATTCTGCCTGCACGCTCTTCGCAATACCCACTCGCCAATTGGGATAATCAGGCCGGTGTCCTCGGCCAAAGGAATAAACTCGGCTGGTGACACCAACCCAAGCTGAGGATGTTCCCACCTCACCAGAGCCTCCATGCCGACAATTTTCAGCGAATCAATCGCGATGCGGGGTTGGTAATGAACCACAAACTCTTCGTTTTCAATCGCACGCCTCAGATTCGCTTCCAGGGACAGGCGCTTGGAAGCCTGTGCATGCATGTCCGCCGTGTAGAACTGATAGTTGTTGCCACCCGATGTCTTGGCTCGATAAAGCGCTGCGCCGGCATTCTTCAATAGCGACTGACAGTCAGTTCCGTCAAACGGAAAGAGACTGGCACCGACACTTGCCGTCACAAATACTTCGAGTCCATCTATGTAAAAGGAAGATCTCAATGCCTCTGAGATGGTTCCAATAGTCCGCACGACATCCTTTGTTCCGGCCACGTCGTTCAACAGCAGCGCAAATTCGTCCCCGGCAAACCGCGCCACGGTTTCGCGCTCGCTAATGCAAGTTTGCAGACGATCGGCGACTGCCTTGAGCAACCAGTCACCACGATCGTGTCCCAGCGAGTCGTTCACTTTCTTAAACTGATCCAACGCCAGAAAAAGAACGCCCACGGTCTGAGTGGGGCGCTGCGCGATTGCCAACGCTTTCTCCAGGCGGTCCTCGAACAGTGCGCGATTTGGCAGTTCAGTGGTCGTGTCGTAATAAGCCAGGCGATTAACCTGTGCAGTACGCTCGCGCAGCAAATCCTCGAGCTGCTCTTTGTAGCGTTGTTTCTCTTTTAAGGCCCACGCATGGTTCAACCCGCGCTTCGCTGCCGCTTCGACGTGCCGTACATCGAGTGGCTTCGTAATGTAGTCAAAGGCGCCAACGCGCATTGCCTCGATCGCCGTTTCGATACTCTGCTCCCCGCTAATCATCACGACCACAGCATCGGGCCTTTCTTTCAGGACGTGCGGCACCAGGTCGAGCCCGCTCATGCCCCCCATGTTGATGTCGCTGAAGATGAGATCAAACTGATTCTCGCGAAGCTGGGCCAAGGCCGCTTCGGCGGACGAAGCCGCGGTGCAGTGGTAATTAAGACGAAGAATATCGTCCAGCAAACGCCTGATTTGCTCATCGTCGTCGATAATCAGGATACTGGCTTTATCGATGCTCATCCTCAAATGCTTTCCAGGGTATTTTCGCCGGTGACCATCTTACTCCGATTCTACAATCAGATTCAGCTTACGCCTCAGAAGCACTTCGAGCGACTTCTGCAAAACGTCCAGCAAGACTTCAGTAGATGGGCGCCGACCGATCGCATCGGCCTTTGCTGGTTTGTGACCAGTTTCTTTCGACGCGAGAGCTGCGAATCGTTCAGTGATGCTTAGATGTTCTTTTAATTGAGTATGAGCATCGCAAGGCGCTTAACCGGCGGGAACTACCTGGCAGGAGGTCATGAACTGGAAAAAGAAGGACGCCGCTCTCGCCCCAAAGTCAGCGTCCTTCTTAACGCGCGTGCCATCCTGCTCAGTAAAGGCCCGACGCGATGCACAGATCTTTCAATCTTTCGCTCTTGTGTCTAACAGGGCGGTTAGCTTGGTGTCGTGCTTGAGTGGTCTAAGCAAAGACTGCAGCATAGATTTCCGATTTCTGGCTCCTTTAGGATGACGGTGCTTTTACAGAGAGACTGCCAGTCGTTTTAGGTGAGTCTCTATAAGTGAGAGCGAATCTATGCCGATGCAAGGATCTTTGCAATCGGGGAATACCCTACGGGTCGTGGGAGAGAATTCCTTACCGCAAATTAGGCCGCGAGAGGTGGCGCGAGCAGTAAGTCTTTTGCTTGCGATGAGGTCAGAACGGGTTGAAGAAACGGCTTTTAATGAGAAATGGAGCGGGCGACGAGGCTCGAACTCGCAACTTTCAGCTTGGGAAGCTGACACTCTACCATTGAGTTACGCCCGCTCAGGATGAGCGATCATTACGAAAGTTGAAACACCGACCAAGTGGTTATCGATGGAATTGAAGATAGTGAAGGACCGAAGAGCTGTCAATCGTCTAGGGCAAGACGATGGCGGTAAGCTCATCTTCGATACCGATCGAGCACTTCAGACCAATGACCCTGGGATTTCAGAACGATCTCGACGACCTCGCGCACGGCACCGAAGCCGCCACGTGCTTCGGTAACATAATCGGCAACAGCTTTTGCCTCGTGCACCGCATCGGCGACTGCGACTGCGAAGCCGGCTCGCTGCATGATCGGAATGTCCGTTAAGTCATCCCCGAGATAAGCGATTTCCCTCTCCTCAAACTGGGCCAGGGCTAAGACCTCTTCGAAGGCGCCGATCTTGCCGGTATTGCCCTGACGCAGATAAGTAATGTTTAGCGCTCTGGCTCGGCGTTCCAGGGCCTGTGATGATAAGCCTGAAATGACTCCTGATTGGATCCCACAGCTGTGCAACAGTTCCAGCCCAAGGCCGTCGCGTACGTGGAATCCCTTTTGTTGCTCACCGTCTGCAAACAGCCAAACACGTCCGTCGGTAAGCACGCCATCACAATCCATCAACAGCAACTTGATGCGTGCCGCACGCCGTTCAATTGAGATGCTTCCCATAGTTTGGGCCGGTATCCTGCGGTTATGTTCAGTTTCCTCGAAGTAGCTGTCGGAAACCTGGACAGAGAGGAATGTCTATCCGTCATCAATTACCGCACTTCAAAGAGTTCGATCGCCCAAAGCTTCCAGCTACCAGCAGTTTTCGCCAGCACCAACATCGCCGTACCCGACCTCTCCTGGCCCAGTTCCTTCACCTGAATTGAGACGTCCACTAACAGAGTGTTCGCATCCAGTTGCTCAGTTCGCAACACTCTCGTCTTCCAGATCTCGGGCTGAGTGCCAACGATGCCCCCGATAAACCTCACCAGCTCTCCAGACACGATTCGTGTTTCCAGTTCGGCTTTCTTTCCACCAAGTATCGCGGCATCGAGCTGGCCAATAAAACTCCGAGCCGCTTCATCAACCGGTACGGTATTGTTGGTCGCTTCAGACTTGATTCGTTCTGCGCGCGCCAGCACCGACGTGGCATAGTCGGCCTCCGCTCTGGAAGCGTCATTAAATCGTCTCGCGGCTTCAACGGCCTGACCTTTGCGCAAGGCAGTCTGTCCCAAGCCAATGTTCGCCCAGGCGATTGAGGCCGCCGTCGGCAAGGGATCGTCAAGCACTCCGCGAAAGATCTTCTCAGCTTCATCGGTCTTGTTTTGAGCAAGTAATGCGCGCGCCAGGATGATTCGGGATTCCTGCATTTGTGGCGCAATCGTCAGAAGTTCTCGGGCGGCCGTTTCCGCCCGGTTGTTTTCGCCACTATTCAAGAAGCGTGTAGCTTCGGCCAGCACATCGTTAAAATTTCGATGCCGTGGCGCTACGTCATTCGAGTACTCAAGTTGTGGATAGAGCTTCTCCGGATCAACCTCTACGCGAACGAGTTTTGATGAAGTCTTGAAAACCGCTTCGCCAAAACCCCGCGCCGGTATCGTGGCTTCGATCGAGAGTTGCTCACCGCTATCTGTCAGGCCCAACACCTTGACGTTTACATCCGCGCCGCCGAGGTTTCGCAGTGCCGACAGCCATTCCGCACCGCGCTGCTGTGGTACGCCGACCATTAGATCAGTGTCCGTCACGTGATCGAGCTGGTGGTCCAGCATCAATTTAAAGGGCTCTCCTCCTCTTTCAGCGAGCGCCGCGCGTACGCCGGCCAGAGTTAAACCAGTTTCCCTGCCTGACTGCAGCAGGGTCTTGAGCGTTGCCAGAAACGCGTCACGTCCCAATCGCTGTTCAAACAGTCTCCAAACCATCGCACCTTTGTTTGGCACCGCGCTGAAATACGAATCGTCCAGCTGGGTGGCGCGCGCGAGCGGCGCATCCCGTTTAGCAACGGCGACATACGTGATGCGCTGCCGCATAAGCTCAGATTGCGCTGCGTCCCGTCCAAACTGCTTTTCAATGAACTGAGTTGCAAAGTAGCGCGTAAGCCCGTCGCGCAAAAATCCCCCTCCTTCGCCTCGCACTGAAGTCTGTCCCCCAATCCAAAGTTGGGCTATGGTTTCAGCTATCAGCATGGCGGATGCCGCGTCGACCTTCCCACGACGGAACGAACTGGATTCCAGCAGCACTGTTCCACCATCGCGAAACCCGGACCCACGACGCACCGACACCAGGCGAATGGGAACGTCGGGAGCTGGCCCCAACAAAGCTGAGAAAAACGATCGTGCGTCACCGGCCAGGTTGACCAACGCCTCGGCTTGCTTCCTTTCATCCGCCGGAATGCCCTTTGCGACAAACGCCGTGATCCCTCTGCTGTCAACGCTGCCTTCGACTCGGTCCCACTCGCCCTGAATGAAGAACGGCTGGGCGTTTAAGGACTGTTCGTAAACAGTCGTACCGGCAGACGCTTTCTCAATGCCGGAACTTATGACGCTCGGCCCATTGACAGAAAGTCGAAACGGAGCAGTGTCACCGCCGCGAACGCTGAAAGGGGTGTTAGGCATGGGATACCAAAACGAAAGCGGCAGAAACTGTGAACCAACAGACGAGATGGCCGCCAAACCGATGTTGTTCTCAACGGGAAAGGTGTAGCTGACGTTCAGGTTAACACTCGCGCCCGAAGCTACCGGAGTCGGAAGCGTGGCAGTAATCCTTTGCACATTTCCGGCAGTCTCAGGCACTGCGCGAAACGGCGCGTTAACCCCGGAGGTAGTCACCGTCCTCACTACGGCTTTCGAGTTGAGTCGAAAAGTAAGAGTGGAGCCTGACGCTCTTCCAACGTTCCTGGCTGTGAGTATCGCAGTAGCATTGAGCGTTCGATCCTGCATACTCGCAGTCACATCAAAGTGTGTCACCTGCCAGGCAACGCGCACCTCTTCCTGCGCGTTTGCAACTGAAACAAGCAAGCAGAGAGTGGTCGCTACAAGCAGACAGCGAAAGTTAATTCTCTTCATAGTCAAGCAAATTGATCGTGGTTTTGTTGGAGCTATTCCGCGCCAGCGGAGGCGCCGGCCGGATTTCTGGCGCGCACCAGTTGATGAACAGCCTGGAGCACGTTCAGTAAATCCTGCATGCGTTCCAGCGGCAACGCATTCGGACCATCTGAAAGGGCCTGCTGCGGATTTTCGTGTACTTCCATGAACACGGCATCGACACCGCATGCGACACCGGCGCGAGCAAGCGGTTCGATGTATTCCGATTGACCGCCCGTTGCATCGCCAAGTCCGCCGGGAAGCTGTAGCGAGTGAGTGACATCGAACACAACGGGGACGCCAAAATCGCGCATGATCGGAAATGAGCGCATGTCGACAACGAGATTATGGTAGCCAAAACTCACGCCACGCTCCGTCAACAATAACTTTTCGCATCCTACCGCACGGACTTTGTCCACGATGTTCCGCGCATCGCGGGGCGCCAGGAACTGTCCTTTCTTCACGTTCACCGCACGACCTGATCGCGCAGCTTCCAAAACCAAATCCGTCTGACGCGAAAGGAAGGCCGGAATTTGCAGTATGTCCGCGACTTGCGCGACCGGCCCGACCTGGGAAATCTCGTGCACGTCAGTGAGGACCGGAACACCGACTTCGGCTCTGACATGACTGAGAACCTCGAGCCCGGCTTCCATCCCCAGACCACGAAAGCTCTTGATTGAGGAGCGGTTTGCTTTGTCGAATGACGACTTGAAAACGAAGTCCAGATTGGCAGCGCGGGCCCTGCGGGCGCACTCGCGCGCCATCATCAATGCATGTTCGGCAGATTCAATTACGCACGGGCCGGCAATGATCGTCAGGCGGCCGTCGCCGAAAGTCACATTGCCGACCTGAAAACTTTTAATGTCAGTAGCTGTCATCCGGAAAAGTCATGCAGCGCAGACGAAGTTGGCATCCAAGATTGAACATCAGAACGGCTTTTTCAATATACGCCCAGCTTTCTTTAAGATCGAACCCACTTTGGAGTCTTTCTTTGGCGAGGGTGACGGCGTTGGTCTCGGCGAAGCCCTTTTCGGTGAAAGAGATGGCGACGGAGATGGCGAAGGTTCGAATGTGGGCGTCGGACTTGCATCAGAACTCACGCTCGCCGCCGGCAACGGATTCGCAAAGTGCAAGGCAAAGAATGTCACACCCACCATCAGGATTGCGACTACAACCGAAGCGAGGACCACCGCTCTCGTGGTCTTTCTTTTCTTACCAAACGGTACTGCCACTCTCGGGAAATTGTGCTGGCTGACTTCAGCGCCGGCTTGATGAGTGACTGCTGCCGGCCCATCGCTAATCACCGTCACATCATTAAGCGGTCCGGCCGCCGCCCGATTTTCACGGAGCCGAGACAGATCAATTACCAACCTGCCCGAGGGCGATTCCGTGCCGATGCCGCGGAGCGCTGCCAGATCGGGGGCGCTGGTCAAGGCCGCGTTCTCCAAACCCAATCGCTCCGCCAGCTCGGCTAGTTCTCGATGAAAAACAGCCGCATCCGCTGGGCGATCTTCCGGAAGTTTTTCTAGCGCCTGCAGTACCACTTGCTCCAAACCAATTGGAATCGACGCCACGATCTCCCGTGGCGGGCGCGGCAAATCCGAGGCATGCTTCATCGCAATCGACAGTGGCGTCGTACCACTGAAGGGCACCATGCCCGTCAGCATCTCATAAAGAATTACGCCGAGGCTGTAAACATCGGCTGCGGGAGTTAACTCAACGCCGTTACATTGCTCGGGCGACATGTAACGTGGCGTGCCGATCATCACGCCTACGACTGTGAGAGTCGGGTCATCCTCATCAAGCGTATCTGCAGCAAGCTTCGCGATACCAAAATCGAGCACCTTCACCACCGCAGGCACGTCAGAGTTTTGGACAATAAAAATGTTAGCCGGCTTCAGGTCCCGATGGATGATGCCAGCCTCGTGCGCAGCGGACACTGCAGCGCTTACCTGCAGCATGATTGAGACAGCGCGAGCAGGATCGAGTGGCGCCTCCTTGGCAAGTACATCTCGCAGAGTCCGGCCAAGCAACAACTCCATCACGATGTAAACATAACCATCCGCGGTTTGGCCGAAATCAGTGACAGTGACTGCGTTCGGATGTTGCAGGCGTCCGGCAGCTCGCGCTTCTCGACGAAACCGAGTTTGCGCCGCCTCGTCCTCAACAAATCGCGGGTTAAGGACTTTTACCGCCACGGGACGATCGATCAACAGATGCCGTGCACGATAAACCGTGCCCATGCCACCAATACCAAGTCGCTCTTCCAGCCGGTATTTGTCGTCGAGCGTATGTCCGATCAAAGAGTCAGCCGGCATTTCTCCAGCGACCGTAGAGTCCGCCTGCAGCGGCGAATTGTCTTCCGGACAAACTCGCACCCCAGGCGAATAGTGTCTCCCGCATGTGGGACAATGAAGCATATTTTTATAAGGGGAGTTGTGCCTGAGGATTATGGCGTAATAAAGCGTGAACCCAAAGTAGGGAGGACTGAAGCGAGTGCTGAGTACTGAGTGCTGAGTTCCACAAACCCAGGAATTCGAGAGTATTTGAAAGTCGCGGCCGAAAGCCAGGTACGTGAAACTTTAACTTCGTCCCGTACTCGGCAGTCAGCACTCAGTACTCTCTTTAATCAGCCGTCGCGCTAATCCGCTCGGGTACGGTCGAGTCCGCCTCCGTATCTTTTTCCATCGAGGTTTCACTCTGCAGTCGGTTCTCATAAGCAGCGCGCACGAACGACGTGAACAGAGGATGCGCATGCAGAGGCTTTGATTTGTATTCCGGGTGAAACTGACAAGCTACGAACCATGGGTGGACATCTCGGGGCAGCTCAATAATCTCGATGAACTTCTGATCTGGCGACACGCCGCTGAATACCAGCCCGGCTCGTTCGAGTGTTTCACGAAACTCGGGATTGAATTCATAGCGATGACGGTGACGTTCGCTGATCTCGGCGTCGCCGCCATAGATCTCCTGAGCCAAAGAGCCAGCAGCGAGATCGCACGGCCACGCGCCCAGACGCATCGTGCCCCCTAACTCTTCGACATCCACCAGATCACGAAGTTTGAAGATCACCGGATAGGGAGTCTCAGCGTCAAACTCGGTAGAGTCGGCGTCTTTGAGTCCGACAACATTCCGGGCGTATTCGATGCACGCGGTCTGCATGCCGAGGCAGATACCGAAATAAGGTGTCCGCGTTTTGCGCGCATACGAGATTGCGCGAATCATTCCCGCCACCCCTCGTTTGCCAAAACCACCGGGCACCAGCACCGCATCAAAGTCACGGAGCCGAGCCTCGAACTCGTCGCCAGCCATTAAGTCTTCCGATTCAATCCATTTCACGTCAACGCGCACATTGTTCGCGACACCGCCGTGTGTCAGGGCTTCGCGCAGAGACTTGTACGAGTCTTCCAACTCAACATACTTGCCAACGATCGCGATTGAAGTCTGGCCCGCGCCCGGCTGGCGGATTGTGCCCACCAGTTCACGCCATTCGGAAAGATCCGATTGCGAAGCGCGGCTACCAAAGCCCAGCTGAGTAACGATCAGCTCATCGAGTCCCTGTTCATGAAACGCAAGAGGCACGTCGTAAATCGTATCTACATCCTGGGCGCTGATCACTGCGGATTCCTTCACATTGCAGAAGAGCGCAATCTTTGAACGCAGATCGTGCGAGAGTGGACGTTCTGAGCGGCAAAGCAGGACGTCAGGCGCGATACCGATCTCGCGAAGATCGCGAACCGAATGTTGCGTCGGCTTTGTCTTTAACTCACCGGCAGCAGCAATGTAGGGAACCAGCGTGACATGAATAAACAACGTATTGCCTGCGCCTTCCTCATTGCCCATTTGGCGGATGGCTT
Source organism: Pyrinomonadaceae bacterium (assembly GCA_041742785.1). GTDB lineage: Bacteria > Acidobacteriota > Blastocatellia > Pyrinomonadales > Pyrinomonadaceae > PSRF01. Next base: position 48,484 of record JBGTOA010000019.1, on the reverse strand, counting down.
CCAAAAAAGGTAGTGACTCAATGTCGCCAACCGTCCCGCCGATTTCCACAATCACGACATCGGGTTTGTCGTTCTCCGCGACGGCGCGGACAGCGTATTTGATTTCGTTGGTGATATGCGGAATCACCTGGATGGTCTTGCCGAGATAGTCGCCGCGACGTTCCTTCTCGATTACAGATAGATAAATTCGTCCGGTAGTCCAGTTGTTTGCCTGCGAGAGTTGGGCGTGTGTAAAGCGTTCGTAGTGACCCAAATCGAGATCCGTTTCCGCGCCATCATCGGTGACGAAGACTTCGCCGTGCTGAAAGGGCGACATGGTTCCGGGATCGACGTTGATGTAGGGGTCGAGTTTGATAAGCGCGACGCGCAGTCCGCGAGCTTCGAGCAGGCAGCCGATTGACGATGCGGCGAGGCCTTTGCCGAGACTCGAAACCACGCCACCGGTTACGAAAATGTATTTAGGCATCCTGCTCTCCGCTGATTAGAGTTTCGAGTTTCGAGTTTCGAGTTTCGAGTTTCGAGTTTCGTTTCGAGTTTCGAGTTTCGAGTTTCGAGTTCTATGAAATCTCAAATCTCAAATGTCTGGGAGCAAGCTAAGTTAAAGCTCGAACATCACAACCGAAAACTTGAAACTCGAAACTCGAAACTAGAAACTTTTCTTGGTCCCCGCCTCGGGCTTGTCTCCTGACTCTTCTTTCTTGTCATAGCGGCCCTGCTTAAAATCCTCTTGCGTCTCCGCAGCCTTCGCGGTCGCCGGATCGAGCAGCTTCTGAATCCCTGACAAACCGGCGCTCATCAGGCTCGGCGCCTCGTGAGCACGTTTGTCAAACTCCTCGGTGGTCACGTCGTAAGGCCTCGAAAGGCGCGCCAGGCCATACAGCCCACACAAGACAATCGAAACAATTATTCCTAATCCAATCCAGTCGCTCATAGACTTCCAGTTCTCAGGTCTCAAGTTGAGATCTCAGAGGGTCCCTACTCCGACAATCGCCCGCACTCTTTCGAGGTCATCCGCATTATCAACTCCGATCGAGGGCGCTGCGGCTTCGACCGCCTTGATCCTCACGCCATGTTCCAGAGCCCGCAACTGCTCCAGACCCTCGCTCTTCTCCAAGTCAGTCTGCGGCCATCTCATAAAATCCAGCAGCACGTCACGACGGTAGACATACAATCCTGTGTGCTTCTTAAACTGCCGCAGTAGTTCAGGCTCGCTTGCAAGGGCCGCCGCAAGCGTTCCGTATCTTTCAACCGAGTCCCGCGGATAGGGCACAGCAGCGCGCGAGAAATAGATTGCCCGGCCTTCATCCGAGACAACAATCTTTACCACACTCGGGTTAATAACGTCTGACGAAAGATCAATTGCTTCCCAGGCAGTCGCTATTCCAGCTTCCTCTTCTTCGCGCAAGGCTTCAATGGCCCGTTCGATAGTCAAAGGAGAAATCAGCGGCTCGTCTCCCTGAACGTTGACGATAATTTCTGCCTCTGGCATATCGGCTGCTACTTCAGCCAATCGATCCGTACCGCTGGCGTGATCGGAGCGTGTCATCGCAACCTCAAGGCCCGCCCTTTCGACTGAGGTGCGAATACGTTCGTCATCCGTGGCCACGATCAGGCGATCGATATTTCGCGCCGCCAGTACACGCTCCGCGACCCAGACGATCATCGGCTTTCCGGCAATCTCCAGGAGCGCTTTTCCGTGCAGACGAGTAGAACCAAAACGAGCCGGGATGATGGCAACTACGTTTAATTTCGCGTTTGTTTGGGAATGAGAGCCCGTGGGATTCACGGGACAGCAGGTTACCTCGCGGCGTTACAGGGTGTCAACGCTGGGACTCGATTGCCTCGCAACGGGGAGCCTTTGGAGTGCGCTGATTTATCAGCGCTTTTGTAATTCGTTTCTGGTTCAAGTGTTCGAATAATCAGCAAGAACGAATCTAAGCGCTGACAGCCATGACTCCGATCGGCGTTCTCTCCTTCTCGCGCCGTCTCCCGCGTCCCTCTTCCGCGCATCCCAAGTCGGGTTATTATCACGAACAGGATGCGCGTCTTTTATTCACTTCGTTACTATGCCGACATCGGTGACGGCCATATCTTTCCCATTCGCAAATTCGAACTGGTGCGTGATCGACGTCTGATCGCAGGAACGCTAACGCCTGGCAAGCAGTTCAGGCGGAAAGCGTCGGTTCGAAGTGGTTCACGAGGTCATGCGGACAAAGATTAAAGATTAATGATACGCAGAACAATCAAGCTCTTCACGTGGCTCGTACTCGGTCTTTTCTTAGGCGTGATCGGCTACGAGTTGATCATGTTGGTTCGCGTTCATCGATTGGGCGCCCAAAATCCAGTCAGCACTTCCTTAATCGATACGCGCCTTGCCGAGGCCGAATCGCGCGGACAACCACCGCGGCGTCAGCAGGCGTGGGTTCCGCTCGAAAGGATCTCGCCAAACCTTCAGCGCGCGGTTATGGCAGGAGAAGACTCAAACTTCCTGACGCACAACGGCTTTGACTATCAGGCAATTCAGAGAGCGTGGGAATACGCACAACGCGAAGCGGCGAAAGAGGCCAGGAAGGAAGGAGAAAACGATGACTGGCTCCCGACGCTGCCTGAATTCAGACGCGGAGGTTCAACCATCAGCCAACAACTCGCGAAGAACCTCTATCTTTCATCGCAGCGATCCTTTGTTCGCAAGGGTCAGGAGGCAGTGCTCACAATCTTCCTGGAGCGACTGCTGACGAAGAAGCGAATTCTTGAGCTCTATCTCAATGTGATCGAGTGGGGTGACGGAATCTATGGAGCAGAGGCAGCCGCACAAAATTACTTTCACAAACCCGCGTCAGCTCTAAATGCAAATGAAGCGGCGTTTCTTGCAGCGATGATTCCTAACCCTCGTACAGTATTCAATCCGCGTGTCAATCCACGGCGCGTGGCGCGACGGCAAAGGATTATTCAAAGAGGAATGCCCTATGTGAAGCTGCCTTAAGCCTCCCTATAGACACGCGCCTTGTGGTTCTATTATGCGACACCCAGAATGCCAAATACCTTCAAACTACCGTCGCAGCTACTGCCAGGCAAATCAGAAGCGTCCAGTTAGACCCGAGGCTGACGTGTAATGGGTCCAGTTGTTATGGGTCCAGTTTGACTTACCCCCTCGATTAGCGGTATAAGCCTCCAAAAAGGTCCAGCTTTCCGGCAGAAGTTCATTACCCTCGCTAGATTCCCGAACCTGGGATTACATGAAAGGAAATTCAGATGAACAAGGTCAAAACGCACAGACTTGCCGCTTCAGGATTCGTGTGTCTCTTGATGACCCTCGGCTTAATCTCGCTTAGTTTTCCGACGGCCCAACTTGCAAAGACGGCTGAAGTTGATTGGTCCCTCAACGCTACAATTATTGAAGCCTGTAGTTGCCCGATGTTCTGCCAATGCTATTTCAATACCAAGCCGGCAAGTCATGCGGGCCATGGAGGACCAGGCGGCATGGCAGAGCATTATTGCCGGTTCAACATGGGATACAAAATCAACAAAGGAACGTATGGCGACGTCAAACTCGATGGCGCGAAGTTTTGGTTGGCCGGAGACTTGGGCAGCGACTTCGGTCAGGGGCAGACTGATTGGGTGGAAGTCACTTTCGATCCATCGGTGAGCAAAGGTCAGCGCGAGGCTCTCGCTGTGGTCCTAAGCCATGTGTATCCCGTCAAGTGGAAGTCGTTTACGGTGGCGGCTGACGCAAAAGTGGACTGGCAGGCTACAAAAGATCGGGCTGAGGCAAAGTTGGGTGGTGGGAAGAATGGCGAGATTGTGCTTGTGCGATCCCAGGGAATGACCGACGAGCCAATTGTCGTCCACAATCTCAGGTATTTTGCCGTACCGCGCAATACCGGATTCGTGATGATGCCCAACGAGGTTGAAGCTTATCGCATTGGTCCTAAGGCGTTCGAGTATAAGGGCACCAACGGGTTTATGATCACCATCGACATGAACTCGAAAGACGTCAAGAGTAAGGCTTGATCGAACAAAGAGTAACGATCGGCCGGCAACATAACGGCGCATTTTCGTGAGCCAGGCCGGCAACCATCGAAGCCAGGGGCAAAGCTGGGAGTTAAAGGACCACTTTGCACCCTGGCCATGAAACCGTACCCACAGTCCCTCACCCGCTAGCTTCAACGAACCTCAACCCGCGCCCGAATAACCTCTTAAAGAAACCAATTGCCTCGCGCCTTCAACTGCTCAAGGAGCTACCTCTCTGTCTGAAGTGTTTTTAGCTGCCGCGTCGACTTTACCCTTGCCAAAGTTTAGCGAGTTCAGAAATTCAGCGATGCGGCTATCCTGCCCCTGGGCATTAACCACGCCGATCAGATAGATCACACGCTCGGCTCTCATCTGCTTGATGAAGATTCTCATTACTCCACTGGAACGACCGGCGAATAACTTATACTCGGCGCCGTCCATAACTCCGACTTTTAAATCTCGCGTACGATCAACCTTCAAACTCAATTTCATCCCCTGCAGCGCGAGCCCCTCGTTCATTCTGTCAGTGAGACCGGTAGCAATGTCGTCCATTACCGAGGATATCGGACGCACGTCTCGCGGTCCGCTGCCCCAAATGACCAGGTACGTAGCCCTTTCGTAGTCGCCGATCGCGACGTTGTAGTCAATGTCTTTTCCGCCCGGCGTCGGGATCGACGCACCCTTCTCAAGTGCGATGGCAGGGACAAGCACACTAAAGTCGTAGCCTTGGGGCGACAAAGTTTTCCAGTCAGAATCCTCAGCACCACTCAACTCAGGAGCCCGTAACGTATTGCCTCCACTACTGCCAACCGCTCGCATGAAGTCTTGATTAGTCAGTACCGTGGGTTCCCTGGGTTTTTCAGTTCGTTGGCTTTGCGCCGGAGCTTGCGGCACCACAGACTTCACCAGCAAAGACTCTCTGAAACTCCAGGGTGAGACTGGCGATTCATCCTGCCAAAGCCCCCGACGTTCCCCGCGGGCCAACTTCTCAATTGCCTCGTACAGCTCGCGTTCAGCTTGCGTCAGACGGCTGGCCGCACTTGCGTCATACCAGGCCACGCCATCGCGAAGCATTTGCGCTCCCACGTCGCGATCGTCGACGAACATCCTGCCGAGAATGTAGCGACTTTGGACCAGGCCCGAGTATTCGACAACTACAAATTTGTCGAGTACGAGATTCGAAAGGTGTTGCCTCGCACTTTCCGCGAATGGCTGATCCTTGTCAGGAGCGTCTATTGCCATTAAGCGAATTCTGACCGGGCGGTTGAGGCTCATGACGGTCATCAGATCACCCTCGTGAACCTCCGTCACCCTCCCAATAAGTGAAGCCGCGCTGGCCGATGTTACGGCGAGCGCGGCTACAAAAAGCAGGAGTAACGACCTGCGCAGTGTTTTTTCCATGACCCTCCCTTGCAACTAAATCGACGGATCTCAGGGGCATCCGCAGCACCACGAAGATTTCACTGATGCTCACTCACATTTTGAACTCGCCGGCCAAAAGCAATTCAGCTTTTCGCAGTTCATAACGAGCCCTACCGAGATTTCCGTCAGGCTTGATGGCCAGGACCACGAAGTAGTCACGGCTGAGCACGCGCATCGCCAGTATTGAATGCTCCAGCGACACTACCAGCTCGCGAAGATCGCCGAGTCCGGTTTCATTTCCTGATCGCTGGGCACTGCGAACAAGTGATGTAAACTCAGCCGCGGCTACATCGAGGTTGGCGTCCTGTCCGGCCTCCCCGAAAACCTTTTCTACTGCGAGACCGTCAGTTCCCATAATGAGCGCACCGAGGCTTCCCTCGGTGCGTTCAATTACGGTTTCAAGCATTTTCTTGAACATGAATGGACCTCCCTTACGGGCGTTGACCACCCAGAGCGCCCGGACGAGCAGTCGGAGCTCCCTGTCCCGGTGCGTTCGGAGTCGGAGCGGGCCAAACCTGCTGGTTGGGATTGTTCTGTTGGGGCGCCGACTGTTGCTGCAATTGCGTCGGAGTCGGCGTGTTGCTTTGCGGATTGCCTAAGGGCACCGGTTGCGGAATGGTTGTGATTCGCGGACCCGTGCTCGCTGCGCCTGATGTCGGCCGTCCCTGATAGTCTGGACGATAGATGCGCGGCGTAATGAAGAACAGGATCTCACTGTTGGATCGGGTCGTCAGTTTGCGTTTGAAAAGATTGCCAACAATCGGAATTGAGGCCAGACCCGGTGTGCGTGAACGCGTTTCGCCTTCGGTGTCTGCCAGCACGCCACCCATTACCGTGGTGCCGCCATCTGGAACCAGAACTTCAGACTGCATGCGTTGAGTATCGATTCCCGGTACCCCACCAACCGCAATACCAGTGTTGACCGTGTTGTTCTCAATCGTTACCCGCAACACCACCGTACCTACATCTGTAATCTGTGGAGTGATTGCGAGTCGCAGAGGAACCGAAACGAAGGTGGTTGTGACCACGGCTGTTCCGCCCGCGGCCTGGGTTGTTTGCACTGGAATCTGCTGGCCACTCTCGATCTGTGCGGGACGATTGTTGAGAGCGGTTACGCGTGGAGTGGCAACTGTTTTTGCGGTACCACGGGTTTCAGCGAGGGTGAGCAAGGCACTGATTTGCGCGGTGCCGAAGATACCTGTTGTGAGTCCGATTACCGTGCTTGCCGCAGCTGCCCCAAGCGAACCGAGGGGTTGCTGAGTGCCGGCAAGTCCGCCGAACACGCCAAACGGATTAGGTCCGCTGTTGAGAGCGCCACTGCCGCTTGAACCACTTCCCGATCCTGATCCACTTCCGGAACCTCCGGTCGTGCCGGTAGCGGGCAGGGTCGAGATATTTCCGAGACCGCCATTCCCCAAATTCACAACGCCGGCAGAAAGTTGAGCACCGAGGTCGCGGCTGAAGTTTCGCTGCGCAATCACAATGCGAGTCTCAATTTCGACCTGCGGCTCGGGCTGATCGAGAATCGCCACCAATTGCCGAATTGCTTCTATATTGTCTTTCACGTCTGTGATGATCAGCGTGTTGCTGCGGCCATCGACTTCGATCGAGCCGCGTCGCGAGAGTCTGCGCGAGATAATGGGCAATAAACCCTGATCGCCACCGCCGCCAGTCGCATCGCCACCGGCGCCACCGCTGAAACTAAGGTTAGTCGCGCCACCCGAGAATGCTCCAGTCGATCCGGCTGCCTGCGCCAGGGTTCCCGACGCACGCGCGTAGTTCAGGCGAATGAACTCGGTTACCAGCGGCGAAGCATCGAGACGCGAGTCATTGATCACCTTTTGCGTTTCTGCTTCTTTGGCCAGGACCTCATTCATCGCAATGCGAAGAATGTTCCCGTTCGACTCGATGCCGAGTCGATTGGCTTTTAAGACCGCTTCCAACGCGATGTTCCAGGGAACATCCTGGACATTTACCGTTACCGGTACGGCACCTACCGATGAATCGATAACAAAGTTAACGCCATACTGTTCAGTGACGTAGTTCAGGATATCGCGGATGTCGGCGTTGACTACGTTGAGGTTTATCGGTTCGCCGATGAATCCAGGTTGACCGTACTGTCGGCCCTGCTCCGACTGCTTCGTAGAAGAAGAGGAGACAACAGCCGCCGGGGTCGGTGAAGGTGCTGGTTGCTGTTGCGTATGCACGGCAAGATCCTGCTCGTCCATGATCGGAGCGGTAGCAAGTTCCAGTGCCGCAGCATCGGAATCTGGTCGGGGCGTGAGATTTGTATTTGCTGCCACAGCCAGGGCGCTGTTGCCGACCAGGCATACAAGCAGCAGGACGAGCGTAGTCCTTCTCATGGCCATGAACATTGATCGCTGAAAAGGCATCTTTCCCTCCTTAAGGGAATGTTGGAACTTACCGCCACGCACTACGCTCTCATGCTGTTCGGCAATCAAAGCGCGCGCCGCACTGTGCGGCCCTGTTCCAGGTTTGTTGTCAACCGGCGCATCTGTCGCTCGTTAGCGTGCAGATGGCTTTCTGTGGGGAGTGACTCGAGCAGGTCTTGCTTGCTCGAACCGGGGATGTCACGGCGTCTCTGCCGTCGCGGGCTTGTCCGAACTCTTGGCGGTTTCAACTGCCGGCACCGGGGCGGCGGCACTTTTCACTGGAGCCAATGCGTCGATCGTGGTCGGCTGGCGCAACGGTTTCAGTTCCACCGAACGCTCGCGGCGGCCATCGGTAAAGAGAGTTTCCTTACGAAAGACGAGTCGGCCGTCTTCGATTGCGACGAGCTGACCGTCGTAAAAACGTTCGCCGGGGTAGATCACAAAAGACATCTTGATCGGGATTGCTTCGACGATCGCCGCGTAACCGCGGGGAGTGCGAGAAATTCCAACCACCTGCACTTCGCTCAGAAGCAAAGCAGTCGTTGGCTTTGGCGCCTGAACTCTGGCGTTCATGGCGGCTTGCTTCTGGGCGCGATACTGAGCAATTCGCTCTTCAATTGAGGGTGCCGAGATTAAGTTGCTTTTCTTAAGCACGATGCGTGGGGGTTCGTACTTGCGAAAAGGATCGCGACCTCCATTCGAGACGCGTTTGGCAGAGCTCTTTGGTTGTGGCTGTGGCTGCTCCTGAGCCTTGGCAGTGCCAAACATCAGGGCCGATCCAATCAGGAGACCGGCGAAACTATTCCTGATTGTTCTGAATGAGTGCTTCATAGTGTTTGCCTTCTTTATTCTCGCTCGCGCGAAGTTACTTGTTGGGCTGAGGGGCAGGAGGTTGAGCGGCTGGACCACCGGCGCCTGGCTTTGCCGGCGCAGCTTGTTTCTGCAGGCTTTCCGCCGAAACGTAGAAGGCGGTGAGATCAAACGTGGCGTCCACGGTCTGGTTGGGCGACTGCCTTTCGGCTTGCTTCAGATCAAAGTTGGTAATCGAGACGATGCGCTGGTAATGAGCAACCTGCTCAAAGAAGGCTCGCAGCTGGGCGAACGAACTGGAGACTCCCACCTCGATCCTTTTGCCGCTGTAGTTATCCTGCATGACATCTTCTTTCGGCGTGAACTTCCTGAACACGAGTCCGGTTGCTCGGGCCCGATCCTGCAGGCCCTGTAAGACCATCGTCAGTTCTCGTTGCTCGGGCAACAACGCCTTGAGTTCGTCATACTCAACCTGCCTGGCCTGGTACGTAGCCTTCAAGTCATTCAGCCTTTGTGACGCGAACTGAGCTTGAGCGTTCTTCTGGAACAGCACCGCGATCTCCACATTGAGGGCCTTGGTTGATTCGTGTGTACCTTTGGTCACGAAATACCAGAAACCGACGTACATGACTCCAGCAACTGCGCCGAAGATTGTCAGTCGCAGATACCAGGGCAGCGATTGAAGCTTTCCGATTCTCATTTTATTTCTCGTTTCCTTCCCCGGTAGTGAGCGGGCATCGAAGGCGTGTTTAGGAGCAAAGAACTACTTTTTCATTGCCACTTGATTGGCAGCGTTGGGAGCGGATTGAGTCTGCGCCTTGCCTTGCGAGTAGTTGCACTTCACCGTGAACGCTACAACTTCCACTTTGGCAACTATCGAATCAGCAGGCGCGTTGGTATCTGCTTTCGCCTCTGGGATCTCACGTTGAGTCTCTATGATCAGATTTGTGAATAGACCCGACGAGAATTCCAGGCTCTGACCGAAGCGTGTAACCGACGATTCGTTGGGCGACTCGCCTTTGATAGTGAGCTCACCCTCTTTCTGCTCAACGCTCTTCAGATAGAGTCCGGGAACGCTGTCAAAACGGGCTTTGATTTCACGAAGAACTGCGCTTGGTCCTTGTTGCGATTCACGCAATTTGGTGATGGCGTCAATACGCCCCTGGATATCCTGCGTTTTCTTTTCGATCTCGGCCTGTTCCTGGGTAACTGCGAGCATCTGCAGATTGATGCGTTTCTGATTCTCGAGCTCGCGCACCGCAGTCGCATTAGCCGCGCCGGAACTTACGAAATCGTAGCCGGAGCCGAGGAGCAAAAGCCCGAAGACGGTCAAGCTCATAAGCAGCGTCTGCATGCGAGGGCTTGCTACCTTATCTTCGACCATGACAACACCGGTCGGTCGGTCGGTAACTGATTCGAGTAGATTAATCTTGATCATGCCGCATAGACTCCTCTCAAGGCGAGACCGACAGCAATCGCCATCTCGGGAACAATTTCCTTCATGTAATCGGGATCAAACTTTCGCGCGTCAACCTGAATTTCCCGGAATGGATCGAAGACTTCAACCGGGATTTCGAATCTTTTGGCGAGATACTCGGCTAGTCCCGGTAGCTTGGAACCGCCGCCGGCAACCAGAATTTTCTGAATCGCAGCTTCACCCTCTTCGGCAGTCGCGCGATAAAAATCCATCGTCTTACGAACTTCCAGCGCCAGTATGTCCGACACCGTCTCGATGATTGGTTTGATCGGACGAGCTTCCACGCCCTCGGGGACCGGAAAGCCTCGCTTTACTGCTTCTGCTTGATCAAAGGTGAGCCCAAGCTCTTTCTGCAGCAGGCTGGTGTACTGACTTCCACCCACCGATGCGTCTCGCGCAAAAACTGAACGAGTGCCATTGAGGATGTTGATGTTCAAGGTCGAGGCGCCAATATTCAGCAGGGCCACCACCTCGCCGTCTTTGGGCTGGTAGTTCACTTCGTAACAATTCTGGAGAGCAAAGGTGTCGACATCGACTATGACCGGTTGTTTGCCGGCTAGTTGAATAGCCTGCTTGACGTTCGCAATCTTGTCGCTCTTACACGCGGCGAGCAGAACATGAAGCGCGTTCGAGGAGTTTCCGGTGACGTGGTAGTCGAGGTTCACGTCTGCTATATCGAAAGGAATATGCTCCTCAGCGTGCCAACTGAACGACTCTTGAAGCTCTTCCTTGCTCATCTGGGGGAGGACGATGTTCTTAACGATTACCGAGTGGCCACTGACGCCCGCCGCAACTCTCGTCGTTTTGATCTGGTGCTCTTTGAAGATGTTGACGATGACGTTTGAAACGTTGTTGAGCTCCATTATCTGGCCGTCGACGATGGTGTCTGGTAGGAGGTTCTCAAAACCCAGACTTGCCAGTTCGAGCTTGTTGCCCTTCTTCTGCAGCTCGACTGCTTTGACGGAACTGGAACCGATGTCGAGACCAACCAGATTCTTCTTATTGTTTTTGAACATGATCTATTTGTTCCTCGTGACTGAAGCCCGCAAACGGTTCAATCGCCGCAAGCGGGCGCGCGCTTTACGCGCTCTGGAAGGGCGCATCTTCACAATCTTGGGGTTAGCGAGTTGTTGTGCGTTTTTCAATGAATTTCCTTGAACACCGGCGGCGCGGGTCGGAGCAGCGAGCTAAGGTGGGACCAATGACGCGGGGGTCGGGATTGATTCGATTTCTCTAAATTATCCTGGAATAACTACTGGGTAGAGGAATGAAAGGCGAGCACCTCAACGATGAAGCGCTGTTCACCGTCGCGAGCAGATTAGCCTAGCGGCGACAAACATGTCAACCGTTATTTTGCGTTGTTTAACTCCAGTTTTAAGAACAGTAAGAGTGATTGTAGGCGGTAGTTCGCCGCATTTTCTGGAATAGGATGGGTTGTTTTCCAGAATAGACCGTGAGCCCAATGAGAAGAAAAAAAGGGGGCTAGCCCGGCTTAGCCGTTGCTTCGTGGTGAGGCGTTTTCACTTTCGCGGTCCTGGCCGGGATGCCAATCACTACGTGGTATGGCTCAACATCGCGAGTAACGAGTGCTCCCGTGCCGACCATTGCATGTGCGCCAATCTGCATTCCGGCGAGGACCGTTGCATGGTAGGTGATGCGGACGGAGTCGCCGATTCTGGTTACCGGCGTGGATACTTTGTGAATGTCGTCGAGGTCATGGCTATGCGAGTAAATATTTACATAGTCGGAGATAGAGACGTTGTTACCTATTTCGATTCCACCGCGGTCATCGAGCAAAACGTGGCGATGTATGACAACGTTGTCGCCGAACGACAAATTATAGCCAAACGACCATTCGACTGAATGCCAGCACTTAAAGTTCTCACCAACACTTCGAAAAATCAGCGGCGCCAACATTCTTCTGAATCGATGGCCCAACAGTGCATTCTGGGCCAGCGGTGACCGATCAAACATCTGCCAGAGCCAGATAAATGGCTTTCGTTCAGCGTACAGTTTCGGAGTGATATCAGAGTAGTACTCAGGTTCGGTGGTGATATTGCGCGGATCGAAGGTGTGCACCACTGCCCGGGTCAATGTCGGCAGATCTTCCAGACGCCGTGCAGCAGAGTTTTCACTCGAACCAGAGAAGCTAAGTCCGAAGTAGATCTGGCACAAGGTATCGCGAACGACCTCGTTCGGATCTCGCTTCCCTTCATGAATCTCGGTCTTCAACTCTTCAAGCCAGGAGTTAAAGTCACTCTCGGCCTGTGGCTGAGCGTGTAGGTCGCGATAGGACATGGTTTGCGGAGGCTTCTTAGCTTAGGTAACCAGATTGTTCTTGATGGCTAAAAGTACCATAGGCACCAGGGGCTATCAATCGAGCGTCTCTGCCGACTTCCCTGTCGGAATTCGCAGGATTGATCACCACCTTGCCCCGATTCGAACTTGCAGATAGGATGCATTTCAATGCACCTGATCCGTCGAATCGCAATCGCCGTAACGTTCCTCCTCCTCGCCGCGTTTGCTTTTCTTTGGTGGAACCAGCCTCAAAAAGCCGACATGTCAGCCTATGCGCCGGCGGATTCGCTTGTCTATCTTGAAGCCAACAGCTTGACGAACATCTCCACTGCAGTCGCCGGCACTGACGCCTGGAGCAAGCTGAGGCCGGTGCTTCAAAGCGAGAACGGTTGGGCGGGGCCGACACTGCTGCGGCTCACCCGGTGGACGGGCATGGGGCCCATCCAATCCGTAATTATCTCCCGCGCCCAAATTGCCGTCGTGATGCTTAACCTCGGCGCCAGCGAGGAGGGTGACTCGTTAAAGGTCCGGCCCGAAGCCGCGATCCTAATTGAGACCCACACGTCCTCTCGCAGAATAAGAGGCGTCATTGAGGAATCTCTAAGGAAGCTCGCGGAGAGTGCGTTCGGAGCGCCTAGCTTCAAAAAGGTGAGCACCAACGGGATTGAATATCTGTTTTGGAGTTCACCCTCGGGCACGCGCCAGATTGTAGCCACCATAGCGGGCAGCCTGGTGATCGTTGGGAACAACGAAGCGGCGGTAAACGCATGTCTCGCAGTGCGGCAAGGAAATCTTGCGCGCCTCAGCGAGAACCCTGAACTGAAAAAGATGCGCGGGCGACTCGGAGCCGACGAGGCATTGGCTTTCGGATTCGTGTCCTCAGCGAATACCGCTCGCCTGGCTACACTGGCTGCTCCAGTGCTGTTAGGCCGGTCGCAGACGGAGTCGGGGTTCGGAAAGATATTCTCCGCAGCGGCCACGAAGATCGCTGGCACAATTGGGTGGTCAGCGTTTCCCGCCAACGGAGGAATTGAAGATCGCTATCTCATCTCACTGCAACCAGCGGTGGTGACTCGCCTCCGTCCTGCGTTCGCTACCAAAGCTACAGGTGACGTCGCCTTTGTGCTACCGACAACACCGCATTCGGTGAGTCTCTACAGCTTTGCCGATCCGCATATCGCCTGGTTAAGCTTCGAGTCAGCCATTCTTTCGCAGCTGGATGCGCTGTCTGCTGCGGTTTTCAGTTCACTATTTAAGTCCGCGCTATTTCCTTACGGCATTGATGATCCGGAACGATTCCTAAATCTGGTTGGGCCCAGATTGGGAACAGTCCGATTGACTGCTATAAGCGAACGGTCTGTCGTAGTGAGTGAAGTTCGTAACGAAGCGGCGCTTAAGCAACTGCTCTCGGAACGTTTTCCCAAACGAACACTGCAAACCTCGGTTGCACAGACCAGCGATAGCGAGTCAGCAGCCGCCGTGGTAGGCGGCAGGCTCTATCTGGGTTCGCCCGCTGATGTAGAGACATGCGTCCGGCAGTTAACCAGCGGTGAGGCCAGGTCTATCGCATCTGACGAGCGCGTGTTCCGGTCAAGCACCGCACCAATCGCGACATACGCCGACGACTCCGAGAGGGTTCGTGGTTTCGTGGCTGCTATTATTAGGGCAAGCGGCAAGAGAGAGGCGGGCTTTATGTCGGACAAGATTGAAGCTGTCCTGGCATCCTTACCGTATGCCATCACGGAAACCAATCTCGCGGACGAGGGAATCGAACGAAGAACGCGCTCGCCATTAGGTCAGTTTGGCGCCTTATCGGAAGTTTTGTTTCCGGCCGAGCGCTAAGGCTGAAATGACGTATGGTCGAGACAGAACTTCTCATCGGCACAGCCAACCGCGGCAAAGTTCTCGAGATCAGTGAGGCATTACAGGGCCTGCCGGTAGCCCTACGAACACTTGACGAATTCCCGATCCTGACAGTACCCGACGAGCACGGGGCCACCTACGAGGAGAATGCAAACTTAAAGGCCGAATCCTATTTTCACCAGACCGGTTTATTGACACTCGCTGATGATTCCGGTTTGGAAGTGGAAGCCCTCAACGGACGCCCGGGAGTATTTTCAGCCCGCTACGGCGCGCCAGAGGCTACTGATGAAGGTCGGGTGACGCAGCTACTGGCAGAACTTTCCGGCCTGGATAATCGGCGGGCGCGGTTTGTCTGCGCGATGGTTCTGAGAGGTTCAATTCGGAAAGTCACGCATGGAGTTGTGCAAGGTCACCTCGCCCGGAAACCAATTGGAACCCGGGGATTTGGGTACGATCCGATTTTCATACCAGACGGTTATGAGCAGACTTTTGGAGTACTTCCAGCTGAGTTGAAAGATCGCATTAGCCACCGCGGGAAGGCACTTGCGCAGATGCGAGAGTTCCTCAGCCAACTTCTTAGCTGGGAATCGGGATTACGATAAGTTTCCGGGGGTCGCCTGTTTCCAGTGGTCGCCTTGACCGTTGACGGGCTGCTCTTCTAGAATGCGTCGCCCACCAGTTATTTCCAGCTTCCAGCTTCGGGGCGTAGCACAGCCAGGTAGTGCGCTCGGTTTGGGACCGAGAGGTCGGAGGTTCGAATCCTCTCGCCCCGACCAAAACCTCAAATTCATCAACAATTTGAGAGATGCATCTAACGGTCTGTTTTCCCGTGTGGGAAATTTGTGACCGAAATCTCCAGCACGCGCGCCGTCGGGGGCGCCGCGGCGGCGGGCGGATGGCCGAGGAAGTGGAAGAAGTAGAAAAGGGCCAGAATTAAGCTTATTCTCTCGCGCATGAAATACTCCTATCTTCTGAGGGCCGGTGTCAGGCGGCTCGGGTTCGACCTGGTGCGCGCGGATGGCGCGGCGGGCGAGCGGCTCCCCCGCGACATGACGGGCGAGGAGCGCGAGATTTACCGGAGGGTCGAGCCGTACACGATGACGAGCGTGGAGCGCGTGCTGGCGCTCTCGCGCGCCGTGCGGTACGTGGTCGAGAACGGCGTCGCGGGCGATTTCGTAGAGTGCGGCGTGTGGCGGGGCGGGAGCGCGATGACGGTCGCCCTCACGCTCCTCGGCGTGGGCGAGGCCGCCCGCACGCTCCACCTTTACGACACTTTCGAGGGAATGCCCGCGCCGTCCGAAAAGGACGCCCGGTACGACGGCGCGCTGGCCTCCGACCTGCTCGCGGAGTCTCCGAGGGACGCGCCCGTGTGGGCGGCGGCGACGCTCGACGACGTGCGAGCGAACATGTCCGCGACCGGCTACCCGCAAGAGCGCGTCCGCTACGTCTGCGGTAAGGTCGAGGAGACCATCCCGCGTGAAGCCCCCGAACGCATCGCCCTCTTGAGGCTGGATACGGATTGGTACGAGTCCACGAAACATGAGCTTGAACACCTTTACCCGCGTCTCGAACGCGGCGGCCTGTTGATCATCGACGACTACGGCCACTGGCGCGGGGCGCGCGAGGCGACCGACGAGTATTTCAAGGACGCCCGCCCCGCCCCGTTTTTTCACCGCATCGACTACACGGGAAGGATGACGGTCAAGACGTGATCAGAACGGGAATTCGAGGCCGTTGCCGCCGTTCCAGAGCGCCGTCATCTCGTCGGCGGTCAGCTTGCGCTTTCCGTCTTATCCGCCATCTTTGAGAGAAGATTCATAAAAAGGGCAATAGCCAGATGCAATCAATGCCTAACCACTCGAGATAACCAGTTTTGAGGTGAGACCACGAAAGTCGCACACGCCATCGCCGGCTGAATCGTAGAAACCCCTGACGTAAAATTCGCAGATCGCATCCATTCACTGGTCGCGCTTAGTTTTTGCATTTGATCAGAAATCCTCGGCCACTCGACCGAACTGTTACTTCTGAATCGCAATCTCCTTGCGCAATATGCGCACTTCCTCATGTAGGGCTGCTATCTCGCCACGCAGTTCTGTCAAGGGTTTAGCACTGACCAACTCGGTCCTCTCGTCGCCCGCGTCGCGTCCAATAAAATAGCTGGCAAGAACTGCGGTTACATAACCAAAAACCGCAAAGCCATAAAGCGAGAGTAGAAAGCATAAGATACGGCCCTCAGCGGTTTGTGGCCAATACTCAGTGCCCATGGTAGTGAGCAACATCGCTGTCCACCACAGCGCCGCGCCATACGAAGGAAACCCGCGCGGAATTTCCTTCTCGAACGCGTACATGCCGGCGGCTCCGGCCAGATTAACGACCAGGGTAAGCGCAAGAACATACCCAAATCCTCGTCTACCAAAGCTTGCGCTGATTGCTTTCATTCCGCGGTTGAGCGAAGTGACGACACGCAGCAACCTTAATCCTCTGGCTGCACGAGCGACCCGCAGCACTCGCACTACGCGCACAATACGGAGGATCCGAAAAGCGGGGACTATGAGCGCGATTACAGTAAGCCAATTGCTCTTGAGGTAAGAGAATTTGTGCGGGGCAATTACCAGCCTTAGCAAGAAATCCAGAATAAAGACAGCCCAGATCACAGTGCCGAGGATTTCCAAAGAAGGATTTAAACCCCAGCGCAACTCTACGATTAACAACGCGAGCCAGCTGAAGCCCAGGACAATCATCGGCGTTTCCAGCCACTGCTCAAGTCGACTGAGAATCTCACTGCGCTCGTTATTTACTACCTGCTTTATATGACCATCTTGCTTTTCCATTCGATTCACCCTCCCGTTGCAAGTCAGGGAATCTAAATCTTGTCATGGCAATATTTCATCCCTATTGAATGTTGTCTTCCTCTTTGAAAACGCATCGAAGAAGGGATGAAAACACTTACTGTTACTAAGTGTAAGTCTGATGCTCTCGATTTCTGTTTCGCTATTCTCTAATGGCTGATTAGCAAAAGCGGTTGGGAGAAGCCCCACAATGCCTGGGTAGAGGCTCATTCGCTGGAGTTACCTGCGCTACATATAGAACAGCGTCCGCTAGCCAAAAGACAGTTTATTAGCGCATGTGCCTGGTTATGTCGGTGAGATCAGTTCTAGAGGCAACTTGAAGAGCCTCAGTACAAAGAGAATGGTTACAGGGTTGGCAATGTAATTGGTCAGGACGGATTGGAGGCAACCTATGACAAGTATCTTCGGGGGCGAGAGGGACACCGCACCGTAACTCTCGGCATTGTTGTGCGATGACAGAAGCGATTCGACTTCGGCGAGCAGAGTTGTGTCATCGCCGCAAACTTCGTTGACAAATCTGCGGCGTTCATCCGGCTTGCGCCGCAAAGCCGACTCAAAAATTTCCCTCACTTTTTGCTCTGCACCAGGCATAGCTATCTCTGGACCATTGTTTCGTTGCTGTCGATGTTTCAGAGGTCATTACTGTTCGCTCAGTGTTCAAATGTCTATGTCATCAATTCTCACTTAACTTGTCGTATTCCTGTTTAGCTTCAATCCGAATTGGAATATCCGTTACTAAGTCGGTAGCAACCTACTGCGACATCATGCCTGCCGTCAGTGAGAATGCTTGGCAGAAGCCGTCTTCAGGTATTCGGCACGGAAGAGAAAACTGCCCTCAGTTCCGATGCGGTCTCCGGCAGCCAAACCTTCCACGACGGAGTAGCGCCCGTTGACTTCGGGGCCAAGTCGGACTGGCCGCATCACAAATACGTTTGCCTCTTCGTCTCCGCAAACACCATGTGCTGCACGCTTGAATACTTTCCTCAATTGCCAATCCTGAATTTATACCCTTCGGCAATCCTGAGTGTGTTGCCCCGTTCGCTTCACTGATTCTTCCGAAGCTAAAGCCAAATCAGTCCGGTTTTCAGACTGATTCCCGATCCCAGACCCCCCGCGCGGACGGGTTATAGTTGTCCGTACAGGAAACCCTTTGTTTTCTGCGATCTGTATCTCGATTACCTCTACCGGATTATGGCCCACTAATTGCGAACATGGCCGACTAATTGCGAATATTGCCGACTAATTGCGAACACTGAGAACCAGAATTGCTACCCAGGTTCCGTCCAGCTATACGAGTGGTTTGCCGAGTCCAAACGACAAATGGACCATGCCCGATCTCGAGTCCCTCTGGATGTGATGGAATGTCCAATCCCAGGCGGAGATTTTGACGTGAGAGTTGAAATACTCGTCTTATTCTCCATTTAGTTTCTAAGTACCTTTACCAAGAGTCTTTCGTCAGGCTGAACAAGCCGAATCGGCGCTGGATTCAGCGCCGACGGTTCGGATTCTCTACAGTATCAATATAGACCCAGGTAGGGTCAGCCGAGAGGAGTCTCCCATCCTCGGTACTGCTGTAGAACCTTTCACGCGCCAGGCCAAATCTGAGAAGTGCGCCGAGGAGATCTACCCGATGCCCCTATCGCCTCCCACGGTTCTAGATGGCTACCCGTCTGGAACTGCCTCTGTCAAAGAAAAAAGCTACGAATCCCACCGCCCATCCGCAACCCGCAGGAATGAATCGAGGCCAGTCCTGGTGGGCCACTCATCGGTGATGAAGAAACTCTTTTCTATCATTGACCGTGTCGCACGGAGCGAGTGTTCAGTTCTTTTAACCGGTGCGACTGGCACCGGAAAGGAACTGGTTGCGAAAGCCATTCACGATAAGAGCCCGCGCCGCGAAGCTGCTTTTGTCGACATCAACTGCTCAGCGATTCCCGAAACCCTGATAGAGGTGGAACTCTTCGGCCACCAGCGGGGAACATTCACCGGGGCAAATGAAAACCGTTGCGGCCTATTTGAAAAAGCCTCGGGCGGTACGCTCTTCCTCGACGAAGTAGATGCACTAAATCTTTCTGCTCAAGCCAAGCTGCTTCGAGTCTTGCAGGAACGGACCGTGCGAAGAATCGGAGCGCGCGCCAACATCGCTATCGACGTTCGCATTATCTCGGCAACCAATTGTGACTTGGCCCAGGCTGTGGCGGCCGGACGATTTCGAGCGGATCTTTACTACCGACTGCGTGTACTCCCGATCCACTTGCCCGAGTTGTGCGCGCGCGGGGATGATGTGAAATTGCTGTTGGACCACTTCCTACAGATGAAAGCGGCTCGATACGGAATGAGTCTGAAGCAGTTTTCTTCAAATGCGCTGCGAGCGCTGCTCGAGTATCCGTGGCCGGGAAACGTGCGCGAACTGGAAAACGCGGTGGAGTACGCCCTGGCCATTGGCACCGGGGAAACATTGGGGGTCGAGGATCTTCCCATCGAGCTTTCTCGAGGCACGGCTCAGGGCGGACCGGCGGATCTCAAGCTAATGCTTGAAGCCTACATGAACGACCAGGTTCCGTTGGCCGAGATCGAAAAGCGTTACATCCTTTCAGTGTTGGAACAATTTGGCGGTAACCAGGTTAGAACAGCGGCGGCTCTTGGTATCGACCGCAGCAAGCTATACCGCCGATTAAAGGAATACGGCGTAATAGCCGTCAAGTTTTTGCAGGAAGAACAGCACGGTCTGCAGTTGCGACCCTGGGACACCGATAAGCTTCGTCCCTAATTCGCATCCTGGCATATTCGGGCAAACCTTCTCCTTGCCGCAGACACCGGTGAATGGTCACGGGAGTTAGTAAGTCTGGCGGTTGGTCGCGCCGTAGTTCGAATTCTCACATACGCCTAAGTAACGCGACCGATCATTGACGAATCGGGGCCTTAAACCATTACTACACGCCGGCAGTTCCGAATTGTTCGCTTCAGCGGACTTCAGTTTCTCTGAAGAGTGAGAGAGATTGATTTTGCTGCTCATGCACTAATCCCGCCTTCGGTGCGGTTCATAACCACAGCGACCACTTCAAACTTCAAAGCCATACTTGATGAAACCTACGACAGCAGCATTCAGGTGAGCGTCCTTCTCCACATGCTAAAGTGAATTGAAGTTGAACTCAGAAACCGGAGACTCCAGGTGACGACACTGCCGCCAGCGACCCGAACGGAGTGGTTCGATGCCGCCTGGTGGCAGCGAGAAATCGATACGATTATCTCTCTCTCCGATCCTGTTCTTTGCAATCTTCGTGTCACACTCGCGCACTATCAGCTCTCGCTGGCCCTACAATCAGTGACGGGCCCTAACGCGGGTGCAAACTTTCATACCTGGGCTGTTTGGGGATCAAAGAAAGCAGGGCAGACAATTCGACAAGAGGATACGCGAACCCTGCGAAGGCTTACCAAACTTTTTGGCGGCGGTTGCGGTTTGGGGGTTGTAGCGGCCGGCCTCATGACACCATCACTAGTCAGCATTGGTGCGGGTCTTTTCGTTGGCAGTCTGCTGGGTGTTGGCCCGGCTGTTATTCTGCGCCGATCACTTAACCGAACTGGTAATGAAATTCTCGCCGGCAATTGCACAGTGCTGAAGGATATTGGCAATGTGACCGCGCGCTTTGTCGCGACTTATCAGGAAGGGTTGGGATTAGAACCGGACAAGTTCGAGGGCTTTCTCGAAACCCTGCGGCCAGGCAAAACTGAGGTGGGCGGACAGGCCTTGCTCGCCCAGGCGTTCCTTCATTATTACCATGCCAGCTCTGAACAGGATATCGACCGCAAGCATGAGCAGATGTTCCTGGCGAATTGCTATGCCATCCTGCACGAACACATCAGACTGGATCCCTGCATTCGTGCCGCAATACCATTTCCCTTCCGGCGCTTAGTTACAGCGCGACTGCTTCGTTTCTATATTGGCGGCGACGCGATTCACGTGCACGACGATGTGCCAGCCGAGTGTCAGCAGGTTTTCCCTGAAACGCTGCGGGAATTGGATAACGCCGAACTGATCGCGTTCCTTCAGGGAATGGAAGGGTGGGATCGTAATCCCAACGCTCTCGAGTTGAGCCGCGCGACCGACTGGTCCGACCTAAGAGATCGAATGAACTTCATTGTCGACCTTTTTCGTTCGAGGCATCTCTCGCCATCGGTTTTCTCCCGACCGTTCACCGATCAACAGGAAGCCGAACTACTTTCAGGCTGCCTGCCCAAAGGGAGTCTGTGACGTTGCGATGTTCTGCTGATGGTCCCAAACGAGCTGAATGCCGCAAGCCGCTGCGCTGACATTCATCGAACGCCCCGGAGATTTATTGCGGCGTACCACGCAGCGCCCAGGTTCCGAACGCTCGAGTAAACTTCACGTCCTTCCCGTAATGCGTAGCTGGATACTTCAACACATAAGTCAGGAAATCCACCACGTCGTTGCGCGTCGGATTGTCCAGGGCTTGCCTTAGCGTCTTGTCCTTGAAGCGGCCTTCAGTGAGTTTATTTCCCATCAACTCGTGATCGGCGAGCATGACTGCCGTCTTCTTGATGTCGGCAACCAGCGCGGCGTACACCTGTTCGACGAAGGCCTCGTTCTCGTCAACCATGAGTGACCGATAGTTTCCCAAAATCGGCTTCTGGTCCTCGGTGACAAAATCGATGTGATACCGCGCCAGTTGCCAGAGAATCGACCGCTCCAGGAGTGCCGGAACCTGCGCCCTCACTTCAACCATATCCCCCACGAGCACCAGCCCGTCCCCGCTGGGATTATCCATCGTGACCTCAGCCGTAGCTGAACGTTTATCCAGGCTCGTGATCTTTGCTTTACCGATCTTTTTGACCGGACGCTCGTGCTCGCCGTTGGTACTTTGGATAGACCAAAGGCTTCCCTCGCCGTCCATAGTTACGCCGTCGTCGCTTCCGCGGTCGATCGTCACCTCGCGTTTAGAGCCGTTGGAGCCCTTAACGGTGAGAATACGAGCACTCAACAGTTCAGGAGCCGTCGTGGTTTTCGCCAACTCTCTTAGGTGCGCCAGCTTTGAGTTGGCCACTTTGAGGTCGGCCGTCACTGTGTCATCGCCCTTGCTGGCGAGGGACGAGAGTAACTGCACGCTCTGCTTGTAGGCGCGATAGGCAGCGGGAACTGCCGGCATCGCCGCGAGCGAGTCGCCGGATGCAAGGTAGGCTCGCGCCAGACGACGATTGGCAGCGTCTGAACTTCCGGGGAAGTTTACGAACGTAGATTTCGGGCCCTTATCGATAAGGGCGCTTAGTTTCTGATCAACGGTCACGGCTTCGACGCTCTTATCACGGTACAACAAGAGTTCAATCGCTTGTACGTACCCTTTAGCGCGGCGTAAAAGCACCGCATCTTCCGGTTGGCCCAGGCCAAGCTCGAGCGTGGCCCGAAAGTCATAGAACTCGGTGTTAGTCTGATCCAGCTCGATAGCCTTGCTAACCGATTGCAACGCGTCTGCGGCAAGCTTGAATTTATCCTGAAGCTGGGCAAGTCTCAGATAAGCTTGTGCGGCACTGGGCTTGTTATGACGTAACCGGGCAGCGATCGCCTGTCTGTAACCCTGAATCTGATGACTTTGAACTTCGGCGGCAGGCTTGCCGGCGCTTGTTTCGATGTCCGCTCTGACATCGTAAAAGTCCATCCCTTCAACGTAGATTTCGATTGCGGTCTCAATCGAGCGAAGCGCTGCTTCCTTACTCCCGAGCTTGTTTTCCAGAGCAGCGATCTCCTTATAAATCCAGGCGCCATTGGGCCAGAGCTTGCTAAGGCGCCGGTAGAGGTTCAAGGCCTCAGTCTCATTCGAAAGAGTGGCCAGATGGCTGATGGCCGGGGCATAGGTTGCATCCAGCTTGATGGCCTCTTGCAGGTCGGCCGTGGCTTTGTCTTTCGTCCCTTCCCAGTCGCGCCACCCCATCGCCCGAGCGCGATAATAAAACGCGAGCGGCGTCCTGGCGCTCTCAAGCGCAGTCGAGGCGTCCTGCTCCGAACCAGCGTAATCTTTTAGACTGAACCGCACATCAGCTCGCTTCAGCAAAAGCGAAGGTTGTTTGTGTGCCGGCGCAATCTCGATGGCTTGATTCAAGCGCTGCAACGCGACCTGGTAGTTTTCATTCAGGTAGAGTTGGTCGGCTTCGACAACCAGGGCGGAATACGTTATCTCGTTACTGTGGTCAACGCCCGTGGCAGGTAATTTCCTTAGTTCCTGCTTTACCCAACCGCTGATCCGCTCATAACGGGCATCACGCCTCTTACTATGCTCTTCTGTAAACTGGTTGAGGTAACGTCTGGCGAGATCGGGACGACCAACTTGCTGCCAGAGCGAGCCTTCGCTGGCCAATATTCCATAGTCGGCAGGACGTTCACGGCGGTGCAGCCATGCCCAGTTCAACGCCGTCAACGATGCACCTTTGGAACTCGACGCGCTCAGCCGCTGCCGATCCGCGTGCTGCAGCGAATTCGTAAATTCAAAATCGCCGGCCGCGGCTTGCAAGTTGGCACGCTCGTACAGCAGCGCTATGTAATAGTCGCTTTCGTCTACCGTCAGAAAGTTTCGGCCGATGACTGATTGAATGTCTTCCGCCAACTCACTCTCGCTCAAGCTGTCATATTCTCCTGAGCGAAACAGACTGATGGCAGAATCAATATCCGAACGGGCTTCAGCAAACCTGCCGAGTTGTCCGTTCACGATTGCTCTGTTGAGGTATGGCAAGGACGAATGCGGGGTCGCTTCGATGACCCGGTTAAAGTCGGCAACGGACTTGAGCGGGTCGTGCGTGAGCATGTACATGTAACCGCGATGCGCACGTACCGCCACGAAATCCGGTTCGATGTCCAGCGCGGCAGTGGCTTCTTCGACAGACCGTTGATGGTTGCCGAGCATTGATAACGCATTTGCGTAGTAACTTCTCCACACCGCCGCTTCGCGCGGCGCGGAAAGCTCAATCAAGCGGTTCGACAATGTCACGATAGTGGAGTTGCTCGCGAGACTTGCTTTTCGTGTCTCCAGGAACTCTGACTGCAAATCTTTTCGGGCCTTGATAGCAACTGCTTCACTGGCGGCGGCTTGCTGTCGCGCACGCTCGCTGGCTGCGTGGGCTGCCCGCGCGATCTCTGCTTGTTCCTCCGCTGTCTCTTTAGCCGCTTCCGCGATCTCCGCGTGTTCGGCGGCCTTCACACGTTCAGTCTCTGCTTCCTGGGCCTTCGCCACTGCGATCGCTGTCTGGTCTACGGCGATTCGTCTTTGCGCAATCGCATCTCGAGTTGCTTCCTGAGCGATTCTGGTCTGTGTCTCGGCTTTTATCTTCGCGGTGTTGGCGACCATCGCCATCCAGAGGGAGAGCAGGAACGCGATGGACAGCCCAGTTACAAAGAGACGCGTGCGGCGGACCTTGCTCCGGCGCTGTCGCTCTCGCTCGGCGGTCTCAGCTTCTCTCGCGCTCTTACTGGCCGTCAGAAAGCCCATCGCTTCGTCAAAATTGGGGTTGTAGTGTTGTGCCCAGATCACATTGGGCCGGTTCTTTTCTCGCCAGTTGAGCGCCAGTGCCAAGTCCGGGTCGTGCCAGAGTCCGGCACTCCCTTCCCTGTGCAAAGCCGCAGTTTCCGCAAGCCGCCGATAGATTTGTGCGGACCGCGCTTCTTCCTCTACCCACTTCCGCAGTCGCTCCCAGCCACGAATCAAGCTCTCGTGCGAGATGTCGATTAACGAATCGGGCCCGAGCGCGACTTGAGTCGGAGGCATCAGGAAGGACCGGCCCGGCTGACGAAAACGTTCAATCACCGCGAGTACTTCCCGTTCGGAAGTGTCGGCAACGGCGCAGATCTCCTTGACGCGAGTAGGACGCCGAATCTCTCGATTGTCTGACCCCTTCTCAGTCAGGCTCTTGAACAACTTTTCCGCGACGCTGCGGCTGGCATCATCAGGTAACTCGTTGTAAGCCTCATCAGCGTGACGCGAAAGTGCTTCGGACATCGTGCCGACGGCTTCGTAATCCTGGAGGTCAATTGGTTCCCCGTCCCGCCGATGCCTGGTCCAAAAGTCCCATGTGCGCATCAACGAGTGCTGCAGAATTGGAAGCTGATCGGGATTATCACCCACGTCGTTAAGTAAACGATTCAGAAGCCGGGGCGACATTTCTCCGCCACCTACCGCGATCGGACCGGTGATCGCTTCGCGGCGCTGATCACGTGTCATGCGCGGAATCAAATACTGCCCCTCATTTATGGCCTCTGGGAGATCGCGAAACTGCGAACAGTCACCGAGGAAGTCCGAGCGCATCGTGATAACTATGTAAATGGGGATGGCGGTTTGACGCTTGGCTTCGAGCAGGAGCTTAACGAACGCCGCTGCTTCGTCTTCGGAACCCTCTTTTCTGCTCGTGCGCCTGAACCTGAAGATCTCTTCAAACTGATCGACCACAACCAGCAGGTTGTCGTGTTCAGGCATTCTGGCCTGTCGAGTTGCTTCCACCAGACCAAGCGCGCTGCGTCGCAGCGTTGCTTCCGTGATGGTTCGTTCGAGATCGTTATCATCATCGCCGTCGCCAAAGACTTCAGGGCTACTCAAAGCACCAGCCAAATTACCGACTGGATCATGTCCCGGCCGAAACAAGGCCACGCGCCAGGAGGAGCCGGCTTGAGTCATGATTCCGCCGTACAGCGCCGGCAATAAGCCCGCGCGAACGAGTGACGACTTACCGCTGCCCGAAGTCCCCAGCACGGCGAGAAACCGGCTGCGCCGCAAGCGTCTAAGCAGTTCGTCACTTTGGCCATCGCGCCCAAAGAACAGGTGTTCTTCATCCGCTTCGAATGGCCTTAACCCAGGGAACGGATTACTCAGCGTGAGATGTTCTGACATTTCTAGTGCCCTTTTCTCGCACTCTTGATTTGGTCTATGAATGGCTGCAGCGTGTCCGGGGAGAATTCTTCGAAGTTTCGCATGACCAGGGCTTCGTGGGTTCGGTAGCGGAGTTTCGAACTGGTTTCAGGTCCACCAACGTAGATACCTTTTGCAAGCATCGGTCTGGTGCGCCCGTAGCCCGCGATTTTCTGCAAGTCGCGCAACTTTGTTCGCAACCAACCCTCGCTCGCGTTACCGTAATAGATCACGACAGCGTCACAGATCAAAAGACTCTCTTTGTGATCTTCACGAACTTCAGCTTCGTCTCCTTCCCTAAGCGGAAGGGTGACTTCAAATCCCTGGTTGTAAAAATAGTCTTCCAGCGAAGCGATATTGTCGTAGTCCTGAGTGTCGCAAATCAGATAGACCCGCAACGGTCCCTCATTGCCGGTGTTGCCGTTGGTACTCACCGGCTGCGGCTTCAGTGCCGGCCTGAGTTTGTCCTGAATATAAGTCTTGAGTTCTTCGATTGAGGTTTCGAGCAGGTCGGCGCCGTGTTGTGCGGTCTGGTCGTACTTCAAATACTTGATGAAGGTCTGTTGCCGCTCTTCCTTTGCCTCCAATCCTTCCGGCATCCAGATCAGACGGGCGAAAGAATTGTCCATGCTGCGTTCCGCCGCCAGCTCGTTCTGTAAACAAACTAGAGAACGATCGGCTGCTTCCGGGATGACGCCGTAGTTTTCTCCAACCAGATGAATCGACAATTTACAGACACTGAGATACTCGCGAACTGCCTGCTGCAGCGCCGGACCGTTCAAGGGAAGGGGACGGTTCGGCAACACCGTGTGTCCGCGCTCCTGCAGTTCCCGCTTGATGCGATCATACTGGGACGCGAGATCGAATGAAGTTTCGGCAAGATAGATGATCGGGAGGTCCGAGTCAGACTGGACCACCGGCTGCGAAATCACCGGCGCGTCTGCAGCGCCGCCGCCGCGATTCTTCATCTCTTCCAGCAGGCTTGTAATGTCCTGCGCTACGTCGTCGATCTTTTGCCAGTACTCGATGGCGTAAGGCGGTCCGCTTTCCGGCGAAAGCTCACGGGGACGATGTGCCTTTTCGTCCATGTAGTAGAAAGCATATCCGGTCATTCCCTGGAGCTCGGCGGGGAGTTTACCGAGCGGGACATTGACCTTCTCAACTTTAAAAATGCGCGCTTTGCTGCCTAGCCTTACGCCTCCGGTGTCAGAGGCAATGCGGCAGAACAACTCCATCTCTTTGCGACACCATTCTGAATTTACGTAGCTGGGTGAGAGAACGGATACCAGAATCGCAACCCGAGGGATTGCCTCGACCAGGGCGTCGGCGAAGTAATCGTTTCCTTGCAGCCGCGGGTCGCGCCAGATCTTGGCTTTCGCGCCGAGGTGAACCTGGAGTCTTTTTTCCAGCGCCTGATGGAAATTATCAATCCACCCGCGCTGCCCGTCGAGCAGCGCCTGGTTGTCGTTGTGCGCGTAACTGATAAAGATATCGTCTTCGTAATTTGGTAGAAAACTCATTCAGCCTCCGGAGCCGGAGAAGCGGATGGGAAACTCAATTTGTGCAGCTTTATACCATAAGTTCTTTTGCCCTGTCTCGCCGTGCATTCGGAATCCCGGAGTCAGGACGCTTTTCGTTGCAATGATTTGCGAGAGGTGTTGAGGGATGAGAGTCAACCTTGGCGGCAAGATTATGAAAGACCCGGCGTTCGGCAAACTCACTTCAGCGTTAGGACAAACCGACTACGACTCTCGTCACTGTTGTTGCATGGCTCACCGAATTGGTCATAGCCGAAGGTTTGTCGGTATGGTCGCTCCGTGGCCTGCGGCTCAAACCGCGCCTCCGCCCCTGAAAGCGGTAGAGGCAACGTATTCCGCGGAACACTAATTCCGACACTCATCGCGCCAATCGTCCCGAGAGTCTAATTGTGATCTAATTACATCGTAAATCCTTATCCTTCTTCCTCGGCTCATATGTGAAGATCAGCACCTGTTCCTCTTTTTCATCCAGCATCGCCCTTACTCGAATTCCATCCTCCACGCTTCGATATTCCACCCAGTTCGCAGGGTGAGACTCAGGCTGGCGAACATATCGATTCGGATCCAGCTTAAGGTCTTTCACAAACAGCTTGGCTGCCGGTGCCACCTCTAGCCTTATGACTGTGTCTTTAGGGACTTTCCAGCGCTCGACACCGCTAAGCTCACATATCCCTTTCGAGTACAGAACGTTAACTCTCTCGCATTCTGAATCGTATATGGAAGTGGCACCATGTGACCATTTAGCCTTTCCGAGTAAAGGTTCAACATCCTCTCGAGTAGAACGCAAGGTACGATTCCTCGCCAAGCATTCGGTGGTTCATCTTTATTATTCGTGCAACGATCAGACTGAGAAGCACTTTTACAGCCCGCGCACGGATTCACGCTAGTCGCTGATGACCGAACTTCACCTTCGCCTATAAGGCAAGTTAATGTAAGCAGGATCCACGGAAGTAAGCTGCTCCACTTGGCGGCTAAGATTCTCATGAGTTAACTCCGGGATCGGACACAATTGATCCATAATGTCGTGGGAGTGATTCTGCGTTGAGGTATCCTGCGCAAGCGTGACAGTCAATCACTTGCGAGAAACAACCCTAGTCCAGATCCGAGGGCTTCGTCACAGGCGTAGATGAGCTTATCTAGGCTTTTTATGGCTCGATCGCTTGTTGTGCTAGCTTTCACTCTAAAACATTCGTTTCGCAGCTGATCAATTTCTTTGGCTTCGTACTTTACATCAGTGTACATATCCCAGATCCTGCCAAGCAGTGGGTATTCGGGTATGGCCTGCTGAAATTTTAATTTTCGCGTTTCAGCAAGTTCAACTTCGTCTGTGCGAACCGTCAGAACATTACTCGCCCTGGGGCAACGTAGCGCATCGTAGAATATCGATGCCCAGTCGGGACCGCCAAGAAAAACTTCGAGATGCCGATGAGTTAGTTGATTCCAGTTCCTTCCGCGATGACGCATCAAGATGAAAGTCAGGTTCCCGAAAACGGTATCCTCTTCCTCTAAACTGTTCTGAACGCTCTCGGCAGCAAGCTGCTGTTGATCCAGCGTTTTGGCCAACCTCTGTGCCTCCACCCCATCGACCGGAAAGTCACCCGTTATGTATCCCTTTTCTTTTCCTTCCCTCAACATTTTCATCAGTTCTTCCGGCGTCATCCGCTTCCTACTCACGTCGTTTTCCCTCCTGCGAAAGCTTCTTCTCGCTTGTTCCTGAGTTGGTGTTTGGACTTCTCTGCTCTTAATCATAGATGAAACGATCCCACTTGTGATTGGTGGCATCGCCCGAGAAGCGAAGGCTGCCGTCTGCGTAGTAATCGTAAGTCTTGGAAAGCACCCCTCGAATCAGATAGCTTGCTGCCTGCATTCGTGAGTTATAGGTAGGTTGAGCGTCTTCGCGTTGCCGTAGGTCAACTCCTTTAACCCGCCCCAGGCTCGATACTTCGGAGTCGAAGCGTAGGTAGTGACGCCGCCGAAGGGTGAACCCGTCAAACTGTTCAAGCGACCAGCGCTATCGTAGGATTAGTTGAAGCTTGAGCCAAACTGGCTGTGCTCGCTCAAACTCGTCAGTTGCCCTGCAAGGTTGTAACGTAGCTCATGCGGTACGTACCAGCCAGTCCGCCCGTGAAGGTCCGCTCTTCCCAATCCATCCGCGATAGTTCATCGAAGTGATAGGTAGCGCCGCCGCTACCGTCGCTCATCGAGGTGCGGTTGCCGCGTTGTCGTAATTGAAGCGCAGCGGCCGGGACCGTGATGCCTGAACCACTCAGCGCTGAATAGGTGATGCCGGCGACCAGGTGCCGGCTGTTGTAACTAAAGATCTGCGACGTGAGTGGTGTGTAGCGGCCGTCCGTTCCAGTCGCAGGTCTGCGAGGTATAAAGCCAGCCCGCCGCATCATCGCACGTTCGAAGCGCGAAAGGCGCACGCGATTTTCTAAAAGACGATAGAGCGGCTATATTTGCTCGAAGCTGAAATTAATCATAAAGCTCGATCATCAAGCCGATCATTAAGGGCGCCGTAGGCCGGCGAGGCTGCCGCCGACCTTCTCTCACTTCGGAGTTGAGGAATTAAGACGTGCGAAAAAAACGCTTCAAGCCATCTACCATCGACACCTCCGGTATCACGTTGCCGCGCGACCTCCAGGAACTGATCGAAGTGCTGGCAGAGAACAACCATAACGTCTGGGCTCAGCAGCGACTCTCGGAGGGATGGGCGTACGGGCGCAAGCGAGACGATGTCCGGAAAAAGCATCCTTGCCTGGTGGGCTACGAACAACTCCCTAATCGAGAACAGGAATATGATCGACAGTCAGCCGTCGAAACTTTAAAAGTAGCCTTGAAGCTGGGCTACCGGCTTACACGTGAGGACGACACTTCGACGACTGAGATCGATACTCCCGGTGAAAACACGAGCCAATTGATTGATCATGTTGGTTCGTTAAAGTTGGCTTCCCTGCTGGCGTTGTGGAATGCGCACTCTCCGGAGGAGTGGGCCAACACACCCGAGGTCTACCGGCATCTTGGTCAGCGCATATTGAAACTAGGAGAGCCGCTGCTGGCTTACGACGTATTGACGGAAGGACTAAGAAGTTCTCCTGCCGACGTTCGGTTACAACAATTACTGGCGCTGGCTTTGGCGCGCAGTGGCGCGACTCTGCGAGCTAATGCTCTGCTCACGGGATTACGTGCGGAGGGAAATCTCGATGAGGAGACTCTGGGTATTCTTGGCCGTACACACAAAGATCTGTGGGCGCAAGCCACCGATCCGTCCGAACGAAAAAGACAGTTGCGATTGGCCCATAAATTTTACGCTGAAGCTTACAAGCTAAACCGCGGTTATTACGCGGGGATCAATGCCGCTACCCTTGAACTCCAACTCGGTGACGATGAGCAGGCAATCGCACGCGCTCGCGAAATCAGGCGATCCTGTCTGAAGGAACTACGCCGGCTGCCTGCCAACGATCCGGGCCGTTATTGGCCTCTCGCGACGCTCGGTGAGGCGGCGCTTATCCTGCGCAAATGGTCGGAGGCCGAAGAGCGTTATGCGCAGGCAGCCGAGATTGGACGCGGATCGTTCGTTGAGCTGAGCTCGACCCGGCGAAATGCGCGACTCATCCTTGATCACCTGGGACGAGACAGAAAGAGTATCGATCAGTGTTTCAGGATTCCCCGAGTAGCCGTCTTCACCGGCCACATGATAGATGCCGGAAACCGACCGACGCCCCGCTTCCCTGCGCAACTTGAACGCGCTGTGCGAGACGAAATTCGCAAATGTCTAAAACGGCTCGATATAGAAATTGGGTTTGCCTCCGCGGCTTCCGGCTCTGACATACTCTTTTTGGAAACACTCATACAAATGGGCGGGGCTGCCCACATCGTACTGCCTTACGGTCACGAGCAATTCGTAAAGGACAGCGTTGAAGTTGCCCCGGGCGACGGCTGGCGCGAACGATTTGAGCGCGTACTCTCTTCGGCCACCGAAGTGATTACGGCTTCCGATCAGAAATTGGAAAAAGACAGTACGTCCTACGAATACGCTAATCTGCTGCTTACCGGGCTGGCGAGCATCAAAGCTAATCAGTTGGAGACCGAGATGGTCCAGCAGGCGGTGTGGGATCGTAAAGAAGGCGATGGACCAGATGGCACTGCGGGCGTGATCCGGCACTGGCGAAACATGGGCCTCGAAGTTGAAGTTATCGACCTGTCCAAAATTCTCGAGAAACACTATCCCCGATCGAAGCGGGCCGCGTCTTCTGTCGCCTCGGTAAAACGGAAGCGCAAGCCCTCCGGCAAGTTATCCACGCGGATGATGGCCATGCTCTTTGCCGACGCCGTGAACTTCAGCAAACTCACAGAATCTCAAATCCCTCGGTTCGTCGATCAATTTCTCGGAGCCATCGCGAAACTCATCTCAAAGTCGAATCAGCCGCCAGTGTTGAAGAACACCTGGGGTGACGGGCTTTATTTTGTGTTCACGAGCGTGCGCGATGCAGGACAGTTCTCACTGGAGTTATGCGACCTGATTAGTGAAACGAACTGGGCCAGAAAAGGGTTGCCGAAGGATCTCAACCTG
This sequence comes from Pyrinomonadaceae bacterium, assembly GCA_041742785.1. Classification (GTDB taxonomy): domain Bacteria; phylum Acidobacteriota; class Blastocatellia; order Pyrinomonadales; family Pyrinomonadaceae; genus PSRF01. Next base: position 16,347 of record JBGTOA010000019.1, on the reverse strand, counting down.
CGCATCGCATTGCATGCCGGCCCGGTTTACTCCTGCGTCGATCCCGTGATTGGCCAACGCACATACACGGGTGCGCACGTCAGTCGGACTGCGCGTATGGAACCGATAACGCCCCCCGGTCAGGTTTACGCGAGCCAGCCCTTTGCCGCTCTCGCAGCAGCTCAGTTCGTAGCCGAGTTTAGTTGTGATTACGTTGGGCAAACACCGCTGGCGAAAGGCTATGGGACTTTCCCGACTTACCACGTTCGTCGCAAACAGATGCCAGGCGTTGCCGCCAAAAGACCATCCAAAAAACGCTCGCCTCGCTAGCACCAACAGCGCGTGGCAATCAGCACTTTCAGACTTCATTGCGACTGGAGAATCGCTGCAGGCGACGACTGTCGTTCTTCGGTTGAGTTGAAGGCAGGATGGCGCTGGCTGAGTAACGATTAGGTACTTTTTTCCTCTTCAACTGAATCGGGATCTGTGACGGGTTTTGATGACTCGCCTTCAGTCGGAGTTTCCGGATTTTGATACGCGAAAACCGCATCCCCTTCCGAAGGCGGTGCGAGGTGGGCTGCCAGGCCGTTAAGGAATGAACTCAGTCGGTTGGGATGCTCTTCGGCTGTTGCGGCTTCATCACTGTCAGCAAGCTCGAATTCGAGGCGCACCAACTGAGCCGTCGTGCGGCGGCAAACTCCGCAGGAAATCAGATGAGAGACTACCGGAGAAGATTCATCCGGGGTCAGACGAGCCTCGACAAACGCGGACAGAATGTCTTCGTCCAGGTGCGTTTTCGTGACCGCTTCAGATGATTCCGTCAGCATACGAGCCCTCAGACGTTCCTCAATCAAGGTACCAATGGCAGTTGTTCGCTTATTTGTTTTTGGTCGTGTCACGGTGCGCATCAGCAAGGCCATTGAAGTTGACCCTATCCCGCATCTCCTTCGGTCGAATTCGGATTAGCTGCGGGAACAGGATTAATCTTTACAGTCTGGCCCACATCGTCGGCGACGATGGATTCACAAATCTCGATCTCAGCGGCATTGAGACCATGCTTTCGGGCGAGCTCATCGCGGAAGCGATCTGAGACTTTGCGGTATACTTTTTCCAGCCACCGCATAACAGTAGATTCGTGAACCCGACTGGAAGGATTGGCTGCTCGCCTTTTAGATTGTTGCTGAAACCAACGCCTGATTGGCGAGGCCGGTTGCTCGACCAGTCGCGCAATCTCGCGGAGCTTGAGACCTTCAACGTGATAGTAAAGCAGCAGGAGCGTTTCATGATCATCAAGTGTCGCTAAAGACTCATCCAGCGCCTTCCCGGACACTGTCTTGTAGCGCTCACGTAATACGTTCTCCACCATTAATTCCTCGGAACCGTGTACCTCAATTCGGGATGGCGGCCGCTCTCGAGTGTCACCACTCCGCGACACTTCCTCCAACGGCACCTCGTCCTGTTTCCGCCGATACAGATCCACAACCGTATGCCAGATGATTGTGCGGAGCCAGCCTCGCAATGAGCCCCGACCGGTATACGTCCTGAACTTTGACTGGCGCTTGCCTCCTTCGACCCTGGTTCCGAAAAGATCGACATAGACCGATTCAATAACCTCGTCCGCGTCGGTACCGCTGCCGGCAAGATGCCGCGCGACGCGTTCAATGAAAGATCGGTACTGCCGATCAAACTGCCACCAGGCGGGTTCGTTGCCGGACGCACAAGCGATAGTTAGATAGAGATCGAGATCCTGCAGCTCGGAAAGAAATCGGCGGATACCCTCAATTGATGGCGCTTCGCCACGTTCAGTAATACCGAGTGTGTACTTATCAACAGCACGCAGGAGTGCGTCCCTGAAGTCAGCCGCCGAGAGACCAAAATCCGGATGAGTTTTCGCGCAACGAACATAAATTGCCTCAAAGTCGACAGCACAAGCGATAACGATGTCTAGTTTCTGCTGGTTTTTACCGGGAACCACCATATCTTTTGTAGGTTGCGCAGAAATGTTCCCCTACCTTGACGGACTGAACTCAAAAGTTTTGCGACGCCAGTCAGATTGCTTCCTGAAATTCTTTTCCTTAGGGGCGTCGGTTTATCCAAACTACAACTTCAAAGCCAATCTATTGCTTGGCTGGCTCAGCAGTTTGCGCGGCCAGGGCTGCCCTCTGCTGATTTTGCTTGGCAATCGTATACAGGATCGTCTTGACCTGAAAGGGCGTCAGGTTCGGATATGCTTCTATCAACAATGCGATGATTCCGGCTATGTAAGGACAAGCAAAGCTGTTTCCTGTTAATTGCCGGTAGCCACCTCCCGGCCAGGTTGTCCGTACTTCCACACCGGGCGCGACCAGTTCGATTACATGTCCGTAGCGATAACCGAAATTGAATGGATCAGATCCTGCCCTCTTCACGACGGAAACGACAGACGACGAAAAAATTGACGGGTAACTGGGATACGGCAGATTGTTGGCGGCTGCCACGACGATGCAGCCGGCGTGATAAGCGCGATCCAGAAGATCGTGTATCGGCGCAAAGTAGTCTCGCTTTGTAGTTCCCAAAGAAAGGTTGATGACCTGGAACTTTTGTTTGATGGCATAGTCAAGTCCAACCAGGAACATCTCGCCGGAACCCGAGGCGTTCGGCCCAAGCACTTTCACGCTGTAGAGTTCGACATCTGGGGCGATGGTGCTGATAATGCCGGCGCAAGCAGTGCCGTGACCTGCCTGATCGCCCGATGTCGACGGGCGAAACGTAACTTTGCCTTCCTCTGTAACCGCTTCGACCGATTCGCGTACCTTGCCCTTCAGATCCGGGTGCTCGGTATCTATCCCGCTGTCGACAACAGCCACACGAACACCGCGACCCGTACAGCGCTGCCAGCTTGTGTCTTCGCGGATGACACTCCACAAGTCTGGACGGGAATCATTCTGTTCAGGTTTACCATCAGGCTGCGCCATTCAATACGCTCCTCGAGTAAATATCAGATCAAAATTCGGAGTAGTTCATGGAAGTGGCCGAGCGTTTTTGCGCGAACCGCGCAAGTGTATCGAGTAGCTCGCGACATAATTCGCGATCGGCATCGCCTCGGCTGAAGATCTCGCGCACCGAAACCCATAGGAGTAATAAGTCGCGGTGCTCCGGGGCTGTGTCGAGACTGTTCGCCCATTCGCGCAGTTCGCCGGCTGAGTCCTCCCTTCCTTCGGTCTCTGCGACAATTGTCTTTAAGGTGCGATCGAAAAGCGACTCAACCAGTTCGGCAATTTCGTGAGCATCAATTATTCGGGCAATGGCATCGGCAAAATAGGCTGCCTGATCCATCTCTTCCGGAGTAAAGGGTGGATAAGGCGGCTCTCCCGGACGGTTAATGAACTCCAGTACGCCGACTGCCTCATTACCCGTGCGCAAGGGGGTTGCCAGTAGCGTTATCGTCTTGAAGCCGGTCTTTTTGTCAGCTTCGGACCAGAATGATCCTTCACTCGACACGTCAGAGACGGCCATTGGCTGGCCGCTCGAAAAGACCAGTCCGGCGATCCCTTTGCCCGGCGGAATACGCAGTTTGAGCAACTCTTCTTTGACATCGCTGATAGCAGTCAGGAATCTCAAACCACCTTCATTTCCGTCGCGAACCAGCACCGACGCTTCCACGGATCCCACAACCTGAGCTGCGAGTTGCAGGAGATCGTCAATAGCTTGCTTGAGTGGTGCGGTCAGTGAATTTGAGACATCGATGGCATTTACGGCCTCACGTAACCGCGTTGCCGACGAGTTGTTGTAGTCCTCTCCAGGCCCATCCTCCTGGAACTGTTCAGAGTCTTCGCCGAAACCGTCGTCTCTCATATATGTTCTTTCTCGGACAAATACAGTTTGAGTTAGTTAAAAGCCGCCCTTGTGGTTCAAGCCTATCCAACGCTTTGACCGGGCAGAACAAATCATCTGCTCCCAGGCAATGAGCTGCCATTAGCGACCGACATTATACAGAGTGAGCGTTTCGCGCAATAATATTAGCGCAATAGAGCGCATTTGATCCCGTCTTCCCTTGAATGCTTGCGTGCGAAACTGGCTCGCAGGCGGTATAGCGTTACGGAGAATGCCAATCAGATTAAACCCGGGAGTGTAATTGTAACCATGAATGCTGAATCAACAATGAGCACACCACAAGAGCGTGTTTCAACCGGACTCTTCCGAGCGTCAGAGTTGCGGCACACCGGCAAATTGAGTGAGGCAACCGATGAGTTGGTTAAGAGTCTGGCACAAGCGCGCGAGACGCCTTACGAAATAGAATTTCAAACACGAATTCAACTTGCCATGACGCTCGCGGACATTTACCAATCCCAGGGCGAGATTCAAAAAGCGCAAGCGATGCTCGCAGAGGAACTGGCCTTCGCCGAAAGAGTTTCTCAGATCATTCAGGCAACAGGGACAACCCCGCAGAAGCGCGAGGCCACCAGCGGATATCTCCAGGTGCGCGACCGAGCTACCCAAATGACTCTGATTGGAAAGGAAGCACCCGAGATTTCCGTCAAGGATTGGCTTAGCGGCAAGCCGGCCCTGCTGGCGGATTTAAGCGGACGTGTCGTGCTACTGGAATTCTGGGCAACATGGTGCAAACCCTGCCAGGAGATGTTCCCAAAACTGCAGAATCTCCACGAAAAAGAGGCAGCTCGCGGTTTGGATATCATAGCGCTGACCCGGCATTACATGGCATACCGAGGAACCGCTGAGAATATGGCAGAGGAGTTACAGCTCATGCGGCGGATGATTACCGAACACGAGGTGACTTTTACGGTAGGTGTGGCTGAAGACGAACGGTTGCAGACCGTCTACGGTGCAAACGGATTACCCACAGTCGCGCTGATTGATCGCCGTTCAATCGTCCAGTACGCCGGTCCCGGAGCAGAAGACCCATTATTTGACGTGGTGGTGCAACGATGCCTCGAGGAATCCAGCTAAAAGAAAAAGATCGCGCGGAACCGCAAAAAAGCTTGTCTCATATCGTCCTCGCTGATAGGATGCGCCCGCTTCAAATTTTTGATTCTGCAAGATGTACCTCAGAGCTATATGCTCAGGTAATCGCAAAACGCGTAAGCGTTTTTTCGGAGTTACCCATTAATTTAATCGGTAGCGGAGTATTGCGGACGGAAGATCCTCGTCACATCAATCTTCGTCCATGGTTAGTTGTCTCTTCGGCGTCGCAGGGCGATTGGCGAAATCAGAACGGCCCTTTCAGGCAGTTACCAATTCGCCGGCTGAAGAGAGTCACAGCAGTAGTACCGCCAGAAATATTAGCGGGTCGCGCAACGCACACTGGCCAAATCGGGATGCGCTTTAAGGCATCATCAACGCGGCCAATAAAACCGAGGAATGCAAATTCCTTAAACCTAAGTAACCATCAATAAGGAGAACCGCAATGGCGATTTTAACCTCCGCGCCCACAGAGGGCGACCAGGTAAATATTTACGATGTACCAGATGACGTGCTCAAACAGTATGCAATTACTGGTGAGAAAGCGGCGAAGATGTTTCCCGAAGGCGAGAAGACGCCGGCTGGTGACCTTCCCAAGAGTACCGCTGCGATGAGCGCCGTTAAGGTGGACAATGCTGAAAGCCTCGGCGAAGTGCAGGCCTACAATGCAGTTTGCGTTTGTCGCCAGCTTTACTGCAATGCTTACCGTTGCTGGTGGCATTACTACTATTGCTACTGCTAAAGACGCGCAACACTGGCTGATCCTGGTAGCGGCGATCAAAGTCTCTCCCACACGGCCAGTAGAAGGAAGCCTCTAAAAGGCGGGTAAGGACAAAAACTTACCCGCCTGATCGTTTTGCCTTTACCACTCAGTTTCTTCTTTGCACTTCCTCCCAGACAGAGGAATTATCATGTCAAGTCCCAAGACACCGCCTCCCGGCCTGCCCGCCGGATTGCCATCTGAACCGTCTGTCGATCAACCGCTTGGATCCTTGCCACCCGATGGCCTGCCCAACGCGTTGCCGGCTGATCAATTGCCAGATTCACTTCCGCCTTTGCCTGGAGGACAAGCGCCTGTTCCCGGACCCGGAGACGGCAAGATCCGAATGAAGGTTATGCCGCGCCTGAAAGCCGGGCCCTACCTTAAACGCGCTTTCAAGTTGCTGGGCGGGCATAAGGCGTTGGTGGTTCTTTCGCTCTTTCTTTCGTTAGTCATATTCCTCCTCCCCTTTGTCGCCGCAGCTGCCTTTGGTCCGTTGCTCAAACTGTTCGGCGATGCCGCTGCCGGCGCCACCGACGGTGACTGGAGCCGGGTGTGGACCCTGACCAGCTCCTTTTATGAGAGAGGAGAGACTGGGGGCGAAGGATGGTTTTCGCCAATCACAAACCTGCTGGCGACGCCGCTTACTTTCACGACGATTTTCATTATCTGGACCAGCGCCATCGTGTTTCGCGAGGTGGTTGATATCTTCCGCGCCTGGGTCGATGCGAATCTCGAGCAAAGGCTGCTCACGGGATTGCGGCAGGACCTTTATGAGCACATTCAATCTCTATCGCTCGATTTCTTTCTGGGTGGGCAAACAGGCGCATTGATGCAACGCGTTCTGTCTGAGACTACTGCCGTACAACGACTACTTACGCAGGTCCTGCTTACTCCAATAATTGACGCCATCGTGCTTGTCATCGTGATTGCTTATCTGCTCGCCCTCAGTTGGCAAATGACGCTGGTGCTGTTCATCCTGGCGCCACTGACGCTGCTGATGTTTCGATATACGAGCGGTAAACTGCAGGAAGGAGCGATGGGCATTAACATGAGTGCCCGAGAACTTGGCGCTGAATTAGAAGAGACCATCAATGGCATCTCTGATATTCAGGTTTTCAACGCGCAACCGAAGAGGAATGTTCGGTTCCGGGCGGCCTCAAAGGCAGCTGCCAAAAACACTGCGAGCACGACTGCCTGGATGAGTCTCAGTAACAGCGGCGCCCAGGTCTTTATCTCCCTTACCACTGCTCTGATTCTGCTGTCTGCCATCCTGCTCGGACAAGACTGGGGGCTAACCTTTGCCACTGCCATCGTCTTTATGCAGATGGCGCCCAACCTGTTCACGCCCGTACAAAGGCTGATTAGTTCTTACACGATGTATCAATCTCTCGTACCGGGCATCGTCTCGACTTATGAGTTGTTTGATACGAAGCCAACCGTCGTGGAAAAGCCGGGCGCCCAGTCTCTCGGAGAAGTGCACGGCGACATTAGCTTTGACAACGTTGTGTTTGGCTATTCGCCCACGCAAAAAGTGTTGAAAGGCGTTTCCTTTGAGATCAAGGAGGGCGAGACGGTCGCGTTCGTCGGTCCCATTGGTTGCGGCAAGTCAACCATCATGAATTTGATCTTGCGCTTCCTCGATCCCCAGGAGGGACGCATTCTACTGGAAGGCAAAGACATCTCGAACGTAACGCTGAACTCGTTGCGCGAACAGGTGTCCAAGCTTTCACAGTTCCCATTCTTCTTGAAAGACACGATCAAAGAGAACATCCGATTGGGCCGCGCCAATGCTACTGACTCCGAGATTGAGGAGGCGTGTAAGCTGGCACATATCCATGACGTGATAGTCGATCCGCAGAGAATGCCGAAGGGGTATGACACGGTCGTCGATGTGCAAGTTCCATCAGGTGGGCAGAAACGTCTGATCGCGCTGGCGCGGTGCCTGTTGCGTAAGCCGGAAGTGTTGCTTTTGGATGAACCCACCGAAAATTTGGACGCTGATCAGCGCAATCGTTTGATCCAGGTGATTCGCGAGTATGCCCGCGAGCGGACGTGCCTGGTGATCAGCCACGATTTAAATTTTGTCGCTGCAGTCTCGGACCGTATTCTGGTAATTGATAAGGGCCGCGTGGTTGATCAAGGCACTCATGACGAGTTGGTCGCGCGTGGTGGTCTCTACCAGACTCTTTACCAACTGAAGAACGTCGACCCGGCGTTGTTGCGCACACGCGGTGGTGGCGGCGGAGCGCAGGAACCACGTCCCGGCGGCGCGATTGAGGGAATGGGAATGCCGGGCGGCGGGATGCCGGGAATGCCAGGCGGTGGAATGCCGGGTATGCCGGGCGGCGGCGGCATGCCGGGGATGTAGAAATCAGGTGGTGGCGAGCGTGTTAGGTCGAGACCGTACCAGTTTCTTGCTCAGCTCTTTGCTGAATACGGTCTCCATAGCGAATCTCATGCTCGGGTTCCGGTTAAGCAGGTGGCGCATGTCAGTTTTGGACCAGGACAGATAGCGGGTCGGTTCCTGAGCGCGCACCGTGGCTGTTGCGGGTCCGCCGGTGATATAGCTTATTTCTCCGATGAGTCCGCCGTCTTTCATCTGCCCAACCTGCCGGCCTCCTTTCTCCACACTCACGAGGCCGTTATAGATGAGCAGGATGCTGTCGAGCGGCTCCGATTCTATGGTGAGGGCCTGCCCTTTCCCGGCTTCGCTCCACTTGCCCAGCCGCAGTAGTTTCATGAACTCGAACGGTTCGAAGTTCTTGAAAAGAGTTTCGTACAATTCACGCTCCTCTTCAGTGAAGGTGACGTCAGCCCGATCTCTGATGATGATCATGATCTGTACGACGTTGATAATAATGAACACCACGTTCCAGTAGATGACCGCCCAAAGCGGTGTTGCCGGGACAAAATAGTTGAAGAGAATCCCTGCGATCGATGCGAGGATCGTGAGGGAGCGTAGCCAGAGCATGTCTTTCACGAGATATGCCATCAGGGTAAGCACTGAAGCAAGGTGGGTCGCAAACTCAAAATAGTTCATATGGAAGTTTTTCGCGGGCACCGACAGATTAAGAGACCAATTGGAAATCCAATATATGGTAGTTTTTGGTCGGAGACTAGCGAGCATCCCAGAACTCGCTAAAGAGTCCCGGTTGTCCACCAAAGCAAAGTCTTAAGGTCTCGTAATTCGTGAGTAAAGCAGTTCCTGATAAAACTAATGAAGCCTAAGGTCATTCCGCGTCTGTTGATCGCTATCTTCCTCCTGGGGCTCGTCTCGGTTCTTGCCCGCGACAGCCAAGAAAGCAAGCCGCCGCGCCCGGTTTCTCCTGCCGAGAGCGGGTGCGGTCCGTTTCCCCTTCCCAACGCCAGCGAGATTGGCGTCAAGCAGTTTGAAAAGCTGCTACTTAAATTTCTGGAAAACGGTTGCTATAAGAGCTGGATCGCCGACTCTCAAATTCGCAATAGCGGACCCTTTATCGCCGGCAAGTCGTGGGGCACTCATAATGCCGTCAAGATCTACTATTCGCCGGAGGTCTGGGACTGGCTCAAGCACAGAAACAGACAGGGAGAGATTGCCGACGGCGGGATCATGGTCAAGGAGATGTTTCCCTCGCCAGCTAAAGAGGGGGCGCAACTGATTGGTTGGACCGCAATGGTTAAGGACCGGAAGGGCTCTTACGACGGGTGGTTCTGGTCTTATCACGCGCCAGGTTATGCGCCACAGAATCCTGAAATCGATTACCCGGATTCAGGCTTCGGACTTTACTGCTTGCGATGTCACGCTTCCGCCGAGAAAGAATCGACCTTTGCGACGGTCAAGAATGTCGAAGGCGATCCCATCTCTTTTTTGATCCAGGCGCCAACCATTTTGCCGCAGCCGCCGCCGACAATGGACTTTCATCAGAAGGTTGCTGCGATAAAGCAGATTATCGGAGGGCCGTTCCCGCTCGCGCGAAAAACTCCGGACCTCGACCTCCTCAATCTCCTGAAAGGGCCCAAAGTTGAAGAGAAGGATGTGAAGCGTTTTCCCGGTGAGTCGTTGGACCACGTCACTCCCGGCCAATCGGGCACGCAGGGCTTTCTCACCTCCAGCCAATGCCTCGGTTGTCACTCGGCTTCGGATGAAAACATGGCTTTTTTATTCGAAGAGAAAAAGTTTGAAAGCAAGACGAAGCCCACCAATCTCTCACCCTACACTGAGTGGCGTGCCTCGATGATGGGGTTGTCGGGACGTGACCCGATCTTTCATGCGCAACTTGAATCAGAGAAGACGCTCTATCCGTCACAAGCCGAGTTCCTTGATAACACCTGCTACCGGTGTCACGGCGTGATGGGCCAGCGTCAGGTTGAACTTGATAAGAACCAGCCTTTTAAGCACGGCATGGTCTATGCAAAGCCCGATCAACCGGACGGCAAGTATGGAGCGCTCGCTCGCGATGGTGTCTCGTGCGCTGCCTGTCATCGAGTGGCGAAGGAAGGCCTGGGAGAAGCTGAGAGCTTCACCGGCAGATTCAAACTTGATCCGCCCGACGTCGTCAACGGTCCTTACGAGGAAGTTGCGACACTGCCGATGAAAAACGCGCTGAACATAACGCCGCGTTTTGCCGATCAAATGAAGGCTTCTTCCTTGTGCGGAAGTTGTCACACCGTGGTACTTCCGGTTGTCGACAGCAGCGGCAAGCCCGTGCGCGATCGCAGTGGTAAGCCCAAAGAGTTCCACGAACAGACCACTTATCCTGAATGGCTTAACAGCATCTATCAGAACGAACGCACTCCTTTCGATCCAAAGACAGCGCGGACCTGCCAGGACTGTCACATGCCGAAGACGTTTATGGATCAGAAGCTCGTCTTTCGGATTGCCAACATCGAAGACAATAATTACCCACATACAGATCATCGCGCGCGCGACAAGGAACTCGCCTTGCGCGTTCGCGATGATTACTCGCGTCACACACTGACCGGCATCAATGAATTTGGCTTGATGATGTTCCAGCAGTTTCCGGACATCCTGGGCATCCGTACCGCTGACTATATGTATGGCGAGGGAGTGCTCGGTCTTTCAACAGCGCTGGCCGCCAGTGACAATTTGGCGCGAAAGGAGACCGCGAAGATCGAGATAGCAGAGCTACAGCGCACTGATAAACATCTGGAAGCTACGGTACGCATCGAGAACCTCGCGGGACACAGTATGCCCTCGGGCGTCGCGTTCCGGCGCGCGTTTATCGCTCTCGAGGTACTCGACGCGAAAGGCGAAGTAGTTTGGGCTTCCGGGCGCACCAACTCTGTGGGTGCAATTGTGAAGGGAACGAGCGATGAAGTGTTACCGACCGAATTCTTTCTCGATCCGGTCACCCGCAAGCAGGTCTTTCAGCCACACCATCAGGTTATTACCGATGAAGGCCAGGTACAGATTTACGAGGAACTGGTCGCCGATACCAAAGGCAAGATCACGACCAGCTTTCTCGCCCTCGACAAGCCCTTGAAAAACAACCGTCTTTTGCCAAAGGGCTGGCGCCGCGACGGACCATTCGCGGAATATACCGGACCCCATGGCGATGCGGAACGCGATCCGGATTACCTCAACGCGGCAGGCGCCAGCGGCGGTGACAGGGTCACCTATCGCATTCCGTTAACCGAAAGAACGCGCGGTGCGGTGGCTGTGATGGCGGTGCTTTACTATCAATCGATACCTCCCTACTACCTGAGAGACCGCTTCACGATCGGCAAGGGTCCTGAAACGAAAAGGCTGGCGTACATCACCAGTCACCTGACTGTGCAAGGTACGCCGTTGGAGGATTGGAAACTTTCACTGGTGTGTGCGGTGCGAGGTTTGAGTGATACTGCCAGCGCACCGTGTCTACGCTGAATTTAGAACTTCCTGCAGTGAGGCTGAGTGAGGTCCCAATTTCCATTCATCACTTTCATTTACATTCTTAATGGGTCGCGGTCCGGGCTCTAAACAAATCCCCCGGGAGCGACTGGTTCTTTTACCCTAAGCAATAGTCCGGTGTTAAGACCCGTCTGGGGTCCTCACTTAACGCCAGATTTTGTCTTTAAGCAGGCACACTTTTTGTCAGTCTCGCGCGATCGATGTCCACGGAACCGCAAAATCTCCTTTTGAGAGGAGTTTCAAGCAGTTCCACGCGCTCGGCACAAGTTTTGACAAGCCATTAGGCGATGGTCCGCCAAGCGCCTCCTTGCCAAAACGGAACTGAATGACCCTCATCGACTAATGCCCTCATCTTCCAGGACAGTTAATGCTGATTCTTTCACTCATACTCTTTACTGCGCTGGCCATGATAATCCATGAACTGGGCCACCTTGTTGCGGCGCGACGTTGCAATGTTGCGGCATCTGAACTAGGCCTGGGACTTGGTCCAAAAATCTTTGGCTTTAGCATTGGGAGCGTGCGGTTCAATCTGCGCGCACTTCCGCTCGGCTCTTTCGTGCGACTTGACGGCACGGCTTTGAAGCAACGGTCCGTTAGCGAGCAACTTGGCGTTCACCTCGGAGGCATCGTCTTCAACCTGATTGCCGGGCTAATCACCTACGGCACGATCTTCAGTTGGCTAAATTTTCTCCTGGCCGCGGGCAACTTGCTGCCACTCTATCAGCACGATGGCTGGAAGTGCGGCGTAGTGCTCATGCGCGCCTGGTTAAGACGGGAGAGCCAGCCGGTTGAATGGGCCTTTACGTTCTCAGGCGGCTTTGTGAGTCTGGCGATTGCCTGGGGTGTGATTCGGATGTTTGTTTAGTCAATCCAGCAGAATTCGTGTCCAAACAAGTGACTTTGCTCGGGGCAGTGATACTCCAGCTAACGGCACTGTCAAAAGCAACGCGTTGGCCAGTCAGAAAATATGCTTTAGGCCTCAGGGGACGTTGGAAGGCGGGCTGTTGCCGGCGTCAGCGTCACCTCCCATTGCGGTCCTCATGGCAGCCAAAATCTTGTCGCTCACTCGCTGCTTACGGAGGTGGATAAGTTTGCCGGGAGATAAGTCGAACTCGACGGGCGATTGTTCGATGCGACGGATAATCGTGCCTTCAGAAAAGCCTGCCTGTACGAGGTCAATGATCGATTCGTTCGTCAGCGAAGCTGTTTTTTCGAGCTTTGCCGGAGTGCCGGCTTCACTGGGACCTCGCAGAATGCGAACGGTGGCCGAACCCGTCGTCACTACATCACCCGAAGACGAGCCGCTGCCTCCACGCGTCTTTGTTGAGCCCTGACTACCGCCACTCGAACCAAAAATGTCTGCGGTGGAGCCGTCGTTGGGGTTTTCTGTTTTCGCAGGACCCGTGGCAGGGTTCGGAGAACGATCAAAAAAAGATTCGTCGTTGGCCCACTCCTCCTCAGAAAACTCCAGGCCTTCCTGACGAGCCATCATGGCGAGCAGCAGCTTTTCCGAAACTCCCTTTCGCTTTAGTTCGATCAGCCGATCAGTTGAGAGATCAAAGCTGACCGCGCGCGAAGAGATGATGGTGATAATAGATTTCTCTTTGAAGCCTGCTTTGACGAGTTTAACTACGGCGGCGTTCGTAAGCGGTGCATTGCTCGCGGTGGATTGAGCGCGCAGGGCAAGGCAATTCAAGAGGAGGAAAACCGCGAGCAGGAAAATAGGCTTGCCTGGAAAACTCTTCATCACATTTTCCTGGAGTCAGCGACGTGGAACTCTTGTCTCTGCCGATGCCGGCGCGACATGATTCCGGTAACGGCTACTGATACGTCTCACGTAATCGCGCGTCTCCTTGAAAGGAGGCACCCTGTTGCCATAATCAAGCACGCGGCCTTCACCCGCGTTATAACTCGCCAGCGCGAGGTCTACTCTCCCACCGAACATGGTCAGTAACTGTTTCAGATATTGCGTACCGCCGCGAATGTTTTCAGCCGGATCGAACGGGCGAGCAACGCCAAAACGCCTGGCAGTCCCCGGCATCAATTGCATCAGACCCTGTGCGCCTTTGGGACTCAGAGCGCGAGCACGAAAGTGCGACTCCTGTTCGATGACCAGGAAAACGAGATAGGGATCGATACTGAAGCGTGTGGCGTTCTTGCGGATAAGTTGATCGATCGAGGAGCTGCCGGAGGACCAGCCGTGCTCCTTCCATGCCTCGCCAGCGGTTTCGGGCTGTTCGCGCTCAATGCGAGCAATACGATCTCGGGCGAGAAATATTGCGAGATTTCCTCGGTTATACCAGGCGCCGTCCGCTACTTCTCTAACTTCCTCCACTCGCAAGCGCGCGCCATCGGCAAGATAGATCCAGGTGGCCAATTGTGAAGGCGCGACTTTGGCAGGTGGGTTGTTGACCGTTGGGGCAGGCTTAGTAGCGACAACCGTTTCCTTGTAACGATTCTCAATCGCACGTACTGCTCGATCGACGCTTCGAGAAGTGCCCTGTACTCGATACCACATGATATCGCCCTGTTTCCAGGCATCGTCGACATCCAGAGCTGTCCCGTCGGCGAAAGCAATTCGTTTGCCGATAGGCTCACCAGCTTGAACGGGCGTGGCTGTCGTTAAGGAGGCAGCCACAAGCGGTGTTTTTGAGTGACGCGTCTTTGAACCTTTGCGTTGCGCCAGCAGGTTGATGCCTGACCCACACAGCAAAATCAAACCGACGGCCAGAGATGCACAATACTTGTTAGACATGTAAGCGTTTGCAAAAACCAGCCCACGAACTACACCGAAGGCGTTCGCTAATTTTAGTCCCGGGGTTGCTTTAACCCTGGGACCAGATCAAGCAAATAAACTCAAGCTGCCCCTGCATGCATCTTGCCGACCGGCTCAGAATCAAACACGTGAGCACTGCCAAAATAATTTCCCCACGCCGAATCGATCAGGGCTCGCGAGAGTTGCAAGGGGCGGCCTTCAAAAGTACACATATCCGCTATGCGATTTAGTAGATCCCTGGGTTCACAACTTTTCATCCGTCGCTGCTGACTGCCATATTTCTCCAGCAAGTAGCTGACGCTCGCGTCGTCAACCGCCAAACCTTTAGCCATGGCTGCGCGTCTGAAAATCTCTGCATAAGCAGCCGCAGTGGGCAACTCCATGCGCGCGCGATAACCCATGCGGCGCAGGAACGCCTCATCTACAAACTCTTTCTCGTCGAGGTTGGTTGAGAAAATAACCAGCTGTTCAAACGGCACCTGGATCTTCTTTCCGTTAGCCAACGACAGATAATCCACCCGCTTTTCCAGCGGCAGAATCCAGCGGTTCAATAAATCCCTGCTCGACACGCGCTGTCTTCCCAGTTCATCGATGATCAGGGTGCCGCCATTGGATTTCATCTGGAAAGGCGCTTCATAGAATCTGGATGCCTCAGACCAAACGAGGTCCGTACTCTCCAAAGTCAACTCACCGCCAACCATAATTAGTGGTCGCTCGATTTGCACCCAGCGCCGATCGTATTCGGACTTGTTAATTTCATCCGGCACGCGGCGATGAGAATGAGCATCGTAAACGCGAAGGATCTGCCCGTCGACCTCGATTGTGTATGGTATCCACAGCGTGCCGAACAGCGCAGAATTCATTCGTTCGGAGATGGCAGTTTTGCCGGTACCCGGAAGGCCGGTCAGGAAGAGCGAAGAGCGCGAGTTAATGGCGCAGCCAAGCGTTAGCAGCAAGGATTCCGGAAGCACGAGATCCCGAAATGCATCGCGTACATTACTCATGGAGGTGGGCTTCAGAGGTCGGGCCTGCAGCCGCATCATGTGTGAGTAATCGTCGAGCGATACGGGCGCGGGCCCTGAGTATCCGCAGAGAGTCTGCAGACGCATGACGCGTTCCCAGCCATGATCGAGCATGGCGTACCGGGTTAGACCAACCGCACTCTGCAGTCGGATTTCAATCAGCCTCTCGCGATAGAGTTGGTAGAGAAGCTCGTCCGTAAGGGCGAGCGGTAGGTGAAGTTTTTCAGCGACTGAGGCGGTGGTTGGTTCTGCGATGGCCGCGACGTGTTTGAGAGCGAGGTCGCGCAGAAACGCCGACGACACATCCGTCTCTTCCAACTCTTCTGGAGTGGGCGGACCCAGACTCTCAATCTCAGCGCGTGTCAGAAAGCTCAGGTTGCCCATTTCAACTTACCTCACCCTTCAGAAACCCGTTTGACCCTGCTCGCACGAAAAGCTATTTCTCTTCCTCTTTGACATAGGCAAAATTTTTCAATGCCCCGATCGACCTTCTTGCCTCTTCTGCATCCGAAAGCCTGCCTGTCATTTCGTAAAGGCCAACCAACTTCGCCAGCACATCCCTCGAGCTGGGATCCAGTGCATGTGCTTTCTCCAGATGTTTGATTGCCTCTTTTGAGCGGCCCTCTCTCTCAAGCCGGGTCGCCATGTTGAGACGACCTTTGTATTCGCCCATTGCCTGGGCGAAGCTGCGGTAGGCATCATCAAACTTCCCGCGCTCGAATTGCGCGAGAGCAAGATTATTCAAGACTCGCGCATCATTCGGCGCCAGTTTTGCGGAACGCTTCAAATACTTGGTTGCCTCTGCATAGTCGCCGTTTCGATAAAGCAGATACCCGAGATTATTAAGGTGTTGAGGGTCGTCTTTCTCTGCGTTGATTGCGGCTTTGAGAGACTTAAGAGCCAGGTCACGAAGACCCTTGCTCTCATACGCTACACCGAGGAGACTGCTTGCCTCTCC
>JBGTOA010000042.1:0-198048 GCA_041742785.1 Pyrinomonadaceae bacterium | reverse complement strand
GCTCAACGCACGCGCTCGCAGCGAATAGAAGATCACTGGCGTGACGATCAGTACGTGCACCAGACTCGAAACCATTCCGCCTAACACCGGTGTCGCCAGCGGCTTCATTACTTCCGAACCCGCGCTTGTGCTCCACATGATCGGCAGCAAGCCCGCAATCACCGTAGAGACAGTCATCACTTTTGGTCTCAGGCGCAGCAAAGCTCCTTCCATAACCGCCTCCATCAAAGTTTTGCGCGTTAAAGTGCCAACTTCCTGCTTCTTCCGCTCCACTGCTTCTTCGAGATAGATCACCATGACCACCCCCGTCTGCACCGCCGTGCCGAAAAGGGCGATGAAACCGACCCAAACCGCGACAGAAAAGTTGTAGTCAAGCGCCCATAGAAGATAGATGCCTCCCGTCAAAGCGAAGGGCACGGCTAACAGGACGTGTGCGGCTTCCAAAGCTGAATGGTAGATAATGTAGAGCAGCCCAAAGATGATAATGAGCACGATTGGCACGACCACCATAAGCCTCTGGCGAGCACGCTGCTGGTTCTCATACTGGCCACTCCAGGCAACGTAGTAGCCCGTTGGAAGCTGCACTTGGCGCGCAATCAGATCTTTGGCTTCATCAACCAGGCTGCCCACGTCGCGTCCTCTGACATTCAAGAGGACCGTGCCACGAAGCAGGCCGTTCTCACTCGAAATCATTGACGGACCCTGGACCGTTTGTATATCTGCCAGTTGGCTCAACGGGATTGGTGCGCCTGTGGGAGAGGTAATCGGAATCTGTGCCAAAGCTTCCGGACTGCTGCGAAATTGCGGAGAGTAACGCACGCGAACGGGAAATCTTCTGCGTCCTTCAATCGTGACTGTGAGATTGGTTTCGCCTATTCCTTTTTCGATAACGTCTTGAATCGTTCCAGACTCAATGCCGTAGCGAGCCGCGGCGGTTCGATTGATCCTAATATCGATGTACGGGGCCCCACTAATCTGTTCCGGATAAACGTCTGCTGCGCCGGGCACAGTCTTGACCACTTCCGCGATGCTTCTGGATAAATGCTCCAGTGTCTTTAGATCATTGCCGAAGATCTTGATCCCAACCTGCGAGCGGATGCCCGTCGTTAGCATGTCGATGCGATTGATGATGGGCTGGGTCCAGATGTTTGTTACGCCCGGCAGGCGCAGCTTTTCATCCATTTCCGCAATCAACTTTTCGCGCGTTAAGCCCTGACGCCATTGCTCGGGCGGCTTCAGGTGGACAATCGTCTCCGTCATGTTAATAGGCGAAGGGTCGGTCGAAGTTTCGGCACGACCGGCTTTGCCGACAGCCCATTCGACCTCCGGAAACGTCTTCAGGATTTCGTCTTGCTTACTGGTAATCCTCAGCGCTTCATCGATTGAAATTGCTGGATCAGTGACAGGCATAAACATCAGGTCGCCTTCATTGAGTGGCGGCATAAACTCATTGCCGATCCCACTAGCCAGAACCATCGCGCCAGTAAAGAGAATAGCTGCTGCCGCTACGGTCAGTAGTCGATGGCGCAGTGCGACACTGAGAGCGGGACGATAAATAGCTTGCAGGAATCGCATCACCGGATTCGCCTGTTCCGCATGAAACTTACCACCAAGCAGGAGGGTGCAAAGGACAGGCACAAGCGTGACAGCCATTATTGTCGCGCCGGCCATGGCGAAAGTTTTTGTGAAGGCAAGTGGATGGAAGAGCTTGCCTTCTTGTCCCGTCAGCGCAAACACTGGAATAAACGCAAGAATAATGATCGCCATTGAGAAGAAGATCGGCCGACCAACGAGCTTTGTTGAATCGAGTACGGTTTGCCACACCAGAGGCCTGTCTTTTGGATCGACTCCTCTCTTTTCCAGAAAACGAAAAGCGTTTTCCGTCACCACGATTCCTGCGTCAACGAGCACGCCGATAGCGATTGCAATCCCTGACAGTGACATCAGGTTTGAGCTGATGCCCATGTAGTGCATGAACAAGAACGAAAGCAGCACCGCCATTGGCAGCGGAATCGTGACGATCAGAATCGAACGGAAGTGCGCGAGGAATATGATATGCGCCAGCGTCACCAAAAGCAGTTCTTCAATCAGCGCCCATTTCAACGTGCTGGTGGCGCGCAAAATCAGTTGCGTTCGATCATAAAACGGCACGAGCCGCACGCCTTGAGGCAGGCCAGCCTGCAAGTCGTTGATTTTCTGCTTGACTGCGTCAATCACCTCAAGCGTGTTGACGCCATAGCGCGCAATCACCACGCCCCCCACCGCTTCCTTGCCGTTCTTGTCGAGCCCACCGGTGCGGAATGCGTTCCCGAGGTTAACCTCAGCCACATTGCGGACGTAGATGGGTATCCCGTTTGAGGCGCCAATCACAATGTTCTCAACATCAGTCACCGATTCAATCAGCCCAACTCCACGCACCACGGCCCATTGTCCAGCCTGCTCGACGACATTGCCTCCGACATTGTTGTTGGAGCGCTGAACAGCCTCAACAACGGTCGAGAGTGGCATGGCATAGGCGCGCAGCTTGTTTGGATCAACATCCACCTGATACTGCTGGACGTAACCACCGACGGAGGCAACCTCCGCAACGCCAGGAACGGAGTTGAGCTGATAGCGCACAAACCAGTCCTGAAGCGTGCGCAGGTCACGCAGATTCATCTCGTCACTTTCGAGCGTGTACCAAAAGATTTGGCCGACACCAGTGGCATCGGGACCAAGTGTGGGAATGACTCCTTCGGGAAGCTGCCTGGTTACGAGATTCAGCCGCTCGAGAACCCGAGTCCTGGCCCAGTAGAGATCAACGCTGTCTTCAAAAATGATATTGACCATCGAGAAGCTGAAGGCTGAGCTAGCGCGCACTACGCGCACGCCGGGCAGTCCTTGAAGACTTGTCACTAGTGGATACGTAACCTGGTCCTCAACCTCCTGTGGTGAACGCCCAGGCCAATCGGTGAAGACAATCACCTGGTTATCAGAGAGGTCTGGGATGGCGTCAATGGGCGTGCGCACCAAGGCCCAGTAGCCCCACGCGGCGAGCGCAATGTAGAGGGCGATGATTATCCCCCGATTCTTCAAGCTGAATTCTATGAGACGTTGAATCATGCTATTGCCGAATGCCGATTGCTAATTGCCGATTTTACAATTGCCGCTTGAGCCGCTCAGTGAACGGCTGGTCTCATAGACCCTCGCGCCGGCCAGTCAATCGGCAATTGTCAATCGGAAATTAGCAGTCTCTTTCACTGCGCCGTTATTGGGAAAGATGCCTGACCTCTCCCCGCCGGCCCTTCATACGTAATCTTCACTTGCCACTCACCGGTCATCTCGATGTTTGCGCGACCGCGATAGACGCCGGGCGTCTCCGTTGTCGTGAAAGTCGAGGCGGCATTCATCTCCGCCATCGTGCCCATCTGCGGCATGTGAAACGTCAAAGCGACTGCGCCTACGTCCACCGCCTTGCCTGACGACTCTTTGAACGTAAGCATGAACTCGGTATCGCCCTTCTTAAGAACGCCGTCACTCGTGGCCAGCGACACGGTCAGGTTGTTTCCAGCCGGCGCACTCTTAATCACTTTTCCTGCGTCCGTAGTTCTGGAACCACAGGCAGCGCTTACCATCAATAGACCTGTAAGACTTAGGCCAATTGCGAATTTGATCATCTTCCATCCTCCAAGAGACTTTGTTGAAAGAAAAAAGTGCAGGTTTGAGCGACGTTGCTTACGGCGTCTAACCCGAAATGAATGAATATGAGACAACACAGGCTGACGCCCGCGTCACCATCACGAAGGTGATTGTAGGAAGGTCTAAATGCGGAAAATGTTAATGAGGATATGCTTGCGAGTTGAGTCGCCAGGTGGTCCATGCGCTCTTGACGTCAAGACTGGAACTGCGCCAACGCTAACTGGAGCAATTCTGTATGAGTCGAGAGGAATACTCAGATCGGCGGAGCGCTTGGCTGCTTCAGTCTCGCGGAGTGAAGCGGTGTTCTGGTTCTTACGCGAATGAACTGCGCAGTGGGGGCACGAACCAATCGGCTGACCCAGAGCTAAAGCGTCGGGGTTCGGCTGAGACGCATGCTCGACCTCCATCTCGGCGTGGCCCATATGGCCCATGTCTCCATGGGACATGCCTTCGTGTCCCCCCGTGGAGGCCGAAGCATGAGGCTCACATGAAGCCATTCCCGTTCGGGGATGAGGGCAGAGCGCGGCAACCAGGAAGCCGCCTCCCTGACTGAACAACAAAGCAGTCGCCACGACTGTGATTGCCAAGAACCGCTTATGCATAATAACCCGCGGTCATTTCACATCATTTCATTAGGGACTTGAATATAGCAGATGTCCATTAAACGTCCCAAGCGTTCGTGGGCCCTTTCGACCAATCTCTTCAGAGTCGTCTCGCGCCGTGAACGATCGTTCACACTATCTATCCCTCGGTGAACGTTTTAAAATTTCACGCCCTGCGACACCGGGACCATACGAATAAGAAACTAAACGCTCCTCCTGACAATTGCCACCATCCGACACTCGGTGAGGCCGGCATCTATGAACTGGTTTTTGCCGCCTGCTTGAACTGGAGCGCAACGGTCTCATAGCACTCCGGGCATATGCCATGACTGAACAACACGTCGGTGTGCTCGGTAAGGTAGCTTTCAACCCGTTGCCAGTAGTTTTTCTCATCACGAATCTTCTTGCAGTAAGAACAGATTGGTAGCAAGCCCTGAAGCTGTTTAACCTGCGAGAGCGCAGTTTCCAGCTCGCGCACGCGCTCCGCAAGATTTCTCTGCAACTCCAAAACTTGAGTACCCACCTGCAGGCGCGCGCGCAATTCGGCCCGGTTAAAAGGCTTTGGTCAAATAATCATTAGCTCCGGCCTCGAGCCCGGCGACGATGTCTTCATTGCTGCTCTTGGCCGTGAGGAGAATAAGATAAGGCGGAGTGGTCGTAGGAAGGGCGCGAATGCGGCGACAAAGCTCAACACCTTCTATCTCAGGCATCATCCAGTCGAGGATGACTAAGTTTGGAGCATCTGAACTCTGGAGCGCAGCCCAAGCTTGAGTGCCGTTGACTGTGACCACGACTTCATAGCCAAACTTTTCAAGCGTCGCAGCAAGCACCAGGCGGGATACGGGATCATCTTCGGCAATCAATATCTTCATTGGTTTCGGTCTGGTGATTGTGTGCGACCTGCGCATCTCAACCCTTCAAACTCACGTTCGGCTGGGCAACAGGGCTCCCCCGCGTTTAGTTCATTTGCCGGAAGCTCCTCCTCAAATTTAGAGACTCAAGAGAGCCATTCGCAGAGGATCAAATCGGTCTTTTTCAACTCTCACTTGACCAAGCTAATTATTTCCCTTTTCGGTGATG
The DNA here is from genome assembly GCA_041742785.1 of Pyrinomonadaceae bacterium. GTDB lineage: Bacteria > Acidobacteriota > Blastocatellia > Pyrinomonadales > Pyrinomonadaceae > PSRF01. The sequence continues at coordinate 192,688 of JBGTOA010000042.1, read as the reverse complement.
TGATTACTGCCTGCATCGTAAGCGCCTTGCGGCGGGTAGCGGGAAGTGTTCTTTTCTGGTTAGGCAAAGCACCCCATCAGCGGTGAATCGGCCCAGGAAAGGGAAGACAAGAAACGCCGAGGCTCTCAATCACGAACCCTAACAATGTCTGTGCCAGAGCGAGTTGTGCTTCGCGCGAACCATCAAGCCAAACCAACATCTCGCTGTTTTCTGAACTCACACTTACACCTCACCGTGATTGGAAAGCAGCTAACTTTGTGATCAACCAACAGGTGGCATATTGCTTGCACTCGTGCTCTGCACCGATTTGCCACGGTTGAGCCGTGAGCAACGCACGTCCCGCCGTTACAGAGTCCTTTCAGAGTTAGCAGGAAATACTCCAGCCCTGGTCGGTTGAATTTTAGGAACGTGTCGGAATGAATGTGACCCTTCTTTCAAATGCGTTGGCTCGGGTAACACTGGCAAGAAACAAATGAGCAACACGGCCCAAAGCTGTGTTTTAGATCTACCCCCACTTTTAGTTGAGACTTTTCAAATGACAACCCCTTCCCAGAAAGAATCTGCTTGCTTCTCAGACGAAAATCGAAGTGCGCCACACATTAGACGAGATATCAGTGGCGCGGCCCTGGCAAAACTAATTTCTCACCTAGGGGCGAAGCTCAGTTGTGCGTTCCTGGTTGCGGTCCTGTCCGTCAGTGTCGTGGCCCAAAAACCGGATCTCGACCTGACGAGGGCGAGTCTGGAAGACCTGATGAACATCGACGTCACCTCCGTCTCGAGAAAAGAGGAGAAGCTATTTCAGACAGCAGCGGCCGTTTATGTCATTACTCAAGAGGAAATCCGAAGATCTGGGTTGACCACCATTCCTGAGCTGTTGCGTTTGGCTCCCGGCCTGACAGTGGCCCGGATTGACGGCAACAAATGGGCAGTCAGTGCACGCGGATTCAATGCTCGACTCGCGAACAAGCTATTGGTCTTAATCGATGGCCGCAGTGTTTACTCGCCGGAAACGTCAGGGGTCTATTGGGAAGTTCTGGACCTGGTACTGGAAGACATTGAACGAATTGAGGTCATTAGGGGACCTGGTGGCACACTGTGGGGCGCAAATGCTGTTAATGGTGTCATCAACATCATCACCAAGGCCACACGGGATACAGGGGGAGTAGTGGTTACCGCCGGCGCCGGCACTGAAGATCGAGGCTTTGGTAGTTTTCGCTTCGGCTCCAGTCTGGGTAAGAACGCTTCTTATCGAGTTTATGGCAAGTACTCCAACCGCGCCGAACTCGTTGACGCATTCCTTCGCGGCGCCAATGATGGTCAGCGGTTTGGGCGTGGCGGTGGGCGAGTGGAGTGGCAACCTACCGAGCGAGATGAGTTGACCCTGGAAAGCGATATCTACCGCACCAGCGTCCACGAAAATCCAACCCTCATTTCACTCGCCAATCCTTTTTCGCCCATCTCAGATAAGCAAGGTGAATTTACTGGCGGACATATACGTGGTCGCTGGACGCGAGCCTTTTCCGAAACGTCCGACATAGGGCTCCAGGTTTATTACGATCAGTTTGGCCGCAACCATTTCAGTATTAATGATCGAATCAACACGCTCGACATTGATTTTCAGCATCACGCTGGTTGGGGCCGCCAGGACTCAATCTGGGGAATGGGATATCGGGTGGTTTCTCATAAAGTCAAAAGCGACAGTACCAGTCCGGTTCAATTCAACCCGCTGGAAAAGAGAGTGCAGCTCTTCAGCGCCTTCCTGCAAGACGACATCACGCTGGCGAAAGATCGCCTACGCCTGATACTTGGGGTCAAGCTCGGAACCGTCTGGATCTCTCTCGGCGCCTCGAGTGTTCAGGCGCAGAACGATGGTTCCCGACAAATCGTGTTGGATGAATTCACGAAAGCACGCCCGGCTACGGCATCTTCGAAGACCCAAGCCACAGCGAAAACGTCGCCCCGCCGCAGACCCACGGCGCCGCGCTATACCCGCAGAACCCCGGCCGTAGCGAGTGCTTCGAAGTCCACCTCGGGGACCAATGAACTTGGTGTGACAATTTGGCGACTGCGGCCAGGGTTAGGAACTGATGGCGGTGCGCGAGTGCTGGTGATGGAAAACGCGAAGACCACTGAATGGACTCCGCAACGAATTGAAGCCGACACACCGTTGAAGGTCGGTGAACGCGTGCGGATCAGTATTGAATCACCACGCGCCGGGTATCTCTATGTGGTCGATCGCGAGCAATTTGCCGATGGCTCGCTGGGCGATCCCTACTTAATCTTTCCGACGCTCAGAACGCGTGGCGGAGATAATCAGGTTCGACCTGGAAAGCTGATTGATATTCCCGCTCAGGAAGACAACCCAAGCTATTTCACACTCGTGCCGACTCCCGGCAAGGGCGATCAGGTAGCAGAAGTTCTGAGTATCATCGTCACAGCTCAGCCCTGGACCTAACACTGACGGACAAACCGCTACAGCTGTCCAAGTCTGATGTGGAAAGTTGGGAAAGGGCCTGGTCGAGTCAAACGGAACGATTTGAAATGGAAGGCGGTGCCGGGAGAAGCTGGACGAAAGCTGAGATGGAAGCGAGTTCGAGAGGATCTTCGAGACTGCTTACACAGGAAGAGCCCACCCCGCAAACGATCTATCGTCTCGCCGGTAAAGGCAAAACCACGCTCCTCGTCACGGTCCCCTTACGCTACAGCCGGTGACCCTCCGACCATAAAAGCGCTGGCAGTTGAACCCTGTGAGTTCATAACGCCGCACGCATTGGGAATCCGTTATCGCGGCGGGCCGGTTACCTTCAAGGAGACTCGCACCGTAGGCGATCTGTTCTGGGCGAACCAGGAAACTTCATTGCTGACCATGTCAAACTCAAGGATGTATTCGCCTTCCGGTAAAGGCGGCATATTCACCGTCACATCAACGGTCTCCTTTGGCATTACTGGAACTCCGTCGCCTTCCATCAACGCTTCCCAATGGTAGCTTTGATGGAAGACCTTGCCGCTTCCATCGTAAACATGACAACCAAGCTGTACCGCCCCGACGCCAGCCGCCCTTGGCAGCCAAACCGATCTCCCATCGTTCTCCACTCGCGCCCGCAAAATGATCTCTTCGCCTGCCCCGACCACGAGCGACTCAGGCTGCAGTTTGATCTTCGCGCTCAGCCCGCCGGGGAAGCGACTGTCGGTCGCGGGCGGCTGACCCTTGTAAAGGAAGAAGGTCCGCTGCTCCTTAAGGAAAGCTGCGGTTGCCTGCCCGAAATGCTTGCCTGGTTCCCCGCCCTTAAGTAGACGCTCAAAGTCATTTGGTGAAATCAGAAATGGCGGCACGTTAAATACCGAAAGCTTAATATCGGTAAACCCTGCCGCTTCGGCATCACTCCAAATCTGTGAAATATCCACGTCGTTCTCGACCACGCCAAACGTTCTCATCTCATCCTGTGATTGCGGTGAACGCGAGTGCTCGGGACCAGGCTCGGCGAACCCGGCAATGCCGCCTTCTTTCAGAACTCGGCCAAACTCTAAAAGGACCGTCTGGGGATTAGGGACATGATGGAGGGCATGCAGACACATGATGCGATCGACACTGTTGTCAGGAAGATCGATTCGATAGCCGTCGAACAGGAGGAACTGCGGCTCAGGCATATTCCCGAAAACGGGCTGTCGCTCATAAAGCTGTTTGCCGATCTTGAGTGCCGTCGGTGAGATGTCCATTGCAATTACTGCGCAGCCAAGCTGCGAGAGGTACCGGGATGCCCAACAAGTTCCGGCACCAAACTCCAATACCCTAAGGCCCCGGCAAAGCTCGAGCCCCTGCAGCACTACTGCGAAATTGATCAGCAGTGGTGGTGCTTCATCGATTGAGCCAAATGGTTTAGACAGGTGGAACGTCCAATCCTCGGTGCGCGCAAAATACGCTTCCGCCAGTTGGTTCAATTCATCGACGGACGATTCAGCAATCAACTGCTTCACGTCGATGAATTCTGACCGGCTCATTCGTTTTGGGCGACTAGTCAAATTAATTTACTGGAACCGCGGGCGGCCCGCCCGCCTCAAGTAACGGTGTCGCAAAGACTAAGTAAATCCCTTCAGCCGAACCCAATGGTATTGAACCTTGGGCGGGCCGCCCGGGGTCCCTGTCAAGAGCCGTTTTCTTCATCGACTTCAGGTGCCCGAGATGAGCCAGAGCGTAACCACCAGCCAACCGACAATTGAAAGAAGCACATGGGGATCGCGAAATATCTCTCGGGCAGGTTCGGTGCCGGCACTTTGATTGTGAAGAGAGTACATATAACGAAAAATTCCGTACATCACAAACGGCACGGTGTAAATCAAAGCGTCGGTCTTGTGGGTCTGAATCGTAATTGGATTCATCGTATAAAGACTGTACGTCAGAATCACGCAGGTCGCGGTGAGCACAATCATCTTGTCCAGAATCACCGGCTGATAGTTGTCGAGCACGCGCCGATGCGTCCGGTCCTCCGCCGAAGCATAAAGCTCCGCGCGGCGCTTCGAAAACCCAAGGAAGAGGGCGATCATCAAGCCGCAGAGCAAAAGCCATTGCGAGGGCGGAATACCGATTCCGATCGTACCGGCCAGAATCCTTAGCATGAATCCAGCTGCGATAACGAAGACATCGAGTATCACCACGTGCTTCAACCCCAGGGAGTACGCGACATTAATCAGAACATAGACGAGCAGGATCAACAGTACACGGCTGCCAACGAATGCTCCGAGCGCCAGACCGACAGCCCAAATCAGAACCAGCAGAATCAAAGCCGCTGAGAACGAAATTGTACGCGCCGCCAGCGGTCTCGATTTTTTCTTCGGATGTGCGAGATCCTGCTCGCGATCCAACAAGTCGTTGAAGATGTAGACACCGCTGGCGGTCAACGAGAAGGCAACGGCGACTATTAAAACCTGCGCAAGCATCTCCGGTTGCCGCCAAACGTTCGCGAACAAGACTCCCATGAATACGAATCCGCTTTTGACCCATTCCTGAGGCCGGAGCAATCGCAGGTATTCTCGGAATGCATTCGTCTGGCGTGTTTGCGGCATCGTTTAGACAGGCACTGCAACGGACGTGCTCAGCAACTCGAGCCGGCGTGACAGGTCAGACTGAAACTTGTTCGTCGGATCTACTCGTGATTTAAAGGCCAGCCACTCTTCCGTCCTTGCATACATGGCCCGGAACGTCTCGGGTTTCATTCGCGCATCCTTGGCAAGATAGACTCGACCATCGTTTCGCAACACTATTTCATCAAGCCGATCCAGAAACGGCAAAAGACCGGGATCGCTGATCGGAAAGTCCAGCGTAAAAGTGTAACCCTCGATGGGAAACGACAGCAGGCCCTGGTTTCCCGGGCCAAACCGCTTTAGCACGGCCAGAAAACTCGCCCGCCGGCTGTTTGCCAGCTCTTCCAGAAGCTGCTGTAGTCCATCCCGCGCCTGTGAAGTTGGAAATACACATTGATACTGAATGAACCCACGGCGACCATACATTCGATTCCAGTTTCCAATCCGGTCGAGCGGAAAGAAAAACTGATCGTAATGTTGTAAAAATGGTTTCTTTCGCAAGCCTTGCCTGCGGAAGTAAGCTTCGTTGAAGGCCGCGACCGAGTAACGGTTCAAAACCCAATCAGGAAAATCAAACTTGAGATCGAAACCCCTCGACTTTGATGTTTTGCGGACTACCGCTGGAAGTTCCTCGAGTCGCGCGTGATGTCCGGTAATCAGCACGCTGCGTCCGAGCTTTCTTCCCCTTGCAAGGCAATCGACCCAGGCGACGCTATATTGATCATCAATACTCTGATCTTCAAGTAACTCGATTGCGCCGGTGAGGTCCGGGGCCTGGTGATGCAGCACTACCATGAAGGGGCTCTCAATCGGCGACATTTGCAGGCGGGCGCGAGTAATGACTCCCGTAAGACCCATGCCCCCGAGGGTAGCCCAGAACAGTTCTGCATTCTGCGAAGGAGAACAAATTTCGAGCGAGGCGTCGGCCAGCATCATTTTTAGCTCTCGAACGTATTGGCCGAACGAGCCGTCGCGATGATGGTTCTTGCCATGAACGTCGGCGGCGATGCAACCACCGAGGGAAACGAACTTTGTTCCCGGGACCACGGATGGAAACCAGCCACATGGAACAGACGCCCGTAAGACTTGTTCGAGAGTGGACCCCGCCTCAACGGTAAGCAAACCGCTTTCATCAAGCGATAGGATTGCGTTGGTCCTGTCAGAGAGTACCACCAGGCCGTTTGCAGAGATCGCGGCGTCGCCATAACTGCGACCCTGGCCACGAATGATCATTGGCTGGTCGCGAACCGCCTCCAGCTCAAACAAATCATCTGGCGCGCACACAGTTGCGTTTACCAGAGGGTACCCGCCCCAGCCAGAGAGTTTGATTGTGCGAGTGGTGAGCATCAGTTTTCTATCAAGTGTAAGAAGCTCCCGAGTGAGAATTGTAAGAAGCTCTGAATAACGATGTAAGAAGTCTCGGATAACGAGTAAGCAGCTCGTGGATAATCTCAGTCAGAAAGGCGGACCTGCGCCCAACCTGGCCCGAGAATCCAGACTCGGTTCACCACGCACGCCTCACTTCATCGGTGTTCCAAACTGATCCACCAAATCGCAATCCCCAGCGGCCGCGTGTCGAAACTCGATTCAACTGACGATGGCGCCACCGCGTCGGGTAACTCGAAAGCTAAAACATTCCTCGATGCCAGGCTGCTGGCCGGAACTTTCAACGTGTGGACCGCTGGGTCGCTGCTCGTGAGTACCAATGTTTCGAGCACCGTTCCATTGAGACGGATCGTCAATCTTTGCTGCTGGTGCTTTCCAGCTACCAGATAAGGCATCAACTTCACCTGCAGGGTCTTATCTGAAACGCTTTCCCCGCTAAAAACCAGGGTCGCTTCGCCTCCATCCGTCCAACGCAACTCTTGCTCAGGTCCACTCCAGCCGTACCACAAGTACTTCCCGGACTCAGGAGCTGAAAGCTCGAGTTTTCCCTCAAGCCTCGGAAATTCTGAGGGCAGCGGAGGTTTGATCAGTCCTGCCAGCATCTGCGGATCTCGCCAATTCCACAACCTATCAGGACGGTCGTCGACGTTCTCAGGATACACGTTCCACTTCCATGTTTCCCTCGCCGTCGCGCCCCGCGCATTAATCAGGATGCTGACAACGAGCAGTAGCATTCCCACGGCCGATTGAAGTGACCACAGTCGAAGGTTTCCAGTATGCGCTTTCAACATTGCGTCCAGCGCGATTATGGCGAGTAGCACAAACCATGGAACCAGACTTGTGGTCAGGCGCGACCCGTAACAGAATCCACCCCACCAGTGATCAAAGCCCGAGATCACGATCATGTGGCTCCCGAGGACGAACAACGACAGCCACAGAAGTCGCCTCTGCGCCATAGTGCGTCGATAACGAATAAGAAGCCACGCAACGAACCCCAGAACAGGAACGTAGATCAAGAGACCACGTGACGGACTCACGAGATGCCCAAGCAACGCTTCGAAGAAGATATTGAAGGACAGTCGCCGCGCCAGGTAGTAATTCGGCATCAGCTTGCCAAAGTGATACCAGGAATACCCGACAAAGACTGCCAACCAGACTGCGCCGGTCAGCAGGAAAGGCAGCAGCTTTTTTCGATGACAAACCGCAACGTAGACGGTGATTCCCAGAATCGGCAGGTTTGAAGTGGGGCGCACAAAATATGTCCATGAAAGTAGCGTCGCCAGCAGCACCGGATCGATTGGTCGTTTCTTAACCTCCGCGGCCAACAGGACGAATACGGCGATCGCAAAAAGCAGGATGCCCCAACTGTCACTCCACAACGCGCGCGAGGCAGTGCTCCAGATCTGTGTGCCAAGTGAACCGCCAATTGCGACGATCACACTGAGCGTTACCGGCAAGACCAACCGGCTGGTGAAGTAGAAAACCGCTCCGGTAATAGCCATGAGCAGCGCAACCAGCAGCGCTTCGAGTTTTATCTCGCCATGGAGGTTATAACTGCCGTCCGCATTCACCGCTGAGATGCCAAATGCTTTCATTGTCGCGACAAATGGTACGGAAAGAATTGAACTGCCAGGAGGGAAGAAATAGTAAAGGTGGTCGTTCACCCATTCGAGCTGATAAATATCGCCGTTCTTGAATGCGTAGTCCTGCGGGAACGGCGGGTGACGTGGAATCGCGTAATTCTCGAGCGTGAAACTCCTCTTCTCGAGCAGGGCCTGGCTGAGCATTAAGGAGTAATTCGAATCCGTAACCTGATGAACGGGCGAGAACCAGAAGATTAGAAATGTCGCCACCAATATTAATCCGGCGATTACCAGATCCTGCGGCTTGAGCAGGGAGGCGGCAGCAGTGAACTTGTCTGACACATGTAAAGGGTTTTTCTTAAAGACCATGTTTAATGGTTAGTTGTCGGCCGCGGCGGCGCTTTAGGCGTCCAATGTTTTTATTTCTATTGTCTTCAAACTGGCTTATCAGCTTCTGCCCGTACTCAGCACTTCATCAAGGTTGGCCCTTATCCGATAACTCAATCCAATTCACAGCAACCCCCAGTCTTCGTCCATCGTCGTTGACCTTAAAATCACGCGGCGCTGCCGCATCAGGCAGACGAAAGATTAGTACATTCTTCTGACCCAGCAGACCGTGTGGCGGATTTATCTCAATCAGGACCGGCTTGTCTTCTCGCAGTTCCAGCTTCTTCAACGTGTGCTGGTTCAAAATTAGCTCGAGTCTCTGCGACTCGTGCTTACCCGAAACCAGGAATGGAGTTAAGCGGATTTGCAGCGAGCTGTCCGACGGTTCATGGAGCGCGAAGACGACTACCGCTTCCCTTCCATCCGTCCAGCGAAATCCAGCTTCCGCACCGCTCCATCCGCGCGCAAGAAACTTTTGTGAGTCGCTTGAAGACAGATCCAGTCGCGACTCTAAAGGCGGAAACTCTTTCGGCAACGGCGGATGCAGAAATGGAGCCAGCATTTGCGGATAGCGAACGTTCCAAACCTTCCAGGGATCGTGATCGATGTCGCCGTGCGCGTTCCACACCACCCAGGCTTCGTGCGAGAAAGCGCCGACGGCATTTATCGAAACGCTCAATACCAGCAAAAAACTGCCGACAACCAGCACCAGCCTTCGCGTCTGACGAGAATCACTATCGGTGAGCATCGCGCGTACGCCAAGCACTGCCAGCAGGACAAACCATGGCACGAGTGGCGCAGTGTAACGAGGTCCATAACTCGCGCCTGCCCACCAGGGATCAAAACCGGAAATGACAATCAGGAACGAGGAGACAACCGCAAGGCCCAGCCACATGAGTCGTCGTGGTGCGATCACCTTGCGGTAACGAACGAGCAAATAACCGACAAACAAAATTATCGGCACGTAGACAAGCAGTCCGCGCGAAGGACTCACCAGGTTGCCGGCCAAAGCAGCCCAGAAATAAGCAAAGCCGACGCGGCGATTTACGCGAAAGTAAGTTGGCAGGACCGCCTGGTAGTGCACCCAGGAATACGCGACAAACACCGACAGCCACAATGCGCCGGTGATGGCATAACGCAGAAAAAGTTCGCGATGCAGTAAAAGCAGATAGACGGTGATGGCGAAGATGACTACGGCATAAGTGGGCCGGACAAAATACATCCAGGACAAGAGCGTAGCCACGAGCACGGGATTAAGCTTGCGCCTGCCAAGCTCATGCGCGAGCAACAGATAAACGACTATCGCCAGCAGAGTTATGCCCCAGGTGTCAGCCCACAATGCTCGGGATGTCGTACTCCAGATCTGGGTTCCGAAGGCCGCAGCGGCAGCGATCACAACACTCCAGCGCGTGGGTAGCAGCAGCCGTGCAGTAAGGAAGAAAACGAGTGCAACCCCAGCCATCAACAGCGCCGCCAGACTAGTTTCAATCTGCAGTTCGCCTCTCGGGTTGTAACTGCCGTCAGCATTCCTGGCGGAAATCCCGAACGCCTTCAACACTGCCACATACGGTATTGAGAGAACGGAACTGCCAGGCGGCATGTAGTAGTAGAAGTGATCTCCGACTAATTCGAGCTGGCGAATTTCGCCGTTCTTCCAGGTGTGATCATGGTAGATGGGTTCGTGTCGAGGAATGTTGAAGCGGTCCAGCGCAAAGCTTTGGTGCTCGATCAATCCCTGACTGAGCAACATGGAATAATTTGAATCGGTTACCTGATGGACGGGAGAAAACCAGAAAACTACGAGGCTAACGAGAAAGACCAGCGCTCCGGTAAGGATATCTACAGCTGGCGTAAGGTCACTTAACCGCATCGTTGCTTTTTGACCGAGTCGCAGGCGAGCGTGTTTGAAAACTGTGTCCAGAACCGACGTGCGGCAACGAACTTAACTTGCAAATGCAAAGGACAAAGACCTCAGGCTTAAAAACCCAGGGCGAACCCCCCAATTAAGCTAAACCTATCAACCTTCGGCGTCTACAGCGCCAACCTTTTATCCAGAGACTCTCCTATTCATGCAGTTCTTAGAGTTTTGACGGTTCCGTTTCTCTTATGCGAGACTGAGCGCGCTCTTACACCATCCGTAATTGCCAGTCTGCCAAAGTAGTTTTTCAACCGTACAAACGTCAACACTCGCTGGCGCCACGCGGATCATCTTCATTTCGAAATAGAGGGAACCGGATATGTTTCTGGCATTGAAACTTCTCGTGATCGCCGTGGTCATTCTTCCGCTGGGCGGCTGTCAAAAGGGAACCGAGGTTACAACCAGACCCTCAGCAATGCCACAAAACAAAGTGCAGCTCACGCGCGCACAGATTGCGATGCTGGAGGTTGCCGCTGAAGGCGATACCGCGGCAGTTAAGAGTTGGTTGGATAAGGGCGTCGACGTAAACATGCGCGGCAACGACAATAACACCCCGATTATGGAAGCCGCGTTCGCGGGAAAAACTGAGACCGTGAAACTGCTGCTGGACCACGGCGCGGACCTCAGCGCTAAAAAGAATGACGGTGAAACGGTGATGACGCTTGGCAGCGGTCATCCGGAGATCGTCGCACTCTTCAAGAACGTTTCAGCGCTGGTCGCCGCTGCGGGGCAAGGAGATAACAAGTCTTTAAATGAACTCATCGAGAAGGGCACACCGCTCAACGGCCTGGACGCGAACGGACAATCCGGATTGACGGAAGCCGCCTGGAATGGACACACGGCAACAGTAAAGCTTCTGCTCGAAAAGGGCTCAGATCCAACGAACAAAAAATCTGACGGCCAGACTCCGCTCAGCCTCGCACAATCCCGGAAGCATCCGGAGATTGTGACATTGCTTGAGCAAGCAATCGCAAAGCGCTCGCAAGCAAGTCCCGCGGAGAGCGGGAAGTAACCCGAAGTCTCACAGCCAAGCCAATTTACAGCTGAGGTGTAAATTGCTTAATCTTTAGGAGTTTCCGGTCAGTGGCTCGCTCTTCGTTCAGTCCTTCCTTCGATAAAGAAAGATCGAGTTTCCGAACACAACCTCGGGAACTTCCTTGCGATACTTCGAGAAGTAGTTCTGCCGCTCTTCGTTGGTCAATTCCAAACCATCTTCGTGTTTCATGCCTCCGGAGACGGTAGATCCGTTGAGATGTCCTGCGCCAATCGCTACATACCTGGTTTTGGAAAGCTGTATGTCGGGTGGCGCATAGTCGATCATCTGTACGCCATACATCTCAATCGTGCCCCAGCCACCTGCCAAAGCTCCGTAGATCTTTGTTTCCCCACGGTCGCGCAAGTACTTCGCCAACTCTCGTATATCATCACCCCATTCGACATTTGAATCGGACAGCACCTCCCAGTTCGCTTTTCCAAAAGTCAGTTGGTTTGTATACGGAATGTAATTTGGATAAGCCCGCACCGCTTCTGCAAACATCCAACCGAACAGCAAGACCACAAACAACACCGCCGCTTTTGATCGGTACCTCGTCAGCAATCTGTCGAGTAACGCACCTCCCAGCAGAAAAAGAAAAGGAAACACCGGCGCTATATGGCGCACACCAATGTTGATGCGACTGGTCATCGAGAATGCCATGTAGATCGTAATGGGAATGATAAGCAACGCGAGTTTCATCTCTCGTCGCGCCAGTACACGCCAGATGGCCCAAGCCAGCGAGACGACCGAAAGCAGGAGAAAAGGAATCGTGGTCTTCAGAGCAAAGACAACCGGAAAGTAATACCACCAGCCAAGCTTGCCGTAGTCGCCGAGCAGGGCCGTTTGATGACCAGCCACGTGGTGCACCAGTACCGTGTAGAGACCGAACACGTAGTAAGTTGGCAACGGCACCGAGAACCAGCGCAGCGCGACCTTACTCCACATGGAAAGTTCGGAGGCGTTCTGCACCAACCAATCAATCTCCGGCTTGGGCAGCGCTGGATGTTGAAAGTAGTAGCAACAGTTGATCGCGAGGAGCGGTACAAACAATGCTACTGCAGCGTAAGCAACCATCTGGCCTCGCGAAGTTCTGTAAACGGGCGCTCGAAGCACCGCATACATGAGCGCGCAAATCAGAATTGGGATCAACACAATCATGGAAAACTTCGCGAGTAACGCGAAGCCGACCGCCAGACCAAGCAATAAGGCCCGTGCAGGAGTAGTCGTTTGGAAGAATTTATAGATCGCAAAAAAGAAAACCAAAAAAGCGAGCGCGGCTGCGATGTCGGTGTGCACGACGCGTCCATGAGCGAGCATCGTCGGCTCAAAACTGAAAAGTGCAACCGCTAAAACCGCGGGGCGGCTGCCGAAGAGATCCCTGCCCACCAGAAAAATCACCACACCCAACACGAGCGTGAGCAAAATCATTGGCACGCGCGACCAGAAGATTAAGGTTTCAAACGACTCCCGGTTTGCTTTCCAGAAATCTATCGAGTGGTTGACCGTGAAGGCGGCGTGGTCCTGGTTCGGGGGCCGGGCGAAAGACCCTGGTGTCGGGCGGATAATGAGCAACGGCAAACTCGCCCACATCTTGATCAATGCCGGATGTTCAGGGTTTTGTCGAAAGTCGCCGCCAACGAGATAGTGATACCCGGAAGGGATGTGCACGATCTCATCGTTAGTGATGGTCTTGCGTGCAATCACCGAAAACAGGTTAGCGCCCATCAATAGCAGAATCACAGCACACAGCAATGCAGCCGGAGGGCGCGTGATCAAACGTCTTCCTTTTGATGCCAATCGATTTGTCACTGTGTTTCCTTAACGAGGGTTCTGCCGACTGCGGTGGTGCTGAAACCGAAAGATTGGATTGCTCGATCTGGCGCCGACTATAGCTGATCGGTCCGCAAGTAGTTTGGAGACGTGAACTGCTTTTTGCCGCGCTCGTTGCGGTAAGCCTGCAGCTTACCGTGACCTTTCTTTCTAAACAGGGCATGCCTAATCGGGTCTGTCGCGAAATCCCTCGCTTGTTTCATGTGTCCGATTCATCTATTCTGCGCGCGTCCTGAAAAGTCTGATCACTTCGCAAGCGTCCGGATTCCCAGCCACGTCACAATCGCAAATGGTCCTTTCGTCATTGCGGGTTCGGCACCCACTCGTTCGCGAGCTGCTAATCTTCCTCGCCTTTATTCTGCTGACGGCAATCATCACGTGGCCGTGGGTCTTGCAACTCCGGGACGGCGTCGCAGACCCCGGGGATCCCTATTCGATCTCATATTTTCTTTGGTGGGATTATCACCAGACTTTCCGCGATCCGCTCAATCTTTTTCACGCAACGATCTTTTATCCCTACCGCTATAGTCTGGCTTTCGGTGAATACGACTATGGTGTCAGCCTGCTCTTTTTTCCGCTTTTTGCTGCGGGCTTTCGCCCGTTAACGGTCTACAGCATCGCAGCGTTTCTCAGCTTCCCATTCACAGCATACGGCACCTTTCGATTAGCGCGTACTTTGTCGGGTTCGTACAAGGTGGCGTGGATTGCGGGCATCGCGCTCGCTTTTGTGCCCTTTCGTTTCCATCATCTTGCTCATCTGCATCTGATTTTTGCTGGCTGGATCCCACTCCTATTCGAAGCATTGATTCTTTACGCGCGAGCGCGGACCTGGAAAAAAGCGTGCTGGCTTGGGTTCACATTCCTGCTGAACGCGCTGACCTGCACAACCTGGCTGATCTTAACCGCTATCCCCCTGGCGCTCTCAGGATTAATTTTGGTTACTCGCTACCAACGCTGGCGCGATCGACAGTTCTGGATGCGCGGCGCATTAACCCTTGGGACAGCCGCGCTGCTGCTGCTTCCATTCCTTCTGCCGTACCGGCAAGTGGCGAAGCTCAACGGCTTCAGCCGGTCTCCAGCCGAAGTCACGGAGTATTCAGCAAAGCCGATGCACTGGCTGGCAGTCGAAGAGCGAAACAAAGTTTGGCACGGTCTGGGATCTTCGGTGGCGAAAACCGAGCTGGTTCTCTTTCCCGGTCTGCTCGCACCGTTGCTTGCGCTCGCAGCCCTGCTGCTGGCGAATCCAAAACGACTTGAAAGAACTGGCGATCAGTTGGGCTCTCGCAAGCGGTTGCTTTTGGTGTGGCTCGACTTCACAGTGATCCTGTGCGCGGTATTCGCGCTCCTGGCGGTTGGCTATGAAGGCTTTCGGCTACGACTCTTCGGATACACCGTTCTCACCGTCTCCGATACCAGCCGCTGCTTGTTCTTGGTTTCACTGGCGCTTATCGCTCGTTCACTGATTGCTTATCCGGGCTTTGTCGAACGTCTGCTGGGGGGAGAGCAGAACCTCGTCCAATCCATTCGTGAACGTTCGGAGGTCATGGTGCACGGGCTGGTCTGGCTGACGATTGGCGCCATCGGCTCGTTCGGACTGAACTTCTTTTTTCACCGCGTGCTTTACGATTTTGTTCCCGGCTTTCAGAGCATGCGCGTCGCGTCGCGTTGGGCCATGATTGCTTACTTCGGACTGGCGCTTCTGGCAGGCGTGGGTGCAATACGATTTGCATCGTTGTTTGGGCGGTTCCGGTCAGACCGCTTGCAGCGTGCCGTGTACGGCTTGATTCTTGTAGCACTGATTCTTGAACTTAACGTAGCGCCGCTCAAGTTAATACGGGGCGCAGTTGATCCAGACGTACTGACTTACTTTTTGAAGGAGCAGAACATGAGGGGTGGAATCATCGAACTCCCGGCCGGAGAAAGAAATAACCTATACATGCTGCGCGCGGCCGATCACGGAAAGCCACTCGTAAATGCTCACGACAGTTTCGTTTCACCCCTGACTCTCGAGGTCGAAAAACTCACCAGAAGCGAACCCATCCCGGAGAGATTCATGGAATTGCTCGAAGAGACGCCGGTGTCCTATCTGACCGTGCACAACGCATTCATAGCAACCGGGGAGCGGCCGGCACTCGAGACCTTTCTCGCAAGCAGGGTCGCGCAGGGACGTCTGCGTTTCATAAGAAGTTTCGCGGATGGCCCAGCCGATGCTGATCGCAAAGACGTGTACGCGGTTACCAGGACGGAGCCCGATGCAATTACCGCAGTCGAGACAGCCCCTCCTTTTCTTAATACCTCTTCGGCCAGAGGCTTGCCGGAGGATCTGAAACCTCCGGGTTTCGGGTTTATGCTGCTGTACAAACTGGCTTATGGGCGCATGCCGCTTAAAGAGGAGTTCAACGAACTAAGCAAGGTAGCGACGAAGCGCGAACCTAAAACTCGTGATCTGTTTGCCGAGGTGATCGCAGCTGAAACTCAATTCTCATCCATCTATAGTTCTCTGAGTGATGAGCAGTTTCTCGAAACCCTGTTTGCCCAAGCCGGTGTGTCCGACGTTGGGTACGAAAAAAAAAAACTGGTGGCTGGGCTGCGTGGCGGCTCACTGACTCGTCCACGGTTATTACAAACTATTGCCGACGACCCGCGATTCATAGCGAAGGAAGTAAACTCGGCTTTTATTCTGGTTCATTATTTTATCTACCTGAACCGGGATGCTGATGAGGGCGGATACAAGTTCTGGCTTCAGAAATTGGATCAATCAGGTGACTACCGGGGCGTGAGCGATGCTCTGAAACAATCAGCAGCGCGTTGAGTGCCAAATCAGAACCGGAACGATTAAGCGACCGCGCCCATAGCGAAGAAGTATTTAAAAGCCCCCAGGAAAAATCGTAAAGCCACTAAACTTCATTGAGGCTTTTCGCAAACCTGGTGCGCGCCTAAGTTAACGGCTGGTCGCTGTCGCTCGCGCTTTTGAAACTCTGCGCGGCAAAACCGTCCGAGCAATCATTCCCAACATTAACGCGAGCGTGATAGCGCTGACGATTAGACCCACGATTTCTGGACTGGTACGCACTCGCTTGATGATCACACGACTTGAACCTGCCGGAACCCGAGCACTCACCAAACCTCCCGGAATCGATGGCGTAACTTCAAGCGCCTCGCCGCCCAACACTCTTCCTTCCCATCCGGGAAAATAGAACTGCGAAATCGTAACCACGGCCGCTTCTGAGGCAGCTACACTCAACTCAATCTCAGACGGCTTCCAGCTCTCGATCGCCACTCGACCCTGAATACTCAGCGACACGGTGCCCGGAAGGTCCGGGGTCTTACCCAGTTTTTGCAGTAGCGCGGCCAAGTCTGGCTCTTTGATCGAAACCACCCATCTGGGCCGGTACTCGTCCTGATCTCTACTCTGTTCGAGCCATTTGTTTCTCTCCATCACCACCTGGTGATCAACGTAATGAACCGGATAGGAGAACCAAGCCCTGGGAATCGCGTCATAACTCCAGATACCAAGAAGAACTATCACAGCAACTTTTAGAACCAACGCCGGAGGCGACCACCGTTCAGCCG
The DNA here is from genome assembly GCA_041742785.1 of Pyrinomonadaceae bacterium. Lineage (GTDB taxonomy): Bacteria > Acidobacteriota > Blastocatellia > Pyrinomonadales > Pyrinomonadaceae > PSRF01. The sequence continues at coordinate 175,896 of JBGTOA010000042.1, read as the reverse complement.
CTGCAAAGGCTATTGCCAAGAGAGCAGCGACCGCTAACGACAGCACGGTGTTGAAGCGCCAGGGGAATTGCACCTTTTGCAGGGGCGGCAGAAATGCCCAAACGGGTCTGCTCAAGGGGCTCATCATGAAGATGCAGAACACCGACACTAAAAACCAGAATCGCGCGTCCCACTGAAGCTCTCGCCTTCGTTGGTACAGCAACACGGCAAAAGCTAAAGTACCAAGCGCGGCCACTTCCAAACTGAACCAAAACAGATCGGAACGCGAGCCTGACCAGATGAGACCAGTAAACAAAAACCAATGGCCATAGAAGAAGTGCCCGGTCGTTCCCTCTGACAAAAAACTAAATCGCTGCAAAGCAAGCGCTGGAATTAAATACACTGCTGAAAGTCCAACCCCCAGCAGCATACCTGCCACCGTCAAACCAACTCTTGTCAGACGTTTCGTAGCAGGCACCTGCGCATATGCGAGCAGCACGGGCGAAAATATCAACGTAGTCGGCAAATGCGTTGTCACCAAACAGGCGTAGCTAACCGCGAGGATCGAGACACCAAACCTGCGCCCGTCGCCGATCCGATCGATGGCGTAAAGCACCAGCGGCAGCCAAACAAAGCTCCAAAGCTCGGCATAAGCGCCGCGGGTGTAAAGGTCGATATTCAAGTGGTAAGGCAGCATCATGTAAACAATTGCTGCCGCCACACTGGGCCAACGGCCCGCGCGTCCTCTCAGCCAAAGATGGAGAGTGAGTCCAGAGGCAACGAGCGCCGCAACTGCTCCCACACCCAATTGGCGCAAGCCAAACTGATGGCTTGTAGATAAGACCCTGCAGGCACTGGTGAGGTAGTAAGGCAACGGCGGATAATAGAAGAAGGATGGGCTGCCCAATTCACCATTCATCCTGCCGAGCCAGCGCGGATAGATTTCCCCTTGACTAAGCTGTTCCGAGAACCGGCTGTACGACAAAGCGTGGAAAATGCTGTCGTCGCCATAAAAGGGAAAGCCATAGACCAGACACGGCAACCCAATAATCACGCCGGCGATGGTGATAATGGCGAAGCCCACATTAACTCGTGACACTGCACCAGTAACCCGGCTGTGATTCTGTTTCGGCGCAAGGCTCGTCATTTGACTGTTACATTTAGGCGCAGCGTCTGTGAACCTTTCTGTGCAAACCAAGCGACCTGCTCTTGCGCCAGATCGATTTCCAGGACATAGCGACCGGGCGTATCGGGGGCCGACACCTGCAACAGAATCTCGGCTCTGCCGCCGGGATGAAGATCATACGGAAGACTGCTGCGTGCGTCGTCCATCACTAAGATCGTGCCGTGTTCATCACGCCAGTGGTTACCCATGGAAAGCTGGTGGGTCGCTGCGGCAGTTTGTCCCGCCGGCCAAACGGAGTTGCTCTTATTCGTGACAATGAAATGGAGTCCGGTGCGGTAACCAGCGTTGAGAGTCAGCGGCTCCGGATATGCGAGTTCGATAGCGGCGCGAAATGCCTCATCTGGAAGCGGAGAAGAGACTGACGTCACGGAGATGTTGTTTGGACCAGCATAGTTCACACGCTGCCTGAGCAGCGTGCATGCCGTTAAAGTCAAACCGGCTAACAAGACGGCAACCAAAGCAGCAGTGCGAAGTGTTCCAGGGTGAATCATGTTCTAAGGACGCTGCAGTTCGATCCACTCGACCCGCAGCCCCAGCAAGCGATGATCGTTTCCACCCCCCACTGCGCTCGGCGCAGTCGCGTTGGGAAGTTCAAGCATCAGCGCGTTGTTCCTGGAAAGCAGCTCTTTTGAAATTCTTACGGTCAGTTCTCGACTGCTGTCCAGTTCGAAAATCTCGACCTGGTGACCGTTAATAGAAATTGCCACTTGCTGTTTGCTGACGCGGTGCGGAAGAACGAAAGGCGCCGCTTTAAGGTGCAGCACAACGTCTTCGATTTGGTGCAGGCTAAAAACCAGTGCGGCTTCCCTGCCGTCGGTCCAACGGAATGACGGCTCGCTGCCGCTCCAGCCGTACCAGAGGTATTTCTCCGCCACGGGTTCATAGAGCTTGATACGGTCGCCGATTGGAATAAGCGGCACCTCAATTAGCGGCGCGGGACGTTGCAGACCTGCGAGAAACTGCGGGTGTCTCCAATCCCAAAGCAAGGCGCGCATCTGCTGGTCGGTGACTGGCTGCGTCCATTGCCAAGTCTCCCTTGCAAGAGCCCCGCGCGCATTGACGAAGACGCTCATAGCTAAGAGGGCTGCGCCGGCGATTAGCGCTCTCTTTGGTATCTTCTTTCGCGATCGCAACATCGCGTTCAAGCCCAGCACGGCGAGTAGCGAGAACCATGGCAAAAGATCAGCGAGGTAGCGTGGGCCAAAACTTGCACCACCCCACCAGTCCCCCCACCGGTTTGCGAAACTGGAGACGATGAGCAAGTGTCCAAGCATGACGAACAACGCGAGCATGGCGAGCGGTTTGAGTTCCAGTTGCCTCCAATATCTAACGAGTAAATAACCCACGAACAGCGCGATGGGCACATAAATAAACACGCCCCTGGCAGGGCTAAAGAGGTTGCCGGCAAACGCGATTGGGAACAGATCCAGCCGCAGCCTGCTCGCCTGGTAGTAACTGGGAAGTGGGCGCCCAAAGTTTAGCCACGAATAGCTGACGAATACTGAGAGCCAAAGAAATCCCGTCGCGAGGTACTTCCAAAAAACTTGTCGTTCATAAAGAAAAAGATAGATCGTGACACCAGTTACTACGATGATGCCGCTGGGCCGGACGAAGTAGGTCCAGGCGATCAGAGTTGCCAACACGATCGGATTGACTCGGGTCTCCGCGCGTGCGCTTTTAACCAGCATGAAGACTATTAAACTGACGAGTACCACTTCCCACGTATGAGACCAAAGGGCTCGCGACATGGTGCTCCAGACCTGTGTGCCGAAGGCGATTGTCAAAGCAAGCAGGAGGCTCCACCTTAACGGCAAGAGCATTCGCGCTGTGAGAAAGACGAGGCAAGCAAACAGCGCCATCAGAATCGCCGCCAGACCTGTCTCAAGACGAACTTCTGCGCCGGCGTCATAAGTCCCGTCCGGTCTGGCAATCGAAACGCCGAACAGCCTGGCTAAAGCGACATAGGGAATAGACAAGATGGAACTGCCGGGAGGAAAGTAATAGTAAAGGCGATTGTTCCATTGTTCCAACTGCCAGATGTTGCCGTTGGCTACGTAATCATCGCGAACAGAACTTTGCGGCTCGAGACGTGGAATTGCATAGTGGTCCAGAGTGAAGGTGCGATGCCGCAACAGGCTCTCGGATAGCAGCAATGAATAATGAGAATCAGTGACCTGGCTGACAGGTGAAAACCAGAAAACGAGCAGCGCAGCAAGAAAGATCAAACTCGTAGTCAGTAAGTCATTTCTGGAAAGAGTAACTCCGCTCCTGTTAGTTGCCATCGGTTGATTGTGCTGTCGCCAGCCGGCCGTGCCGGACTTGGATAATCGGAGCGCATTATACTTAACAGGACGACGGTCGGAAGGAGACAACGCCCTGAACCGCGGATGCCCGGTAAGCTTCAAGCGTAAGCTTGAGGTATTCTCTCTGAAACTTCCATCGGTATTTCGACAAACATGACAGACCGATTCAAAAAGATCGAAGGCCTCGATTACAAAAAGGGCGCGAAAGAGTACGCGGAGAAACTCGAACCCAGCGACCGGTATCACCTCTTTACGAAGCCTTTTTACAACCTCGAACACAAAGTCTCGCGTTGGGCCGGCGACGGTCTGGACGAAGACACGCATCGTCACTTTTCTGATTTTGCCAACATCGCTTACTCACTGGCACTGCCGCACGGTGCGAGCATCCTCGATGTGGGCTGCGGCTCGGGCTGGCTTTCCGAGTATTTCGCTCGGCTTGGCTACCGGATGACTGGTGTCGACATTAGTCCGAATCTGATTCGCGTCGCAGAACAACGAATCGCGACACTACCCTTTGGAATCGATGACAAGTCACGCGCGCGCTGTCAGTTTTTGGTCCATGATATCGAAACTGGTCCGCTGAATCAGAGCTTCGACGCCATTATCTGTTACGACTCGTTGCACCACTTTGAAGATGAGAATGCCGTGCTCGACAGCCTGGCGGCCATGTTGGATGAAAGCGGAATTCTCTTCGTCGCCGAAGGCGAAACACCTCGCGCGGGTTCTGACACGGAAACGGAGCTGCGCGAGGTCATGGAGAAGTTTGAGACGCTGGAGGCACCATTCAGCAAGGCATACCTGGTCGGTCTACTCGAACGCCACGGCTTTGCCATCGTCGGCGACTACACCTCAGTGATCGGATTTGTCGATCGCGACAACGTTGCTGGTCATACGGTGCAATTCGTTGAGAGTCCGTCGTTCAACTACCTGCTTTGCAAGAAGGTCGGCGCAATGAAGGTTGATTCGAGGAATCCGGGAGCACTCAATTGCCAGTTTTCTTTGCTTACCAACTGGCCCGGCAACTTCCCTCCCTCGGCCCGGATTGAAGCACAAGTGAAGATTACAAATGCCGGCGACACGATTTGGCTGGTCAGTCGCGCGCCTTTAAAGGGTCGTGTTCGTGTGGGCGTAAAGATCCTGAATGAGATGGGCGAGACGGTTGAGGAGACCCATGGCTGGCCCCGTTTGCAGCGAGCGCTGGCGCCGGGCGAAAGTGTCATGATCAATCTCATTTCCCAGGCACCGGCTGAGCCTGGCCGTTACGTATTGAAATTGGATTTACTGAACCAGGACATCTGCTGGTTTGAGCAATGTAGCTCACCACCTTTGCTGCTGCCCTTCACGATTTCTGATTAGAGCACTGCCGCATTCGGTGAGACTGTGAGTGATAGCCATTCCGAATCGTGATTGATACTCAGAGGAGTTGAGAAAGGCGCAGGTAATCGATGCGAAACGATTGGGATCACTTGCACTCTTGCCGGCCAATGCGTCGAGCCAGAACTTAAACCCTTCCTGGTCCGGATCTCGCAGGAGATATCCAAAGTACTGCGTCAGAACGAACACTCGGTCCCGCTCGGCATTCAACAAATCTACGTTCTCAGCCAGGCGCTGCAGGATCGCGGCCCGCCCGGCGGTCGAACCATCGTAGAGATCCAGCAGCTTCTCTCGCTGAGACCCCAAATCCACATTCGTGTTCCTCATAATTGCGTGAAGCAATCCAGCGACGAATTCCCTGCCATCGATGGTGTCAGGATAGAGCTGCAGAAACTCCGGACGCGTTACCAGCCCAAGCACCAATGCTTGCTTTCGCTCAGCGATCGACTGGATCTCGCCAAGTCCGTCTCGGTCGCGGACAAATTCGGCGAACTGAGGTCGCCGGCCCAGTCCTGCCAGGTAAAGTTGATAAATGAAAGACCCCTTACGCTGGAATTCAGTCTGAGCAAGAAAGGCGCTGGCAACAGTCAGGCGGCGCGCGCGCAAACACTCGGCATCTGCTCCACACTGATCAAGCTGGTCCGCCCAATATTCCAGACCGGCGTCCTCGGCGTCTCGACCCAGGAAATCACGATAGTGTTGCTTCACGAAGAACTGCGGATCGTCCGCCGGATTCGTATGCGCCGAATCGGTACCAGGATCGATTGTGATTGCGCCGGGCAGGTAAGCCGTATCTCCGGAGGGCGATTCCAGACGAATCGTGTAGTCACCAAACGGTGCATTAGCAGCGACGGAGACCTCAAAGCTGATGACTGGGAAAGAGGTCGGAAAAGTCTCGGCGCTAACCGTAGCGGGTTGCACCTTGAAGAAAGGGGAGGTAATTGTCAGGCCTGTACCGGATACCTGGTCAACACCTTCGCCGGCGATGTAAAGCCTGAGTTGTTGTCCGGCTTCAGCCTGCACGGCCATTGTTGACAGCTCGGCGCTCGCGCCAATCAGCCGTGGGTTTAAGAAGCGACCTCCGGGCAGTTGACCCGCCGCGACGTTTACGTTCTGGGTCTCGGCCTCGCCCAACGCAACCGCCTGGTTGTCTTGTGCGTCAGCGGTACGGAGTTCTTTGCCGGATGATGTTTGTCTCTGAGCGGCCGCAACCACAACCGGAGCGTTCGGCATTCGTCCGGCAGACGAGAGAACACGATATGAATTAGCGGGCAGGTTTTCTAGTCGATAGTTTCCATCAAACGACGTGAGAGCGCTTGCAATCAGACGCCCGGACGCACTCTCTTCAATCCAAACCTGCGCACCACTCACGGCAGCCGCACTCCCGGTGCTCAAGACCCTATAGACCGTTCCTTCGATGATTCCCTTGTTATCGCTGTCCGGGTATAAGGCGCGAACTCTCGAGCGGTCATCTTCGCTCAGCGTGCGCTCAGTAAACGCCCGACGGCCGTAGAGACCATTCAAGCCCTGCCGTCCGTGCATCGTTGCCGCGACAACGGGCGAATGATCAAGTCCCAACAGATGACCGATCTCGTGAGTAAAGGTCGATTCGAGATCGTAGGTACCCGGGGTTCCGTCAGTCGAAAACTGAACCGGCAGACCATCGGACGAGACCGGGTGAGGATTGATGACTACGTCTGCCTCGGAAATCGCACCCGTCTCTTCATCGTAAAAGATACGCGTTCGTCCGGTCATGGCGCCGCCTGAGAAGATCGTGTTGTTTTGGGGTGTGTCCGCAACAGTAACAAGGCTGATGCCGTCGCTGGATGTGCCAGGACTGATCGACTGCGACTGCGACTCGGTCAATACAAACTTTAAATCTGTCATGCTGGACCAACGCGCAAATGCCCTTCGCACAGCGCCGGCAACGTCGCTCCCCAGCTTGATGTTAGGGCCAGGGTTGTTCAGAGCAGTCGACAGCGAAACTTGGATCGTCCTGGACGGCCAGCGAATCTGACGCGACGCTCGCGAATCAGTGTACGTGATGCTGGTCGAACGCGCGGGAATAACCGTGCTCAACAGCAAGGCAACTAGGGTAGCGATACTGAATCCGAGTCGCATAAGAATCAGGGAGGCAAGTGACGCTGGGGTTGATCCGGAAGTTCTGAGCGGTCCGCGCAGCGCATGGTAGCACGCTTCGGTCATTGCCTTAACGAAAAACTCTAAGGCCTTATACTCGGTCAACGGCGGGAATTTCTTGAGGATTCACTCAACCATTTGTCCTGCCCAGGCGTCCAACTGATCGATGAAAACGGGTTCTTTCGCCGTCTTCTACCAGTCATTTAGGGGCAGTTGGTATCCCAAATGAGAACACTGATTTATCAGGTCAAAACTCGCTGAATCAGCAGAATATAGTTCGTTGACAAAGAGGTTTGCCGCGAGCTACACTCGGCGTGTTGATTTGGGCAACAGCCCCAGCCCTTCTTTGACTGCACGGAAGACCTTATCCTCTTTTCGCTAAACTATTACCAGCAGTCAGCCACCTCGAATTTTAGGAGTTTGTGATGCTAAAGCTAACAGTTTTTGTTCTTGCGCTCGTCATTGCTGCGACGACCGCCCTGGGTCAGGCGCCGACGTTGCGTATTGTTCAAACAGACGGCCCGGATCTCCCAGCGGATTTGTTTTACGGCAACATCAAGGTCAAGCCTTTGCGCTTGCGACCCGGCACCAACACGCCGATTACCATCGATGATGCCGACTTTTTCGTTACCGAACAGTACGTGGATTTTCTCGGACGCTTTCCAGACCAGGGTGGCTTTGATTATTGGATGAGCCAGATCACAAGTTGCGGTGGTAATGCTGCTTGCATTTACAGCAGGCGAGTAGGCGTCAGTGCCGCGTTCTTTGTCGAGGCAGAATTTCAACGCACTGGTTCCTTCGTCTATCGCTCTTTCAAGGGCGGCCTCGGACGCCTTCCTGACTACGCCGAATTCGGGCCCGACCGGCGCACCGTGATTGAAGGTCCGCAACTTGACCAGACCAAACAGGCATACGCTCTGGCTTTCGTACAGCGCCCGGAGTTCGTCACCAAGTACAACGGCCACAATTCAGTTGACGCGTTCGTCACCGAGTTGATTAACACAATCCTGGCGAGCTCGGGCGTGGACCTCAACAGCATTCGCCCATCAATTCTGGCCGCATATAACGCCGGCGCAGACCAGAGCGACAGTCGCGCACGCGCGCTTCGCGTCGCCATCGATGACAATTCTTTCGCAACTGCCGAGTACAATCGCGCTTTCGTGCTCATGCAGTACTTCGGTTATTTGAAGCGGAACCCGGATTCGGGTGGTTTCAACTTCTGGCAGAACGTGCTCAACAATCTTGAGCCTAACAACTACCGCGGTATGGTTTGCGCTTTCATCACCTCGAGAGAGTATCAGGAGCGCTTCGGTTCAACGGTCACTCAAAACGACCACGGCTGCGGCAACATCAACTTGTAAATTCTGCGTTCCCGGAATAACGAAAGGCTAGTCTCGAACGAGGCTAGCCTTTTTCGTTTCTCAGGTACTGCTCCCGCGCGCGCTCATACACCTCGCGCACTCTCTCTGCGGTGGCAGCCCAGGAGAACTTAATCGCACGTTCTCGCCCGGCTGACGCAAGCTGCTCCCGTGAGTCCCGGTCACTCAACAGTTCATCCACAGTACCCTTGAGAGTTTCCAGGTCATCCGGCCTAACTAGTCGCCCAGCTCCGTTCAATACTTCTGCGATGCTCGGAATATTACTCGCGATAACCGCGGCCCCGCAGGACATTGCTTCCAATGGTGGCAAACCAAATCCCTCATAGATTGAGGGATACACAAACAGTGTGCATGAAGTGTAAAGCGCACAAAGCTCCGCGTCGCTGAGGTAACCGGTAAACACGATCCGATTCCTCACCGGCGATCTCCTGACGTAAGCAAATAGCTCATCGACCATCCAACCCTTCTTTCCGGCGATAACCAGTTGGAGGTTCGGATGAGCGTCGACTAACTGCTCGAACATCATTACCAGGCTCAGAAGGTTCTTACGCGGTTCGATCGTGCCGACGTAAAGCAAAAACTCATTACCAATATTGAACTGCTGCTTGACGCGAGCCACCTCATGATCATTTGCCGAAATGAAACAGTCTCTTGCAGCCTCATGAATCGCGACAATCCTGTCGACCGGTATTCCCAGATGCTCATGTACTTCCTGTCGCACCGCTTCTGTTGGACAAATAATCACGGTGGCTGTCTGGGCCGCCAGCGGTAGCGAGCGTTTCGACCGCAACACATTCCGCGCTTCATGAGTCTCCGGGTAAAGCAGCGGCGAGAGATCGTGAATAGTGAGCACGGTCGCGCAGCCCGGTCGTGAGGGAAGCTGAAAGTTCGTACCATGAAAAACCTCAATACCGTTCCTGCTTAGAAACTTGGGGAGCCCAAACTTCCACCAGAAGCGAATGACAGGATTCAAGGAGGGTCGTAATAGTTTCAGGTTCGACGGGACGGATGTTGAAGTAACGGTCGGAAGGAACAGCCGCGACGAGATAATTGAGACGTGATCGTCAGGTTTGTTTTCAGCCAGGTGTCGGCCAAGCTCGAGCGTGTAGTGGCCGATTCCGGTTAGTTCCCGGCTCAGAGGCAGTCCATCAAGCGCAATCCGCATCAAGACCTCTTACTCCACCCGAGGACTTCCGCGGCCACTCTGAGGTACGAATCCTGCGCCTGTTTTGGACTCAGCCACCTCGCCGCACCTACTGCGGCACGTTCAGCTAACTTTAAACAAGCGGCCTGCGTCCGAAAGTTCAGCGATTCCTCGGCCGTTTTCAGCAAGGCAGTGGCGTAAGCATCCGGAGAGTGCTTGTCTTCGAGCTCGCGCCGGCCTCGCGCGCCCATCTCAGCGAAACGTCCGGGAGCAACAAGGAAAGCCCTGAGGTGTTGCTGAAGATCGGCGATCTCGTTCTCATCGGTGCGCACAAACGAGACGGCATCTTCCGGCAACGAGGCATACCAGCCGACGCGAGAAACAAGACTCGCGCAACCATGTGCCCAGATTCGGAGCTGGCTGCCTGAAGCTTCACCCATTGTCGGATTTCGTAAGTTGATTGCCAGATCGCAACACGATAAGGCCGCGTCGAGATCCGCCTCCGCAGTAAAGCCATGTAACGTCACATGTGGTTTGAGGTTCAGGGAGCTGATCTGATTTCGGAGATCTCTTTCATCGTTGAGAATGCTGCCGAACACATCCAGATGAAACCTACCCTTCGCTTCCAATCCAGCCAGCGCTTTCAACACGGAGCTCAATCTCCGATTGCGACCGATATATCCAAACAACACCAATCGATACTTTGATTCTCGATTCCGAGTTGTGGAATCCGAAGGCTGATCAATCATCGGAAAAGGCAGGGGCGCGTAGGCCAGGGTCCACTGCTGGTTCTTGCGGAGAGCATCAAAGGCATCAGTGGTATGAACGAGCACGGCATGGGCATTCTCCAATGCCAGATCTGTGAGCGGATAACGCTCAGCCATGAAATCAATATTCCGAGCGTCATTCTGGTAACTCGACCTGGCATCACGGCGCCCTTCTTCCCCATAGTACTTCGCCATTACCGTCAGGTAGGAATTCAGGTCGCGCTGTTTCACCCGATAGAGGCCGTCAAAAAAGTGATGCAAACGGAAATCATGCAAAATTACCACGCCGCCAAATTGCCGTGAGACCTGCCAAATCGAGCCGTGAAACCGCGGATTGTTTCCGATGTTATAGAAAGTAACATCCGCACGGTTCAAGTCTTTCCAGGACATTTGCTCATCATGGTATCTCCTCACCTCGGCCAGCTCGTTGATGCTTCTGTTCCAAGTGCGTTGATCGGTCCAGAGCGTCACCTCGGCACGTCGCGACAATGCGGGCAACACGCGCTGAGTGTAGTGAGCAATGTCCGTTTGTGCGGGTGCTAATGGCGAAAACCAGTTGAGCTTCATGTAGATCTATGAAAGCAATTTCCTCACGACGCCATCCCAGGAGATATTCATTGTGCGATAGAGCGAACGTCCCGCTTCTCCCCAGTTCTTCGCCGCTTCGCGATTCTCCCAGATTGAATCCAGGGCCCCAGCAATACTCTGCGCTTGTGGCTCCGCTATCAATCCAGTCTCCAAATGACGCACAAACTCGAGTGGCCCGCCCGAGTCGGTGCAAGTAATCACCGGCTTCTCAGCCAGCATCGCCTCAAGCGTGACATACCCGTAGTCCTCGTCAAGCGGCGGATAGATCACCGCCAGTGAAAACGCATACAGCTCGCGCTTCTCTTCTTCGCTGATCAAACCAAGCCACTCTACTCGATCCTGAACTCTAAGCTTGTGCGCGAGACTACGGAGTTCATTTTTGTAAGCAGGTTGGTCCGCGGCCCCGGCAAACTTAACCCGAACCGGCCGCTTGGTATGGGCCAGCGCCTCGAGCACCAGTGCTTGTCGCTTTGGCAAACACAGCCGGCTGGGAAAGAAGATGTAATCCGCCGCCGGTTTGGTGAAAAACTTCTCGGCGTTCGGTGGGGGATGATAAAGCGGAACAGCATCGATACCGCAGAAGTACTTCAATCGTGCTGCGACATTTCCGGAGTTGGCAAAGATCCGCCGCGCCTCAGGGATCAACCTGCGATCGGCATCACGAATTGCATCGCGAACTTCAGCGCCATCGGATCGATAAATCAGATCTCCGAGCTCATGGTCCCAAAGATCGTAAGCAGTGCGAAATTGGTGCAGTATCCAGAGCACTTTTCTCGGATGAGGGATCAGGTACGCTGGGAACTTCAGGCCAATCAAGAGGTCGACGGGCGTTCCCGCAACCTCGGTCAGATCGAGCAAGCGACAAGCGAGCATGTGATCGAGAACCTTCTCGGGCGGGTACCACTTGAACGGCACGGCGACTATTTCAACATCGTGACCAGCCGCTTGCAGCGCGTCGCGCAGCCCTTCAGCATGAACCTCTGCGCCACCTCGGATGAAAGGCACGTGGGTGGTGGCAATTAAGATACGCATTCAGGGTTCAGCCGGCGAGCGTGGGTTAAAGGTTCTTTGATAAGCTGGCGGCCGTCTCCGGCTTCCACCCGACGACGCCGTAATCCATCGGCCCATAGAAGTACCGATTGAAGCGATCTGCCAACTCTGAGTCTCCGGCAACAGGCTTTTCATCTGATGGGTTTAACGGAAGGACCGCAACGTCTGCGAACCCGCGCGACTCAACTAGAAACTTCAGGACTTCGCTGGGAATCGGATTTCGGTGTGTCGGATCAAAATAGAAGTTGCAGGTGCCGACCAGCACATTCCTCGGGTTGGGAGTTTCCAGAAGCAGCACGCCTCCGCACTTCAATACCCGCATTGTCTCGTTAAGAACCTTGACCAACGTTTCAATCGGGAGGTGCTCAACTATGTGAAAGCCACTGACAACGCCGATGCTCGCGTCCGGTTGGTCGCGGAGATACGCGAGTAGATCTTCTTCGACCACTTTCAAACCACGCGCGACGCACTGCTGGGCCAGAACACTGTTCGCATCAACGCCGGTGGCTGCCAACCCCTGCTCCTCGAGCAACTCGAGCCACTCGCCCCGGCCACAACCAACATCGATTATGCGAGTGTCGCTGTCTTGCGCGCTCAACCTGGCAACGAAGGGTAGATAAACTTTTAACCGTTCTTTTATCTCACTCCGATCGCCGCGAAACTGTTCATCGAACGAGGCGTAAAACGCGTCGAGTATGTGAGCCCCTTCTCCTGACACGATTTGCAGTTGCTCGGGTGTGAGTGGCGCGGGCAAGCGACTGTCGACAGCCTCAAGCAATCGCGTGAGTCGCTGTTGCTGTAATACCAGTTCACCGGTCAGTTGCTGATGCCGCTTTTGACTAGCAGTCAGGTTCTCCGCCGTTTGGCGTTGCTGTCGTTTTAATTCGTCTTTGAGGGCTCTCAACGCAGCCTCGCCTTGGCTGCGGACGCTTTCGGTAAGTTTGCCGACATCGGCAAGTGAATTGATTCGCGTCTCGCGTTCGGCGCTCAGCCGTGATTCGAACTCGCTCCTGGTCTGGTTTACGCTGACCCACACCGATGCTCGCTCGGTCGATTCTTCATTCAAGCGTTCTTCGACGTACCGCGTTGATTCGCTGATTCTTGTTAACACCACATTGTGTGCGGTTGCGTGCTCATTAACCAGGGCCTCGAGCTGGCTTCGCAGACTCTGCGACTGCCGTTCAAGCTCGCGCATCAGTTCGGTTCGGTTCGCAAGAACGTCGGCTGTTTGGCGTGCATTCGAGATCAAGGTCCGGCCGATGTGGTTGATCTGGTTGACCAGCGTCTCCTGCTGGGCGATCACATGGTTCTCAAATGCGCGTTGATTGCGCACCATCGATGGCAAACGACCGACCGCCACCACCAAATTGAGGAAATAGCCAATTAGCGGAACCCGATAAAGCTTCCGAGTAGTTGCGGGTAACCGCAGTCCCTCAATCTGAACTCCCTTTTCTCTACCCTCGTCAGAAAACCGCAATTTCGCAAGCACATCGATTTTGTTGATTGCGCCACTGCGCAGGCCTTCCAGTAGACCACCTGCCCCATCTTCGTCCGCCGGTCGTTTCAGAATTGCGCGATAGGAGTTCTGTACAAAATGCTTGTCGCTGAACTTCAACAAATCGTTGACGTGATAGCGATCGTCTGGATGTGTTTCGAAGGACGGCTGCAGTGCGATTGGTTGGATGTCGATCTCTGTATCAAGTCTGTCGTCCGTTGTGCCGCGCGCGCTTTGAATACGGTCAGTATTCTCTTCCAGCGAATTGTGAGTCGCATGGCGCGCAGCAGCCTCTCTCATTCGCTGCACGATCATTTCGACGCTGTACTCGGGGTTGACTATTTTCACTGGCTTTTCGAAATGCCGATTAGCTTGCGGTCCGCGCTGGAGTAACACCACGCAAGCGAATAGATCCGGCTCAAGTCTGGATGCGCCAAGGCTACGTACTGAGCTTCGGTAGTGTCAAGCGGTGGCCTGAAAACAAAAGGAAGCCCGCACATCTGTCGACGTACGGGCTTAGCAGTTGATCTGAGGCATTCTTAAGGATCGATCGTGATTCCTGGCGCGGTTGCCGCGGGCCTACTGGTAAACGTACCTGATCTGTTGACAGTGATGACTATCGGAACGTCACCGGCGCCCGCGAGCGACTCAGGAAGTCTGAATGTCAGGACATCGAAACCCGGCATCTCGCGATTGGGTCCGACGGAGACGATGTCTGTGATCGCGGTTGTACCCACGGTGACGGTCACTTCAGAGGTGGCGATATTCCTAACACCGGTAAGTGTAACCTCGAGCACTGTTGCTACCAGCGTACCGCTCGCATCCAGACTCTTGACCTGGAAAGGCTCAGTAGTGCGGTTCAACGGATCCGTAACATTTACGACGGCGGCTCGTCCGCCGGCATCGTTTGTCGAAGTAAAGATGTCCGGTTGAGCTGGAACAATCGCTATAAAGTTCCGCAGGACAGTGCCGTTGTTGTTGACGACCACGGTTCCGTTTCCAGCTCCCAGACCAATCGGCATAACAAAATTGATCTGATCGTCAGAACTGCCTACGTAATACAAGCCTGCGGCCCCGCCGTTTACTGAAACCGAAACGCCATTCAACTCAACTGGCAATGCCGGAGAGCGAGTTGTCTCCGAACCCCCGGTCGCAGTTGTGTCTGCGGGGGCGAGGTCGACGGTCGAGCGAATAATGCTTAATTCACCTGGCGCTAGTCCGGCTGCTATCCCGGGCGAAGGACTTGGCGTTGGTGTCGGACTGGGACTCGGTGTGATAGTCGGCACCGGCATATTGCTGGCCCCGGTGAAAAACAGCAGAGCGGTGGCAGCTTCAGTCGTTACTGTTGGTGTCAGCAGGTAATAAACCTCCGGCGAACCATCGGCATTTCCCCCACCAAGCTCAGAGCTCTGCAAAGTAAATGCGATTCGCTTTCTGCTATCGCTGGCGATCGGCTGTATCCCGAGCACGAAGGGCAAGCCCGGATTGTTTGTCAGGCGCACGAAAGTATTCGTGCTTGTTACCGGCACCTGCGTCGCATAAATCTCGGGCGAGCCGTCGAAATTGAGCCCGGTACTTTCAGCACCATCCGCCGGGAAGGTGCCGTTTGGCAGGAAGTTCAATGCCGAACCGAACACGAGCGCGGCAGGACTAAGTGACGCGTCATAGTCAGTAAAGGTTGGGAATCTGAAAATGTCACCACCGCTGGTGGCACGGATACCGACAGCCGAAAAGGTGTCCGCGGCAATTGTGTAAACGAAGACGGCATGACCGGCTTCATTGGTGGCGCTGTTTGCCTTCGGATCCGCTGCTAATGACTCGAATGCAACGAATGCTCCATTTCGGCTCACCCGCCGGCCACGATGAAGTAAATTCACCGTCGATGTAGTAGACCGAGTTCGGGTGGCCTGTCTCAGGTTACTGACAGAGGCGCCATTGAAGTTAAAAACGTACAACTCTTCATTGCCGTGTCCTGCGCCATCATCGTCGTTGTTACCGGTCAGGTTTCCGTTTGATAAAAACGCCACTACGCCACCATCGGATGACAAAGAGGGACTCGCCTGAAACACCGGAAAGAAGAGCGACCCGTTCAAAGTATCCAGAGTGTTTGTCACCTGGACCAGTGCTGAAGTGGCTCGATTAAGGATGAATAACTCAGGATTGCCATCAGCATTTCCGACTGCCGGAACAAGATTTCTTACTGAGATAAAGGCAATGATGTTGCCGTCGTCGCTAATCGTGCCGTCACGATTATCGTCGGCAACGAAAGGACTCACGCCAGAGTCGCCAGGGGTCGGAAGACGACTCGCCGTGGTATTCGTTAGCCGGTTAAAAACCCCGTTAGCAAGATCCTGAAATGGTAAATCTGCGCCGCTTGCGAGGTTCACATCGGCAACCTCAGGTAGCACATAGACCCAGAGTTCCATGTTTCCATCGCCCGCGAGCGCACCGCCCGTGTCAACACCATCGAAGCTCCTGGGATCCGGGGCGTTGGAACTGAACACAATCGTGTAAACGCGCATGCCGCTGCCATTAAGTCCGGGAGCCGCGCTGATCATGGGCCTGACATTACTAATCTCAACTTGCACCAGCGAGGGATCAGCCGGGGTCGGCTCGGGCGAAGGTGTTGGGCTTGGCGTTGGCGTCGGGCTGGGTGTTGGAGTTGGGCTAGGTGTCGGAGTGGGTGACGCAGCCGGCTTGGGTACGTTCTTCGTATTAGTAAGTTGGAAAATGCGACGCTGCGCGTAGTCAGCTAAAAATATCTCGCGGTTACCGTCCGAGTTGTTGCGGTTTTGAGTGGCGACATTTCCATTCGACTCGAAGACCACAAACCGCCCGTTTGCGCTGATGTCGTTGACGGTTGATCGAAAGAGACCCGTCGATGAGGTCAACTGGACAGCGAAAGGATCGGGAGTAGCACTCGCCACCTGGCCAAAAACAGACGACGATGCGCCAAAGACCTGCGTAAGCAGGGCAACAGCGCACAAGGAAAGAAAGGCTTGCTTCACAAAATTCCTCCGAAATAAAGACGCAGATACGAGCAGATTAGATGCCCATGGGAGCTTGAGCAGCAGTACACGCCTGGCGATGTAGTTAGAGTATTTCCGAACACCCGACGATCAAAGAACCGACATTTTACGCAGAAGCCGAGTGTTACCGCAAGCTAACCTCAAAATCGGTAATGATGCAGTTTGAATTTAACGCCGATGGCGTTGGCTAATTTCAGCCCCGGGTTGCTTCAACCCTGGGCTAAATAAACCACCATTCTTTAAAAACTCTGAAGGAATTTGGATGACACAGGCCTAACGCTTTCAGCGTTTTTTTTACATTCTTTACATTTCTTTTCCCAGGGTTGAAGCAACCCGGGGCTGAAATTAGCCAACGCCTTCGGCGTACTTAGTTCACACCGGTTCAATTCAAACTGAACCAGTAGGTAGTGGTGCAGATCGACAGGTACCCCGAAGGCGTAAATTTGAGACTGAAGACAGCAAAGACTCTCAAATTGAGAGTCTTTGCCGGTCTAAACAACTGCTGTCTCACCCTTTTGAGACTGCTAGAAAGTCAACAGGTTGCACTCGTGATCCGTATGAGGCACCAGTGAGCTGAAACGCTCCTGATACTCTCGCGACGTGATGAAAGCGCAGACCATCCCCTTGAAGTTTCCTTGTTGGGGACCGTTCAAGACGCCGAGCCAGAAGTTAAAGCCGCCCAGATCCGGGTTGCGGTTCAGGTAACCAAAATACTGCATTAACACGAACGCTGAGTTGAACTCGGCTGTGGTAAATGCAGTGTTGTCAATGGCCTCCCGCAAAGCCAGCGCCCGGCTTTGGTTTTGGTTGCCGCCTGTGTTGTAAGTGTTGATGAGCGCTGTGCGCTGGCTCGTCAGATTCACATTCGAATTAAGCTGAATCGAAGCGATTAAAGCGTCAACAAAAGTTTCCGCAGTATTCTGACCGCTGTATTTCGTCACAAACTCGGCGCGCTGAACAAACGCCAGCGCATAGGCCTGCTTCGTGGCTTCGAGATTCGGTCCCTCGACTATTAACGGTCGATCAGCTGTGAATTCGGGATACTCCGGCATCCTGCCCAAACCGCCCTTGTGCGAGCGATAAACAAATGATCCGGTGCGCTGAAATTCGTTCTCTATGAAGAACGCCGCTGAGGCAGCCACGCGCCTATTGATCAAGCAGCCGACATCCGCCGGGTTACAGTCGTTGATTGAGCTTGCCCAAAACTGCAGACCACCGAGATCGGCTTCGCGACCGAGCAGATCGCGGTATTGCTGGCTGGCGAAGAAGTAACTGTTATCCAGCGGGTTGATGACGTTGCGCGGGATGTAGATCACTTCCACCGCATTCGTCAGACTTATGGGAGTTACTTCTGAAGTATGCGACGGAATTACGTAAGCTTCGGGAGTACCCGCAGAAATTCCAACCACCGGAAAGAGATTTATGTTTCCGGCTCCGTAACGGCTCTTGATGGTGCCGTCACTTTGCAATTCGATTTCGAAGTTGACCGGACTTGTTCCTGTACAGACACTGCCGTTGAACTCGCACGGCACTCCCTCCCAACGAAAGACAATTCGATTGCCCGCTGGATTGGTTATATAAACGCCGGCGCCGGCGCGCCGACTTTCTCGCAAATCAATATCGTCCCAAAGGCCCGAGATAATATTGAAGTGCTGCATCTCGGTGGTTGAACTGGGGACATCGTCGGCCTCGCCATTTTGCCTGGTCGGCGCAGGCCCGAAAAAAAGATTTCCATTTGTGGAGATCTTTACGGTCGTGTGATTGGTACCAAAGTAAGGGAAGGCAAATGGCAGGACGAAATCCGCATATTGGTCGTCGTCATTGACGCCACCAAAAAGCCTGGCCCCACCAGTTGAGAGCGGAACCGTAGTGCTGAGGGTGGTGGCGTAGGGATCTCCGACGGTAAATGGAATTGACACAAAAAGTGAAGCCGGCGTGCCCTGATTGCCGACGTTGTCAAAGGACAACACATTGATCGTTCCGATGGTATGTCTGAGCGGAACGGTCACGTTCACACTTTGTCCTGCTCCAGAGGCAACCGGCACCACGGTCTTAAGCGGCAAGACCGCATTTGTTTTGGCGTCAGTAAACGTTACCTGATAAAGGGCAGCCTGACCGGCGGCGCCATCGTCACCTGATGCGTTCCAACCAACATTGAAACTCCGGCCGCTTTGTTCAATCACGTGTAGGTTCGTTACCGTCCCGGGAGCTGTGCTGTCATTCTCAGCCAAAGCGGCAAAACTCTTTGCAATGTTAAGTCGACGTCCGGTGACTGTTTTATCTACTAACGGGCCAAGCACATCGCCGTTGAGTATCAAGAGGTTTTTCAACTGCTGCACTGTCAAATTCGGGTTCTGCGCGAGCAAGAGCGCTGCGGACCCCGCCACATGCGGCGTCGCCATGGAAGTGCCGCTGAAGAATGCGTACTGGTTACTGGGAACGGTGCTGCGAATTTGGGTGCCGGGTGCGCCGAGATGCACACTAGCAGCGCCAAAGTGGGAACCCGAGCTGAGATTGTCTGTTTGATTTGTGTTCGCCACGGCGATAACGTTGGGAGCGTTATAGCTCGACGGAAAATGCGGCACGATCTCGTTGTCGGGCTCTGGATCATCCGCGGTATTTCCGGCCGCGGCGACGAACAAGATTCCTGAACTATTTAACGCGTTGATTGCATCGAGAAACGAATTGGTAAACCCGCCGCCACCGTAGCTGTTGTTCAAGACGCGCAGATTCGCACCCTGGGTCCCTCCGGAGGAAACCCAAAGATCGCGCATCTGTTTGGCATATGCGCAAGCCCTGATTGCATTCGAAGTGAAACCGCCGCCCGTCTCGTCCAAGAATTTTAATGACATCAAACGGACCGTCCAGTTCACGCCGACAACGCCCACACCATTATTGCCGACTGCTCCGATGATGCCGGCCACGTGGCTGGCGTGGTCTTCACTTACATTGCCACTGAAGACTGTGCCGTTGTTGTTGACGAAGTTGTAACCGTTAACGTCACCAACAAATCCGGGTATCGCACCTGGGGCTGGGTTAATAAAACGATTAGCATTCAAGTCCTGATGATTCAGGTCGATTCCCTGATCAATCACACCGACTACTACAGTGGCACTTCCCGTTTGGGTGTCCCAGACAGTCGGAGCACCAATTTTCACGAGGCCATAAAGATCACCGAAAAATGTATCGTTCGGCGTTGCGTCAGCACGCAAAATGTAGTTCGGCTCGGCGTAGAGTACGTCCGGTTGCCTCCGAAGTGCATCGATCGCTTTCATTGTGTCGTCTGGCGCAACGCGAGCCAGGCGCAGTCCCTCAACAATGTCAGCACCGTCAAACCGTTCAATCGTAATTGGCAACGCCTGACCATTCACCATCAGGCTGGAAGTTCGGCCGGCTCGTTTCGCCACTCCCTCAGTCTTGTAACGAACCAGAACATCACCGGGAACGAAATCGAATTTCTTCGACTTAGCCTTCCGTACCGGCGCCACGTTCTCGCGTCCCGCTCGCGAACTCGGCGGTACGACCACGGCTGCAAAGACAAAGAGGGCGAACAGAATAACCAGCGCGATGCGGGGGAACCCCGAGGCCTTGTTGTGCATGAACGCAAATCTCCTGATGGTAAGGGACCGTTTGACCTTAGTACTTACTATGATTTGAGCCGGGTATTTTTAGAAATACTGAGGCGTTGTTGTGAAAAGTTCGACTAACCCTACAGTGGCTGTCGGGGCTTATCGAAGCCGCGACCTGAATATATAACAATTCGGTTTTGGTTTATAGCCACAGCGAGGAGTTCTGAAGCCAGAGCCCGCCGGTTCGGTGGAGGCCTCTCTTAGTGGCGCGAATCAGGGAGATCGTTGCCCGATCTGTTCGGTGCCAAAAGTCCCGATACCATTGAGCCGGAAGCTGAAAACCACCCGGTCTTCCTGACGAACTCCCACGTTGTACGTGTAATTCTGGGCCGTTATTGCACAGCAATCCCAGCTATATCCGACGGTGACGGCCGAGCTGATCAAAGAACTGTCTCCCCTGCCCGGCCTCGTCTGAAAGTCGAAAAAGAACGATGCGCCCCCAAACAATCCTCGTTCCCGATCACCCAGGAAAACTGAGGGGCTCCATTGAGAGCCACGGATAGTTCCCGGCTCCTGGCCTCGGGCGTCAGCAAATTGCGCCAGCGAGGGAACCAGGTCGATGGCTCGGGTGTAATAAAAAGTCTGGAAAGCCTGCACGAGCGCGCGATTCACACCAAAAGTCGTCGAAAATGCACGTAAGCCACCGTCGTGTGTATCGAGATCGGTTCTCAAATCCACAAACACATCGCGGCGCGGGCGATAGCGCGCCTCGACGTTAACGGGTGAAAAGGCACGCGCCGCGCCGCCATAACTGAATCCTGAAAAAGTATTGATCGGGTAGAACTGGTTACGCTGCCCCGGCTTGAGAGCACCACCAAAGAAGCGGTCAAAGAAATACTTGGCACGTACGGTGACAGTTAGGGCTTCGTAGGGCTGACTTGAAAGCGGCACTCTCTCGCCGGTCTTGGTTGCCTCCACCGCAGCACTACTTACATTTTCGGTCGAGCGGCGGGTAAAGAAGCGGTTCGAGATACCGAACTCTAATTCATTCGTGTCGGCTAAAGCGTCGATGTAGTCGAAACGAATGATGTTGTCATAGTTGTTCAGCCCTGCGATTCGGCGATAGGTCACATACGGTTCAATCACGTGGCGGAAAAAGAACGTGCCGCTCTTGCGATGAAAATCTCGGGCGAACGCCGGCAGCCTGGCGTCCAACTCCAATTCGGCATAACCGCGTGTAATGTTCTTACCCAGTACGGCACGGTTAACCGGATCAATTGAATTGGAATAGAAAGTGGCGCGACCGCCGACAGTCGCCGTAAGCGTGAAGCCGGCAAAGCTCAAGGGCACGGCGAGCTTCGGGTTGAAATCGAGGCGTTGCACCACCGAAGGCGTAAGGACTGGATCACCACCGACCAGCAGGCGAAATGCATTCAAATCATCGGTCGTTTCTTTCCGACTTACACCTTCCGCGCCGGCTGTATAAGAAAAGTAAACTGGAATGTTCTTCAGGAAACTCAATGGCGAAGGCCGGCGATCGATAGTGACGCTGGGTAACTCGCGAATGCGGACGCGTGTATTTGATAGTGAAGTCACCTGACTCCGCGCCAGAAAGTTGAAGCTATAGTCGCTGTAGTCCCTGCTGACAAAGACCTGGGATCGCTCCTCAGGTGAAATCGCCTGCTGGATGTTATCGGAAAAGACCTGACGAAAAGCGAGATTGGAAGTTACGTTGACATCGGCCGCAGCGATAAAGCCGTTCGGAAAATAATGCACGCCCTCGGCGTAAAAGCTCGAGCCGCCCTGGTCTGGATGTTCCGCGTCTTCACCTGGGCCGAAGATACGATCCTTGACCGTATAAAACCCCGCATTAAGAAACGAACGCGAGTTCGCGCGCGTTCGCAAGTCCACTCCTAACCCCAAGCCACGTTGGGTATAGAGATCGTTCCTTACGGTCAAGTCAGCCGAGCGACCGAGCGTTTGGTAGTAGGCGTTCGACAGTCGAAAGCCTTTCTCACCAGAACCGCCAAACGTGGGGGTTAAAAACCCGGAGGCGCGATCGCGCGGCTTGATCGAAACAGAGGCGTAAGGGAGATAGAAGATCGGTATTTTCTTAATTCTCAGGTTGGGCCCATAGACGCGGACGCGATCGCCGGTTTTGATCGTCGCTTTCTTTGCGCGGAAACTCCATTTCGGAACTTCTTCGTCGCAGGCGGTGACTTGAACGTTGGTGGCGACGAGCGTATCCAGACTGACTCGTTCCACACGATCGGCAGTGAAATAAAGACGCGTGCCATCCTGCGTTTGATTTGAGAATCCGGTTGAATCGAGAAAAAATCCGGTCTTCGTTCGGTAGTTCCATTCCGCTCGCGAGCCCGTGATTCGCTGCAGTTCGCCCTGGTCAAAAACCACATTGCCCTCCGCAAGGACTTTGTTGGTGGCCTCATAAACCGTCACCTTATCGGCCTGTAACCGATACGTCCCGATCCGAGCATCGACGTTTCCCTCGTAAACGAAGACTTTTGCGTTATCGGGTCCCGAGGCCGAGCCCTTGTCATATATCAGAGTCAGTTCGTCAGTGGAGGTTGCTGTTTGCGAAGCTGCGCCCGGCAGTCGCTGACGAACTGGCTGATCCTGAGTCAAGGGGTTGACGTTCGGCGTGTCGGTCATCGGATTTGTGACCTTCCGATCGACCGGATTCGTCTGTTGAGCAATGGCTTGTGGCGTGATAACGATCAGGATTGCGTTCGCGAGAGCGAACAAGATAAGACGGGAAATACTCGGGAAAAAAGCAAAGCGCAAAAGAGAGTGAGACCTCCCGGTCAAACGGCGAACAGCGTCGCGATGCTAGCACGAAAAACGCGAGGAACAGTAGCGAGGGTTTGAAACTGCCTTACTGCCGGCGGTGAAGCGAGAGAAAAAATTTTCATTTGTCATTATGATCACTCTCAATTGATCAATGGAGATTAGCGATCCATTTCATCGAGTGCCTGACCAAGTCTCTTAAGTCCTGCCACCAAACCTTCCGAATCCAGCGCAAACCCCAGGCGAAAGTGATTGGCCATCTCGAAGAACCGGCCCGGCACAACCGACGTCTCATACTTCTCTCTTAGCAGACTACAAAACTCATCCGCATTTCCCTTTTTCAGGCGCGGGAAAACGATCGTCCCAAACTGCGGCCGTACGTCTTCCACATCAGCCCGCGAGTCGAGAAAACTATTCACCACGGTGAGGTTGTGTGCGAGCAACTCGTCCGCCCTGGCCGCAATTCGTTCGATCTGTTTCAAAGCAACTACGCTTAACCGCTCACCAGCGTGCACCGGTGTCGCAGCAAACAGATCGTTCAATCGCCACATGCGTTCCGCGATATCAGGTGCACTCACAATCCAGCCGCAGCGCAATCCGCTCAACCCAAACGCCTTGGTTAGACTGCTGGTGGTGACGAATTCATCACCAAAGTGAAAGGCTGTGGGCGGCCGCTGTTCGAAAAATGTCTCAAGGTAAACCTCGTCTACCAACACGCGGCTACCGGTACTCCTCGCCAACTCCCCTACATTCTTCATCGTGTCTTGATTGGTCAGGACTCCGGTTGGGTTATGCAGGTTGGTGATTACCAGGAGTCGTGTTTTCGCAGAAAGCGCTTTCTCAACTTCGTCCGGATCAATCTGAAATCCGTCCTCAAAACGTCGCGGGAAACGCTTGACCGTGGCTCCCAGATAACGCGCCAGTGACAACAAAGGCTCATAAGTCGGCTGCTCGATCAGCACTTCATCGCCGGGATTAATCAGAGCAGCCATTGCCAGATGATTTGCGAAGGTCGTACCTGCCGCAGTCACGACACACTGCTCGTCTACTTTCATTCTCTTTGCCAGTGCCTGCTTGAGCGGCGGGTACCCATAAGGAAATTGCGTCGTGATCTCGAGCTGGCTCAGCGAAACGTCGAGCTCTCGCAAATGGAGATTGGGTAGGCCGCTAACTGCCAGATTGAAGCGGGCGCCGGACTGCGTCTTGGCCCAATGCATGTACTCAGAAACCAACACGCGGCTGTCCTGGTTCATTGCCCGTTTCTCCAGCGCCAGAAAAAATATGCCGGAACACCAGCCAGCAGAATAGCCAATCCAATTACAGTGTTCGCCGGATACTTGTAGACCGTGTTGAGCACTACGAGCCAGCAAGCCGCAATGAAAAACGCTGTCGTAACTGGATGGCCCGGCACGCGAGCGGTTCCTGAGCCGGCAGTCTCACCTTGCTTACCTCTGCGGCGAAACACAAAAATGCAGAGGGCGGTCGCGCCAAAGAATATAAAATCCACTGAAACCACGTAGTTCAGAATCTGCTCATACCGGCCCCACAAGGCAATCAGTATCGCCATGATTCCTTGCAGCACGATCGCCAGCACCGGAACCCTGGTCCGAGAGTTCACCCGACCGACACTCTTAAAGAACAGCTTGTCTTCGGCCATCGCGAAGTAGACGCGGGGCGCTGTCAGCATTCCCTGACTCAGGAAGCCGAGCGTCGAGATTGCAATGCCGGCAGCGATCAGGCGCGCTCCCTTCTCACCGAGCACAACACTCATCACATCTGATGCAGGCGTACTGGTGTTGGCGAGACCGTCTGATCCGAGCACCCACAGGTAAACAAAATTTGCGGCGAGGTAAAGGAGGACAACGCCGACAACTCCCATGATCAGAGCTCGCGGGAGGTTCTTTTCCGGCTGGCGAATTTCACCGGCGACAAACGTAGCAGTCTGCCAGCCTCCGTAAGCGAAGAGCACCGGAACCATCGCTGCGCCGATCGTTGTCAGCGAAAAAGTTGACGAATCGAGCACGTACGAAGTGCCGGCCGTTCCCGCACTGGAAGCGCCTAAAAACAGACCACAGAAGATCAAAGCCACAATCGCGAAGATCTTCAGAACCATCAGGGCGCTCTGCAGAGAGCTTCCTGCTCGCACTCCAAGACAGTTGATCAAGGTGAGGCTGCTTAAGGTGATTACGGCCACCAGCCAGTCACTGATGGGAAAGGCTGTTAGCTCGATGAAATAGCGAGCAAATGTCACCGCGACCGCCGCCATGCCGCCTGTTTGAATCACCAACATCAAAGCCCAGCCGTAGAGAAATGCAACCAGCGGATGAAAGGCCTCGCGGAGATACGCGTACTGGCCCCCGACTTCCGGTCTAAGCGCCGCGAGTTCTGCCCAGATGAAAGCGGCCGCCAAAGCAATCAGACCACCGAGCGCCCAGACCCCTAATATCAGAATTGGGGATCTGATTTGGCGGGCCACCACATAGGGATTGATGAAAATTCCGGACCCGATGATCCCGCCCATGACGAGCATGGTCGCGTCGAATAAGCCGAGGCGACGAACAAGATGCGGCGTTGGGTTGGAATTCATTTAGACAGGATCAGCAGGTCTCCAGAGTTAAAGATCAGTTTTGGCGAGCTTAGGAAAGTTGTATTTCATGCTGATGAACCTTGGATCCGCCGGCTCTTCGTAGTCTTCCTTACTGAGCAAAGAGTTGCTCAGTGGATCTTTGCGCTTGAACTTGTGTTTCAGTTGAACTGAAGAGCCGAAGTTATTTAATCCTGTCCCGCTTTCGCCACCGGCTTACCTTCCGCATCGACGTAAGTGATCGTCGCGCCAATCTCCCTGATCGAACGCAGTCCCGGCTCAATCTCCTTCCGGTCACCGACAATCAGGATGGCCATCTTTGATGGATCCAGATACTGGCGCGCCACCCGGTTCACGTCAGCCAGACTGACGGCACTAACTTGTTGGGTGTAGCGGTTGAAATAATCATCCGGCAGCCCGAAGAGCACTACGTCTTCAAGTCTGCCACCAATCTGCGCGGTGGTCTCGAATCCGCGGGGGAACCCTCGGATGATCGTCTGTTTCGAAAAGTCCAACTCTTTCTGAGTGATCGGAATGTCGCCGCGAATTCCGCGCAGTTCCTTCATGAACTCGGCTACCGATTCTTTTGTCACGTTCGTGAAAACTCCGGCCGAGGCTGTGAAGGGACCCCGTCCGCGCCGGTAAGTGAACGCAGTCCGGGCGCCGTAGCTGTACCCTTTGTCCTCGCGAAGGTTCAAATTCACTCGTGAAATAAACTGTCCCCCCAGCATCGTGTTCAGGACCAGCAGAGGGAAATAGTCTGGAGTAGTACGTGCGACACCGACCTGTCCAATGCTTATCACTGACTGGGCCGAGCCCGGTCTATCGACGATATACAGGGCGACACCTTTACGCGGAGCAGGATCAGGTATATCGATCTTCGGAACGTCGCCAGCTTTCCAATCCGCAAATGCACGCTCGAGCTTGGGAAGCAACGTGGCTGGTGTGATATCGCCAACCACGATCAGAGTTGCGTTGTTAGGCCTGTAAAACTTCTCGTAGAACGCTCGCACGTCATCATTCCCAATTCCCTGCAACGACTTCTCATCGCCGAGCGGCGGATGCCCATAAGGATGATTCGGTCCATACAGAATGGATGAGTAGACGATGTTTGCAACAGCATTGGCGTTGTCACGTTGTTGTCTGACGGCCGCCTGTCGCCGGTTCAACAAACGCTTCATCTCGTCTTCCTTAAACGCTGGATTGGTGATCACGTCCGCGTACAAATCCAAAGCCGTATCTAAGTGGCGCGTCAGCGTCAGCACATTGGCGGAACTCGAATCCCAACTGCTGTTGACGTTTAACTGCGTCCCAATGGCGTTGAATGAATTTGCCAGCTCCAGCGCACTTCGTCGTTTTGTCCCCTCATCAAGCAGATCCGCGGTGAGGCTTGCAATGCCCGCCTGGCCCGTCCCGTCAAAGGCTGATCCGGCTTTGATCACCAGATTCATGTTTACTACCGGCAACTCGTGGTGCTCAACGATGACCACCTCGAGTCCGTTCGACAGCTTGCGTCGCTGAATCTGTGGTAAGCGAAGCTCGGGATCGCGTTTGGGCACCGGCAGTTTCCACTTAGCGGTCTCGTCGCTGCGCTTCTTCGGATCGGCCACCTCTTCCTCAGCATTGCTGGGTGCCTGTTGCGCTTGTAGATTTGGATTGGTGCGTCCGCCGCCCCGTTGGCCGGCAGCATCGCGAGGTCTCGGAGTCACTTTTACGATCAGCCCCGCATCAGTGAGGTAGGTATTAGCTACTCGCTTTACGTCTGCGGCCGTCACGCGGCGATAGCGATCGAGGTCCTGCTGCACGTAATTTGGTTTTCCAACAAACGTCGCATACCTGTTCAGACGATCATTCTTTCCACCGCCTCCGCCAACCGTTTGCATACCGAAGATGAAGGCGGCCTCGCGCGCGTTGTAGGCACGTTCGAGCTCTTCGCTGGTTGGGCCTTCCTGTTTGATTCGCTTGATCTCTTCGTTTACCACCGTCTCGAGTTCGGCCAGACTCTTGTCGGGTTTGCCTGTAATCTGGATTTGAAACTGGCCGGCTATCTCCTGCGAGTTGTTTGACGCGAATATGTCCTGTGCAATCTGCCGATCGTAGACGAGTGTTTTGAAGAGTCGTGAACTCTTGCCTGAACCCAGGATCGTGGCGAGTACATCGGTTGCTGCTTCATCCGGAGTAAAGTGCGGTTGCGAAGGCCACACCAGGTAGAGCCTCGGCAACGCCACGCGATCCTGCATTTCAATGGTCTTTGTTTCGGTGAGCTTTGGTGGCGGTGGATTTGGTCGGGTAATGGCCGGCCCACCTGCGATGGGCCCGAAGTATTTCTCAACGAGCCGCCTTGCTTCCGCCGAATTGAAGTCGCCGGCAATCGCTAAGCTCGCATTACGAGGGGTGTAGTACGTTCGGAAGAATGCTTTGATGTCATCCAGCGAGGCGGCCGAAAGATCCTCCAGTGATCCAATAGTCAACCAGTGATAAGGATGGGTAGGTGGATAGAGTGTCTCGGCGATCCTCGCCCCGACCAGCCCATAAGGTTGGTTATCGTAGTTCTGCCGCTTCTCGTTCTTCACCACCTCGCGCTGGTTCGCCAGTTTCGCTTCGTTCAGCACTTCCAGCAGTCCGCTCATGCGATCGGCTTCCATGAAAAGCGCGAGCTCGAGAAAATTCGACGGCACCACTTCCCAATAGTTGGTGCGGTCACGATTGGTAGATCCGTTCACTGTCCCGCCCGCCTCTTGCAGCGGTCTGAAAAAATCGTCGTCGAAATTCTTAGAGCCCTGAAACATCATATGTTCAAAGAGATGTGCGTACCCGGTTTTGCCCGGTACTTCATTTTTAGAACCGACGTGGTACCAAAGGTTCACGCCCACAATGGGAGTGGAATGATCTTCGTGAAAGATTACTCGCAAGCCATTCTTGAGTTTGAACTCGGTCACGTTCAGCGCCGGCAGAGTCCCGGTCTTCACCGCACGGGTGGCCCTAGCCCCGGCAGCTTGCGGCTTCTGCGCCATTACTGTAAGCGACATCACCATCGCGAAGATGGCTAAGAGCGATATGAACGATCGAGTTCTCCTCATCGGTTTCTCCTTAAAAGCTGAAGTCACAGAGACTCAAACACGGACTCTGCGGAGTTGTGGAAAGTGTTGCAATGGTCCGAACAGTATTGATTGAAGGAGTGTATTCTAACCCGCGAAGAGTGTGATGTCGATTTGCGGATGTTGGTTGACGAGAGTGTGACTGTGGGATGATGACCCGGTATGCGACAAAGAACGAGAATCAACGTTACGTCCCTGCGAGACGTATGAACCTTTGCGGCGCAACCTCGCGTCTCTGCCGATGACATTTAGTGCGCGCCCTTAACAAATGAGCAGACTAAAAGCTTACCTATCCAACACGACGATCGATTTCTGGGCGTGGCTGTTCCCGATAACCTATCTGATGCATGTCGCCGAAGAGTACTGGGGCGGTGTTGGCTACTCTGAATACCTGATGCGCTTGCGCGGAGTACAACTCTCCGAGAATCGGTTTCTGGTGGCGCAGAGTGTCGGATTGATCTTGATGCTTGCTGGAATATTTGTCGCCCGCCGGCTCCGGTTCCTTTCAATGATGCTGGTGATTTTGGGGGCAACTTGTTTGGCGAATGCCGTCTCGCATGCGATCACAAGTGCCGCCTACTTTGCGTATGGACCGGGCCTGCTGACTTCGCTCTTAGTGTGGCTGCCGCTCGGCGCCGCAACTTTGATTAGGTTTCACGGCGAGATGCGCAACGGTCGGTACTGGACTGCAGTGCTGATTGGCGTTGGTATCAACATAGCTGTCGGAATCTTTACCTGGCGAGGCGGCCAATTCCAATAAATGTGAGAAGGAGTTGGCGTAATCCTGTATCTTGACGAACATCCGAAGTGAAAGGGCACTTCCACTGAAGAAGTGCCCTTAAACATCCCTCGAATTGGTTTTAGAAGCTGCCACTCGCGCCCTTGAATCCATGCAAGGCCTGCTTCAGACCCCAGGTGATCACGCGCATATTGTCGTAGCAGTAACCCAGAATGTAATTGCAGGTCGAGAGACAATGCTTCGTACATTCCTGCTTCATTTCATCAAGCTGCTTTACATCAAAATTGTGATTGCCGACCGTGCCCCAGTTGTGAGTGGCCGAGTACATCGGAAAACACGGCGCCAGCGATCCATCTGTTCTGATGATGAGCGAGTTCTGTCCGGCGCGACATTGCCAGGGCGGCACTTTGCCGCGCATCAGCATTTTCATGTCTTCCATGTGCTGTATCGGATTCACCATTTTGTACCCTTCGTTAATACGCTTGTCATTGAGGTAGTCGAGTAGCGCATCAACTTTGGGCCAGTCTTCTTCGGTCAGATAAGTCTGGTTCTCATTCAGGTGTTTGAAGTGTGTTTGCTCGGTCATCGGCGTCTCGTTGATGTGATAGTCAGTCGCGATGCCGCTGTCGTGCGCGATCTCAGTTAGTTCTTTTACATCGTCCATGTTGTTATGGCAGATATTGATATTGAACATGACTGAGTAGCCGTAATAATGCTGGCGCTTAACGAGATAATCAAAGTTCGCTCGAATTGGTTCCAGCGCCTTGGGCAGAGACTTTCTTTCCTTCACCGAATCCACGGCCAGATTAACCGTCGCGACGCCGGCATCACCGAGCCGATCGATCACGTCGGGCTTCATCAACCGGCCGTTTGTCGGCAGGTAAACGAAGATGTCGTGTTTGGCGCTATAGTCGACGATCTTGTGGATGAACTTTGGTCGCAGCAGAGGTTCGCCACCCATCAACGCCAAAACCCGCGACCCGATCGAGTGCAGCCAATCGATGGAACGTTTTGCCACGTCTTCGGTCATGCCCTTCACGGCGTTGTTGTATGACCAGCAATAATGGCAATCGAGATTACATTTCCATTCGGTAAACAGATAGGGAATGATCGGGCGCAACTCGGTTGAATGCCACCGCGATTTGAAGTACGGCGCACCCCATGTTTTCCAGGTGCGAATCGCATTCAGTTTCTGATACTCACGCTTGGTCATTTCGACCGGGTTGGGATGTTGCGGATAGACCGGTTCGGGTAAGACTTCCTCAGGTTGGGGTTCGAGCCTGGGATGTGCTTCAGATTTATAAAGTATCTGGTGGAGTTTCTCATCGATGCGAAACGCCGGTGCGTTTGTTCCGGATTGAAATTGTTCCTGGGGTTCTGCCATGGCTTGGTATCCTTTTGGGTGGAAAGAAGTGCTTTAGGATCGGGTCGATTCTGGTGAACCGCGTTGTGATTGCACCCCATCCTCGCGTGGGAATGGAGTCGGCATAACAGGTGAACGCTTAAAATATCGCCCATTTAACGATCAGTTTCAAGCAGATTTGTGATAGTTGCCACAGTGTCATAGGAACTGCAAACATCACTGCACGCAGACGCACATGGGATCAAGTGCTCGTTCAAAGGACCCGAGTGAGTTTCGGGATGAGTCTCCCCATCACGGACCACACTCTCACCACGCCAATCGCAAGCTGTCCCAGGGTTGCAGCCATTCAACAATCCGCGCTAACCTTTCGCCTTTTGTACGAGAGCAATTATTGAAAGCAGGAAGGTAAGGGTCACTTGGCCGCAAGAGCCGAATCATTTATCACGGCGGGTTTCAAACCCGAGTTTTTTACCGATCGCGGATTAGTTTCCCTCAATCGCACGTTGGTAATCGCAGCTCTCACGGTGTTTGTTTTAGTGGGATTCGGTTTTCGCGTTAGCGGGTTAAGCGCCGAGGGACTGAGCGAAGACGAATTAAACAAACTGCACGCGGTCGCAGACTATCGTCAGAACGGTTTGACTGCTGCGAATGGCGAACACCCGTTCCTAATGAAAGCGTTGCAGACCGCGAGCAGCGTTCTCGCGGATTCCTGGAACCGAACCTCAATCGCTGCAAACAGTTCCAGCCGCCAGATCGCGCCCGAAACTGCTTTGCGTTTGCCAAGCGCGATCTTCGGCGCGCTTACCATAATCCTGATCTACCTGCTGGCTGCCGAATTGTTCGGAGCGGAAGTCGGATTGATCGCCGCCGCGCTTTGGGCCTTCGATCCAAACGCGATCGGCTTCAATCGCATCGCGAAGGAAGACACCTTCGCGCTCTTCTTTTTCCTGCTGGCGAACGTTTTTTGGTTACGCGGTCAGCGCAGCGCGGAAAGCGGCGAGGACCCGCGGCGTTACTATTGGGCCACGGCAGCAGCCTTCGGTGCGATGCTGGCCTCCAAATATCTCCCGCAGCTGCTCGCGATCACTATTGCTTACTACTGGCTATTCCAGGCAATCCCCGAGACACGCTGGCGCCTGGGCCACAAACGCATGCTCATATTTTTCGTGATCATGGGGATCGTTTTTCTGTTGGTAAACCCGACAGTGCTGTTGCCTGACACCTGGCGACAGATGCGTCAATTCGCCGGACAGAAAATGGTGGGCCATGACGGGTATGAGTTCATGGGGCGAATCTATAGTCACAAGATGACTGATTGGCTGCAGGGTACGCCGTGGTACTTCTACGGGCTGTTCATGGTAGTGAAATTACCCGTGTTGTCCCTCGTCGGATTGATCATTGGTCTACCTCTGCTTTTCCGACGCAAACTCGGCGATGGTCGGTATTTCATTCTGCTCTGGATGTTCCTGTGGCTAATGATGTTCACCTTTGCGGGCGGAAAATTCACTCGTTACATCACGGTGGTGCTGCCGCCGGTCTTGATCACGGCGGCGATCGGGATACAGGCTGCCGGGCGTTTCCTTGCCGCTAAACTTGCCGCGCTGGTGGCTGGGTCGTCGTTGGACAGTCGAGTCAAGTCATACGGATCAGTGGTTCTCGCCTCGATCGTTATTGCGGGTTCGGTGCAGGCGGCCGTGAGCATCGCGCCGTATTACCGGCTCTACACAAATCCACTCGGTGGCGGCATTACGAAGGCCGGCTACTACTTTCCACACGATGAATTTTACGACGCCAGTATGCGTGAGGCGATGACGGCGATTGCCAGCAAGGCAAGGCGAGGCGCGCGAGTAGCAAGTGAAACTCCGGGATTAGCAGCTTATTACGCGCAACGCGCCGGACGGTCAGATCTGATGAACGTGTCGCTCTCTGATGCTAATGCCGTTAAGCAAATGGGTGAAGGAGATTTCATTATCAACGCTCGCGGCCGCCGCTACTTCAGTAATGATGCGATCACTAGTTCGCTTCAGCGATCAAGAAAAGCGGATATTCAGTTGAGCCTGGATAGAGTACCTTCCGCGGAAATTTATCGGCTGGACGAGAACGCGGTTAATCACGAGTCACAGCTCGATGCGGACGAGGCCGTCCGCGGTCCCAGATGAAAAGAACTTCTTTAAGCTTCAGCAGCCTTGGCATTCAACGTTGCGGGCGGGCCGCCCGCGCTCCCCTTATTCGTTGCGCTACTTACCTTCGCGCCGTATTTCCACCTCGACCGGCTTCGCATCGCTTGCTTCGTAGCCTTCCGGCCAGTTTGCGATGTTCGCTCCATACAGCCAGTCAGCGTCGGGCGTGACAGCCAGGCGAACCTGCAGAGCCTTCCCCCGCATTGCCGCCAGCCTCACCGCGAGCTTATCCACTTTCCATTCTTGTATCAGGGGTTGTTTGGGATCTTCGACTGGAATCAATCTCGAGCCGCAATTCGTGCCATTGATGAAAAGAGTGACACGAGTTCTTACCCAATCCTTCGGCGCATCGATCGGTGGCACCGGCTGGATATGTGCACGAACTATCACCTGAGCGACCCGGCGGCGATCCTCTCGTGCCGGAACAACGAAGTCGACAGCGCCGACACCAAATCCCCAAAAGTAACCTGGGCCACCGCCGAGTTTTTCAAAGCGCGCAGCTTGTGCCAATTGCGGTTTGAAGCGGTACAGCAGCGACTTGTCTTCGCGCAGAAGAGTCTCCGGTCGAATTTGAGGAGCATCACTCCTTTCCCAAACAAACTGTCTGGGAACCAGATGGCGTCCGGGATCAAGCAATCTCTCGGGAAGGTCGGCAGCCTCGAGGGACTTGAACATCTTTGCCGCCCGGACGAACTCGTCAAATATCGCCTGGTCGCGCGTGGTCGTATACGTGATTCCATAACCGCGCTGAGGATCAGGAGTCAGAATCCAAAACATTGCGCCGGCCGCCCCGCTCCGGACGCTGCCTTCCAGATAAGCCCGGTACCAGTCGGCTTGTGAGAAACCGTTGAAGCCGTCGGCGTTGATGCCAAACTCACCCATTACCAGCGGCTTCTTGATTGAAAAAGCGGCGGCAGCACGGTTGTCGATAAACTCGCGCAGCGCCGTGGGCGAATCGACGAAACTGTCCGTATCGTCCTTGGGATAATTGTGCACGTCGCAGTAGTCGACGTTCGGCAGTTGATGATCGATCAGCCACTCTCGTCGTTCTGCCGCTGAGCGAAAGCCCCAGGTGCCGGGCGAAATAACGTGATGGGGGTCAAGCGAACGAAGATATGTGCTCATCTCAGCGATCCATGCTCGTCTTTCACTCCAACGTCCGGTTAACGCCTGCGCCTCGTTCATCAACTCCCAGCCAAAGATTGTTGGATCGTCGCGGTAGAGGATTCCGGTGACCGAGTTGCGACGAGTTGCGAGCTTCTCGATATGTTCTCGATAGAGTCGCCGCGTTACCTCGTTGGTGTAGAATTGCATCGCCACTTCCGGATTGATCCCAAATCGAAACCGATCATCTACAGCCTCCTTAATACCGGCCCAGAGTAAGTATTGCGCGATTCCACCAGTGTCACGCCACCAGTTAGTAAGACAAAGCTGCACCTTGAGGTCGTTCTTTCCGGCTTCTGCAATTACGCGATCGAGATGAATAAACGCGTCTTCGTTCCACTGATCCGGAGCCCAACGAAAGGGATGCGTGCGCGGCCAATCTGCAAAATCTGCAAGCGGGCCAACGTCCCTGGGGCCGCCTTCACCATAAGCCCACACGCGGACGACACGAATGCCATTCTCCGCGGCATGCCGTAGAGTTTCCGGCATCGCAGCGCGATCCTCATCGCGATACATCACCGCAACATTGGCTCCGACGAACCGAAACGGCCGGCCGTCGATCACAAACCGGCTCCCTTGTATTTGTACGAATCCCTTCAGCCCCTGCGAGCCGATAAGAGCGGGATTTTTTTGAGAATGCAAAAATGCCGCGCCTCCCAGAATCAGAAGCGCGGCCACAACGAGAATTTTTTTACCCATCAAAAGAAGATTCGTAAATGATGCTGCCGAAGTTCCGCAAATCGTCGCGCAATTCCTAGCGCGGGTGAGTGAGTCTAATGAACCCCATGATCGCACACAGTGCTCCCAACAGAACAAACAGATTAAAGAAGCTCAGAATGCCGAACACCAAACCATTGTCCTTCGTCAAAATACCAAAGCCCAATACGATGAATTGCAGGTGAAACAGGATCAAACACACGGCTGCAAACGAGAACCAGCGCGCCGATGGACCGAACGCGCGGGCGCGAGCAAAGCCAAGCACTGCCGCGATCAACCACGCCACCGCGCCCAACACCAGCATGGCAAGCATTAAAACGACAAAATAGCCGGGCTCTCTCCAGGAGGATTGTACCTGGGCCAGCATGGCGCTTGAAGCTATCAACATTTGCGATTCTCCTGCGACGATTGTCTGCATCAAACAAACCAAGCGCCGTTTGCGCATCGGAACCGAACGGGGGTCACTGCGCAAACGGCGTCGAAATTCAAAGCGAACGAGCCACGATGGTGCTCAGAGGGGCACAAGAACGCATCAGGGTCCAAGTCTCGCTCAGAAAGCCCTGGTCATTGCGTGATGTGAATCTCCTCTTCCTTATTCACGTGGCCCAGGAAGTACATGAGCGCACAGATAAAGAAAACAACAGCGCAGCCGACGGCCCACCACATATTATGGGCGCCCGTGTTATCGCCGGGAGTGGCTACGAACAAGTAAAATCTGTAAATCCCATAGCCCAGTGCTCCCAAACCCACCACCACGGCCAGTATGTCCCTCATTTTATCTTCACCTCCGGCCTATGAGTTGTTAACTTCGCGGAAGGAATGTCATTTTTCTGATGCACATGGTACTGCCAGCACAAGGATCAAATCAAGTCCGCTCACTTCGAGATGATTCGCTGATCGCCATTGCGGCGCGTAACTCGCTCACGATCGAGATGTTCCAGCAGTGGAATCGCATACTTTCGTGATACCCCAGCCAGTTCTTTAAACGTTGCGACATTTATTGCGCGCGCGGGTTCGTTGGCGTCTCCGTAATTGCGCAACTCCCTCTTAAGATTTTCGAGCGCTGTTCGAGCAAATAGCAGATCCCCCTGAATCCGCACTACATCTCCGCTATCTATCAAGAGTTGCAGCACCTTCCTTCCATAAACGGTTCGGTCCTTCGCAACCCCCGCCTGCTGAAGCGCTTCCTCAAGTGTGGGCGGTTCCAGCGCTGCCCCGATATAGATTTGAGCGATGCGTTGGCGTAGCTCGGCGTCTGCACCTTTTACCTCAAGAGAATGATCGGTGGAGCGCACCACATCCTTCTCTGTCACGATCTTTCTCGCTTGCTCCATGCGACCAAGCACCGCCTTGAAGACTTCCGGCTGGGCTCGTGTGAAGCAACGCTCGCGCAGGGTTTCGCGCGCCAGTCCCCGTGCGAGTGGTTCACGCTGATGATGTCTCTTAATCTCAGCGACTGCCGCGCTGTTGAGGCTTTCGAAAGCTTCGGCGCTGACAAGCACTCCTTCGCAGTCAATCACTGCGTTACGTTCGACCGCGGAGCCAATTACGCCGGCGAGCACTTGATCGGTCCAGCCGGTGCGGGCAGCGATGTCGGATCGTCGCTGGCCTGCTGCTCCGGCTGAGACAAGATACACAGCAAGTCGCGCAGGACCATCAGCGGCCCCCAGTGTTTCCAGTCGCTCCTTGATTTGAGCAAAGTCGCTCCCACGATGTTTGCCGGCAAACGGCTCGAGCACCTGGCCCCCGGCAATGGTTTGCAAAGGCGAGTAAGAGCGGAGCACAAATCGCTCGCCGGCGATGGCCACGATTGGCACTTCAAGCCGAAGTTGCGCGAACCCGCTCTTTCCCGGTTCGATAGTTCCGGATTGTTTGAGTACGCGGACGCGCCCCAGCACTTCGGACGCATGGATATGTAACCGCACACGCGCGCGCGATCGCAGAGGACGAGGGGCATCGGGCAGCACTTCAAGTCTCACATCCAGCACCTGCGTTGGTCGCAAGCGACCGATCGGCGCGAGGACCATTCCACGCTGAATTGCTGATACATCGACTCCTCCAAGATTCACCGCGGTTCTTTGACCGGCTAATGCTTTCGCTACAGTTTGACCGTGCACTTGCAGCCCGCGCGCCCGAGTGCGCAACGCGGACGGCAGCAACTCGAGTTCGTCGCCCTCCCGAAGCTCGCCCGCGACCAGGGTGCCGGTAATGACTGCTCCGAAGCCCTTCATTGTAAAAACCCGATCCACCGGTAACCTCGGCACCTGATCAGACGAGCGCTCGGGAACTCGAGCAGCAATCTGTTTCAGAACCAACTTGAGTTCGCTGAGTCCCGCACCGGTCTTGGCGCTCACACTCACGATGGGAGCTTCTTCAAGGAAAGAACCCTTGACCAATTCCTCCGCCTCGTCCCGAACAAGTTCGACAAGCTCTGGTTCTGCCAGATCGGACTTGGTGATCACAACCAGCCCGTTCCTGATTCCCAGCAAGCGACAGATGTCGAAGTGTTCTCGCGTCTGCGGCATCACACCTTCGTCCGCTGCGATGACCAGGGCAACCACATCGATTCCGTGCGCGCCTGCCAGCATGTTCTTGATAAATCGTTCGTGACCGGGAACATCGACGAAGCCGATACGAATATCTCCCAAAGCGAGATCGGCAAAACCGAGGTCGATGGTGATACCTCGTCGTTTCTCTTCCGGTAGTCGATCGGGATCCGTGCCGGTCAGCGAACGGACCAGGGCACTCTTCCCATGATCGATATGTCCGGCTGTGCCAATAATGATCGATTGCATAGGGCTATAGGTCAGGTTTCCCTGGTTAGTTGCCGGGGTCCGTCTTCAACTGTGTTGTTGGCCAGGGCGAATAGTCATCGGCGGTTTAGGTTAGAGTCGTGCGCGTTTCATTTGCTCGTCCCTGATTACTTTTTTCGTCATTGCTTCTTGTTACGTGTTTTCGCTATCACCCGTTCGTAATATTCCAGGTACAGCGGAATTACGACTTCGGTTCGATATCGTGAGATCGCGGATTCGCGCGCGCGCTGGCCCATCTCACGTCGCATCTCTGCGTCTGCCAAAAGTCGTCCAGCGTCCCCTGCCATCTTATCAACGTCGCCAACTTCACTGAGAAAGCCAGTTTCTCCGTCGGTTACAACTTCCGGCACGCCACCGACCCTTGACGCGATTACCGGGACCTCGCACGCCATCGCTTCCAAGGCGGCAAGACCAAAAGACTCCTGCTCGGACGGCAGCAACAGCACGTCGGCAGCTGACAAGTAGTCGACAATTTTTGCCTGCTTGCCAACGAAAGAGCACCGCTCAAACACTCCCAGACAACGCGCTCGATGCTCGGCGTTGGTCCGCTCACTGCCATCGCCAACCATCACCAGACGCGTTTTAATCCCCTGCTGCAACACCTTCGCCAGAATCTCGACACAATCGACTGGCCGCTTGACCGGCCTGAAATTTGAAACGTGTACCAGCAGCGGTTGGTCTTCAGGTGCAAGCTCCTTTCGCAGGGCCTCGACGGGATGTCGTTGGTAATCCTCCTGACAAACAAAGTTCGGGATTACTTCGATGTCCTCAAACTGAAAAATCTCCTTCGTAGCGTTCTTCAGATAATGGGAGATAGCGGTGACCCCGTCAGACTGAACAATGCCGTAACGTGTGATTGGAAGGTAGGAACGATCCGCACCGACGAGTGTGATATCCGTTCCGTGCAACGTTGTGATCACGGGCAGGTAGCGCTGTGGTTTTAGCGACTCGCGGGCGAGGATACCGCTGATGGAGTGCGGGATAGCGTAGTGCACGTGCAGGAGGTCCAGGTTCTCGGTCTCGGCCACCTTGGCCATCTTAGTTGCGAGTGCCAGGCTGTATGGCTGATGCTCAAACAATGGATAAGACATCATCTCTACTTCATGGAAGCGGACCCGATCGCTGAGTTCTGTGAGTCGAGTCGGCAACGAGGACGAGATGAAGTGGACTGTGTGGCCGCGTTGGGCCAGCTCCTTTCCCAACTCTGAGCCGACAATGCCGCTGCCGCCGTAGGTTGGATAGACTGTGATGCCGATGTTCATTGCGGTGGTCCGTTGTCACTGGTCCGTTGTCAGTTGATGATGACCTTTGTGCTTTGTACTTTGTGCTTTGTACTAAACTGCACCCTTGACTGAGACAGATCGTTAAGTCTACTACTCGACCAGAGCAGGAGGCTTAAGATGGCTGTCAGACGAAGGGTATTCAGCCGTAATTTCAAGTTACAGGTGATTCGCGAAATCGAGGCCGGCAAAACGCAGGCGCAAGTTTCACGCGAACACCAGCTTAATCAACATGTACTTTCGCGGTGGTACCGGGAACACCGCAAACACAAAGAACGAGCCTTTCCCGGTAAAAGTTGGGCCGCAATACTGAGACAGCCCGCATTGCTGAACTCGAGCGCATGGTCGGACGACTGACCATGAAGAATGATCTGCTAAAAAAAGTCTTGCAGAAACTCGAGGAAGAAACTTAATCAAAGAGCGTGACTGGAACCAACGCATGACACAGTTAATCAACCAAGTAGTGAGCGAGACACCGACCGGCGCGCGAGCCATTAAAGAGCTCAGCGCGGCGGTCGGGGTTTCGCGCGCTACCTACTATCGCCAACGTCAGCGCTTGTCACAGCCGCTGGTGGATACTGCTGCGGAGGCAGAACTGCGGCAGACGATCCAGGCAGAACTGCGGCAGACGATCCAGCAGATTGCCTTGACCACGCGCTACGGCTACCGGCCAATGACTGCCGCACTCCAGCGCCGCGGGTTGGTTGTCAACCGCAAGCGAGTCTTACGTTTAATGCGCGAAGAGCAGCTGCTCTGTCGGCCGCGCCGGGGCTTTGTGGTCACTACAAATGAGGACGTTTACAATCAACAGCGGCTCCACTCAGCTCTCGGCTATCGACCGCCGGTTGAGTTCGAGCAGCTTTCTCATCAACCATTACTTGCTTAACGCTGTGTCTCATTTCAGGGGTGCACTACAGTGCTTTGTGCTTTGACTTCTTCCTAGACGCTGCAAGGTGCTTTCAGCAGGATCAAGCATCGTGGCAAAAAGATCAAAGAACAAAGCACAAAGACCAAAAATGAACACGATCCGAGGACCCACTCTCCACACAAAAGAAAAGGCAGACGACCCTCGCAATCGCCTGCCTCTGTCTCAACTTGTCTCACCTCTTGAAAGGGGGGGGCAAGTGAGGGGACGGAGTATATTCCCGGCCTCTGGATTTGGCAACATTTCCGCGGCCCTTCTCAGAAGAATTTGAAGCCCACAAAACGCGCGTCTCAGATGCTGCTTCCCGCGCACTGCGCTTCGCATTTAAACCCGCTATAATGCAGGCAAATTCTGAAGGTGAAACGCTAGTGGCGAACAAACGGAGAATCGAGAAATGCCTAAGATTAGTGATATTGAAGAAACCCCTAACCCTAACGCGGTCAAGTTCATTCTGAGGGAAGCCGTCAGCAATGGCACGGCGCTGTCGTTTGGTTCAGCCAGTCAGGCTGAAAGCGATCCGTTAGCAAAGTCTCTGTTCGACGTTGGTCAGGTTGTGTCCGTCTTTTACATGGACAAGATGATCACAGTTGAGAAAGTAGACGAGGGTGACTGGGACGAGTTGCTGCCTGCGCTGGCAGTTCCAATTCGTGCGGCCGAGTCAATAACCCTTTCGGCGAGCGCCGCGGCCGCCGCAGTGGGGGGGGCAATGGCGGCTATCACCAGTGATGACCCGCGGCTCCTAAAGATCAACGAGATTTTGGATGACAAAGTGCGGCCCGCGCTAATGGGAGATGGCGGTTACCTGGAAGTGCTTGGCCTGCGCGAGAACACGTTGAGCATTCGTTATCAAGGCGCGTGCGGTAGTTGTCCGAGTTCACTCACCGGAACCCTGATGGCCATTGAAGGAATGCTAAAGCAGGAAGTAGATCCCGACTTGGAAGTCGTCGCGGTTTAGATCAGTTCTGCGAACAGCAGCAACCGGGCCGTTAAGCGATATTCTTCCTGGTTTTGAGGCAAGCTTGAACTCGGGGTCTTGCCTTACTCTTTCGAACCCGCGCGCTTGCTTCGCTCCGAATTCTGAATCCGATAGCAAAGCTCCCTCCGTACGCCGCTCCCTTTCAAACCCGGCAACAGAATTCGGCTACTTACTGGAACCTTTCGGCGAATTGCACGTGTAACCAGACGGCTACTGCCTAACTTTTCTAACCCCACTCTTCAGGAGACGAACATGGCTCACCGACTGCTTCTTCCGACTCTGCTAGTTCTCTTGTCAATAACGCCGCTGGTTATCGCGCAGAATTCTGAAAAGAAGAGCCCGCCAGCAAAGTCCATCAAAACCGTTGCGAAATCCGAGGAATCGGAGGCCGTGGCTGCGCAGCGTACGATTGTAGCGATCTCTCTGCTGACAGCTTTAGCGGACGAGGCCCGCAGCTTCAAAGATCAGGCATTGCGGGCGCGTGTCGAGGCTCGTGCCGCAGATGCTTTCTGGGAGACTGATCCTGACAAGGCGCGTACCCTCTTTCGACGGGCCTGGGACGAAGCCGAAAGCGCTGATACGGAAGCCGTAAGAAAACAAGCTGAGCAAATGCGACAACAAGAAGGTGCGGGCGGGCCAATGGTCCGACGCCGCCCTCGGGATCTCCGTTCGGAAGTTCTGCGCCTGGTTGCCAAACGGGACAAGGCCCTCGCTGAAGAGTTTCTCGGCAAACTATCAGAAGCCGATGAACGCGAACGGAAGGAAGCAACTGCAACGCGCAATCGCGATTCCGAAGAAGCATCAATTTCAACTGCCAAAAGAATTCTGCTGGCAAGAAGACTCCTCGATGATGGTGAGATTGAGAGGGCAATGGAATTTGCTGCTCCGGTCCTCGACTCAGTTAGCCGCTACTCAATCAATTTCCTCTCTGCGTTGCGCGAGAAGAACGCAGCCGCTGCTGATCAGGCATTCTTATCACTGGTGGCCCGTGCCGGACGCGACCCCGCAGCAGATGCCAACACGGTCTCGGGCCTCTCGTCATATGCTTTCACACCTTTTCTTTACGTCGTATTCTCCTCTGACGGGGGCTCGTCCGTTTCGCAAGAGCGCCGCGACTCTCCCGCTCCAGATCTGCCGCTGCGAGTCCGTACCGCATTTTTCCGTGTCGCGTCTGAAATTTTGTTGCGGCCTCTGCTCCCACCCGACCAGGATCCGACCACTTCCGGTCGTACCGGGAAGTACCTGGTTCTGAAGCGCCTGCTACCTTTGTTTGAACAGCATGCGCCTGAACAGGCTCC
Organism: Pyrinomonadaceae bacterium; assembly: GCA_041742785.1. Classification (GTDB taxonomy): domain Bacteria; phylum Acidobacteriota; class Blastocatellia; order Pyrinomonadales; family Pyrinomonadaceae; genus PSRF01. The sequence goes on along the minus strand of JBGTOA010000042.1, from coordinate 133,952 downwards.
ACTATTGAAGACCCAGATGTCCGCCCTTCAATCTGACGTTCCAAATAATCTGCGTACCGGGGAAAATCACGCCGTAAACCGCGGCATAGTGCCGAATGACGTCACATCGGACCCGCTCGAACGCATGCAGGAGCGATTGGATCGCGCGCGTACTTCGGGTGAACGTGATGGAATCTACGCCGACTACGCAATCCCACTTGCCCGCAAGGGTGATCCGAAAGCTCGTGAGCTGGTTGACAAGATAGAAAACGCGGAGTTTCGTAAGAGCGTGCAAGGCTACGTGGACTTTGAGGCAGCTCAACGGGCAATCGAAAAAAAGGACGCAGTCACTGCCGCACGGCTCGCGAAATCAGGTGAGCTGACCAGTCCGCAACGAATCTGGACCTATGTACGTGCAGCTCGCCTGCTCTTGAAATCAGACCAAACACGGGCTGTGGAGTTGTTGGACGAAGCCGCTGCCGAAACTCGTCGGATTAGCGGAGCCAATCCGGATCGGGCCAAAGGTCTGGTAGCAATCGCGACTGTATTGAGTGAGGCTGATCGAGTGCGTTCGTGGGAGATGACGGCTGAAGCATTAAAGGCTGCCAATGCGAGCGAAGGATTTACCGGGGAAGATAGCACGGTCTCAGCATCGCTACAGTCGGCGCAAATGGCCCTAGTTACTAACGCGCCTGCTGCAGATTTCGATCTGTTGGGACTCTTTCGCTTCCTGGCTAAAGATGATTTGAACCGCTCTATCGAGATCGCTAAGGGGTTCACAGGCGAAGCACCTCGGGCAACTGCGACGCTGGCGATTGCTCGCACGGTTTTGGAAAAGCCCAGCACCGAATCGCCAATCCTTGAATAAGTCCAAACTCTGGTGGACGGCGCGCCGGGCCGTCAATCGGTGGGCGCGCTCGTCGCCGCGAACGAACTCTTTCGTACGGGTGATTCTTAAGCTGAGACGGCGTCCCGTTGGGGGGAACCCACTCCAAGCGGCTAAGCAACTAAAAAAGAGTGATCCAACCAGAGCGATGGAAGTGATGGAAGAAGCCGCAACCACCGCGCGGCGCATCGGTGGCAACGATGCGGATCGCACTCGCGCGCTAATCGGAGTGGCCACCCAGATGTTCGATATCGATCGTGCGCGAGTTTGGGAAGCGTTACTGGAAGCGGTGAAGGCGGCGAACTCAGTTTCCGAATTTACTGGAGAAGACGCGCAAATCGTTGCACGTCTTCAGACCGGTGGCGGGACATCCACCTCGAGCTCGAGCGCAAACGATTTTGATCTGCCGGGAATCTTCAGTTCAGTCGCGCGTGAGGATCTTTATCGATCGATCGAGCTGGCAAAGGGATTTAATTCCGATGCACCACGGGCGACGGCGACCTTAGCGATCGCCAAGGCGGTTCGAGACCGGCTGTGAGTCAGTGAGGAATGGTCTTGGATTTTGGTCTTTGGATGAGGAGGTCAAACTCTCTCCGTGGAAAATTGCTCCTTCACTGAAGACCAAAGACCTTCTTTCTACGAATAAATATTCATCGGGCGGGTGAGTAAGGCGTAAGGGTCATCCACGTTCAATGCTTCACTGACGAAAAAGGGTTCACCGGCTGCCACGCCAATCAAAGATCCGAAGTAACGCATGCGATGCTCGATCTGATCCAGAAAGCTCTTATCGCTGATTCGTGTCACGGGTTCGGTTGACTCCTCGCTGTAGAATTGAGACGCATGCGCCTTGATCGCGCGCATCTTGTCCTCAACAAAATCCGAGACATCGACGATGAACGATGGCACCACGCGTCGCGAGAAGAGCGAGTGCATGATCGCGGGCACCGCTACCGCCGCCTTACCTGACTCGATATCATACTTGGCCATCGAAGCCAGCCGTGCAGATTGGCGGACTATTAGACTGGTGTTGGCGTGGTCCGGGTGCGGATCGTCCCAGTGCGTCGTGAGTAACACTTTCGGTCTATGGGTGCGTAAAACTCGCACCAGTGCGGCGCGCGCTTCTTCGGTAAGCCAAACGTGCCCATCCGGCTGCTCGAGATTCAGCCGGGCGTCGAGGTTTAGAATACGGGCCGCGTCCAATGCCTCTTGCGCGCGCATTTCCGTAGTGCCGCGCGTGCCCATCTCGCCACGTGTCATGTCGAGGACGCCGGTCCGGTACCCAAGCGATTTCAACCGCAGCAGCGTGCCGGAAACAGATAGCTCCGCATCGTCCGGATGCGAGAACACCGCCAGAACGTCAAGCTGAGTTTGCGTGTCAGACATTGATTGAGAATTAACTGAAGCCTACGGATTGGTCAAGTAAGATCAAGTGTAACTCTGCCCATTCAACTGGGCCCACCTCCAGGTTGTGAAGGGTGGCGAATGGTTCGCGCTCAACGGCACGGACAGTTAGAATTATGCTCCAAGGCTAGTCAGGGTTCGCTTTGGGTGGTGGCGTCCGAAGCAGTCGAGACCTGATACACCCTTCCGGATTCAGAGATTGTCCGAGAGTAGCATTATCATAGGACGGAAGTTTTCTTGTTGGGCTTTTTTGTTCAGAAGTTCAGGCCTTAACAAAACCAATGCAACTCTTCATTCTTGGTTCAGGAACATCTGTCCCCCACGCGCATCGCGCTTCACCGGCTTTCTGGTTAGAGACAAGCGGGGGAACGCTGTTGCTGGATGTGAGCGCGGATGCTACACATCGCATGGCTGAGGAGCAACTGGACTGGCCTAATCTTGATGCAATCTGGGTGAGCCACTTCCACCTGGACCACGTTGGCGGGCTTGCGCCGTTTCTGTTCGGCATAAAATGGGCGCCACACACACAAGGGCGAAACAAATTGCTCAGAATATTTGGCCCTGAAGGATTGCGTCGCATCCTTGAAAGTGTGGACGACTCCAACAACTACCGGCTGCTCGAGTTGAAGTTTCCGGTTGACCTGGTTGAAGTGAGATCCGGAGAAGCATTTGAGCTACTTCCCGGCGTTATGGCAGAGACTTTTTCCACTCCGCATACTGCCGAAAGCAAAGCCATTCGCCTAACCGAAAAAGACGATACCTCATTCGTTTATACCAGCGATACTGGCACTTCAGACGAGCTTGTCGAATTCTGCAAAGACGCTACGCTGCTGCTGCTTGAATGTTCGTTTCGTAAAGATAAGCCGGTGCCCATCCACTTAGAGTTAAGCGAGGCGATGGAGATCGCCGGTCGGTGTTCGCCCCGGACGCTTGTCCTGACGCACCTTTATCCCGAGTGGGACGGCATTAATCTAGCCGCCGAGGCAAAAGCACTTTGGCCCGGAGAAACCATCGAAGCCAAAGATGGTTTGCGCCTCAACTTCTAATAAACGACGAGGTAGTTTGGTACCAAAGCTCCTTAGTCCAACGCACTTTCATGTTTGTGTGAAAACGTTCAGAACCGGGGGCTTTGTAAGAGACCTGGCTTCGAATCAGATCCAACGTTCTCGGTTTTTTGATTAGACGAGTTCGCCCTCAGCGTCGGGCTACTGCGGCGGCTCACACCTGCAACGTAGAAAGATCAGCTCATGAAACCTCAAGGCTTACTCCTGTGTTTAATTCTTGGTGTTGCTTCGGTCCTTACGACCGCGCAAAAGAATCCAGTTGCTAAAAACCAGAAGGCGCCAGCGGGCGACGTCTCACTGCTGGAGGTGGGATCAGCTTCGAACCTCAATCGCGCAAGCGCAAACCCGGAAGAGTTCAAAGTCGTTTCCTACAACATTCGCTGGCGCGGCGGTGAGGAACTGCTGCTGCTGATAAAGCTGTTTGAAACCGATCCGGAGATTGGGGGCGCTACGTTGCTGGGCCTGCAGGAAGTTGATCGGAACAAGAAACGAACCAAAAAAACAAACACGGTGAAACAGATCGCAGAAGCACTGGGAATGCATTACGCGTGGGCAGCTCCGCCAAGAGCCAATCCCTCTGATGAGGAAGAAACCGGAGTCGCGATCCTGAGTATCTATCCCCTGAGTGACGTTCAACGCATCGTGCTTCCTCATTCTGGACCGGGCCAACGGCGCCGCGTCGCGCTGGGTGCTACAGTGAAAATCGGCGCCACACCGCTGCGGATCTACTCAGTTCACAGTGAAACCCGAATCTCAGTCGAGAAGAAAGTGGAACAGATGAAAATGGCCGTCGACGATCTCTCAAGATTTCCTGCCGGAACTCCGGCGATCATTCTCGGAGATCTGAATACGTGGGAGCCTGGGGCGGCCGACAAGACCAAGCGGATGTTTAGCAGTGAGAAATTTCATACGCCGTTCAACAATGACGCGACCTTCTGTCGACGATTGGTGCTTGTTGACCTCAAGCTCAAGCTGGATTGGATTTGGCTACGCGATCTGGAAGTGAAACGCTTTGGAATCGATCGCGCGATCAAGTATTCAGATCATTGGCCGCTCTGGGTGACGCTTAAGCTCAATCAACAAACTTCCTCGAGCACTCCCAAATAAAGCGTGTTGGCCCATACCTTGCCCGGCCCGCCCAGTGTGATAAAGTCCAGACACCTACTCCGTTGTTTCATGCGTCAGATGTTCGTAAGTAAATCCCTTGTTCGGAGTTGAAGTGGATGCGATGCCCTAATTGCGCCAGAAAAACCGGGTGGACCAGAACTCGCTGTCCCGCGTGCAGAACCAAGTTACTGCAGTGGTACGTCATAGCCGGTGTGTTGATTATCGCTTCATGCTACGCGGCCCTATACCTGGCAGAAAGTCTGTTTTAAAAAAGTGCTGAGTTCCGAGTGCTGAGTACTGCATTCAGTACTCTTCTCATCGCACGCCCCACTCCCAAATCCCATACGCAATCTTCTTATCTACCGGATGACCGGCCTGTTTTAGTGTGAGGGCGATCTGACCGCGATGGTGCGACTCGTGTGAGATCAGGTAGCCGAGAAATGCTGCCGCGTGCGGCTTGAACCCTTTAACCCTGCCTTCTGCCAGGCCGCGTTCCAGCAACGACCTGATCGCCGCGCTGGAAGCTGAGAGAGACGTGGCGAGCGCTCTTCGGTCGCGCGTTTCCTCTTTTTCCAGTTTATCCAAACCCGCGAGTAATTCGGGCGCGCCTGACTTCAACCACATCAGACGAACGTTGTGAATGTGAGCAAACTGCTCGCCGACGGTCCGGCCTTTCGAGGCTGAAAGGCTGTTCAATGTAGCCGGTCCGACCGCCTCTAGTAGGTAAATATTGATGCGACTGTGAATGTCCCAGGTTTCAAGGAATTGTTTGTCGTCCATGGGAAAGCTCCTGTCTGTCTTCAGTGCCCCGCGGCACGTTTGTCCTCTAACCTCTAATGCGGAAACCGCCGCCCGAACACCCAACGGCCGCCGCCTATTTCTCCGCCGCCCGCTCCGGCGCGGCTAATAACCTACTAAGGTGTTAAGATTTCTTTTCAGCTCCGGCACACACACGCACGTCGCAGAAAGATTTTCCGTTGAGAAAGCCCATGCCGCACGAAGTCACGCAACTGCTCGCCGAGTGGAGTAGCGGCGACGAGTCGGCGCTCAATGAGCTGCTCCCATTGGTCGAGAAGGAGCTGCACCGGTTGGCGCACCACTACATGAGCCGCGAGCGCGCCGGGCACACGCTCCAGACCACGGCGCTCATCAACGAGGCGTACCTGCGCCTCGCGCACGCAGGCCACCCACAGTTCCAGAACCGCGCGCACTTCTTCGCCGTCGCGGCCAACCTGATGCGGCAGATCATGCTGGATCACGCGCGGGCGCGGCAGTCGGCCAAGCGCGGCGGCCTCCTTCGCAAGGTTTCGCTCGACGAGGCGGCGACCCGCCCGCGCAGATTACCGACTTCAAATCTGATCACATCCACTTTTTTGCGTACTCGCGCGACGGCAAACAGCTCGTCCTCTCGCGCGGTAACATGAAACGCGACGCCCTAATGATTAGCGACGAAATGAAATGACGCTTGCAGCCGGAACATGCTCCCGCGAGAAACAGGCGTGCTCGGCGAGGGGGAAGCGTTATGAAGGCTGAACGGCTCCGTCAAGTCTCCCCGATCTTTCATCAGGCTCTCGCTATTGCGCCCGACGAGCGCCCAGCTTTCCTTGCGTCAGCATGCGAAGGAGACGCGGCGTTGCGCGAGGACGTTGAGCGGCTCATCTCCGCGCACGAACGAGCAGGCAGTTTTATCGAATCGCCCGCTTACGAGAAAGCTGCCATGGTGCTAAACGACAATCCGACCTCCTCTATGGTGGGCCAACTCATCGCACACTACAAAATCGTCGCCTCGCTCGGCAAGGGCGGGATGGGAGAGGTTTACCTGGCGCAGGATACGAAGTTAGGACGTTCCGTTGCTTTGAAGATTCTGCCCTCTGACGTGGCAGCTGACGGAGAGAGGATGCGCCGCTTCACCCAGGAGGCAAAAGCCGCCGCGGCGCTGAATCACCCGAACATCGCTCACATCTACGAGGTGGGGGAAACTGGCGGCACACACTTCATCGCAATGGAATACGTGGACGGTGTAACGCTCGGCGAGAAGATTCACCGCGATCGGACCCCGCTGGGAAAACTGCTTAAGTATCTAACACAAGTCGCGGATGGTTTGGCCAAAGCTCACGCGGCGGGCATCGTGCACCGGGATTTGAAGCCGGACAACATCATGATTGCCCGCGATGATTATGCGAAGATCTTGGATTTCGGACTGGCGAAACTGGTCGAGCCGCAGAGAGCGTCGGGCGCGGAAGGCCACGCCACCGGCGAAGAGGCAACGGCTATTTTGGCGCAGCACTCGACGCCGGGGATGATCATGGGAAGCGCCGGCTACATGTCTCCCGAACAGGCGCAGGGCAAAGTTAGAGAACTTGATCACCGCTCTGACATTTTCTCTTTTGGCTGCATTCTCTTTGAAGCGGCGACCGGGCGGAAGGCGTTCGAAGGCCAAGACCTGCTCGATTCGCTGCATAGGATCGTGCACGCGCCGACTCCGCAAATTTCAGACGTCATTACTTCGGCGCCAGGTGAGCTGCAAAGAATCGTGCGCAGATGTCTGGCGAAAGAGCCTGCCAAGCGATATCAGTCAATCAAAGAAGTAGCGATCGAGCTGGACGAGCTGCGGCAGGAATTAAAGGAGCGGGCTGAATTAGATCATTCTGTTCAACCAGAATCAAATAGCGCGGAATCGGCGATCAGTTCGCAGGGCGCAAAGATAGTCAGTACTCAGCAGCCGACGGCCCACACGACGCAAACAGAAACGTCTCACTCAACTTCCAGCGCCGAGTATTTAGTAAACGGAATTAAAAGTCATAAGTCAGGGGTCTTACTCGTCCTGGTAGGCGTGGCGGTCACGATTGCCGCGGGCCTCGGGCTGTACAAATATTACTGGTCGCGCCCGGCGAGGCCCGCGCCTTTCCAGGACATGAGGATCACTAAGTTGACCTTCAACGGCGAGGCCAAGTCTGCCGTCATCTCGCCCGACGGCAATCAGGTAGTCTACGTGATGGAGGACGGCGGGAAGCGGAGCCTCTGGCTCAGGCAGGTCGCGACCGGGACCGACGTTAAGCTGACCGAGCCCCAAAATGTTGGTTACTTCGGCCTGACCATCTCACCTGACGGCAACTTTCTTTATTACGCACACGGGGGCGCGGGCACTGAGAACCGTGTGCTCTACCGGATGCCGGTTCTGGGCGACAGCCCCAGAAAAGTGGTCGAAAACGTAAGCAGTCCCATCGGTTTTTCCCCTGACGGTAAGCAGATCGCTTTTGCACGCCACTCGCAGGAAGAGAGCGCACTGATAATTGCCAACGCGGACGGCACGGCAGAGCGAAAGATCGCCGTACGTCAGGGGAGGGGAAGCCGTTTCGGGAATTTCTTTCACGGCGGGGTTGCGTGGTCGCCCGACGGCAAGAGGATCGCAACCGTTGCCCGCGCCAGGGATTCCGCCGGCAGATTCCAGAACGTAATCGAAGTACCGGTCGAAGGCGGGGCGGAACGTCCCCTGACTTCAATGAGGTGGTATCATATCCAGCGGCTGGCCTGGCTCTCGGACGGCAGCGGACTGCTGATGACCGCGGCGGAGAAAGCGTCGGACGCTCGCGCCCGGCAAATATGGTATCTCTCTTACCCGGAAGGCTCCGCGCGGAAAATTACGAACGACCTGAATAATTACGTAAATATCAGTCTTAACGCGGACTCAAGGGTGCTGGTGACGGTACAGGAAAATCAGTCTGCGAATATCTGGGTTGCGCCGGACGGCGACGCCAGCCGCGCCACTCAGTTTAAATCCGTCTCCGGCAATTTGGACGGAGGAGACGGCGTGAGGTGGACACCCGACGGCAAAATCGTTTTTAACTCGATGGCGGGCGGCAAAGACGGCATCTGGATCATGGAGGCGGACGGGAAGAATCGAAGACAATTAAGCACCGACGAGACTGTAGATTTTGGCCCATCGGTCGAGACCGGAGGGCGCTACATTGTTTTCGTTTCGGAGCGCACGGGAGCGCCATCCACCTGGAGAATGGCCATTGACGGGAGCAACCCAAAAATGTTGGACAGCGGCGGATCCCAACCGCAGGCCGGCGACGGGTGGGTGGTCTACTCGGGGAGAAACGCTCTGTGGAAAATGCCGATTGACGGCGGCGAGCCCGTGCAACTCAGTGAAGGAAATTTGGTGCGGTGCGCCATCTCACATGACGGAAAGATGGTCGCCTGTTCGCTGGAAGAGCCCGGCGCCAAGCTGGCCGTTCTGCCGCTCGACGGCAGTTCGCCCGCGAAGGTCTTCGACATTAAATTTCAGCTCCCGGCACGTCTTCGCTGGACGCCCGACGACCGGGCGGTGTCTTACGTAGGACGTCCGGAAGGCATCGCTGACATCTGGAGTCAATCGATCGACGGCGGCGAACCGAAGCGGCTGACTAACTTCAAAGCCGATACAATATTCTCCTTTGATTGGTCGCGCGATAACAAACTCGTCATCTCGCACGGCGCCTCCACGTCAGACGTTGTCTTAATCAGGAACGCCAAATAATGGCTGAGCTTTGAATCGAAGGCTGCGGCAATGGAACTCAGTACTGAGCACTTTTTCCTTATCGCACACTCACCACGACGCTATTCACCGTCAATGCATTGCCGGTCGCTCGGTGAAACTCGGCCGTCGCCTTATTCAAGTCGGTCTGCGCGCGAAGCTCGTTTCCCTTTGCTGTGGTTAGCGCGGTCTGCCGTTCGAGAACGAGGAAGACGGTTGACTGCCCCGCATCGAGCTTTCGCTTTTCACTTTCATACTGCAGCTCGCTTGCCTCTCGCGCCGCCGCCGCTGCACGCAGTTTTGCGCGCGAACTCTGAATGGCCTGCAGTGAATTTCTCACTTCGACCTGAATGCTCTGTTCAAGCTGCTCTCGCTGCGTCACTATTCGTTGGCCTTCGACCAGCGACCGCCCCAACTGCGCTTCAGCAGTGCGGTTCCGCAAAGGCAAGTTCACCTGCACGCCCACGCGAAAATTATTGAACTGATTTCCTGTCAGATTCCGGAGCGACTGAGCGTAACCGCCAATCAAATCTGGAGGGAACGTCTGCGGAACCGGAGTCGGCAATGGAACCAGCCCTGCCAGCACGGATAACTCGTTCACGCGATTCCTGATTTCAGTAGTTGAGAAAAATGGGTTGATCGCATTGCTGCTAACGCTTCCCGCCAGGCCCACTACGCCGTAGCTGCCAACAAAATCGATGGCTGGTTTTGTCTGCTCGCGAAAATACTTCTGGTCGATCTGGTTGATCTCCTGGGCGACCGTCGCTTGTTGCAACTCGGGCCGGTTCTCAACTGCAATCGTCATCGCCTCCGGCAAAGAGACAGCCGGTGGCGCCAGCTCGACGGAGTCCGTGGGAATAAGCGATCGGGTCCACATCTCGGCCTGACGATTCACCGCAACCAGGTTCTTTAAGCTGTTCTCTGCACGAGAGACTTCCTCGAGCGCCGCGAATAGTCCCTGTTCAAAGCCTGCTACTTGAGCCTCCGCCGCAACCACATCAATTGGCGCCAGCACGCCCTCTTCAACCAGACGCTTGTTGTGATCAAGCTGGCTACGCGCGTCTCGCACGGCATCACGTTGAACTTGCAAGTTCCTGAGCGCAAAAACAAGATCCCAGTAGGAGCGCTGAACATTCGTGATGGTTTCGATAGCCCGCTGGCGAAACTGCGCGTCAGTGAGTGAAAGGTTCTTTTTCGCAATCTCAATTTGACGGCGGCTGTTGTCAAACTTCAATCCGCGCAACAAGGGCTGTGTGTAAGTGAAACTCAGCGACGTCGGATACTGCGGCGTCAGTCCCGTAAACTGGTTATTCGTGGTCTGCCGGATCGAAGAAAAGTCGAGGCGATAATTCCCGCCCAACATCGGAGTTTGCCCCTCGAGACGAGCGGTTCCAGTGACGTCGGAACTGGTGATGGCGCCGTTTTCACCGCCACTTAAAAAGCTCGAGACGGGCGTCTTAATCCGTTCGAAGTAACTGCTCGAGCTGAGCCTCGGATCGTATGCGCCGCGCGCGCCGGTGAGATCGAATTCCGCAATCTTTACGTTGTGTCTGGCGACTTCGATGTCTTTATTGTTTTCGAGCGCCAGGGCGAGCGCTTCCCTTAACGAAAGCGGCTGCTGCCGGTCCGTATCTACGCCTACGCGATTGAGATCCGGCAGTGGCATTTGCTCCGGACGAAATTCCGGCGCGATCGACGGCACCTGCACCTGTTGCTCGACCACTGGCGTGGGGGCCGGCGATGGTTCCTGCGCGGTGACGCTTGGTGTCGCGACCGCCAGGAGAAGCACCAATATGTTTAAGGACCATTTACTCATCTTGATAACACCTACTGCTTTCCAAAAAGGCCAATCAGCGAGGCCGCAGCGCTAGCGGCCTTACGCCGCACACGGCCAGTTACGCTCTTGATGCCCTGATTAATATTTCCCCAGATCCTGCTCTTTGCCACATCGTCAAAAAGAGAATAGAAAACCGGGACCGCCAGCAGGGTAAGCAGTAAACAGAGCGACTGCCCGCCCACCACCAGTACTCCAATGGATCTATTCGTGCCAGAGCCTGGTCCACTCGAAATCGTGAGCGGCAACATGCCGGCCACAAGCGCAATCGTAGTCATCAGGATGGGACGCAAACGATCGCGGTTGGCGCGAATGATGGCTTCGCCGCGTTCCATACCCTGGGCCCTTAGTTGGTTCGTGTGGTCGATCTGCAGGATCGCGTTCTTTTTCACCACGCCAAAGAGCAGCAGTAACCCGAGACCGGAAAAGATGTTTACCGTCTGGCCCGTGGCCAGCAGCGCCAAAATCCCAAACGGAATTGCGAGCGGCAGCGTCAACAGGATCGTGACGGGATGGATGAACGATTCAAACTGAGCCGCCAGCACCATGTACATGAATACAAATGAGAGCAGGAACGCCAGTCCGAAGTAATACCCGGCGCGGCCCAACTCTTTCGATCGTCCGGCCAGCCCGGTGGCATAACTGCCGTCGATCTTTAACTCGCCGGCAAACTGATCGAGTTGCTGCAAAACCGCGGCTTGCGAGCCGCCGGGCTTTACGTTCGCCAGCAGCGTCACCTGTCTCTGCCGATTGAGACGATCGATCGCTGATGGGCCCGTGCCTTCTTCGACTTTCACCAGATTGTCGAGACTCACCCAGCCGATTTTTGCCGAAGAAACGATCATTCGCTTGAGCCCCTCGACACTGGCGCGTGACTCTCCGATTGCTCTCACGCGAACGTTGTACTGATCGGTGCCGGCGTTGAAGGTCGAGACCTTCTGGCCGGCAACCAGTGTGTTCAATGCCTGCGCGATGTCGCTGACACGCACCCCGAGATCAGCTGCCCGCTCGCGGTTTATCACGACCCGCAGTTCGGGCTTTCCCGTGATCAATGTCGAGTCAACGTCGGCTGCCTCAGGAATCGTCTTCATCTTCTCGAGCAGCGCGTCGGAATACTGCGTCAGCTTGCCGAGCTCGGGGCCACTGATAACGTACTGAATATCGGCGTTGCGAAAACCACCGCCGGAAATTGTCGCCACCTGCTGAACGCTGGTCCGCAGCTGTCCCGGATATTCCCTCACGTATTTAGCGAGAATCTCAGAACGCGCGCGGAGCATGAGCTCGTCCTGCGTCACGTCTCGATCCTCAATTGGCTGGAGCTTCACATAGATGGTGGCAACATTGACCTGCTCCTGTTGACCGCCGCCAATTGTTGTCAGCGTATCGGTCACACCCGGAAGATTTCTGACTTCCTTCGAAATACGTTCCGCAAGCGCTGAAGTAGCCGCCAGTGTGTGGCCCTCTGGCGCGCGCACATTCAGTTCGAATTGCGATTGGTCGTCAACCGGCAGGAAGTTCTTTCCTACGAACATGAACAACGGCACGATGCTGAGCACTACAACCACACAGGCCAGCACGATGGCCCAACGGTGCGACATCGACCACTGCAGCATCCGGGTATAAGCACTATCGATTGGTCTATAAAAGCGCGACGACTTTGAACCCTGGTCGGCAGGCTCGGTATACTTCTCAAGTGGACCTTCTTCAGCATCATCACTTCGCTTGATCAAGCGGGCCGAGAGCATTGGCGTCAGAGTGAAAGAGACCAGCAGCGAAACCGCGATCGCAAACGATGCCGTCAATCCAAACGAAGACATGAACCGGCCAACGATCCCGCCCATGAATCCGACTGGTAGGAAAACTGCGAGTAAGGAGAGGGTCGTCGCCATGACCGCCAGCCCAATCTCTTTCGTGCCTTCAATCGCCGCTTGAAACGGCGGGACGCCCTTCTCTTCGATAAATCTGAAGATATTTTCGAGCACCACGATCGCGTCGTCGATCACGATTCCCACCATCAGGGTGAGGGCAAGCATAGTGATCTGATTCAGCGTGAATCCCATCGCGGCCATCAGGCCAAACGTTGCAATCAGCGAAGTGGGGATCGCGAGCGCGGCGATCATTGTAGAGCGGAAGCTCCAGAGAAAGATGAAGACCACTATGGCGGCCAAAATGCTGCCTTCAATGAGGTGGGTTTGAATCGAATTGATTGAGGCCTTGATGAAGATTGACTGATCGCCAACCACGGTTGTTTTGAAGCCCGGCGGCAAAGTGTTCTGCACTTCACGCAACCGCTCCTTCACTGCATCGGCGACGGCAACAGTGTTTTGACCCGACTGTTTGGAGACGATGATCGTGACGGCAGCCTGACCATTGAGCCGCGCTTCGGTGCGTGGTTCCTCGGCGCCATCCTCGGCATAGCCCACGTCACTGAGTTTTACGGAATAATCGCCTCGAGTGGCGACGACGAGACTATTGAACTCCGCCGGCTCGACAATTCGACCCATTGTACGAACGGTAAGTTCGCGCGTGCCTTCATCGACCCGCCCACCGGGAACTTCCATGTTCTGCGCGCGTACCGCTTCCGCCACCTGCGCGACCGTAACGTTAAAGGCGCGCAGTTTGTCGGGATCAACCCAGACCTGAATCTCGCGTGCGCGGCCACCGACAATCTGCACCTGACCCACACCATTGATCGATTCAATCTGTTGTTTGATGCGTTTGTCCGCGATGTCAGTAACTTCGCGCAATGAGCTCGGAGCGGACACTGCAATGCGGACCACCGGCGCGGCATCGGTATCCAACTTCTGCACGATTGGCTGTTCAGCGGTCACAGGCAGATCGTTAATGATCAGGTCGACTTTGTTGCGGACTTCCTGAGCGGCGATATCAGGGTTCTTTTCCAGCAGGAAGGTGATGTAAACCTGTGAGACGCCTTCGACGGAAGTCGAACGCAACTCGTCGATGCCGCTGATGGTGTTCACCGCGCCTTCGACTTTATCCGTGATTTCAGTTTCGATCTCCTGCGGCGACGCGCCCGGATTGACGACGGTGACAGTGATTGTCGGCAGGTCGATCTTTGGAAACAGATCGACGCCCAGCGAATTGTAGGAGAAGAGTCCAACGACCGTCAGACTCAGGATCAGCATCGTCGCGAACACCGGACGCCTGACACAGATTTCGGCTAGTTTTTGCATAAAGGAGGTTTCTAGTTTCAAGTTTCCGGTATCTAGTTTCCGTTGCTTGAGCCCCTCTCATAAAGTCTAAGAATGACCTTCGCCGGCAACGCTTCGACCCTGAAAAAACCAGAACTCAAAACTTGAACGTGAAACTTGAAACCTGAAACTTGAAACTTGAAACTTTTTTATTGCCTGACCGCAACCCCATCCGCGAGCTGCTCCACGTTGCTGGTGGCTACCTGTTCGTCGGCGGCGACGCCGGTCCTGATCTCGATCAAGTCGCCTTCAGTCTGTCCCAACTGCACCAGGCGTTGTTGCGCATGTCCGTCCTTGACGACAAACAATCGGCTTACCCCTGATTCCGTGCGCACCGCTCGTGCGGGCACCAGCACTGCTGCCACCGGACGCGGTGCAAGAATGCGCACTGTAGCGAACTGACCTGGCTTCAGCGCGCCGCTGTTGTTTTCGATTTCAGCTTCGACGGTTAACGTGCGTGAAGCCGGCGTAACGTTCGGGGAAATCCTTGCGATCCGCCCACTGAAATTCTGGTCAGGCCAGGCGCTGGTAGTTACCGAAACCGATTGACCAAGCTGCACTTCGGGAATCGCCTGTTCCGGAATATCGATACGAATGCGCAGCGGATTAATCCGTACGACCGTCGCCACCTTCGTAGTCGGCGACACATACTCGCCCAAGTCGGCGGTGCGTTCTGAGACGTAACCATCGATTGGCGAGTACACCAACGCATAAGAGAGATTGCGCTTGGCCAAACCGAGCTGGCTCTCCGCATTGCTGACATTGGCTCTGGCAGTCGCCACGGCAGCAAAGTCCTGACGAGCCTTCGACAGCGCCACTTCGTGCTGTTCCTTCAATTGATCGTGTCTTGCCCTCTGTTCGTCATAAAAAGAACGCGCGATGTCTCCGCTTTCAATCAACCTCTCCGCGCGACGAAGGTTTTTCTCGGCGAGTTCATAAGCGACACGGGCACTTTCCACTTCGGGCACGCGATACAGATCAAACTTCTGGCCCGGACGAATGCCTACCTTTTCTTCCGCCTGACGTAACGCTCCTTTAGCCTGATCCAGTTGGGCTTGCGCTTGCTCAACACGCAGCTTGAGATCGACTTCGTCAAGACGGAGGATCATCTGGCCACGCTTAACATAGCTGCCAAGATCGACGCCGGTGGCAACGACTTTGCCGGCAATGGACGGCGCTACATCGGTCTGCTGATCGCCGGCTAGACTGCCGGTCGCTTCGAAGAAGCGCGGCAACTCGCGATTGATCGCAGGCGCGGTTGTTACTTCGACTGCGACTGGAGCGGCCGCATCCTCCTCGTTGCGAACGTTAGCTTTTGAGCCGCCACACGCAATCGCAAAAAGCGCCACGCTAGCCAACATCGCGACCAGCGCTAACCACTTGAGCCTTGGGAGAACCATCTCTCTATTTGTTCCTTTTGTTGCCATTGACCTTTGGGCTCCGGACGCTTTTGCCTAGCTGCTTTTCCGTGGGCTTAACGCTGATGCCATTGAGCAGTATTTCTGTAAAATGTTTAGCGGCAAGCTCGTTCGAAATATTCAACAAGCGCTTTTCCGGATCCCAAAGATTGTTATTGAGTGAATGGTGCATAACCATGCCGATGAAAGCGCGCACGACAATCGCCGGATCGACCTTGATAATCGCTCCTTCACGCTGGCGTGCGCGCAGGTAGTCACTCAGGAATTCATAAACGCGACGGACAAACGTCTCAAAGAACATCTGGGCCAGCTCGTGTTGTTCGAGAGCCGAGTGCAGCAGGAGGCGTTGAAACTCAGGGTCGAGCTCGTGATGCGATAGCGCTCCCAGAGCGAGTCCCTCAAAGACCGCATAGTCGTCTCTGCGGGAAAGCGCTTCCGCAACCATCTGCTCGGGATCTATGGGTCCGCCGGAGCAGGCCTTGTGATCGAGAATGGCGGCGTACAGCTCCTTTTTGGTGGCAAAGTGGCGAAACACCATCGCCTCTGAAACCCCGGCGGCCTGGGCGATCTCTTTGGTGGTCGTGCCGCGAAAGCCCTGCTGGGAAAAGAGACTCACGGCAACGCGCACAATCTGCAGCCGTCGTTCGTCGCCCGCCATTCTGGTGCCAGCCGCGACCGCGATTGATTTTTTCGGAATAGCTATCTCTTCTTTCTCCACTTTGGTTCGCTGATCTTTGTTTGGGAAAATGTGCACCCGGTTCTGAACCCGGGGGCAACCCGGGACAAGCCAAAAAGTAAGTACTTACTTACCATTGAGGTAAATCCGGTGTCAAGCGGGAAAATTTTCGAGTACTGGTGCAGTTTGAATTTAACGCCGAAGGCGTTGGCTAATTTCAGCCCAGAGTTGCTTCAACCCTGGGGTAAATAAACCACCATTCTTTAAAAACTCTGAAGGAGTTCGGATGACACGGGCCTAACGCTTTCAGCGTTTTTCTGACATTCTTTACATTTCTTTTCCCAGGGTTGAAGCAACCCTGGGCTGAAATTGGCCAACGCCTTCGGCGTACTTAGTTCACACCGGTTCAATTCAAACTGAACAGTACGGATTTTCGCAGGAATCGCGTCTCGAGCCTCAGGTTCTGAGGGATCTCAATCTGCGATCTCAGATATCTCAGATCTCAGATCACAACAGCGCCTCTGAAGTGGTGAACTTTGAGACTTGAGACTTGGCACTGTCATCATTTGTTGTGAAAAGGTACAAATGCCCGAATGCTGAAGGTCGGGAACCGTACAACGAAAACCCAGAAAGCAAAGGCCAAAGTCAAAAGAGGCGATATCAAAGTTCAAATTCAAATGTTCGCGACGCAGTCCTCCCGGCACATAGATTGCTCGTAATAACTTTGAAAATTTACGTCTTCAAATAGATTCCGTAATCGAACTTAACTTAGAAGGAGATTGAAAATGTCACAGAATAGAACAGCAACAGATTTCGGCGGAACTTCCTCAACGGGGAGCACACCGTCCGGAACGGATCAGCCCACTCGCACCGGTACTTCCGGCACAGGGGCAGGCACGGCGGCCGCTACCGGCTTGGCTCAGACAGCCCAGGAGTATGGCGGCAAGATCACTGAGGCCGCGACCCAAGCCAAAGATTTCGTGTCCGACAAGGTTGCCGTAGTGGGCGAGAAGCTTAAGGACCTCCAAAATGCCGACATCGGTCAGGTAGCCGAGGACGCTAAGGAATACGCGCGTAAGAACCCGGGCCAGGCGATCCTGATTTCTGCCGCGGCTGGTTTGCTCCTTGGGCTCGTGCTTCGGGGGCGGCGCTAACCATTTCGGAGTTAAACCGTAATGAAAGGGAAGACGATTATGGCATCACCAAAAAGAGCCTTAAGTACTGAGGTGAACCCGAGCGTGCCGGTCAGGGCAGAGCAAACCGATCATGAAGGCTTGCCTGCGCTTGTCAGTCGCCTCGGCGACGACGTCATGCATCTTGTGGACTCCAAGATTGGCTTGCTGAAGGTCGAGATCAAGGAGGAGGCGAATCAGTTTGTTCGTGCCGGCATCATGGCTGCAATGGCCGGCGCCATCGCCGTAATCGGTTTCGCACTCCTCAATGTAGCGGTCGGTTTGGGCGTCTCGACTCTCTTTGCCGACTTGGCCTGGTCACAGCCGGCCAAATACGCGTTGGGCTTCGCGATAACGGGCATCTTCTACCTAATCATTGGCGCGGTAGTCGTCTCGATCGTTAAGAACCGGCTATCAAAAGTTGATGTCGTACCGAACAGAACGGTCGAGGAACTCAGAAAGGATAAGCAATGGCTCAAGAACGAACTCTAGGAACCGCGAGCGGCCAGGAACGCGCGGGTGACGATCCGTCAAAAGCCGAACTCCAACGTCGCATGGAAGTAGCTCGCGAGTCGATTTCAAATACAGTGGGCGAGATAAAAGAATCGGTTGCGCAACAGGTGGAAACCGTCAAAGACGCCCTTGATTGGCGCGAACACTTTAAGAGACAGCCCGTTGCCTGGAGCCTTGGCGCGATGGGTGTCGGGTTTCTGACCGGCTACTGCATCGCAGCGACGGTTAAGGGCGATAAGGACGCCGATTACGTTGAATCCGGAGGTTACGCATACACTGCTCAGGAGGTTCGAGACCGACTGTATCCCGAAAGCAGCAGTCTCGCGCCTCGCACTGGCATAAAAACAGCGCGCAGCTCCAGAACTAACGGCGGAGAAGAACCTGACGGCCCGGGATTGCTGGGACGATTCAAAGAAACGTCTGCGTATGAGCGCCTGAGCAGGGAAGTTGGAACCCTGGGTGATCGTTTGGTGGATGAACTCTCCACAACTGCGCAAACGGTGGTGTTGCCGGCATTGCTTTCGAAAGTTAAGACCTGGATCGGGCTCGACCTGTCGGAAAAAGGAGAGCAACCTGTCCAGCGCGTGGCTTCACAGACGAGCCGCGGCACCCAGGACCCGAACCGGTCTCCCTATGAACCGGTGCTTGAAAGGCCGAGTTGAGAACGGCGTTGGCGTGATCAGGAAAAGGGGCGAGTCAAAACGGCTCGTCCCTTTTTTTAGTTTCTAGTTTCAGGTTTCTAGTTTCAGGTTTCTAGTTTCAAGTTTCTAGTTTCTAGTTTCAAGTTGATACGATTCAGGGCACTCAGTACTGAGTGCTGAGTACTCACGGAACCCAACCTGAAATTAGAAACTTGAAACTCGAAACTCGAAACTAGAAACTGATTCTGGCACTCGGTTTTCGAGCGACGTTACGGAGTAAAAGGCTTCCGCGGAAGCCTCTCGTCCATCATCGCTGCGTTGTAAACAAACGCTGCCATGATCGTCGCGGCCTGCTTCATGTCGTCCGCTTGAAGGCGGTCGTAAACGTCCTGGTTCGAATGGTGAGTTCGTGTGCTGTATTCGATCTCGTCCTGGATAAATTGAAATCCCGGCAACCCTATTCGGTCGAAGGACAAGTGGTCCGTGCCAGTAGTGTTTGAAATCGAAAGTGTGGATGCCCCAAGGTCGCAGAACGGCGCCAACCACTTTCGAAACAGCGGGCGGACGGACTCATTTCCCTGCAGATAGACGCCGCGGATCCTTCCGGTTCCGTTGTCAAGATTGAAATAACTACTGAACTTCTCGTAGCCCGGTTTCTTGACCAGCACGGGTGTGACTGTTGCTCGGCCGCTCCCATTTCCGTTGCCAACCGTTGTGGTTGCTGTCGCCGGATTCTCCACCCTGCCAAAATGTTCTGTCACGTACGCTCGCGAACCCAGCAATCCCTGCTCTTCTCCGCTCCAGAGCGCAATACGAATCGTGCGTCGGGGTTTCAATCCAAGCGCCTGGATGATGCGCATGGCTTCCATCCCGACCGAAACCCCGGCTCCGTTATCGGTGGCGCCGGTTCCGGCATGCCACGAGTCCATATGGCCACCAAGCATCACTACTTCGTCCTTCAAGTCGGAGCCCGGGATCTCGGCGATGGTGTTGTAGCCCATCAAATCCTGATCGTGGAATTGCACCGCCAGGTTCACCGCCATGCGCACCTTTTCACCCGCGTCGATCATGCGGGCAAGCCGGTTGTAATGCTCAACCGACATAACTAATTGTGGCGTTATTTGCGGGGCGTTCTTGTCGTAGGCCGATATCCCGCGAGTGTTAGCGATGTTTGGCCCTGGCTGGACGGCTTGCGGTACGGTCGCAGATTGCACGAACACAGTGCCACCGTCTCCCGCGCGACTGGGGTCAATCAAAATTGCCGCCCCCTCATCCTGAAAAAACTTGTATTTCTGCGCAACAAATTGCATCGCCACACGCTGGACGGGCGTCATTTGAAAACGGCGCTGGCCACTGCGCGGCTCGGGCGCATCAGCAAGAGCCAGCAAGTCTTTCTCGTCTCGACGGGTGGCGGGCGCTTCAAACCGAGCTTTGACTTCCCTCGTCGGAGCAGTCAACACGATTGCACCTTTAAGTTTGCCCTTGTACTCAAGTAAGTCAGCCTCACTCTTTGCTTTGACGTACACAACACCGGCAAGTAGTTCACCATTGGTTCCAGGGGACCAGGCTTTCGGATAAGCAATCAGCGGGATGCTGAGAGGATCGACTACTTCTGCTGAAAAGCGTTTTAGTGACCAGCCACGGCCAAACGGTCCCCAGGCTTCGAGATGCGCGTTCTGCAGTCCCCACCTTGTTAGTTCGTCGCGCGTCCACTCATTGGCCCTCTTCATTCCCGGTGAATTGGTCAAACGCGGACCAATCACATCGGTGAGATAGCTCAAAGTCTGCATCACCTGGGAGCGATTCATTCCCTCGTCTCGGATCCTTTCGCTGGGATCGTTGGGATTGTCTGGCGGCGCCTGCTGGCAAATTTGCGAAGGGAAAGCAGTCGTGGCCGGAGCGGGCTGTTGTGCGGGTGGGGCAGCAGGTTGCTGCGCCGGCTGTTGCGCGAAAGCGACGAACGATGAGAGGACAAAACAGGTCAGCAGAACGACTGCGGTCAATCGTCGAACGATCATGGCTATTCTCCTAAAACTTGTTGGTTGCACTAATGAGTTGCACTAATGAGTTGGGAAATTCGAACCGACTTATACCACAACTGCGGAGAAAGGTTTCGTTGGGGGATTGGCGGGAGGCTCCTCCCTGGGCGGCCGCTTTATACCTTTCAGGTCTCAAGGGTTCAGGTCTCAAGTCTAAAGCGCTGTCGTGCGATTTGAATCCTGAAATCTGAGGTCTGAGATCTCACAAGACTTGAGAGGCTACAGTATGACAGGCTGGTCCTTTGACTTGACCTTTGGTTCCACTACCGGAGCATCGCCACCTATTGAACTGTACCCACACTCCTCGTTGGCACAGTGGCGGAAAGTGCCTTGCTTCTTCGTCGTCTTCTCGAGCAGAAACGGCGCATCACAGTTCGGACAGCTCTCAGCAACCGGTTTGTCCCAGTACACGCGATCACAGTTCGGATACTGAGAACAACCGTAGAAGGCCTTGCCGCGTTTCGACTTCTTCACCACCAGCCCGCCCGGACAATCAGGTCGCGGACACGACACGCCGGTGGTTTCCTGCTTGATGAACTTGCACTTCGGGTAGTTTGAGCAGGAAACGAACTCGCCAAAGCGGCCTTGACGCCTGACGAGATGCGCGTCATCCACCGGACATTTCTCATCCAGCGGCACGGGCGGAGGTGCCGCCGCGCCACTCTTCCCAATCTTCCGGATGTTGCGACATTCAGGATAGCCAGTGCAGCCAAGAAACGGCCCGAAACGGCCACGTTTCAGCTGCATTGCCTTACCGCAGAGTTCGCAGACCTCGGGTTCAGCGGCTTCTTCACCAGCGCCGGCGCCCTTCCCGTTCACATCGCCAGAAGCTGCGGGAACCTCAGCGTCTCTTGTGGCCCCACAAGTCAAACACTTGAGATATTTTCCAAAGCGCCCAAACTTCTGCACCATCCCGACATTCTCACACTTCAGGCAAACCTCTTCGGTGGGCGTGTCGACGCTCTTAATCTCCTTGACATACTCCTTGAATCTGTCGAGATCTCCGGCAAATTTCCCGTAGAAATCGTGCATCGCGTCGGTCCACTTCAACTTGCCCTCTTCGACATGATCAAGCTGCTCTTCCATCCGGGCGGTGTAGGTAACGTTGAAAAGATCGTCGAACCCGCCTTCGATCAGTAGATCATTCACTGTCTTTCCAAGCGCCGTCGGATGGAACCGTCCTTCCAACTTCTCGACGTACTCTCGTTCCTGAATCGTTGACATGATCGCCGCATAGGTTGACGGACGGCCGATTCCCTTCTCTTCCAGGGCCTTGACCAAAGTGGCTTCAGTAAACCGCGGCGGCGGCTCGGTGAAGTGTTGCTCAGGAGTGATCTTTTTCAGATCCAGAACTTCTCCCTTTTCGACCCGCGGTAACGTGCGCTCTGCTTCGTCATCATCTTCCGTCTTTTCATCGCGGCCTTCCTGGTAAAGTTTCAGGAAGCCATCGAATTTCTGCACCGAACCCGTCGCGCGAAACAGCAGTCTGCCGGCAGCAATATCGATCGTCGTCTGATCAAAGATAGCTGCAGTCATCTGCGACGCAACGAATCTTTGCCAGATCAGCCGGTAGAGCCGCAACTCATCTTTGTTCAGGTAGTTGGCGAGCGAATCGGGCGTGCGCACCACCTCGGATGGACGAATCGCTTCGTGCGCGTCTTGTGCGTCTTTTTTAGAGCGATAGTGAACGGCCTTTTCAGGAAGATAAGGCGCGCCATATGTCTTTCCGATGAAGTCGCGCACCTCACCCAGTGCGGTATCCGACACTCGAATCGAGTCGGTACGCATGTAGGTGATGAGACCGACTGAACCTTCCGCACCGAGTTCGACGCCTTCATAAAGTTTCTGCGCCAGCATCATTGTCTTCTTCACCGCAAAACCAAGTTTGCGCGACGCTTCCTGCTGCAACTTTGAAGTAATAAACGGTGGCACCGGATTGCGTTTCCGTTCCCTGGTGGTGACCTCAGTGACTACGTAAGACTGCCGCTCAGCTTCGGCAACGATCTCGCCGGCGGCAGCTTCGTTATTGATGAGGATTTCGTTCTTCTTCAGCTCCTGATCGAAACCGCCGGTCTTAACTGTTTGCTCACCGACTCTGAAAAGTCGCGCATCGAACTGCGGTGGAAGCTGGGCGCCGAGGTTCGCCAGGATCGTCCAGTATTCAGTCTTAACAAAATTCTCGATCTCGCGTTCACGCTCGACCACCATCCGCAAAGCCACTGATTGAACGCGTCCCGCACTGAGCCTGCCACCAACAGTGCGACAAAGTAATGGCGAGACTTTGTAGCCAACCAAACGATCGAGCACACGACGGGCTTGTTGAGCATCCACCAAATTCGAATCGATCTGTCTCGGATGCTCGAAAGCGGCATTGACAGCGCGCTTGGTAATCTCGTTGAACATGACCCGAAAAGTCGGTTTTGCCGGACGCTTGGGAATAATCTCTTCGGCAAGGTGCTGGCAGATTGCTTCGCCTTCGCGGTCCGGGTCAGCCGCAAGGTAAACAGCGTCAGCCTCCTTCGCGGCCTTCTTCAGTTCGGCAACAATTCGCTTGTTGTTTCGCTTTCTGGTGTCCGGGATTACTTCGTAAGTGGGCTCGAAATCGTGCTCGATGTCCACGCCAAGACCTTTGGAAGGCAGGTCCTTTATGTGGCCAATCGAAGCCTTAACGAGATAGTCCTTGCCCAGATACTTGTTTATGGTCTTCGCCTTTGCCGGCGATTCAACGATTACCAGATTTTTTGCCATCCATCCCCTTATTTCCAACCGCAACTTGCCGACTGTTAACCGCGTTCAGTCCTGAGCGGCTTTGTTCGCAACGTCAATATCGTGGACTAGTTCACCGTCAATCGCGATACTCACAACTTTCGCACAAAACACCTGCCAGGCAATGCCCGAACCAACTCTCGCATCTCAAGCGCCAGAAGTGCGGCTGTCAGATCAGTGATCGAGAGCTTGCTTTGATCCACGAGACTGTCAATATGCGCCGGTGAATCTGCACTCAGCAATTTGAAAACCGATCTTTCATTTCCTGCCAGTGCCTCAGGTACGATCGAAAGCTGATCGGCCAGAGACCTCTCCTTCTTCTTATCTCCAAACGGGGGCGGCAACAATTTAGCAGCAATCTGGGGCGGCAGCTCGCAGGCAATATCCTGCCATTGTTGCACCAGTTTCGCTCCTGCGCCTTTTATCAAGTAGTTTGTGCCAAATGAATTCTTGGACGTAATGTTGCCCGGCACAGCGAAGACTTCACGATTCTGTTCAATGGCCAAACGCGCAGTTATCAAGGAGCCGGAATTCTCTGCAGCTTCCACGACCAGCACTCCCAAACTCAAGCCGCTAATGATGCGGTTTCGATAGGGAAAGTTTTCCGACACCGGTGGAGTGCCGAGCGGAAACTGAGTTACTACTGCCCCCCCGCCCGCTAAAATCTCTTCCGCGAGCTTTGTATGATCGCGAGGATAAAACTGATCCAACCCCGTACCCAGTACCGCCACTGTTCGCCCGCCGGCTTGAAGTGCGCCCCGATGTGCGGCTGCGTCAATTCCCCTCGCAAAACCGGAAACGACAGTGACGCCGCGTTGGGCCAGATCGCGTGCCAACATCAACCCCGCATTCTGACCATAAGTTGAACAACGGCGCGAGCCGACAACCGCGACACCTGGTTGGTCGAGGCACTCTTCCCAGGCCCCTCTTACATAAAGCGTGATCGGAGGATCATAGATCTCGCGCAGCAATGGGGGGTAAACGCCATCGTCAAGGATCAAAATATCCGCGCCGAGCTTCTTAACCGCTTCGCGTTCGCGCTCTGCTCGCTCGTGCAAGTCGCGAGCGATGATGCTGTCCACCGCTTCGGGTGGCAATCTAAGCCTTTCGAGCTCGGCGCGAGTCGCTTCGTAAACAGCCTCGGCAGAACCGAAGCGCTCCAACAGCTTGGCAGCGGCGCGAGGTCCGATGCCTGACGTCATATTCAGCGCAATCCATTCTCTAATCATGTGAGGAATTCCTATTTGCTCGAGACTCGCTCTTAACCGAGTCGCAAGACTGCTTTTGAAAGATCTACGCGCTCCGATTTCGCCACCGGTCCGCGGCCCGCTCTGGCGGAGGCGTGTAGGAATCGAACCTACCTGAGCCTGTTCTCACAGTCTCACTGACGGTTTTGAAGACCGCGCCGTTCACCAGAACAGATTCGCCTCCAACACTCAAAGGGTCTGCCTAAAAGGTCCGAGCACGTTCGTTGCCCTGTCAATTCAGGCGTGGCAGGGCTGAAACCCTACGCGCGGTAATGCTGGCTGTCAAGGGACTCCAGGACCCGCCCTTGCCCGAAATAGTGCCGAAGACCTTGCTTCTCCAGGCGCCCCTTACGCCGGTTTTCCGCGACGCGTCGACTTGACCACACGACTCTCAGCCGCTAACATCGACGGCTCGAACGAACGTTCGAACGCGCGGAGAATTCGCGTGTTCCATCTAAGTAAGGAACGAGCCTGTTTAAACGGTTTCGATTCCGGGGCGCTCGGTCACTGGGCTAAAGCCACGGGTTGAATCAAACAGAACTCAGTTCTCTGGAAGATCCGGCTGCTGAGGTATTGATGATTAACTTTCAGACTGCTCCCGATCAGTATAAACACTGGAAACTCTCCTGCGACGGTCCGGTCGCCACACTCACAATGGATGTCGCTGAGGACCAGACGCTTGCCGAGGGCTACAAGTTGAAACTCAACTCTTACGACCTTGGGGTTGATATCGAACTCGCCGACGCCGTTCAACGACTGCGATTCGAGCATCCGGAAGTGCGCGTCGTGGTCGTCACCAGCCTGAAGCCGAGAATTTTCTGCGCCGGTGCGAACATCTACATGCTTGGCACGTCGTCACACGCTTTCAAAGTCAACTTTTGTAAGTTCACAAACGAGACGCGCTGTGCCATTGAGGACGATTCAAAACATTCCGGTCGCCGCTACGTGGCTGCCTTGAACGGCACGGCATCAGGTGGCGGCTATGAACTTGCGATTGCCTGCGATGAGATCTATCTCGTCGACGATGGCAACTCGGCTGTTTCCCTTCCCGAAGTTCCTTTGCTGGGAGTGCTGCCGGGGACAGGCGGTCTGACCCGGCTGGTAGATAAGCGAAAGATCCGCCGCGATCGCGCCGACGTGTTCTCAACCCTCGCGGAGGGTTTGAAGGGTAAGCGTGCGACTGAATGGGGGTTGATAGACGACTCTTTTCCAACCAGCAAGTTTGAAGACGCAGTTGCCGACCGAGTGCGAGAACTGGTAGGCGCAAATGGGACGTCAGCAATACCCAGGGGAATCAAACTTAATACGCTGAGTTTTGAATCTTCCGAAGACACTCGAAACTACAAGTACGTTCGCGTCAGATTGAATCGTGAAGGGCGATATGCGGACCTGACGGTAGTTGGCCCAGCAGAAAACCTTCCCACGACTCCGGATGACATCGAGAAACTCGGTGATGCCTTCTGGCCGCTACAGGCTTATCGAGAGTTGGACGATGCGCTATTGCACCTGCGAGTTAATGAACCTGAGACTGGCCTGGTTTGCGTGCGCACTGAAGGAAAGATCGACGACCTCCTGGCAGTCGACGAAACTCTCGCGGCAAATCGAGATCACTGGCTGGTGCGTGAGATTCTGTTGAACATGTCACGCGTGCTGCGTCGGTTGGATCTTACCGCAAAGAGTTTCTTTGCTTTGATAGAACCGGGCAGTTGTTTCGCCGGCAACCTGCTTGAACTCGCGCTCGCCTCGGATCGCAGTTACATGTTGAACAGCCCGGACGAGACGGTGGAACTGGCGCGAAGCGAGCTAAACGATGGCGCCTTGCTGATGAGCAACGGGCTTACTCGCCTGCAGTCACGATTTCTTTCCGATCCGACTGCTGCTGAAAAAGTCATCGCGCATTCAGGACGGTTTAATACCGAAGCCGCCGATCAGGCAGGTTTGATTACGTTTGCCCCCGATGATTTGGACTGGGACGATGAAATTCGCGTGGCGATTGAAGAGCGGACGTCGCTTTCGCCTGATGCACTCACCGGAATGGAGGCATCACTACGCTTCGCCGGTCCGGAAACGATGGACACCAAGATTTATGGACGTCTGACCGCCTGGCAAAACTGGATCTTCCAGAGACCAAATGCGGTTGGCGAACATGGAGCACTTACAAATTACGGAAAACCGACGCAGGCACAGTTTGATTTTAAGAGAACTTAAGAAAAGACAGTACTGAGTTCCGAAAACCAGTTTCTAGTTTCAAGTTTCTAGTTTCAAGTTTGGGCACACGTCGGAACTCACCCTTATTCAGTACTTCAGGGGCAATGATGAACTTAAACGAACGCATTCCAAACAACGTAAATCTCGCTGAGGACAAGAAACTTCAACGCGCATTGGAGAAGTGGCTGCCGAATTATCTCAACTGGTGGCACGAGATGGGACCGGAGGGCTTCCAGGATAAGGACGTTTACTTGCGCACCGCTATCAGTGTCGAGCCTGATGGTTGGGCAAATTTTGATTACGTGAAGATGCCTGACTACCGCTGGGGGATTTTTTTGAAACCGGCGGAGAAAGACGCGAAGATCGGTTTCGGAGACAACTATGCCCAGCCGGCGTATCAGGAGGTTCCTGGTGAGTTCCGCAACGCCTTGCGCCGCATTATCGTGACCCAGGGCGATACTGAGCCCGCGTCGGTTGAGCAACAACGCGAACTCGGCAAGACCTGTCCTTCCCTCTATGACCTGCGAAATCTGTTTCAGGTGAACGTGGAAGAGGGCCGGCACCTTTGGGCGATGGTCTACCTGCTGCAGCGATACTTTGGTCGCGACGGTCGCGATGAAGCGGATGCGCTGTTGGAACGTCGCAGCGGCAATCCTGACAAGCCGCGGATCCTCGAAGCCTTTAATCAGCCCTGCGATGACTGGCTGAACTTTTTCTGTTTTACGATGTTCACGGACCGCGACGGCAAGTATCAATTGTCGGCGCTAGCCGAATCGGGTTTCGAACCACTCGCGCGCACTTGCCAATTTATGCTGACCGAGGAAGCGCACCACATGTTCGTCGGCGACACCGGCATCGGACGCGTTGTGAAACGCACCGCGCAGCTGATGAAGGAAGGCGACGTACGCGAGCTTGGCGGCATCCCGCTCGACGTCATTCAACGCTACATCAATTTCTGGTACAGCTATTCGCTGGACCTGTTCGGTGGTGAAATCAGTTCAAACTCTGCCGACTTCTTCGCCGCTGGTCTCAAGGGCCGTTACAAAGAACAGGAGCAGTATGACGATCACCTGGCTACCGAGCAGTCATTTACGATGACGGTCGTGGAACAGGGCCAGGTTAAGGAACGCGAAGTGCCGCTCAGAAACGCGCTCAATGAGCTGCTGCGCACGGAGTACGTTAAGGACTGTGAAAAGGGGCTGGCCCGTTGGAACAAGGTATTGGCGGACGAGGGCAGAAGCGAGAGAATTTTTCTTCCCAGCAGCCGCTTTCATCGTCACGTTGGAGAGTATGCCGGTCAATACTTCGACATCGAAGGGAACCTGATTACGAACGAGCAGTTTGAGGAGCAAAAGTCTGCCTGGCTGCCGACGCTGGAAGATCGCGAGTATGTGCGCAGCTTAATGCACCCGGTGACGGAGCCTGGCAAGATTGCCAATTGGATCGCGCCGCCGGCCACGGGAATCAAGGGCAAGCCGTTCGAGTTTGAGTATGTGAGACTTTAGAAAAACGTCCTGGGGCTTTGATCTTTGGTCTTTGTGCTTTGTACTTTGTGCTTTGTACTTTGTACTTTGTGCTTTGAAATTAGCGCTTGTGTCCACCGGGTTCGAGTCTGCTAGTGGGCTATGTAGGAATCAGTTGCAACCTCGGACTATTTGAGATCTCAAATTTCAGATCTCAAGTTGGTTAACAAGGAACAAAGAACCAAGCTCAAAGAACCAAGCTCAAAGTACCAAGCTCTTCTTCCCAAACTTTCATGAACGAAACTACGCAACCCCAACTACCCGATCTCTCTCGCTACGATCAGAAGCTCGAGTTCATTCTGCGCACCGCCGCGCGCATATTCGCCGAGAAAAGTTATCACTCAACCTCGATGCGACACATCTCGCGCGAAACGGGTGTCAGTCTCGCCGGCCTTTATCACTACTGCAAATCAAAAGAGGAATTGCTTTACCTGATTCAGGACAATTGTTTTGGTCACGTGCTCGACCGTTTGAAGGAAAGACTGACGACGACTAACGATCCACTGGAGAAGCTGCGCATCTTCATTGAAAACCACCTCGCCTTTTTTGCCGCGAACATGTCGGAGATGAAGGTGCTGTCACATGAGTCTGAATCGCTTGCGGGCGAGATGCAACAGCGTGTTTCGGGCAAGAAGGAAGAGTACACTCGACTGGCCCGTAGAATTCTCGGTGATGTGCAGCAGACGCTGCCGGCTAAGGCGCGTGTAATTGACCTTACGGTGGCTACCTATGCGATTTTCGGAATGATGAACTGGATTTACAATTGGTACGATCCGCGCGGGCCGGTGACCGTCGCACAATTGGTTGAGAACATCACGCGGCTAAGCCTGTCAGGATTTCTTGGCGGGGCACATTCACAGGAAGTCATGATGTCTGCTTCGTTGGAATCAGAACGCTTGAGTGTCTGGCGCGTGGGTTAATACGTAGCGGAGTCTCAGGAAGGGAGCCCAGTCCTGCCCAGGGCAGTGTCCGCTTTGCTGACTGCAAGACCTACGAGAATGGATCTTAATGAGAATACCTATCATCCTGGTCGCGTTATTAGTGATTACAACCACCTCAGCATGCCGCAAAGATAGCCGTGTCACGCAACCATCGTCGCCAGGTCCAATTCAGACATCGACGCCGGTGGATTCAACTATCTTGATTCCCGCTGCGGCGGCCGGTGATATCGTAAAGGTGAAACAGCTTCTGTCAGAAGGTGCGGAAGTGAATGTACGCGGGGCGTCCGACAGTACGCCGTTGATGGAAGCCGCTTATGGAAACCATCTCGAAGTGGCACGCCTGCTGCTCGACAAAGGCGCAAATATCACCCTGAAGAAAATCGATGGCGAAACCGCAGTGTCGTTCGCGCAAAATAAAAATCATAAAGAAATTTCCGAATTGCTGAATCAGGTAGACCAACTCATCACCGCGAGCGGAAAGGGCGACCTGCAACCCGTGCAAGACTTAATCGACAAGGGTGCCAGCATCAATGGCCGCGGCGAGGGCGGCCGCACTGCGCTAACAGAAGCTGCATATGGCGGCCATGTCGAGATTGTAAAGCTACTACTCGACCGGGACGCTGATGTGACGGCTAGGAAGGACGACGGCGCGACGGCGCTCTCCATCAGCCAAGGCGCGGCCAATCAGCGAATCACTGCAATGCTGATCGAAAAAGGTGCGAAAGTAGAATCCCTCGAAGAACGGAAAGCAAAAAGTGCAAACGAAAGCCACTGAAAAGAGTTTGATCGACTACCGCGTCGCGGACGCTGTGGCAGTTCTTACGCTGAACGATCTACCGGCAAACACTTACACCTACGAGATGATGCAGGACCTTGATCGCGCCATCCTCGCCGCTCGTATGGACGACGCGGTGCAGGTGATCGTGCTCACCGGCAATGGCGAAAAGTTTTTCTCAGCAGGCGCCAACATCAATATGCTCGGGAACGTCACGCCGGCTTTCAAATACTATTTTTGCCTGCATGCCAACGAGACTCTGTGCCGGCTCGAGCAGACGCCCAAACTCGTCATCGCTGCCATCAATGGGCATTGCGTGGGTGGCGGGTTGGAAGTCGCGCTGGCTGCGGACATCCGGATTGCGCGTCGCGCAGCGGGTAAGATGGGACTACCCGAAGTTTCGCTCGGAGTCCTGCCGGGCACCGGCGGCACGCAGAGGCTTGCCAGGATTGTAAGTAAATCGAAAGCGATCGAGCTGATGGTGACGGGAGAACTCTTCGACTTTGAAACGGGCCTTGAGCTTGGAATCGTGAACCGGATTTACGAGGCCGACTCAAATACTTCATTCATGGAGCAGGTTCTTGACTATGCGCGAAAGTTCACCACGCCCAACAAAGCCGCGCTCGCGGTTGGACGCATCAAGCGCTCGGTACAGACAGGCGCCGAGATTCCATTTGAATCTGCCTTAGCACTTGAGCGTGAGCTGCAGCAACAGCTCTTCCAATCGGAAGACGCGAAGAAAGGAATGGAGGCGTATGCTGCCAAGAGAAAACCCGAGTTCAAAGGCCGGTAGTTTCCAGTTTGTCCGGGGTCAGTTGTCCGTTGCTGGGTCTTTGGCCTTTGGTCTAGAACTTTTCGGCTTAGGATGTCGATCAGTTTGAAATCGAGCCTTCTGCCGCACAGGGCAAAAAAACAAAGACCCAAGACCGAAGACCCCCTGACCAACCATATGTTCGAACACATCGATGTCAAACACGAAGCCGGCATTGCGACGATTACGCTGAATCGGCCTGAAAGGCTGAACGCGTTGATTGGCCACATGCGGCGCGATCTTGCTGAGGCGCTCGAACAGGCCGGCAGTGATCGGACGATCCGCGTGGTTGTCATTACCGCACTCGGGCGGGCATTTTGCGCCGGTGGAGACATAGCCTTCATGGCCGAACTCATCGAGCGAAACGACTCGGAAGAGTTTGAGCGATTGCTCGGCGCCGCGCGCAGAGTAGTTCTTGCTATTCGGCAAATGACGAAACCAGTGATCGCGGCTGTGAATGGGCCGGCGTCAGGTGCAGGATGTAATTTGGCACTCGCTTGTGATCTTCGCATCGTTTCCGCCACTGCCACGTTTAGCCAATCGTTCGTAAAGGTCGGTCTTCATCCCGATTGGGGCGGCACCTACTTCTTGCCCGGACTCGTGACACCGAATAAGGCGTGCGAGATGTTTTTCCTGGGCGACGCTATCGATGCCGAAGAAGCAATGCGACTGGGAATCGCAAACAAAGTCGTAGCGCCGGATGAACTCGAAGGGGCAACACTCGCGCTTGCCGAACGGCTGCGAGACGCTCCACCCGTCTCGATTGCGGCGGCGAAACAGGCGATCTACATGCGCCAAACCGCTGATCTCGAAGAGATGTTGCGCTATGAGACCGAGGCACAGATGCGTTGTTTCGAGTCAGCCGATGGGCACGAAGGCATACGGGCATTTCTCGAGAAACGTGTCCCGCGATTCACAGGACGATAAGCACCGATTAAAGGCGCGGCTACGGAGTGCGGCCCCCTCTTTTCATTGGGAATGCTCTCGCAGGAAAGGGGGCGGCGACGGGCCGCCCCTACAATCAACCGCACGAAACTCAGGATTTCTTATGCGCCTCAGGAACAGACTTGCTTTGATCACCGGCGGGGGCCGCGGGATTGGTCGCGCCATCGCGCTTGAGTTTGCGCGTGAAGGCGCACAGATCGCGCTGGCTGCGCGCACCCGAGAACAGGTAGAAGAAGTGGCGGACGAAGTTGGCGAGACTGCAAAACCGCTGGCCGTTGTGTGCGACGTGGCAGATGTTCAGAGCGTTGAGAGTTTGTTTGCCGCGATCTTCGTTCATTTTGGCAAGTGGCCGGACATTTTAGTTAACAATGCCGGTATTGCCGTCAGCGCGCCGGTCGTGAAAACGAGCGATGAATTGTGGCAGCGCCATTTGGCAATTAACCTCACCGGCAGCTTTTACTGCACGCGCTCAGCTTTGCCTTCAATGATTGAAAAGCGTTGGGGACGCATCATCAACATCGCTTCGATCGCCGGAAAGACGGGCGCACCTTACATCGCGGCATATGCAGCTTCGAAGCACGGCCTGCTCGGGCTGACGAGATCGGTCGCGCTTGAAGTCGCAACCAAAGGAATCACCGTGAACGCGATTTGTCCCGGATATGTCGATACCGAAATGACTTCACGTGGCGTTGAGAACATCACCACTCTAACTGGCCGAACGAGTGATGAGGCGCTCGATTCAATAAAGCGGATGAGCCCGCAAAACCGGCTCGTTACTTCCGAAGAGGTCGCCGCACTCGCGTTGCTGCTGGCTTCGGACGAAGGACGCGGAATAAATGGCCAGGCAATTAACGTGGATGGCGGGACCGTTATGTTCTAGTCGCTCGTGCGCGGCCTCTGAACGACATCAGCTCTTCATTGCGACCACGGACGGCCTCGTCCGCAAAACGTTTCCCAAAATTCTACGTTCGAGCTCACTCAACGGTGGTGCCGCCTTGGACCAGCAGGCAGCCGCGAAGTTTCCCAACTTGTAACTTGGAACCAGAAACTGTCTTCATATCCTGCGCGATAGATCGTACACGAGCCTGATCGGCAAGCCCACGATGTTGAAATACTCGCCGGCTACTTCTTCGATAAACAACGCGGCTTTTCCCTGAATTGCATAAGCGCCAGCCTTGTCCAATGGTTCGTCAGTTGAGACGTACCAATCGATTTCATTCTCAGATATTTCGGCAAAGCGAACGCGGGTGGTGGCGTGTTCAACTATTGAACCGGCCCCAACTCGAACAAAGGCAAGTCCGGTCAGGACATCGTGCCAGCGGCCGCTGAGCAAACGCAGCATGCGTTTCGCCTCTTCCCGCTCGCGTGGCTGACCGAGTATCTGCTTTTCGACGACCACGACGGTGTCTGCGCCAAGCACCAGGCCCGAGGAAAACTTCTCGGCAACCACCGATGCCTTCATTAGCGCCAATCGCTTGACGTAGGTTACTGCGTCCTCGTCGGAATGCCGGGATTCGTCGATACCGGCGACGACGGCTTCGAACGGCCAACCCACCGCGGTGAGAATCTCGCTACGACGAGGGCTCTTCGAAGCCAAAATCAGTTTCTCAAAAAACACGGACCTGTTTTTCACAAGACCTCCTGCTTGGCGCGCTCACGAAATCTCGTTACACTGACGCCCGTTATAGAGCGATGATGGTCCGGTGACAAGTGACAAGTGACAGGTGGCAGGCGCTGGGTGAGTGACGACGGCGCAAGCTAGCCTGAAGCAACACTGACACCTAACATCCAACATCTGACATCTGCACCTACTCGATGGATCAGTTTATAAAAGCTTTGCCCGTGATAATGCGAGACGCCGGCGATTCGGGCGAAGTGGCGGAGGCCGCTTGTTTCGCGGCCTGGAATCACGCAGTTGGCGAAGGTTTACGAAATAATGTGATGCCCATGCGGTTGGAGGAACGAAAACTTGTAGTGGCAGTTCACGATGCAATCTGGCAACGACAGTTGAAAAGCATGATTGGGCAGTTGGTTTCGCGGGTTAACAACGTGCTGGGACAGCCGTTCCTGAAATCTGTTGAGCTGCAGATCCGGCCCGAACTAATCCGGAAGTCCGACGCCGAGCGAAAGCCTGTGCACAATATGCACGATATACCGCAGGAACTGCTTTTCGCTGCCCGCAAGATCACTGATCCGGAGTTGCGCCGCGCTCTTCTTGGCGCTGCCGCTAGTTGCCTGTCGCGAGTTGAGAAAAAACAGATCTAAGATCTGATATTTGGGAGCAGCGAACTAGGGTCCAGCATCTGACAGCGAGCATCTATCCACATGCCAATCACCGAAGCCGACATAGCAAAGATCGCAGGCTTGGCCCACATTGAAATCACTCCGCAAGAACTCAGGGTCTTTGTGCCGCAAATCTCAGAGATCGTCACCTACGTTGAGCAACTCAAAGCCATCGTTACCAGCAATGTAGAACCTGCGCTCGGAGGTCTTACTCCAGAAGGCCAACGCACCGATGCTGCACGCGACGACGTAGCGATGCCGTCACTGGGACAGGAAGCGTCGCTGGCTGAAGCGCCGGACGCTGTTGCCGGTCATTTCCGCGTTCCAAAGGTGCTTTAGAATTCGGGCAACGACTGGCGGCTGGCCCATGATGATCCGATGACCTTCGTCTCCCCAAAACTTCAGGATAATCTCAAGTTAAACTCAGCGGAGATCGCAGAGCCGCGAGCTCGTCGGCTTTCCGAGAAGCAACAGGAACTTCACTACGCAACGATTGCGGCTAAGTATGAAGTCCACTACAGCGATCCTGCCAGCCGGGACTACCGATGGCGCTTTATTTACCAGCCGATGTTCGCCGGCATCGATTTGTCGGGGAAGCGGGTGCTCGACGCGATGTGCGGCAGCGGACAAACAACGGAGTATTTACTCTCACGCAAAGCGTCGGTTACGGGCCTGGACATTTCCGGCGAAGCCATCGAGACGTTCAAATCACGTTGGCCCGGCGTGCAGGCGCTTCGGCGTCCTTTTTTCAATTCAGACCTGGCGGACAGTTCCTTTGATTGCGTCGCTATCGTCGGAGGCTTTCATCACCTGCATCCACACGTCGGCGAAGGTCTGAATGAAATCCATCGCTTGCTCAAGCGCGGCGGCTACTTTTGCTTTATGGAACCGCATGCTGGCTCGCTTCCGGATGTCGTTCGAAGATTTTGGTACAAGCACGATCGACTATTTGCCGATAACGAAGCTGCTATCGATCTGCAGGGTTTGGAGAACGAGTTTGGCGACAGGTTCACTTTTCGAAGCGTAAAGTACCAGGGCAACGTCGCGTTTCTGCTGGTCCTGAACTCGCTCATCTTTCGCATTCCTGCCGGCTGGAAGCCCTCATACGCGGGTTCACTGATGGCGCTGGAGCCGGCGATCAGTCGCCTCCAGGGAAAGCTTTCGTCATGCTTTGTCGTCGCGCAGTGGCAAAAGCGATGATTGACCGCAGCGGCGGCTCACCGTGACCGACTATTCGTGAACCTAACCCACGGAACGGCCGCGAGTGCCGCCCCTATAGAATTAAACTGCGTTAGAATTCTTAGCATGGATTTTTCGAATACGTCCGCAACTGAGCTAGTCAACCGGATCAAAGCCGGCGAAACGAATGCGCGAGCCGTCGTTGAGTATTCGCTCAATGCCGCAGACGACCTCAACGAGAAGCTCAACGCTTTCCTTGAGATAGATCGCAAAGCCCTGGATCGAGCGGACGCAACGGCAGGTGGATTGGGAGAGCTCAACGGCGTTCCGATTGCGATCAAAGACAACATCTGCGTGCAGGGGTTACAAACTTCCTGCGGCTCACGAATCCTCGGCGATTACCATCCACCGTACAACGCGACGGTTACCGAACGACTGCTCGCCGCCGGCGCGGTGGTAGTCGGCAAAACTAACTGTGATGAGTTTGCCATGGGCTCGTCCAACGAAAACTCGGCGTTTGGCCCGGTGAAGAACCCCTGGGATCCCACGCGGGTTCCTGGGGGATCCTCGGGTGGCTCGGCCGCCGCCGTCGCTGCCGGCATCGTGCCGGTCGCGCTTGGGTCAGATACTGGTGGATCTGTGCGCCAGCCCGCCTCTCTTTCCGGGGTCTTTGGTTTAAAACCGACCTACGGGAGAAACTCGCGTTACGGTCTGGTCGCATTTGCGTCTTCACTCGATCAAGTCGGCGTGTTTGCCCGTTCAGCTCGAGATGTCGCAACCGTTCTGGGCGTGATTGCCGGACGCGATCCGCGCGATGCGACAACGGCGGATGTTCCTGTACCGGATTACGTGTCAGAACTCGGAGCAACAATCAAAGGAGCGCGCATCGGAGTTCCGCGCGCATTGTTTGGCGAAGGGCTCGACGCTGAAGTGCGTGAGGCTGTACAGAATGCGGTTGAGACTTACCGTGAACTCGGAGCGGAGATCGTGGAGGTTGAGTTACCTCACGCAAGGTATGCAATCGCGGTTTACTACATCATCGCCACCGCCGAAGCCTCTTCGAACCTTGCGCGGTTCGACGGCGTGCGCTATGGGTTTCGGGCGGAAGACGCGCCCGAGTTGCGTCAGATGTATCAACGGACACGCGATCAAGGGTTCGGACCGGAAGTGAAACGCCGCATCATGCTTGGGACCTACGTACTCTCGGCTGGTTACTACGATGCGTATTATCACAAGGCCCAGCAGGTGCGCGCCCTGATTAAGAACGACTTTCGCAGCGCGTTTGAAAGCTGCGATGCAATCATTACTCCGACCGCGCCGACGACGGCGTTTTTGATTGGCGAGAAAGTAGACGACCCCTTGGCAATGTACCTGAACGACATCTACACGGTGACGGCGAATCTGGCTGGCGTGCCTGGTATCAATGTCCCGTGCGGGCTATCAAGTGAACGCCTGCCGATTGGCTTTCAACTGCTCGGTCCTTACTGGTCAGAACCTATTCTGCTCAGACTTTCACACGCGTACGAGCAAGCTCGGCCATTCACCGAATGTCCCCCCATCACCGCGAAGCCTCGCTAACGATGCAGGGTAGGCGCTTCTTGGCCGCCCCACGAACAAGCGCATTGAGTTCCTCGAGAAAACCGGTCGTCCCCTGGAAGCTGGTGCTCCTATAAATCGACATAGGTAGGCTGTCGCCAGCTTTCCCTGTCACACCACCGTGCGTACGGGTCCAGCACCGTCGGGATGCCAAGCTTACGCACCCCGCCGTCCGGCTTCGGTATTTCTACTCGCTTCACCGGTTGCGGTTTGTAAGTACCTCGCAGCAGTTGTTCGCGGATGGCTGGCCAGTGTTGCTTCAAGTACGCTGGCAACTGCTCGACGGTCATCCCGTCTACGCCAGCACTACCTTTATTGCGCTTGACTCGGACCGTTCGGGCCTTCATCACCTTGCGCGTGACTACTATGCCCTCTGCTGACTTCTGCTACTTCGTTCAAGTTGGATCACTCCTCCTGCAGTCGCGACTCCGCGACCAGTAGCAGATCTCCCGAGGTAAACTCGACCGCCTTCAGCGCACCGCCGCCGGATTTACAACCAGCGCCCTTGATGGATATGGGCTTCGTTGTCCCTTGCCAACTCGCCCGACGCCGTATGCCTCCTATCCGGTTTTTGTTCATCGGCTCGCGCCTTTGCTCCACGCTTCCTTCAGACCCCGCCTCGCGACGACGCCCTTGCGCTTCGCTAATCCTTCACCTCCATCAGGTTGGATAGAGGACTTTCACCTCCAAGCTGTCGAACATGCTCGGCACACAGGAAAATAGGGCGGCCACAAGTTGCCGCCCCTAAATCATCACCGTCGTATTTTGGTTTTCAGTCAGGGATTTTCCCAGGGTTAGCTGGCGGCAGTTGTTTGGTTCCGTTCGCCCGTCGATCAGCCTTATCCGGGATCCAATCACCGGTGAAGATTTCGCAGACGTTCTTGGCCGTACCCAACACCGGCGTCACATCCAAGCCAACGTGCACGACGCCAGGTATCAGTCCCTTCCTTTTGATCTCATAGCCGGCGAGGCCCAGAGCAAACAGCGAACCGATAAATGGAATCGGTTTAATAATTCGTTTCGCAATGCCCCACCCGCCGGCGCGAAAGATTCGTCGTTTTACCGTAGCAGTCATCTGTTGTTAGCTCCTGCGCTCCCTACTCGTCAGAACCGTTCCCCGCTGGTAACGGTGACAGACAAGAATGTCTGCCCTACAACTGATGACATATTGTCATAAATAGTTGTGTGCTAGCATGGCGGCGATTTCACGAAACATTGCTGAACAGTCTAATCCCAGATGGTCCTGAAAATCCGTTTCGTTGCTCTGGTTCTGCTTTGCCTCTCCGGCCTTCTGATTTCCTGTAATAAATCGCCCAGCCAACCCGCCCGCCGGCTCCTAATCTATACGCCACACGGTCAGGACCTGCTGCGGGACTTTATTGCGCGTTACAAGCAATACCACGGGGAGGTCGAGGTGCAGTTTCTCGACATGGGTTCGCGTCAGGTGCTCGAACGAATCCGCGCGGAACGCAACCGCCCCCAGGCCGATCTCTGGTGGGGAGCTGCGCACACCACCTTTCAAACCGCGGCTGAAGAGAACCTGCTGGCGCCATATCGTCCAAGTTGGTCCGACAAGGTTGGTCCCGCGAGCAAGGACCCTCAGGACCGCTGGTACGGAACCTACGAAACTCCGGAAGTGATCGTTTACAACAGCGAGGTAGTGAGACCGGAGGACGCGCCGCACGACTGGGACGACGTGCTCGATCCCAAATGGCGCGATAAGGTTTTGATTAGAAATCCAAATCCTTCGGACACGATGCAGGTGATCTTCGGCAGCATAATCTGGCGGTTTCATAAAGACACCGGATCGCCGCAACAGGGTTTCGATTGGCTTCGGCGTCTTGACGCGAACGTGCATGAGTACACGGCCGATGGCACCTTGCTGATGCAAAAGCTGGCCCGTCGGGAAGGGCTTATCAGCATGTGGGACATGCCGGACGTGCGTCTCTACAAAGAGAAGAAGAACTTTCCAGTCGACTACCTGATTCCCACGAGCGGCACGCCGGTGGTGACCGACGGCATTGCGATTTTGCGTGGAGCACCAAATGAGGAAGAGGCACGACGTTTCTATGAATTTGTTACGACTCCAGAGAGTCTTATTCATGCGGCACAGTCGTACTTTCGCATTCCCGTACGCCACGACGTGGACCGCGCGCAGTTACCCGGCTGGATGAATGAACCGTTTACACGCCTGCCCCTGGATTGGGAACTACTGCGCAAAGAAGGTAGCAATTGGATCCGTTACTGGGACACCGAGATCCGCGGACGAAGCAGGTAGTGAAAAGAATGCCACTGCTCTCATTAAAACAACTCACCAAATCCTTCGGCGCAACACCAGCCGTCAAGGAAGTGACGCTCGCTGTTGAGCGCGGTGAGTTTTTTGGCCTGCTTGGTCCCTCCGGTTGCGGCAAGACCACTACCCTCAGAATGATTGCCGGGCTGGAAGAGCCTGACGCCGGCTCAGTGGAGTTTGACGGCCGTGACATCACCCGCGTCTCGCCTGAGCGTCGCGGTTTTGGCATGGTATTTCAGAACTACGCGCTGTTTCCACACCTCAATGTTTTTGAGAACGTGGCCTTTGGACTACGCGCCCGTCACAAAACAAAATCCGAGATTGCGGAACGGGTGTCGTCAGCTCTGGAATTGATACAACTTCCCGGCTACGGCAAGCGCCGGATTGATGAACTCTCCGGGGGCCAGCAACAACGCGTGGCGATCGCCAGGGCGATTGCGATAGAACCGGCTTTGCTGCTTTTTGATGAACCGCTTTCGAATCTCGACGTAGCGCTGCGGGAAGAGACGCGTGGTGAGTTGCGGGAACTCGTGAACCGGCTCGGCCTGACCGCAGTCTACGTTACCCATGATCAGGAAGAAGCGTTTGCGCTTTGCGATCGCATCGCTGTTATGGTTGGTGGGCGATTGCTGCAGACGGGCGAGCCTCGCGAGCTGTATGAGCGACCGGTGGAGATTTCGGTTGCGCGCTTCCTCGGACGCAACAACCTGATACGCGTTATGAGGTTGAGTTCAAAGGACTCATCGCCTGCTGACTTTAAAACACTGGACGGCGGCCACGCTTTACGAGTCCAGGTAAACACCAACGAGCTACCGCCGCTTAATCAGCCATGTTATCTCGCCATTCGTCCTGAACATCTTGCGATGGTGGATAACAATAACGAGGGTGTGAATGAGTTGACGGCAACTGTGCGCGAGGTGAACTTTGCCGGCGCGACATCGACGATAAAGCTGGATGCGGATGGGTTGGGCCTCGAGGCACTTGTCCTTCAGCCGAATGGCATTGCGGTCGGTGATTCGTGTGTGGTCGCCTTGCCTGTGGAGCATATTTCCTTGCTCAGGGATCTATAGCAAGTGTCGAATCTCGCAGGCGGTAAGGCCAATCGAAACAACTTCTGGCGCGATCCGGTTCGCGCTTTGCGTTCAGTGCAGGCGGGACGTCTGCGCTCACAGCATGTCGTCCTCCTCATCATCACTGCGCTTGTTCTTCTTTACGGCGTCATCTATCCGAATCTTCACATCGTCCGCACATCGCTCGAACACGGCGGCCGCTGGTCGCTTGCAAACTACGGTTCGATCCTTTCTCAGGCGGTGGTGCTCGAGGCGATCTATACAAGCGTCGCGATTTCAATCCTGACCGTTCTACTCTGCGCGTTTGTCGGTGTGCCGCTGGCCTTTCTGTTCGAACGTTACGCCTTCCCCGGCCAGCGACTTTTCGCTGCATTGGCTGCGATGCCGCTCGTGCTGCCGCCACTCGTCGGCACCGTAGCTTTCATCCTGCTCTGCGGCGAATCCGGCATGCTCGCACGAGTGGTGCAGCATACTTTCAATCTCGAAACAGCGCCGTGGACATTGCGCGGATGGACAGCGCTCCTCTTGTTTCACACCTACACGATGTATCCGTTCTTCTACGTGCTTGCCGGCGCCGGGCTACGTCGCGTGGACGCGGCATTGTCGGAGGCCGGACGAGTATTGGGCGCCGGAAAGTTCTACGTACTGACGCGCATTCTCTTGCCGCAACTAACGCCCTCGCTGCTGGCTGCGGGGCTGCTCACGTTTATGACCTCGATGGCTTCGTTTAGCGCGCCGCTGTTTTTCGGCGGGAATGTGCGCATGCTGACTCTCGAGATTTTCACCGCTCGCCAGCGCGGTGATAACACAATGGCAATCACGGAAACCGTGATCCTGGCGGTCATTTCGTTAAGCGCGCTGGTCTTCTTTCAACGGTACGAGGGCACGCGAAATTTCGCTGCCGCCGCGATGAAAGGTGCGCCGCGAACTCGGAAGGCAATTACCCGCGGCCGCGCTCGCGTGGTGGCGATAACTTGCGCAGTTATTTTTTCCGTTGTCCTTTTTCTACCAATCGCCACGCTGATTCTCGTTAGCTTTGCGCGAGACGGAGTATGGACCACGCAAACCCTTCCACCCGACTACACGATCGGCAACTATCGCCGAATACTTTTGGAGCCGAGTGCGAACGAGGTCTTTCTCAACAGCCTCTCAATGTCTGGAATCGCCGCGGTGGCCGCGCTCGTGTGGAGTCTATGTGTCGCCACGCTGGTAACCAGCAACATGCGCCGGGTATGGCGGCGCACGATTTCGCTGCTGGTACTGGTTCCCTGGGCGCTGCCCGGAACCGTAGTCGCCGTGTCGATTGCCGAAGCCTACGGTCAGCCAAGCGCTCTGCTCGGCGGCTTTATTCTCGTCGGGACGTTTTGGATATTGCCGGTGGTTTATTTTCTGCGTTTCATGCCGCTCGTCGTGCGCGCTGTTCAGTCGAACATGGAACAACTCGATCCGGCACTCGAACGCGCCGCGGCGACGTTAGGAGCCAGATGGTGGCGACGGTTCACTCGCGTTACTCTGCCCTTGGTTTGGCCAGGGGCTGTGGCCGGGACCCTGCTGGCGTTTGTAATCGCGTTGGGCGAGTATGTGGCGTCAGTGCTGGTCTTTGTGCCCAGAAATCGACCGGTTTCGATTGCGATTGCATCAGAGCTACGCGAGTTCAATCTCGGTTCCGCAGCCGCCTATGGAGTGATTCTCATCCTCGTGATAGCGCTGAGTATGATGTTGGCGGGAAAGCTGGAACGTTCGACAAAGTTCTAGAGGGATACCTGTGAAGCTAAAAAGAAGACTGAGTACTGGTCATGCCGCGCAAGTCATGGCGCGCGGAAGCTTAACCTTCGTCGTTCTGGCGAGCCTGCTGCTCTCGTTATCGACCTTCCCGCTACCGATTTCGAACGCTCACCAGACGCCTTCGTCTCCGCGGACGATCGATAAGACTGAGCTTCATCAGGCGCTCCTTGATCTCACCAATCCCTGGACAGTGGTGTGTGTGGCCGCTCATCCGGACGACGAGGACGGTATGACGCTGACGATACTGCGCCGAAAATATGGAGTTCATACCGTTAGTCTGTTTACAACTTACGGTGAAGGTGGACAGAACGTAGTAGGCCCTGAGCTGTATGAAGAACTCGGCGCGATCCGCGCGCGCGAGACAATCAACGCTGCGCGAATCCAGGGTTCGGAGGCGCATTACCTCGGCTTGAAGGACTTTGGTTTTTCAAAGTCTGCCGACGAAGCCTTTCGTGAGTGGGACCATGACGACGCATTAAGGCGCATGGTCTTCAAAATTCGAGAGCTGCGACCTGACGTGATCATCACCAACCACGACACGTCCGGCGGCCATGGCCATCATCAAGCCACCG
This sequence comes from Pyrinomonadaceae bacterium, assembly GCA_041742785.1. Classification (GTDB taxonomy): domain Bacteria; phylum Acidobacteriota; class Blastocatellia; order Pyrinomonadales; family Pyrinomonadaceae; genus PSRF01. The sequence continues at coordinate 91,497 of JBGTOA010000042.1, read as the reverse complement.
GGCGGCTGATAGTAGAAGCATTTGACTCCGCCGCAGACCCCAGCCGGTTTCCCGAGCAACTGAGCAGTGTCAGCACCTGGCAGCCCAAGCGCCTTTTCGTCCGGGCAAGACGGGGTGCCGGCGCTTCTACCATGGTTGCATCCACCGGTGCGAACGTCGTCACTGTCGATCCAAATGAGCTTGATCCATTACGAGGTACCTCTTTTGGAGAACAAGCTCTTGCGGGTTTGCAACAGCACGCATCACAAGGACCCTGGCCAAAATCGGTACGCGATTGGTTGCGCGCCCAGAATAACCAGACCGGAAAACTGAACCTGATCCGCTATCAACTCGCAAAGGAAGCGGCTAACACGCCAGCCCTTCCGGCGGGCGCTACTACGCCGGTGGCCGGACTTCAGACGCCGCCGTCGCTGAATTCGCGCCTGGCCCCGACCGTCGAGGGTCGACCGCTAACCGACTTTCTCGATCAACCGGGCAAACTGCTCGAGACACTTATCGACTGGCGACTGGCCCAATCCAGCTCTCCCGTGGTCGAAGATGCATATCGTCTGCGGTTGCTTGAGCAGCGTGCCAGCAAGGCGCTCGAATTGGCATCAGGAGTCTCAATCGTGGTTACTCCGGGTCGACAGATCGTGGTGCCGGGAACAAGCACCGACTTTACTATCGGGCTGGACAACGCCGGCGACCGAGGTATCAAGGTGCTTGGCGTTACTCTGGACGGAGGAGCCGAGAAAAAACTCGTCGATACTGCAGACCTACTGTTGCCGGGTACCGAGACGACCGTGACGATCCAGTATCAGGCGCCGGCAACCACGGCGTTGACGGTACCAGCGGAAGCACACCTCTATGACGGGAGGCTCTTTGGTCAGGCGTTCAAAGTGACTGCGGAACTCGAAGTTGAAGGCGCGAAGTTTTTTGCTCAACCATCAGTAACTCTCGACGTTGTGCCGGCAGTCGAGATTAAGAGCATCGCCCCGGATCCGTGCGTTCGCACGCCCGCCACGTCCGGACGTTGCAAGGCGTTCAACTTACTGCTCGAGAACCATCTGCCGACGCGGTTTCGTGGTCACCTCAAGACCAGTATCGGCCGCGAGACATGGGTTAGTCCGCCAATTGAACTGAAACCAAATGAGACACGGAATGAAACTGCACTAACCAAAGGGGGGAACGGAGCACTTAAGTTCTCGGTGGAATCGATCGCAAGCAGCGACGCCGTGATCGAACGCGAAGTACCAGTGATCTTTACCAACGCGCTGGTCACCCGCTCCCTGCGCGTCGGCTATATTCCGAGTTTCGATATGACCCTTGAGACTTCGCTGGCGGCGTTAGGTGTAGCCTCGAAAGCGCTCACTGTCAACGAGATTGCCGGCGGAGATCTGAAAGCCTACGACACTATCATCATCGACAATCGCGGTTATGAGGCGCATCCCGAACTGATTGCGGCGAACGCTCGACTGTTGCAGTACGTGCAGGATGGTGGAAACCTGCTGGTCTTCTATCACAAGGACAATGAGTGGAATCCAAACGAGCGCAAGAACCGGCCACAGCTTGCTCCGTACAGACTCCTGCTCGGCGGCGAGCGAGTCACCGTCGAGAACGCGCCGGTCAAATTCCTGCTGCCTCGCCATCGATTGCTGAACTTTCCGAACCGGATCACCGAGGCAGATTTCAACAACTGGATTCAAGAGCGCGGACTTTACTATCCAAAGGAGTGGGACGAGCAATACGAAGCATTGTTTTCGAGTGCCGATCCCGGCGAGAAGGCGCTGACTGGAGGGCTACTTGTCGCGAAATACGGACAGGGGAGTTACATCTACACCAGCATGGTTTGGTACCGGCAGTTGCGCGCCGGTGTTCCGGGTGGGTATCGGATGTTTGCGAATATGATTAGCTACGGGCGGGGAAGAAAATAGCCGCGGAGCGGGTAAGTCATAAGTCCAAAATCTCTTTGACGGAAACCCTGGACTTGGATTTACCTAATCCGTGGCTTTGCTTGCGTGAATCCTCGGCTAAGAATCAAACGGCTTTGGCTTCCTGCTCGACCAAAGACTCGCCTTCCAACTTTAATCTCGCGCGCTCCAAAAACACGACGATCATTTCGCGAACGCGTTTCTGCATTTCGGCACTGATGGCACTTTCCCCAACCAACGCGGCAAAGCGATGCAGGTCCCTGGCGTGTGGTCGGCGCAATTCCACGTGCTGCGCAATTCGAATCAAAACTTTGTGGCCGCGTTCTTCGAACGAGGCTGCGTAGCGAAGATAGTTCTTCATCTCGCTCCGCGCGGGAGACCATTCCAATCGATCCGGACTATCGTCAGTTTTCTCGACTGTAAAGTTGGCATGCACGGGTCCAATCACCGGCACTTCCGCGCGCACGATCCAACGCATAATGCCACCGGCTTCCTTGCGTATGCCTTCGATGCCGGGCATCAAGTCTACGAAGTTGCGCAGCTCGCCAAAGAACTCGCGCGCGCGTTCGATGCTGATCCCGAGTTCGAGTTGTTCAGAGTAAGAAGCTTTTATTCGAAACATTCATTCTTCCTTCGACGATAACTGGATGCCGGCCCCGCGCTTGCAGTTGCCGAGCTTCCCAACCACAGATAAATTACACGAGGAGAGAGGTTGAGTAAACAAAACAATTTTTTCGCGTAAAAGTAAGCCCGTGGATAAGAAAAGCAGTCTTCACGAACGCCCTTGGGCGTATTTGAGCAAATTAGGAAAGGACGAGAATTGTGATTACCAAGGATCGGTGTCCCCGTTGTTATGAAGGCCATCTGAAGAGTTGGAGTGAATTGACCGACGACGAGCGCGAAGTCGTCAAACGTTTGCCGGCATCAGCAGAATTTACCGTGAAGGAACGCCTGGCCAATCACCGCTGGTGCCCTCGTTGCTGGTTTGAGTCAACCGGCAGCACGGCCACGGCTTAAAGCTCTTAACTTAGCCGATAATCTGATCGTACGCTTCGCGGATTTCGCGCATGCGCGCAGTCAGGCTCTTGTGTAGCTCCACGGCTGATGTGAAGCGCAGCTTCCTTGCGATGTCGCGAACTACGGCATGATCACTCGCCGGCACTTTGCCTGACTTTCCCACAAGTAAACGTAACTGGTGGTCGACCGCACGAAGCAGAGCATAACCATCCGCCAGCGCCGAATAATCTTCCGGCCCAAGCGATTCCATAGCGGCAAGTTTTTCCAGCGTTGCCTGGGTCGAACGCTCTTCGCCTTCATCAGACACATCATCACGAAGTTGGAGATAGCGAGCCGCGAAATAGACGTCCAACATCCCTCCGGCGGCGTACTTGATATCCAACTCGCCCTGTCTCACGCGTTGTCCCTTTTCCAACTCCAGGCGGTCACGAACGCGCCGCGTTTCTGCGCGCAACTCATCGACGGAAGACCGGCGAGCCTTCTCGTGGATGGCATGACGTGCATGAGTCTCGACCATCTTCCCCAACTCCAGATCGCCCGCCACGGCTCGCAACTTAACGTATGCAAGCCACTCCCAAACGGCGGTTCCTTTTTTTGCATACTCGATGAAACCCTCTGAACTCGTCACCAGTGGCCCACTTTGCCCGTTCGGGCGCAAGCGAAGATCGACGCGATACATATAACCCTCTCTGGTTATGCTCGTGAGTGAAGCAAACATCAGCTCAGCCAGCCGGGAATATGCTTCCTCCTTGCTCAGCGACGCGAGTGGAGTAGGAACCAGCGAATCGTAGACAACGATAAGATCGAGATCAGATCCATAATCGACGCCGCCAGTACCCAGCCTCCCGAGACCGAGCACAGCGATGTGCGGCCCGCCGGCGAGTGGGCCAAACCTGCGAATCATTTCGCGACGCGCAATCAAGTAAGCGACGTTCAAACTCGCGGTTGCCAGGTCCGTCTGCAAACGGTTGGACTCGTAATCCGAAATCTCGCCGGCTGCGTCTTTGACTCCGATCTCGAGTAACAGGCGCGCCCACTGCTTCCGAAATGCCGAAAGCTCAGCGGCGAAACTCTTCTCGGGATCAACGGCAATCCGCAATGTCGACCGAAAGTCCCGCCGCACCTGACTTGTCGGATGTGCTGCCAGTGAAGTGACAAGCGTGGGGTTACTCGCCAGGATCTCACTAAAAAATTCGGATGCGCCCCCTAAGCTAATCATTGCGTTAAGGCTTTTTTCACTTACCTCGATCGGATCGCTGAGCTTGTCCAGTGAGGCAGCAATACGTGCTACGGATGAGAGAGCGCGCGCGGAATTGATTGATTCGTCTGCCCTTTCGAGAAGTAATTCGGCAACTGACTCGACGGTCCGGCGTGGATCTGATAGCACAAGATGCGGCAATAAATCGTTGGCGGCGGCCAATGCCAAGGCCCTTGCTGGACTGAGAGACCGGCTGAGTGTTCCTGACTGAATTTCGATGTCGTCTTTGGTTCCGGGCTCAACCTCTCTAAAGACTCGATTGAAAACTGAGCGCACATCGCCTGTATGCGTCTCCAGCGCCGCATCAAAATCCGCCAGCGCGTTTGGGCCGGTGAAATTCATTCGTCGTGCGACCAGCGCGCGATGATCTGCCGGTAACGGAACCACGTGCGTTTGCAGCCCTTGCTCCATCTGGAGCCGATGTTCGAGACGTCTCAGGAAAACGTACGAGTCCGACAATTGCGTGCGTTCGTTTTCAAAAACAAGGTTGCGATCGGCGAGACGTCCCAGACTGATCAACGTATGAGGAGCTTTTAGCCACTCGTCACGACCTCCGTGCGCCAACTGTAGCGCCTGGGCAATAAATTCGATGTCCCGGATCCCACCGCGATTCAGCTTCACGTTAAAGCCCCCGGTGTCTCTCTCTCGATGGCGATCGATCTTTTGCTTTGCCAGTCTCACACTTTCGAGGGCGTCGCCGACTGAAGCGTCGCGACGAAAGACTTTGTCTCGTACTCCAGCGGCGAATTGCTGAAAGAGCTGTGCTGAGCCGGCTGCGGAACGGGCCCGAATCATCGCTTGTAGTTCCCAAGCGTGGGCTTTGGAACGGTAATAACGCAAAGCCTCTTCCAGCGAACTCGCGAGCGCGCCGTCGCGGCCGTGGGGCCGCAAGCGCAAATCGACCCGATATGCCGCGCCTTCACCACCCGGTTGTCCAACAAGGCGGGCGACCGTCTCAGCCAGCTTGACGAAATATTCGCGGTTGGTTACTTCGCCCCGCTCTCCCTGACCGGACGTCGTTCCTTCCTCTGAATAGACGAACATCAGGTCAATGTCCGACGCGTAGTTCAATTCATAAGAACCAAGCTTTCCCAGGGCGACTATTGTGAACTCCGCGGTAGCCACGCGCCCACGCTTGTCCGTGCTCCTCGGAAGCCCAAATTTGTTGTCGAGATCCTGGCGCGCGAGATTCAACGCATACTCCAGCACAGCATCGGCAACATTCGAGAGTTCTTCGGTAGTCTCAACCAAAGTGTGAGTGCCGCGAATGTCGTGGAGGTAAGTACGCAACAGCTCGCGGCGACGAAAGCGCGCCAACACGGCTTGCGGCGTGAGCGAGGAGTGCGTAAGCGCAAACCGGGCGAGGGACTCCTTCAGTTCATCACGCGTACGAACACGGGCGCTGGTGCGCTCGCGTAGAAGCCAGGAAATGTACTCGGGATTCTGTTCGAGAGTGGTGGCGAGCAGCGGACTCCAGGCGGCAAGCGTCAGGGCATCGGACAGCAGTCCACGCTCTCGGATTAACAGTTGATGCGCACGAGGGTGTTCGACGGCAATGCGCTCGAGAAAGGCCTGTGGAGCTTTCTCATCAGGCAGATCGCGAATCAAGGAAAGCACTCGCTCGTCCAGCATCGGCACGGGTTTATCTTACGCGGTGAAAGGCGGAGTAGCCACCAGGAAACAAAAAGCGGAAGCCCACGAAGTGTCGTGGCGGGAGCCAGTCTCGCTCAACTTTGCGCCGGACGTGGTTTGCTCCGAATGAGCTAGGGCCTACGCAGCAAAAACATGCGGGGCCACTCGCGGCTCCTGGGCCGGATTAAGGTTGCAAGGGCTTAACAAGCTGGGCTGCCACGGAGTCCCCGCCCCTAAGAACTGCACAGGAACCCAGGCACTCGAAAAGTTCAGATGTCGAAATACAGCCCAAACTCCAACGGATGGGGACGCATACGCATGGGCGTGATCTCTTTTTCCCGCTTGTAGGTGATCCAGCGTTCAATCAATCGTTGACTGAACACGTCGCCCTTCAGGAGGAAGTCGTGGTCGGCTTCTAATGCCTTGAGAGATTCATCGAGCGAACCCGGAAGCGTCGGCACGTCTTTCAACTCTTCAGGTGACAGATCGTAAATGTCCTTCTCGAGCGGCTCACCAGGATCGATGCGATTCTGGATGCCGTCGAGCCCAGCCAGCAACATAGCTGAAAACGCGAGATAGGGGTTGCACGCCGGATCGGGCGGACGAAATTCCAATCGTTTTAATTTTGGACTCGTCGAGAACATCGGAATGCGAATCGCAGCCGAGCGATTGCGAGCCGAGTAGGCCAGATTCACGGGCGCTTCAAAGCCGGGAACCAGGCGCTTATAACTGTTGGTTGTCGGCGCCGCGAATGCGACGATCGCGGCCGCGTGTTTGAGCAGACCGCCAATATAAAACAGGGCCATCTCCGAAAGTCCAGCGTAACCATCACCCGCAAAGAGAGGCCTCTCTCCTTTCCACAGAGATTGGTGACAGTGCATACCTGACCCATTGTCGCCAAAGAGCGGCTTGGGCATAAAGGTCGCCGCCTTGCCGTATGAATACGCGGTATTGCGAACTACGTACTTGAATATCTGAAGGTTGTCGGCAGTCCCCAGCATGGTCGCAAAGCGGAAGTCGATCTCGCACTGACCGGCCGTGGCGACTTCGTGGTGATGACACTCGACTTCTATCCCGCACTTCGCCAGGGTCAATGAAATCTCAGATCGCAGATCGCCGAGCGTATCGGTTGGCGCCACCGGCACATAGCCTTCCTTTGCTCGAATACGGTAGCCGAGATTCGTGCCCTGGAACTCATTGGCGTCGCGGCCGCTGTTCCAATGCGCTTCGTCAGAGTCGATGGTGTAGCCCGCCGAGTGCTGGTCGTTATGAAACTTAACTGAATCGAAGACAAAGAATTCGGCTTCGGGTCCAAAGAACGCAGTGTCCGCAAGGGCGGTGAACTTCAAGTAGTTCTCAGCACGCAAGGCAACTGAGCGCGGGTCGAATGCGTAGCCTTCCTTGGTTATCGGGTCGACCGCGTTGCCGAAGAGGCAAAGCGTCGGATGATCGTAAAAGGGATCCATCCAGAAACGGGAAGCGTCGGGCACGAGCAGCATGTCCGATTCATGGATCGCAGCCCAACCGCGAATGGACGAAGCGTCAAAACCGAAGCCACCCTCGAATGTGTCTTCGCCAAGTTGTCCGATGGGGAAGGTCAGATGTTGCCAGGAGCCAGGCAGATCAGTGAATCGCACCGAGACGAATTTGGCGCCCTGATCGGAAGCATATTTCAAGACAGTCTTAGGGTTCATGATTTCTCCTAAAGGAAATTGGGAGTGTTAGGGGTGCTTTTCGCCCCGGAGTGGTGCTGGTGCGAATCGAGGTGAACTGAAAGTAGCTGGGGCCGGCGAACGTCATAGAGCGACGCGCAAAAAAACTTGCATTATAGGGATGAAGCAGAACATGTCAAGGGGTTTGATCTGCTGCTTAAACTACAATCCGAAAATGCGGATCACACCGCTTAACCAAAGGTCCCAATAAAGTGTTGCTATTGGGCCATTTACGTCGTTCAACCAAGCATTCTGAAACAAAAAAGTTATAGACCGTGTTCTGGAATTCTGCTACATTCCCCGCTCAAAGCGTTCCAACCCACGAAATCTCCACTCGAAATCGGATGTTGTACAACTACGCTTTAGTTGGAATGAGAGCAACATGTTTCTTCGCATGCCAGGCAGGAGATCGCTAATTGACGACGGTAATTGAGCAGACGCTCGAGACTTATGGCATTGAGAATTGGGGTGCTGGTTACTTTGACGTAAATCGCAAGGGAAATCTTGTAGTCCGTCCCGCCGAGGGGGATCCCCGTTCAGCCGATGTAAAGGAAATAATTGATGACCTCGCCAAACGAGGCATTGGCGCCCCGGTTCTTCTGAGATTCCCCCAGCTAGTCGCCGCACAGGTCCGCAAGCTCCAAAGGGCATTCAGCAGATCAATCCGCGAATTTGATTATCAGGGCGCGCATTTGTGCGTGTACCCGATGAAGGTGAATCAACATCGGGCGGTTGTCGAAGAATATCTGCGCGAAGGCTCGCGCTACGACTTTGGGCTCGAAGCCGGTTCAAAGGGCGAACTTTATGCGGCCCTTGCCCTGGAACAAACTCCGGAGAGTTTGCTGGTTCTCAATGGGTTCAAGGACGAGGAGTTTATCGAACTCGCCTTTGCCGGCGCCCGCGTGGGCAAGCGAGTAGTAATAGTGATCGAAAAGTTGAATGAGCTCGATCACGTGCTCAACATTGTCGACCGTCATGAGGGACATTTGCCACTCCTCGGAATGCGCGTGAAGCTCTATTCCAAGGGTTCGGGACGTTGGGAAAAGTCAGGCGGAGAGGCCGCAAAGTTTGGTCTAACGACAACCGAGATGCTGGAAGTAATCCGACGGCTCGAAAAGGCCGGTCGGACCAGCATGTTAAAGCTGCTGCATTTCCACATCGGCTCTCAGCTTACCGACATCAAGCGAATCAAGAATGCTATGAAAGAGGCCGCGCGAGTCTACGCAAAAGTCTACCAACTGAAGGTACCCGTTGACTTGCTCGACGTCGGCGGCGGTATGGCGGTGGACTATGACGGGTCCAAAACCGCCTTCGATTCTTCGGCAAACTACACGGCTCAGGAATTTGCCAACGATGTAATCTACACAATCAAGCAGGTTTGTGATGACGAGAATGTGCCGCACCCAACGATCATCCAGGAGTCGGGTAGGTTTCTCGCCGCGTATCACGCCATGCTGGTCACAAATATTCAGGATGAGATCGAAACCGTCGTCGAAGATATAACTCCCATCGCACTCGACAAGGACGACCCGCAGGTGGTTGTCGAGCTCAGCGACCTGCGCGGGTCAATCACCGTGAAGAACTATCGCGAGTACTACCACGACGCACTGGAGCACCGCGAAGAGTTATTCACACTTTTCAATCTGGGCCTGATTAGTTTGGAGGATCGTGCGAAGGGTGAGGTTCTTTTCTGGGATGTTTGCGAGCGCGCTGATAAGTATGCGCAACAGGCAAAGTATGTTTCTGAAGAGTTCGATGATTTGCGGCGCCTGCTTTGTGCAAAGTACCTGGCAAACTTTTCTGTCTTTCGGTCGGTCCCTGATCACTGGGCACTGGACCAATTGTTCCCTATTGTCCCTATTCACCATCTCAACAAGACGCCCACCGAGTACACCACGCTTTGCGATATCACCTGCGACTCGGACGGCATTGTCGACAAGTTCGTCGACCTGCATGACGTGAAGCAGGTACTCGAGCTGCACGCTCTGACACCGGGTGAAACCTACTACATCGCATTCTTGCTGGTGGGCGCTTATCAGGAGGTGATGGGTAACAACCACAATCTTTTTGGCGCCACGCACGAGGCCCATGTTTACATCGATGACGAAGGCTTCTTAATCAAGAAAGTGATTCGCGGAACAACCGTCGGTGAAGCAACCGCACGCGCCCGCTACGAACGCAGCCTCCTGCATGACGGTTTCCGACGCTTGATTAACCAGCGGGTGAAGATCAATGAGTTAAGCGAAGCCGAGGGAGCCGAGCTCGCTCAGTTCTACGAATCAAAGTACGACGCCTATACATATCTGTCGGTCGACGGTGCAAAGACAAAAGCTCGACGGAAAACCGATTATTAGTTTTTTGAGCGTTAGGCCTAATCGTTTGGGTGGGCATAACAACAGCAATCATACTGAAGTCCACTTTGTGAGAGGTTCAACACCTGTATGGTCACTCAGCGAAAACCTAAAGCTTCCAAATATTTAACTACGCCGACTCGCCCTATCCAGGTCGACCGTGATCGCTCCGTGGCCGGTCTCCTGGAAAAAATGGAAGGAGCAGGTTTCGGTGGCCGCCAATTGGCGGAGGCCCATCGCATCTGGCTTGACATGCTCGGCGACAACACGACGATCATGGTTGCGGGAGCGGGCGCGCTCATCCCTGCAGGTATGAGACGACTATTGGCCTATGTAATTAAGAACCGCTTTGTTGATGTGCTGGTACTTTCGGGCTCGGTACTCTTTCACGATCTGCACGAGACGCTCGGTCGTTATCATTTCCAGGCCCATCCCAGCATGACTGATGCTGAGTTGGACTCCGCGCAGATCAGTCGTATGTGGGATTTGCTGGCCAGTGACGAGGAGTATCGTGAAGCGAACGAATGGGTCGGCGGCTTTACTAATCAGCTCGATCAGTCGCGACCATACTCGACTCGCGAATATCTGCATCTGCTCGGCCGGGAATTGGCGGAAATCGCTTCGGAAGATGGCGTGCTGACGTCAGCTTACAAGGCGCGGGTACCAATTTTCTGTCCCGCGATCGCCGATAGCGGCATTGCAGTGGGAATCGCCGCTTCGCGTTTCGAGAAGAAGAACAATTTTATGTTCGACATTGTTCAGGATGTTTTGGACATGGTGAACATCACGGCGCGCGCGCGGCTAACCGGGGTGATCAACCTCGGCGGCGGCTCACCGAAAAGTTTCATTCAACAAACCGAGGTGTCCTCGTTTATTCTCAAAGACACTCATCAGGGGCATAAATACGCTATCCAGATCACAACCGACGCACCCCATCCCGGCGGGCGTTCCAACGCAGTGTCTCTCGACGAAGGTCTGGTCTACGGAAAGTTGGCGCGCGGCGCTCACACGGCTTATGTGAATTGTGACGCAACGATTGCGCTGCCTATTCTGATTACGGCGCTTTCGCAAACCGCGGCGAAATATATGAAGGGCCGCAAGCGGCCGAACTTTACTTTCGGTCGCGAGTTGATCGTCGAAGTCCCCTAGTGAGTTCGATTCAGTTCGACTCAAATCCAGTCTGCGCCGCTCACACTCATGCCCAGACTCTTAAATGAAATATCTGCTCTGTGATCTGTCAGCGTCGGCTGACGCCGATTGTCCCCACAGTTCCTGGAAGCGGCAATGAGCCAACACGCTAAAGCCGCGCATAAAGACCTTTTCGAGGCGAAGTAATGAAGCGATACAGCCGCCTGAGTCTACTTCCAATGCTTTTCCTGGCCGTTCTTATCGCGGCCAACACTCGCTCGTTTTCCTCGCAGGAAGATGCGTCAGTAAAAGTAGACTATGACAAGCTTGAGCAGACGATCACCATGCGCGACGGCGTGAAGCTTTTTACCTCTATCTACACGCCTAAAGACAAAACCCGGCAGTATCCCATCCTCCTCAATCGCACACCGTACAGCGTGGCGCCCTATGGCCCGACAGACTATAAAACGACGCTGGGACCGTCGCCGCTGTTTCAAACGGAAAAGTACATCTTCGTTTACCAGGACGTGCGTGGAAAATTCATGTCCGAAGGCGAATTCGTGAACGTGCGGCCACATAACCCGGTGAAGCGCGCCGCACAGGACATCGATGAAAGCAGCGACACCTACGACACCATCGAATGGCTGGTCAGGAATGTTCCCAACAACAACGGCCGGGTTGGGATGTGGGGGATCTCCTACCCGGGTTTCTATACGTCGATGGGGATAATCGACTCCCATCCCGCGTTGAAGGCTTCGTCGCCGCAAGCCCCGATAGCTGACTGGTTCCTCGGCGATGATTTTCATCACAATGGCGCGCTGTTCTTGCCGCACGGTTTTAACTTTCTGGCGACGTTCGGACAACCTCGGGTCAATTTGACTACCGAGTTTGCGCCGCGCTTCAGCCACGGAACACCCGATGGGTATGCATTCTTCCTCAACATGGGACCCGTGGCTAACGCAGACAAGCAATATCTTAAAGGGCAGGTCGCTTTCTGGAACGAAATGATGGCCCATCCGAACTACGACGAGTACTGGCAATCAAGAAACATAAGGCCTCACCTCAAAAATGTTAAGCACGCAGTCATGACGGTGGGCGGTTGGTTTGATGCTGAGAACCTGTACGGGGCGCTCAACACTTACCAGGCACTTGAGAAATCGAATCCGGGAATCAACAACACTCTGGTCATGGGGCCCTGGTTTCATGGTGGATGGGCACGAGCGGATGGTGACCTCCTGGGTGATATCCGGTTCGGCGCCAAGACTTCTCTCCACTATCAACAGAACATAGAGCTTCCCTTCTTCAACTGTTTGCTGAAGGATAAGTGCAATCAGAAACAGCCCGAGGCGATAATTTTCGAGACGGGTTCAAACCAATGGCGAACCTACGATCAATGGCCGCCAATAAGTGCGAGTCAGAAGAGCCTTTTCCTGCAGGCAAATGGTGGCCTGAGTTGGCAATCGGCGGCGAGCGGTTTAAGCGAAGGATTCGATGAGTACGTCAGTGATCCGCGAAAGCCCGTGCCCTTTCTCAACGGCATCGAGATCGGAATGACCCGCGAGTACATGGTTGAGGATCAGAGATTTGCTTCGCGACGTCCGGACGTGCTGGTTTACCAGACAGACCCACTGCTGAATTCAGTCACACTGGCTGGACCAATCACGGCAACTTTACATGTTGGGACGAGTGGAACAGACGCGGATTACATCGTGAAGTTAATCGATGTCTTTCCAAACGACACGCCGAACAACGATCCAAACCCTGCCGATGTGAAAATGGGTGGTTACCAAATGCTGGTTCGAGGCGAACCCATGCGAGCGCGATTTCGCAACAGTTTTGAGAAACCCGAGCCGTTGGTTCCTAACAAAATAACCAAAATCGAATTCACGCTGCCTGACGTGAATCACTCGTTCCTGCGAGGGCACCGGATCATGGTGCAGATCCAAAGCTCCTGGTTTCCACTCGTCGATCGAAACCCGCAGCGGTTCGTGAATATCAATACTGCGATTGAGGAAGATTTTCAAAAGGCGACGCAGCGCATCTACCGCACGGGCTCCTATTCCTCCCGCCTGACGGTGAATGTGATGAAGTGAGTTTCAGAATCGACGGCCGTGTCTTCCGAAGCATTTGGGAGAATCGTTAGCTCAAGATTCTCTTACGGTTTCAATACTTCAGTAATCACCGGCTCGTCACCTTTACTGGCGTTTCAATATCCAACCTTGCGGATCGAGGACGACATTCTGACCCGGCTCAACCTGCACGGTGCCCTTACCGCCTGGCATTTCTAACCTTCTCGACGCGTTTCCTATCTTCACCTCAACCGGCATCGGAAAAGCCAGACCTCCCGGTATCTCCCAACGAAGCGTCAGTTGATTTCCCTTCTGTTCGCTCATGAGCTTCGGCAGTTTTGGTTGCCGTAGATACACCTCGAAGAACCAGTCGAGCTCCATATTCGAAGCCGCTTCCGAGATCTTAAGGAAGTCGTCGGTCGTGGCGAAGCGAACCTGACTTCCGTCAGTCACTTTCTCCAAACCCGGTTCGGGATAGGCCATGCGCCTGAGCGCTGTGAAGAACGCTTTGTCGCCCATCACGTAGCGCAAGGTGTGAAGGACCACTGCGCCTTTGCCGTAAATGTCCCCATCGCTGTTGAGATAGTCCGGCGCCGTCATGTACATCTGGACGGTCGTTCGGGGCTCGCGGGGCGCCACCGGCTGCATGTTACGCAGGTTCCTCATCCGGTTCGCCATCGCCTGGAAGTAGGCGTCCTTGCCGCGCAACTTCTCCAAATAAAATGTATCCATGAACGACTGGAAGCCTTCATGAATCCAGAAGTCCCGCCAGTCGGACGCCGTCACAAGGTTGCCCCACCACTCATGGCCGAGCTCATGGAGCATTAGCCAATCCAGACCATCCGGCTCAAACTGAAAGCGGTTCCCGTATGCGATGATGGTTTGGTTCTCCATTCCGAGATAGCTGGTCTGGGCGATGCCAAGTTTCTCCGCGCGAAAAGGGTAGGGGCCAAGGTACTCTTCGAAAAAGTGCAGGTACTTCCTGGTTTCATCGATCAGTTTCCGGCCCTTGTCGAAGTCCTCCGGTAGCACCCAGAAAATAATTTTGACCACGTCACCCGAGACGCTCTTGAATGTGTCTTCGATTATCTTGTACGGCGCGAGGTTGAGAGTGATGTTGTAATTGTTGATTGGGCTCGAGACGAGCCAGTTGAAAGTCTGAGTTCCATCTTGATTCTTAATCACGCTCTGCAAACGCCCGTTCGACGCTGCAACTAACGGCTGCGGCACGGTGAAGTGCAGCGAGACTCTTTCAGGCTCATCCGACGGGTGATCTTTCACCGGGAACCAGAGGTCGGCTCCGTCGACCTGACAAGCAACGCCCAGCCATGGTTCACCGGCGGCAGTTTTGGCCCACACGAACCCACCGACCCAGGGTGGGCGTGGCGCAGCGCGCGGTTTACCCCCATAGCCAATCTTCACGCGCACCACTTCGCCCGGTTGTTGTTTGGTTGGAAAGGCAATCCACAACTTGTCTGCCTTGCGCTCAAACTGCAGCGATTGTTCTGCACTCTTCCCTGAAAGCAGAGCCACTGAGCGCACAGTCAACGGTGTATCTAAATCAAGCACGAACCAGGAGATAGGGTGGACTATCTTCGCTTCGGCAGTCAGGGTTCCGTTGATAGTCTGCGCGACCGGATCGACGTGCAGGTCCAGATCGTACGACTGAATGTCATAAGCAGCTTGCTCCGGCATCAAGGGCCCACCGGAAGCAGTGGGGCGCACTCCGAGTTCTCTTTGAGCAAATGCAGACGAAAAACTTGCGGAGAGAATGACGAGGAGTAGTAACGAAAAAGACTTGTTCAGCTTCATGGCCTTATCATACATCAAAGGCGATAGTGCTCATGAAGCACGCCGATGCTGGCCATCATAAACAGCATTGGATCAATGGAAGTCCGTGACAACGTACGGCGCCCCCGGCCTGGATTCTATAACTTTGCCGACAACGCCTCTAAGATGTCCACACTGCCCAGCAGCAGAGGAGCCAGCGAATGATCCTCGTTGATATCCGGCCCAAATACCTCCTTCACGTGAACGCCTCCAAAGGTCAAAACGCTCACTCTGAAGTGATTGATTGGCGGCTCCGGGGACTGATGCGTTTCTTGTGGCCGCGTATCGCGAACGAGAAACTCAGACGATCTCAATATGCCCTTGATGAGAGACTCGATGTGAGCATCGCTGTCCGATGCGTCCCAGATAGTGATCCTTCCTTTGCCTCCCAGATACCGGGCGCTCCCATCTGTGTAGGCCGCGATGGTCCCGACACCTGCCTCATTGTGCAGTTCACAAATAACGCCCTGGACTTCACTCGCAACCTGCGCGGCAGGCCGCTCACCCAGTGCTCGCAAAGATCTCCAGGTGAGCAATTGGACTCGGGACTCTGAACCGGGAATCGCCAGGATCTTGCGAAGCGATTCTTTCGTTTCCTCGAGATCGTTCTCTTGCCAGCTAGCGAAGGCAGAAGTAAAGAGTGACCAGGGTTCGGACTTTGAACCCTGCAGCGTCTTCGCTAACTCCGCTAGTGATTGATCGGCGAAGAACAGGCCCTTGAAATCGTCGAAGTTAGTTGTGGTCACGTTTAAGGTTGCTCATGCAAGCCCAGTCTCACTCAATCGCGTTCCCGTTTTGAACTGGCATATTCTCATGGCACATCGGACACTCAGCCGGATCCCAAACCCTGAATTCGCGTTGGGCTAGTGCTTCTACCGGAGTTTCCCGGCTCTGAAAGTGATCAGCGGCTCTATTGCCCAACAAAACAAAGGCTCCGACCACCACTACCGACGCGCCGGCTTCATCAAGAGTGGCCGCGGTGGCACGGACTGACGAACCAGCGCTGATCACGTCATCAACCAGAGCCACTCTTTTACCGCTCGCTCGCAGTTTGAGTCCAGGCGGCAAGCGATAAGCTGCGCTGAACAAGCCGGGCGAAGTTCGAGATGGACCCGGTTCACTGTGATAGAAGTCGATTCCGAGTTCGATCGCGATAGCCTGCGCGAGAAACGCGCCACCTAACAACGGTCCGCACACGACATCCGGATTGTATGTTGTAAGCCTACGAGCAAGCTCGCTGATCAATGGCGCGATCTCTCGCGGTTTAGTAAACAGCGTGTCGAGATTGAACCAGAGGTCTGCATGAAATCCGGATTCCAAAAGGAAGTGGCCGGTTCGATGCGGCATCGTCGAGAGGATGTCATCGGTCATTGAGAAAAGAAGTGCTGGTACTGTGCTGAGTACTTAGTTCTGAGTACTTAGTTCTGAGTACTGAGTTCTGAGTACTGAGTTCTGAGTACTGAGTTCCCGGTTCGAGTTGCAGTTTCTACTCCTGCGTTCTTCTTACCAACATCTGACATCTGACATCTAGCGTCTGACATCTTCTCTACCCCAGCCACTGCAGCACCTCTTTGTCACTATCGGCCTTCGTGCCACCGACGACGTGAATGAAATATTCTTCCAGCGAGATCGGCCCAACTTCACGGCCGTCGTCTGCGACTGGTATTCCCTTCCGCAGCTCATCCAGCGATCCCGAAGCCAGCAGTTTCCCTTGCGCAATGATGGCGATGTCGCTGCAAAGTCGTTCGACAATCTCCAGTACGTGAGAAGTGAGAAAGACAGTCAACCCTCGTTCGGTCAAACGCGAGAGCAAATCTTTGAGCGTGCGCGATGCAATCGCATCGACTCCTTCAAAAGGTTCGTCGAGAAACAGAATCTCGGGCCGGTGAATCAGGGAGCACGCAAGCGAAAGCTTCTTCTTCATGCCGTGCGAATATTCGACGATCAATTTCCTCGGTTCGTTTTGGAGATCCATCAATTCAAGCAACTCGGGCGCGCGTTCCGCAATCTCCTGCTTTTGCAAGCCATACATGCGACCGGTAAAGGAAAGCATCTCGGCCCCCGTTAAGCGCTCAAACAGGTTGAGGTCTTCCGGCACCACGCCGATTCGCCTTCGCGTTTCCAGCGGATCGGTTTCGATGTTACGCCCCAGGACATGAATAGCGCCGCTGGTTGGGGCGAGCAGTCCGGTAAGCATTTTTATCGTCGTCGATTTTCCCGCGCCATTCGGACCGAGGAAGCCAAAAAAGCTGCCCCGCGTAACGTTGAGATTGACGTTATCGACAGCTACAAAATCGCCAAAGCGGCGTACGAGATTAATAGTCTCAACGGCTAGCTTGCTCGCCGTCGCGATAGTTAATGGTTCCTGCATGCGTGGTGTTTGTACGCGTTAGTCTGGTGAGGCGTCAAGCAAAGATGATTGTAGGGGAGGCACTCCGCGGCGGCCGCGCATCGTTTCACAGAGAGATCATGGCGCATCGAGGAGCGCCCACGAGCACGCCACTGCAATCTGGCTACGCGCGCAGCAAGGGTTGAGCGTCATCGGCGCGGACATAGGCGGGTAAGTCCCGATGCGTACTCATGAGGAAAGCATTTGAGCTTGGGCGCAGCGCATTCCCATGAGTGGCAGCGAGTGGGACCATTCGCGCGAATGGCGACCAGCCGTAGTAATAACCATCCTGAAAACTCACGAGCACGTCGGCAGTGTGCCTGACGCGTGGGGTGTGCAGTGACGCATACAGATTTGAAAGCGAGTCCGGATAAATGTGATCGGCAGTGATGTCTCGCCAGTCTTCGTCAGCCGCAAAACCGTTCGCGTCAAGCTTTCCTTCCATCGCTAGTCGCGCTTGAATGGTTCGCAACTGCAATGGATCGCCCTCACGCGGAACATAACGAAATGAAATGACCCGGCGCGGGCTCGAATTCAGATTACTGCCGTTCGCGCCTGCGCCTTTCTCGATCTCACGCCGTTCAATTCGTGCTGCTCCATTCGGGCCTTTCAAGATCACAGCATTTGCACCATCGGCATAGAGAGAAAAATCAACCCCCTCAAGCTCGACGAGCGCCGCGGCTACGTCAGGAACGGAGTCCATGTCCCCGCAATACAATGCCGCATAGGAGCAGAGACCAAATGCCGGTACCGTGAGGCTCTTTGGGGTCGCGCCCGTTAGTCGACCGGCGAAGGCGAAACCGCGCCGTGTCAAATGGGTTCTCAGGCTCACCCTCAGATTTCTCTGCAGGTTCATACCATGATCCGAAAAGAGCACGATTTCAGTTTCCCGACCGCAAACGATTTGAATCTCATTCAGAATTCGATCGAGTGACTCGAGCGCGATTGCCAATTTTGCTTCGCCGCGAATGTGCAGTAACCCGTCGGTGCCTTTCAGAAAAGCGAAGTAATCACGCCTTGGTGGCGCGGCGTGAAAGCGTTCGCGGAAGCGTCGCATGTCTGCACGCCAAACTCTCTCCGGGGCCACATAGACCAGGAACTCAAAAGCCAGCGGCTCCTGATAATCGAGCGACTCCATGTACGAAGCAGGAAAACTGTTCGGCGTGCGTCGTCCGATGTACTTGCTCACGCCTCCGCGCAATTCTCGCGCGCTGCGGTCGAAATACAGGCTCTCGTAACCGGCCGGCGGAGTTCCGCCAAGCATCGCCGGCAAGGCGATGTTGGTCATGGTAGGAAAGGGCGAAAGCAGGCGTGTGGGCGAGCCAAAGCCAGCGAACAGCCCGCGTTCTTTTGCCTTCAGGATCACTGCGTGCGGCACGCCGTCAAGGCAGAGCAGCAGGCGGCGAGGACGGAGGGAGCTTTTAGTTTCCAGGTCGGGTTTCAAGTTTCGTAGTTTCGAGTTTCAAGTTTCGAGTTTCGAGTTTCGAGTTCCAAGTTTCAAGTTTCAAGTCTCTGGTTTTTGGTTTGTGGTTTCTAAGTCCCTCGGCCCAAGTTCAAGCTCAAACTTGCAATCTCAGAGTTCCCAGTCCTATCCAAGAACTCGAAACTTGAAACTTGAAACTTGAAACTCGAAACTCGAAACTCGAAACTCGAAACTCGAAACTCGAAACTCAAAACTACCCCCTCCCACTGCGAGTTGTGCCTTATACGGCTCGCGCATTCCCTTCTTAGCCTCATCATGCGCATCGAAAATGTCAGGCCGCGCAAGCACCTGCCGGTAATGATTCATCGCATCATTTCGCTTACCGGCGAGATCGAATGCCCGAGCAGCGTTCAGGTGTGACATCGTCACCAACGACGGTTCGGCCTTATCGGCTTTCAGCGCCGCCAAAAACTCACTTGCCGCTCGATCCGCGTTACCTGCCAACAACAGAACCTCTCCATATTTGAAGTGGACCAAATCCAATGCCTTGGAAACGGTTTCGCGTACCGTTCGATCGCGCAGCAGATCGTCGAAACTCTTAAATGCCTCTTCTTCAGCTTTGGCGGCTTCCGCAGGTCGGCCTGCTTTGCGCTCCAACGCTGCCTGCGACACCAATGCGTCCGCCGTTTCCAGGCGGAAGAGATAGTTGCGCGGATACCTGGCACTCAGATCACGCGCCAGCGCGAGCGCGTCCGAAAACCTCTGTTCGCGTTTGTACAACAGAATCAGAAGGGACTTGGCGTCGTCATTGGCCCAGCGGCCCAGCTTGGCCACGCGCTCGAGCGTCGCCAGTCCGCGCTTCTTTGACCCACGGTGACCGGTGATGCCCGCAAGTATCTTCTGCAACGGAGGCAATGAACCTACGACGTAGTCATAGAGCCCAATCGTAATTTCCGCGTCGATGTAATTGGGATCGAGCTTGAGAACTTCGCGATGACGATCCACGGCTTCACTGCCGTCTTTGATCGCCGCAAAGTGTCGCCGCTCAACCGCTTCTTCGAATGAAGCCTTCAATCCTGCCGTGCCGGCGAGATAGTCAAGCGCCTCGACGTCTTTCGGATTAGTCTTCAGTCGCGCGTCCGCCAGGCGCTTGGCTTCCCTGGTGAGACGACGGAACTCTGCAACGATCTTTGGATCGACTTTGTCATCACCACGCGTGTAGAACGAATCTGAACTGTAGAGCGAGGCCTGGAGTCGCCGAGATTCATAAAGCGTCTTGAAGCAAAGCCGGCTCGCTAAAAACATCGATCCACCCGCATAGTTCGGATAAAGTCGCGCCATTTCGGCAAAGTCCTGACGCGCTTTTTCGTAATCCAGATTGTACAGAGCATCCAGACCGCTGCGACGAAGCGATTCCATATGCGGACGATCAGCGTCGCTGATCCACATCCGGGCCGGTGTCGGTGTTTGCGCCTGTGCTATTCCAGGAACCACAGTCATGACACTGAGTAACAAGAGAGAAAAATACTTCACTGCGATAAACCTCTATTTCCCTGAATTAAGAAAAACTTTCGAGATACTTCACACCTGCCCCGGTATTGAAAAGCACCACGCGGTCGGATGACGTCACGCTTCCCTGGACCATCAACTTCTTCAAGGCGGGCAGGCACGCCGCGCCTTCCGGCGCACAGAACACCCCTTCAGCCGCTC
This sequence comes from Pyrinomonadaceae bacterium, assembly GCA_041742785.1. Classification (GTDB taxonomy): domain Bacteria; phylum Acidobacteriota; class Blastocatellia; order Pyrinomonadales; family Pyrinomonadaceae; genus PSRF01. The sequence continues at coordinate 71,068 of JBGTOA010000042.1, read as the reverse complement.
CTATTTCACGAGTCGCCGCAATCAACTCGTCATCCGTGACCGCTATCGCGGCGCCCCCTGATGCTCTCAACGCGTCAATGATTAGGAAATCGCCGATGGCCTTCGGCACACGCAGACCGGAAGCCACCGTCGAGGCATTTGGGAACTCATCGGCAAAACGTTTTCCTGCGTCAAACGCCCGCACGATTGGTGCACAGCCGGCCGCCTGCACAGTCACCATTCTTGGACGCTTGGCATCGATCCAACCCATCTGTTCCATCTCGGCAAAGGCCTTCCACATTCCGATTAACCCAGTGCCGCCGCCGGTTGGATAGATGATCACGTCCGGCAGAGTCCAATCCAACTGTTCTGCCAATTCGTAGCCCAGCGTCTTCTTGCCTTCGATGCGATAAGGCTCTTTCAGCGTTGACACATCAAACCAGCCTTCAGTCTCTTTTCGTCTCGCGACCTCGGCGCCGCAATCGGTGATCAAGCCATCCATCAAAGTCACATGGGCACCTGTCTGTTGACACTCGATCACGTTTGCTCGCGGCGTGTCGCGCGGCATGAAGATAAAACACTCAATGGCTGCCTGTGCCGCATAAGCCGCTAACGCGCCGGCCGCGTTTCCGGCTGATGGCACGGCGAGCTTCGTCACTCCAAGCTCCTTGGCCATCGATACGGCTGCCGACATTCCTCGCGCCTTGAAGCTTTGCGTCGGATTCTGCGATTCGTCCTTGATGAAGAGTTGGTCAATACCGAGCTGTTTACCCAATCGATTCGCAGCCAGCAACGGAGTCCAACCCTCGCCCAGCGACACGATGTTGCGGTCATCCGCGACCGGCAATATTTCTCGATAGCGCCAAAGATCCGCGCTTCGACCGTGCAGGGATTCCTTTGTCAAAGATGTTTGCACCCTTGCCAGATCGTAGCGAACGAGCAATGGCTTTCCGCATTCTCGACAAAGGTTGAGCAATCCTTGTGCCTCGTGAGTCAATCCACAGGCAGCACACTCAAGGTGAGTAACGTTCATGGAAGAACGACCTTTCTTTTCAAGAAATGAAGGCGAACCGGGTGAGTATGCTACAAGGAAGGTTTGGCTGGGAACCGTTGGTTATCTTTCAGCAGGTGCAACAATCGTATTGCACGCTTACTTGATATGCCGGTTAGACGGAGCCAATGCAACTGCGTTTTTGCCTTTTCTCATCGATTCAATTACTTTCCATTTCATGCCCATTCGCATGCTCGCGTTGGATCTCGACGGGACGTTGCTCAACTCTCGCGGAGAAATCTCTGCCCGCAACCGTCATGCACTGGTGCGCGCACGCGAGCTTGGGGTGAGGGTGGCGGTGGTGACCGGCCGGCGTTTCCGCGATGCCCGGCCGATCGCGCTTGATCTCGGACTCGATGTTCCAGTGATCGCACACAACGGCGCCTTGACGAAATATGCCTGTACGCTGGAGACAGTGGTAGTGATGCCTTTGCCGCTCGAGGCCGCGTTGCGCGCAGTGAGCGTAGGCCGGAAGGCCGGTGCCGATCCGCTCATCAGCGTCGATCACGAGGGGCTGGGCGTGCTGGTCTACGATCATATCAGCGGTGACAATCTGGCCCTGGCCGAATATATCAAGTGGGCGCGCCGGATCCACGGAGAGGAAGGCGCACAGTCGGTACAAAAGGTCGATTCGGTCGAAGTGTTTCTGGAAGAAGCCCCGGTGCATCTCGCCTTCTCAGGCGGCTACCTCAAGATGACGGCGCTGACGGAAAAACTGCTCGGCGAGTTGGGCACGAGTGTGAAAATCTTTTGCACGAGCTATCCGAAGAAGGATTTCGCCTTAGTTGATATCGTGCATCCGCAAGCGTCGAAAGGAGCCGGCGTGGCTGCTGCTGCCCGCCAACTGGAGGTTGACCGCGAAGAGATCATGGCGATGGGAGACAACATGAACGATCTTGAGATGCTCGAGTACGCGGGGACAGCGGTAATCATGGAGAATGCCGAGACTGCTCTAAGGGATGTTGCAAACATTCACATGACGGCTTCCAACGATGCTGACGGGGTGGCTAACGCCGTCGAAAAGTTTGTTCTGAATCAGATGTCCGATGCTTGAGCTGGATGTTGGTTAGGAAGTCCGTAGTCCGGTGTCCGCTGATTATTAACCAACATCCAGTCTCTGGCGTCGGGCATCTCTCAAAAATAAGGAGAACCAATGGCAAATCGCACGGCAGTTATTCAAACCAACCAGGGCACGATCAAGTTCGAACTCCTCGAAGACGAATCACCGAAAACCACCGACAACTTTATTACGCTGGCCCAACGAGGCTACTACAACGGCGTGATTTTTCACCGCGTCATCAAAGGCTTCATGATCCAGGGTGGCGATCCGACTGGCACAGGGCGTGGTGGAGAGTCCGCATGGGGCGGGCGCTTTAATGACGAGATAAGTCCTTCATCCGCCGTTTATCAGCGCGGCTACAAGGCTGGCACCGTGGCAATGGCCAACGCCGGACCCAACACAAATGGCTCGCAGTTTTTCATCATGCATGTCGACTATCCGCTGCCTCCGAGTTACACGATTTTTGGACGGGTGACAGAAGGCCAGGAGGTTATCGATCAGATCGCGTCAACCGACCGCGATCGCAACGATCGTCCGCTGTCTGATGTGAAGATGGAAAGCGTGACTATTGAAGAGTAGGTTTCAGCCGCGGCTGCACTCGGACAAACAGATCGAATGAGCCAGTCAATGCACTTCGCTGCGCCATCATGTTTTTTCGGCTCCGTCTAATCCCAGTGTATCCGCGGCTACCTTCTGCTTGCTTTGAACATATAACGGCTTCGCTCCGTGGCCCAGTGGGGGCGAGTTGCGAATTAAGTCAGTCACATACTTCTTCGCTCTCCGCACTGACTCTTCCAGGTCATACTGGCGCGCGAGACAGGCCGCTATCCCAGCTGACAGCGTGCATCCGGAACCATGGACTTCGCCCACGTCGATCAAATCTTCGCGAAAAATCGTTACACGGCCTTCATCATCCAGGACATCAATAGCTTCTTTTGAGCTTTCCTGGCGGGCGTCGCGACTCTCCAGCACGTGACCTCCCTTGATCAATACAGCTCGCGCCCCGGCATTGCGAATGACTTTCGCAGCAGCAGTCATATCGGCCTGACTCTTAATTACTAATCCTGTCAACCGCTCCGCCTCAGGTATGTTTGGAGTAACGACACGAGCAAGCGGAAACAACTCACGAACCAGGCATTCAACCGCCTGGTCGTCAATCAGGCTATCGCCCGACGTCGCCTGCATCACGGGATCGACTACCGGAGCGGGTAACCGCTGGTCGCGAACTATGCGCGCGACTTCGCTGATTACCTCGCTGGTCGGCAGCATTCCGGTTTTCAGACCGGCGACGAGAAAATCCGAGACGACGGGTAGAATCTGTTCACGTACGGTTGCCGCGCTCTGGTTCTCGACACCGAACACTCGGGCTGTGTTTTGAAAGGTCAAAGAGGTAATCGCGGCGGTTGGGTAACATCCGAAAGCCACGAAAGTTCTCACGTCCGCAAGAATGCCTGCACCGCCCGACGGATCAACACCGGCGATAGTCATTGCCACCGGAATCGAATCTGCGGTTCGGCTTTCGTTCATTCGCTAAAACCCTCTCGCAGTTTCTTGACTACCGCGTCAAGCTTGTCCGGATTGTTCAGTACGCTGATCGCTGCGATTCCATTCGCACCCGCACGATAGCAGTCGGCTGCGTTATCAAGACTAACACCACCCAAGGCAAGAATCGGAAACGGTGCGACGGCTTTGACCGCTTCACTCAGTCTCGCCAAACCGGCAGGCTCGCCATACAGACGTTTGGAGCGAGTTTCAAACACCGGGCCAAAGACAGCGAAGTCAGCCCCCTCGATCTCGGCTCGCGTCACTTCAGCTACTGTGTGAGCTGAAACGCCAATCAGAAACTGTTCGCCGAAACTATTTCGAGTGACGCGTGCGCTGAGCGATCGACTAGTCAGATGCACGCCGCCCGCTCCGGCTGCAAACGCTACGTCAGCGCGGTCGTTAATCACCAGGCGGGTCGAGCTGCCTTGCAAAATCCGAGCAACAGCACAGGCAAGTTCATACAACGATCGATCGCTTAAGTTTTTTTCGCGGATTTGGAACAGGTCTACCTTCGCGTCTGCTGCCGCGGTTGCGAGGCGCAGCAGATTCAGCCAGGCCTCACTCTGAGGGGAGGTCGCGGCCTGTGTCTCCCCGCTGGTGATCAGGTAGATGATCGGCTTTGACGACAGGAGCGACATTTGTTTTGGTTGTCTCGGAAGAGTAGGCGCTGGCTTGCAGTGCCCGGACACTCTGTTTGAAATGGAAAATTTCCCAAAAAGCGATCCCCAGATTCAGGAGTCCGACGCCTGAAACTGCGCCGCGAACCCATCCGGAAGCGATCACGTTCTGGAGTTGGAACAGCCCGGTTTTTTGCGCGGCGTAGAGGAGGAAGTAATTATTACCCCAGTCGCTAAAGCCCAGCCACCCTTGCGGCACCCAGGGCCCCAGGGTCAAAACCGTGCCGATCTCTAAACACAGGACGATGTAAAAGATTACGCTGAGCTTCGCTGACATGCGGAGATGGTAAATGGAAAGCGGGAAATTCGGAAGTGGCGAAGGAGGACCGCGAAGGGTTTTGGGTTGAGAATGTCTGGGGTCTTGATTTGAGATTGAGATTTGAGGTAGTTGGGATTAGAGATCAAGATATCTGAAGCCGAAAGATCCAGATGCCCGGATATACCCCAAACCCTACAGTCTCCTACCGCCGCTTCCTCCCCTTCTTCCCCTTTCCCTCGTGTTTTTGCTGCTCAAGCGCCTTCAACTTCTCTCCCACCTCTCGATAAGAAACATTGACTCCATAAACTTCGGTGAAGGTGTCGATGGCGCGAGTGATATCACCTAACTGCTCATAGGCCGAGCCCAGTTCATACCTGAGCGCGAGGTATTCGTCTTCGGAATGCCCCGGCGACTCGAGACCCTTCTTGAACCAGAGCACTGCCGCGCGCGGCATCTGCTTTTCCGCGAAGCAGTGGCCCAGCATGTTGCAGCATTGCAGATAACGTGCGGTTCCGTCAGTTGGCTTGGTCAGGTTCGCCGCGTTCTGAAATTCCTGGATAGCCTCGTCCAACAGATCCATCTCCTTGTACGCGGTTCCCATGTTGTAATGAGTTTCAAAATCTTCATCGCTCGATGCGTCGCCTTCGGCGGCGATCTTGAATTCCTCAAAGATTTCGGCGAGTCCGGAATCGATTGCGCCAGTGGCTACGGCGGAAGATCGCGCAGCCTTTGGTTCCGCTTCCAATCCTTCTACACTCCCGAAATCAAATGCTGCCAGATCCTGATCAGGCGGTGCAGTAGTCTCTGCGCCAGCCGGAATCTCGAACGACATCGTGGACTCGGAGGACGATTGCTTTAACGCCTCAGCCAACCGCCCGCGACGCGCATTGATCTGCTCGTGCGCACCGAACTGCCCCTCCAGCATCTGCAAAGTGTCCTCCGCGATATCAAAGTAGCCCTGACTCAAATAGAAATCGACGCTCTCCAACTCCTGCCGCATCATCGCTTCGGCGCGCGGGTCTTCATCCGGCGAGTCGCTCGGTTGCTCTGCACCGTCACTTTCCCTGGACTCAAATTCAACTGCTCCTGAGTTAACTTCAATCATCCCGGCCCCATTGGGAGCGGCGTCATAGCTCCCGGCGTCCGCAATACCATCGTTGAGATCTGCGAATGACGCACTCGGATCTGAAAACGTCGGCTCGGCCACTGAATTCGATTCAAACTCGAAAGTCACTTCGCTCGCGCCTGCCGGGTCTTCAGCGGAAAACGATTCAAAGGATGGTACGTTTCCGATTGCCGGCTCGGTGATGTTCGATGGGGCCGCCGCAGTCTCTTCCTGTACACCGCCGAGTTTCTCCAGGCGCTCAAGGTATCGTGTCTCGTCGGGTGCGAGGCGCACCAACTGAGTTAGGGCATAACGCTCGTCGTCGACAGACTCTGCAACCTCGGCAGCCTCTGCCAGCCGTTCAAGCGCTGCGCGCAACTTATCCATGTCCCGCTGCCACCAATGAATCCTGACGAGCAGCCGCAGGCCATCGACGTGTTCGGGATTCCGCGCGAGCACTTCGTTGACCAACTCCAACAGGTCATTCTCTTCTCTTCCCGCCAGCATCTGTTCCACGATGCTGGTCAATACCCGGACGGCTTCGTCGAGCTCGCCGGTTTTCAAATAAAGCTGCGCTACTTGGATGTAACGCGTGTAATTCGACGCGTCCTGCTTCATCAGCAGTTCAGTGGCGCGCTCGGCGCCCGTCGCGTCTTCAGCGGCAAGGTACGCGCTCGCTAACATTGAGACGAACTCGGGTACGTCCGGACGGTCAGCAACTGTTCGCTCCAACAACTCGGCTGCTTCGTCGGCACTTCCCAACGCCGTGTGGGCCGAGACCATAGCCGCCAACACTGATTGATCGTATGGTTGAAGCTCCAACGCCCGCGCCCCGGCGTCGAGCGATCCTTCAAAGTCTCCGTTCTCGAAAAGTCGTGCGGCGGCCTCTTTGAAGGCTGCACTGGCTTCCGAATGAATTCCTTCGTTTAGATAACCGTGGGCGAGCTTAAGGCGGATTTCGACGTTGCGAGGATCAAGGTCGGCAATCTTGCGTAGGATTTCCAGTGCCTGCTTTGTTTGACCGCTGCGAGTATGAGCCTCAGCAACAATCAAATACTGGGCGCGCGCGTCCACGACCAGGCCCTGAGCGGCATACAACGCGGCGAGATTCGTAGCCACCTCCAGGTCGCGCGGCTTAAGCCGGTCGACCTTCTTGTACATCGCAATGGCTTTGAGAGTGAACTCACGATCGCGGTAGTGCTCTGCGATGCGAAGAAAGCAGGAAACAGCCTCGTCGTTTTTACCGGCCCGCACACAAAGATCCCCGAGCATGTTCAGAGTAGTAAAATCGTCATCATCGTGTTCGACGATTTGCCGGTACTCTTTGATTGCTGCGTCAATCTTTCCTTGTGACAGGAACTTCTCAGCGGCTTTTAAGACCTTAGCTTTTTCGAAAGCCATCAGGAGTATTATGTATCACTAAAACTGGCTGCGGACTCAATTATGGCGGGTGGGCCGAGGGACAAGCCGAACCTGGGACAATCGCCTTTTCAAAATTCAGAGACCATTTTCAGTTGCCTGAACGGTCCGGTAAGTACGCTAACACGCGCAAAAAGCAGTGTCAACGATGCCTTTTTTCTTGTAGATCAGAATCGAACAGCGATAGCGACCAGGCCGATACTGATGCTCAAGCTGATTGGGAAAAGCCTCTGTGAACTGTGTGGTCTTAAGATAACCTCCTTTGGAAAATCGAGTCGGTAGCTACTGTCCCCCTTTGTGAACCTGAGTTTTCCCACAGACGTAGCTAGCGGATCGTTACGGGGACGCAACCTGTGAAAGAAGCGACTTCGAACCCCCGCGACCATTCATTGGAATCCGCCCGGTCGCCGGCGCTCCGCGGCGCTGATTCGTCTACTTACTACAGGAGGGTTTTTGGTCGAGACAACTGAGATCAAGACGTCATCACTCGCCCGAAGCGGTAACGCCGTGGCGTTGACTGGAATGCTCCTCTTCGCTGCCTTCGCACCTCATTCGATCGCAGGCGCTGAGATCTCTCTGGCAATAGCAACAGCAGGTTGGCTGCTACGCTCGTTAGTCACGAAGAGTGCCGGCTTCCGTCGCTCAAAACTCGATCTACCGATCTGGCTGTTCTTTCTTTGGACGATCCTGTCCGCTGTATTTTCCGAAGAGCCTTCGATCAGCATTCCCAAGCTGCAGTCAGTCTGCGTTTTTCTCGTCTTTTATCTCACTCAAGCAGTAGTTAAAAGACGCACTGCAATTGTGCTGGTCGCGGTAATGATTCTATCCGGCGTTACGGGTTCGCTCTTCAGCGTATACGACCTGCTGAGGGGCCGCGGTGTGGTCGTCGAGGCGGTAGCACCTGGTAGTCCGTTTCACGACGCGAGTATTCGTCGCGGCGATGCTGTCTGGCGCGTCGGACGCCATCGCGTTTTTTCCAAAGACGATGTTGACGAAGTAATCAGAACCGCTGAAATCGGAACACGACTGAGCGTTAGCTTGATCACACAAGGGGAACATGCGGAGCGTCCGGGTTTCCTTGTGACGCCTGAACTGAAAGCTATCGACTCGCCGTCAGGAATTACGGGATCCGAACGCAGTCACCGCTTTCGAGCTTCCGGCTGGACCGGACATTACGGAACCTTTGCCGAGGTGCTGCAGATTCTGGCCCAACTCTCGCTGGGGTTCGCCTTTGCAAACTTTCTGAATCACGGCGCCAATCGACGGTTCAAACTTGCGGCGGCTGCTGCGATCGTGCTCGGAATTGGAATCGGCCTATCCGCCATGCGAACGGTGCTGGTCGCTTTGGCTGTTGGTGCAACGATCATCGCACTGCGAACGGCTCGTGGCAGTGCGAAGATATTTGTTGCCGCAGGGATTGCTGTAGTGCTGGGTTTTGGCGCCTTCGTAATCTCGCAAACGCGGGCCGCCCATGCCTTGTCGCTCGGTGACGACAGTTCTTCATTAAGGGTACAGGTTGCAAGGGTTGGACTTGAGAGAATTGCCATTCACCCGGTCTTCGGGCACGGCATGGACGCAGTCAAGGGTCACTGGGCCGAATGGGGCTTTCCAGGTACGGATTTGATTCATCTGCACTCGACACCGCTGCAGATTGCTTTTGATCGTGGCCTGCCGGGACTGTTGATCTGGTTATGGCTGATGACGATTTGTTGGCAGTTGACCAGCCGCGCCGAAAGACTCTCGCGCGACTCGGGCGACTCAAACATGCGCGGCGTACTACTGGGAGCAACCGGAGCGTTCGTAGGTTTCTTCGTGAGTTCTCTGTTCAATTACAACTGGGGTGATGGTGAGGTGGCGTTGGTATTCTGGTGGTTGATGGGCACCGTAGTGGTCTTGAGCAGGGCTGCGAGGGAAAGCTTTAACGTATCCCAGCAGTGAGCCGGATGAGCGATGTGGAGCGCGTTCAACGCTTTTGCGGACGTTGGTAGCGCCGCGCGTACTCAGGCACCTCGACGTTTTCCGGAAGCCTCGGGTCCGCAAGCGGCTCTTCCGCGATTAGCTTCAATGGCACGACTCCTGCCCAGACAGACATTGAATAATCCTCATCATCATCGATGGGAGGGCCGGTCCTGACCTTTGCCGAGACTTCTCGCAAAGGCAGCACCAGGACGGTCGTTTGTTTCAATTCTTCTTCAGTCGGCTCGCGCACATCTTTCCACCGGCCTGCGATTACCTGTTCAGAAAACGCGAACAGGGCGTCGAGCTTTGCAGCTCGCTCCTCAACGACGGATGCCCGGCCAAACACGACCACTGACCGGTAGTTGATCGAATGATGAAAGGCGGAGCGTGCCAGCACCAGACCGTCGACGAGCGTCACAGTTACACAAACGTCCACGCCTGCTTTCACTGCGCGCAACATGCGGCTGGCCTGCGAGCCATGGATGAAAAGCCGGTCCTCTTTACGGGCGTAACCGGTCGGAATAACAAAAGGTTGATTGTCCACCACGAATCCAACGTGACAGATGAAGCCCTCGTCCAAAATGCTGTAGACGAGTTCGTGGTCGTAAACGCCGCGCTTTGGAAGGCGTTTTAGGGTAGTACGATCGGTCAAGGGAAAAGTCGACATTAAAGGGTTGCCTCAAACCGTGAATTTTGTATTTTGAGCTTAGTACTTGTTGCTTTGAACATCTAAATCACATCCGCAAAATTCTTCCTCGTCTTCGCAAACCACCAGTACCCCACCGCAAAGACAATAATGGCGAACACAGAAAAGTACGCCAGTCCCCACCAGTCGGGCGGCAAGCCTTCCAACGCAGTGCGCCGATAGTTGCCAACCAACGGTGTGAATGGATTGAGATTAATTAAACTTCGGTAGCGCTCCGGAACGATTGATGCGGGGTAGATGATTGGTGTCAGATACATCCACGCCATTAGGAAGAGGGCAATTCCCTGAGCGAGATCCCGCAGAAATACGCCCAACGACGAGACGAGCCAGGCTGCACCCAACGTGAACACGATTTGAGGAACCATCAGAACCGGCAGCCATAACACTGTGAGCGGAATGCGGTGACGGATCAAAATTGTGGCAACCAATAAAGCGACGGTACCAAAGAGCTGACTTCCCAGCGATGATAGAGTTTGTGCCGTTGGTAGCGTCTCGAGCGGAAACAAGACGCGCTTAACCAGGTTCGCGTGATTTACGATAGTAGTTGCCGAACGTTGTAAGGTTTCCTGAAACATCGTCCAGGGCAACAGACCGCAGAAGAGATAGAGAGCGTAGTCCCAGGTGCCGCCACTCGCGTCAAACCGCGCGCCAAAGATTCCGGCGAAGAGAAAGGTAAAGATGGCAATCATCACCACCGGCGTCAGCACCGCCCAGAGGATTCCCAGCATGGAACCCTTGTAACGCGCCACCAGATCGCGCCGCGCGAGTGACAGGATCAGCTCGTAACGACTCGGTAACTCCCACAGAGGCCGCCAGACAGCGCGGCGAGCGGTTTGGGCCGAAAGCATGGAAAACAGAATACAGAAAACAGAATACAGAATACAAAAGTGGGCTTTGGCGTATCGGTGTACGGCGTTCGGCGCTAAGCTTTGATTGGCTGGCTACTATTGCTATGAAACCACTTTTCCATCAATAAGAAGGCAAGGACCAAAGTCCAAAGGCTTAAGGCCACCTCCTGTATTCCGTATCCTGTTTTCTGTATTCTGTTTTCCCATGACCACCGCGCTTCGCGTCGAGCGAGTTTCAAAGCAATATCGCATCTATGATCGCCCGGGCGACCGTTTGAAGGAGTCGCTTACCCGCGGACGCTGGAAGTGGCATCGGGAATTTTGGGCCCTCCGCGACGCTACCTTCGAAATCGAAAGAGGAACTACCACTGGGATCATCGGTCCCAACGGCAGCGGTAAATCCACACTCCTGCAAATCGTCACCGGAACGCTCGAACCCACTCACGGCAGTGTTTGGTACGATGGCAGAGTTGCGGCGCTCCTGGAGCTCGGCGCCGGATTCAACCTTGAATTCACCGGCCTTGAAAACGTCTTCATGAGCGCATCGTTGATGGGTTTTTCACGTAAAGAGACCGAAGCCCTGCTCCCGCAGATCGAACGTTTCGCCGAAATTGGCGACTTCATTAACCAGCCTGTCAAAACCTACTCAAGCGGAATGTATGTTCGGCTCGCGTTTGCGACGGCAGTCAGCACCGACCCCGACATCCTGATAATTGACGAAGCTCTCTCGGTTGGCGATGCGCTTTTTCAACATCGCTGTCTGCGGCGCATCAAACAGATGCAGGAAAACGGCGCGACCATACTCTTCGTTTCACATGACCCGTCCGCAATCCGCGCGCTGTGCTCCAGCGCAATCCTGCTGAACGAAGGACGCATCGAGGCCTCGGGCCAGACTCTCGAGGTGCTGAATCGCTATCAGCGGCTGATCATGGATCACGAGCGAACCTACAACGCGCATAACCCGGACCCTTCGCCTTCGCCAGTATCTTTCGCACCAGATTTATCGCTGGGCGAACGAAGTCCGGATTTGAAGCACAGTTATCGGCACGGTGATGGCAGTGCTGAGATCCTAAGCGCCGAGCTACTAAACGCAGCGAGCGAGAGTGCCGACCTGATTGATACCGGATCACCGCTGACGGTGCGCATTCGCGCGAAATTTAATCGCGATGTTGAGAACCCGGTGATGGGCTTTTTGTTACGCGACCGCCACGCGGTTCATGCTTATGGTGCGAACACCGACCAGAAGGCATTGGATTGGCACAAAGCCGCCGCGGGAGAGGTGGTCGAAGTCTCGTTTTCCTTTGATTGCTGGCTGGGTACGGATCTCTACTCGCTTTCGGTTGCGGTTCATAGTCAAGCGGGGAAGAGTTATGACTGGTTGGATGGCGTGCACTTCTTTCGTGTGGCAAGCGTTACACCACTGGAAGGCATCGCTAACTTAAATGCGGATGCATCGATGAGAGTATTGGGGATGGTTGAGTCAACCGCAGCTGCCGACAGCATCGCATCAGTCAAGAATGGTTGACCAGAGGTCTTGTTTCGGGCTTTGCCCCTCTGTTTTATTGGGCCAGAGCCGAACGGGCATCGTAACCAAACTCAAATCCACTTAGCTAACTCAGTTGATTCACAGTGCGGCATTCTTCCTAATGTCTCGATCACCTTCCGTCCCCCCTTGCGTCTTAAGTCGGCAACCGGCCGAATCCACGCCAGCTATTCCTGTTGTGCCATTCAATCACTACCTCAGTAGCCGCGATATCTTTCCACCACAACTCAAACTCATCACGATGAATGTAATACGCAGTCGGTGCGACCAGGTGATCGAAGACGATAGTATGTTGCTCGCGCCACCCAAACTTCGAAATGGCGCTCAGATAGTCATTGTAAAAAAGATGCCGCGCCAAACTAGCCCCGCTTACTGAGCGATTCAAAGGGCCATAAACCAGTTTGGTTGCAGCATAAACAAATGCGGTCGGTAATTTTGAAAGATGCAATAACGCTCTCTTGTTCACACGCGAAGTGAATCGCTCGCGTACCGGGTTCACCAACTTCACAATCCATTCGTTGTTCTCTGCGCCATAAACCCAGGCGGAGAGACTTCCGCCGGCCTTGATTTTCGACGCCACCGAAATGAAGCCCGCTTTTGGATCCGGCAGATGGTGAAGCACGCCAACTGAAAATCCGTAGTCAAATTCTTTCAACAACGGCAGGTTGAAAATATCAGCCTGAATAATGTGAGCATTGTCGAGATGCCGAGTATTACGGAAAGCTGTTTCCACTGCCACGCTCAAATCGACACCAATCACTTCCCTGGCGCCCCAGCGCGCGGCGAGTTGCGTGTGCCGGCCTTTGCCGCATCCTCCTTCGAGCACCAATTTGTCCTTGAAAAATTCAGGGCGAACAGGGGCGACCCAGGCAAGAAACTGTTCATCATAAAGTTTGTCATGCTGCGTGAAGTGTTGCCACTGCCAGCCAAAATTTTCAGCCGTGGCTGCTTTATCACTCTCTACACTTTCCAGACTCGCAAAACGAGGAATGCCGCGCACAACTAAGTACCGAGCATCGCAGGACCCGCAACCGAGCGTGCCTTCCATGATCTCGGCGCTTTCAGTCTTCGTTGTTTCCGCCAGACTGATCGCGCCCGAGCACGACGGACAGCGCAGATGGTGAATAAGTTTTTGCTTCAAAGATTGAAATTCAAGACAACGCCAGCGTCACGATGATCGCGCAAAGCAGCGTCAGGATTCCTAACCCCACCAGAAACAGCGCGCGGACAATCTGATCCAGGCGCGGCGACTTGCCGGCTTCGGCCAACACGAAGAAGATCGGAAACACGACCGTCATATAACGGGTCATCGACTGTAATGTTCCTGACGACAACGGAAGTAGCACTGCACTGAGGCTCAACACGCCGAGTGCCCACTGCTTCCGCTTCAGCAAAACAAAAGCGCAAACCAGCGCAAGTAGGGCCGCTAGAAAATTCAAAAACTTGAAATTCCATTTATAGCTCAGCTCCAACGGGTCACTCAGATATTCAAACAGAGTAATTCCGAAGAACTGCGCCTTGCGTCCCCACGCCGGTTGAATCGCCGAAAAAGCCAGAGCATTTCCCGTAATCGACCTTAGATACGCCATATACGCCAGCAGCCCCAAAGGCACCAGCGATAAACTCAAGGTCTTTAAACCCGGCTTGAACCGCCGATCCGCCTGCCACTGCAGTATCAGCAGCACGGGTAAAAGCAGCAGTCCACTCAAACGCGTTGTCGCGGCCAGCGCGGCTAACAACGAGGCAAACCACCACGAGTTTCTTTTCGCCGCCAGCACGCTGCCGGCTGTTAGCAAGAGGAACAACGACTCTGACATCGGCAACGAAAAGAAATAGCTGGTCGGAAAAGCCGCAACATAAAAGACGCTGCGGTCGGCACCCGCCTCGTCCAATCCAAATGCAATTGCCGCGCGATGCAAAACCAACAGCGCAAAGAAGAAGAACAGATTCGAAAGCACGATGCCGGTAAGCAGAAAGCCGCCGGTCACCGAAGCAGCGCCGCGCCACACAAGTGGCCACAGTGGAAAGAAGGCCCAGTTGTGCGGTTGCTGCTGATCAAACGGAATGTGCTCGTATCCTCTGTCGGCTATATGCAAATACCATCCACCGTCGCCGCGCATCGCCAGCAACCTCAGACGGTGTAACACGCCAGGTTCTTTGAGGGATATCTGCAACTCTTCCGCTTCGACACCGAAGATACGGTTTGGCTCAACTACCTTAACGTTGGTTCCAAGGATAAAGATTCCGATCACCAGCAAGCGTGTCAGCGTGAAGGCGAATACGGTTGAGCGCACTCCGCGGCCACGAACCAGGCTCTGCCAGATTGTAATCAGGGTAGGCATTCAGGGGGCAGGATCGATTCTTATCGATTGCACGTTGATACCGAGCAGTCGGGTGTCGTCGCTATGATCGACGTTCCTGGGATACTCAGCGTCAGGCAACTCAAACTTCAGCAGATTCGCTTTCTGCAGCGCGCTTTGCGGCAAGTCTATCCGAAACTCTTCAGCATCCGTATTAATGAGTGTGAACCTGGCAATCTGCCGGCCATTCAAAGAGATGAAGACGCGCTGGCTGGTGAGTAATGGCGGCATCAGGAACGGGCCCATCTTAATCGTAAATCTGGCGGGCCTGATTTCACGAACCGCGAAGCGGAACGTCGCTGTTCCCCGATCGGTCCAATGCGAGAACGCCTCGCGGCCACTCCATCCGTACCAGAGATACTTAGCGACCGCCGAATCACCGAATTCAGTTCTCGATCCGAACTCAAGCAGCGAGTAAGCGGGCGGCGCTTCGTCGCTGAAATCAATCGCGATGGTGGCTTCAGCCGGCAACGAATCCGGCCTGCGCAAATCAATAACATTGATTGCGCACTGTTCCAGATTGAGCGGTAGCATGCTGTAAGAGTAAGGCAGGATCGTTGAACTCGGTTTGATTAGAGCGTTTCGAAAGCCGAGGCGCAGCACATAATCGCAGAAATCTTTACCACCTTTATCAAACATCCGATCCAACTCGTCATAATGATTGTATTGCTGTTCGCTATTCCGCGCGACATATCCGGTGTCGATCGGCTGATGATGCTGCGTTTGCAACAAGGCCGCATAACCGTCCCACTGTATTGGGGGCAAATTGATCACAGGGCCTTCGACCAGCCGAGACAGCGCAACTGGCGCTTTGAACGGTTCACGCCGCTCGATAGGTGAATAAACCTCGGCAATGGTCCAGCCAAGTAACGCGAGCATTACTATTACCGATGCCGTCCTGCGCTCACGATTTCTGAGCTCACTTTCAATGAATGAAGCGCCACTCGCTGCGACGATAATCAGAAAAAACATACCAATGGAAATGAACCGGATAGGTGTGCGACTTGAGTCGAACGGGGGCACAAGCATAAGCAGCGAGTAGGGCATAGCGATGTTGGTTTCGTTGCTCAGCACCTTCAACGTCGGCCCCAGGCTGAGCACATAAAAAACAAGCGCGATCACCACACCGGCCCGGATCAATCTGTTCTTAACCGCGATCAACGCGATCAGAGTACACACTAACACCGGGAATCCGATAAATGTCTCAAAGCCGCCTTTGCCCACTCGGACCTTCGAATCAATCCCAGAAAAGATGCCACCGTACAAGGGTGTTGCATAGGGCCGGCCGTGCAGGAAGTCCTGATCGCGTTCCTGTCCGGGCACAAAAAAGCCCACCAGATTCGCCGAATAAATCTGAATCTCCTCGAGCGGTGGATTTCTAATCTTGTCCGTGAAGAGCATGATCAGAAATGGAGTCAGGACTACTACAAGGACCCCGGTGGCAACTGCCAGCCGCCGTCTTCCGGTTGTCCTTACTTTCAGAATGAACGCCTCTCGTTGGTCTTTGAAGAGAGCTATCGAGATCAGCACCATGAGCAGTGCCATGTAGATATAGATCGTAAACTCAGTGAAGTAGGCCGCGATAGATCCGGACAAGGCTGCGCCGGCGATGTTCCCGGAGCTCGGACGCTTATAAGAACGAACCAGCAGCAGCGCCGTAAGCGGAATAAAGAAACCTGCGAGGTGATTGAGGTGTATGAAGTGCAGTTGGTAAAAGTCGCTGAAGGTGTAAGCAATTGAGAAGGTCGCCGCGACTAGCTGACTGAACCCGAGTTCCATTAGAAACAAATAAGTAAAAACTAGAATCAAGGTGAAGGACAACAGAATAATGATTTTGTAAGCGTATAGCGGATAGAGCGGATCGCCACCGGTTACGAGCTTTACCAACAGGGTGATTGGAAAGAATCCGGGAACCAGTGTGTGATGCGCCAGATTCGACCCGTATGGGTAGAAAAGCAGTTTCGTGTAATAAGGATTCCGGCCGTTCGAGATTGATTCGACTGTGGACCAAAGATTCCAAACCATTTGACCGCAGTCGAGTCCTTTGATTCCGATCAGGAAGGGGACCGCGTTTAAGGGAACCACGTGGTGATAGATCATCGCGAGAGTGAAGCTCGCGCTGAAAATTATTTTTCCTAACCAACTGACGGCAAAACGTGTGACCCGGGGGATGTTCATTCCTGATTTCGTGGTGCCGACAATGCTCAGCACGACCGACTAATTAACAACGGTGAACCGGGCTACGGTGAAAGGGCGTTCTTCAAGTTCGCGGCGAAAGAACACCCGTGGCCGCTGAACGCTTCGCTTGCGTGCTTCAGTATCTTCTTCGCCGTCAACGTAAACCAGTTGACGCCCACTCTGACTGGCCTGGCGCATACGCTGTTCCTGCATTTGCGGCACGCGGTCGATGACATAGCTAAACCACTCTCTTACGACCAGCGTCCCATCCTTCGGCGCAAAGTCCGCGGCCTCTTGCTTCAGCCCTTCTTCAACCAGCGCATAGGTCAGCAACCCGTGTTTCAAGTCCGAGGGCTCCAGTGCCGCTTGATAACT
The DNA here is from genome assembly GCA_041742785.1 of Pyrinomonadaceae bacterium. Classification (GTDB taxonomy): domain Bacteria; phylum Acidobacteriota; class Blastocatellia; order Pyrinomonadales; family Pyrinomonadaceae; genus PSRF01. The sequence goes on along the minus strand of JBGTOA010000042.1, from coordinate 54,004 downwards.
TTGTGCGGCGGTCAAGACATAAATGCCTTTTTCATAGGCTAACTGGGCCAGCCCTCTACTGTTCATTGGTCCGCGTCTTTTCTCTTCCGCCTCGAGCGCCTGACCCGAGTTACAGGCGTCGATCACGAACAGAAACTGGCCCGCATCAATTCCCTCAAAGGCGCGCTCCAGCTCGCGATCAGAAATGCTGTGAGATAGAACCGCACTCAACCCTGCGGGATCGACGCGATTGCGCGCGCCCTGATAACCCAGATCGTGCGGAATCAAATAGAACTGGTTTTGTTGCGCGGTGCCATGTCCCGCAAAATAGACCACCACCGCATCTTCGGGCTTAACCCGAGTCGCTAGATCTCTTAGTGCCAGCAAAATGTTTGCCTTCGTGGCCTGCGTGTCGTGCAACGGGACGATTTCTGTGCGGCCAAAGTTCCTGAGTTTCGTTTCCTGGCGCTCAAGTTCAGCGGCAAAGTCGGTCGCGTCAGCAATTGCATAACGCAGGTCAAACTGGGAATTGGCATATTTGTTAACGGCCACGGCGAGGATATAAAGCGTCCCCGGTTGCTTCAGACGGTCGTTGCCGGTAATTGTTATTGTTGAATCAGGACTCTTGACGTTGTCGCGGTTGAAGGCGTACGCGGTTAATCGATTTGGCCCGGCCACGATGGAAATCTCAGCTTCAAGCACGACTTTGCTTTGCGACTTCATTACGTCGCCGCGCCATAACTTTACTAATGCACCATTTCGGAAAAGGCGAACATCCTGCGCCCCTGCAGGGGCCGCACCAACCTCGATGTTTACCTTTACCGTGCGCGCTTGAGGCTTGACCGCCGCCACCTGTCCTTCATCCACGCTTAGTCTTAGGATCGGCTGGCGCCGATCTTTCTGCGAAATATTTTGCGGCGCCAACGGCCGTTTTCCTGCATACAGATCGGCAAGCAACCCTGGGTGGTAGTATTCGTTGAAGAAGAGTTCGGCGGGAGCCACATCAAAGAGACGGGCGGAGAAACGCCAGAGGATCTGATTCCACGAGGCGGGCGATCCATCAAACAGACCATCCGGAGTCAGCACGAGCCAGTCCTGCTTATTGAGGCTGAACAGACTTGCCAGCTCTTTCCCGGTAGCCACGTCCCAAAGCTTCATGCTGCTGTCATGACTGCCGCTGATCAGTAGTTTGCCGTTTACACTAAAGGTTACGGAACTGACCTTGTCGTTGTGGCCCAATAACGTAGCCAATGGACGTTGCATGCCAGCGTCCCACAAACGAATCGTCCCGTCTTCGCTTCCGCTCGCCAACTTTTGACCATCGGGACTAAACGCAAGTGCGTTGACCCAGGCTCGATGGCCTGCGAAAGACTTCTCACCCTCTCCAGTGGCAACATCCCAAAGGATGATTGTTTGGTCCTGGCTGCCGCTGGCCAGCTTCCGACCGTCAGGGCTAAATGCCAGGGCGCCGACTCCCGCAGTGTGGACACGTAAGGTCTTCAGTTCTTGTCCACTGACTGTAGACCATAACTTGATGACATGGTCCTGACCGCCACTCGCCAGGGTCCTGGCGTCTGGACTGAACGCAAGGTCCCAGATTCCGTGGGTGTGACCTTTGAACGTGAATAACTCACGGCCCGATTCGGCATCCCACAACTTGATTGCATCATCTCCCGCACCCGCTATTAACCGGCCATCACCACTGTATCCCACACGGCGTAGATAGAAGCGGGAGCCGGACGCTGTGTTTGCAACGAACCCTCGCAGTTGCTTGTTTTGAGAAACATCCCACAACCCCAGTCCGCCGCCGGAAGTGCGCGAAGCCAACTTCATGCCATCCTTACTCAACCCCAGAGAGTAGGCCCGGTCGGTTGGGCCGGTGAGCGACCGCACCAACTGACCGGTGGCAGGATCCCAAATCTTCACCGAGTCTTTGCTGAAGAGACTGCCGCGAACTCCGCTGACCAGGATTTTGCCATCAGCACTCAACGCAAGCGCCATAACCGAAGCTGCGTGCCCCGCCAGAACTTTCAATTCCTCACCCTTAAGCGGATCCCACAAGGTCACCGTGTGATCGACGTTTCCGCTTGCAAGGGTTTTCCCGTCAGGGTGGAAAGCTATCGTTTCCATTCCCAACTGCACCCCTTCCCAGCTTCGGGTTTCCTGACCCGTACTCACATTCCAAATCCTGATCTCGGTTCTATGCAGACCGGCGATAGTTTTTCCGTCAGGGCTGAACACCAACGTCGTCGCACCCCCCGCGAACGTGCGCAAGGTGTTGCCAGTAGCTAATTCCCACAGTTTGACGCTCTTGCCACCGGTAGCCAGGATCTTGTCGTCGATACTAATCGCAATCGGTATGTCCGGAATGGACATCGGTGCGTTGGGATCGATCCTGAACTCTTCGACCTTAATCGTGCGGACTTCGTTCCCGGATTGCACATCCCATATTTTGACGACGTCGCCGGAAGTGATGAGTGTTTTTCCCTGGCGACTAAAGGCCACTCGACTACCCATGCTGAATTTTGGATCGATATTCGGCAACAGGGTCTTGAGTGCACGGCCTGTTGAAACGTCCCACAGGATTACCTTTTGATCTGCACTGCCACTCGCCAATGTTCTGCCGTCCGGACTGAACGCGACTGAGCTCACGTAAAGAGTGTGGCCCCGCAGTGTCTGTTTCTCGATCCCGCCGGCAAAGTCCCAGAGCTTGATGGAGTTGTCTGCGCTGCCACTCGCCAGAAGTTTGTCATCAGGACTGAAGGCGAGTGAGGTGATCGTCCCGTCCTGGCTTTTCAAGGCTCGCAATTGATGGCCCGTGATTGGATCCCATAGCTTGATGGTGTTGTCGACGCTGCCGCTTGCCACGACCTTTCCGTCACCTGTAAAAGCGAGCGAGACAATCGACGCAGCGTGTCCGGTCTGCACGCTCAACTCCAGTTTCTGGGCAAAGACCGGCAAAGTGAAACTCAAAAGTAGCATCGCGAATGGAATTGGTGCGTGGCGGTGCATCGTCACTCTCCGAATGACAGATATGGACAAGGTGAACGAACGATACCAAAAAGTCTTAGATCTAAATCCGACATCTAATACCTATTTTAACTACCTTAACGGATTATTAATCGATGTCTGCAACTCAACCGGAACGGCGCGCTTGAACTTGAACAGATATTTTGTGAAGTGCCCGCAAACGTAAATGCGTCCGGTTACTTGCCACACTTCCTTTGAGTTCAGTATCTCGTCGATGCCCCTTAATACTGCTTGTGGTGTACTCACAAAGATCCGCAGTGGAGGAGCCATGGTCAACGCTCCTTTGTTCGGAAGCTTAAATGGATGCACGTAGTCACCAAGGGTGATGGACGTATCGTTGACTCTCATATCTTCGAAGACAAGGAGATCAACGTCACCTTGCTGTTTTACGGCGGCTAACACCACGGGGACATCAAACGTCATGCCCAGCGGTGTTACTGAAACGAGTTGAGCTTCGCCGAGTCGCGCCAACATCGGTTCCGTCTCGTCATACTCTCTGTCCTCGGCATTTCCTTTTTCGGATTTCTTGTCAGATTTTTTCTTTTCCGGGTCTTTCGTCTTTTTCAGTTCCACCTGTGCGCGATGGACCTTGTATCCGCGCACCTCTCTCGGAAGCACAGCGCTTTTGGGGTTTTCATTCGACCGTTGGGGAGTAACGACTATCGCTGAGGCAAGCACGAGCAGAACCAGTAGACCGCGATAACGATAGAAGGTCATACGATCTCCCTTTTCTTCACGCATTCATTCTTTGAGTCTGCGTCATCTGTGGATAGGCCTTTACTCAACCGATATCCTGCGACCGTAAGCCGATAATCGTCGCGCCGGTCAGGCCGATAATGTCCGCCTGGGCCAAATTGCGCTCTTGAACCAACGCGGATTTCTACCGGTTCAACTATCTGATGACCGTCGAGGAAAGTGCCGAAGCAAGAGTTAGTATCAAGCAGCAAGCAACGCCCATTTGCAACGCGAAACGCGGCGTGCCTACGCGAAACCATCGGCCAGGTTTCAGCATCGAAAACAATCTGACACTCATTGGCGTCGCGACCGACTTCTACGCTCGCAGATTCGAATACTTGCTCAGCTTGCTGGTGACCGTTACGCTCTTCGGCTAAAGAGATTTTCATACATCATTCGTGATTGGTTAGACACCTGGAGGAACTTGAATTCATAGTTTTCTCAAAATGAATCAGGGTAAGCGTCAAATCCTAATGGACCGGGCTAGAACTTTGTCAGGCCTTAACGATGTTTCGTCAGAGCCGGTAACCAGCGGGCTGAAACAGGCGGTAACTCTACAATCGTTGGCCTCGAAATGGAACGGCTTTGCGGCATTCGAAGAATTTGGCCTCTTTACTGTCAGGGCACGATCTCTGACGCTACCGGAGACTATGCCACAGCCCACTATTTATTGTTGCTGCATGGAGTTGAAGAACGGAGGATTACGCATCATGAGTGACAGAGATCAGACACAGGTACCGATCCCGGAAGTGAAATTGCTCGCTGACCTACTCCAATATCAGGAAGGCTCGATAGTGAGCCGGGTGTTGTTGAAGAGCAAGGGTGGCACCATCACCCTTTTCGCCTTTGATCAGGGTGAAGGCTTAAGCGAGCACACGGCTCCCTTTGAGGCGCTCGTTCTGCTAGTGGACGGCGAGGCAGAAGTAGAGATTGGCGGGAAAACCTACTGCGTAAAACAGGGAGAGACGATCACACTTCCGTCAAACATTCCGCATGCGGTAAAGGCAGTAAAGAGATTCAAGATGCTGCTGACTATGCTCCGAGTATAGGGTTCTGAATTTTCTGGTGTTTTCTTCTGGGTCGCTTACTTGTTCTTCTACGATACGCGGGCCAACCAAGATCACATCGTAGTTTTTGAAATAAGCGCTCGCCTTTCGCCAAACCCTACCCAGCTCCCCACGTGGCCTTCGAGTTGCTCCTTCTGCGGGATATGAAGTCTTTCAGTTATTTCAGGAACAGAAATCGAAACTAAACGACCTTCAGGAGAAGATCATGAGAGCACTAGTGTTATGCCTAACTGTTGCTGTCGCGGCCAGCTGGTTCTTTGCGTATGCAGGTGCTCAGCAACCAACAGTTATTGTGGAAATGAAGAATGCCCAGGGCGAGAGCGTTGGCGCGGCTACGATATCCGAGGCCGGCAAAGGAGTCAGGATCAAGCTGGATCTAAAGAACCTGCCGCCCGGCTCGCACGCGATTCACTTTCACGAGATGGCCAAGTGCGAGGCTCCAACATTCGAGTCGGCTGGTTCACATTTCAACCCGGATGGTAAGCAACATGGACTCAAGAATAAGCAAGGGCCGCACGCCGGTGATATGAATAACTTCAACGTGCGCGCAGATGGGACTGCGAATTCAATGGTAGTCGCTCAACGAGTAAACCTCGGGACAGACAGTCATTCGCTTTACAGTAATAGCGGCACGTCTCTGGTGATTCATGCGCAGGCGGACGATATGAGAACGGATCCGTCAGGGAACTCTGGCGACCGCATTGCTTGCGGTGTGGTTACCCAATAGCCGGTCTCTGCATCTTCCAGCACTGGCCGCTGCTTTAGATTAATCCGGTTATTTCTTTCAGGTGACAGCGGCCTTCTTTGAAGCCGCAATGGTTCCCTCTCTTTAGCAGTGTCGCCAAACTTGCTCGCGCACGTGGCGTATTCAGAGCCGACTGAGTTGCCGGGCGCTTCCATTAAATCGATGATTCATTTCAAACCTTCTCAGGCAAGCGCACTGATCTCGCGCAGGGCGAAATTGATCTCCTGCCCATTCGTCCGCGCTGCCAGTTGCGGTCAAACGCTCGCTACGACACGCTCCTGAGAGGGCTCCGGCAGTAACTGCCAAGCCTGTACGAACGAGAAATTTCCTTCGATTCATCAGATCTCCCGGTTGGTCGGTAACTAAAGCGCCCCATTGCCACTATGCGGGAATAACATGGTGTGCCGGCCTACCACCGGCGTGTCGTTACTCTCGTCATTCCTATCCGTAGGCCAGAGCCGCTTCAACACTCGCGGGAGACTCTTCTTTCAAATCTAAGACACTGGTGTCCACACCCTAACGGGCCGTCAGCCATCAGGGATTTGCGGCAACGGTCAGATTATTCCTAACGCTCTGAACGCCCTCGACACCCTTCGCAACTTGCTCTGCCCTGGTCTTCTGCGCTTGCGTGGCAACCGTGCCGGTGAGCGTGACCACATCGTTCTCAACGTCAACATTAATAGTCGAGTCCCGGAGATCATCGGCGGCGGCCAGCACGGCCCGAGTCTTTGTCCAAAGCCAGCCATCGTTAGCACCGGCGCCGATAGTGCGACCCAGACGTCTCGCCTCATCACCAAACGATTCTCTATCTCGATCGTATTCCTCGCGTGAGATGTTGGCGTTAACCATTCTCGTATTGGCGTTCATGTTGGCATTCGCATTGACGTTAGCATTCGCATTCATGTTCGCGTTGCTAATTGTCGTGTTGGTGTTTGTGTTGCCATTCGTTGTGGTATCACATCCAATCGTCAAAGCGCTCAAGACGACACCCGCAACGACTGCCATGAGTTGATTTCTATTCATCTGATCTCCCCCCGTTAATAGGTTTCTGCCTGAAATGCCTTACTCCACTGATTTTTCCGGCCCTTGACTCTCGACCGGCTTCGCATGAATTCCAAACATCACCGCCCGTTTTCGTACCAGTAGCACACACCGAGAAACAGGCTTAGGTCACTCCGCGATGCCGTCGGAACACGCATGCAAGCTGACCAACTAGCCCTTGGATTTGTGCTGATTAAGGCTCGGTTATATCGGCACTAGGCAATAGGCATACCTGTCTATCCGTGATCCCGCTCTAATCATCACCGCATGGGCCATAAAGGACGATCGGCGTTTATGTGCCTAGCTGGCATCTCATTTGCGACTAAAGAAGTTGGTGTGAAGCGACATTTCATCGTCCACGAAAGGAAAGCTATGCCACTTGAACACTTCATTGATCGCCTGGCCGCTTTCGAGCCAAGGGACTTGCCGGTGGTGAGTTTGTATCTCAACGCCCAGGCCGACCAGCACGGACGCCACAATTACGATCTGTTTGTACGCAAAGAGCTTTCTCAACGCGCAAAAACTTTCGAGCCTGATACGCCGCAGCGTGAAAGCATCGACGAGGACCTGGTGAGGATAAACAGATACCTTGAGCAAAGGGTTGAGCCTCCCACTCAGGGCATCGCCATTTTCACATGCTCAGGCGTGAACGACTTTTTTGAAGCGATCCAGCTTGAGTCCCCCATCGAAGAGAATCGACTCTTTGTTTACGATCGGCCACATCTTTATCCGCTCGCACGGTTGCTGGATCAATATCCCCGTTATGCAGTTGTGCTGGCTGACACGAACGCGGCAAAGATCTTCGTCTTTGCTCTCGGTAAGGCAACCTCGATGAAGGAGTTGCAAAACGTGAAGACCAACCGCTCGCAAGTAGGCGGCTGGTCGCAGATGCGTTATCAACGACATACGGAAAACTACCACCTGCACCACGCGAAGGAAGTGATAGACAATCTTGAACGCCTGGTGCGTGACGAGCGAATTGAGAACGTAATACTGGCAGGTAATGAGGAAACGATCATTCCACTTCTGCGAGCAGAGATGTCAAAAGAGTTGTCGACCAAACTAATCGATGTCTTGAGCCTCGGAATTGATACGCCTGAGCAGGAACTGCTCAAGGAAACGCTCAATGCTTACCGCAGACACAATTCATTAACTGACAAAGAAAAGATCGAGCATCTGATCGGCGAGTATCAAGGGGACGGGCTCGCTGTTGCGGGTGTGCCACAGACGCTGGCGGCGCTTTCCAACGGACAGGTCGAGGAACTGCTGATCGCGTCGTCAGCAGACGCACTTCAGTTCGATAAAGCAGAAGTTGAGAAGGTCCTGCAGCTCTACGCTGCTCCTAATGCAGTTTTCACAACACTGGACCAGCGCACTGTTGCCGATGAGTTGGTGAGACGGGCGACCCAGTTGTCCTCGTCGCGAATAACTTTTATCGAGGATGCCAATGAGTTGCGTAAGATCGGCGGAGTAGGCGCTCTTTTGCGTTACCGTGTTTCAGCCGAGAACGCTGCACCTTATGAGCGGAGCGACGCAATCTCAACAGCCGAGGCACTCATTAAAACGGATACATTGAAGAAAGGAGACGAGAATGTCGGACAAGGATCGGCAGAAAAAAGATCACAAGCGCAAAGACAAGGAAAATAAGGCGATGAGGGAAGGTAATCCTCGCAAGCAGGAGGCGTTGCCCCGTCATCAGGCGAAAGACGAGTCCAATCTTACTGACTCAGAACCGGGACCGGACGCGCAACAAGGCCGCGGATAGTGGTTGCGCAAGTCGTTTCGATTAGGAACCAGCAAAGCTGACTTATTTAGATTCGAGGAGGTTGATATGTCAGAGGCAAAGACTACGACAGACCATGCCAGGATTAAGAAATGGGTCGAAGAACGTGGTGGACATCCGGCCAGGGTTAAGGACACCGACGAGCAAGGAAGCTCTGGGGTGCTGGTGATTGACTATCCAGGCTATTCCGGAAAGGAAACGTTGGAACCAATTAGTTGGGAGGAATTCTTTCAGGGTTTTGAAGAAAACCGACTCGCGTTTCTTTACCAGGAAGAAACCCGGGCCGGTAGCGAAAGTCGTTTCTCAAAACTGGTTAATCGTGATACCGCTGAGGAGAAGAGCCGAGCGGCCGGATCTACTTAGTACCAGGAGGCAGCGCCGGGTGCAGGGTGCACAAGGAGCTATCGTGTAATCGACCGTGTAGGCTGCCAGGTTCATCCCGACGCTACTGACTTCCGTGTTCAAGCCAGAGCGGATTAAACTCGAACTGGGTCTTCATTCTTCTCGTCCGGCGCGAGAAGTTCATCGCCGCTATCAGCTCCGAGCTGTTCCGCAAGCACTGTTTCGGCAGCTTCAGCCAGACGTTCCTCAAGAACGTCACTGGGAGCATCGGCTGCACTGATGTCTCCGGCGTGATAAAAATGTGAGCCTGTGTAAAGCTCTCGAATAAACTTCAAAAAGACTTTAGCGATGGCAATGGTGGGAACGGCAAGGATGATGCCGAGTAGCCCAAAGAGCTTGCCACCGATGAGCAGTCCAAGAAAAACAGCCATCGGATGTAAGCTCAGACGCCGGCCAAGAATACGTGGCGTCAGAATGTAACCTTCAATACTTTGGACAACTGCGAATACCGCTACGATCCCTCCGATTCGCCAGACTCCGCCTCCATCGGCCAACGTAAAAGCACTAGCGAGTCCGAGACCCAGGATTGTGCCGACGTAGGGAATCGCGTTCAGCAGTCCGGCCAGCGCCGCGAGACCTGCCCAGGCCGGTACTCCAAGCGCAGCAAAGCCAATGGCATAGAAAACAGACATACAAAGTGCAATGAGAAGCTGTCCGCGAACGTATGCTGCGAGGATGCGTCCCACCTCATCAAATAACCCACTGAACGTCTCGCGAAAGCGGGGCGGAATCAGGTCTTCCAGCGAATCACGCCACGTAGCGAAATCTATCAGGATGTAGAAAACAAAGAAGGGGACGATAAGCAGGTCCAGAGAAGCGGCGGCAGTCGAGAGGAAGCCCGACAGACCACCCGCCGCCAGCAGTGCCGGAGAACCTATCGCCGGGGCCGGGTCGCGCAGGAACTGTTCGATCCGAGCACCGGCCATGCGATCCAGGGCGGGCGAATAACGCTGTAAGGTCTCACGCTGACGAATGGCATTCTCCGGGGTGAAACTGCGCAAGATCTTCCGGACAGCATTCGCACTTTGCTCCCAGACATCGGGAATAACAAAAGCAAGAAAAGCCACTACCGCGAGCGTGACAAGCACCAAAGCGACGGCAGTGGCGACAGCACGGGAAAGCCCTAGCTTCTCTCCCTGGCTGACGACGGGGTTAAGCAAGTAGGCGAGTGCGAACGAGGCGAGTATGGGTACGAGGGCCACGCTCCCCAGGACGTACAGAAAATAGAGGATCACCATGGTGATCACGACAGCTGGAATCCATCGAAACCACCAAATTGCGGACCGTTCGTCCGAGGGCCCAGGGGCGGAAGATTTAGCTCTCATTGAAATTTTGATGAACCTTGAGGCCGGAACGGTAATAGTAAATCATGCCGACTGAGATTGACACCAGAGTCTCCCAGTAACGATAACTGTAGGCCACTCGTTTGGCTTGCACTCTTAGGAGATGCATACGACGATATGGGTCACCAAAAGGCAAGATGAGGAGTCCCGATGCCAGACCCGAATACGATAACGCTCGGAAGTACGATCACGACGAAAGACGGCACGCAGATCTATTACAAGGATTGGGGCGAAGGTCAGCCTATCGTGTTCTCGCATGGCTGGCCTTTGACTGCGGATGCCTGGGATGCGCAGATGCTGTTCCTTGGACAACATGGCTACCGCGTCATCGCGCATGACCGCCGCGGGCATGGCCGCTCTGCCCAAACATGGGACGGCAACGAGATGGACACCTATTCGGATGACCTGGCGGCTCTGTTCGAAACGATCGACCTCAATAACGCTGTGATGGTTGGCCATTCCACGGGCGGTGGCGAGGTGGCGCGCTACCTCGGTCGTCACGGTACCAGTCGAGTGGCGAAGGCCGTGCTAATCGGTGCGGTGCCACCGCTAATGCTTAAGACGCAAAACAATCCCAGTGGCCTGCCAATCTCGGTCTTTGATGAGATCCGAGCCGGCGTGGTGGCGGATCGGTCACAGTTTTTCAAGGACCTTACGCTCCCCTTCTACGGCTATAACAGAGCGCAAGCCAAAATTTCCGAGGGCGTACGCGAGCACTTCTGGCTGCAGGGCATGCTCGGCTCTGTCAAAGGCGAATACGATTGCATCAAGGCATTTTCCGAGACTGACTTCACTGAAGACCTCAAGAAGATTGACATACCCACGTTAATCCTGCACGGCGACGATGACCAGATTGTTCCGATCGGCGCTTCGGGGCTCATGTCAGCGAAGCTCGTAAAGAACTCGACACTTAAGATCTATCCGGGCTTTTCTCACGGTATGTGCACAACTCGTGCTGATCAAATCAACACCGACCTGCTGGCTTTCATCACTACGTAAGTATTTTTTTCAAGGTTAGGGGTATTTCAGCGAGTAAGGTCCTGCCATGGCTGAAGGCACATGCGAACACATCGCCGCGATTACGACTATCAAACAGGCAAGGCAGCGTGCGTGCGACGAATGTGTGCGGATAGGGGCTAGCTGGCTCCATCTACGCGCGTGTCAAACGTGTGACGCAACGCTCTGTTGTGACAGCTCGCCGAATCAACACGCTACCAAACACGGAGAGGCGAGCGGGCATCCAGTAATCGCGTCTGCTGAGCCAGGCGAGCGTTGGTTATATTGCTATCCGGATGATGCGGTTGCGGAGTACTGATTCTTTGCGAGAAAAGTGGCAGGGACTCTCATCATCATTTGAGAGCGTTAATCAGAATAATACCGGGGTTGAAAACTGCAGCCTTACTCCATGTAGTGCTCGCCTAACCTAGCTTGTAATTCTTCCGGCACGCCTTTCCAGCTTGCGACGCTCAGATAGCTGAAGTTCAGCTCGGCGTTTTGCATACGAAAGCCATGCCACCGGCCTGACTTCTCTTCAAATCGCCAGCAGTAGTACGGTCCGTTTTCACGCCGGCTGTAGAAAACCCCGCGGCCGCTAATTTTGTTTGCAGGTATCGGATCCGTATAAAGACGTAGCCCGTTCATTTTTTCCACACGTTACTTTCCATTCAATGAACTTGTCGAACCTTTTTGATCGCATCGAGATCAATGTGAGTTCGCTTTATTGCGTGTGCGACACGACCAATCAAACTTTTGGGGTGATTTCGGATTGCTCCCAGGTGATCAATCCTCGTCTCAGTTCTTCGAGAGCGATGCTGGTGTTCTTTTTCCTCAGGGGGTTAGCAACAACTCGCGGCGTAGATCCCAGCAAGAGCTGTTTACTTCGCAGGCCTGCGAGAATGACCAGGCGAAATCTTGAATCGATTCCCGGCCAATCTTCGTTACCAAGATCATTAAGTCCACTGGTGTTAACTGGTATCTCAGACATAGTTTCTCATACTCTCGTTTCCAGACATCGACTCAGGACGTAAATTAACGAACCAAGCGCTAGTCAGATTGTTAGTGGTTTTGGTTACAGGCATCAGGATTCAATCGTCGCGTTGGGAAAAACACCGACGGCACAAGGACGACGCTACTCGAATCCCAATGTCGAGAGTAGATTTTCTAAAGAACCGCTAAAAACTACTTGAGCAGTGTAACACACAGTCGATGAAACCGTTGGCCGCGGGAGTCAGAACCGAAGTAGCAGCAGCGAGCGGGCCCGTAACGCGAGAATGCCGCCTGGTTGTAAAAACTCTCTCTGAAACTCAGTGGCGCTAAGACCCTTTTGGAACGCAGGTGTCCCCCTCTGTAATTCTCAATCGGCAACAGAGGCATTCATCGTGGCCGCCACTAGCTGGCGGTAACCTTCTTCGCGTGTGGCCATCTGTCTTACCTTTTTGAGTTCAGTGCCCTTCATTCCGAAATACGTAGCCATTTGTACTACCTGACTCGAATCAACAAAGTCAGCTGGATTTGAACAGAACCGATCGATGCTCGGAGCAAACTCTCGACAACTCATGCTCTTCGGTATTTTCATCCCGACTTTGCACTCACCGTCCAGTCCGTAATACAAACATAGTTCACAAGCTATCATTAACAGTTCTCCGCAGTTTTAGAAGCCTGCAACCAGAATCCCGCCAAGTGTGCAAACCTCAGATGAACCTGAGCAGTAGAAAGAGAGCCGGGACACCCACCGCCATGACCACCACTAGTTGAAGCCAGCTCAGGGCTGATCGAGAGCAATTGGGACATTTGATCTTCCAAAGCTTTAATATCGTTCCGCAGTGATCACAAGACCAGATCATCGAGACCTAACCTCCATCCAAATCGCTTAGCAACCGGTAGCAAACTGTTGGGATAAGTGGCAGACGCACGTCGACCGAGAACGCATCAGGCGTCAAGTGGAAGTGTTCAAAGATATGACGATGTTTCGTTTGCGAGCATCAGGGCTTCCAGGCACGCGTTGCGTCAAAACACAGACGGCACAAGGAGAAGGGCGCTTTGCGCAAATCCTGATGTCGAGAGTAGGTTTTTGAAAGAACAACCAGCGAACTCGGCCTTCAGTGTAACACACATCGCGCAGAAGCCCCGGGTAACGGATTCAGGGACGCAAGCCGGCCCGAGTAAGTAAGTTCTGATAACGCGAATCTGATCGCAGTTTAATAAATACCGGATCAACTTTCAGGTTCATCAACCAAACGTCACGTTCCTCGAAAGCCTTCTCCAACCACTGGAAAACCTCGTCTTTGTCGCCAAGACCAGCGTAAATCGCCGCCACTGTATAGGCTGACACATAACGCTGGTTTTGTAGTTCACGAAGCTCGCCCAGCACCTTTTGCGCCTCAGCAGTCTTTCCAGAGATCGCGTAGGCATGACCCAGCAGCGCCAACATTAACGGACTGCCAGAGAGTTGCAAGCCCCTCTGAAACTCGGCAATTGCCTTGTCATGCATTCCCTTCTGCTGATATGCCAGCCCCAGATACCTGCGTGCCGGGAAGAAATTGGGATCGCGATTCAACATCTTGTTGCATTGCTCGATCGACTGATCGGTCTTCCCTGATAGATAGAGAATCCAGGCAAGGTGTGAGCTTGCGATCAACGACAACGGCTCGAGCTCCTCAGCGCGCTTCGCTTCCGCGATTGCTTCGTCAAAACGTTCATATGCGGCGAGATAGGAGCTGTACCACTGATGAGCGGGCGCGTAGCCCGGCTTATGTTGAATTGCGAGTCGAAACTCTCGTTCAGCCTCGACGCGATCGCGATCCCAACGAAACTTTGTGAAGGCGAGTGAAGTATGCGCCTCCGCCAGAGAGCTATCTATTTCCAGGGCTTTGATGGCGGCCTCTTTAGCCTTCGGAAAAGCGTCTTTCGGCTGCCGTACGCCGTAGATGACCTGCATGTTGTAACAGTCGGCCAACCCGGCGTAAGCGGCGGCGTAACTCGGATCTGTGTCGATGGCTTTTTGAAAGTTCTCAATCGCGTCCTGGAGCGCCTCGCGGGTGCGCTTGTTCCAGGCGTTGCGGCCCCTCAAATAAAGCCGATACGCTTCCAACTGTTTCTGCTCTTCGACATTCAGTTTGAGGCGAAGGTTCTCAAAGATGTCGCGCGAAATCTCCTCGTGCACCAGAAGAATGTCGGCCAGCCGGCGGTCATAATGCTGACCCCAAATCTGAGAAACACTATCGAGGTCGATCAGGTCTGCCTGGATGCTGATGGTGTCACCGTGCCGATGTACTCGGCCGGTGACTATCGCGCGGACATTGAGCTCTTTACCAACTTGTCTCGGGTCGATGTTCTTGCCTTTGTAGTTGGCCATCACACTGCGCGGCACCACACGAAGCTTGGGAAGCTTGGAAAGACTGTTGACGAGACTCGCGGCGATCGCATCATCAAGAAACTCCAAATCCTGGGCGGCGCTATTATCAACAAATGGCAGAACAGCTATTGATTGAATGGCGGTATTGTTGCTCACAACTGCTCGGCCGCGGCCGCTAAAATAGTTGACGCCACCAGCGAGGAGGATTAGCGCTCCAAGCGACGCCGCCAACGTTACGGCGCGCTGTCGACCTCGCAGAAACCTGGGAACCGGACTCGAACTTGCAACCCGTTCAGCCTTACCTTCTGCCAATTCCTCTCGTAACTGAGTTTCCGACCGGTTCCCATTTGGTAAAACTACCGGGGCCGCCACTCTTCCAACCTGACTGTACGTTTCGTTCGTTACTCCCTCGGTGACCGGTGCGACAAAGCGATAACCACGGCGAGGAACGGTCTCGATAAACTGGGGGCCGCTTGCACTCTCACCCAGCGCTTTTCGCAAAAGCGAAACGTTCTGAGTCAGATTGCCTTCTTCGACAAAGGTGTTCGGCCACACCCGTTTCATTAAATCGTCCTTCTTGACGATTCGTCCGTAGTTTTCAACCAGAATCAGGAGGATGTCCAAAGCTTTTGGCGTGAGCGGAACCGTCTCATGATCGCGCAACAGCACACGGTCAGCAGTTCTTAAGCTGAACCGGCCAAATTCGTACGAATGATTCGCGATCTCGCTCATACCAGCGCCTTGAGAACAATCATTGAGGGTTTTTTGAGAGCTTTCTGAGGACTTGCCGGATCCAGACGGCGATAGTGTGGACACTTTAACGTTTGTCTCTTCGGCAGGTCGGGCCAATTGTAGTCTAAGCAAACAAGCCCGGCAACGAACAAGCACCAGAGCCGCAGGGAAGCGCTGCTCGCCGTCGAGGCGCAGCAACTTTCCGGATTTATCCAGGAGGACTCTCCCCATGACCTGTTCCAAAAAACTCAAGGAACGAATCGAGTTTCCGCTGACTTTCTTACTCAGCACAATTGCTGGGTTGCTGGCCTTCCTCTTTGTATGGCTGGTGGGCAGGATGCTGGAATTCTGAACTTCTCACCTCACCCTTTCGGTGCGAGCTTTCCGGTGACGGCGAGCTCGCCTCAAGGTTTCTACCGCAGTCATGGTGAACGCGAGCCATGCAATTCCCTCGGCCATAGCGCCCAAAACGTCACTCAGGTAGTGCGCGCCCAGATAGATCCGGCTGAACCCCACCAGCAGGATCATCAGGACACAGATCGCGACCACCGAGAGTCGACCAACCTGTGACTTGATTCGGGAAGCAGCAAACGCAGCCAACAGTCCCCAGAAACAGGTCGCTGCCATCGTATGACCACTCGGAAACCCATAGGGGGTGAAAGTCAGAATAGGATTTTCAAAGCTGGGGCGCGTGCGTTGGAAAATATTCTTCAGCAGCAGGTTGAGCAGCATCCCGCCACCCACCGCGAGCCATAAGGCGAGCATCCATCGCTGATACCGCCGCCACATAAACCAACCTGAGACAGCGAACACCATGAAGAATACCGGGACCGTGGCGTGCGCGTGAGTGACGATTAGCATTGCACGGGTGAACCAGGGGGGCCCTTGTGCGAAAACCAGATGTGAGAACTGAGCGTCCAAAATCGTCAAACGCTCGCGGTTATTAACGTCGTCGGCGATGGTACCGAAGACCCAGGTGGCGAACAGAATAACGAACAGGCCAATAGTGAGATGCAAGCCCAGATAGCCTTCGGGTGACAAGCGGGCCTGCAGGAAAGAGACCAGTTTAGGGTTTCGCTGCAAAATAAGTTTCTAGTTTCGAGCTACTCGAGCTACTCGAGCTACTCGAGCTTCTAGTTTCGAGTTTCGAGTTTCTAGTTTCAAGTTAAGTACGAGCTGAGTACTGAGTGCTGAGTACTGAGTGAGCGTCTGGCGAATGACGATTCTGAAATTTGAACCTCGAAACTTGAAACTTGGAACTTGGAACTTGGAACTTGAAACTTGAAACTTGAAACTTGGAACTTGAAACTTGAAACTCGAAGTGGAACTCAGTACTCAGCACTCGTACTTAACGAAACTACCCTTCCCGCCATCCCTCTGGGGTGTGACGGAACGCTTCCATCGTGGCCAGCGTAAAGTGCTCCTTCTCAGGCTGCCACTCAAATCTCTCCACGAGGATATCCGGATGCGCCAGTCGCAACACGTTGAATGAATTCGTCTCACCTCTGCCTCGCGTCGAAGATGCTGTTCCCGCCTGCACTACTAACGCTGAGTGTCCGTAGATCTTATAGCGAGTGGCCGTATGGCCGGTGTGACTCACGTGCAGATGCCCTGCAAGAAACAGATCGGCCCCACAACTCGCAAGCGCTTCCATTGCCATACGGGCGCGTCCGACAAGATTTCGCTCATGATGCCCTTCCGGCAGATCGAAAGGGTGATGAGAAACCAGCACTTTCACAGCCTGGTCCTGGTAAGCACACAGCTTTTCCCGCAACCAGGCCACCTGGTCTTCGTTGATGCGGCCGCCCTTGAAGGTCAGGGATCGCGCAGTGTTGATGCCGCAGACCACCATCTCCTGGTCGGCATAACATGGGCGCAGGTCGCTGGAAATATAGCGACGATATTTCTCAAGTCCGACAAACAGCCGCGAAAAAACATTGTAGAGCGGAACGTCGTGATTTCCCGGAACAACTATCTGTGGTTGAGGCAAGCGATCGAGGAACGCGCGCGCTTCGCGGAACTGATGAGAGCGAGCCCGCTGCGTCAAGTCACCAGAGACGGCCACGACGTCTGGCTGGATTTCATTTACAGCACGAACTAAAGGCTCGATCAGGGTGGGATCGATGCGGCCGAAATGAAGATCCGAAAGATGAACTATCGTGCGCATGATTCTTGAGTGCTGAGTTCCCTGTCAGTTTCAAGTTTCAAGTTTCAAGTTTCAAGTTTCGCCGGAACTCAGTACTCAGCACTCAGCAACTCAGTACTCAGCACTCAGCACTCAGCATTCAGCACTCAGTTCTCAGTAACTTGAAACTCGAAACTAAAAACTAGAAACTTCCTTTCCCTTCGGCGCCAGCACGCGCAGCGCCCGAGGGCGAACCTGATAATGCAGTGGCGGATGCATAGCTATTACTTCGCCGTCCATCGCCACGTTCAATACCGTGCGGCGAGTTTCAATCCAAATCTCCCGCGAGCAAAGCTCGGTAAAGTCTCGCTCCTCACGCAACCCGCCGAAAAGCGCTCGCAAGGCAAGTCTCAGTAGCCCAAATCGCGAAATCCGATGCGTCATGTAGAGACTCAAGAGACCGGCATCGAGGCAGTCGCGACTGCCAACCTGGAAAGTCTCCATCTCGTATTCGTTGTTTCCGATAAAGACGAACGGTGTCCAGCTCACGATCTCCTGATCGTCAACGCTCAGCCGCACGGCGAGAAATGGATAGCGCTTTAAGACAGCAAGTGAGGCCCATAGGAAAGCCGGCCACTTCCGATATCCCAACCGTTGTTTCTTTTGACGCTCGCGCACAATGCTCGGATAAAGCCCGAGACTCGAGTTGTTGATAAAGAAGTGGCCATTGACTTCGCCGACATCCACTTCCCTCACGTGCCCGGCGATGATGATTCGGGCTGCATCTTCCAATTCGAGCGGGATGTTCAAGTCTTTAGCAAAGTGGTTCAGCGTGCCTAGCGGCAGCACACCCAGCGTCTTGTTTTTTCCAATGAGCGTTCCTGCCACTGTACTGATGGTGCCGTCACCGCCAGCTGCAACGACGATCTCGCAGTCGGTCGCGGCAGCGCGGCGCGCGCAATAATCGACCTCGTCACCCTTGGCGATTTGAATTCGAGCTGTTAGATGACTCTCTTCAAAGATTCGGGTAAGTAATGCAACCACATCAGCGTCATCGTTAAGGCCGGAGTGCGCATTGAAAATGACTTCGACCGGCGCGGACGGTTCTCGCGAGGGTGTCGGTAGCCCGATTTGGAGTTCTGACTTCAAGGAATCACGCGCCTCAGGTTGGGAGGTTAACTTGGGGGGTGTTGCTAGACTAGCGCGTGAGTTGGTATTTGTCAGCGGGAGAGTGTAAGCGTGTCTTTGCGTACGACCGTGTTCGGCGGATCACGCATGATGAGCGCATCTTACTTTGTTTCCCGTGATCGCTCTCGATGAAGGTTGCGGGTGCCCACGCAGGGACACCCACCACCGATCACCGAGTTAGTTTCCTGCTGTCGCTACTTTTGCTTTACGAGGCTTGTTGAATGGCGACGTCGTTTTCCACGCAGGCATTGCCTCGGCATTCGCTACGCGCAAACCAATCACCATTCCAACCTGCGCCAACTTCTGTGGCCCACTCCAGTTCCAGTCGGGCTTAACCGTATCGTTGGTCGAATGATAATCCGTATCCAACCACTTTCGTGACCTGGCGATCCACATGGCGGTGTCACCTTCGGGAGCGCCCAGCAGCATCAACGCCGGAACGCCCTGCTTAACAAACGCGTAGTGGTCCGAACGCACAAACGTATTCTCTTCGGGCATCGGATCGGGAGTAACTACCACACCCGATGCGGCTGAAACCTCACTAAAAACAGTTCCCAGATCCGAATGCTCCGCGCCAAAGCCCACGACGCGTTTCACCGGACCATACACTTCAGTGCCAATACCGTCGTAATTGATGTCGGCAGCTACCTTCTCAAGCGGCCACGTTGGATTTTGGACCCAGTACTCGGCCCCGAGCAGTCCATACTCTTCGCCTGTAACTGCGAGAAAGAGAATTGACCGGCGTGGTCGCGACGCAGGTTTCGGAAATGCTTTCGCGAACGCTTCAGCGATGCCGGTTATCGTTGCGGTCCCTAGCGCATTGTCCGCAGCGCCTGGAAATATCTGTCCGGCGCCATCGATCCCATAAGCGTCATAGTGCGCGGTGTAAACAACTGCCTCCTCTTTCAACTTTGGGTCCGAACCTTCGAGTACGCCGGCCACGTTACTGCTGGTTGCTTCGCCGAGTTTGAAGCGCAAAGCGAGTGTTGCAGTCTTCCCAAGATCGCGTGACAGGGTTTCACCACTCAGCACTTTCTCCAAAGTTTGGGCAAAAGTCATAGGCGAGCCGGCAAACACCTTTTCCAACGCCGGATTGCTCATCAAAAACACTGGTGGAATTTTGAACGGAGGCGCGGGACTTGAGGCGAGGGTAACGCGACGACGAGATAAATAATTTGCGATCAGTGCGAACGGCTGTTTTGCAGTTCCCGCATTGGCCACAATCATAGCGGCAGCGCCTTTTCCAAAAGTATTAAACGCGCGCGCTTGCGGCGCAGTGGCACGCGTCCACGCTGCAGCATCAACACCAGCCGGCTTTCCATTCACGATAATCACGATCTTGTCTTTGAGATCGAGTCCTGCCAGATCGTCACGCTTCAGCTCCTCTGATACGACACCAAAGCCGGCAAACACGACGCCGTTCACTGCGTCAACTTTCTCGGAAGTGTAAGGCGGCAGGATCACATAATCATCGCCGTGTTTCAGGTCAGCATCTCCAATCGTGACTGACGAGTCGGGCATGACTTCGGCAGTCTTGAACTTGATCGGTTGCAGGTAAGTTCCGTTGTCGCCGGCAGGCTTCAATCCCAGCTTCGCAAACCTATCCGCCAGGTGGTTCGCCGCTTTGTCGGCGCCTGGTTGCGCAGTGCCCCGGCCTTCAAACTCTTTTGAGCTCAACCTGGTGGTTACCTCACGAATAGTTTCCTGCTTTACGTGAGCGGTCGCCTGGCGTTCGGCACTCGTTAAAGTCGTGGCTGGCGCGGTGGCAGTACCGGTAGCGTTCTGAGGCACAAAGCCAAACGTCGCCGGCGATAGGAGCGCAACGACGAGTAATGCACTCAACAATCCGCGGTTATGGAAAAATTTACGAGAAAGTGAATTCATGAATTGTCTCCTGACAAGATGCTTTGAAGCGGGTATGTATACGGCAGCACGGGAAGGAATGTTTATTTGAGTCCAAAACAAAAGCGCAGACCTTTTGCGGAGGGCCGAGCATTTGGCATTTGGATTGTTCTGACTAATGCTAAGAGTCAATTTACTCAACAGATGTCGAACTCTCGCCAGCCCATTCGTCATAGAATCGGATAGAAGAAACTTCAAGGAGCAATGACCGATGCCAAACTATTTACCAAGTCTCAGGTCTCAGCTCTAAGGTCTCAACCTCTCTTGCCAGATCTGAGATCTGAGACTTGAGATCTGAGACCTGAGACTTGAGCCCAACAATCTAGTCGACGACGCTCAGTCTGACCTCCTCACCGTTCGTGCGGATCTCCGGGACGTACATCGCATGGCCCAGCACCGGCAGCGCATGGAAGGTCCCCGGACTCTCAGCGCGCATCTCATAACGCAGTTGCCAAACACCTTCCGGTAGTTTGTCGATAAAGAGTGCCACTTTGCGATCGCGTAGTTCCTGATAAACCCAGCGCGTTTGGCCGGTAAAGTCGCTGTTGGCCGTGTAGTTCATGAGCGTCGACTTCTTACCGGCCAGCGCGCCCGATTTGAGTTGTTTCACATACAGGTTTTCACCGCTACGAATCTGAACGGCTTCCAACCCGCCAGGCTTTAAATCCTCGAACAGCAAATACTCGTAATTGTTCTTTGCCTCGATCGTGATGACCGCTTCCAACCGCTCGCCGCTCTTCACTGTTTCGCCATCATTCAAAGGAACGCGCTCCGCCACAAACCCCTTGAGCAGCGTCGGATGGTTTACGAGTTTGAAATACTGGCGCCGGACAAAGATCTCATTGCCTGCCGCTTTCAAAGGCTCTTCCAGACTGAAGAACTTCGACTCTGCCGAAAAGTAGATGGCGCCGGTTCCGCTCGTACGGCGCACCACGATTTCGTTCTTGCCGTCTTTGATCAACTCGCGCGGCACTGCAAATTTCGAAGGAGCGCCGAGCGCATCTTCGGCGGAGAGCTGCCTGGTAGCGATCGATTTGCCATTCACAACCAACTCATAAGCTACCTGCGTCTGCACTTCCCCGCTCGTCCGCAGATAGTCGTTCAGAGTCATCACAACGATGGCCGTGTCGCGGGTATTGCTCCACTGGCTGCCGCGACGGTTTTTGATCAGCCAGTTCGTGACAGGCTCGATCAATTTGTTCTGGGGATCGATGGCCAGCAAAGCCCTGAGCGCAAATGAAGTCGCTTCGACACCGCCGTCTGACCAGCGCCAGTAAACTCCATCCTCGCCCCAATGCGCCGTTGCGATGACCGAAGGATCAGAAGCATTCGCACCGCGCTGGACTATCGAGACGTCAGGACGCGAGTCAAGCTTGACCCCGTTCTCCAGATTCTGAACCAGCGTCTTAGCTTTGTCCGCGAAGCCAAAGCTGTGGGCCGAGAGGGCCAGCAACGAGCGGGTGTACGCGTTCAGCTTGTCGCGATTGATCCATAAATTATCGAACGCCCTGTTCTGAAAAGCGCTAGCTTCCAGCTTCTTCTCAGATGAGTGAGAGACGGCGAGTGCGTGCAGCATCCACGCCTGGGCGTCGTAGTTAATCTCTTCCTCGACGAGTTCGCTGTCGAGATATGCTGTGCCGCGAGCGAGCGCATCGGCTTTAACATCAATGCCCGCCTCGCGAGCCAGCGTCATCCCCCAGACGACATAAGCCGTCATGAAGTGATCGCTCTCGCCTTCTTTCCACCAGCCCCAACCGCCGTCGGAGTGCTGAAAGTCGTAGAGACGCTCAAGACTTTGCCTCGTGATGTCGTTCAGCTTGCGTAAATCATGCTTGCCTTTTGGATGGGTCGCGCCGGAACTTGCTGGTTCGATCCCGCCGAAGATCTTTGACATCGCAACTTCCGGCTTTAGCCCAAGGTCGCGAAGACTCTTTGCCGTAATCGCGGCCGGTAGAAAGCGGCTCATCGTCTGCTCGGTGCAGCCATAGGGATAGTCGATGAGATAAGGCAACGCGTCGAGCATGGTCGTAGCCATACTCGGTGCAATCTGGACAGTCATCGTGGTGGAATCGGCTTTACGTTCTGCTGGGATGTCCAGGGTGACGGCAACACTGTCGCTGCGCATCTTTCCGGAACGGGCCAGGAATTTTTCGATTCCGTGTTCATAGATCGCAAAGGTCTTCTCCATGGCGTCCGCATATTCGCCGCCACGTCCCTGAACCTTCAACTTCGCTTCGCTGGCGTGCGTAACCGTGACTCGCCAATCCACCCTTGCTTCACCATTTGCTTTCACGTCAACCGGCGTGTGATCGCCTTTGACCATTTGCCCAGCGACCGTCTGGCCGGCCACAGTTACGCCTTCGGCATTGAGAGAAGGAGTGACGCGCAGGTCGTTGTCGGTGTTGTTATTGATAACGGCTGAGACGGTCACCTGATCCCCGACGACAAAGAACCTCGGGGCTTGCAGGCGAACGATGAGCGGTTGCTTTGTTCTGGCCGATGCGTTTCCGATGCCAAACTCGTTACCGGCGCTCGACACTCGGGCAGTCGCCTGCCAGGTTGTCAGTGATTCGGGAAACTTCACTTTCACTGAAGCAATCCCGTTTTCGTCGGTCTTCAGGTCAGGCACCCACAACGCGGTCGAGCGAAAGTCGCTGCGAACCTGAACGGCGGGCTCTTCTTGTTCTGAGGGACTTGACGGTGGCGGTGAGTCGCCTGCTGTGAGCGCGCTCAGTTGGCCCAACCTCCTGCCTTGAATTGGCAGAGACGTGATGTTGCTTTCGCTGATTGTTACCAGAGCGTCTGATGATTTTGCTGCATACATGTTACCTTCGCGGGCCAACTCAGCACGGCCAGCACTATCGGAGCCGGCACCCCGGCTTTCATTCTTCACTTGGTCGTCTTTACCCCGGCTCCGGCTGTCAATCAAGCGTCCTTGCTCACCTTCGACCAGTCGAGCGAAGGTCTTCAGTGAAAAGGTGCTTTGCGTTTGAATCAGCTGCCGGCGTTTTTCACCGTAATAGAACTGACGCGGATCGCCTGCGTAATCGCGTTGAATGTAGCTGACCGATTCGTCAATCAAGCCCAATGCTACTTCAGTTGCAACCGGGCGGCCGTTCGAGTCTCTCGTGCTGATCGAAAGCGTTCCTTCCTCGCGCGGTTGATACTGGTCGCGATCGGTTTTGACTGCCACACTCAGAAAACGCTCAGCCGGCGGAACCACCACCTGTTTTGTATCCACGGACAGCTGGAGATCGCTCACCATCGCCGCACTCAGGAAGATATTGGGAACGTGTTTTTCTTCGATTGGTAACTGAATCATTTTGGCCGTTCCGGTTATGTGAACGAGTTGATAGTTGTAGAGATCTTCCCCTTCAACGGTGAACAGCACATAGCGATCATTCGTCGGCACGCTGAGCATTACGGGAGCCACCTGCCCGGCACGGACGGTGTCCTTGTCGACGATGATCTCCACGCCACTGTTACGGTAGCCGAGATCGGTGGACGCATTCGTGGCGACAAAGACATAGGCTTGCGCCTTCACGGGCGGGAGAAACTTGTCGCGCCTGGCGACGTTCTGGCTACTCTGCCATTCGAAGCGATAGTAGCCTTCCCGGGCTGGGGTGAAACTCAATTCAGCCTTTCCTTCAACATTAGTTTTCACCGCAGTGGTCAGGATCTCATCATGCTGGTAACCACGAAACTTCAAGCGCCATCCACGCTGCGCGGGCTTCACGACGGGCGGGAAAACGCCTTTCTGACGCAAGAGTCGAAGCTCCTCTCCCTTAACTTCGCGGCCTGAGGGATCGAGCCAAATCTCGTACCAATAGTCGCGCGTGATCTTTACCGATCCTACGGTGCTGACCGGTTGGTTGTTGGCGTCAAGCGCGGTGATGTCGACATTAACCTTCTCTTGTGGACGATAGATATTCTGTTTTGGCCGGGCGTAGACGTAGTAGCGCTGCCGGGTAACGCGAACATTGTCGGTCGCCACAATCTCACGCCGTGAGGAATCAGTTACCCGCGCTTCGATCCGGTACTCGAAATCCTGATTGTAGTTTTCGCGCGGTGTATCAAACGTCACGGTCGCCTTTCCGGTAGAGTCTGTCTTCAGCGTTTCACGTTTGATGACCTGACCCTGCCCCCCATAATAGTTGCGACCCTGGCGCTCGAGATCTTCGTAATACCAGGCGTATTCACGATGTGGAAACCAGTAGTGATAAAACGGATTCTGATAGACAACGACCTCCACCGACGCGTTCGCTACCGACCCGCCAAAATAATAGTCAGCGCCTATATCAACCGAGACCTTCTCACCCACGCGGAAGGTCTTCTTCTTGCCGTTCTCTTCCGGAGTTTTTACCGAGACTTTGAATTCCGGCAATTTGAACTCTTCCAGTCGGAAAAGCCGGGCGCTACCGATACTGTTCTTCTGCCCCTGGTCCCAGAACTCAATGTTGTACTCCCCGAGCGGCAATTGATCCGAAAGCTCCACCGAGCCCCAGGCGCTGCCGAAGCCACTGAGCGTAGCCTTGCCCTCGGTAACTTTAGTGCCACGTGGATCGGTGATCCGGTATTCGATGATCTGATTCGCCGGCGTGGAATACACCCCATCCGCAAAGCGCCGCGCCAGAAACTTCCACTGCACTGTTTCCTTTGGTCTATAGGCAGGGCGATCGGTAAACGCATAGATCCGCCAGGGCTGATCGTTGCGGTTTTGTCCATACGAGTAACCGGTCGAGAAGGACTGGCGCTCGTTACTGTTAGCGGAGACAAACAGGTTCCGGTGCTCCGTGGTCGACTTCAAGTCAAAGACCGTCAGGCCATCGCTGTTGGTAACCCTGCTGAGTTTGCGCCAGCGCCACTTGCCGTTAACGTAGAAACTTTCCCAGAGCGCGATGCCTGCATTCGGAATGGGCGCGCCACTTAGCGCATTGTTGAAATAGACCAGCGCCTGTTTTCCTGAAGTCTTCAACACCAGCGACGTGTCCGTCACCAGGACGAGATCGCGGACTGACTGCGCGCCACTCTTTGCCTCCAACAGGTAAGCGCCGACAGGCAGCTTGCCCTCGATTCGCAATTCTTTGCTGATGGGCCGGTGATCGCCCTTGTCATTCAGGTTGTCGAACCACGATTTCACCGCAGGACGTCCTGCGAGTCGAATCGCCCGAATCCAGTTGGTGTTCCCATCTTCAGCGTCCCCCTCGTCCTCGTCGAGGTTGCGTGTGAAACGCACGTCGCGCGTGAGGTCGACCTTGTATAAAGCGAACTCGACGCGTTTGAGATTGCGAGCGTTAAGAGCAAACTGCAGTTCCGAATCGGGCAGAAATATGTTTGAAACTCCAACACTCAATTGGGGCTGAGTAATATTCGTGATTTGACCCTGGGCCTGGTCGTAATATCGAGTTTCACCTTTTGCGAAATCACGCGTGAGGCGACGATAAAGTTCGAGTGCTTTGACAAAGTCAGGTTCCTGCAGCCACTGACCCTGGTCGTTTTGACGAATCACGCCCGTATTGTTCATCCACTCGGCGTAGTGAAACAGCGCGTCGTCGTACCAGTCGGCTTTCCTTCCTGCAACTAACGAGGCCTCAAATTCCTCAGCGACTCGCTGCCGCGACTCCCAATCTCCGCCCGTGTAGCGCATGGTCATCGCGATGAGAAAGTGCAGATGGACCTTTTCGTTCTCTTTTTGACTGACTTTTAATGCGTTCTCAAGCACATCGAGGGGGATGTAATTGCCGTAATAAGTGTAGAAGTAATACTCGTTGGTTTTCATTGGGTCGGCTGCTTTGAAAACTATCCTGAGATAACGATCCCTGGCTTGATTGATATCGCGTTGACCCGCCCACCATCCGAGTGCCTGTTGGTATCTGGGCCAGGCGGCCCCCCAGTTCGTTTGATCGCGCCGCGTCCAGAAAAAATCGCCCAGCGACTCAACCGCTTCGGCCCACACAAGGTCGCGCTCATCCTCTTTTTCGTTCGCCCGAATAAGCTCCTCGAGTTGTTTCTGTGCCTGCTCAAACCTGGTCGTATCTGCGGTTTGAGTTGCGGCTTGCGAGCGCCAGGCCGTATCGGCGATGCGAAACTCGACCCAACGTGATTCGGCTCCTGACAAGCCGGCGCGGTTGATCTGCGAGTACAACTCATTGGCCTTTGCATACGAGCCCGCCGCAAACTGTTCTTCAGCTTGTGTTTTTAGGATTGAGTAGTCGGTCTGCTGACTCGTGGCGGTATAGGTGACGATGAGACAGCAAATGATGACGAGCAGAACGACTCCAGAGGCCTTTGTGATCGGGTGCATTTTTTCGACTCCTAAACCGCAGCGTTACTCAATGGTGACCGAACGAACGGGTCATTGATATGGGACCTTGATGTGTCATGTTCGACGGGTGGGAGACTCGTTGAATGGAGCGTGAAGAGCTACGCCCAGCGTGGTGATGGTGCTTAGAACTGACATTTTCGTCGAGCGTTGCCCCTCCTTCCCTTAAAAAGAACGAAGACTCTGAAAGAGACTTGCATCAGCGCGGTTGTTTCTTGTGAGGTGCGTATGGTCGGCAAATCAGAACCGCTGTCGTTCAGAAGACTTGCGCAATCACGGATGCGCTGTCTTTCCTGGGAGCGCGGGCGGCGCTAACGTTGAATGGCGCGTAGTTGCATTGCAATATCCACTTACGCTTGAGTGGCGGCGCTGCTCTTGCGGACGAGGCCGTCCGCGCTCCCAGCGAGCACCAGCTACTTCGTCACAACCTTTTCCAGTCACTATGCATCGCAAGAGCCGTCCGCCTTCCCTCTCCCGCTTGCAAAAGGTTTCGAGTCTTGCTAAACCTCGTGTCTGGAATGCCCCTCGGGAGAATAGCCATGAAGAAGTTTTTCTATCCGCTTGCCGCCTTAACACTTGTCACAGCTCTCGCCGTCCCGCTAGTTGCCGACACTATTCGACTTAAAGACGGAACGGTTATTCGCGGCGATGTTGTCGGCTTCAAGGATCAACAATTCACCGTGTTAATGGGCGCTGGAAGCAAAGGCCGGCGCAGCCGCACGATGATCTATGTCGAGGACATTGAATCGATCGAATTCGATTCGAACACCGGTCCGGTTCCCTCGGTTGCTGACAGTGATCCGCCGGACACCACAAGAACCGAAACGGTCTCACAGCCAGTGAGGCCGGCTCCCGACACCAATTCGACACCTCGAAACACAGCGACGCTGCCCTCGACCACACCGACCTTCTTTACTATCAAGATCGCAGTGCGTGCCGATAGCTCGAGCAACGGTTGGACAAATAGTGGCTTGGTGGTTCGCAAGGGTCAGCGTTTGCGAATTAGCGCCTCCGGCCGCATTTCGTTGGGAAACAACCGCTTTGCGACCCCGGTCGGAGTTTCCACGATCTCCGATAACGAGAAGCTGATGCGCAACGAGGCCACTGGCGCATTGATCGCCGTTATCGGCGACGACAACGACGACTTCATACTGATCGGGACGAGGCGCGACTTCGTTGCCCAGCGTGATGGCGTGCTGTTTTTGGGCGTGAACGAGGGGAATTTGTCCGACAACACTGGAACATACGACGCGGTAATTGAGGCGGAAGCCGGAAGCGGGCTCCGCTAGGAACATTTGCGGGCAAACCAAGATCGTTTCAGGGCATCTGACAAAGTAACCGTTTCCACAAAACTCGAAGATTTGTCGTGAGATCGGCTCAGGCTTCCTGAACGTAAGGATAAGACTATGAAACTCTCCAGGCTCTACTATCTCCTTCTGGCTCTGGCGTTGCTAACCTCGGTGCTAATAGTGCCGACTAGCCGGCTTACGCAGGCGCAGTCTCGGCGGCAACCACCTGCCACCAACGAGAAGAAGAACAAACGCCCAACCCAGACGCCGCAAACCGGAGATAAGCAGGAAGAGCCGCTACCGCCAGACCTTGTCGGTAAACCACAAGACGCGGAGAAGGTCACCATCACAACTCAGATTGTTAATGTGGATGCCGTTGTCTACACCAAAAAAGGCGGACAGATTGTCAACAATCTCAAGAGAGAGAATTTTGCGCTTTTCGTCGACGGCGTGAAACAACCCATTACAAACTTCTCAACCCCTGAATCACCTATTACCGTGGTCATGGTGGTGGAGTACAGCAAATGGTCTGAAGTTTTCGGATACTTCGGCAGCGGCGGTTACGATCCGGGAACTTACGAGGTCATTCGACCAATGGCGATGTTTCTGACTCGCTTCATCAAGCCGCCTGACGATTACGCCTCCGTCGTGGCTTTCGATATGCGCCCGACACCTTTGACGGATTTCACCAATGACCCGAGCCGGCTCAATCAGGTAATCACTTTGCTTTTGCGAAACCAGCCGGCTTTTCGGGAAACCAACCTCTTCGACGCGTTGAAGTTTACACTCGTAGGTGGTCGCGGAGATTCGGTGGTGTTGGAGCAGTCCGCGGAACGCACCCGAGAGTACGATGGGCTGGTGTCTGTTCAGGGACGACGTCGCGCAGTAGTGTTGGTGGCTTCGGGAATCGACACGTTCAGCAAGATCAATTACGGCGAAGCGCGCAAGGTGCTTCAGAGCGCCGGCATTCCGGTTTACATCATCGGCACCGGCAATTTGTTCTTCAAGAAGTATGGCGATCGCCTGGGCGCGGTAGACGATCTCGGCGGCATGCCAGGACGTATGACGTTCCTGCAGGCCGACAACACACTTAAGACTTTCGCAAAAGAGACGGGTGGCGCCTATTATCCCGTAACGTTTGAAGGTGAGTTGCCGAAGGTGCTTGATTCGATTAACTCGCTTTTGCGCAGCCAGTACAGTCTCGCCTTTAATCCCGGCGACGTGCGCGACGGCAAGCAACACAAAATTAAGTTGAGCATCGACGTTGACCTCGACGGAACCTTCGACGACAAGAACTACATCATCCAAGCGAGGCAGCTCTACATCGCGCCGAAACCTGATAGTGATAAGGGTGAGAATTAACCCGAGGCAATTGCCATTCTAGATCAAGCGCGAAGGCGGCAACCGGTTCGGTAGCCGCCTTCTTTGTCGTTCAGGAGGCGCTGGCAGGGTCCTGCGTACCGGATGTCAGTTCATGAGACAGAAGTAGTTGTAATCGGCGGTGGCGCCGCGGGTCTTTTCTGCGCCATCGAAGGCGGCAAACGCGGGCGCAAAGTGGTGGTCCTGGATCATTCTGAGCGCATTGGTAAAAAGATCGCCATCTCCGGCGGCGGTCGCTGCAATTTCACGAACCGCTACGCCGCTCCGGAGAATTTCATTTCGCGCAACCCTCATTTCTGTAAATCAGCCCTGTCGCGTTATACCCCCGCAGACTTCATCACTTTGGTTGAAAAGCACGGAATCGCTTATCACGAAAAGAAACTCGGACAGTTGTTTTGTGATAATGGCTCACAACAGATCATCGATCTGCTGCTCAAGGAATGTAGGGACGCCGAGGTCGAGATTGTCTGCAATTCTCTCGTCCGTTCAGTAGCCAGGAACAAAAGATTTGCAGTAGAGGTGGGTAAGAAAACGATTATTGCGGAGTCGCTGGTGATAGCAACTGGGGGATTATCGATTGCTCCGCTGGGGGCGTCTGACTTCGGTTATCGCATCGCCCGCCAGTTTAATCTGCAGATTGAAGACCCAGCGCCGGCACTCGTGCCCTTTATTCTCGACGCGGAAACGCTGCGAAGGTTTGGTCCGTTAAGTGGCATGGCGATTGACGCAGAGGTAAGTTGTCGCGGCCAACGATTTCGCGAAAACGTTCTCATCACGCACCGCGGGCTTAGCGGACCGGCTGTTTTGCAAATCTCTTCTTATTGGAAAGCGGGCGATGCCATCAAGATCAACCTACTGCCGGACGAGAATGCATTAGAGGTGTTAAGAGACGGGCAGGACAGAGAGATTGAGTTGGCAAACTTCCTGAGCCGGTTCGTGCCTCGCCGATTCGCGCGTGCGTGGTGCGAGCTCCACACGCGCTCGAAACCGTTCAAGCAATACACGCCTGGTGAGCTTGCGGCGATTGGAGCGAAATTGAACAGTTGGGAGATCGTACCAGCAGGGACGGAAGGCTACCGAAAAGCGGAAGTGACAGTCGGAGGAGTCTCAACGGCTGAACTGTCGTCCCAGACTATGGAGGCCAAACGCGTTCCCGGTCTTTACTTCATTGGGGAAGTGGTCGATGTAACAGGTCAACTGGGCGGGTACAATTTTCAATGGGCCTGGTCGTCGGGGTTTGCGGCGGGGAGAAGCGTGTAAGTAGAGTGTTGAACTTTGGACTTTGAACTCTGGACTTTGAACTTTGGACTTTGAACTCTCTCCTTTGGACTTTGAACTTTGAACTTTGGACTTTGAACCTTGGACTTATATCGGAATTGCTAGACCCCATACAACCTCAACCTAAACTCATCATTAAATGCCACTATGTCTGCTTTCCTTCCCGCAAACTTCCTGCTTTTCCGCAATAGCATCGGCAACCCACCAGTCGGCAGCTTCAACCCAAATCCGGAACTCGAAAAGAGCGCCGCTACTTGCGGGTTCAAGCGCTGCGTAATGCCGAAGCGGATTGCCTTCTGCGCAACCGGCGAAAAGCCCGCCGACCTGCGTGGATTAACAACTTCCAGCGAACGGTCGAAGATGTTGATGCGAGTCTGCAGATCTTTCAGCACCAGATCGCGATGTACCAGCATGTTTGCAATCGCCTCAATGACAGCACCACGATGGTAGTTTGCGCGCGCGGCCACCGGACTCTCCTCGATCTCAGCCGCCGGAAAACTCCTGGGCCGCGTGTCCCACAGGTCGCAATAACGTTCGACGAAACGCGATGCCGATTCAAACAAGGTCAGTAAGTTCCCTTTTAATTCGATCCGCTCGATCACCGGCGATTGAACTGAACCACCGGCGAATCGAGTAACGACCACTGAAGATCGCGGTAGGAGTGCCGCAACACGCTCGTCGCGCCCAAACAAGAGTAAGGCCGCGACTGTCGGCACTACATCGACGCCGTTTGTAGTAGCCAAAAGGAGATCCTTCTCGAGCATCTCCTTCGTCGGGTACTCGCGGGCACTCGCTTCGTCAAACGCATCGCCTTCAAAGGCCCTTAGAAAACTCCAAAGGTGCGCTTCGTCCACGTCGTCGATGGTTGCGCCCAACGCCGAAATATTCTCATAGCGTAATGGCCGCGCCTCATCCAGCAACGCTGAGAGCTCTTCAGGAGTAGCCTCACGCTTCTCGGCCCCAATGCGAACAAAGAAACGACCATCGCGCGTGCGATACGGACGACGCTTACCCTCGACATCGACCGCCACCACGCGCCGCCCACTGTCAAAAGCGATGCGATCGATAAAGGGAAACAACGGCGGATCGATCTCTTCGCGACAAATCCTTACCAACTCTTCCTGCACACTCTCAGCGTCATCAACTCCCTCGACACGCAATTGATCGGTAACCCCAAAAACGATTACGCCCCCACCAGTGTTGGCCAGCGCGACAATCCCCTGGGCAATGCGTTCGGGGTTGGATAACTTAACTTTGAGTTCGAGGAAGGTATCTTCACCACCGCGGATCAAACGGAGCAGCTCAACTCGTGAGGTTTGTGGGCCAGAAGTTGAGAGGATGTACTCCTGAAAGGAGCGTTCGCTGGTCGGCTCGTGCCGCTGGTTACTACGAAATTTTCTGCGAGCCATTTGTGTATTGACGGGGCCCTAAACCCGCCCGGATGCGTATCTCGCATCGCTGGAGTCATGCAAAGGTGCTGAGTACTGTACTGAGTACTGAGTACTGAGTACTGTACTGAGTACTGAGTACTGTACTGAGTACTGAGTACTGAGTACTGAGTGCCGGGTGCCGGGTGCCGGGTGCTGTACTAAGTGCGCGACTCGCGAATCCCGATTCTGAAACTTGAAACTAGAAACTTGAAACTCGAAAATGGAACTCAGTACTCAGCACTACTCTCAGCACTACTCATCAGCACTACTCATCAGTAGGTTCTCGTACGGCTTCCAGAATCTCAATCTCGCGTCGCTGAAGCAACTCACCCTGAGAACCAATTACGAAAACATAAAAAAGAACCGCCAGAAACGCGAACGCCAAAAGTGTAACATACTCAATCACCAAACTCTGTGCGATGTACCCGGCCGCTACGGCGCCCAGTGACGGTAAGGCAACCAACGTCGTGATGGGCAGCAACAGCAGACCCACGGGGCCGGAAACATTCATGCGTTTGCCAAACTTCATGCGTTTGGGAAAACGAATTGAAAACCAGTTTCCCAGGCTCGACATCAACGAGGCGAAGATTACAAAGCTTACGGCGACAAAGAAAATTGCGCCCAGCGTAAGGTCGCGAAAGATGGCTTGATTGACCACGAGCAACGCAATGGAAAAGCATAGCGCAACGAAGACGATTGCGATGTTCTTGCCAACCAGGATCTTCCAGCGCAGAGTTGGCGACAGTATCAATGTACGCATCCCGCCCTCTTCAAAAGCAAACTGGTTGCACAGCAGTCCGGATAGGATCAGAAAGACATAGAGCACCCCGCCCGCTGCAATCAGGCCCTCGCCGTAAAGCAGGAAGTCGTCGAATGAGGAACGACCATCGCGACTGGCCTCGGTGAACCGCTGGTTATTCACTAATCTCACTATGATCAGGATCAGCGGCATCAGGGCCATCATGCGCACCTGAGCGTTGCGCATGATGTATCGCAACTCTTTTTCAACAACCGCGGAGAGCGGTGAGGAGACGAGCGGCAGGTCCCATCCAATATAAACCTCCGCGTCAACGACCACTGGCGAGGTTGGTGCCTTTCGCTTCCTGCCCCCGATGCCCAGTGCGGCGCGGCGAGCTATCCAGTAGGTCGCGATGATAAGCATTGTCGTGTAAGCCGTTAAAGCGAACAAAGCAAGTGCGAAGCCCGTCACCCCGCCCGTCAAGCCGTTCGTTAACGCAAAGGCCGCAGCACCCGGCGGCGTCCAGCGCAAAGCCTTTACCGATTCCGCGTGCCTGAAAATAAGAGGTGCGACCTGGCCCAACAAGGCCGCTCCCAGGCCAACCACAGCGCCAATAATCGCCACCAGACTTTCACCGCGTGACCTTCGCTTTCTGGTCATCGAACCAATCGCGACAGTCAGCCACTTGGTTAAGGCTAAGCCGAACGCAGCCGCAACCACGCTGCCGAGAAGCGCGCGCCCGACCATGCCAGTGCCCAGTCCCGCCCCCACACCAATCGCCAGAATCGCCGGAACCGCAAAGATGGATTGGAGGGTCGTCAGTTCGCTGATGAAATCGACCGCGAAGAGTTTCTTTAAACTGATGGGGTACATCAGGAAACTGCTGGGATCAAATTGTCTTCCACTTCCTGTGCTGAGTGGCAGCGTCGCCCAGATCAGATAGCAGAATGCGAAGATGCTGAAGAAAATGAACTCGCCTGAGATGCCGGCCGACAACGGCACACCCGAGCGCTGATCAAGAACCGCGGACAGACCTTCGGGACGCGTAAGCGCGTATGCGCCAAAGGCGAGACCGGCTGCAATTGAAAGTGACAAGGCCAGGGCCAGCAACATTCCCAACAAGGTCGCCAGACGAGTGACCGCTGCTTTCGAACTCCGAAGCGAGTTCTTAAAGAGCGTCCATTTGAGCCAGATTAATGTGCGCAGTTGGGACAAAGCGGGGTTTCGAGGCTGGAGTTTCTAGTTTCTAATTTCGAGTTAGCAAAACGTTGTGCAGTGTTCGGAAGGAACTTCAGGTCCCAATGACCGCTGGAACTCGAGACCTGAAACTTCCGACCGGGTCAGTATATGATAGTTATACTTGTCGCGTAGCTTGCTCGCGGGCTTCTGATGCCGATCAATTCAAAAGAAAACATCGCGAATGCGTACGTGAGTCTCGGCGCGAACCTGGGAGATCGCGCCGGCAATTTGCTACTCGGAGTCCGCGGAATGATGGAAGCCGGGTTGGAAGTACTTCGCCTGTCCGCGATTTATGAAACTGAGCCGGTTGAAAACTCCGCACAGCCACTCTTTCTAAACATGGTAGCCGAACTGCGCGGCAGCAGTTTGCCCGCACCAGAACAGGCGTTGGCTCGGCTATTGCGCGTCGAATATTCCCTGGGACGAACTCGTGATGTCCCGAAAGGTCCACGAACCATCGATCTGGATTTATTGCTCTTTAAGAATGAGATTCGCAACACCGAGCTTCTGACGCTGCCCCACCCACGCATCCCGCACCGCCGTTTCGTACTCGAACCGCTCGCTGAGCTTGTTCCCAGTCTGGTTCACCCGACCCTTAACAAGACCCTTGCGGAGTTACTTGCGCACACAGATGATCAATCAGAAGTAAGAAGGTGGCCATGACCTGGGACCACCGGCGGCCCGCCCGCAATGAGCGACGCTTGGGAGCGAATGTGGAAACCACCGCGAGATAATGAGGCGGGCGAGGCTGCCCGCGGTCCCAGTGAAGAGCGTTTCTGGTGGGGGCAACGGAGAATGGCCTTTAAAAAGGATGAACGAGAACTCCGTATCCTTCGCCCGTTTCCCCTTTTCGGGCATCACGCTATAATGTCCGCCTTGCTAACAAGCCCTGTCACAATTACGGACTCGCCGGCTCATTGGTTATATACTTTGCCCCAGTGGTAAGAAGGCTGAACCATGCCCTATCTAAAACCAGAGCGCCCCGAAAAAGTATCTGCGCCATCGCTAAAAGCCAGTAAATTGCGCGGTGAGAAGCTAGTCTGCCTTACTGCTTACGACTATCCGACCGCCCGAATCGTTGACGAAGCCGGAGTCGATGTCATTCTGGTCGGCGACAGTTTAGGCAACGTCGTTCTGGGATACGGCAACACCGTCCCCGTAACGCTTGATGAGATCGTAATGTGCACTCGCGCCGTGCGAAGAGCGGTCCAGCGCGCTCTACTGGTGGCAGACATGCCATACGGTTCATTCCACACCGGTGCGGATGATGCGGTGCGAAACGCGCTCAAGCTGGTTAAAGAAGCAGGCGCCGAGGCTATCAAACTCGAGGGTGGCCGCAAGCGAATCAATTTGGTCAAACGACTGGTGGATGAAGAGATTGCCGTGATGGGTCACATTGGTTTGACGCCGCAGTCCATCAATAAGCTCGGCGCTTATCGCGTGCAGGGCAAAACGGCCGCTACTGCTCAAGAGTTAATTGACGATGCCCTGGCGTTGGAGGACGCCGGTGTTTTTGCCGTGGTACTCGAAGTGGTTCCGCGAGAGATTGCCCGGATTATTACTGAGCGGCTCAGCATTCCAACCATCGGCATCGGCGCCGGGGCACACTGTGACATTCAGGTCCTGGTCTTGCACGACATGTTAGGTCTCTCCTTCGGAAAACTTGCTCGGTTCGTTCGTCCATACGCGAACCTTGGTGAAACGATCACAGAAGCAGTAACAAGGTATGCGGACGATGTTCGGAGTGGCAGTTATCCTTCGGAGGCAGAGTCTTACTCTTTGCCGGCCGACGCCGCCGAGGAATTGAAACTCACCCCGTCGGTGAAGAACAGCGGCACCGGGAAGTCCTGAAACAATTCCCCTAAAACTATGGAGATTATAAATCGCCGTCAGCGCATGAGTTCCGTCGCGCGCAAAATCCGCCGCGAATTGGATCGAACTATCGGGCTCGTACCGACCATGGGTGCGCTGCACGAAGGCCATCTTAGCCTCGTGCGCGAAGCCCGACGAATGTGTGATGTGGTAGTCGTTTCCGTCTTCGTTAACCCCACACAGTTTGGCCCCGCAGAGGACTTTGCGCATTACCCGCGCAACCTGACGAGGGACACTGCGCTGTTAACTGACTACAACATCGATTACATTTTCGCGCCCGCGCCTGAGGAAATTTATCCTAAGGACTTTTCGACTTACGTAACCGTCGAAGGACTCTCGGAACAGCTCGAGGGCGCAGCGCGGCCGGGACACTTTCGCGGGGTCGCGACGGTGGTCACAATTTTGCTGAACGTGGTGCGTCCTGATTTCGCGTTCTTTGGACAGAAAGATGCGCAACAGACGCTGGTGGTAAAGAGGCTGGTGCGAGATCTTGGTTTTGACACTGAGATAATCGCGCTGCCCACGGTCCGTGAAGATTCCGGGCTGGCCATTTCTTCCCGTAACCTTTATTTGGGTGCCGAGGAACAACAGGCGGCGAGTGTGATTCACCGCGCGCTGGCGCAAGCAAAGGAAGCATACAAAGCAGGCGAACGACATGCGTCGAAACTACACGACATCGTGCGCTCGACGATCGAGTCTGAAGGCCGCGTGCGAGTCGATTACGTGAGTATCAATGACGCCGATACGCTGGATAAACTTGAGCGTCTTGATGATCGGCCAACGCTGATTGCGGTAGCCGCGTATGTCGGCAAAACCAGGTTGATTGATAACATTACATTGAACACCGTGAAGAAGAAGGACCTGATTACCTCGAAGGCTTGAACCACTCCATAATTCGGTCTTCTCTTTCGCGTCTTTGCTGGGAGTTCGCATCAGCTGAGACGCTTTTAAGTGACATGAAGGATTCAAAGCAGAAAACGCATATTAGCTTTCAGCTGAACGGTGAGACCACGGAAGCAGCATTCGCGCCGCATAAGACATTGCTGGAAGTCTTGCGCGAAGATCTGGCGTTGACGGGAACGAAACACGGCTGTGAGTTGGGGGAGTGTGGCACTTGCACCGTGCTGGTTGATGGCCGATCGATTTTGTCGTGTCTGATGCTCGGGCTCGAGGCGCAGGGGCGCGAAGTAAAGACAATTGAAGGAATGGCAGACGGCGCTACGCTGCATCCTTTGCAGGCCACGTTTGCTGATACGGGCGCGGCGCAATGCGGTTACTGTTCACCCGGGTTCTTGTTAGTAGCGGAAGAGCTGCTGAAGAAGAATGCGAAGCCGACGCGCGAGGAGATCAAGGAAGCGCTTTCCGGCAACCTGTGTCGGTGTACAGGGTATATCAAGATTTACGAAGCCGTTGAATTAGCGGCGGCACGCCTGCGCGGCGAGGACGCCGACCTTCCGCATGAAGCCATTTATGGTTTGAGTTAATTCGAAAGTGAACCTTGGGAATGGGACCGAAACTGGATGAGTCATAAGAGCAAGAACCTGAATGTGGTTGGGAAGCCTTTTCGCAAAGTCGACGCGCGAGCAAAGTGCGTGGGCCAGACGAAGTTTGCCGACGACATCGTCCTTCCGCGCATGCTCTTCTCCAAAATGCTGCGCAGCCATGAGCCGCATGCGCTCATCAAAAGCATCGACACTTCCAAAGCGGCTGCCTTGCCGGGTGTTTTTGCGGTGCTTACCGGAAAAGAGTTGCCCATCTCTTACGGCATTCTTCCCGTCAGCCAGGATGAACACGCGCTCTGCATCGACAAGGTGCGATTCATCGGCGATCCAGTCGCGGCGGTGGCTGCTATCGATGAGGATGTCGCGTTTGAGGCAATGAACCTGATCGAAGTGGAATATGAGAAGTTAAATACCATCTCTTCGATTGAAGAAGCTGTGCTGATCGATGAGCCGCGCATTCAGGATTACGGCGACGGCGGCAACATTCATAAGAAAGTCTCGCTCGAATTCGGCGACGTCGAAGAGGCTTTTGCCGAATCCGATCTCATCCGCGAAGACACTTTTTTCTACGAGGGCAACACTCACCTACCCATGGAGCAACATGCTGCCGTTGCCCACTTTGACGCTGACAACAAGCTGACGCTGTGGACTTCGACACAGACGCCGCATTACGTTCATCGCGCAGTCGCGAAAGTCTTACAAATGCCGGCCAGCCATGTGCGCATCATTGCCACGCCCAATGGAGGCGGCTTTGGTGGCAAGAGCGATCCATTCAACCACGAAATCGTCGTGTGTAAGCTCGCGATGATGACTGGACGCCCGGTCAAGATTTCGTTGACGCGTGAAGAAGTTTTCTACTGCCACCGCGGCCGCCATCCGGTGTTGATGCACGTGAAGACCGGCGTGAAAAAAGACGGCGCGATCACCGGAATGCATTTCAAGTCGTATCTCGACGGCGGCGCGTATGGCAGTTACGGCGTGGCGAGCACGTTCTACACCGGGGCCCTACAAACCGTTACTTACAATGTGCCGCGCTACAAATTCCAGGGCGTTCGCTGCTTCACAAACAAACCTCCGTGCGGACCGAAGCGCGGGCATGGAACACCACAGCCGCGTTACGCGCTCGAAGTTCAACTCGACAAAATTGCAGAGCAGCTCATCCTCGATCCCGCAGCGATTCGGCGCAATCACCTGGTGCCGCCATTTTCGCTGACAGCGAACTATCTGCGCGTCGGGAGTATGGGATTGGGAACCTGCATCGACAAAGTTGTTGAAGGTTCTGATTGGAAGAACAAATTTTCCTGGAATGCGGGCGCGCGCAAACTTCCCGCTGGGAAAGGCATCGGCATCGCATGCAGTTCATATATCTGCGGCGCGGGATTACCGATCTACTGGAACAACATGCCGCAGTCGGGAGTGCAGTTGCGCCTGGATCGTCAAGGCGGTGTTTGCGTGATGTGCGGGTCGACCGATATTGGGCAAGGCTCTGATTCGATTCTTGCTTATATCGTCGCGGAAGTTCTGGGTATCGATCCTTTTGACATTCGAGTAGTCACCGCTGACACAGATCTCACGCCGGTCGATCTGGGCAGTTATTCCAGTCGCGTAACATTGATGACAGGGAACGCGGCTATCCAGGCTGCTGAAAGAGCGCGCGAGTTGTTGGTGATGGCGGTGGCTGAAAAACTCGGCGTGTCCGTCGAGAATCTTTCACTAGCCGAGCGGCGCGTGTTCGATGTTGAAAACCCTGAAGTGGGTGTGACTTTTGCGGAAGCAGTTGTACTCGCGGAAGCTAAGTTTGGAACGATTGGAACCGTTGGCTCGTATTCGCCGCCCGCTTCGCCGGGTAAGTTCAAAGGAGCAGGCGTCGGGCCGTCACCCGCCTACAGTTATTCGGCAGCAGTGGCCGAAGTGGATGTGGATGCGGACACCGGAATTGTCATGGTCGAGCGTGTGTGGATCGCGCACGACATTGGCAAGTCGATCAACCCCATGCTGGTGATGGGCCAGGTTGAAGGCAGCGTCTACATGGGACTAGGCGAGATTCTCATGGAAGAGATGGTTTACCGCGCGAATCGAAATGTGGTGCATAAGTTCCCGTCGCTGCTGGAATACAAGAGTCCCACGACGATGGAGATGTGCGACGTCAAGACTTATCTGATCGAAGACGCAGACCCGAACGGCCCGTTTGGCGCGAAGGAGGTCGGGCAGGGACCGCTGTTGCCGGTACCACCGGCGGTCGCGAATGCGGTTTACAACGCAGTGGGTGTGCGCATTGATGAAGTGCCGATTACTCCGGAGAAAGTTTTGAAGGCGTTGAAGGAGAAAGACAGAGGTCGCCCGGCGCGTTACGGTCCCGATTCCGTCCCAGAAGTTGAATGGCCTGAGCCGTTGCGCGTGCAAACGCCTGCGGAAGGCGGCGACGGACGAGAGATGCCGCGCGTCGCCGTGCATTCGTGATTGCAGCGGTTTAGTTAGTGTTGCGAATCCAAACCTCACTATGAGATTCGAATGGGATGACGATAAAGCGATCGAGAACCTACGGAAGCATCGCGTGAGCTTCGGCGGGGGAGGGCGTAGAGGCATTCGAGAACTTTGGAAATCGTTCCCGAAAGATAAGAAGCGCAATACATGAGGCTCTTAGGCTGATGGGGCGCGAACGCTGGTACAAGTAAACTTCCATGATGCGACTTCCCAAATTTGATTACTGCACGCCGCGCGAAATCGCGGAGGCGGTAAAGATCATGGCTGGCTCAGGCCCGGAGGGTCAGTTCGTCGCCGGCGGCACGGATCTTTATCCGAACATGAAGCGCCGGCAACAGACCCCGCAAACAGTGATCTCAGTCATGCGGCTTCCGGAACTTAACCAGATTACCGGCGAAGGTAATTCGGGAGTACGCATCGGCGCGTCAGTCACACTAACTGATATCTGCGAACATCCGATCATCAATCGCGACTATCCCGTCGTTGCCCATGCCGCGCGGACGATCTCGACACCAATTCTCAGAAACATGGGAACCATTGGCGGCAACCTGCTGCTGGACACGCGCTGCAATTATTACGATCAGAACTACGAGTGGCGCAAAGGCATCAACTTCTGTCTCAAGAAGGATGGTGACGTCTGCTGGGTCGCGCCGGGAAGTTCCAAATGCTGGGCCGTGCAATCTTCAGATCTGGTTCCGGTGATGGTAGCGATCGGCGCGAAGTTGCGTTTCGCCTCGACGCTGGGCGAACGAGTGATCGATGCCGCGGGTTTGTACAACGATGACGGTATCGACTACCTGCACAAACGCCCGGACGAGCTGCTCGTTGATATTCATCTGCCGCCGACAAATGGCTGGCGCGCTTCGTATCAGAAACTGCGCCGCCGGGGCGCTTTCGATTTTCCAGTGCTGGGCGTTGCTGCCTGGATCAAAACTGACAGTGGCGGATTGGTTGAGGATGCGCGCTTGATCCTCGGCGGCATTGCGCCGTCACCGATGCAAGTGAAAGAAGCTGAGCAGGCGTTGATAGGTCACGCTTTCGACGGCGAACACATTCGCGCGGCGGCGGAGGCTGCTTACGTGAAAGCGCGGCCTTTGGACAACACTGACTTCGTCATGAACTGGCGCAAGCAGATGGCGCGCCAGTACACGATCCGCGCGCTGGAAGCACTGCAGCAGTAATGCGTAGCCTTTGGAGTGCGCGGACTTGTCAGCGCTTTCGACTCGTCGCGTTGTTGTCTCGAGTGTTGGAAGTAGCAAATGTTGGGAACAAAGCGTTGTCAAGTCAGCGCACTCCAAAGGCTCCGCACCACAAAAGATGTGAACAACATTGCTGCACTCCTCCTCGCCGCCGGCCGATCAGAACGCATGGGCGCGTTTAAGCCACTCCTTCCATTCGGCGACAAAACGATCATCGAGAGCTCCATCGATACTTATTCTGTCGCAGGCGTAACCACGATCGTGGTCGTGTATGGTTGGAAGGCTTCCGAGATTCGCGCGCATCTACGCCACCGCGGCATTCTGTTCGCCATCAATCCTGATTCTGAAGGCGACATGGGTTCGTCAATAGCTTGCGGAGTAAAACAGCTTCCACCCAGCATTGAGGCAGTTCTGATTTCTCCCGCCGATCTGCCGGCAATTCCATCCCAGGTAGTCACTTCAGTGCTCAATGCCTGGGCACAAGGTGCGCGACTCGTCGTGCCGACCTGGAACGATCGCGGCGGACATCCAGTGCTGGTGGATCGGACGTTCTTTTCCGAGCTACTCGCGCTCGATCCAAACTTGGGAATGCGCGGTCTTTTCAAGCGGTATTCGAGTGAGGTGAAACGTGTCGCGGTCGATTCTCAGTTCATTGCGCGTGATCTGGATACGTGGGATGATTACCGCGAACTGCACAAAGAAATCTTTGGTAAAACTCCTCCAGACCTGGGTTCTTAACCGGAAAAGTGCGTTTATACCACTTCGGCAAAACCCAACTAATTTGTCCTGCGGGTCATCTAATGCCTGCCACAGTTCCTCGGCCTTGGCCGATGTGGCGAAGGAGAACGGATGTTTCCAATGAATCACAAAACTCTGCTGGCGGCGGTTCTGCTGGTTCTGATTTCAGCTCCGGTCGCGTTGGCGCAGGGCGCGCCGATCGATTTTTCCATGCGCTCAGCTGATGGGCAGACAATTACCTCGGACAGCCTGCGCGGTGAAGTTGTAGTGCTGGCGTTCGGTGCGTCCTGGTTGCCGCTTTCGAAGGCGCAGTTGCAGGGCGTTCGCAAGCTTGCCGATCAGTACAGCGATCGTGGCGTGGTAGTGTACTGGGTGAGCACGGAATCTGAAGACCCGAAATCGAAGAACTTTGTTACCGACGAGCAACTGCGAGCCTTTGCGCAAAAGTACGGATTGAAAGTCACGGTGTTGCGGGATCCGAACGGTGTGGTATCCAAGAAGCTGGGTGTCGATCAGTTGCCGGCGACTGTAATTATAGACAAGCAAGGCAATCCGGTTGGCGAACCGATCCGCGGACTTGATCCGAGTGGCAACCTCGCCGGACAGTTAGGCACCCAGCTCGATAAGATTCTGTAAGAAGTCTCTAGTTACAAGTTTCTAGTTTCAAGTTTCGAGTTCTTAAGAGAGAGGCCACGCACCTGGGTGGTCTCTTTGATTTTTAGTGAGATCGATACTTCGCTGGCTCTTGGGAATCAAACCTCTTGCTCAACCGCACAGAATCTAATACCTTCCTTTTCGTTGACCGCAGCTCAATCTTTCTATGCCTTTTACCGTCATTAATCCGAAATCGCTTGGTGCGCCACTAGGTTATGCCAATGGCATTCTGAGTGACGGCGGCGGCAGACTGCTGTTCGTCGCCGGGCAGATTGGCTGGAATGAACAGCAGCAAATTGTCAGCGCTGATTTTGTCGAACAGTTTGATCGGGCGCTGGCAAACGTCCTGGCCGTGGTCGCCGAAGCCGGCGGCACGCCCGCACAAATCGCCCGACTTGTAATCTATGTAACCGATAGGAACGAGTATCGCGAACGGACGCGCGAAGTTGGTGAACGCTATCGCGCGCACATGGGCATGCACTTTCCGGCAATGGTGCTGGTGGAAGTTCGCGGCCT
The DNA here is from genome assembly GCA_041742785.1 of Pyrinomonadaceae bacterium. GTDB lineage: Bacteria > Acidobacteriota > Blastocatellia > Pyrinomonadales > Pyrinomonadaceae > PSRF01. The sequence continues at coordinate 10,936 of JBGTOA010000042.1, read as the reverse complement.
GCTCGATAACAAAGCCAAAGTCGAGATCGAAGCAACGGCTGTGCTTTAAGACCAAACGACAAGCTCAACTTTCCGAACTAATGATCAAACCGAAGAGTTTTTTGCTGGAAAGTCTCGAGGGCGTCGCCACGATTACGCTCAATCGTCCGGCGCGACTGAACGCGCTCACGTTCGAAGTTTATCGAGAGTTAACCGATACTTTTGCTGCCCTGAAGGATCAGCGCGACGTTAAGGTGGTGGTAATTACTGGTGCCGGCCGCGCGTTCTGTTCGGGCGGCGATGTTCACGACATCATCGGTGAACTCTTTTCTCGTGATATGGAGGGCTTGCTCGAGTTCACGAGAATGACTTGCGACCTCATCGGCAATATTCGTTCACTCTCGAAGCCGGTGATTGCGAGTCTGAATGGGACCACGGCCGGGGCCGGAGCGTGCATCGCTCTCGCCTCTGATTTGAGGATTGCGAGCGAAGAAGCAAAGATCGCATTTCTGTTTGTCAAGGTGGGCCTTTCGGGAGCCGACATGGGCGCCGCTCATCTACTGCCGCGCGTTGTGGGACTTTCTAAAGCCACTGAGTTGCTATACACCGGCGACTTCATCTCTGCTCAGGAGGCCGAACGGATCGGCTTGTACAATCGCGTAGTTCCAGCCGGCGAACTGCAAACCGCAACTCGTGAGCTGGCAGATCGTCTGGCCAGGGGTCCCGGCTTTGCGCTGGCAAAGACAAAAGAGATGCTCAATCGCGAAATGGATATGACACTCGCGAGCGCGCTCGAGTGCGAAGCGCAGGCCCAGGCGATCTGTATGCAGCATCCCGACTATCGTGAAGCCTACGAAGCGTTTGTTGAAAAGAGAACCCCACAGTTTGAATGAACATTTGGAGTGCGGTGGCAAATGCTGGCGCACTCCAAAGAACGGACCCACAGCTTAGACTCATGGACCAATTTGTCGAACAACTTCCCTTCTTCACTCCGGAACACCGCAATCTTTGGACCAGCGTCGTCAACTTTGTCGAACGCGAGATCGAGCCACGCGCGATCGAAGAGCGCGATGTCGAGGGTCGCGTTCGTGATTACGTCGGTGTCCTGGCCGCAGCCGGCGTGCTGCGATATGCCGTCGTCTCACCAGACACAAAGTTGGATCTGCGCGCGCTCTGCCTGATTCGCGAAGCACTCTCATATTCGTCGCCACTCGCGGATGTAGCGTTCGTCATGCAGGGTCTGGGGACCTTCGCCATCAGCCAGGCGGCCCCAGAACACGTTCGCGACTTCTGGGTGAACCGTGCGGCTGAAGGAAAAGCAGTCGCGGCCTTCGCATTGACTGAGCCTGACGCGGGTTCCGACGTCGCCTCCATTAAGACCACGGCCCAACGTGAAGGTGACACCTACATCATCAATGGCATCAAGCGGTTTATTTCAAACGCCGGCGTCGCTGATTTCTACACCGTCTTCGCGCGCACCGGTACTCAGGAAGACGGGCGCGCCGAGTTGTCAGCTTTTGTGGTGGGCGGGAAGATGCCGGGATTTTCCGTCGTCGAACGCACGCAGATGCTTTCCGCTCATCCGATAGGGGAAATAGAATTCAACGGTTGTCGCGTCCCGGCGGAGGACATGGTGGGGGCGGAAGGCGATGGCTTTCTGCTCGCTATGCGCACCCTGGATACGTTTCGCGCAAGTGTTGGCGCTGCTGCCTGCGGCATGGCGCGCCGAGGGTTGGATGAATCGCTGCGATACGCCTCTTCTCGTAAGCAGTTCGGTCGTCTCATCGGCGAACACCAATTGATTCAGGAAAAGCTTGCGGACATGGTTACGGAACTTGATGCTGCGCGTCTGCTCGTTTACCGAGCGGCTTATTTGAAGGACACCGGGACGGCAAGAGTCAGTCGCGAAGCAAGCGAAGCTAAACTCTTTGCGACCGAAGCAGCTTGTCGCATCATCGACCACGCGGTACAGATTCACGGTGGCTCAGGACTCGTACGCGGCAGCATTGTTGAGCGCCTTTATCGCGACATTCGCGCGCTGCGTATCTACGAAGGCACGTCGGAGATCCAGAAGCTTGTGATCGCCAGCCAGTTGTTGAAAGATTAGCCGCGGTTTGCCTTTTAATCAGGAAGTGTGTGAGCTAGACTTCCCGAAGTTTCCTAATGATGGCAACGATTCTTGTCCCTATTCGGTGATGAAAAAGGCGAAGAGATGGCGGCTGGGGAGCTCGCAAAACTCTTAGGGAACGTCCCGCAACAATTTCCCGGTTTTGCTGAAAATGAGATTGACATATTAAGAGCGCACCTTCTAAGGGATTGCGAACATTCTTGACTCCAAAAAGATCGTTCAATCTTGAAAGTAAACATCATCGGCGGCGGTCCGGCTGGTCTCTACTTCGCAATTCTGATGAAGCAGTCCGATCCGAAGCACGACATTACTATCTACGAGCGCAACGGACCCGACGACACGTTCGGCTGGGGCGTGGTGTTTTCCGGAAAGACGCTGGCTAACCTGCGCGAGGCAGATCCGGAATCACACGCGTCGATCACTGAGGACTTCGAAGCCTGGGACAACGTCGACGTAGTCCATCGCGATACGAAGATCTCGATTCACGGCAATAGCTTTTCCGGAATCGCGCGCCTGCGTCTATTGAACATACTGCAGCATCGCGCGAAGGATTTGGGAGTTGAGGTGCGTTTCCGAAGCGAGGTGGCTGACTTTGACTCGCTTCGCACGAATGGCGATCTCTTATTAGGGGCCGACGGAGTAAACAGCGCAGTGCGGACCGCATACTGCGGTCACTTTGATCCGGCGATAAGTATGGGCGTGAATAGATACATTTGGTATGGCACAAACAGATTGTTTCATGGTTTGACCCTCACGTTTCGCGAAACGGATGCCGGAGTCTTCGCCGCTCACTCCTACAAATTCAACCAAACCACCAGCACCTTTATCATCGAATGTGATCCGCAGGTCTGGGAAACAGCCGGCCTGGCACAAATGAATGACGAGGAAACTCGAGAATATCTGGAACGAGTCTTTGCTGTAGATCTCGCAGGAGAAAAGCTGCTGTCGAACAATTCTAAGTGGATCAATTTCATGCTGGTGAAGAATGCTAACTGGTTCTGGGACAACGTCGCCCTGCTGGGGGATGCGTTGCACACGGCGCATTTTTCCATCGGCTCAGGGACAAAGCTGGCGATGGAAGACGCCATCGCTCTCCATCGGTCATTTGCAGAGAACGATACGATGCCCGCGGCTTTGAAAGACTTTGAGGCGATGCGCAAACCCGTGATCGAGGATTACCAGGCAGCTGCCTATGAAAGCATGGTGTGGTTTGAGAATGTGCGGCAGTATATGCACCTCTCTCCAATAGAGCTCGCCTACAGACTGATGACCCGCAGTGGCAAGGTGGATGAAGAAGCGTTGCGGAGAAGAGCTCCCGACTTTATCGCAAAGTACGAAGCATCCCGCCACCGAAATTAACCGTTAGCCCGTTCTAACGCTTCCAACTCGGCGGAATTAAACGTCGACGGCCATCACTCGAGAGCGCAACTCCGGGCTCGTCAAGCTCCGTCCGATCCCATAACTTACAAGTAACCTGTTTGTGCGCTTGATCGAGCGCTTCGCAGTAATTCGTGTATGTGCAACGGCGAACCTGATCGCCAAACCCGAGTCTCACTTTCACGAACCAATCGGGATCAGCGAGCGCCTGTCGAGCAAAGCCGACTATGTCAGCTTCGCCCCGTGCCAAAATTCCTTCCGCTTGTTCAAACGTCGTGATTCCGCCCGTCGCTACCACCGGTGTACAAAACCCGGCTGCGTTCACTTTCCTTTTGAGCCGGGTAACGAGCGGAACATTGCGGCTGAAGGGGCCGGCGGCGTCAGATAATGTCGTGGGCATACACTCGTAACCACTCCGTCCGGTATACGGATAAACCGCCTGGCCCACCTTCGGCCGTTGCGCGTCCTCGAACTTACCGCCTTTCGACAACGAGAGAAAATCAAATCCGGCTTTTGCGAACTCACAACCAAAGAAAGAGGCGTCATCGATTTTGCTGCCACCTTTAATCGCCTCGTCAACCAGAAAACGAACGCCGACCACATAGTCTGCACCGACTCGCTCACGCACGGCGCGATAGACCTCGAGCGGCAATCGAACCCGCTGCGCGGGCGGCCCACCGTAACCATCGCTGCGTGTGTTTAAAGCGCTCAAGAAACCAGCCATCGTGTAGGCGTGAGCGTAGTGCAACTCGACGCCATCGAATCCTGCCTCGCGCGCTCGGCCGGCGGCATCAGCAAAAAGCTGCGGCAAGACCTGCGGTAAATTCCGAATGTGTTCGAGGTGTGTATCGTTTACTCGCTCGCGATAACCGAACAGCAACGCCTCGAGTTCACGCTCACCGAGCACCCGAGAAAGGACTCCTTCGCTCGCATCCTTTAAGAACGATCTCACCTGATCTTCCCCGACGGTAAGCCAGTCCGGGTTACCAGTGAGCTCCGCAACTGCTTTGCGATGACGAGCCCTCACTTGTAGAAAGCGCTGGAAATATTTGTCAGGATCGGGACGCCTTTTCACAGAGAGAAAGTCGATGATCTGAATAAAAAGCCTTGTTTGGCCGTCGCTTGCTTCACGAACTGCTTCAACCAATTGCTGCAATCCGGAAACGAAACGGTCGTGACCAATTCTCAATAGTGGTCCGCTTGGCACATCACGTATACCCGTAGCTTCGACGACGAGCGCTCCGGGCCGTCCGCCCGCAAAGCGACGATACCAATCCAGGTTGTCTTGAGTGACAAAGCCATCTTCCGTCGCGCGCCAGGGTACCATTGCCGAAACCCATGTGCGCGAGGTGAGATTTAACTCACCGACCTTTATCGGCTGATAGAGGTGCGAGCGTTCAGCCTCGACCGCACCAGGCCATTTGGTTTCGGGAATGGGATGTCGGATCGGGTTCTTGAATTTCCACATGTTCAGGGGTCACTTTATCATGAGGGCGCGGGGAAGCTTCGATATGCGAACTAAACCACTCGACGAGGTAAAGCACTCCAAACTAGCGATGTGGTAAATTAACTTCTCAATTCCAGTTTCAGACAGGAGCACCTTTGAACGACGATCTGCTCGCGTGGCGCCGCGAATTTCCAATTTTGGACAAAACGGTCTACCTGATCTCGCATAGCCTCGGCGCGATGCCGAAGCAGACCTACGATCGCATGCACGAGTACGCCGATGTCTGGGCGAACCGTGGAGTGCGCGCATGGGCCGAAGGCTGGTGGGAAATGCCAGTCACGACAGGGGATCTGGTGGGTCAAATAATCGGAGCTGAGCCTCGTTCGGTCGTGATGCACCAGAATGTTTCTATTTGTCAGTCGCTCATTCTTTCCTGTTTCGAGCCCAGCTCGAAACGAAACAAAATCGTCTACTCGGAGTTGAATTTTCCCTCAGTGATGTACGTGTACGAAGCGCATGCTCGTGACGGCAAGTTGCGAATTGAGGCGGTAAAATCTGACGACGGGATGACCGTGCCTCTCGATCGAATGTTGGCTGCGATCGATGAGCAAACGCTGTTAGTTCCGTTTTCGCACGTGCTCTTCAAGAGTGGTTTTCTACAGGATGCGAAAGCGATAACCGAGCGAGCTCACCAGGTCGGAGCGATGGTCGTCCTCGATGCTTATCAATCTGCCGGCACTGTGCCGTTCGATGTGAAAGAGCTAAACGTGGACTTCGCAACCGGCGGTTCCGTGAAATGGCTCTGCGGTGGACCTGGCGCCGGGTATCTTTATGTGCGGCCTGACCTGCAAATGCAGCTGCAGCCAAAGACCACTGGGTGGATGGCCCACGAGCAGCCGTTCGCTTTTGACACCGAGCTTCGTTACGCCAGTGGGATAACAAGGTTCTTGCATGGTTCGCCCGCCATTCCCGCGCTTTACGCCGCGCAGTCGGGCTACGAAATCATTAACCAGATTGGAGTAACGAAGATACGCGACAAAAGCATGCGGCAGACGACACGGCTGATCGAGTTGGCTGAAGAAGCCGGATTCGAGGTCACTAGTCCGAGCAACGTGTCTCAACGCGGCGGTACGGTGACGGTCGCACACGAACATGCAGCGGCTATCACTAAAGAGCTGATACGACGCGAGTTCATTGTCGATTACCGGCCGGGCGCCGGTGTCAGAATCTCGCCGCACTTTTACACCAAAGACGAGGAACTCGTCCTGGTCGTGGACGAGATGAGAAAGATCAGAGATTCGCATGACTATGCGAGGCACGAAGCGGCGGGCGCCTCCTTTTAGTTTTAGGGAGCGAAGACAATGAAAGAGTTCCTGGAATCCCCTGACTTACTGCAGACCATCGCGGATGAAACCATCAAGAACAACGACGACGCAAAGCGATTGGCCGCCAACCTGAGCGAGCAACAGCTCAACTGGAAACCGGCACCCGATAAGTGGAGCATCGCTCAGTGCCTCGATCATCTTGCGGTTACCGGAGCTGAGTTTGATGCATTACTTACCGAAGCTATCGAGCGTGGACGACGAAAGTGGCCGGTTGCGGGATCCATACCGTATCGGCCATCGATGCTCGGTGGCTGGCTCATTCGACAGATTGTCCCTGAGAGCAAGCGGAAGGTGAATGCTCCAAGAGTCTTTAAGCCCTCCGACGCTTCTTCGATCGGCGGCTCACTCACTAAGTTCCTGCAACAAGAAGAATCCTTCCTTTCATTCGTGCGGCAGGCTTCGGGGGTCGACTACAACAAGACGAGATTGCGGTCCCCGGTGACGCGCTTGTTGAGGTATAGCCTGGCCGATGCGTTCGTGATCACAGTGGTACATGGCCGCCGACACCTAGCCCAGGCGCGGCGGGTGGTCGAGACTCCGGGGTTTCCGCAATCTCAGAAATTGAAATAATGACCAAATCAAATATACCCGGCTACGGTGACAACTCGCCGCTTTCATATAACGAATACCTGAGTGTTGTGGATCTAATCGGCTTACAAAAGCTCCGGTCAGATCCCGCACATCACGACGAACTTCTGTTCATCACGATTCATCAGGCTTACGAACTCTGGTTCAAGCAGATACTTCACGAGATAGACGCGGCCATAGTTTTCATGAACGAGGATCGTCTTGCGCCAGCCTCCAGGGCCCTGAAACGAGTGGTGGACATTGAGAAGCTGCTGGTAACCCAGATTCACATTCTCGAAAGCATGACGCCTATCAGCTTTCTGGGATTTCGAGACGAATTGAACCCAGCAAGTGGGTTTCAGTCGATGCAGTTTCGCGAAATTGAGTTTGTTTCAGGGCAAAAAAGCGAGGCCATACTGCGCGAGTTTCGAGGCGATGAGTACGCACACGAACGTTTGGGAAAGCGTTTCGCTAATCCTTCTCTGTCAGACGCGTTTTTTGCTGCCCTCAGACGTCGAGGTTTTGACGCTCCCGCAGATGAAACTTCAGCGGATCCAACCTCGAAGGTCGCCTACAACCGACGAACGCAGGCGGTGTTGGAAGTCCTTACTCATTTCGAACAACGCTATGAAGAGTTCCAGCTTGCCGAAATGCTCCTGGAACATGACGAATTCTTTTCTCTCTGGCGTTTTCACCACATCAAGATGGTGGAACGCATGGTGGGAGCCAAGCGCGGTACCGGTGGATCGGAAGGTGTGGGCTATTTGCGAACGACTCTTGATAAGAAGTTTTTTCCGGAACTTTGGGAAGCGCGGACTTACCTCGATCACAAACACGGCGCCGGCGGTTGTCCGTTCGCGCACGAGTGAAATCGTTCAAAAGCGGATGTCCCGGAAATCCAATTATTTCCCATTCAAGACCTGACCCTTTAATTTGTCATCAGGTACGCCTTTTGTCTTTGACCTCTTGATGCTGAAGTGCTTCGTTGAGTGGCGCAAGACGACAAATGAAAAATGGAAAAGGTGAATGGAAAATCAAAGGGACTCAAGAGCGATGGGCTTTGACTCAATCAAGGTTGCGCCAGCACAAATTGGATTGAGAGCTCTGCGATCTTACTTGCTCCTTTTCTCTCTGTTCTTCCTGATCGCTCAGGGACTTGGCTATCCCACCTTGAATCGATTTCATGCGCCGTCGGTCCCCGGACTCAGTGATAGCGCGATTTATTACCAACTTGTTGTGGGGCCACCATCCGTCCTGGCGCGCCCGTATATGCGTTGCCGCGTCCTGATTCCGCTGGTTGCGAAACCCTTTTACCACTTCGCGCGCAGGTTTATTCCAACCATCGACGGGATTGCGTTCGGCTTACTTGTTTCGAACTCGCTTTTTGTTGGTCTGGGCGCCTGTTTCCTGGTGAGCATCGGGAATCAAATTTCGGGCGAGCCGGCAGTCGCAATTTTGGGGGCGACACTCTATCTGCTCAGCTTCGCAATACCGAACCTGCAGCTTGCAGGTCTCGTCGACTCGGGCGAGGCCTGTTTCATGCTGGCTGTCACCTGGAGCTTGCTCACGCAGAGATGGTGGCTCCTTCCAATTTGGGGAATACTGGGAGCGCTTGCAAAGGAAACTTTTGTCCCCTTTGCAATTGTGTTCACACTGGCCTGGTGGTTTTCTGAAGGGCGAAAACGAAACGCTGGTGGAATGTCGCAATGGAAGTGGATCGCATTGCTGGTGATTGCCGGCGCGGCTACGATGACCATTCTCCACTCAGTCATCGAGGGACAGATGATCTGGCCCTGGGACATCGCCGCAGAGGCACGGGCAGGCGCCCCCCTTCATACGGCACTTATTGGCTCAATTTCGGACCGCAGTTTTTGGTATGTATTTATTTGGCTCTTGCCCCTGGGCTTACTTGGAGTGCGGCAAATTCCAAAGCCCTGGCTGGTGGCCTCGCTTGCAACAGCCTCGTCGCGCTGGCGCTGGGCGCATGGAAAGACATGCTGGGCACCGTCGCTCGCCCTTTGTTCAATGTGATCGGACGGATGTTGAGCCTGTCTGTCGCAATACTATTCGCCCGGGCTTTGCACAAAAAGTCCTGAAGTATTGTATCGATGAGTCAGGAGCGATTTGGTTGCGGCTTGCCGCAGCACCAACCTCGAGAGAATTTAAGATTGAAGATGGATGAACCCATGAAGGTGGATTTTCCAGAACGATTCAACATGGCGGATTATTTCCTCTATCACAATCTGGAGGAAGGTCGCGAAAACAAAACTTGTCTTTACTACCAGGATCAAGTTTTCAACTATGGCGACATTGTCCGGATGTCGAATCGTGTAGGAAACACCCTTCGCGAATTCGGCGTCATGATGGAAGACCGAGTGCTGATTGTCTTGCCTGACTGCCCACAGTTTGTCGCAACCTGGTTTGGGGCTGCGCGCATCGGTGGCGTAATTACCATGGTGAATCCGCTGCTGCCGGCAGTCGACTACGAGTACTACCTCGAATACACGCGTTGCACGGTCGCCGTCATTCACGAGTCGTTGTTAAGTACCTTTGCCGAGGCAACGGTGAGTGCGCGGCATCTCCGTGCAGTTCTAGTTGTCGGAGCGGGTGATTCTGAATTGGCATCGAAGAACCCGCGCATCAAGTGGTCGCCCTTTGAGGACACGGTTTCGGCGAATGACCCTGAATGTACACCGGCCGATACCCATCGCGATGACATTGCTATCTGGTTGTTCACATCCGGATCCACCGGACACCCAAAAGGGGCCGTTCACTTGCAACACGATCTGCCTTACAACACTGAGGTCTTTGCCAAACGCACAATCGGAGTGAACGAGAACGATTTGACTGTCTCAGTGCCAAAGCTCTTCTTCGGCTACGCGACCGGGACTAACCTTCTGTTTCCCTTTTCAGTTGGTGCAGCGACTGCCCTCTTTTCCGAACGACCTACTCCTGCCAAATTGTTCGAAGTAATCAAACAGTACCGGCCTACGATCCTGACTACAGTGCCGACGATGATCAATGCAATGCTGAATGCAGACGAGGCCGCGAACAGTGATCTCACGAGTTTGCGTTTTTGCTATTCGGCGGGTGAGGCACTTCCCCTTGAACTCTACGAGCGCTGGAAGTTGACTTTTGCGACCGAGATCTATGACGGGATCGGTTCAGCGGAAATGTTTCATATTTACATCACCAATCGACCCGGAGACGTAAAGCCAGGCAGTTTGGGACGAATTGTGGACGGATATGAAGCTCGAATCGTAGATGCTGAATGGAACGAGGTGCCGACCGGGGAGATGGGAATCCTGCGCATCAAAGGCGATTCAGCCGCACTCTGTTATTGGAACGCACACGAGAAGTCAAAGGAAACATTTGCGGGGGACTGGTGCACGACAGGCGACCAGTTTCATGTCGACGAAGCGGGCTACTATTGGTACCACGGCCGCACTGATGACATGTTGAAAGTTGGCGGTATTTACGTGGCGCCATCCGAGATTGAAAACTGTCTGTTACAACATGAGTCGGTACTGGAATGTGCTGTGATCGGCCACGACAGCGGGCACTCTCTAGTAAAGCCTAAGGCTTTCATCGTGCTGCGCGACAACTTTCAAGGCAGCGAAGGTCTCGGCCAGGAGATCAAGGATTTCGTAAAAACGCGGCTGGCGCTATACAAGTACCCTCGCTGGATCGAGTTCGTTTCCTCGCTCCCTAAGAACGACCGAGGCAAGATCGACCGCAAGTTACTTAAGCAGCAGTGAGGTCTGGTCGCCTCGCGTGGCTTAGTAGTCAATCGCCGAATCATCAAAGTTTCGTAAAACTCCCGATAGGCCCCGACCCGCTAAAATCGGCGCACAGTATTACCTTCCGGATGACTACCCAGCCGGATGGCGCTCCTGTGCCTGAGCCGGCGACGATGGCATTGCTCGGCAGCGGTTTGACGGGTCTGTATCTGAAACGTCGTTATCGCAAGAACTCGAGCAAAGCTGAAGCCTAAGCTGCCGACGCAGCTAAACAGAGAAGCGGCGCGAATGTTGCCCCATTCGCGCCGCTTCT
>JBGTOA010000014.1:0-13207 GCA_041742785.1 Pyrinomonadaceae bacterium | reverse complement strand
AGGCAGTCCACCCGGACGTCTATATCACTGCTTTTATGACTCCGGCGGGGCTCTCAAGGTAGTTGAAGTATGGGATTCCCAGCAGTCCTTCGAGCGACATGGTCAGACGTTAATGCCGATCTTGAAGTCCGTTGGCATCGACGCTGGGCAGCCCGTGGTCAGTCCGGCGCACAACGTGATCTCCGGCCAATAGGAACGCCCGCTGGCGTCGCTACTGCCAGAGCATGCGCTTGGCTTGAGGGGTGGGGTGGAAGCAAAGATCCTTGGCGCGCGCTGGTCGAGTCATGTTCGGTCTCCCGAGAATACCGCCGTCTGGTTCATGACGCCGAACCCCGCGATGAACCGGACGCACAAACAGCGGCGCCGTGTTTTCGGACCGTAGAGTTTTTAGCCTGGAGTATCGCCACGACGGCGAAGACCACTACGCTGAAGTCGGCAAGCCTAACCGAGTGAACGGAGAGCACGTCATAGCGATTCTGTACGAGGATCTGCGACAGCTTTACCACGTCTGCACGCCTAACAGAGGAGTAGTTAGAGGCATGTCTATCCCCGTTGGCCGGCATGAAGTAAGAGCAGCGACAGATTTTGATCTCGATGATCCCGCCGTCCTCAATGAACTAGAGAACTAAGGATCTGGGCACGGTTGCGTCGAAGAGAAGGAGTCCATAGACTCCAGCGATGATGAGGTTCTAGGTTTTCCGGGTCTTTCTAGGTCCCCTATATACTCCGACCCAGCATTTAGAATTTCTCACCATCATCTTACGCCTAACGATTACGCCTAACGAACGTGCATCTATAAAAGAGCGCCTCTGTGTGCCGGTTGTGTGCCAACAGGACGGAAAAGACCATTACAGAGCAGTACGCTACTGAGGGATAATGCAAGTAAACACAAGGCAAGAGAACACAGCGATATGGTATTGCTTAGACTTCGAATCAGAAGGTCGCAGGTTCGAGCCCTGCCGGGTGCACCACTTTTCACCTTATGTGGTCGCGTTCGCATTCTTAGTATAAAAAAGAAATGACCCACCTAAGCAGGTGGGCCATCCAAGTGTTTAGAGTTGATTGGCAATCATACGCTGGTGACTATTTCCTGCCTTGTTTGATTTCCCTTTCGGCATGCTTCTTTGCATCGCTGGCCTGGTCGGAGCTGAGGCCGAGACTTTGCAATGTCTTGCCCAAACTATTTCCTGAGGCCAGTCCGTCCAATATGGCGGCTCTCGTGACAAGAGGAAATCGAGTGCCGAGATTCTGTGCCAATCTCGTGGCTGCCACGTAATGCCCAAACTTCAGATTGGGATTAGCTGCGAGGGCAGCGTGGTAACCATCTCGAAGGTCGTTTGCATTTACATGAAGAACGTCTGCAATCCCGGGTTGATTTCGTAATTCGTTATCCGCATGCCGCACGTTTTCGCTGATCCGGCGCGCCCGGTTCAACCCTTCATCGGAGCGTCCATTCGAACGATCGGAAGCTGTTTCCAGACCAGTGTCCGAGCGGCCGTTCGATCTTCCCGAAGCGTTACCGAGTCCGCGATCAACACCCACACCCGCCGGCGGTCCGCCTGAGTTTCCGACACCACCCCCCGAAGCCCGTCCGCCGCCACCGCGACCTCTACCCTGGCCGAGGGCAGTCGTCGTCAGGCTAAGTGCCACGAAACATAAGAATGCGGCATAAACAATTCGTCCCAGATACTTTCTAATCATTTACTACCTCCGAGATTTTTCGCGAGAATTGTTGAACGTCCTTGTTGGAGTTCAAGGGAGAGGTCGAGCAAGTATACCTGTAAATCTGATGCTTCCAGATAGCCTCAATGCCAATTGTAAGGATAATGCAATGAAGAACAGGAGTGGCACGACAGTGGGAATTCTGACTACTCTTCCGCCAACCTCGAAACTGGAAACTCGAAACTCCAAACTAGAAACTTCTATTTCCCCTGAAACTCTCTCCGAATATACTGCACCAACTCCGTCGCTTCTTTCGTGGACAGCTTATCCTTAAACGCAGGCATTCCTTCTCCGCCATCCAAAATCTGCTTCACCAGTTGTTCATCAGTGTGTGTTACTGCATGACCCTCTCTGAGTGTTGGCACCTGCAACGTGATGTCCTCCAGCTTGACCTGGGCGCCTTCGCCCCGCTCTCCATGGCAAGCGACGCATTTTCCCGCATAGTGGTCCTTCACCGCCGCGAGCGGATCGACCGGGCTGGGTGCTGCCGCCGACTGCGATGTGGGTGTCGTCCTAGTGTCCTGACCGGCGCACGCAAAAGTTGATATTCCAACCATTACGATAAGTAGACCAAGTCGCTTTGCCTTCATCTTTCTCCGATTGATTCATTTTTGATTTGGAAAGCCGCAGTTGAGTATAGCTGCGTTTCAACGATGAACGAAACAAGGTCGCGAACCAACTGGTGGCGTTAATGTCTTTAAGAGAGCCAGCTCGCTGCTCGGTTGCATTCACGCGTTGGACTCGGCAGAATACGAATGCCAGGCTTTCACACAGTTCTTACCTTGAAATTCCTTCATTGCATCAGAGGTGGAAACGAATGAGTACTGACAAAGAGAACGGCGGCGCACTTCGCGGTTCGCTGCGTCTCGCGCCTAATTGCGACGAGATGGAAGAGCAAAAGGCGAAACTTCCCCGGCAGTTCGTGAATTTCACTTTTTATCACGCACGACCTGAGTGGAGACTTTTGTCAGAAGCAGACAAGCAACGGTGCAAAAAGGAGTTCACTGAAACGCTCGATGGGTTTCGCAAGCAACTGCTGATTCACACCTACTCAACAGTTGGTTTGCGCACCAACGTCGACTTTATGATTTGGCGCATCGGCTATGAGCTCGATCCCATTCAGGAGATGACGTCCCGGTTGAACAAGACCGAGATGGCCAAACACATCGAACCCACCCAGTCGTTTCTGTCCATGACAAAACGCTCGATGTACATCGACAAAGATAATCCCGAACATGTCGAGGATCGCCTCCATATAATACCCGGCAAGTCTGACTACCTGTTTGTCTATCCTTTTGTGAAGACGCGCGAGTGGTACACGCGGACCGCCGATCAGCGTCAGGAGATGATGGACGAGCATATTCGCATTGGGACCAAATATCGGTCGGTGAAGCTGCACACAACTTACTCGTTTGGTTTGGACGATCAGGAGTTTGTCGTCGCGTTTGAAACTGACAATCCGGCAGACTTTTTGGATCTCGTGCAGGAACTGCGTGAGACGAAGGCGAGTTCCTACACGCTGCGCGACACGCCGATGTTTACCTGCCGGCAACGGATGCTGGGCGAGTGCCTGGATGCGTTGGGCTAGTTAGGGGCTTGCCGCATTCGTTGCGATAAGCCTACGGCTTACCGACCAGCCTGTTAGATTCTTTTGAGGCTCAGCGTGGATCGACTCCGTCTTGAATCGAATGCGTACGTGCGACTGATTACGATTTTGTTTCTCGGGCTTGCAGCGTCACTTCATCCAGCCGCACCAAGATCCATCCCTCCGAACCCCCAGGAAAATCCCGGCTCCATCTCCGCAAAAGCCGAATACCTCTGGTACGAAGCTGAGAACATGCGCGGCTTTGCAACTAACGCCCGGCATGAGCCTGTCCTGAACGCATCCTGGCTGAACCCTTCAAAAACCAGGGCGCCGGGTTGGGGTATCAACGGCCCGGGTGTATCGGCTGAATGGACCCAGGGCGGTGAGAGTGAATGGAACTCAGCCGCCGCAAGCGCTGACGAATCCAGCGCGACGATCTATCAGGATCTCGAGATTCCCCGCGCCGGCGATTTCAAGATCTGGGTGCGCTATGCCGACTGGGGGCGCAAAACAGAGACGTTTGTCATCAAGATCTCGCAGCAGAATCGAGAAGTGTTTAGTCATGAGTTCGGCGCCACCGATATCATCGACGCTCACGACGAAGTAAGCATGTATTGGGGTTGGGCTTTTACCTGGGACGGCGCCGGCGCAAAACTCGACAAGGGTCCAGCACGGCTCTCGCTTGTTATTGAGAAGACAGCCACAGCACGGCGGCACGTCGACGCTGTGCTGGTCACCAACGACCTCAGCTATGTTCCGTTCGGGCGGCGCAAGCCGGATTTTGCTGCGATGAAATATCTGCGTGATAGTGCAAAGACGCGATCTCAACTCCAGCCCCTTCTTGATCCACAGAAATTACCGGCGCTTCCTGTCGAGTGGCAGCCATCAACAAACGGACGTGAGTTTCTCATGCCCTGGAACATTACCAGAGAGTTCTGGCCCCTATATGAGAAACCTCCCGGAGAGCGACCCCTCTATCCCTTCAGTACTGAGGCGGTCGACGAATTCGTGAAGGCCTACAAGGGCGTTCGCGACGTGCCAATCTTTTCGTCAAAATTGGTGGTGCCGGTGATCTATCTGAATGATCTTGCTGCTTTTGTGAAAGAGGGAAGTCCATTCCTGCGTTACTTGCGCGATACGAAAACCCCGTTCGCAGTTTTGATCAACTACGCCTCGACATCGATGACGGAGGCTGATGCGCAAGCCGCCTGGAAACTCCTCGATGGAGAATTGCGAGACCAGTTCCTCGGTTGGATTTCGGGTGAGAGTGTTGGTTACGTTTGGCACGAGTCGGCGACTGAACTCAAGATAAATCCTTCGATGTCTCGCAAAGAACTCCTCGCGGCGCATCGCGAGTTCTATACGAAAGCGCTCGATAAGAAATGGAGTCTGACTTTTCAGTCTGCAACCGGACCCATGTGGAACAAGTTGATTCCGGCCCAGTCCACGTCAAGCACCTCCTTTTCGCATGCCTTGATGGAGTGGGGAACTAAATTGTTGGGCATTGAAACTTCCGCAGTGCAACCGATGACTGCGATGCGGCTGGCTTTCACTCGTGGCGCCGCGCGCCAATACGGTGGAGCGTTTTTGTATTATCACGCGCCGAATTTTGGCGACTCGGCGACGACGTTCACCAAGACGCAGAACTTCGCCGGTCCTGATAACTTCTTTCACTCGCGTTACGGGATGACCATGGGACCATCGCTTTCATGGTATCGAAAGAGTTACTACCTCTATTACATGGGCGGCGCCTCGGCGATTTATCTCGAGCAGGGCTATGACCAGTTTTTTAAACCTGGACCAGGTGAGAACCCGCTTCAGCTTAACCCGCTTGGGCGCATCACTGACGAGTTCATTCGCTTTGCCGAGAGGCATCCGGATCGCGGGACACCCTACGCGCCAGTCGCCATTCTGCTTGATCCCGCGCACGGCTGGGAGATGACGGATTATCCGCACTGGCCGTTTGGCGTTTCGCAGGTTAATCGCAGTGATCGCGCATTACGAGAGTTGTTTGGAGCTCTGTATTATCCAGGCACAGTTGTTGAAGGCGAACCAGCGACTGCAGACCGGCAGGCGTTTGTGTCGAGTGTGTTTGGCGATATCTTCGACGTTCTTGTGGCCTCGGATGGGGTCTCAGGTTCCAGGTCTCAGATCTCAGATTCTCCGCGGTCCACTGTCCCTGGATCCCCGTATCGCCGCGTCTCCGCCTCCCCGAGTCCTGCCCCGCCAGCGTCGCCTTTAACGCCATACCGCGCCGTCGTTGCCGGTGGTGAGATTGAGTGGACGCCTGAATGGGTACAGAAGCTTGCTACGTATGTTCGACAAGGTGGCGTCGTTGTTCTGAATGCAGCACAAACTAAGGGACTGCCAGTCGAGTTTTTGGGAATCAACTTGCGCGGTTCAACTGATTCAACCGGGGAAGCCGATACAGCAAGTTGTCTTCTGCCGAGTGAGGAGTCGCGAAGTCTTGCCGGCCAGGTGTTTCGTTATCGGAAAGTTGAGACGAAGACAGCGCAGATTCTGATGCAGACGCCGACAGGGGACCCGCTGGTCACGATGAACAAAGTTGGAGAAGGGAAAGTCATCTTTGTTGCCTTGCCCGATTTGTTGGGAATTGACGAGCGGATACCACCCTTCGCAACTCATCTGCTGGAGCACCTTTTAGCCCACGCAACGCCGGTACGGGTCGAAGGGGATGTCGAATACTTAATCAACCGTAAGGCCAACAGCTGGGTTGTTACCCTGATGAATAACAATGGGGTGATAAAGCCGCAACAGGGAATGGCGCAGGTAGATCGAACAGCGATGGTCACGGCCACCATTTCGATGCCCGGTCAACCACTCCGCGCTGCCGTGGACTGGATTAACGACAAACCTGTTGAGGTGAGCAGGCAGTCTTCGGTTTTGGTCAGGCTTAATCCAGGCGCGGTTGCCGTCATTGAATTGAAGTGAGATGGCGACGCGGAGATGGGGTCGCAGGTCCCTAAGTCTCAGTCTCCGCGTCCCCGCTTCTACACCGTCACCTCTGTTCCATCAAACGTGGTCAAACTAAATCCTTCAAAGTGCTCGTTGTAGCAGGTCCGCTGGTCCTTTAGTAGGCCGATCGCCAGCTGCTCTCCGAGCTTCAATGATTCAGTTGCATCCGACCTCCAGTGAACACCCGCGGCGTTGCGGCCCAACGCAATGTTGGAAGCGATTTTGTTCAACTCACCTCCCACCGTCATTTGCGAAACATCCGCACCCCCGTAGGGGACCAGCGTCAGCCCGTCAGTTGTTGGCTCAACCGGCGTTGTCAGACTATCGATGCGCGTTGCTTCCTTGAACCAGGCCTTCAGGATAGTGGTGCAAGCGCCGGCGACGGTCGCATGCCCCGCGCCGTAAGCCGGATGTGTTGGACAACCTTCCGGGAAAGCTTGCGGCAACAAATGCGTCCCATTGCCTACGCCGTTGGACTGTTCGTTGTGTTGGGCAACTGCCGGCAAGACGCTCGAGCTGTTGATCGAAGGATGCACGTTGAATGCACCCAGGTGACTGCGGTTGTACTCGATGCGCGCGGCAAACTCCTCAGGTCGCAGCCGTCTGTGAACGAACCACTTCTGAAACCAGACAGCTTTCAAAGCGCGCGTGCTTACCTCGCACAACAAGGTCGCGATGTGTGGTCCGCCGAACGTCCCGAACCCTATTTGCGTTGGGTTGCCGACATAAGGGTTGCCATCGTCAACCGGTGCTCCCAACCCCGCCAGAACCAGGAACGCTTGGAAGTAGCCCTGAAACAGCACGTCAATATGTACCCACTGGCCCATGTCTCTGCTCATCCGCATGTAACGGCGTAAGGGATCGACTATGTCGCCGGATGGTGGAATAAAACCGTTCTGAATGTTCAGCCAGTCGGCGAAGGTCGTCATGTAATCCCGTCCGCCAGCACTGCCACCATTGCCCGCAGTTGAATATGGAGCCGCGGTAATAATCTGCTGATCCACAGGATTCGCGCCAAAGAAGCAAGGTAGATAAAAGTACTGCGACAGGTGTGGCCCGATCCGATCTCCGGGAGTAAGACCGCGGAATAGCAGTTGAGTTGTGACAGCCCCTGATCCGTTCTTCGCACCTTTGAAGTCGGCGCCAAAGTTTGTCAGGTCGGCGGCGGCGGCCGCCGCTTTCGAATGCGAGGCATAGTCGCTGTAGGGCACATCGCGCAAAAGCGCCATCCAATAGTTCTCAGAAATCTCTGCTGCCTCTTCCCGACTGGCAAAGGACGGCGCCGGTGGCTGTACGAGCGCGTGCCCGTCGGGACCTTCCATATCGAACGCCAGACCACATTGGGGATTAGTCAGCTTGTTATTTCCACCCAACGGGATCGCGTTGAAGTCACCAACGGCTCCAGTATTTAAGGCTTTGACCATTGCCTGATAGGCCATCAACACCACAGTGCCGTCAGCGTTATGTGGCAGGCCTTTCGAGTAGCTCGCGAGTCTATTGAAATAAAGACTTTCGTCGCCGTTCGCGGCATGATGAAGGTTCTTTGGCGTTGCCTGCATGCCCGCCTGCGCTGCGTCACGTCGCAGCTTGGCGCATTCACTTGCCCGCTGATTCGAACCCTGCACTGCCTGGGTTTGTGAGCGGGCAGATTTCAGGAACGGTTCGACACCGACCGCGCCGGCTGCCAGTGTGACTGCGGCAGTGGTGCCGATCTTACCGATGAAAGTGCGCCGGGATTGAGAGGTTGGGATGGTACTTTCGAGGGACTCTTTTTTCATGGGTTCTCCTGGGTAGATACCTGGGTCGTTTGTTCCAGGAATGGGACGGTGAGATGGGACTCAGGGAAAAGCCGCATTTCGTATTAGCGCTACTCGACCACCATTAAGATTCAGTTTAGATTACCGTGAGTTGGGGCTTGTTGGAGCAGTGTAGGTCCGCGACGGTTGCTCCTTGAGTGCTGCGAAGCCTGCAGTTGTTCCACTGTTTTTAGCGCGGCGCTATTCTAATCTCAATTCGTGTTCTCATAAAAGACTTATTTCTCCGAGGGTTTTTCGACCTCTGCACCCTCCGGTAACAAAATTCCGTGCTGAGCCCTCGAGTGAACTTAAGGCCGCCCTCACACTTGCGAAGGCTTCGTTGTGTGCCCGTGAAGCGACACGGAAGCGCAAATATCCGGAGTGTGAGGGTCTGGCTCCAAGTTGCTCTGAAGGCTGGTTCCGGCGTTTCCGGATCCCCCGCCGAACCGCTAGGGCTCGCCGCCGGGATAACCCAAAGAATTCTGTTGAAACAGTTTTTACTCTTTGCTACAATCCCGTCCCCCGGCGATCTGAAGTCTAACTGCGAAATAACAGTTTTTAACTTCTAACTACCAACCTGAAAAGCCAACTATGAAGCTGCCCCCACAGTTTTCCGGAGCATTAAATGATAAGAAAGCTTTTCCCGACCCTGTTGGTCGCCTGCCTGTTGTTACCGATTCCGGCAGAGTTCTTGACCCAGGGAGGTGTTACTCGCGCCGAGTCAGATCAGGTCTTTGGTGAAGGCCTCCCAGCCACCGCCACCCTGAAAACCTCAGCTGAGTTAAATAAGAAGATCAAGAGCGGGAGGGGCGCCGATCTGGTACGCGTGATTATCCAATCCGCGTCTCTTCGGCAGAACTCCGTCACGCAAGACTCGGGAAGTCAGTTACTCAGTAGCTCGATTGACTCCAGTATTGAGAATGCAGGCGGAGCCAGCCTCCGGCATTTCCAGAGCTTTCCGCTTCGTGTAGCACTCATGAGCTCCCATGCGGCTGCCGCGCTGGCCGAACGCACGGATGTGGTCCACGTGTCGCTCGACAAGGAGGTTAGAACGCTTGGTCACGTTTCAAAGACAACGGGGGCCGACGCTGTTCGTACCGGTGATGGTTCATCTAACTCCGGCCTCGATGGGTCCGGCGTCGGCATCGCGGTGCTTGATTCGGGCGTGGACATCGACCACAAAGTATTCCTGAGTAAGACGAACGTCCTCCGCGTCGCGGTCAATCGCGATTTTACCGGCGAGAACCGTACGGACGATCCCTACGGACACGGTACTCACGTAGCTTCGCTAGCGGCGGGCAATGGTCGTATCTCGAACTCTCAATACATCGGCATTGCTCCGAACGCCAGGATTCTCAACCTGCGTGTGCTCAATTCTCAGGGGTTGGGCTCAACCGCCGGGGTGCTGAGCGCACTCGACTGGGTGGCCACGAATCGCGAAGTGCACAACATTCGGGTCGTCAACCTGAGTCTCGGGATGGCGGCGGTAGATTCTTACAGGTATGATCCCGTCTGTTTGGCCGTCCGCAGATTGGTCGATGCGGGAATTGCAGTGGTCGCCGCGGCTGGTAACAATGGCAGCGACGGTGAAGGCAACAAGCTCTATGGCCATATTCACTCGCCCGGCAATGAGCCGTCGGCGATCACCGTTGGCGCCACCAACACCTTCGGAACCAACTCACGCCATGATGATGGAATCGCAAGTTTCAGTTCACGTGGGCCAACGCGCAGTTACTGGACCGACTCATCAAGCGTAAGACACTACGACAACTTGATCAAGCCTGACCTGGTCGCGCCCGGCAACAAACTGGTCGACGCTCAAGCGGCGGATAACTTCCTGGTGACCAATTATCCGCATCTGGACGCGGGCATGAGTAACAACGATGAGCGGAAGATGATGTATCTAAGCGGCACTTCGATGGCAACTCCGGTGGCTGCCGGGGCCGCAGCTCTCTTGATCGAAGCCAATCCAACGCTAACGCCCAACCTTATCAAGCTGTTGTTGACCTACACAGCGCAACCACTCGCAGGCTTCAACATGTTCGAGCAGGGCTCCGGGCAGTTAAATATCAAAGGCGCTGTCGCGCTTGCGAAACTAGTGCGGACCGACCTGAACGCGGGTACACCTCTGGGGGATCCGCTACTGACAACCACCGATGTACCGGCGCCTGAGACAACCATCGACGGCTACACCTTTCGTTGGTCGCGCGGCACCATCCTCAATCACACGTATGCGACGGGTTACGATTTGATCACCAGGTACCAGCGAATTTACGGCACCGGCCTGCTGCTTGGCGATGGTGTCATCACCGGCGACGGCGTAATCACCGGCGACACGACGATGATCTCCGATGGCGTCATTACCGGAGATCAGATCATGACCAGCGATGGCGTCATTACCGGCGACGGCAGTCCTTTTCTAGCCGTCAGTATTCTCTTTGGCAATGCTGAGCTGCTGGTTGATGGTGACGTCATAGGTGATGGCGTTATAACCGGCGACGGTGTGATCACCGGAGACGGAGTAATAACGGGTGACTTGTTTGTGCAGGCCCAGTCAGCCCGAGTCAACGGGGAGGACACAACAGGGATGGAAGTCACACCTGACGACGGTAGCGACTATCTTGAGTACTGAGTGCTGAGTGCTGAGTACCGGTACTGAGTACTGAGTGCTGAGTGCTGAGTGCCAGTACTGAGTACTGAGTGCTGAGTACCGGGGAACGAAACTTGGGACCACTACCACGGACGACTGACCACGGACGACTGACCCACGGACAACTGACTACGGACAACTGATCACGGACAACCGACCACGGGCAAACGCTACATGTGAATCAATTCCAAACCGAAAGCCACTAGTCTATGGAGACAGATGCGAGGATGGAGATTATGGAGCGACACGGTTTCGCCAGATTATACGTGTGGTCCAACGTGGTGCTTGGTTCCGCGATCACGCTTTTCGCCTTGTATCAACTGTCCTTCCGTGATCGACTCGACCTGCGCTTTCTGCTTTTGGCTTTGATGGTCGCCGCCAGCTCACTGGTGGCCGTACGGATACCGCGTGTAAGTGGAAGAATAACGATTGCTGACACCTTTATTTTTCTGACGATGCTGCTCTATGGAGGAGCGGCTGCCATCGTCATGTCAGCGCTTGAAGGCGTGTGCGCCACCTTGGCGATTAGCAAAAAGCCGCGCACGATACTTTTAAACTCCTCAATTTTAGCAACCTCAACTTTTCTCACCGCCACCGTTCTGAGCCTCGTCTTTGGTTCGCCTCAAGCCATCGTAGCTACGCTCTACTCGCCAAACTTTCTGGTCGCCATTTGCATCATGGCGCTGGTCCAGTACGTGGCTAACACCACTCTGATCGCGGTGGAAAAGTCATACAGGATCAACGAGTCGATCTGGCAAACGTGGAAGAAGTACTACCTTTGGACTTCGATCACCTATTTCGCCGGGGCGTCTGCTGCAGGCATCATTGCGCATCTGATTGGAGTTTTCGGTTTTTATGCAGTGATCGCCACGGTGCCGATTATCCTGATCATCTTTTTCACCTATCGGACTTATCTCAAGAACATCGAAGCTTCTGAGGCCCAGGCCGAAATAGCACAGCGACACGTTGCAGAGCTCTCGCTGTATGTCAATGAGCTCAAGCGAATGGAGGATGGGCGCACCCAGCTATTGCAGGACGAACAACGCGCCCGCGCTGAGGCGGAAGCTGCGAACCGAATAAAGGACGAGTTTCTGGCAACGCTCTCGCACGAGTTGCGAACGCCTTTGACATCACTCCTGGGATGGGCCTGTATGTTGCGCGATTCCGAGCTGGATGAGGGAGTGCTGGAAAAGGGGCTGCAGGCGATTGAGCGTAACGCCAAGATTCAGACGCAATTGATCGACGATCTTCTTGACGTCTCGCGAATAATCTCCGGGAAGCTTCATCTCGATGTTCGTCCTATCGCTCTCTCTTCCGTGATTGAAGCTGCGATCGGCGTCGTCCGTCCAGCAGCTGATGCCAAGTGCATTAAGCTAATCTACAAACACGAGCTGGACGTTGGGGCCGTTTCCGCTGATTCCGCGCGGCTGCAGCAGGTGGTTTGGAACCTGCTTTCCAACGCGGTTAAGTTCACGCCGGAAGGTGGGCGGATAGAAGTAACTCTCGAGCAGCAGGACTCGCACGCCCGGCTTACGGTGAGCGACAACGGTCAGGGCATCAGTCCTAAGTTCCTGCCCAGGGTATTCGATCGCTTTCGCCAGGAGGACAGTTCAACAACTCGCGACTACGGTGGCTTGGGCCTGGGGCTGGCCATCGTGCGCCATCTGGTGGAACTGCACGGCGGCACAGTAAGCGCTGAGAGCATGGGGCTGCGATTAGGCTCCAGTTTTAGCGTGACTCTTCCAGTTATCGCGGAACGCATCGACGCGAACGTGCTTAAACAAAGTGGTGAACATCGTGTCGAGCGCAGGGCTTCACTGGATGGTTTGCGCGTGCTGATCATCGATGACGAGCCTGATGCGCGTATGATCATCAGCACTCTCATCGAGCGGACGGGTGCGGAAGTCTGCGCGTGCGAATCGGCCAGCGAAGGCCTGGAGATGCTCGAGAAGTGGCGTCCGGATGTCTTGATGAGTGATATCGCCATGCCCGGCGAAGACGGGTACAGCCTGATCAATAAGGTCCGATCCCTGCCGGCCGATCGAGGCGGTCATACTCCCGCAGCGGCCTTCACGGCCTATGCCAGAGAAGAAGATCGCAAGCGCGCCATCGACGCTGGTTACCAAATGCACATTGCCAAGCCAGTCAGCTCGAGCCAGTTAGTCGCCATGATTGCTCTCCTCGCCGGCCGCACAGTGTAACTCCAACCCCATCCGATCGCGAAATTCAACTTCGACTGTACTGGTGCAGTTTGAATTTAACGCCGAAGGCGTTGGCTAATTTCAGCCCAGGGTTGCTTCAACCCTGGGGTAAATAAACCACCCATTCTTTAAAAACTCTGAAGGAGTTCGGATGACACAGGCCTAACGCTTTTCAGCGTTTTTTTGTCATTCTTTACATTTCTTTTCCCAGGGTTGAAGCAACCCTGGGCTGAAATTGGCCAACGCCTTCGGCGTACTTAGTTCACACCGGTTCAAT
>JBGTOA010000072.1:0-24390 GCA_041742785.1 Pyrinomonadaceae bacterium | reverse complement strand
CCTGAGACCTGAGACCTGAGACCTGAGACCTGAGACCTGAGACCTGAGACCTGAGACCTGAGACCTGAGACCTGAGACCTGAGACCTGAGACCTGAGACCTGAGACCTGAGACCTGAGACCTGAGACTTCTTCTAAGGTCCACAATCATGATCCGTGCGCGTGATCACGGACGAGAACCGTTGCTGGTATTCAGCCGAGGTCAAAAACGCGCAGACCATACCGCGGTAGTTATTCGGCTCGCGGTTGTTGAGCACATCCAGCCAAAACTGAAAACCACCTTCGTCAGGATTGCGACGAAGGTAGCCAAAGTACTCGGCCAGGACAAAGGCAGCATTGAATTCTGCCTCGCGATACTCAGCGTACTCGATCAGTTTCACGACCACGCGCGCACGCCGCTCAGTTTGAGTGCCGCCCAGGTTGTATTCGGCCAATAGCTCGCCACTCCTACTTCCCAAATCCAATCCGGACGAATTGCTAACCGCCAATACCAAAGCAGCTATGAATTGATCGCCGGTTTGCGCCAGGGGATACTTCGCGATGAACTCCAATCGCCCAACAAAGTCGTTTGCGTAGTCGGCCTTGGCCGCGGCCAGGTCGGCGCTCGCTTGCAGCCGTGTGCGGTCTCGCATGAACTCCACAAACGTGAGTCGCCGTTCCAGTGTCGCTTTGTAGAACCGATAAACGAAAAACCCGGTATTCTGAAATTCCTGTTCGATAAAGAAGGCTGCGGAAACGCCGATACGCCGGCTGTGAATACATAGCAGGTCATTCCCGCAGGAGTTGATCTCGTTTGTCCAATAAGCAAACCCACCCGGATCCGGCTCGCGATTCAGGAAATCGAGGTATTGCATACGAACAAAGAAATCCGCCTGATCGGCAGGGTTGCCGGTAGCCTGGCCGGCATCGTTGTCACTGATGGTTAGCAGGGCGCTGCCCGGGGTCCCAATCGACGCACCTGTCGCGTTGCTCAACATCAGATTGACAGTTTCATCGCCCTCGTCGTAAAAGTCGTCGGTGAGTAGAACCAGAAAAGTCCTGCTGGTCTCACCGGGAGCAAAACTTACCGAGCCCAGCGCAGTTGTATAATCAGATTTCTCGTCCGCGGTTCCATTCGCTGTTGCGTAGTCAATCGAAGCGCTGCCTGAGGCGTCACCCGTTCTCATGACGGTGATGGTCACGTTGGATTGACCCTCGTTTGCGGCATAACTTGCTGAGCTGAACTGAATCGCCGGTGCCGTTCCATTGAACTGAACTCTAAAAACTCGTCCGGCCCCGCGTTCAAGGTAATAGAGCCGGCCATCTGCACTTACCTGCAGGTCGACCGGATTAGCAATGCCGGTGGCGAAGTCTGTGAGCGCGGCAGTGACCGGGTCAATGCGTTTGATCCAACCACTACAAAAGTCTGCAAAGAAGTAGGTGCCGGCATAGCTCGCTGGAAACTGGTTGGTCGTCGGATTGTAAAAGGCCCCACCGGTAATCGCACAGCCGGTCGTATTGCCGCCGCTGTGTGGATAAGCGAAGAGCGGATTGACGAGGCCGCCGGCGCAAGTGCCTTCGCAGGTGGGCCAACCGTAATTGGCGGCCGCCTGACCGACGTTGATCTCTTCCCAGGCATTTTGTCCCACGTCATTGATGAACATTCGACCCGTGCCACTTTGGAACGCGAAAGTGTAGGGATTGCGCAAGCCAAGCGCCCAGATCGAACGGTTGTTGGCGCTCGCGGTATTGAAGAATGGGTTGTCGGTTGGAATAGAACCGTCTGCGTTGATGCGCAGTATCTTTCCGAGCAGGTTGTTTAGCGTCTGGGCGTTGGAAGGTGTTGCGTTCTCGCCCACCGCAATGTAGAGCTTGCCGTCTGGTCCAAAGTGAATCGCGCCGCCATTGTGATTGGTCGCGCTGGAGAGGTTATTGAGATCAAGAATGACCACTTCGCTGCCCGCCAACGCAACGTCACCACTGGCGGTGAAGCGGCTGACACGATTGTGAATAGCCGGAGTAGTTGCAGTGTAGTAGATATAGACGAATTGGTTAGTCGCGAAGTTGGGATCGAAAGTTACGCCGAGGAGGCCGCGTTCGCCTGATGCATTTACGGTGACGCTAAGAAATGGCGTCGGGAGCAGCGCGCCGTTCTTGATGACTCGCAGTTGACCGCCTTGTTCGCAGACGAACAATCTGCCGTCAGGAGCGAACGACATCGCAGTCGGGTTGACCAGTCCGTTGGCGACCGGAGTTTCGCTAAATTCGGGAGGCAAAGTCGCACCGGCAACGAGGGCGAAACAGGCAAACACCACTACTATTGGCCAGACAAGCTGTTCTATGATCATTCCGAACTTCATTGAGTAAGGCCTCATGATCATGCTCAGTGAGTTAAGGGAGGCGAGTTGGGCGTAACTTCAGAGGAGTGTTCCTTGGGTTACCTCTTATCCGGTGTGGGGAGTTTTACTTATGAGCAGGGGGATTCAGTATGCCTGCGCCTCACGCCGGCGCGCAAGATCTAAGTACGACGGAGAACCCGTCGGTCCAACCCTTTGTATAGATTTATCTGGCATCAAATGGAGCAACCATGGCTGAGCTTAAGACGAAACCAACCAAAGACAGTGTGCAGGGCTTTCTCAAAGAGATTCCCAACGAGCAGCGCCGCAAGGACTGCCAGGTGGTGCTGAAGTTGATGGAGGAAGTTACTGGCGCCAAAGCAGAGATGTGGGGGCCCAGCATCGTTGGTTTTGGCCGTTATCGATATAAATACGAAAGCGGTCGAGAGGGAGAGTGGATGGTGACTGGATTCTCGCCTCGCAAGGGCGACTTGACGCTCTACATCATGCACGGCTTTGACGAGGTTCCGGATTTGATGAAACGACTCGGCAAACATAAGACGGGCAAGTCATGTTTGTATATTAAGAAACTCGACGACGTTGACTTGAAGGTGCTTAAACAACTCGTAAAAAACTCCGTGAAGCAGATGGCGGAGAAGAGGGTTGATAAGTAGGTCTCAGATCTCAGATCGGTCTCAAGTCGTTTACTGTGAGATCTGAGATTTGAGATCTCAG
Organism: Pyrinomonadaceae bacterium; assembly: GCA_041742785.1. GTDB lineage: Bacteria > Acidobacteriota > Blastocatellia > Pyrinomonadales > Pyrinomonadaceae > PSRF01. Next base: position 21,342 of record JBGTOA010000072.1, on the reverse strand, counting down.
ATCTCAAAAGGAGCCGACCGTGACACGTGAGACACCTGAGACCTGACTCCCGAACAATACCCAACGCCTCAAAGCCCAACTCGTGACAACGCATAACGGACTACCGACAACGGACGACTGACCAGCGACTCTGCCCTGTGCTATATTTCCTGTCCATCAACCCGCAACAAAACTCCAAAAGGATCGAGACCAATGTCCGGACATTCCAAGTGGCATAGTATCAAGCACAAGAAAGGCGCGCTTGATGCCAAGCGTGGAAAGCTCTTCACCAAATTCATAAAAGAGATCACGGTAGCAGCGCGCTCCGGCGGTGGCGATCCCGACGGCAACGCTCGCTTGCGTAAAGCCATTCTCGACGCCAAGGGTGGCAACATGCCGAACGAAACCATCGACCGCGCGATTCGCCGCGGCACTGGTGAAGAAGAGGGGGTGAACTACGAGGAGATTACGTATGAGGGATATGGTCCGGGTGGCGTGGCGATCATGATCCAGTCAGTTACCGACAATCGCAATCGCACCGTGGCGGAGATTCGTCACCTGCTTTCAAAGAACGGCGGAAACCTCGGTGAGAGTGGGTCAGTGGGTTGGATCTTTGAAAAGAAGGGCTACATCGTCGTCGATAAGAAGGCCCAGGCTGAAGATCAGTTGTTTGAGCTGGCGATCGAAGCAGGAGCCGACGATTTACGCGACGATGAAGACAACTTCGAAATCATCACCGCGCCTGACAGCTTTGATACCGTTCTTGCCGCAGTGAAAGCGGCCGGGATCGAACCGCAAGTTGCGGAAGTGGAAATGGTGGCGCAGAACCACATCAAGCTGGAAGGCGCTGAGGCGCGCCAGATGTTAAAGCTGATGGAAGCGCTTGAAGATCACGACGACGTGCAGAAGGTATCTGCGAATTTTGATATCAGCGAAGAAGACATGGCCGCCGCGTAAAGGGAGCGCGGGCGGCCTCGTCCGCTCAAGCTTCGTCTCCAGTAACGCTCATTAAATCCTTCAAAACAAACTAAGAAGTAATCAACGTCAGCGGACAGGCCGCCTGCGCTCCAGGAAAAGCAATTACGTCACTCGACGAGGTCAGCCGATTCGCGAATGCGCCCGCCCGATCATAGTTCCGCCGGCTGCCGCATGCGACTTGCGCACGGCGCCTTCAGGCGCGTCCTCAGCCGCGTGCTGCGCCGCTGCAGCCTTCATCACTTCGCGTCCTGACGGTTGCCCTTCGGTTGTTGCGATCTCTCCCGTCTCAAGCAACTGTTTGAATCGCCGCAGATCCTCTTCAATCAAATCCTCGGGTGCCACGCCGAACAAACGCGCAATCCGTGCAGTAAGTTTTCCACCCGCGACGTTGTAGTTCATCACCAATCGCACCATTGTCCCCCGGCCCTCCGGCTGCGGTTCAAAACGCACGGTCCCGGCATGAATGAAGTCCGAACCAGGCAACGACCGCCACGAGATCAACTCGTTCTCGGTCTCGTTAAAAACCTCTGCATCCCACTCTTCGAGCTCACCTGCCGGCCCCTTCGCCACCCAATGCGAACGTTCGTTGTCGAGTACCTCTACAGACTCAACATGCTTCATGAAACGCGGAAGATTCTCAAAGTTTCGCCAGAAGCCGTAGAGCTCCTCAGGTGACTTATTTACAATGATCTGCTTTTCAAGATGAACATCGCGCGGAACCAAAGAAGCTTCGCTCGAACTGATGCCCAGCGCGTGGTAGAGCTCGCAGTGTCCAGAAACGCCTCGATACAGCAGGCCCGCGCCCAACACCGTGAGCAGCCAACCGCCAGGAGAACGTTTTTTCAGACCGTATGCCGCAATCGCAGCTCCGCCAATCGCGACGCTCCAGCGCTCAATAGTACCAACGTTTATGTCATGACTCGTCTCTGGTGAGAATGAGTTGTTAATTAATTGCATCTAACCTCCATAAATAATTCTAACGACGACCCGAAGCAGCGCGTCGCCGGCGAGCAATTGGCCGTTCACGTTGCCCCTCCTCAGCCAAACCGCTGTTTGCCGGACCCTGAAACACTCGACCATAAGCGTTGAAGCGCGAACCATGGCAGGGACAATCCCAGCTCTTCTCGAGACTATTCCAGTTGACGATGCAACCCAGGTGAGTGCAGACAGCGGAACGTTTATGAAGCACGCCTTCGTCATCGCGGTGCGCAGCTACTCTCACTCCGTCGCACATGACCACCGCCCCGGCGCCCGATTTGATCTCCTCAACTGAACTCACCTCCGGTGGCATCACATAGTCAACATACTGTGCGGCGACATTCAGATTTTCCTTCGCAAACTCTTTCAGAGCGCCAAGGGTGATTCGCCCCGGGTCATAAAGACTGGCCCACGCGTTCTCGCGCTTAAGAATCAGATCAGTAATCAGCACTCCCGCGATCGTCCCATGAGTCATACCCTGGCCGGAGTCGCCCGTAGCTATGTAAACATTTGGTGAATCGAGTGGATTTCGTCCAATGAATGCCAGGCCATCGATCGATTCCATCACTTCACCCGACCAGCGATACTCGATCTCCTCGATCATCGGAAAACGCGCGCGGGTCCATCGTTCCAAAGCGCCAAAGCGCCGCTTCCCATCGTCCTTCTGACCTGTCTTGTGATCTTCACCTCCGACTATCAACAGGTCGTAAGCGTTCGCGCCGCGCCCCACTCGCTGCAGTCGAATGTAGTGGTAAGGATCTCCGGTGTCCCAATAAAGACCCCTGGTTACTGAATCTCGCGGTATCCGTGCTGCGATCACATATGTTTGATAGGCCGCCTGCTTTGTGTGAATCGCGACCAGATCATTCACCGGTGAGTTCGTTGCTACGACGATGGAATCAGCCGCCACGGCGAAGCCGCCGCTGGTCACGACTCGGCTTCGTTTACCACCCTCGAATTTCTCTGCGTGAGTGGCGGTGAAAACTCGATTGCCCTGCCGCGTGATCGCTTCGGCTAAACCTTTCAAGTATTTTAGGGGATGAAACTGTGCCTGCCGTGGAAAGCGCAAAGCCGGGCCTGTATCAAAAGAGTCGAGCGGCGCTTGCTCGACCTTTTCGACTTCTGTAAGACCAGCACGATGTGCGGCGGCCAACTCATCATCGAGGACTTTTTTGGAATGCCGCGGCGGGACAAAGAGATAACCGTCCAGACGCTGAAAGTCGCAGCGGATTTTCTCCTCCTGGACGATGGCCTCGATCCAGTCTATCGCTGCAGTGTGGCTCTCGGCCGCCAGTCGCGCCCCTTTCTCACCATGCAAGCGTTCAATCTCAAAATAACGATCATCGATCGCATTCGACAGGTGGGCGGTCGTGCGACCAGTCATGCCGCCGCCGATTGGTCCGTCGTCAAGAACCACTACCGAAAGCTTTCGCCGTGCTAATAGGTACGCAGTGCTTAACCCCGCAATGCCTGCCCCTATCACACATACGTCCGCATTGGTGTGGCTATTGAGAGATGACTCTGCCGGAAGGTCGGCGGTCTCCATCCAGTTGGAGATGGTTTCTCCCGAGTCGCTCTTCACAGGCACACCTCTGGCGCTGCCAACACCAGACGCGCCTCTGCTTCAGCGGCCGTTGGCGCCGTGGTCAGGCCACTGCCGGTCCAGGCCCTGGTAATCACCATTACTTGCTCATTGAGTTTTTTAAGCGCTGTCATCCTATTGCTTCCTAACGCAGTTCTTAACGGAATGTATCCAGGGGGATGGCTGATAAACGACAGGCTGAGCAGTGCAGTTTAGCGTCCAGATTCGCCCCTGAACCCAATTTCGCCGCAGTCGAACTGCACTACCCAGGCTGTCCTTCCAGAAATAGCTAGCAATTCGCGAACCCGTGTGAATGATAGGCGTCGGAGAGGAAACATGTTGTTCACAGCGAAGGGGCCGGCATTAAGGCGCGGAAAGAAGACAGATAAGAGGACGTTCGTACCGTAAAGTTACAGGGCGAAAGTAGAGTCATTCGCGTCAGTAAAGCCCTATTGGTTTTTTCACCCATCGGTTTCCAAAACAAGGGTTCACCTTTCGATTGGTACGATCATTGCCGCGCTAATAACACCAGCAACAACTTAAAGGAGGTACTGAAGATTAAAGGAGGTACTGAAGATAAAGAAAAGGACCTTGACGAAGTACCTGACCCTTTATCGCGCTCGCGAAGGCTGCAAGGAGCGAAATACAGACCTGAAAACTAATCACGTCGTCGTTTCTGCTAGCGTCGAGTGAGATAGAGAAGACAGAGCTGCTGGCGTTCTCGAGTTTGCGATCGCCAGCAGTTTTTCTCTTCATAGTCTGGTATAAGCAAAGCGCAAAAACCTGTCCTTTGGCCCAGTTAAATAAACCGAGAACAACACTCCATGAATCTCCCAATCAAACCACCTTACGAACCGATGGAAGCTGTTTTGGTTAACGAGATCCCAACCGGCGATCAGTGGGAATACGAACCGAAGTGGGACGGATTTCGCTGCCTCGCATTTCGCGATGGCGACGAGGTTTATTTGCAATCAAAGTCGGGCCAACCCCTCGCTCGTTACTTTTCGGAAATCATCGCGGCGGTCCTCAGCTTGAAACCGAACCGTTTCGTGCTCGATGGCGAACTGGTGATCCCTGCCGGCGATGGACTTTCGTTTGATGCTCTGCTGCAGCGCATTCATCCGGCTGCCAGTCGCATCGAGAAGCTGTCGCGCGAAACACCGTCGCGCTTCATCGTGTTCGATCTCCTGGTTGACGAGAAAGCCAGGGAGGTTTTCAAGAAACCGTTTGCGAAACGAAGAGAGTTGTTGGACAGGTTTTGCGAAAAGTACCTCGCGACGAATCCTTCCATTGAGCTCTCTCCGGGCACTTCTGAAGTCAAACTTGCCCAGCAGTGGTTATCAGATCCCGGCGTGAAGCTGGACGGTGTGATGGCTAAACGTCTGGACCTGCCTTACCGTTCCGGCGAGCGTGATGGAATGCAAAAAGTTAAAAGGCAACGCACGGCGGATTGCGTGGTGGGAGGTTTTCGTTACGCGTCAAAGGGCAAAGTGGTGGGGTCGTTACTGCTGGGTCTGTACGATCATGACGGGTTGCTTCATCACGTCGGCTACACGTCTAGTTTTAACGAAACCCAAAAGAAGGAGTTGACAAAGAAGCTGGAGCCGCTCATCGCGCCGCCCGGATTCACGGGAAACAAGCCAGGTGGGCCGAGTCGTTGGAGCACGAAGCGATCGAGTGAATGGGAGCCGCTGGCGAATAAGCTCGTGGTCGAGATTCAATACGATCACTTCACGGGCGGCCGGTTTCGACACGGAACGAGATTTCTCCGGTGGCGTCCAGATAAGAATGCAAAGTACTGCACGGTAGATCAGATCAAGCAATAAGGATGCAAGTGATGAAGGATTAGGGTTGAAACTGTGCATCTTTTACCTCATCCTTCATCCCTCATCCTTCGTTGTTTCTCTTTGTGGTATGCCTATTGATAGTACCTAAACCGAAGCGCGTGACCAGCCGGAGGTGAATACTTTCAACTGCCAGCCGCTGGCCCTTTTGCACTTCCTAAGAGGCAACTTGTGGAGGTCCTTGTAAATTGGACTCAAACAGGTCGCATTGTCTTGATTTCGTGCGGGTTAGCTATGGATCCAGGTCTGGAAAGATGGAGGATGGAAGTGCCACGCGTTTTTCGAGAACGAAAAGCTCCATCGCTCTACGCCGAACTGTTTGGCTCAATGCAGTCCTCGCATGCGCGCTGTTCCGTGGTCGCTGCCCACCCGGATGACGAGATCGTAGGTTGTGGTTGCTTAATCGCTAAATTGTCGAATGTCGGGATTTTGCACGTTTCGAATGGAGCACCGCACTCCGTGGAAGAAGCACGCGCAGCCGGGTTCGACACCATTCAGGATTACGCTCTGGCTCGACAACGAGAGTGCCTTGCGGCATTGGCGCTCGCACAGGTCAGTTCCGAGCAGGTGCTGGACCTCAATTTCGGCCAACTCGAAGCTTCATCAAATCTGGTCCCCTTGACGTGGAAGCTGGTCTCGTTTCTGCAAAGGACGTCGCCGCAGATTGTGTTGACGCATGCTTATGAGGGAGGGCATCCCGATCACGACGCTACTGCGTTTTGCACGCATGCCGCGGTGCGGTTGCTCAGGGAGCATGGGCTGAAGCCGCCCATCATTTTCGAGATGGCGCTTTATCCGGGAAGCAACGGCATGAGTAAAGTGCCGGAGTTTCTTTACAGTACCGCCCGGGAAAGCACTACGCTCGTGCCTGACAGGAAAGCTCGAGATTTGAAGTTAAGGATGTTTGACTGCTTTGAGAGTCAAAAACAATTCCTCGACAAATCACCCTTGGGACCAGAGAAGTTTCGGCAGGCCCCTGCTTATGACTTTCGTTTGCCGCCACAGGAAGGCAAGTTGCATTTCGAGAAATTTAGTTGGGGAATGACCGGTGACACGTGGCGTGCGCTCGCTTGTCAGGCGTGGGAAGAATTGTTCGTTAAGAGAGATCTAGGAGCGAACTAAGGTGCACTTTGGGACATGAGGGTCGCAGGGCTCTTGAGTCTCAGATCTTTTTCAGATGTCTCAGATCTCAGAAACGCTTGTCTGAGACCTGAGACTCCTTGAGACCGAACCTGTTGTGACTTACGTCCCTGCTGTCTTCGAACGAGCTTTGTCCGTGGTGGTGGTCGAATCCGTAGCAGTCGTAGCCGTTCCCGTATCAATCAGCCCCGCACTTCGTCCCACACGCAGATTGTTATGTATGTCTTCGACCCCTGAGACGGTATCGACGACTCCTTCAGCAGCCCGTTTAGCCCAACGGCTATCCACGGTTCCACTGAGTGTCACTACACATTCATTAACCGAAACGTCGACGTCTCGGGCGTCAAGATACTCATAGTCGGTGAGCCGCTCGTTTATGTCCTCGCGAATCCTCTCGTCCGACCGTTTATAGCCACGAGGGCCCTTACCTCGATGGCTGGCGCCTGCTTCATCCATGCGACGACGGCGCTCGGCGTTCTCATCTCCAAACCAGGACGACAGTTCATCCGAAACACGATCCCACCAGCCTCTTTCGTGCCGTGACCCTCCAGACTGTCTGCGAGACCGGTCTCTGGATGGGTAGGAAGAATAGTCACGCTCCTGGCTGTAACGATCAACTCTGGAGCCATATGGCCTGGCATCAGGACGGTCGCGAAGCAGGCTCTCGTAACTACCGAAAGCTGCATCCCCAGCTTCGAAGTTAGGCTGATAGTTGCCACCATGCTGAGAAAGGGACGAATCCCGTTCGTAATACTGGCGACGCGTGCGAGGTTGCCTGTAATCCTCGGTACGTTCGTTGTAGCCGGATCCTTCTCGTCCATACCTATCCGAATGGCCACGGCCAGTCTCATACTCCCCGCCGTAACCTGTTGGATAGTCCTGGCTGGAGCCGCGATTAAATTCTCGATTTTGTAAGCCGGAGTGCGTGCGATTGCGGTCACTCCGAAATCTGGAGCCACTTCTGTCCTGGTCACGATCAAAATCATTGGATGACCTGTTTGATCGTTCCTGATACGGCTCGTACTCAGTGCCTCGAGAACGATCAATGTCGTCCTCACCATAGCGACCGTAGTTTCCAAATCTGCTCGACATTTCTTACCTCCTTTAAGATGGCTGTTGTTGCGACCGACGTCGGGAGAAGCAAGCTAAGCTTCAATCTAGATTCAACCTGCGTGCCAAGCTCACACACATGGGGAATCCAACTCTTCGACGTCAGAACGGATTAGAGGCGTATTGAAAAAATCCAGTAGTCGGATGATGTGTATTGATGAGCAGAAGCTCCCTGGGGGAAGCGGCGGGGTACACGTTCGACTGTGCCGATATCCGCGAACAGTATCAGCAGAGCAAACGCTCGGCAGGTTTGGCAAATGGTCACCTGCAGATTAGTCGTTCGTTGACCGATTACAAGTTTGTGGACCTTTAATCCACAGTAAGTAGCGTTGAACTTCTCTACCAACTAACGACAAGTTCTTCAGAGCCTTCCCAGACAGGCAAGTCCTGACGAAGAGCAGCTCGCTGAAGCTTCACCGGGTTTTCCATCAATCTTCCAGCCCCGACAGCCACAGTCGAGATTGGATCGTCCGGGACTGCGACGTGGAGTTTCAGTTCAGACTGGAGTCGTTCGGGCAGTCCCTTCGTCAAGGCGCCCCCACCGGTGAGGATAATCCCCGTTCGGTAGATGTCTGCAATTGCCTCGGGTTGTGTTTCCTCGATCGCGCGGCGAACGCCGCCCACGATCTCCTCGAGCACTGGCTGCAAAGCGTCGCGAATCTCATCTGCGTTCACTTCGACCGCACTCGCTGACCCACAAATTACATTCTTGCCGATCACTTCGAGCGTCTCTTCATTATCGAAGTCGCCCTCCGACAGGGAACCCAACTGCTTCTTCACAGCCTCAGCCGTGCACTCGCCGATATGTAGACAATAGTTTGATCGGATGTAGTCGCGAATCGCTTCGTCCATCGCATTGCCTGCTGCCGAGAGAGTAACCGAAGAGACCACTCCACCTGAGGCAATCACGGCGACGTTGGTTGTTCCACCGCCGATGTCGACGACCAGTTGCGCGCGTTCGTCTTCAAAATCCAAACCGGCGCCTATTCCTGCCGCAAGTCCTTCGTCAACCAGATCGACTCGAAAGCCGCCGCTGTCACGTGCGACATCGATGATTGATCTTTGTTCGACGGCGGTTGACGCGCCAGGTACGCCAACAACAAAGTGTCCACGCCGGTAGCCATCCGTGGCTTTGTCCAGAAAGGTTCGCAGCATTTTTTGAGTCACTTCGAAATTAAGGATGGTCCCGGAACGAATTGGCCGATGAACCTCGATGTCTTTCGGCTCACGCCCCAGAAGTTTTAGTGCTCGTCTACCAACCGACAGAACCTCCCCGTCATAGCGGTCGAGCGCTACGACCGACGGTTCGTTAAGCAGAACCCCTTTGCCCGGGGCAAGAATGAGTGTGTTTACTGTGCCCAGGTCAATAGCAAGTTCGTTATTAAAGAAATTGCTCAGAATGTTCATGGTGACTGCCTCCTGATGCTTATGTCCTGCCGGTTATCTTGTGATGGCTAAAGGGCTGAGCTAGTTTGAAGAGGGGCAACCAGTGTGCCAGTTTCACCAAATCCTCACTCCATAAATTACTGTCGAAAACAGAACTCGTTGCAAACTCTTGCCTAATCTGAGTACGCGGTACGTCCTTCGCTGTACCAAATTGAAGCGCTGAGTTCCGAGGTTGCTTCTGCTTTTTCTGACAGCCTCTGGTATCGAACGGATAGTCTCAACAAACTGACGGGCTCGAATAGAATTAGCGACATTGGCCTCCAGGCGGATTGGGAACGGTTGACGGCAGACTGCCTTCGGCTTCACATTAGGTCGCCGCGAGTATGGTCTTTCGGCTGACTGTATCTTCGGTAACAACGGTCTGCTGAACTTTCTTTCCGAAAAGGTTGAAACAACATGCGTGTCCTTGTGACTGGTGGCGCGGGTTATATCGGAAGTGTCGTGGTTGAAGAGTTAGTTGCGAGCGGGCACGAAGTGACGGTTTACGACGACCTTTCAAAAGGACACCGCGGCAGCATCACTCCCGGCGCCACCTTCGTCCAGGCCAATCTCCTTGATACTGACTTCCTGCGGAGAACCCTTTCAGATGCGAATATCGAGGCCGTGATTCACCTGGCTGCCGATTCGCTGGTGGGTGAATCGGTGGAAACTCCTGCCAAGTATTACCGCAACAACCTGGTGGCCGGGCTTTCATTACTCGAGGCGATGCATGATGCGAGTGTAAAGCGACTGGTTTTCTCTTCTACCGCAGCTGTCTATGGGGAACCCGCCAAGCAGCCCATAGAAGAGATCGATCCGACTGGACCGACTAATCCTTATGGAGAGACAAAACTCGCGTTCGAACGTGCGCTGCCCTGGTACGAGCGAGCGTATGGATTGCACTTTGCCTCGCTTCGTTACTTCAATGCGGCCGGCGCGACCGCTCGATGCGGAGAGTGGCATGATCCTGAAACGCACTTGATTCCAATCGTTCTGCAGGCTGCTGCAGGGATGCGCGACCATGTGCAGATTTACGGTGGCGACTACGCGACTCGCGACGGCACTTGCGTGCGTGATTACATTCATGTGGTTGATTTGGCCCAGGCACACATTCGAGCTCTGGGCATCCTCGACCAGCGAAGCGCAATCTACAACCTTGGGTGCGGCGGCGACGGTTACACCGTTAAGGAAGTGATCACTATCGCGACCAAAGTGACGGGCCGCGAGATCAACGTCAAAGTCGGCCCGCGACGACCCGGCGATCCGGCGGTTCTAATCGCGAGTTCGGTGAGGATTAAGCGAGAGATCGGTTGGGCGCCGCAATTTCAGGATTTGAGGAAGATTGTTGAATCAGCATGGTTTTGGTTGAAAGAGCATCCCCACGGTGTCGTTTGATCTGATTCTATAAATACTGTTGGTTTCCTCTTTAAAATTCATCGATGCTCGACGCTCAAGCTCTGACAACCGCCTTTCACCGCCTCTATGGCGAGCACCCTCGACTCTTCAGTGCGCCAGGACGAGTGAATCTGATCGGTGAACACACGGATTACAACGATGGCTTTGTTTTGCCCATGGCCGTAAACCGGAGGACCATCGTCGCCGCGTCGCCAGGCCAGGGCCAACTTATCCGAGTGCATTCCCTTGATCTCAATGAGCAGGCAACGATTGATCTTTCAAGAGAATATTCCAGCCACACGCAGCAGTGGCTGAGTTACATTGAAGGTGTAGCCCGCGTCTTGCAGGAGCAGGGAATCGAGGTCAGCGGTGCGAATTTCGCCATCACGTCGAACGTGCGGATGGGTTCGGGATTATCTTCTTCAGCCGCGCTTGAGATGTCCGTGGGATATGCGCTGCTCAATCTCGCGGGCGTGAAAGTAGATTTGATTCAGCTCGCACTGGCGGCACAGAAGGCTGAGCATGTTTACGCCGGCACAAATTGCGGCTTGATGGATCAATTGGCTGCGGCTTTTGGACAGAAAGATCATGCGGTTCTGATTGACTGTCGTTCATTTGCTGGAACTCCCATCGAATTGAGAATTTCGGGGACACAGATCGTCGTTTGCGATACGAACGTGAAGCACGAGTTGGCAGGTTCGGCTTATAACAAACGGCGAGCCGAGTGTGAACAAGGTGTTGAGATGCTGCGTCAGGAATTGCCGGAGATTCGCGCCTTGCGAGACGTCAGCAGGGAAGAGTTCGACGCTTACGTGAGTTTGTTGCCGCAGCCGATCAGACGCCGTTGCCGGCATGTGGTAACCGAGAATGAGCGTACGCTGCGCGCAGCCGACATTCTGCTTCATGGTAGCGTTGCCGAGTTTGGCAAGCTGATGGTGCTTTCGCACCAGTCTCTGCGAGACGACTACGAGGTGAGTTGTCCTGAGCTCGACATCATGGTCGGGCTCGCGATGCAAGTTGAAGGCGTCACAGGCGCGCGCATGACCGGTGGCGGATTTGGCGGCTGCACAGTGAACCTTGTGCCCCGGGAGTCACTTGACCAGTTTTCGGAATACGTAATGCGCGGTTACCGGGAACGCACCGGGATTCAAGGTGCGATATATAGAGTTGAAGCGGCGGAGGGCGTTCGTGAAGGCAGTTTCTAGTTTCGAGTTTCAAGTTTCAAGTTGGTCTCTTGACTCAAAAGTCTCAGGTCCCGGCCGGCCTAAATTGGTAAGTCGGGCAGGTGCCTTGGTCTTGCGCCGTTGGGTCTTGAGACCAGACCAAAGACCAACGCCAAGACCGCGCTGACCTGGAACTCGAAACTCGAAACTTGAAACTTGAAACTTGAAACTCGAAACTCGAAACTCGAAACTTGAGATTTGAGACTTGCTGAGTTTTTGATGCCAAATCTTTTGCATTGTGCCCTTCTGTGAATTGTAGTAAACAGACTCGCGCTTACTCTTAACCCACTATGCGAGTTCTAGGAATCGATCCGGGCAGCGAAACGACAGGATGGGGGGTCATCGAAGGTGACGGCCGCCGGTATCGTTTGCTTGAATTCGGAACGATCAAATCTTCTTCCAGAAACACCTTTCCGGCTCGGTTGCTGGGGATTTCAAACGGTATTGAAGCGGTGATTGCTCGCCATAATCCCCAGGCGTGTGCCATCGAGGACGGCTTTCTCGCTACCAACGTAAAGGTGACTCTGAAGCTTGGTCAGGTTCGTGGCGTGGCCATGCTCGCTGCTGAACGCGCGGGTCTCGATATCAACGAATACTCACCGCGATTGGTAAAGCAGACGGTCGTTGGCTATGGCAATGCGGAAAAGCATCAGGTGCAGGAGATGGTTCGCATACTGCTCTCGCTGGTGAAAGCGCCTGAGCCGCAAGACGCCGCCGATGCCCTTGCCGTGGCTATTTGTCACTTCCATCATGCAGGTTTAAATCAGCGCATTCTGGAAACGGAAGCGCGCATGAAAACAGCAAATAGCAAACAGCGAAGAGCAGGCGGCAAGGGGCGCTCACCTGTTTACTAGTTCGGATGGCCGGCGCTCTTTGTTGACCGCCAACACTTAATCTTGCCTGGTTATACTGGTGCTGTTCGCTGAAAGCCTTTCAATCCTCACTTGCAAAGGAGTCCATCGTGAAGCTTTCCTCACTCTTACTCTCACTCACTTTCGTCCTGTCAATTCTCTCAACAACAAGTTTAGCTCAGAAGCGACGACCACCTTCCGGCGGGCGCATTGCCGTCGTGGTAGATGAACGGCTGGCCGCGCTCCGCGAATCACCCACGTTGACTGGCGATCTTTTGCGGCGCGTTGGTCGTGGACGACTGGTGGCAATTCGTGGCGAGCGAAAGAATCGTGACGGGCTCAATTTTGCCCGGGTGACTCTGACCAGTCGAACCAGCGGTTGGATCCAGCGCGATGCGCTCGTGATTCCAAATCAGAAAGGCGATGATGAAAGACTCCTGCGTCTGATTCGAGCTTCCGCAGATTTCGATCGCATCGCGCGTGCTCGGATCTTTCTCGACTCCTTCTCAAGATCCGGGTTGCGTCCCGCGGTACTTTTGATTCTTGGTGAGGCCGCCGAGGCGGCAGCCGTAAGGCTTTCGCGCGATGCTGCCCGCCGCCTGAAAGAGGAGGAACTGGGAAGCGCCGGCCCACCTGAGTTTTCTTACTTTCTAAACTATGTCGGGTTGGATCGCTACAACCGGCAAAGTATCAGGTTTAGCTTCGACGCAGAGAAGAAGAGATTTCATTACGACGGCGCCGTGTGGAAGGAACTGCTGCGCCGTTATCCTCGTAGTGCAGAAGCAGCGGAAGCACGAAAGCGACTCTTGTAAGCGCGGTTTCTGCAAATGCTGCACATTGCCGAGTCCGATAGTCTCTTGTCAGCGTTCGCGTCTGTTACATACACTCTGGTTCATACTTGGTCCCAACACTTCGAACTGAAAGGTTAAATGCGATGACCATGAAAGCCGGGTCGAAGGGTTTTCTGGCGCTCTTAGTCTTCTCCCTCGTTCTTTCCGCCTGCCATGTGAACCGGCGCGAAAGGAGGAGCGCCTCTGAATCCGAGCAACCAAAGAACTGGGAGACCTACCGCAATGAATTTCTCGAGAACTACTTCGTTGCCCGTCTGGACTTCGCAGTCCGCGCCGGTCGCCATGAGTTTGACGGCAAACTCCCTGACTGGAGCACCGCGGGGATCAACAAAGAGATCGCTCGCCTGCGACAGCAGAAGGAGCAGGTCACAGGGTTTAAAGAATCCGATTTGAATGAGCGTGAGAAATTCGAACGCGACTATGTGGCAACAATAATCAACGCGGACCTTTTCTGGCTGAGCTCGGCTGAGTGGCCATTTCGGAATCCCTACTTCTATGCGGAAGCGATCGATCCGGACGTGTATGTTTCGCGCCACTATGCGCCGCTCGATGTACGCATGCGTGCCTTCACGAACTATGCTCGGGCCATCCCGAAAGCGCTCGAGCAGATTCGCACCAACCTACGCACGCCCTTACCGAAGACATACGTGGCCATCGGCGGTATTACGTTTGGGGGTCTCGTTAATTTCTACGAAAAGGACGTGCCCGCCGCTTTCGCTTCGGTCAACGACCCCGAGTTGCAGCAGGACTTCCGCTTAGCCAATGCCGGCGCGATCAAGGCCATGAAGGAGCTTGCTGCCTGGTTCAAGACTCAGGAGGCAAGTGCCACCAACACTTTCGCCCTGGCTAGTGAGAAGTTCAGCGAAATGCTGCGCGCCACCGAGGGAGTTGAGGTGCGACTCGATGAACTATATGGCGTCGGTCGCAGGGACCTTGAGCGAAACCAGAACGCTCTGCGCGAAGCCTGTGCGAGGTATGCTCCCGGTCAAACGGTCCTTGCGTGTGTTAACAAGGCCGAGGCGGTAAAGCCAGTGGGCGGGCCAGTCGAAGCAGCACGCAAGCAGCTAAAGGAGCTAAAGACCTTTCTCACGGAGAAGAAGCTCGTTAGCATTCCCGGTACCGAAGAAGCATTGGTCGGCGAGGCACCCGCTTGTCGTCGCTGGAACTTTGCCTATATCAACATTCCCGGTCCTTACGAAAAGGATCTTCCTTCTACTTACTACATCGCGCCGCCTGACCCCTCATGGTCCCCATCCGAGCGAGAGGACTATGTTCCAGGACAGGCAAACCTGTTGTTCACTTCGGTGCACGAAGTTTGGCCGGGACACTTTTTGCAATTCCTTCATGCGAAGCGTTCGCCTTCCAAATTTGGCCAGGTATTCGTTGGCTATGCCTTCGCTGAGGGCTGGGCACATTACACCGAAGAGATGATGTGGGAAGCCGGGCTGGGCCAAGACTCGCCGGAAACCCATATCGGTCAACTGCTAAACGCAACTTTGCGAAACGTGCGGTTTCTTTCTGCTATCGGCATGCATACAGCCGGTATGTCCGTGGAAGATTCTGAGCGAATGTTTCGAGAGGAAGGCTATCAGGATGCAGCTACGGCGCGTCAGCAGGCAGTGCGGGGTACGTTTGATCCTGCCTATCTCAACTACACCATGGGCAAGCTAATGATTAAGAAACTGCGCGATGATTGGACGTCAACGCGTGGTGGCAGGGAGGCTTGGCAGAAGTTTCATGATGAGTTCCTACAGTTCGGCGGCCCGCCGATCCCGCTGGTGCGAAAGGCGATGCTGGGTGAGAAGGCAAGGTCGTTGTTTTAGCTGGGAACGCGGGCGGCCCGGCCCGCTCAAGGTTGCATGTTCCCAAGTCTGGTGGAACCGGATATGTTGACTTCCATGGGGGCCCAGCTTAGCCGGCGGGAACGCCCGCGATCCCGGGAATGGCGTTGAATCTGCCCCTCGAGCCGTACGCAGGCGCAGAAATCTTCACTTGCAAACTGTTAATAAACCCTCCGCGGCGTCGTTCTCAGGATGTGGAAACGATTTCAGGAGGGCCAAGTGCAAGCTGCCGTTAAGACATTGAAACCAGTTCCAAAGCCTCCGGGAGAGCTGGAATTGCTCTTCCGAGCTCACCATGACCGGGTTTTTCGCACCGCTCATCGCATCACTGGCAGTGCTGCTGATGCAGAAGATGTGTTGCAGACCGTCTTTTTACGCCTCGTAAAAGGCCGGGAAAACATCGACTCTGCCGGCCTGACTGCCCACCCAGAAGCATATCTTTCACGCGCCGCTATTAACGCTTCCCTCGATCTCCTGCGCAGCCGCACCAGATCAAAGTCAGTGGCTCTCGATGACGTGGAGTCCGGCGCAATTGAGAGCACCTTTCGAAGTCCGGAAGCACAACACGCCGATCGCGAACTGCAACTACTTATCCGACAAGCCGTAGCCCGCCTCGGCGCCACGGCATCGGAGATGTTTGTGTTGCGCTATTACGAAGGCTATGAGAACCAGGAAATTGCGAAAATGATGGGCACCTCGCAAGTAGTGGTTGGCGTCGTGTTGCATCGGGCTCGCACCAGGCTGAGAAAAGAGATTGGGAAATATCTGGAGAAACATCATGAAAAGCACTAACGATTTTGACAACATCCTTGACAGAACAACTGCCGAGATTCGCAACGAGCAGGTCGAATCATCGGTGGTTAATCAGGCAGCAGACCGTGTTTGGGCGCGGTTGGCTGCTGAGACCAGCGAGCTTGCGGACAACGTTACCGTGGCGGCCGAGCGAATCGAGAGCTGTAAAGATTTTCAGTCCCTGATTCCCGCCTATCTCTGCGGGGATTTATCTGAAGCGCGTTCGCTGCTCCTGGTGGACCACACTCACGAGTGCATCCCATGCCGTCGCGCGATGAAAGACGCGCGCAGGTTTGAGGTCGCTCCGGTCAAAGCCGCTCCGGCAGTTCGTCGTTACACCGTCCAACCAGTGGTCATGCGCTGGGGCATTGCCGCGGCGCTGGTGATCGGATTCGGTTTGCTCGCGATTCCTTTGATTCAAAGGTACCTGCCAGTAGGCGGGAACCCCGACGCTACCGTGCAGGCTGCCGAAGGTCAGGTTTTCCAGATCGGCGACACCAGGAGTGCGCCGGTTGTGGCTGGTGAGAAACTCGCAAGCGGCGAGCGCATCCGGACCGCAAAGGACGCGCATGCCTTTGTGAAGCTGGGGGATGGCTCGGTCATTGAGATGAAAGACCGCTCAGAGTTCTGGATCTCCAGGAATTCACAAGGCACGACCATTCATCTCAACCGTGGCGCGATCCTGGTCGAATCTGCCAAGCAGGGAAAAGGGCGTTTGTTCGTCGACACCGGTGATTCGCGCGTTACGGTTACGGGAACTATCTTCTCGGTCAACACTGGTACGAAGGGCTCGCGCGTTTCGGTAATCGAAGGCGAAGTTCACTTTGAACACGGGAACAACGAGCGCGTGTTGCGGGCCGGCGAACAGGCAGCCACCAGCAGGGCAATTCATGCCGTCCCGGTAAAGGACGAGGTTGCCTGGAGCCGAAAGGCCTCCAACTATGCAGCCGCGCTTGCGAGCCTGGCGTCGCTCAACAAAGATCTGAACAAGGTTTGGCAGCCCGGCGTGCGCAACTCGACGCACTTGCTGGATTTGATGCCTGAGAGCACTACGGTCTACGCAGCCTTGCCGAATCTAACGTCCACGATTACCGAGTCGCACCGAATCATGCAGGAGCGCATCAGCCAGAACGCAGCCTTGCGTGAGTGGTGGGAAAAGCAACATGCCCACAAAGGGCCGGACATGAATCAGGTAATGGAGACTGTGAAAGAGTTTGGCGAATACCTCGGTGACGAGATCGCTGTCTCAGTTTCGATGGACCAGAAAGGCGAGCCTGCCGCGCCCCTCGTGTTGGCTGAACTCAAAAACTCCGAGGGCTTCCGTCCGTTTCTTGAACAGCAGATTGCCAAATATGCCGGACAGGGTAAGGCGCCGATTCATTTCGTTGAAGATCCGCTGACCGCTACGGCCGTCCCAGCGCAGACCGGCAAGGGCGAGACACCGGTGTACGTCTGGATCAGCAACGGTCTTTTTGCTGCCAGTCCTCGTCTCGATGAGTTGCAACGGCTGGCGAATGTAGTGCAGCACGGTGGCCGAAGCAGCTTTACCGCCTCGCCCTTTCATAACCGCATCGCGCAGGTCTATCAACAGGGAGCAGGCCTGGTTGTGGCGGCCAATCTCGAGCGCGTGGTCGAGCAGAGCAAGGCTGAGCGAACCAAGGGAGCAGGCGGCGCCCAGCACGAAGAAGCACTCCAAAAACTGGGTGTGTTGAGTGTGAAATACTTCGTGCTGGATCAGAAGGAGACCAATGGCAAGACTCAGACTCAGGCTGCTCTCTCTTTCAACGAAGCCCAGCGCGGCATTCCTTCGTGGCTGGCAGCGCCGGCTCCGATGGGCTCGCTCGAATTCATCTCGCCAGATGCAAATATCGTTGCCGGCTTCGTAGTGAAGGACCCGGTTTCGCTGGTTGACGATCTGTTGGGAGTAGTCGAAACCGTTTCGCCGGATCTCCGCAAGAACCTCGATAAGCTGCAAGCTGAGCGTGGTATTGAGGTGCGCAGAGACATCGCTGCGCCTCTGGGCGGTGAGTTTGCCTTTGCCATCGATGGACCGATTCTGCCGACACCTTCCTGGAAGATGGTATTTGAGGTGAACGACCCCGAGCATCTGCAGCAAGCTTTGGAGAAGGTCGTAGGGGAAATAAATAAGGAAGCTGCCAGGTTCAGCAAAGCTGGGTTGGTTTGGGACCGTGGTGAAATCGGATCCCGCGCTTACTACACCCTGCGCTCTGCAGACTTTGGAGTGGAAGTGAATTACACCTTCGTGAATGGCTACATGATTGTTGGCCCCAGCCGCGCGCTGGTCGAGAGATCAGTGAGATCGCAGGAGCAGGGGTACTCGCTCTTGCGTTCGGCGAAGTTTACTGCCGGTCTGCCTGCGGACGGCAATGCCAACTTCTCAGCGGTCTTCTATCACAACCTCGGACCATTGGTGCAGCCGTTCGCGGATCGCATCGCGTCGACTGCCGGTCACCTGGGACAGGAACAACAACAGGCGATCAAATCCCTGGCGGCAGACATGCCACCGACACTCGCCTACGCTTACGCGAGTGGTGACAGCATCACGTTTGCCGCGAATACGGAAGGTGGGCCGTTTGGTCTGAGTCCGGCGACGTTGTTGGGGGTGCCCAATGCGCTAGAGATTCAACACATCCTGCATCAGGGAATGAAGGACAAGGGCCAAGGTAAATGACACTTTGCGGGTTGCGCTGCGTTTGGAGTGCGGTGGCAAGCGCAGCGCGACACCGCCTGGTTTCCAACAAACAAGGGGGCTGCCGCCAACCGTCAGGAAGAGCGCCGACATCAATTAACGCCAGGTCGGCCTCCAAAGGCTTCGCCTTGAACCTGGTTTCGCTCATCCATGGATTTTCTCCCATGAAGCTCGTCTCAATCTCGCTCGGCTCCTGGTTCCTTGGACTCGCAGTAATCTTGCTCGCATTCTTCCTGGTTGAAGGCGCGAGTCTAAGTGCTGCCGGCATAAGAGGTGCGACGATCATGTCGCTGCTGGTCTCGGCCCTCGTCTACTCGCTCGCCTATGCTCCCTCACTGTTCTGGTTACGTCTGGGCGGTTGCAAACCCCTACTGGTTTTCCCACTCGTCTCGGCGCTGCTGCTGAACCTGCCGGTTTTTCTGATCGGAATTTTAGCAATCGGTAGAACTTTAGTAGCGACGGAAGCGTTTGCATTCATCGGTGCATTCGTTTTGATGGGCACTGCTTTCGGTCTGGGATTTGTTTGGAGTTATCGCGACCGGGCGATATAAAGTAACCAGCATGGCAGCAGCGGCAACGCTTCAATCTCAAACAAGCCTTCCCAACTCGGCTAACTTCGCTCCGGTTATCGACCTGAACGATCTCAGTGTGAAGTTTGGTGGCCGGCCCATCCTCAAAGGATTGCGCGGTGAATTGCGCGGGCGGGCAATCGGGCTGCTTGGCCCTAACGGCGCCGGCAAGACAACACTGATTCATACCCTGTTGGGTTTTCACGCTCCTTCTTCAGGCACGGCGCATATCTTTGGGCGCGACATCTCTATCGAAGCAAAAGAGATTCGACAAGTTGTCGGTTACATGCCTGAGCGCGATTCGTTCATCGCGAAGATGAGCGGGGTGCACCTCGTGCGCCTGATGGCCGAGCTCTCCGGTCTTCCTGCTGAAGCGGCGCTCGAGCGCGCACACGAAGCGCTCTTCTACGTTGGCCTCGGCGAAGCGCGCTATCGGAACCTGGATACCTATTCGCTGGGTATGAAGCAGCTTGCAAAGTTGGCCCAGGCGATCGTGCATGGACCGCGTCTGATTTTTCTCGACGAGCCCACCAATGGCCTGGATCCGCCGGCGCGGCAAAGAATGATTCGCCTGATTCGCGAGATTCGCGACAGCGGACAGGCGCACATTTTGTTGTCATCTCATTTGCTGCGCGATGTTGAGGAATGCTGCGAAGAGATCTTGATTCTCAAGGACGGCCGGATTGCCGTCTATTGCAATCTGGAAGAAGAGCGAAAGGCCAATCGCCAGTTTTTGGTGCTTGAGACTCGCGGCGATCAGCCCGCATTCGGTAGAGCCATTGCTGAGTTGGGCTGCGAGTACGCGCTAACCACGGACAGCCGCGTAAAGATAGTGCTCCGCGATGGCGTAGGCGTGCGTGATATCTACCGCATTGCCGGCGAGCAGAGTGTACAAATCAGAAGGATGGACTTTAAACGAGATTCTCTGGAAGACATCTTTCTGAAGGCAATGGAGAACGGTGATGGCGGTTTATGAGCACACCTACAAGCGCTACACAGGCGCGCTGACTCCTGATTGGAGCCGTTTTCTGATCATTCCGCGCCACGCTTTTCGCGACGTGTTCAAGTCAAAACTGTTCACCGCTTTCTTTGCAATCTGTTTCATCCCTTTGCTGGTCGAGGCAGTTCTCATCTACCTCCATCACAACGTAAATGCGTTGGCACTGATGAGAGTAAATGTAAGGGAGTTGTTGCCCATCAATGCGGAGTTCTTTCAGTTCTTTGTGAACCTTCAGGGAGGATTCGCTTTGTTTGTGGCGCTGCTTGTGGGTCCGCCCCTGGTGTCGCGTGATCTGCGGAACAACGCGCTGCCGCTCTATCTCTGCCGTCCGTTCTCGCGCGCGGAGTATGTCGCCGGCAAAATGTCAGTGCTGTTGATTCTGCTTTCTGCAATGACCTGGATCCCGCAGTTGCTGCTCTTTCTTTTTCAGGCTTACCTGGAAGGTTGGTCCTGGTTCGTCAACAACCTCTGGCTGGGGAATGCGATCTTTATCGGCAGTGTGGTTTGGATTTTGTTGCTGGCATTGCTGTCGCAGGCAATCTCAGCGCTCGTGAAATGGAGGGTGATTGCGAGCGCGGCGCTGCTCGGCATATTTTTTATTCCTTCCGTTTTTGGTGAGGTCCTGAACAACATTTTTCTGACGCGTTGGGGAAATCTGATTAGTCTGGGCGCGCTGATTCGAAACGTCACCTCGGGATTGTTCGGTACTTTTGTGCGCGCCAGCGGGCGGGCGCCAATTGTGGACTTCGACGGAAATTTAATTCGAGAAGTGGTGATGAATGAACCACCACTCTGGTCCTCGTGGGCAATGCTGGCTTTGGTTTGCCTGATTTGTCTGGCGCTGCTTTCGCGCAAAGTGAAAGCGTATGAGGTGATTTCATAAGGGCAAGTAGACAGCAAACAGCAAGACAGCCTGCGTCAGAGAGGCTAATAGTTTCAAGCACAAAGCACAAAGCACAAAGCACAAAGCACAAAGCACAAAGCACAAAGCACAAAGCACAAAGCACAAAGCACAAAGCACAAAGCACAAAGCACAAAGCACAAAGCACAAAGCACAAAGCACAAAGCACAAAG
>JBGTOA010000055.1:0-144087 GCA_041742785.1 Pyrinomonadaceae bacterium | reverse complement strand
ACATAATCAATGTGGCTTTGGGTGTAAACGCGATGGGGAACTGCCAGCCGCACCAAATCCATGGCAGAGGGCATCTCTGCCCCGCTTTCGGAATGCTTCTCGGCGTGCATCACTGACCCGATCTCACAGGAACGAATGCCCGCCTCGCGATAGAGTTCGATGGCTAGCGCCTGTCCCGGATACTGCAGCGGTGGTATGTGTGGCAGCATAGTTCGCGCATCGATGTAAATTGCGTGACCGCCCGGTGGTTGCACGATGGGTACTCCGGCGTGCGAGATGTGTTCGCCTAGATAGCGAATTGAGGCGAAGCGATACTCCAGATAGTCCTCGTGCAATACCTCTTCAAGCCCTACCGCAATAGCCTCGAGATCACGCCCGGCCAGACCGCCATAGGTGGGAAAGCCTTCGGTCAGAATGAGCAGGTCCTTCTCCTGCTGGGCCAACAGGTCATCGTTGGTACAGAGGAAGCCGCCAATGTTTGCCAGTCCGTCCTTCTTCGCAGACATCGTGCAGCCATCGGCCAGGGCGAACATCTCACGCGCGATCTGCTTTACGGATTTTTCCGCATACCCAGGTTCACGCAGCTTGATGAAGTATGCGTTCTCGGCGAAACGACAGGCGTCCAAATAGAGCGGCAGCCCAAACCGCGAACAGATCGCTTTCACTTCCCGTAAGTTCGCCATCGAAACTGGCTGACCGCCGCCGGAATTGTTCGTCACCGTGACCATGACGAGCGGAATGCGCTCAGCGCCTACGCGCTGGATCAAATGTTCGAGTGCTTCCGTGTCCATGTTGCCTTTGAACGGATGGTTGACGGCAGGTTGATAGAACTCCGGAATCGGCAGGTCGACAGCTTCAGCTCCGAGGTATTCGATATTGGCACGCGTAGTATCGAAGTTGGTGTTATTCGGAATTACGCTTCCTTTCTTGCACATCACTGAAAAAAGGATGCGCTCGGCCGCGCGTCCCTGGTGCATCGGAATCACCTGCTTGAAACCAAAGATGTCGCGCACGACCTCTTCAAAGCGATAGAAACTCTTGCTGCCGGCATAAGACTCATCGCCGCGCATCAACGCAGACCACTGCTCTGCGCTCATGGCCGCCGTGCCACTGTCGGTGAGCAAATCGATGATGACGTTTTCCGCTTTGAGCAGGAACAGGTTATACGCCGCGTCTTGAAGATAGCCTTCTCGCTCCTCGCGGGTTGTCATCTTGATAGGTTCAACCACCTTGACTCTAAAGGGTTCAATAATCGTTTTCATAATTAGTCAGCGTCCCAAAAACAGGTTTCACGGTTCCGGTTGGAGGCGGCGTTTTTATAGATACGGGGTCAATTAGACCCCTTCCATCCAGACGGTGAAAAGTTGTAGTTCACCTATCGATTCGAAATGTAACGTTGCGCTGCGAGCCATCAGTTCGCCGCCAAGTCTATGAGCATTCCGCTCCTCCTCTAGAGGCAACGCGGCAAACCACGGGCCACCCATTGCCGCTTCGCTTCGTTAAGGCCGGACACGCTGATATGTGTGCAGGCGATTAGTCAAAGAGCCAACGATTTCTGCATTTGCACTTTTTTGGGGGATGATCCTGTCGGGCGAACCTTCACTCAAATCAGTATCAATGCGTAAGAGTTCGCAGCCTGCGTCCACACTTGCGTAATTTCGCACCTGTTGGATCCTCCAATGTTCGAACTATGACCTGGTTGGCCGGCGTCGCTGGGAACGACTTTTGCCATTCAGTGTGGTTTTGGGAAAGGGCTTTGCAAGAAAGTCGTCGCCAAGATCCTGGGGTTTGCTCCGATCAAATGTACGTTGACACTCGCCTCAATAGCTCCTCGTCTCAGTCACACCTGGGCTTCAACCTGGTGTGAATGAAATCGCAGCGGTCGGGTGCCAAATGTTTATAGGTCTCAATTTCGAGTAACGGTTCCCCGCGTAGGGAGGAAATACTGAGCAGGTCTCACGACGAAGTGGGATCCCAGTACACGTCGCCTCTCGAAACAGGCAGTCTTCGGGGGGACGCGCGGCGAAGCAGGGTGACTCTATCGATTCGCTCCTCGCTAGCCTCCATTCACCTTCTTGTAAGACGAATAGATTGCAAACAGACGATCTGCGGCGGCGGGATCGCTGCGCGCTAACAGAGTGATGACGTCGTCACGCTCCTCAAGTAACGGCCTCAGCCTGTCACGCTGGGCCGGTGTGAATACCGAGGCACTCCCGGCATCTATCTGGATTCGCAAGTTTGTATAGAAGTCACTTGTAACCTGTCGGGCGGGCTCGTACTCGCCCCGCTGGACGTCGACCATCGCGGCCCCAAGACTGTTTTGGAGTTTGACTAAACGCACCTCACGTTGGGCGGCATCACGCTGTTCGATTGCATTGCCGGCCTTAAGCCACATCGGAACGAGTCCCAGCAGAAAAAAACCGAGCGCGAGGGTTGCATACAACGCGACTCGCCTCCACGGAATGCCGAGTTCTGCCAAGCTGTCGCTCCAAACTCTGCTCTTGTCGCTCCAAACTCTGCTCTTATTGGGGGCGTCGCTCTTAATGGGGACGTGTTGCTCCGCGGCTTTCATGACTCTCTCCTCATCGCAGTTCACAAGGCACATCCACCAGGCCATTAAAGTGCCTGACGGAATTATCGACGTAATGGTAAGCGCGCGCGGCGCTGGTGCGAATCAGTGGAACCACAGCGTTTAGTGAGTGTTTACCCTTACGGGAAGAGGGATCATGATTGCTATACTTCCGGTTCGCAGCTTCTCAGTAATATGAAACCCGCCTCGGTCTATTTGAGAAAGCAATAAACATTGGGCATTCGCGGCAAATTACTTCTGCTTGTGGTTGGCATCGCGGTACCGCTTGTTCTCTTTAGCGCGCTGGAGTTGAGGAATGTGTGGCGCCTCAGTCGAGGGCAACTTGACGACTCGATCAAGCAGCAGGTTGAATTTGCAGCAGTAGTGCTTGAACGTTGGCTTGATGATCAGAAGAAAGCGCTGGATGCGATTGCCGCCCTCGCCGGCGACACTGACAGAGGGTCGTCGGAGGTCCGGGAAAATCTTGAAAACGTCCTTCGCACGCGCCCATTTTGGATGGACCTTAGAATTACCAATGCCGGGGGCACGACAATCACCTCACAACCCGCTCGCAAAGACGTACTTCCAAGCGCCTTGGTCGATCACCTGGTTTCAGAGTTGCGGGAACGCAACTCCTGGACAGTAGTCACGGACCGTACTGTGGATGAGGCTCGGCCCATAGTGGTGATCGCGGTTCCAATTGAGCGAAGGGGTGCTGTCATAGCCCGCATCGATGGCGCCGCGATTAACGAGCTTTTTGACCGGATTGAGCTTTCACAGCAAGTCGTGATCTCCGTGCGAGATTCGGAGGGACGTGTTCTCTATCGGCGTCGTGGCTCCGAAGCTCCCATGGAAGCGGATGCGAACTGGGCGCCACTCTCCTCAGCATTGGGCAGCGAGCGAACGAGTGTCGCGGAACTAATAAGTCCTATCGATGGAATCAAGCGCGTCTACGGTGTAGCACATATCAGGGATACCGGGCTCATTGCAATGATTGGAACTCCAAGCTCGACCCTGTACGAGCCGGCACGTCAAAGGCTTAATCGGTATGCTTTGGTCGGACTGCTGGCACTATTGCTGGCTGTCGGCGCCGCGCAGGTGATTGAGCGAAGCATCGTGCTGCCAGTGCGGCGGTTGCGCGCGACGGCGCAACAGCTTGGCGCTGGCGACCTCACGGCGCGCGCGCCGGTAAACGAATCAGGGGAGATAGGTGATTTGGCAACCGCCTTTAACGCGATGGCCGAACGAATAAAAGAGAGGGAAGAACGGCTCACGGAACTGGATCAGTTGAAGTCTGATTTTGTAAGCAGCGTTTCTCACGAGCTAAGGACGCCGCTGACGACTATCAAAGTACTGTCCCACCTCCTCCAGCGCCTCGCCCTTACTGACGAGGAACGACTTGACTACGCGCACACAATCGCCACGGAATGCGATCGCCAAATTAACTTCGTGGGGAATCTGTTGGATCTGTCTCGCATCGAATCAGGAGGTTATAAACTTACCAAAGCGCCGGTTGAGGTTCTCAAGTTATTAGAGTCGTGCGTAGATGTTGACCGCTATCACGCGAAGTCGCTGGGTCTGGCACTCACTACCGATATACCCGCTGACCTTCCGAGAATCGTTGCTGATTTTGAAGCGGTACGCAGAGTGATTCGGGGCTTGGTTGATAACGCGATCAAATATTCGCCGGAGGGCGGAGAGGTGATTGTTTCCGCTCGCCTCGTTGACCAAACGGTGGCGATTGGAATTCAAGACACCGGAGGAGGAATTCCTCCAGAGGATCTTCCCCATATCTTTGACAAGTTTTATCGAGTGCGAGCTGTGCACGGGGAAGATGATCTCTCCGGTGCTCCGGAAACAGCCGCACCTGGGGTGGGGCTCGGACTCTATCTGGCAAGGCACCTTATTGAACAACTGGGTGGCAGGATTGCGGTCGCCAGCAAAGTTGGTGAAGGCACGCTTTTCACCGTGTTCCTGCCACTGTTCGATAATACTGGCGCTTTTGAAACTGCAATCGAGGTTGACGCGAATGTTGAAGCGGCTGTTGGTAGTTGATGACGAGCCAAACCTCCTTCGGGCCGTGGCTGCTTGTCTAAAAACCGGGGGATATCAAGTGAGCACCGCGCGAAGTGGGCGGGAGGCCCTGTTGCAACTGGCGGAAGCAGTGCCAGACCTGGTAGTGAGTGATATCCGAATGCCCGGCATGGATGGCTATCAATTGGCGCGTCAACTGCGGGGGTCGCCGAGGACTGCATTGGTGCCGATCGTGTTTCTTACCGCCCGGGATGAAACGGCAGATCGTATTGAAGGGTTTCGTGCAGGTGTTGACGCTTATCTGACGAAGCCCTTTGAGCCTGACGAGTTGATCGCGGTCGTGAACGGAATTCTGAGCAGAGTTGAACGGACACATTCCCAAATCGCGCGACTGGTAGGATCTACGGCAAGCGACGGCGAACCTAAGACCTTCCAGGATGATGAACTAACCGAGGCAGAGGATCGCGTTGCATTGGCCGTTTCGCGAGGACTGACCAACAAGGATATTGCAGCGGAACTCGAGATCAGCGTCCGCACAGTTGAGAATCACATCAGCCACATCCTGGATAAAAAGGGATTTAGCAACAGGGTAGAGATTGCACGCTATGTTTTAGAACAACGCTACCCTAAATAAGAGAGAAGTATTAGCTCCCGCAGGATATAAACCGGGATCAGTCACTCGACGTTTGAGTATTAACCCCCAAGTGTCTAAGTAGTTCTGCTCATTCCTTCGTCGCTGAGAATCGCCTTGACCGAGTGGCATCCTGGTTTTACATTGGGCTGTCAACCGACAGCTTTCCAGAAGAGCGTGGCGGTGTACCTATAGCCAGAGGAAAGAGCGAGTGGCATCAGAGGACATTCCAGAGGAAGTGAAGAGGTTCATGACGGAGTACCTCGACTCCTTATTTCAACTGGAGACACTGCTGCTCCTTTATAGAAGGAGGGAAACCGAATGGAGCATCGAAGACACGGATCGCGAACTACAAATCGGACCACAGCTCGCCGCGACCTTACTGTCCGCCCTTCACGCGCGAGGTCTACTATCACTCAGGGAAAGCCCGGGCTTGCTCTATCGGTATAGTCCGTCTTCAGTTGAATTGGACAATGCGGTCTCCGCATTGGCGACGGCTTACAAGGAGCGGCGGGTTAGCGTGATCAGCTTCTTATTCTCGAGGCCCTTCGAAAAGGTTCGCATCTTCGCTGATGCCTTCAGATTTAGGAGGGACAAATAGGGTGTCAATAGCGGTCTATCTTCTTTGCGCTGCGACGAGTCTTACCTGCGCAGTCATGCTATTCAAAAGCTATCTGGTCAATCACACCCGACTCCTGTTATGGAGCGCCCTTTGCTTCCTCGGGTTCACTGTCAACAACGTGCTTCTCTTTGTTGACCTCGTAGTGGTCCCAAGCGTGGATCTTACGCTTTGGCGCCATTTGTCAGCGCTTTTTGGGTTGGTGCTTTTGCTCTACGGTCTCATTTGGGACGCCCGCTAAAAAATAGAATTGCAGTAACGCGATCGTTGATACTACTGTCGAACGAACAATTCTCAGCTACGTTAGTGTGAAAACAAGACGATGAAGCCCTTCATTCTCGGCGCGTTGATGATTAGCTATTTGGTGGCTGCCTTGTTCTTCCTGCGCTTTTGGAGAGAGACACGTGATCGCCTTTTTATCATGTTTTCAATGGCTTTCTGGCTGCTTGGTCTGAACCAGATTGCTTTTATCTTCGTCCCGGACGGAAGTGAGACACGGAGTTATTACTATCTGATACGCTTGGCAGCCTTTATCCTGATTCTGATTGCGATCGCAGACAAGAATCGCTCGGCCAGACGTGATTACAGCTAGCCGGGTGGCGCAATTCAAGCGTTCTGCAGTTCCCACCGAGGCATGCGTAGTCGATCGATGAACGACAGGAATTTTGGTACCGGCCCGCAATCCACGGTCGTCAGTTCATCACCACGGGTAGTTGAGTCGCTTTAAGGAAGTCTGCTGCTTTCGGGTTTCAGCAGAAACCAGTAGAAGCCACGCGGCGCCAGTGCTAATTGATAAGGAGCCGAACTGATCGGTGGAAACTCAGCCTGGCCCATCATCTCAATTGGGGTGCGCCCTTGATACTTCTGTAACTGGAGTTCAACCGGCTGTGCAGACTGCGACAGGTTGAAGACACAAAGCACGGTTTCATCAAGATAGCTGCGAACGAAAGCAAACACATTCCGATTCTCTGGTCTGATAAAGCTCAGTGATCCGCGCCCAAAAACTGGATGCCGCTTGCGCAGATGGATCATTTCTCGGACCCAGTTAAGCAGCGAAGTGCTGTAGCGTTGTTGTGCTTCAACATTAACCGCCTGATAACCATAAACAGGATCCATGATCACTGGAAAATAGAGGCGAGCAAAATCCGCCCTCGAGAACCCCGCATTACGATCCGGCGACCATTGCATTGGCGTACGCACACCGTCGCGATCTCCCAGGTAAACATTGTCACCCATCCCAATTTCATCTCCGTAATAGAGAAACGGGCTGCCGGGCAGGCTGAATAAGAGAGCGTGCAAAAGTTCGATCCTGCGGCGTCCGTTTTCCATTAAAGGCGCGAGCCGGCGGCGGATACCGACATTAAGTCGCATGCGCCGATCCTTTGCATACTCGTTGTAGAGATAATCCCGCTCTTCATCCGTTACCATTTCAAGAGTCAGCTCATCGTGATTCCTGAGGAACATTCCCCACTGACAGCCTTCAGGAATTGTCGGCGTGCGTTCCAATATTTCGACTATCGGCCGGCGGTCTTCCTGTCGCAGGGCCATAAACAAACGGGGCATGATCGGAAAGTGATAAGCCATGTGAAACTCGTCGCCCTCGCCAAAATACTCAACCACGTCTTCAGGCCACTGATTGGCTTCGGCCAGCAACAGCGCATTTGGGTAATGGATATCGACATGCCTGCGCAATGCTCTTAGAAAGCGGTGAGTCTCAGGGAGGTTTTCACAGTCAGTGCCTTCGGTCTCAAAAAGATATGGCACTGCATCGACGCGGAAGCCATCAATTCCAAGATCGAGCCAAAACAAAACCACGTCGAGCATGGCTTGCTGCACTTCCGGATTCTCATAATTCAGGTCCGGCTGATGCCGGAAGAAGCGATGCCAGTAGAAAGCCCGGGCCTCATCATCCCAGGTCCAGTTTGACCGCTCGGTATCGGTAAAGATGATCCGCGCTTCGGAGTATTTTTGATCGTTGTCACTCCAGACATACCAACTACGCTTAAGTGAATCCTGCGAGCGACGCGCTTCTTGAAACCAGGGATGCTGATCAGAAGTGTGATTGATAACCAGGTCCGCGATTACTCGAATCCCTTTGCCGTGAGCGGCATCCAGAAAATTCTTGAAGTCTTCGAGCGAGCCGTAGTCGGGTAATACCGCGTAGTAGTCCGCGATATCGTATCCCCCGTCCTGGAGAGGAGATTCGTAGAATGGCAGTAGCCAGATGCAGTCAATTCCTAACCACTCGAGGTAATCCAGCTTGGCGGTGAGGCCGCGAAAGTCACCAATGCCGTTGCCGTCCGAGTCGTAGAAGCCTCTGACGTAAACTTCGTAGAAGATTGCGTCTTTAAACCATTCCCTGGTCACGCTTAGCTCCACTATTCCCTTCTTAACGTTTTCGACGGCAGAACGCTTCGAGGGCAGATGCTGATGCACGCGAACAGGCTGCCATGAGTTAACGTAATTGTCATTCCATTACTGCGTTCTCTCGCGTAGCGCCCGCAATTCTTCATGCCGGGACGCGATCTCGTCACGCAGCTCTTTGATAGCTTTAGCATTTACCAAATTAACAACGCCAGCCATATGAAACTGAGCACAATATGAAACTGAGCACAATCATTGGCGGTTCCAGCCAGCCTTCCAGCCGAGCGAGGATTTCGCCTCGTTCGTTATTGAGTTCCTGCTTTGTAAGAGTGTCTGCCATTCACCACGTCCTCCCGTTCGTACCTTGCCTCATCATCTTAAGTCTTGCCGTAATAAGAACTAACACTGTTCCTTACATGGTTTTATCCCGATTACATGGCAACACGTTGTTTTCGTTTGCGACAGGGTCAGGTTGAGGGCTCCGGCGCGGTCTCCTTTGCAGCAGATTGAGCAATGGGTAAAAACACTTAGCGTCCCTAAGTGATAAGACTGATGCTGTCTGATCCCGGTTTCGCTATTGTTTACTAGCTGATTAGCTATGTGGCAAGTTGCGGCTGGCTTATGCAAGCTGGGTAGGTCGCAGCACCCATGGAGATAGTCACATGCCCGGTGGTTAAGGCGCCCGCGAGGCGCCTTAACTGCATCAGGCTGACCGAGCAACTCAACATGTAAACTGCTGAAGGCTCGCATCGAGAATTAGTAGCGGCGGGAGTAGGAATCCGCCCACCAACCATGTCTAAAGACACAAATAATCAAAGAGTAGTTGTCGTATCAAACCGCTTACCCGTTAGGCTGAAACGTGTAGGCGAATACTGGCACAGCCGGAAGACTGCCGGTGGTTTAGCGACGGCGATGCAGCCCGTGTTGCAAAAACGCAATGGTATTTGGATTGGCTGGTCAGGGGAGACCTCGGCAATCGACGATAAAAAGCGTCGCAGCATAGTGAATGACTGGGCCAGGCAGAACAGGTATTTCGCGGTCGACCTGGATCCTGATACTGCTCGGGGCTTTTATGAGGGAATTTCCAACCAGGCGCTATGGCCGCTCTTCCACCATTTCCCATCGCAGGTGCGATTCAATCCCGAAGACTGGAAATCATATGTCAGGGCGAATGAGATTTTTCGCGACGAGATATTGAAGCATCTTCGCCCGAACGATCTGGTTTGGATACACGACTATCATTTCCTGCTCTTGCCACAACTCCTTCGCGAAGCAGTTCCGGATATCTCCATAGGCTTTTTCCTGCACGTGCCTTTCCCATCTTCGTCCGTATTCCGGATCCTTCCCAAGCGTGAAGAACTACTCCGCGGTATGTTAGGCGCCGACTACCTCGCTTTTCATACTCATCGTTATTTACAGCATTTTCGCACTTCGATCCTGAGGCTGTTGGGCCTTAGCAGTGAGATGGACCGAGTTGAAGTCGGAAGACGTACAGTAAAGCTCGACGCATTACCTATCGGAATTGCTCCGGAAGAGTTCAATGAGCTGTTGATCAAGAACGAGAACACTAAGCGCCAACTAGCCGAACTCAAAGAAAGTTCCAGCTACCGCAAGATCATTCTCGGAGTTGATCGGTTGGATTACACGAAAGGAATCCCTGAGCGCCTGCGTGCCTATCGTAAGTTTTTGCGTGATTCTCCGGAATGGCGCGGCAAAGTAGTTCTCATTCAGGTAGCTGTTCCTTCCCGAGAGCGAGTACCAAAGTATGGTCGTCTACGAAAAGAAGTGGACGAACTAATCGGCCAGATCAATGGCGACTGGAGCACCGCCGAATGGTCCCCGATTACCTACGTGCGTCGCAGCCTGCCGCAATCTGAACTGGCTGCGCTATACGCAGCGGCCGATGTAGCGTTGGTTACGCCACTCCGCGATGGGTTGAACCTTGTGGCTAAAGAGTATGTCGCCTGTAAGTCCTCCGGCGATGGCGTTCTTGTCCTGAGTGAATTTGCCGGGGCGGCTGCTGAGATGGGTGAAGCGTTACTGGTGAATCCGTATGACGAGGAAGCTCTGAGTTTAGCCATAGCACGGGCACTGTCGCTCAATGAAGCAGAGAAGCGCGATCGCATGATGGCTTTGTACCGTCGCGTTCATAAGAACAATGTCTTCGCCTGGGGCAATCGATTCCTCGAGAATCTCAGTAAGTCCATTGAGGCTCGATGCGAACAGCCGCAGGACAAACCGGTGTCGCTTCCGTCGGAGAGACTAGTGAGTGCGTTTGAAAGTGCACGCTCCCGTCTCATTCTGTTGGACTACGATGGGACACTTGCACCATATGAATCGCTACCGCAGAACGCGGTCCCCACCTCCAGACTGATCGATCTGCTGCAACGTCTGGGGCAGGACGCGCGATCGGTTACCGCAATAGTTTCGGGACGATCGAGAGCCGATCTCGAAGGCTGGTTCGGTGGGATCGCCAATATCTGGTTGGCCGCAGAACATGGCGCAGTTTTGCGATCGCCGGTGTCACAGCAATGGGAAGAGGCAGCTCCCGGAACCTCTGGTCTGTGGAAACAACGCATCTATCCAATACTTGAACACTTCGTGGACAGGACGCCCGGCAGCTTCATCGAGGAGAAGGAGTATTCCCTGGTCTGGCACTATCGCATGGCAGATCCGGAGTTTGGCGATTGGTTGGCAAACGATCTGGTCGCGAACCTCGAACACATGCTTGCCGATTCGCCGGTCAAGCCGGTCAAAGGTCAAAGGGCGGTGGAAGTAAAACTGGTCTGGGCCAACAAAGCACAGATTTGCTCGCGCTTTCTGATGGCTGGCCCGAAGCCTGATTTTATTCTGGCCGCGGGTGATGATGTAACTGACGAGGACCTCTTCACGCGGCTTCCTTCGAGTGCGTGGACAATTCACGTCGGCCGAAATCGGTCGCGAGCAAAATACTTTGTGGGTGGCCCAGAGGAGATGGTTGGGTTAATCGCGCAACTCGTTGACACGTTTGGCAGGCTCGGTCAGGACTCTCACCCTGACAAGTGTCTGGCAGGAACAAAAGCAGAAATGCCGTTAATCCTGAGTTTGGATGGTCAGAAGCTAACCTCCGGATCAGAAACGAACGAGTATCAGATTCTTGAAACTCCTGTCGGATAAGTGCGATCACTCAGTCCGGCTGGGTAATCTCACTGATTCAAGCCCGCATTTCGATCCCTACCATTACCGTTAATCCCCAATCAACGGTCGGCAACCTAAAGAGAAAGTGTCTGCTTCACATTTGGGCGGGAGCTTTAGCTGATGAAGTTCGGAGATCGCGGACAGAATCTACACGTTCGACTGCGCACGGTACAGATCGTCGCACTCGCGTTGCTCGGTGCGTGCGTGCTGCGGCTTTACAACCTTCAGATCGTACATGGCGACTACCACCGCGAGCGCGCAGTTAATCAAAGGCTGCGCACTTTACCCATTCCAGCGCCGCGCGGCACCATCCTCGATCGTTACGGGAGAGTGCTGGTCGATTCACACCCGATCTACGATGTTGTATTGCAGCGCGAGTTGGGCCGAACCATCGACTTGGATGGACTCGCGTCGGAACTACCGACCGTATTGGATATAGATCCCGATTACCTGCAAGAACGATTTGGCGAACTTAGAACCAATCCCGCCTTCGAGTCGATTATGATCAAGGAAAACGCAACGATGGGCGACATCGCATGGGTCGAGGCCCATTCCCTGGAGTTTCCCTCGCTGCAAATCGATCAGCGGCCGCAACGTCAATATCCTGAAAACGGCCTGCTGGCTCACGTTCTTGGCTATGTTGCTGAAATCAGTTCGAAGCAGTTGGAACTTCCGCAGTACAGGGACCGCGGCTACAAGGCTGGTGATGTGATCGGAAAAGAAGGGTTGGAGGCAACTTACGATCAATTCCTGCGTGGACGGGACGGGAACCGAAGAGTCATCGTAGATAGTTTGGGGCGAATTAGAGATGTGGTTGCGGTCATTGAACCAACGCCGGGCCAGGATCTGGTAACAACGATCGACCTGGATCTGCAGGAGGCAGCAGAAGCGCAACTGCGCAACTCGTCTTCCCAGCGCGGCGTGATTATCGCGATGGATCCGAATAACGGAGAGATTCTCGCATTAGCTTCGTATCCCACCTTCGATCCGAATCTCTTCACAGAGAGGATCGCCACCAGGAAAGGGCGCGCCGAATACGCCGCGTTGCTTCGTGATCCTCATACGCCGTTATACAACCGCGCGATTAGGGGTCGCTATCCGCCGGGTTCAACCTGGAAAATACCAATGGCGGTGGGCGCTCTCCAGCAAGGTGTGATTACGCTCGACGATTCGAGATTAGTCTGCGGCGGAGGCATCCAGATCGGAAACAAATTCACTCGCTGTATGGGCCAGCACGGCAGACCGGATTTGCATACAGCAATCATGAAGTCTTGTGACGGTTATTTTTATCGGCTTGGTCTCAAGATGGGGCTGTCCGGCATCATGGAGATGGTAGCCGATTTTAAGCTTAACGAACCCACCGGCATCGATCTGCCACACGAGCTGGTCAGTTGGACCCCCTCACCTGAGTTCAAAGCTCGCTTCAATCCCAACGCTCCTCAGTGGACCGATATCGACACTGTCTATGCTTCGTTTGGGCAGGTTTACGACTTTGTGACGCCAATCTCCTTGCTCCGTGCAATTGCCGCCGTGGGTGTGGGAGGGAGTTTGTATACACCTCAACTAGTGAAGGAAGCGCGGGCAGTTGGTCAGCCTATTGACGACGATTATCGCGAAGTAAGGAAGTACGAACCATCCGTCGCGGGCGTCGTTCAGGTGACGGAAGAGCAAGATCAGGCGGTGGTCAAGGCTATGTGGTCGGTGGTGAACGAGGCTGGTACGGCGGCCGGCATACGAAAGCCGGGTTTTGATATTGCCGGCAAAACGGGTACTGCTCAGGTGGTGGGACTCGGCAAGGATGTCGGAAAGAACAAAGACCATTCCTGGTTTGTCTCATATGGGCCGGCCTTCAAACCTGAAATCGCGGTGCTGGCGCTGATTGAGAATTCGGGTTTTGGCTCTCGCCATGCCGCGCCGGCCGCACGTGCTATCTACGACGTGTACTTTGAGAAGATGCCGCTAAAAAAAGAGTTGCCGGAGCAGATCGCTCAGCTCCCTGCGCCATAGATTAGCGTGGTTACGGAAATCAAGTGTGTTTGTTTTTCCTTATGATTATTCATCGGGATAGTCGAGCGTAATATTCTCATGCGGATGCCGAAGCCACCGTCCTGGCGGGCAATAAGAGTCGGTCGATTGCGTGAATAACACCATTACTCGCCTCAATGTCGGTCTGCAGCAACCTCGCTCCTTCAATTCTCAAGTCGGGGCCGCCATCTACAATTAGGTCGTCACCGAAAACAGTCTTAGCTCTGGAGAGATTTCTTAATTCCGCTATCATGAACTTTCCGCGGAGTGCATGATAACTAAGCAAGTTTCCTAAAATCCCCAACCGCTCTGCTTTCAACAGCTGATTGAGTGTCTCGGGTGGGATGTAGGCGAAAGCGATGTCCGCGGGTGCGAACAGGGTGTAGGAAACTCCGGATCTCAGCATAGTCTCTAAGGATGAACCATCCAGCAACCGTGTAAAGGTTTGAAAAGTTCCACTCCGAATTGCAGTATCGAGAACGTTAAGTCCTTCAGCCATCGATTTGTCTCCAAAAACCTCATTGAGGTTTTGATCCTTCAGTAAGCCGGCTCAAACCCTCGGCTGGATCTTGTTCTCCCTATCAAGATCCGCGTCAAGCGTTTCATAGGAACCGATGAGGATGTGATGTCCGCCCGCGATATGCGCCTGGGGCCTCGTCCACACTGGAACAAACTGTTGGACGAAAGGCACAGCAATTCTATAGGCTAACGTTCAGTTGTTCGACCGCATTACTACCTAGCAGCTTTAAGTGGTTCCACTCATGTTGGTCAGTTGGCGGCAACGTCCCGTTGGACTCGGGCAGGCCGGATCTGGGTAAAAGAAGCAGCTCGCCTGAAGGCTGTTGCAAGGTAGATCCGAGAAGAGCAAGATATCCCCTAATCAACCAGGAAGAATAACGGCGCGACTAATCAACTTCTAATGAGAATGGAGCATACGATACTGCATGACCACGAAAGTGACAGAGCGAACCTTCAGAGAAAACGTATTCTTCTCTTTCGATCAGGCTGCGGCTCTTACTGATCATCCGCCGGGGCTGCTTGAACAAATCAAGCGCTGCAACAGCCTCCTGGTTGTGCAGTTTCCGTTGCGTACTGCTCGCGGATTCGAAGTCATCAAAGGCTGGCGTGCTCAACACAGCCATCACAAACTTCCAGTAAAAGGAGGGATCCGTTTTTCCGAGGATGCCAACGAAGACGAGGTCATCGCGCTGGCCTCGCTCATGACTTATAAGTGCGCCGTGATGGATATTCCCTTTGGCGGGGCGAAAGGCGCAGTCAGGATCAATCCGGCGAACTACACGGAACCTGAACTCGAGCGAATTACTCGGCGCTATACGGCTGAACTGATCAAGAAAAACTTTATCGGACCAGGACTGGACGTCCCCGCGCCGGACTATGCCACGGGACAACGAGAAATGTCCTGGATTGCAGATACATATGCTGCATTTCATCCAGGCCAGATCGACGCGTTGGCTTGCGTAACCGGAAAGTCAATCTCTCAGGGTGGCATTCGCGGTCGCCTGGAGGCGACTGGCCGCGGTGTGGTCTACGGGCTTCAGGAGATCTGCAGCGATACTGGTGACATGAAGAAACTGGGGTTGACTCCAGGACTCGCAAGCAAGTCGGTCGTCATTCAGGGACTCGGTAACGTCGGGTATCACTCGGCGCAGTTCTGCCAGACGCAGGGTGCGATTCTGGTGGGGCTTGCCGAGCATGAGGGTGCAATTTACAATCCCGCCGGTCTCATAATTGAAAATGTGATGAGGCACCGGAAAGAGACTGGGTCAATACTGAACTTTCCCGGGGCGACAAATTTGTCGCAACGGTCCGACGCACTGGAGCTCGATTGCGACATATTGATTCCCGCGGCTTTGGAGAATCAGATCACTGAGGACAACGCGCCCAGGATACGAGCCAGAATAGTTGCGGAGGCCGCGAATGGTCCTACGACGGCAGCAGCAGAGCAGATTCTGGTTGAGAAGGGCGTGATGGTGATCCCGGATATTTACCTCAATGCCGGAGGTGTGACGGTTTCCTACTTTGAATGGCTGAAGAATCTCTCACATGTGCGATTTGGCAGGATGGGCAAGCTGTTTCAGCAGCGTACAGTCGAAAGTGTGCTCGGCACTATCGAAGAGACGACCGGGAAACGTCTGTCTGATCAACAGAGAAGGGCGATCGCGCGTGGCCCCGACGAGATTGATCTGGTTAATTCCGGACTCGAAGAGACGATGGTGACTGCTTACCACCAGATTCACGAGATTTGGAAGATGGATCCTCGCATCAAGACGCTGCGCACCGCTGCCTTCGTTAGCGCGCTCAATAAGGTCGCCACATCCTATGCCGAGCTAGGAGTCTTTCCTTAACAGCAAAGAAAAGGAGAATTTAGAATGGCTGACGCAAGTGAAGTGAAACCAATTGCCACTAACGATCGCCGGAAGCGGATCCTGATTTATGCCGGTGCCGCAGTGGTCATCTTCCTGGTGGGATTCGTTCCAATGTGGTGGGCGGCTTCTTCTCGCGCGAATGAACGTGACGAAGCCCGCCGCGAGTTGCGTTTGTGCAAGATTCAATCCGAGTTGGCCTCAGCCGCGATTGATGCAAGGCTGGGCGAATATGAACTAGCCCGTCAGTCCGCGAGCAACTTCTACACAGAGTTGCGAGCCGAACTGGACAAAGGTAGCGAGTCTGTTCTCGATCAATCGCAGCACGAAAACTTAAAGTCGCTATTGCTGACCCGAGATGAAGTGATCACGCTGCTCGCGCGCAACGATCCGGCGGCCGCTGAACGTCTCGCTAATGCCTTTGCCTCATACCGCAAGGCAGGTGTCAGCAGCGCCGGGCAGCGTTAATTACTTCCCGGCCGGCCGTTCGGAGTGGCGGACTCAACGTCGCAGCATCTGAAATCATTCCGCCTCTCCGAAGGGCGAAGGACGATTAATTGGGTCCCGCCATAAACATCTCACCCTTGTGAGTGGAGAGTTTTTCACTCCTCCCGGAGAATTCCCGAACAACCTATCCTTTCCTTTTCTCGCTATCCGTGCCCTCGCCGATGTTGTCACTTCGGGTTGGGGCTTCGCTTGCGCGCGGCAGCACGAATTCAGCCGGAAGGGTTTGGATGTGTAGATCGCGCTGCGGAAACGGAATCGATATTCTCGCGTCACGAAGAGCGGCATGGACGCCTATTGCCAACTCGCTCTTGATCACAACCCATCGGTCGAATCGATTCGTCCAGGCCCGAAGGAGAAAGTTAAGCGCGCTATCGCCGAACCCTACGAATAGAGTGTCGGGTGGTGGTTCGAGCATGACGTCAGGATGCTTTGAGGCCATCTCCGTGAGTAGCTCGATCACGCGTTCAGGATCTGTACCATAAGCCACGCCAACCGGGACCTCCAGTCTTCGCTGCTGATCGGAAAGGGTCCAATTCAATACCTCCTCCGAGATCAATTGCCCGTTCGGAACGATCACCTCTGAACCCTCAAGGGTGCGGATGACGCTTGCCCGCATGCCGATGTGACGGAGTTTTCCATCTCGCTCACCTACCTGGATCATGTCCCCGACATTGACCGGTCGCTCAAAGAGAAGGATCAGGCCAGATACAAAATTATTGACGATGTTCTGCAAACCGAAACCGAGTCCAACACCGAAGGCACCGGCGAGAATCGTGAACCTCGTCATATCGATCCCCATAGCCGCAACTGCGAACAGAAAGCCAACGAACAGGATAGTGTAGTGCAGCATTGTTGATACGGCGTAAGGAATGC
Organism: Pyrinomonadaceae bacterium; assembly: GCA_041742785.1. Lineage (GTDB taxonomy): Bacteria > Acidobacteriota > Blastocatellia > Pyrinomonadales > Pyrinomonadaceae > PSRF01. Next base: position 126,904 of record JBGTOA010000055.1, on the reverse strand, counting down.
CCCTCGCGAGCTTGGCGCGCGGGTAGACGTCTTCTTCGAGGATAAAGCGCAGGATTCTGGAAAGCAGAAATGCCAGCCACACCGTCCCGAGGAACGCCACTACATTGCCGAGCGATAACTGCAGCTGGCCAACCTCCAGTTTCGCGCTCAGGCCCGCACGGATGCTGTCGGCAACTGTCGTCCGCAGCGAAAGCAGTTCGAGCGTGTAGATAGCCCACAACAAAGCAGCGATCCAGCGCAAAGTGCGCTGGACGCGGCGACGCAGGAATCGCCGGTGATGCCGGACCATGCTCAGAAGCGAGATCGGACGGATCCGCAACGTGAACATGATCAGCCCGTCGGCAATTCTCACCGTGGCGAAGAGGATCACTGCAATGTAAGCGCTCCCCAGCAATGCGTTTCCCGCGATGCCGGAAATGCTGACGTACCCGAGTGCATTCGCGATGAAGGCGGCCAGAAATACTACCGCCGCGATTCGCGCGCCGAGCCTGACGATTTCCCATGACAAGTTACGTTCTGATTCGGGAACTTCAGAGAGCCGCTTTGCTTTGATCAGCCATAAGAGAAAGATGAGCGCGCCGAGCATCTCTCCAAGAAACAGCAGCCGCGAGGCGAGCGGCAGGGCCGTCGAGATGGTGCGCAACAGATCTATGAGATACAAAACGACCAGCGCGTTGAGGACTGGAAACAGTTGGCGCTCGACGAGTTGTCGGAGAATGATGATTGTGGGTATCAATGCCGCGGCACCAAGGATGGCAATCAACATCCGTGGCGCTTGCGGGTAAATCCATCCGCTCATCAAGATCGATAGGACGAGCGCTGCCGCGACAGGAAAGCGAAAGACACGCGCGACACTCTCCAAACTCGGCTCGGCCACCACCCATGGCTGCACGCGCCTTCCAGCCCAGTAGAGAGCCGCCACCAGCGACATAAAGATGAACCCATGAAAAATGAATCTCGACCGTTGCCGCCGGGCATATGTGCTAAGCGTACTCCACTGGGTGGTGAAGGAGTTTTGGCTGTCCTGGAAGAGATTTTGACCGTCGCGCGACCACACTGCAGTGCTAAAGATCGAAGGGCTGTCTTTGACGAACAGGCGATTGATCGTCTGATCGCGTACTTGCCTGACTGAAGCTAGCGCTTCAGCAATGCGTGCTTCCTGTTCGGCGACGCGATTCTGCAACGTGAGGATTTGCGAACGTCTCGCCTCACTTGCATCGCGAGTCTGCTTGATTGCGGCAGTCATTGTCTTGATACGCTGGAGAATCTCAGGTGGTGTCACTGCTCTGGCAGTCTCAGTCTGATCCTCCTGACCCGGCGACTGGGTGTTTTCTACTTGAGCCAGTGTTATAAGCCAGGTCTGATCGAGTTGCGAGAGCCGAGTGATCTCCCGGTCGAGGCTGGTGGCGCGAGTTGTCAAGTCTCGTCTCCAAATAATCAGCTTCTCCACCAGGGCCTTCCACTCGGTTTCCAGATTCTTGAGCGTCTCCAGAGAGGGACGAGAATTCAGTATTTTTTCATTTTCGTCGAGGCGCGCACTTATCTCTCCCATCAGTGCGGGCAGTTCGGACTCGACAGTTGCAGTGACTTGATCCGAAGCCAGGTCGGATTCGATTTTGCGCAAATTAGCAGAGACAGTCTCAGCCTGGGTGACGACCTCCGCCAAGGGTATCGGCGTCGCAGCTGCCGTAGGAGCAGGTATCGCCGTAGGGACCGGCGTTGCGGCAGGCGCTGTGGAGGTCGCCTGTGCGTGCGCGATGGCGACCATCGCCAAAACCCCAATGGCCGTCCCAAGAGCGAATGCCCCGAGCTGCCGCCGGCGCGAGATTCCGCAGGCTGTCTTGTTAGTCATGTTACGAATCACACCTCCTCTGATGAAACGGCTTTGCACAAAGAGTCAATCAGTAAGCGAGATGTTAGAAGTGCAAAGTTGCGATTGAAATTACACCGAAAGGCGTTGGCGAATTTCAACCCAGAATAACACTTTTGGAACGAAGGACTCTTCGCTCCTTTGTACTCTGAAGGAGTTCGCTGAGTTCGGCAAATTGCTTCGGAATAAAAGAACTGTCTGGCATCCCTGTTACCTTCGGGTGTTGCCCCGGGCTGAAATTACTTGACGTCTTCGGCGGTTATTCCATAGCCCAAATACTCCTCTGGCACTCCGCGATTTTGTCAGTAAAAATGCCCAATAAGGTTCGCCTGAGTTCTCAGCGTGCTGCATCCGCGATCATGAGTTAGAATCAGTGTCCCCCAACAAAAAGCGAGAAGGACTTTGGTTCCTCGAACCGCGCGTTTGGTGAGAGATCTGATTAGCGACGCGAGTCGCGGTCTCGGGCCTCGTGCGTGAGCGATTGCGGCGGAAGGGCGGCTTGGTAGCAAGACAGAGTTTGCAGTAATCGAAGCCGCTGCCGGGAGCGCTGGAAGAGACAGTTGTGACCTCACCACTCGGGAGGAACAAACATGAAAGATCAAATTAGAATTCTCATTGGTTATGACAGATCGTCCTGTGCGGATGCCGCACTTGATGATTTAAAGCGGGCCGGACTGCCACGAAACGCCGAAGCTTTGATCCTTACGGTCTCGGAGATCTGGCTACCTTCACCCTCGAGTCCTCAGCCAGTCAAAAGTGTGGCCCAATCTTCTGCCAATCGTGCGGTCAGCCAATCAACACCACAACGAAACCACGCTGCTGCGGCTGAGCCGGTAACGGAGTTGCGAGCCGGGGCTCTGGATGCGAAAGCCCGTCTGCAAAGCCAATTTCCCGCATGGGAAATAAGAGCGGAAGAGGTTTACGGCTCACCAGCTCGCGAGATTCTGAGAAAAGCCGACGAACTCAAGCCGCATTTGATCGTAGTCGGCTCTCAGGGCCGAACTGCCCTGGGCAGATTCCTGCTTGGCAGCGTATCGCAAAAAGTACTGAACGAAGCCTGTTGCACGGTTCGCGTATCTCGCGGCACTGCCTGGAAAGATGGCTCACCGGTGCGCATCCTGATTGGACTGGACGGCACTCCCAGTTCTGAATTTGCTGTTGGCGTTGTTGCGTCTCGCGTTTGGCCAACCGGAAGTGCCGTACGCTTGATCGCTGTGGATGATCCAACCGGCAGCGAGCCTGGACCCTTCCCATCCCATTCAAAAAAAGCCTCAGCCACGAACCGAGGAACGAAACGAGAGTGGATCGAGACATTTATGAAGCAAGCTACGAAGAGGCTGCGGGCCACCCAACTGAGCGTCTCCACGAGGATCGATGAAGGCGATCCCAAACGAATACTTATAGCCGACGCAGAAGAATGGGGGGCTGACTGTGTTTTCCTCGGAGCCTCAGGCGCGGATAGGTCCTCAGAGAGATTTCTACTGGGCAGCGTATCAACTGCGGTAGTCGGTCGTGTGCACTGCTCAGTGGAGGTTGTTCGAAGCGGTTATTAGCGGGTGCCCAAACCTGACTCCACCGTGCCATCTCTCGAGACCATCAAAGAACCCCTCAACACATTCAAGGTTTGCCTGGCCATATCACTTGGTGATGTATGGATGAACGCCTCTTACAGCGGATAGCAAACAGGAAACGAGCTCCCAGTATCGCAGACGAGAGTCCGTTGCGCGACGAACTCTTCAGCGCGGAGCGTCTCGAACAATATGCGGGCTTCCTTGCAACTGAGCAAAAAGACGTCGGCTCGGGGCGCGGGAAGAGTCTTCTGCCGCGGCTCAAAGAGAATGAAGAAGTTCTCATCGCCGCCCACAAAGAGATCTCCGCCGAAGTTCGCCGCGATCGCACGGTCACCCCGGCAGCAGAATGGCTGATTGATAACTTTCATATCGTCGACGAACAGCTGCGCGAGATTCGCGAAGATTTGCCGGAAGCGTATTACCGCGAGTTGCCGAAACTTCGCAGCGGAGACCTCGCCGGATACCCGCGAATTTACTCGATAGCCCTCGCCCTGATTACTCATACTGACAGCCGCCTGGACGTCGACAACCTGAAGCGCTTTATTCGTGCTTATCAACTCGAAACTCCACTCAACATCGGCGAAGTATGGGCCCTGGCGATTACCCTTCGGGTCGCTTTGGTCGAAAACCTGAGACGTATCGCGGCGCGCATCGTCACTTCACGCCAGAGCAGAGAACAAGCGGATGAACTGGCGGATAAGGTTTTGGAAAAAGGTGGGTTGCCGCGAAGTCAGTTGATCGGCTTTCTTGAAAAGCGAGCCGCTGGAGTACCAGATCCCGCTTTTGTCGTTCAGTTCACTCAGCGCCTGAGGGACCAGGATCCAGGAGTGGCCGTGACTTTGGAATGGCTGGATCGAGAGCTTGCTCGCACGGGCGAAAACACGGAGGAGATGGTTCAACGCGAACATCAGCGACAGGCCGCCGCCCAGGTAACCGTTGCCAACATAATGACAAGCATGCGGCTGCTCTCCACCCTCGACTGGAAAGAGTTTTTCGAATCCGTCAGCCTCATCGATCCTCTGCTACGGAAAGATCCTGCCGGTGCCTATGCGTTCATGGACTTTGCAACCCGTGACAGTTATCGCCATGTGATTGAGCGGCTCAGCAAGAGGACGGCATTGGAAGAGCTTGAAGTAGGCCGGCAAGTGTTTGAACTGGCCACCCGCGCGAAGCAACAACGACCCCAGTCGGAATTCGAAAGTCATGTTGGCTATTACCTCATCGATGAAGGTCTCACAAAACTGGAAGACGCACTGGCGTATCGACCTACCCTTCGTGAACGTACGAGTCGCCTGCTTCTCAATCATCCGGCGATTACCTACCTGGGCAGCCTTGGCCTCATCACGGCTGCGATTCTGTTTTTCGTTCAGGCTTATGCCCGCTGGAATGGCTCCGGGCTCGTGGCACTCATCGCGATCACAGCTTTGTTCCTGATGCCGGCAAGTGACCTCGCGCTCCGGTTGATGAATTGGCTGGTGACCTCGGCCATCGGCCCACGATCGTTACCGAAGCTGGACGTTTCCGCGGCGCTGCCTGAATCAGCGTCAACTATGGTTGTAGTGCCGACGATTTTTCCGGATGTGGAAGAGACGCTGCAACTGTTGGAAAGACTTGAAGTCCACTTTCTCGCTAATGATGCTGAGCATATTTATTTTGCTCTGCTGAGCGATTTCGGCGATGCGCCTCACGAACACATGCCGGGTGATGAGGTCCTCCTGAAAACGGCGCAACAGGGGATCGAGACGTTAAATACGCGTTATGGCAATGCTTCGGAGCCGCGGTTCTTTCTGTTTCACCGCCGGCGTCAGTGGAACGAGGGCGAAGGTAAGTGGATAGGTTGGGAGAGAAAACGGGGGAAGGTTCATGAGTTCAATCGTCTGACCCGGGGGGCCACGGATACGAGTTTCATCGTGGCCTCAGCAGAGCAGAGGCTGTTATCGAAAATCCGCTACGTCATCACGCTCGATTCTGACACGCAAATGCCGCGCAACTGCGCCTCCCGCCTGATTGGCACTGCATTGCATCCCCTGAATCGGCCGCAGTTCGACGCAGTACTGGGCCGAGTGACCCGTGGATACGGGGTCTTGCAACCCCGGATCGGTATCTCTCTCGAGAGCGCTTCGCGGTCACGTTTTGCAAGCATCTTCGCCGGGAATACTGGCATTGATCCTTACACGACTGCTGTATCCGATGTTTATCAGGATCTATTTGGCGAGGGTATCTATACAGGAAAAGGACTTTACGACGTTGATGTATTCGAAGCCTCCCTTGCGGACCGCGTTCAAGAGAACGAGCTGTTAAGCCACGATCTTTTCGAGGGTTTGTTTGCACGAGCTGCTCTGGTGACGGACATAGAATTGCTGGACGACTATCCGAGCGCCTATGACGTCCACGCGCGCCGGCAGCACCGCTGGACGCGAGGTGACTGGCAAATCAGTCCATGGATCTTTTCGCGCTTCTTCACCCATCGACCAGGTGAGGTCAACGAAAGTCTTCCCTTAATCTCGCGTTGGAAGATCCTGGACAACCTGCGACGTAGCTTACTTGCTCCAGCACTCTTGTTATGTTTCCTCGCAGCGTGGACTCTTCTGCCGGGCTCGCCCCTGGTGTGGACCGCTTTCATTGTTCTGGGGCTCGTGCTTCCGGTCGTAGCGCACCTCATTGGGTTGTTTAGAAATCGCCAGCTGGGGTTACCCTGGAAGAACCACCTGAAGCACGGCTGGCACGATCTGGGAATAGCCATCGCTCAAGCTTCATTGAACCTCACATTCGTGGCGCATCAGGCGCACCTCATGAGCGATGCCATCGTGCGTACTGTTTACCGCAAACTCATTTCCCGACGCCATCTGCTTGCCTGGGTGACGGCCGCCCAGGATCAGCGGTCTTCGATAAACGCCTGCAGATCCTATTTGCGTTTCATGTGGGTTGCACCTGCAATCTCGGCTATTTCGCTCGTTCTGATGTTGTTGGTCAGGCCCAGGGCAGCTCTCGTGGCCGCACCGCTGTTGGTTGCCTGGGCGTTATCACCCTTCATCGCACACAGGATTAGCAGAATTACTGTTCCCGAGCACGAAGTCCTGACAGCAAAAGAAAAAGAGGTGGCGAGGGGAATCGCTCGCTCGACCTGGCGCTACTTCGAACACCTGGTTGGTGAGGAGGATCATTGGCTGCCACCTGACAACCTGCAGGAAGAACCGGAAAACGTTGTCGCACATCGAACGTCGCCTACGAACGTTGGGTTGCTTTTTCTTTCCACGATTGCCGCTCACGATTTCGGCTACACGGCAACTCTGGAGTTGATTGAGCGTCTGGAGCTAACGCTCACAACCCTTGAACGGTTACCTCGCTTTCGTGGTCATTTCTTTAACTGGTATGACACGCAGACGCTCGAGCCTTTGACTCCTCAATATGTTTCCACGGTCGATAGCGGAAACCTGGCCGGCCATCTGCTCGTGGTCAGGCGAATGTGCCTGGATCTTTCTGACTATCCGCTTCTGAATAAGAGCGTCACAGAGGGTCTCAGCGACACCGTTGCCCAAATGAGAAACGAGATCGAGAATCTCGGGTCACTCAAACAGCGAACGGATGCGGTACCGTTGAGGCTACTTCGCGAAGAGGTAACCGATTGCGCCCACCTGCTCAAGGAAGCACCAGCGACCGTAAGTGAGTGGTCAAGTTTATTGGAAATGCTGGGCCAGAGTGTCGCCCGCATCCACGACATCGTTAGTGCTCTGGCGCAGGAGCATGGCGCCGAAAGTTTTGCCGAACTGCGATTCTGGGTTGGCGCGCTTCTTCATCAAGCACAGGCCTTCGCGCGCGATCTTCATACGCTCGTACCCTGGGCCCAGCCGCTTCGGAATTTAGTGTTGCCCGGTGGGAAAGAAGTCCCGGCAGAGTTGGAAAAAGAATGGCAGAAGGTCCGACGTGACCTGGATCTTCTGCCTGCTCCTTCGCAAGTCACCAGGATTTCTGATCGAGCATTGGTTCGGCTGGCTGCTCTGCGACCCCGATTGGAGGCGTGGTTGGCGGAAGCACAACCGCACTCAACCCTACTGCTGGCCCAACTCGAGAAGTTGACGAGTGCTGTCGAGAAAGCAGCGGGAGCCCAGGTGTCCATGCAGGCCAGGACCGGCAGCCTGGCTCGCCTGTGTGAACGGTTTCTCCACGAAATGGACTTCCATTTCCTGTTCGACGAAAAACTGAAAGTCCTGACTATTGGTTACAACGTAAGCGAAGGGCAGCGCGACAACGCTTTCTACGACCTGCTGGCATCAGAGGCCCGATTGGCGAGCTTTGTCGCCATTGGGACGGGCGACGTTCCTCAGGAACACTGGTTCCGCCTGGGCCGGCAGCTCACCTCAGTTAACGCGGGCCGTGCGTTAATCTCATGGTCGGGAACAATGTTCGAATACCTGATGCCCTTGCTGGTCATGCGTAATTACAAGGGAACCTTGCTGGATGAGACTTACCAAACGGCTGTAGCCACTCAAATAGCGTATGGACGGCGGCACAGTATTCCCTGGGGCATCTCTGAGTCGGCTTACAACGCGCGCGACCTCCATCTCACATACCAATATGGCCCGTTCGGTGTGCCCGGTTTAGGCTTGAAGCGAGGTCTCGGCGAGAACCTGGTCGTGTCGCCGTATGCCACGATGCTGGCGGCCCTGATTAAGCCGCATGCCGCGCTTAGTAATCTGGCTCGGCTCGAGCGTGAAGGCGCGCGCGCCCGTTTCGGTTTCTATGAGGCAATCGATTACACGCCGGAGCGGTTACCCCGCAACCAGAGATATGTGATTGTTCGCGCGTTCATGACGCATCATCAGGGCATGAGCATGGTGGCGTTGGATAACATGCTGCACGATAACGTCATGCAACAAAGATTCCATTCTGAACCGCTGGTGCAGGCGAGCGAGCTTCTTTTGCAGGAGCGAATTCCGCGAGCTGTTCCTGTGGTCCATGCTCGCGGCACAGAGCTGGCGCCGCGTCATACAGAAGTCACCCTTGCGCCTCCCAGCATGCGTCGCTATGGAACGCCGGACGTTTCCTCACCGGCGACGCAACTGCTTTCAAACGGCTCCTATACAGTCATGTTCACTACCGCTGGCGGTGGCTATTCTGCATGTAAGGGTATCGGCGTGACCCGCTGGCGTGAAGATGCGACGCGTGATCACTGGGGCAGCTTTTGTTACTTGCGGGATGTGCGCAGCAATGCGATGTGGTCGGCCGCCTATCAGCCCACCGGAAGGATCCCCCAGTTTTATGAAGTGTCATTCGCGGAGGACAAGGTTGATGTCTGGCGTGAGGACGTGGGCCTTACCACGCATACCGAGCTGATAGTTTCAGCGGAAGAAAATGCCGAGATACGCCGGGTATCGATCACCAACCATTCCTCGCGCGCACGCGAGATCGAGTTGACGAGTTATTCAGAGATCACTCTTGCGAATCCAGCTCTCGATGCGGCGCATCCGGCTTTCAGCAACCTGTTTATTGAAACTGAGTTCATCCATGAAGAAAACGCGCTCTTCGCACGTCGTCGTCCCCGATCGCAGAGTGATGCACCGCTCTGGGCCGTGCATACAATTGCTACGGAGGGCGAGACCATTGGGGTAGTGCAATATGAGACCGATCGCAACCGGTTTCTGGGCCGCGGCCGGACACCCAGCGAACCGCTCGCGGTCGTGGAAGATCGACCACTCTCAAACACGACTGGGCCCGTCCTCGATCCCATCTTCAGTCTCCGACAACGAGTTCTGCTTCAGCCTGGTAAGACTGCGCGCATATCGCTCTCCACGGGCTTTGCTTATTCCCGCGACGAAGCCTTCCGCCTTGCAGACAAGTATCACGACGTCACGGCATTTGAACGAGAGGCGCGCCTCGCCTGGACCAAGGCGCAGGTTGAGTTGCGTCACCTCGGGATAGCCACCGAGGAGGCCCACCTGTTTCAGGAGTTGGGCGGTCGCGTGCTTTTTGCGAACCCCGCCCTACGTCCGCGACCACACGTGCTCGGGCTCAACAGTCAGACCCAGGCGGCTTTGTGGCAATACGGTATCAGTGGTGACCTGCCCATTGTGCTGGTTCGAATCAATAACGTTCGCGATTTGAGAATCGTGCGGCAAGTTCTGCGCGGCCACGAGTATCTGCGTCTCAAAGGATTGGCCATAGATCTCGTGATCTTGAACGATCACGCGGCAAGTTATCTTCAGGAATTACAGGACGAGTTGGAAGTACTTGTCCGCAAGAGTGGCTCACAGCATCTGGCGAACAAGCCGGGAGGTATTTTTCTTCGGCGCGCTGAGATCATGTCTGAGGCTGATCGGATCCTGCTGCACGCCGTTGCCCGAGCTGTGATCGTAACTGAACGTGGTTCGCTGGCTAACCAGTTGCTTCGTTTGTTACCTGAAGACGAACTTCCGCCAGCTTTCATTCCGCTCTGGCCTGCTCAGACTGAGACGGCGACGCAGCTACCGCCGCCTGACTTGCTCTTTTTCAACGGACTGGGAGGCTTCAGCGCTGACGGCCGCGAATATGTAACTATCCTGGGCGAAGGGCAATGGACACCCGCGCCGTGGTCAAACATCGTTGCCAACTCGAGGGCATTCGGCTTCCAGGTTTCGGAAAGCGGCTCCAGTTTTAGCTGGTCAGTCAATAGCCGCGACAATCGCCTGACGCCCTGGTCCAATGACGTGGTTTCCGATCCTCCGGGTGAGGTGCTGTACTTGCGCGATGAAGACACAGGCGCAGTCTGGACACCGACTCCGCTGCCCATTCGGGAAGCGGCGCCTTACGTTATCAGGCATGGCCAGGGCTACACGGTTTTTGAACACTTGAGCAATGGGATTTCGCAGGAACTACTGATGTTCGTTCCTCCCGATGCGCCGGTAAAGATAATGAAGCTGCGGTTGCGGAACCGTGGTTCGCGAAAACGCCGGCTTTCCCTGACCAGCTACCATGAGTTGGTACTGGGAACTCTTCGCAGCACCTCAGCGCCTTTCATTACTACAGAGATTGATCCGACCAGCGGCGCCATTTTCGCTCGCAATCCATACAACAACGAGTTTGCGGATCGCGTGTGCTTTTTGGCGACGAGCGAGCCGACCGTCACCGTCACGTGCGATCGCAAGGAGTTTCTGGGACGGAACGGCTCGCCCGCGAGTCCCGCTGCCTTGAGGCGCATAGCCTTATCCGGTCGCACGGGAGCAGGGCTTGACCCGTGTGCTGCGATTCAGTCTGTCTTTGAGTTGGCGCCCGGCGAATACCGCGAAATCGTGGTTTTGCTGGGCCAGGCCGATAACGTGGATGAGATCAGGGAGCTTGTTTCAACTTATCGCAAAGTATCAGCTGTCGAAACCGCCCTTAATCAAACTGTTGCTTATTGGGACGAGCTGCTGGGTACTGTCGAAATCAACACGCCGGATCCGGCCATGAATCTGATTGTTAATCGGTGGCTGCTCTATCAGACACTCTCATGTCGACTCTGGTCGCGCTCCGCCTTGTATCAGTCGAGCGGTGCTTACGGTTTTCGAGATCAGCTGCAGGACGTGATGGCGCTCTGTTATGCCAAACCTGAGATCGCCCGCCAACACGTTCTTCGTGCAGCCAGCCGTCAGTTCAAAGAAGGCGATGTGCAACATTGGTGGCACTATCCCACGGGTCGCGGGCTACGCACTCGTTTTTCCGATGATCGTCTTTGGCTGCCGCTGGTCACCTGCTTCTACTTAAACGTTACGGGAGACGCTACGGTTCTGGACGAACAAGTCCCGTTTGTCGAAGCCCCTTTTCTCAGCGATGACGAGCTGGAGGCCTACACCCAGCCTGAAACTTCGCGCTCGACCGCGAGTCTGTTCGAGCACTGCGTGCTGGCAATCGATCGCAGCCTGCCTGTCGGCGTTCATGGCTTGCCACTGATGGGAACCGGCGATTGGAACGACGGCATGAATCGAGTGGGTTATCAGGGGAAGGGAGAAAGTGTTTGGCTAGCCCAGTTTATGTACAAGATCCTCCAGGATTTCACGGTCTATTGCGAGGCGCGAGGACAAGTCGACCTCGCCAGTCGTTACCAACAGCATTTAGTTAAACTAAAAACCTCGTTGGAAACAGAAGCCTGGGATGGAGACTGGTATCTACGGGCATTTTTTGATGATGGTACTCCGTTGGGTTCGATTAGAAACGACGAATGTCGCCTGGATTCGATCGCGCAGACATGGGGAGTCATTTCTGGCGCCGCCGAAAACGACCGTGCCAGACATGCTATGGCTGCGGTGGAAGAGCACTTGATTCTGCGTGGCGAAGGGCTGGTGCGTTTGCTCACGCCGCCGTTCGACAAGGGCTCGTTGGAACCGGGATACATTAAGGGCTACCTTCCTGGTGTGCGTGAAAATGGCGGCCAGTATACTCACGCTGCGCTGTGGGCCGTGATTGCTTATGCAATGCTCGAGGATGGCGAGCGAGCCACAGAACTTTTTGCACTTTTGAATCCCGTCACCCACGCTTCAACTCGCGCCGGTCTGCACAAATACAAGGTCGAGCCTTACGTTGTTGCCGCAGATGTTTATGCAGTCGAACCACATGTTGGGCGTGGAGGATGGACCTGGTACACGGGTGCCGCAGGCTGGATGTATCGGGCCGCCCTCGAGTCAATTCTGGGCTTCAATCAGGTGGGAAATTCCCTGTCCTTACAGCCCTGTATTCCGAGGAGCTGGCCGGGTTACAAGATTACTTTGCGGCGGGGAAAAACTCGGTACGAGATCAAAGTCGAAAACCCGTTAGCCGTCAGCGTGGGAGTGTCGAGCATTGAAGTCGATGGCCAACCACTCGAGTTGAATCAGATTGGTCTGATTGATGATGAGCAAGTCCATCAAGTTACGGTGGTGCTCGGCTTCAACCGGCTGCCGCTGGCGGATAAGCGGCCTACCGGTTCGCCAACGCTGTCACAAGTGCCGTCGCCGTGAGGCTCAGGGTTCTCAGGTAATTCTCAAACATTCAGGAGATGGAGAAAACTCATGAAATCAACGTCCCGGCTCATCACACTCATCTGCTTTGGAATGCTTTTCACTTTTGGCGCTGAAGCTCAGCAGCCTGATAAGTCCAGGCCGGCGCAAAGTACTGGTCCGTCGATTCCTGCCCCGCCGCGGGTTGAGTATCTAAAGGCTGACAGATCACGACCCACGCCTTTCTCCGATGCCGTGCGCGTTGATCAGATGCTTTACCTCTCGGGGAAGATCGGAACGGATAGCTCGTTTGCGCTGGTCTCCGGCGGAATAAAAGCTGAGACAAAGCAAACTATGGAGAACATTCGCCGCGTACTTGATCAGAATGGGTCGTCCTTCGATCAGGTCGTCAAATGCACCGTGATGCTGGCCGACATGAGTGAATGGGCCGCGATGAACGAAGTCTATGTCACCTACTTCGTCAAAGATCGGCTACCGGCACGCAGCGCCCTGGGAGTTAACGGCCTGGCACTGGGAGCTCGCGTCGAGGTCGAATGCCTGGCAACAGTTAAATGAACTTGTCGGACGGCGGTCGTTTAGAGAGCTTCTTAAACCTCGACAGTGAGACCAGCGTCGCGCACGACAGAGCCCTTGTAATGATTGGACGGAAAACATCGGCTGCGCGGCGTCGGCTGCAACCAATCGTTCATGGGTTCCCTGCCGCGCCCCACTCTTCACCGGTATGTCTTCCTTTTGTGCTTGAGCCAGCCACCGGGATGTCGCCCGTTAGGGTCGTGGTGTGTCCAATGTATGACACCCCCTTTCGCGGTCCAGTCGTACTCTCCACGGAACGCGACCTTGTCTCCCTTTCGCAGGCCAGCTATTCGAGGCGCGACATCGACGTTGTGGGCAATGAGCAGGGTCTGCCCCGAGGCAAGTTCCAGAATGAAACGCTGATGCCTACTTCCATCGTTGTCGTCTGGAAGAATTCGCATGACGACGCCCCGGCCTTCGACTAGAAGGTTGCTGGTGCGCTGTTCAAAGGCACGACCGAGGACTCGGTCGCTTTCGGAGGGAGCCCCGCTCTGTGCGCGCGCTGGCGGCGGCGAGTAGACGAGAAGGCTAACCCCGAGCAGAGCGAAGACGAGAGGCAGAGATCGCATTTGTTCACCTCCAAGCGCTTATAGGTTGACGCGGTTCCATCTCACGCGCCCAACTGTATTACCTAATTGCGACCCTTAGGGTGTAGCTTGTCCTGCTGCCTTTCGTGTTGACGACTGAGAGCAGATGATCACCCCCGGACATCTCCAAACTAAAGCTCCTCCCGCTTGCTATTCCTGCATTGACGATAACAGCGCCATTACCGGAGGTGATGTTGATGGTCATCACTTGCCCGGCACGCCCGCGCAAAACATATTCCTGGTAGCCGCGCGCGCCGATGTTTCCGCCCACGGTGGCCGAACTGCTTCCACGACGGAAGTTGATGCGTTTTTGCGCCATCAAATCCGCGCCGGATAAGATCAGCATTAACACTAATGCCAGAACTTGAAGACCTGTTTTTTTAAGCATTGGGGCTAGCCTTTCTGTCAGCAGAAATCTTGTGATCAAAAGATACCATCTCCCTGTTGGTAAAATTGGTTGCTGCCTGCTCAAACTCCCTCGAATACCAAGACAGGAATTATCGGAATTTTTGCCACACAAAGTTAGTGAGCTACGATTGATAACCTCGCAAATCAGGTACCTGCGGACCGGCTTTGCACTAAAAGTCCAATTCCCGCTCGTGTTGCAAAACGAGCTATTACTCGCATAATAAACCGCGACTAATCATTTGACAGCATTTCGCGCAAATGGACCTGCAAAGGTCATTGAGCCGGACGCGTTAATTGGAATTGAGGATTCCTTTTACAATTGACCTGGACGAGGATGGAGACTAACGGGCCTAAGAGAAATCAAAAATGCATGAGAGTTTGAGAAGCCCATGAGCAGTAGGTCAAAATTGAACGACAACGGTTCTGTCAGGAAGGCTGACTCATCCTTTGAGCAAGTAACGGTTCCAGTTCAGGCACCGCCGAGGGATCTGGCGGAGAGCACCGCCCATAATTGGTTTTCCAAATGGCGCACGGCGATCCTCGGCTCGCTGCTCGTACTGGCCGGAATGGCCGCGGCGCTGGTGACAATACTGGCTAGACGAACCGCCGATACGAACCTCGCTACGGCGGCAGCACTTTTTTCACTTCTGATTGCCGGGTTGCTAGCCGTCTTTGTAGTGCCGCCCCTCGCACGTTCAGCGAGAGTGGAAGTTCGTAGCCTGGATCTGCCCATTGAGATCACAACCGGCGGCGCCATCTTCGCGGTCATTCTTGTCGTCGTAGCTTTTGCTGCCTGGAACACCGGAAATAATCTGTTGTTCCTGATTCTGTCATTGCTGGTTTCGACCATGTTTGTCGGCGCCATGACGGCACGCGCATCGCTGCGGGACCTGGTGGTATCGGCGCGCTTTCCGGACCACATTTTTGCGGGCGACGCCGCGCCGGTGATCATCACTCTGAAGAACACCAAGAGTCTCCTGCCGTCGTTCTCCGTCCTCGTGGAAGCGCGCGGTCCGCTCAATCCGGATGTGAAGGGCGATAGCCGAGCCCAACGCAAGCTCAGAAAGCAAAACCACAAACGCACCCTCGCTTACTTCACATACATCCCACACAACGCAGCAGCTGAACAGCGAGTCGAGCAATCATTTCCCACACGCGGCCATCTCCTGATCAATGGGTTCGAGCTTTCCACACGTTTTCCGTTTGGGTTCTTCCGCACACGACGCCGCCTGCGCGCGCGAAATGTCGACATAGTCGTTTATCCCAAGCCGTTGCCGAAGAGTGATGACCTGCACCTGTTGCCGATGTACGCCGGGCGCATGGCCTCACACAGGCGCGGTGCCGGTCACGATCTGTTTTCTTTGCGCGACTATCAACCGCAGGATGACCTTCGCCACATTGATTGGAAGGCGACTGCGCGATCGCGACGATTGACGGTGCGTGAGTTTACTGCCGAGGATGAACGGCGAGTAACAATCATTTTGGATCCCGCTGACGCGCATATCCCCCCGGCGGAATTTGAGGAGAGGTTTGAAGTCGGGGTGATCCAGGCGGCGTCTCAACTCAAGCACTTCATCGACGAGCGGGCCGAGGTGCGACTCGCGATCGGGAACGAGGTGGGTCGTTATGGAGCCGGACTTGAGCACTTGTATGCATGTCTACGGCGGCTCGCTCTAGTTGAAGCGCATGAGAGTCCAGATGCGGAGCTCGAACAAACCAGATCCCACGACGTGCCCGATGAAGACTACGCAATTCTGATTACCAGCGCGCCGCCGGGATCGATTCCAGCGAAGGTATGGAGATCCTCACATGTGATCTATTACTAATCAAAACAGCGAGCGCACTAGACTTGGAGCAATCTTCAGCCCAACCCCACCGCACGATATTCTACTTAGTTAGGAGACCCTTAAATGGCGACCGCTATGACTGAGGCCCCGCGGCCGACCGCCGTATTTGCCTACTCAAGAAAAATTGTCTGGCTGATCGGCATGTGTTTCGTCCTGTCCGGTGCGACTGGTCTGATCTACGAAATCCTCTGGGCACGCATGCTGGGTCTGGTTTTTGGCGCTACGACGCTGGCGGTCAGCACCGTCCTGGCGGCTTTCATGGGTGGACTCGCCCTGGGCAGCGCCTTGGCCGGTCGCTTTGCCAGCCGCATCAAAAAGCCGTTTCGCGCCTATGGAATACTCGAGATCGGCATCGCTTTGTATGCCATAGCAGTGCCGTTTCTCTTTAGTCTGGTCGACAACCTCTACGCTTTTATCTGGCAGAGTCTTCAACCCGGCTTTTTCACTTTTAGTCTGTGGCGGTTCGCCCTGTCCTGTTTGATGTTGCTCGTGCCGACCACGATGATGGGAGCGACGCTGCCGATCCTTGCGGCTGCGCTGGTACGTTCTGCGGGTTTCAAGTCGAGTTCGATAACGCGTCTTTATACCTGCAATCTAGTCGGGGCCATCTTCGGCACAGTCCTCGCCGGTTTTGTCCTGTTGCCGAATCTAGGCGTGCGCTCGACTATCTACATTGCCGCACTAATCAACGTCATCATAGGTTTGTTTGCGATTGTGGTTGATCGAGGTCCGGAGCGCAGGACGGCAACGGAAAATGAGCTCGAGGCTCGTAAGACTCCTCCCGCGAAACCACCCTTTGCAGTTGATGCATTCACCGAGAGTCAGAAGTTCTGGCTGTACTGTGCGTTCGTCTCGGGCTTTGTGACCATCAGTACTCAGGTGGCCTGGTCGCGTCTTTTGACGATGATCATTGGCTCGAGTACTTATGCTTTTACGATTGTGGTCGCGCTGTTTCTGATTGGACTTTCACTCGGCGCCTATGTGATCGGGCGTAAAGACTATGCACACAAGCTGCGCGGAACGATCTTCAAGGTCGAACTGATTACCGGAATATCGCTTTTCGTTAGTCTTTACGTCCTCAACTTTATTCCTTTGATACTGGTCGAACTCGGTAAGGCAATGCGGCTCGATAGTTGGATCGGCTTGTTAGGCCTGCAGATTCTCTCAGCCGCGCTGTTGATACTGTTACCGGCATTTCTCATGGGAATGGTGATGCCGTTGGTGTTGGTCTGGGCGAGCAAGGGCCAGTCCGCCAATTCCGTGCGACTCGTGGGGCGAGCGTACGCTGTGAATACGATCGGGGCGATCGCGGGAGCGTTCTGTGCGGGCTTTTTCCTGATTCCAAGGCTGACCACGAAGTTGACACTCTCGTTCGCCGCCGCGCTTTGCGTGATAACCGCAGGCATCGCCTTTCAGTCGCGCACTAAAACGGGCGACGTAGATTTGCGCCGCAGTGTGGCGGTGGGACTTTCAGTGTTGATTGCCCTGGGACTCTTTCTTCGCCCGCCGCGAATGAATGTCGCGGATCTTTCAGTGGGGGCTTATGACGGTCTCGTGCGCGTGCTTGCCAAAACCCGCGAAGCCGCAACGGAACAGGAAAGCAGAGACAGAGGACCAGAGGTTCATCGCCTGTTGATGTATGAAGAGGGACCGACTTCTACGGTGACGGTTCGAAAGGATTGGGACATCACCTCACTAGCAATCAACGGTCGCACGAATGCCTCTGATCGTGAAGACATGCCGACCCAGGTTATGCTCGGGCAGTTGCCGTTGCTGATTGCTCCTAACATCAAGAACGCGCTGGTCGTCGGGTTTGCTTCAGGCGTCAGCGTTGGTTCGATGCTGCAGTCTCCGATCGAATCGGTGGAATGTGTGGAACTCGAGCCGGCCACCGTAAACGCTTCGCGCTTCTTCGAACATGTTAACAACCGGCCGCTCGACGATCCGAGGCTGCGTTTGATTATTGATGATGCACGCACATATTTAAGAGTGACTCCGACGAGTTACGACATCATTGTCAGCGAGCCGAGTCATCCCTGGGTTCCAGGCGTGGCCAATCTTTTCACACAGGAGTTTTTCGAACTCGGCCGCGGCAGACTTACTGAGACAGGCGTCTTTGCGCAGTGGCTGCAGATCTACCAGATGTCAACTGACAGTTTGCGTTCGGTGCTGGCCACTTATCACAAGGTCTTTCCGCACATACTCGTATTTCGTGTGGGCGGCGCAGCAAGAGGTAAGGACTTGATTCTGCTCGGGAGTATGAAGCCGCTCAATCTCGATCTGCTGTCGCAACGTTTGCGGGATGCGAGGATTTCATCCGAGCTTGCGCGCGTCGAGATGAGTCAGGAGTCGCAGGTTAGGGCATGGTACGTGTGCGACGAGTCGCGCCTGGGGCCCGCTGTGGCAGGAGCGGTCATCAATACAGATGACAACATGCATATCGAAACAACCGTACCCAAGGAAGCTTTTCTGCCGCTTATGCAGCCGAATGCGGAGTGGATTAAGGCGCTGCATGACTGAGGTCGACAGGCATTGTTGAGGGCAGAAGGAGACTCATTTCCAGGAAAGTGTCATTTACTGAGTAGCTGATCAGTTTGACTTAGGTTGGGACAGCACTGATGAGATACGGCAAATGTTCTCTCGGCTGACCAGATTCCACCTCTCATTAAGCGTTGTTCGCGACACTTTTAGACGAGTGCCTTTAACAAATTATCTGCCGCGGCCTCGCCGCTGCGAATGCAGTCAGGAATTCCCACACCCGTATAGCCATTTCCCGCCAGGCTCAATCCTGTTATCGAAGCCACGAGCTTATTTATTCTATCGACTCTTGCGAGGTGTCCCAGGTGATACTGCGGCATCGACTCCCGCCACTTAGTTACTGTCGTAAATAGTGGCGCCGCTCGCACCCCGAGCAGATCACGCAAGTCAGCCAAAACCTTTAATTGCATCTCGTCCTTGTCGAGCGCGAACATTTCCGGCTGTAAGGCTCCACCTACAAACGCGCGCAACAACACCTGGCCTTCCGGAGCCCGGCCGGCGAATTTGACGCTGCTGAAGGTGCAGGCAAGTAACGAACGACGTTCTATTAGAGGAACGACAAATCCAAAACCATTCAACGCGTGAGTGATGTCACTTCGGTTGAATCCAAAGTTGATAGTGGCAGTGGATTCGTATGTGATGGACGAAAGTTCGCGCGCCAGGCCTTCGTCGGTCTCTCGCAGGAGTGCGGCGCTTGCTTGCGCGGGGAGGGCCATACAGATTCCATCTGCGTTCAAGCCATCGCCCGATTGCAGGCGCACGGCCCACTGCTTTGTTGATGAGTCGAGCGAGAGGCGTTTTACTCTATTGTTTAAGCGGAGGCTGCTGTTAGGAAGTTTTGCGGACAGGCTGTCAGTGAGCACTTGCATGCCGCGATCGAACGAGAGGAAGAGGCTATAGCGAGCGCCGCTGGTGCCCGACTCCTGTTTTTTCGCGCGTCGCAGCATGCCAAGAATCAGGCTGCGATCCGACTGTTCGAGATCAAGGAACCTTGGGAGCGTCGCTCGCAGACTCAGTTGCTCCGGATCAGCTGTGTAGATCCCGCCGACCATCGGTTGCGCCATCCGTTCGAGGGCCTCCCGTCCAAACCGGCGCGTGACGAAACTCGCAAGACTTTCATCGGCCTGACCATTTTGGGAACGTCGTGGCAACAGGAGATCCAGGGCCATGCGCGCTTTTCCGGACCAGGAAAAAATATCGCTGGTGATGAATGGCCAGAGATGTGTAGGCGCGAGCAGTTGAAACCCTTCCGGCACGGGCCGGAGACGACCATTGCGGACAATGAAGCTGCGGCGATGCGCAGCGTTTGTTTCGATCAACTGCGACTCAAGGCCGAGTCGTTTCACCAGCTCAACCGCTGCGGGTTTTTCTGAGATGAAAGAGTCCGGCCCGCGCTCAAGCAGGAAACCATCACGATCTTCGGTCTGAACGATGCCGCCGATTCGCGAACTGCCTTCGAGCAGCACTACTTCGAACGTGCCCGGTTCTTTGCGCTGCCTTTCGGCGAGGTGATATGCCGCCGCCAGTCCGCTGATCCCTCCACCGATGATTACAATTCGTTTCATGGGACTAAGTCAGAAGCTAAGTCCGCCATCCTGACTGAGAGATCCTCCAACACTCCAATCCGCGCTTACGTCGAAATCCCTGGCAGGCAACAGTCAGGAGGGCAAACATCCGGAAGGGGCCCCTGAGTACCGACAAATGCCTGTTCAAGTCCCGCCAGCCTTTCCGCAACCAAACACCGAATCATTTGCACAAAGAGCGGATGCGTTCCCGCTGTTTTAGCCCGCACCATTTGAATACCGAACTCACCAGCAACTTGTCGCGCTTCAGTATCGAGATCGTAGATTACCTCCATGTGATCTGAGACGAATCCTATGGGCGCCACGACTACATCAGAATCTCTCTTGAGCTCACGCAGACAGTCATAAATGTCCGGACTCAACCAGGGTTGCGCGGGCGAACCGCTGCGACTTTGATAGACGAGTTGGTAACGTGAATGCCCAACCGCGGCAGCAACGAGTCGACAAGTTTCCTGTAACTGACTTTCATAAGCTGAACTGTCGGCCATCGTTTGCGGAATACTGTGCGCGGTAAAAATGAGTTCTGTCGCGCCGCGCCGCGCGTCAGGAATCTCTGCCAGAGCCAGGGAGACATTCTCTGCGTTTGCCTGGATGAACAAAGGATGATTGTAGAAGGGGCGAAGCTTGTCGACGCGCGGGGCGCCTGCACCAGCTTCTCTTAAGGCGGCCTCAATATTCTCTCGGTATTGCCGGCAACTGGAGTAAGAACTGTAAGCGGCGGTCACGAAAGCAAGCGCGTGCTTGATACCGTCGGCACGCATCTGCCGCACGGTGTCGGCGAGCAGCGGATGCCAGTTTCGATTGCCCCAGTAGATGGGCAAGTCAGGGCCGTGCGACTTCAGTTCTTCTCTCAGAGCTGTGATGAGGTTTCGGTTTTGGTTGTTAATTGGACTGACGCCCCCAAACAACTCGTAGTGTTTCGCAACTTGTAGCAACCGCTCGCGAGGTACGTTGCGACCCCGCAGAACGTTTTCGAGGAAGGGAATTACTTCCTCTGGTCCTTCAGGCCCGCCGAATGAGACAAAGAGGATGGCGTCGACCGGGTCTGTGGCTTGTTCAGGATTGAGATTTACCGCTGGCGCCATCTTAATACTCTTTATGAAAGTGGTCCGGATCTCGAAACCGGCACTCAGCACTCAGTACTTTGCCTTGAGTTCCGCGCTCAATTCATGAACAGCCCTGACCAATGCGATCACGTTCTCAACCGGAGTCTCGGGCAAGATTCCGTGTCCAAGATTAAATATGTGACCCGGTCGTCCGGCAGCCTGTTTAAGAATATCTTCTGTTCTCCGCCGGATATGATCCTGATTTGCAAACAGAGCGGCCGGATCGAGATTGCCCATCACACCTACTTCACTACCAAGTCGACTCCATGCTTCATCCAGCCTTACGCGCCAATCGAGTCCGATGATATCCCCGCCCGCTTCGCCTATGAGATTCAGCAACGTAGCAGTGCCCGTCCCGAAGTGGATCACCGGAACAGCGTTTGTCACGCCTTCAATTACTGCTTTCGTGTGTGGCAAAACGTATTCCTGATAGTCTGCGGGACTAAGGCAGCCAACCCAGGAATCAAATAACTGCACCGCCTGAGCGCCGGCCTCGACCTGCGCGTTCAAGTATTTCACGAGTGCCCTCGAAATCAGGCCCATCAGCGAATGCCAGGCCCCGGCGTCGTCGTACATCAAGCGCTTAGTGTTTATGTAGTTCTTCGAACCTCCGCCTTCGATGACGTATGAGGCCAGTGTAAAAGGCGCTCCAGAGAAACCGATCAACGGCAGATCGTTCGGCAAGGCACGGCGCGTCAGGCGGATCGCCTCGAAGACAAAGTCGAGTGACTCCACATTTTCGATCTCCCGGACTCGATCGACATCGCGAGCGGTGCGCACCGGGTTGTTGATGGAAGGCCCTTCTCCTGCGGCGAAGTCCAGGTTGATTCCCATCGGTTCAATGATGAGTAGTATGTCGGCGAAGATGATTGCCGCATCAACGCCCAGGCGTTCGGCAGCGGTAACGGTAACTTCGGTGGCGAGCGAAGGCGTCTTGCAGAGTTCAAGGAAGGATGTTCGAGCGCGCACTTCGGCATATTCGCGCATATAGCGGCCAGCTTGCCGCATCAGCCACACCGGCGTGTAAGGAACCGACTCACGCCGGCATGCGCGCATGAAGGGGCTATTCAGTAAGGCGACGCTATTTGTTGCCAACATTCCTCGCATGACAGTTCTCGAACTTTAACGCACTGTTCTGCGTTCAAACTCATGTTCATCTCTGCTGTAGATGGGAATTAGCCGCTCGGTTTTTTGTGCAGAACGCTTTTCAGACTACAATAAACAACCGGAAACGGGTAGCGACCTCGCGAGCCGAAAAGTTGTCACATTCCAGTAGTTTGCGGTGTTTTCACTCCTGAGAGCGGTGATAAATGAGCGGACAAGCTAGAGCCTTGATAGACTCAATGCCTGATAACATCGCGACTGCGGCGACAATATCGCTCAGTTTCGATGAAGCATTCACGCTTCATCATCGTGCGGTCTTTCGAACTGCGCGTGCGGTGGTGCGTGATTCCGCGTTGGCCGAGGACGTGACGCAGGAAGTGTTTCTTCGCCTGTTTCGTAATCTCGACTCGACGCCGGGCGACGAATGGCTGCGGCCCTGGTTATTACGAGTGACGCTGAACGTTGCGCGCAATACCCTCCGCGGGCAGAACCGCTCCTACGCGCGCGACAATGAATATCACAAGGAAAATTACGCCGACGGCTGGTTACCCGCGCCGGAAGAAGATTACGAACGGCGCATTGCGATTGAAGATGCCAGACGGGCGTTGGAGAAGATAAAGGAACCGATGAGAAGTTGCTTGTTGCTTAAGCAGCAGGGCCTTTCCTATCGGGAGATTGCCAACACGCTCTCAGTTAAAGAGACGAATGTGGGCAGCCTTGTGGCGCGCGGTAGAAAAGAGTTTGCAAGGGTTTACGGCAAAATCGGAGGTAAACAATGAGAGGGTGTTTAGATGAAGGGACTCTGCAGAGTTATTGCGATGGCGAGCTTTCAAGCACCGACGCTGAAAGGATTACGACGCACCTGACTCAATGCACTCCCTGTTCGGCGCTGGCGGACGAGTTGCTGAGCTTCAATGACATTGTTTTCGCTGCGCTCGCTCCTGAGTTTCAGGTTGCTGTTCCGACCGAGCGGTTGCGACAACGCATTGACGATGCGATTGCCGGCGCGCACGTGATGAGTACTGTGCCGAATTCTACGCTTGCACGGGCCCGTGCCTGGTTTGCTTCTTTGACCAGTCCTTTCACTCTTCGACCGCAGGGCTTCGGTTACGCGAGCCTGGTTGCGGTGCTCGCCTTCGCCAGTGTTTTTGGCGTTGCGTACTGGCGTTCTAACGACGTTTCTGTGGTGAATCCCGTGGCACTGGTTGCTCCCCCCGCCGACGTAAAGCCGCCGGCGGCACCCAGTGCTGCTGATTCAACCGGAACCGAGCTGCCAAAGCCGCCATCGGCAGTAGGCGTTAATTCGAGCCGGCGAACTCGGCCGGTTCGTCATTCGGTGGTGGCTGCTGATAAGACGGTTGCCAAAGTCAAACTGTTACCAGGCGAACGTAGTTATTTGAAAACTATTGCCGTGCTGGATTCCACTATCAAATCTGTCACCGACCGCCCGATGAGACCTGAGTTGCGTGCAGAATACGAACGAAACCTGGCACTCGTCGATCGCGCACTGGCAGCCGCACGCACTGTCGCCAAGAACAACCCGGACGATCCCGACGCAGCGGAGTTTGTCTTCGCCGCTTATCAAAGCAAGGTCGATCTCCTGAATACAGTTGCAGATGCACGCGTTTATAACCGGCAGCCGTAGGATGAGAGAAGGTTTCTGAGTCAGACTCTTTTTTAAGGCTGGAACTTATCGAAGCTACCGAATGCGAGATCGAAAGAAGTAAATGAAGTTAAGAGCAATACACCTTATCTTTGCAATCTCCCTGATGCCGGCAATGGTGTGGGCCAACACCAAAGGCCTTAACGATGATGCAGCGGAGAAGACCACGCGCAGCGTCGCAGCCCAACCCAATGTAACCGTCTCGCTGTGTGTGCTGTCAGCCGGCGTGAAAGTGCAGGGGTGGGACAAGAACGAAGTGATGGCTGAATCGATGGAGGGTGCCCTCATTCACATGAGACGCGAGGCCGGAGCGGATGAGTCAAAGCCGGCGGCGAAGATCGAAATCTACGTGGTTGATAAAGAGGACACGCGCCGAGGTAGCTATCGCTGCCAGGCTTCCTCCGATCTGGAATTGAGAGTGCCACATGGTGCGAGTGTTCAGATTCAATCGCGCGACGGCAGCATCACCATCACTGACGTAGCCACCGCGTATGCAGGTTCGCAAACTGGTGATATCGATCTGGAACGGATCACAGCGGTGGCTGAAGTTGGCACGATCGGCGGCAACATCAGCATCAAGGATTCAAAGGGACGAATGGATCTAAACTCTGTGAGCGGCAGCTTTGTTGCCGAGAACGTACGTCCCGGTGATACCGCAGATTCATTTGAGGCCACCACGGTGAGTGGTGAGATTGAACTCAATCAGGTTTCGCATTCATCGCTGAATATAAGAACAACTACAGGCAACATGCTAATGGCCGGTCCGCTTGCGAGTGGTGGTAGATATGGCATCAACACCATGTCCGGCAATGTGACGCTCACATTACCCGCTGATGCTTCCTTTCAACTTACCGCCAAGATTTCATCGGGCGGGGACATCATCACGGATTTTCCTCTGACGCTGTTGAGTCAATCAGTTTCCGTCAGCAAGCCGGTCGCAAAGGCGCCAAAAACGCGTCCCACTGGCCCAACGGCACAATCGACGCCAGCTTCACCAGACGCTCCGCCGACGCCGGGACGACTCAGGCCGCAGAGTCCAGGTTCGACAGTTCCTACGCCCAGCGCCCCGTCAGCGCCAGCGCCAGCGCCGGCCCAGCCGGTTACGGTTGTTGCCAGTGTTGATGCGAAAGCCGCGGTCGTGGTGCCGCGCGATACCGTAGTGGTGAAAGTAAAACCAATTCCCACTGGAGATACGGTTATTCGCGTCACTCCCATCATGATCAATCCCCATACCCTGCGTCGTGTGAGTGCAATTTGTGGTACCGGCGACGCTACAATCTCCGTCGCCTCATTCAGCGGGACGCTCCACTTGCAGAAGAATTAGGGTAGGTCTCAGGGCAAAGGACCGAGACCCTGAGAGAGACTTTTCTTGCCACAAACCCCATCAGTCCGGTGTTCTGGTTATAGAGCAACGCAGATGGGCCGGGAGTGGTTTGATAAGGGACTCGATGAGCCATTCCCGGCCCAGGAATTACGGGGAAGACATGAGCAACCAGAACGTTGAAAGCAAGGAGCGAAAAGGTTACCGGGCTTTGATCCTGCTCATCGTCGCGCTGGCGATTTTCTCGAGCGCGATGAAGGACATCGAACGGCTTCAGGAACTGACTTGTACTCTTGGAAAGCTAACCGCGTCTTTGCCTGGACATAACTTTTTCTCAGCCAGTGCGGCAACCATTTCAGCGAAAGAAAGTAGTCCCGAGGCACGACGGCTACAACAGTCGACCGGGGAAGAGTTTCGCTGGACTGGGCGCGTGGCTGCGGGCCAGACGATTGAGATCAGAGGATTGAATGGCAACATAACCGCGGACGGTGCAGCAGGTGGTGCAGCCGAAGTGGTAGCCAACAAACGGGCCGGACGCAGCGACGTAAACCTCGTGAGTATCAAAGTGGTGGAGCATGCAGGTGGAGTGACCATCTGCGCGATCTATCCAACCGACGATCCTAATCAGAGCACGGCGTGTGAGCCAGGCAATGGGAGGGTACCGGGAAATCCCGTTTCGAGCACTAACGTGATGAGGAACAACGAGGTGCGCGTCGATTTCAGAGTTAAGGTTCCTGCCGGCGTGAATGTTGCCGCAAAGACCGTGAACGGTGAGATCAGCGCCGAAGCACTCGCGAGCAACGTCAGTGTCAAAACCGTGAATGGGAGCATCAAGATTTCTACCAGCGGCTACGCGCGAGCTAAAACCGTAAACGGTGAAATCTCCGCGCGGCTGGGAGACGCGAACTGGCCGGGCTCACTTGAATTCGCGACGGTGAATGGTGCTATTCACCTCCACTTACCTGCCGCGGTGAATACCAGTGTTCAGGCAAAGACCTTCAATGGAGCGATCAATAGTGATTTCCCGCTGACGATCCTCGGCAAGGTTGGCCGGCGCGAATTGAGCGGCACAATCGGGTCCGGCGGACGTGAATTAAATCTTAAGACGTTAAACGGCAGCATCAATCTGCGACGTGTGGGTTGAGCATTGATTTCAAAACCAGGTCAAAAAAAATAGTAGAGAGAAAAGTAGATGCTTAGAAAAGTTTTATTGAGCAGTTCGATAATCGCGATTGCGGCGCTTAGTCTGCCGCAAGTGGCGAGTCTTCACACGCTCGATTGGGTGGGCGAAGGGAAAGTGAAGGGCACGGTCAGGGGTTTCGAAACCCCGGCATATGCAGTGGCCGACGTTACGCCGATCAGTCCAGAAGAACGCGAAGACTTCAGCCAAACCTATCCTTTTAGTGCCAACGGCCGCATCGTTCTCGAGAACCTTAATGGTGGAGTGAAGATCAATGTATGGGATCGGGGAGAGGTCCAGGTCACGGCCGTCAAACGCGCTTACAACCGCGAACGACTTTCGCAAG
This sequence comes from Pyrinomonadaceae bacterium, assembly GCA_041742785.1. GTDB lineage: Bacteria > Acidobacteriota > Blastocatellia > Pyrinomonadales > Pyrinomonadaceae > PSRF01. Next base: position 100,259 of record JBGTOA010000055.1, on the reverse strand, counting down.
CGCAGATCGACATAGTCGCCACCACCGACGCGCTACGCATCAAGACTAGATATCCCGATAGCAATCAGAGTTTTTACAACGACGAAAAGGGTCGCTACAACAATCCCGCGATTGTCGACTACACCTTGACGGTGCCGCGCCAGGCACGACTTGAGTCAGTTGACTTGATCAATGGGCCGCTGGATGTCGCCGGCGTCGAGGGGGACGTGAGATGCTCTTCGATCAATGGCCGAGTGACGGCAAAGGGGTTGATGGGCTCAGCAAAGCTATCCACGGTAAATGGCAGTCTGGAAGCAGTCTTCACCAAACTGAGTGAAGCGAAAGCGATTTCACTCAATTCCGTAAATGGCTCGGTTTCGCTGATGATCCCTTCGAGCGCGAATGCCCTGGTTCGCGCGAGCACAGTGCATGGCAATATCGTCAACGACTTTGGCCTTGATGTGAAGCACGGCGAGTATGTGGGACATGAGCTCTACGGCCAGATCGGCACCGGCGGCGCGCGCATCAAGATTGGAAATGTTAACGGGCGAATCTGGATCAAGCGGAATCCCGACGGCGGAAACCTGAGTTCAGCCGTGTCGTTGCTATCTCAGCAGGAGAAGGGGCTCTGGCAGAAAGAGAAAGAAAGTGGGCTCCTATCAAATGAGCTGAACGAACTCAATGCCGCGAATCGGAAACTTGCTGAGGAAATCAAGCGCAGTGTAGAAAACGAGACTGCGGCGCAGCGACAGGCTCGCATTGACGCCCAACGTCAAGTTGCTCGTAACATTCGTCAGGCGCAGGCTGAAATTCAACGAGCCCAGTTGCAGGTGCAGCGTGAAATGCAGCGCGAGATCAACCGCCACGTGCGCGAACAGATGCGCGCGGAGCGGCACGCCGCCGGATCCGGAACAAGCACAACAGCCCGCAGCGATGGAAAGGGTGCGGGCACTAGCGCCAGCCGCCGGGTCTTCACTTTCCGCGAGTCGAAGTCATTTGCTGTTACCGGAACGGCTCTCGTGAACGTCATTACCTATGACGGGAATGTCATCGTCCGCGGTTGGGACAAGCCAGAGGTGATGTACACGGCGATCAAGCGAGTGGGCAGTGAGCAGGAAGCGAAGGGCATTGAGATCAAGGGTGAGCAGCAGGGCTCGAGCATTTCGATTATTGCATCCAGTCCGGAAGCCAACGGCTCCGCCAGCCTGGAAGTTTTTGTCCCCCGAAACGTGTCCCTGCATGTTTCATCCGACGATGGACGGTTGACGCTTGAAGGCGTTTCAGGAGATTCGACGCTGCGCACTGGAGACGGTTCCGTGGCAGTGTCGAACGCGTCAGGGCAATTGAAAGTTAACACCGGCGACGGACCGATCAAGGTGGGACGATTTGATGGCCAACTGGAAGCGCGTACCGGCAATGGTTCGATCTCACTCGACGGTAAGTTTGTTGCGCTGACAGCTCGTACTGGTTCGGGTTCTGTGACTCTCGCGATCCCCTCAGACTCGAATTTCACAATCGAAACAGAGGCGGAGCAAGTGACTCACGAGGGTCTCACTATCACAGAGGATATTTCCCCTTCGAAACGGGTCAAGCGATGGAAAGTCGGCAAGGGTGGCAAAGTGTTCGTCCTCAGGACCGGCGACGGCAGAATTTTCCTGCGTCAGCAGTAGAGAAGCTATTGAGAGACACTCCGTAAAGGGGAGCGCGGGATATTCATGTTAATCAAAGCGGCCTGGTTTATTAGCGCCTTGTTTTTCCTTGCGCCTCAAGTGTTTGCCCAGTCAACTCCGACCAAGCCAGCCGCCGAAAGCAAATCAGCACCTGTCCCCGCAACATCGTCGACGTCGCCAACGCCGCCGAACGCTTCACCTTCACCTGCGCCGCCAAGTGATGAGAAGAATACTGCTGAACCAAAGAAGTCAGATTCATCCACAACAGGGGATGGCGCGCCAGCCCCAGCCGCTCCCGGGGCCAAAGGCGTGGTTGTCCTTCCGCCCGAGAAGGCGAATCCGGCGAACATCCCGAAGTTCACGACGCCCCCGGTGATCGACGGAAAACTGGACGATGCAATTTGGCAGACCGCAGTTGTACTGAAAGACTTTTATCAGATTGATCCGGGTGACAACATCGCCCCCTCAAAAGCCACTGAAGTGCTTTTAGGTTATGACGCGAAATTTCTTTACATCGCTTTCCGTGCTTTCGACGAGCAGGACAAGATTCGTTCAACCGTAGCGAAGCGCGACAGTATCTTCCAGGACGACTATGTCGGGTTCTATCTGGATACTTTTAATGACAAAAGGAAAGCATTCGAGGCCTTCTTCAATCCGCTCGGGATCCAGGCAGACGGAGTCCTCACCGAGGGACGGGGAGAAGACTTCAGTGTCGACATCCTAATGGACTCGAAGGGTACGATTAACGAGACTGGATATATTGTTGAGATCGCGATTCCGTTTAAGTCACTCAGGTATGAAGCCGGTGCGGGAAAGTTTTGGGGGGCGCATTTTTTCCGGCGCATACAGCGGTTCAATCGGGAACTCAGTTCATGGATGCCGTTCTCGCGCAGCATCTCGGGCAATCTTAGTCAAGCGGGACGGCTGGGAGGCTTAGAGGGAATTTCTGCGGAGCGCACGCTCGAGTTGATTCCCAGCATTACGCTTTCTGAAACCGGAAGGTTTGTGCGCACGTTTGGAGCGCCGTTAAGTGGTCCCGATCCCGGTCGCGTTCTCAATGAACCTTTCAAACTGGAAGCTGGGTTGACTGCCAAGTTTATACCCAGTCCGGGGATGACCATCGATCTGGCAATCAATCCTGACTTTGCGCAGGTGGAAGCGGACCAGTTAGTGGTAACGGCAAACCAGCGCTTCCCGATCTTTTTTCCCGAGAAACGCCCTTTTTTTCTTGAAGGCATCGACATTTTTAGGACGCCTATCACTGCCGTACACACCCGCGCTATCGTTGACCCTGACGTTGCACTCAAGACCACGGGAAAGATTGGCCGCAATACATTTGGCATCATGGCCGCGACCGATAACGGTCCGGGTAACCTCTCTCTCGATGACCGAGAGTTTCTGCGAATCAACCCGCTGAGTTTGAGCCCCGGGCAAGTAAACAGACAGAATGATCTCTTCAAGATTGTCGACAAAAACGCCCTGATCGGCGTACTTCGCCTCAAGCGAGATATCGGCAAAGAAAACAGCCTGGGTATTCTGGCCACGACGTATAACTTTCCCGACAAACATAATCAGCTTTTTTCAATGGATGGGCGCTTTAAACTGGATAAGCAGACCACCTTCACGTTCCAAACCATTGGAACCTTCTCGAAGAATTTCTTCTTCGATCCTAATACCGGATTGACTCAGGACCGCAAGGGCAATGGTTTTGGCTACTCGGTGAATTACAGAAATGCTGGTCGCAATTGGGTTTACGAGCTTGGCGGAAACGGATTCACCAGCGACTATCGCGCGGACGTCGGTTTTTTCCAGCGCACAAATTCAAACTTCAACTATGGCTTTCTTGGCTACAACTCGGATCCCAAGCCTAAGAAAAAGCTGATTTCCTATCACATCCATAATTTTACGCATATCGATTACGACTGGCAGGGCCGGATGTTTGCCTGGGAAACCGAGAACCTGGTGGAGTTGAGTTTGCCGCGCAGCAGTTGGTTTGGAGTTTGGTGGGAGCCTGCGTATGAACGTTTGTTTGACTATGAGTTTGGCCCAGTACGCACCGCCGGTCCGTGTAATCCCTTTGGCTTCACTCCGGCCAGTGGCGGAAACCCGAGCGTTCGGTCATGTACGTTTTATGGTCCGGACAACGAGCGTTCATCCAACAAGCAGCATTTGTCGACCTATGCCGGATCTAACTTTAGTAAGAAGATCCAGTTCAACGCGCAGATTACCCATCGCTGGGGCCATTTTGATCTCGACTTCGGCAGTCTTCCGAAATACCCGCGCGTCAGTCCACCGGCATTGCTGGCCCGGGAGTTGAGGGCGGCAGGACAATGTGACGTTAACCCGGCGCCGGAGTGTGTGGCTCCGCAGGATCCGGGCCGCGGCAATCTGTTGCAAGTAACTGCGGGAATCACTTATCAGCCTACGAACGAGTTTCGAACCCAACTGAATCTGAACAAGCAGCGGCTGACTCGCAACGACACTGGCCTGACGGCCTTCGATGTAAATATTCTGACCTGGCGCGGAACCTATCAGTTCACTCAGGCTACTTTTGCGCGGATCATCCTCGACTACAACACGCTCAACTCGAGAGTAAGGGGACAGTTCCTTGCTGGCTGGACGCCGAGCCCGGGAACCTCATTTTACGTGGGATACAACGACGACATTACCTATCAGGGAGAGCATCCATTTACTCGCGAGATCGTTCCGGGCTTTCGCAGAAACAGTCGCGTGTTTTTCATCAAGGCCTCATATCTGATCCGCAAAAGCTTTGGCAGCTAATTGCGCCTTTCCAGCATCTTCTAAAGACAAGGTTTCGGTTCGATTAAGGCGCGCCTCCCCCCTTTGTCATAAAAAATCGCCGGGCCGCGTGGTAAAATCAGCCACCGGCCCGGCTATGCGTTACACGAGACTAAATCCAGCGTGAGCAAGGAGTTAGGTCCCGGCATTAGGATCAAGAGGAAGAAGGGTCGCTGCGGCAACAGAAAATATGGTTTCGTTCGCTCGTTGCATCTCTGGTTTTTCCCTCAAATCGTTAGTTCTTTTCGCGGCGTTGTTGCCGTGTGTGCTGTCACTGGCTTGTAAGAGCGACTATCCGGCGTCAGCTCGGCAATCGCGTCCCGGTGAAGGAACCAACGCCCGTCAGGTTAAGACCGTAGAGGTGGTGGAGATGCCGTTTGGCGAATCGGTGACGGCGAACGGAACACTCGCTGCTTACGATCAAACGACTGTAAGCGGAAAAGTTCCGGGTCGCATTCGCTCCCTTACCGTGGACTTGGGTAGCGTGGTTCGGCGTGGTCAGTTAATCGCTCAACTGGAGCCGGGCGACTATCAACTGCGGGTCCAACAGGCCGAAGCTGCACTGGCGCAGGCCCGCGCCCGGCTTGGTCTTTCACCGGATGGGCGCGACGATCGAGTCGATATTGAACAAACCGGAACAGTGCGTCAGGCGCGCGCCGTGATGGAAGAGGCGCGACTGAACCGCGAACGCGCTGTAAAGCTGGTTGAGCAGGGTGTGGTGGCGCGTTCTGATTACGACTCTGCCGACGCCACATATAAGGTGGCGTTGAGCAGGTATCAGGATGCGGTTGAGGAAATTCGCAATCGTCAAGGGCTACTCGCGCAACGACGGTCCGAGGTTTCCCTGGCGCGGCAGCAACTCACAGACACCTCGGTGTTCGCACCGCTTGACGGGATCATCCAGGAAAAGCGAGCGAGTGTCGGTGAGTTTGTGGCTTCCGGGGCGCCGCTGGTCAACATCGTGAAAATGGATCCTTTGCGGTTGCGAGCTGAAGTTTCCGAGAGAGAAGCCGGCAGTGTGCGCTCTGGACAGAACGTGAAAGTCACGGTCGATGGGGATGCTAGTGTTTACATCGGACTGATTACGCGTTTGAGTCCCGTCATCACCGAACAGAGCCGGATGCTCATTGTTGAAGCTGACGTCCGCAACAATGGAAAGCTGCGGCCCGGCGCATTTGCTCGTGCTGAAATTGTTACTAACGACGCGAAGATGGTGGTCACCGTTCCGAACAACTCAATCATCACCTTCGCCGGAATCGAAAAAGTAATTGTTGTGAACAACGGCAAGGCCCAGGAGAAGCCAATTACCACCGGTCGCCGCAATGGTGATTGGACTGAAATTGTGGCGGGCGTGAATCTCGGTGAGAGAGTCGTAGTTGATCCTGGGAACCTTCAGTCGGGGCAAGCCGTCGAGGTTGTGGAATGAGTTTTTGCGGTCTAAGGGGGACTAATCGCCCGCCTGTGAGCGCGGACGTTGCGGTGATCACCAAGTAATGCAAAAGCTAGCTGAAATCTGTATTCGCCGGCCAGTTTTCGCCACGATGATCATTCTCTCGCTCGTCGTTGTCGGAGCTGCGGGGTTTTTCCGTTTGGGAGTAGATAGGTTTCCTTCTGTCGATCTGCCAACGGTTAGCGTGCGCACCGCGCTGCCTGGAGCGGCTCCCGAAGAGATGGAGTCGCTGGTCACGCAACAGATAAAAGGTCGTAAACACTGTCGACGGCATTGACGAGCTGCGTTCGATTTCGTCGCAGGGCAGTTCATTTGTAATCGCAACTTTCAAGCTGGATCGAGATCTGGACACCGCGGCGCAGGACGTTCGTGATCGCGTCGCCACTGTTGTCAGACAACTGCCGGACGATGCCACACCGCCCGTCGTGCAGAAGTTTGATAACGACAGCACTCCCGTCATCACGATCTCTCTTTCGGGAGATCGGTCAATCAGGGAGCTGACGGAACTTGCCGATAAAACCGTGCGAGTTCAACTCGAACGCGCAAGCGGTGTCGGTGAAGTCAGGATCTCTGGCGGGCTGGATCGAGCAATCAACGTTTGGATCGACTCCGATCGCCTGGCCGCTTATCAGATCCCGATTACCGCAATTCGTCAGGCCCTGGCGCGGCAAAATACTGACATTCCCGGCGGTAACGTAAATACCGGGCGCGAGGAATTAGTCCTGCGAACGCTCGGCCGTTACGCCGACGCCAAATCTTTTGAGGACCTCGTCATAGCGAATATCGGCGGAGCGCCGGTGCGTTTGCGCGACGTTGGCCGCGTTGAAGACGGCACCAAGGAACAGCGTTCAATTTCGCGACTCAATGGCGTCCCCACAGTCTCGCTCGAAATACGCAGACAGTCAGGCGCAAACACCATCGAAGTCATCAACGGGGTTAAGGCGCAACTGCCTCGTGTCGCCGCACAGCTTCCGAACGACGTAAAGCTCGAAGTAATCCGCGATCAGTCGCGTTACATTGAATCGGCGTTGCACGAGATTGAGACTCACCTGGTGCTCGGAAGTATTCTGGCCAGTCTTGTGGTCTTTTTCTTTATGCGCTCGTGGCGCTCAACCCTGATTGCAGCAGTCGCAATTCCGTGTTCAGTTATTTCGACCTTTGGCATGATGCGGGCGCTCGACTTTACGCTGAACAGTGTCACGATGCTGGCATTAGTGCTGATGGTGGGCGTCGTAATCGACGACGCAATCGTCGTGTTGGAGAACATCTTTCGTTTCATTGAAGAGAAGCGGATGAATGCGAGGGAGGCAGCGCGCGAGGCGACGAAGGACATTGGCCTCGCCGTAATGGCCACCACATTTTCTCTCGTCGTTATCTTTCTACCCGTGTCTTTCATGTCTTCAATCTCGGGAAGGTTTCTCTATCAATTCGGTATCACCGCGGCTGTCGCGATTCTCGTAAGCTTGCTCGTTTGTTTCACGCTCACGCCTATGATGAGTTCGCGGTTGATTCGCGTTGATGATGCAAAGGGTGGGCACGGCACGCCTCAGTCGCGCACCGGGTTCTATCGCTGGATTGACCTGGGCTATTCGCGTCTTCTGGCTTTTGCAATGCGCCATCGTTTGGCGGTTGCTACGCTTGCTGCGGTCGTGATTCTTTCAAGTGTGCCGCTGTATCGCGCGGTGAAGCAGGAGTTCATCCCCACTAACGTCGATGAAGGCGAGTTTGAAGTGAACATCAACGGACCTGAAGGCACGAACCTCTCAGCGATGAACGATGGGATGTTGGAGATCGAGAAAGAGATAATGTCGACGCCAGGCGTGCGAATGGTGCTCGCTGGTGTTGGCGGCGGTTTCATTGGCGGCGTGAATTCGGGATCGGCTTATGTGCGCATCGCACCGCACGCGGAGCGTACGCTCTCTTTCGGCCGAGTCTGGCGGGAACTCAAAAATGGAAATCCGCTCAATGCCTTCAAGGGGAATTACACCCAACAGGATGTCATGAGCGAGGTTCGCCGTCGCTTGCAGAAGTATTCGCCGTTGCGAGCAGGCATTCGCAATGCGCAGTCTTTCAACTTCGGCGCTGGTGGACGCTTTGATATCGACTTTGTTTTTCGCGGACCTGAGATCCTTGCGCTCTCTGAATATGCCGATGAACTGGTTAAGCGCGCCCAATCGGTCGGCGGAATTGTCGATGCTGATACTTCGCTAAAGCTGAACAAGCCGGAGTTGCGTGTGGAGATCGATCGCGCCCGCGCCGCAGACCTGGGCGTTGATACTTCCGATATCGCCACGAGCCTGCGAGTGATGGTGGGGGGCGATGAAGAGGCTTCACGTTTTCGCGACGCATCAGTTAACGAAGACTACGACGTGCAGTTGCGGCTGATCGAAGGCGATCGCAGCGATGTTGGGACTATTAATCGTCTCTATGTGCCTTCCTCCCGTGGTGGGTTGGTGCGACTGGATAACCTGGTAAAGATCAATCGTGAGACTTCGCCGTCGCGAATCGATCGCCTCGATCGTGAGCGACAGGTTTCGGTGCGAGCTTCGGTGGCGCCGGGTTACGCGTTGGCCGACCGCATCGAAGCATTGCGCGGCCAGGTTGTGCATATGAATTTGCCCGCTGCGTATACGACAACGGTTTCAGGAAAGGCCCGCGAACTTGAGCGCACCTTCACGGAATTTGTCTGGGCGTTCATTCTGTCGATCATCTTTATGTACATGATCCTCGCGTCCCAGTTCGAAAGCACTGTGCACCCGCTTACGATCCTGCTGAGTCTGCCGCTTTCCGTTCCGTTTGCCTTGCTTTCGCTCTGGGCAACAGGGGATACGTTGAATCTCTACTCAGCACTGGGAATCCTGGTTCTATTTGGGGTGGTAAAGAAGAATTCGATCCTGCAAATCGATCACATGAACAATCTGCGGGCGAAGGGGATGGAACGCTACGATGCAATCATGCAGGGAAATCGCGATCGCTTGCGGCCTATTCTGATGACCACGTTGGCCCTCGTGGCCGCGATGTCGCCATTGGCGTTGGGCACGGGACCGGGAGCAGAGGAACGCAGATCGATTGCAATCGTCGTGATTGGCGGCCAGTCGCTTTCACTGTTACTCACATTGATTGCGACACCGGTGGCTTATTCGTTGATTGATGATCTGCGAATGACGTCACACTGGCGCTCCTTGGCTGGAACGACTTCGAATGCGTGGGCCGGGGTCGTTTCGATATTCAAAAAGCCGAAGAGGCAAGCTCTCGAGGCGACGGAAATCCGCCGCCCTGCCGACGCAAAGGAAGAACGGGCTGGAGCTGGTGGTGATTAATCAGAACCGGAAATGGCAGAGGCCGTCCGACGCAAGAAAAAGCTTCCTTTGGTTTTGGTCTGGCGCTGAGGTTAGCGCAAACAAGTCGATTGAATTTCAAACCATTTGAGACTGGTTATCGGCCCGGTCGATACGCCTGCGGTTTCGAGTTTACTCAAACACCTTCCCAACCGGCACAATCACCACATCCTCCGGTTTTACAACGATCTTATAGTTCTCAATCACCTTGTCTTCATCGGTAATCTCTTTCGGCTTCGGGGAGTTGTAGGTAATCGGCGAAGGCTGGTTGCCCACTATCGCCTGGCGCAAACTGTCAGCATCTTTCGTGATGATCACGATCTGCATGCTGTCGGATTTCAGATATTTGCGGATCGCATTGTTCACATCCTCCAGCGTAAGTTTTGCCAACTGCTCGCGCATGTAGGGCACATAATCGCGGATATTGTAATAGCGGCTGTCGAGCGCGTATCCCAGCTGCGCATCCTGTGTCTGCGTCAGGATATTGTTGTACTTGGTGAGAAACTCTCTAGTTGCCTCGAAAATCTCCTTCGACATTCCTTCGCGCACCAGTTTGTCGTACTCATAAAGCGCGGCGCGCAAAACGAAATGACCATTCTCTGGAGTTACCGGACGGATCCAGATCTGAAAGATCTGTGACGACCGTCCCTGGTTGGGGTCGGGCGTGAACTGAAACATGCCGCGCGGAAAATATTCGATGTACGCATAGTTGCCGTAGTTCAACCCGCGCGCTTCACGCAAGCGCTGGTAAAGATGACTGTTACTCGACCGATGCTGACCAAAGAAAGAAGCCACCACCGCCAATGCCGGCCAATCTTTATCGGCGCGCGTCACGTTGATCGGAAACCCAAGCGAAATCGCCGTCGCTCGTGTCTCGCGTTGAACGATCGAAATCTGCGTTCCCGGCTTCAGCTTGGGCGAATCGTATTTGATGTTTGTTAGCTGGCCGGGAGGCAACCTCGCAAAGTCTGTTTGCACCTTGGCGGGAAAACCCTGCGAGAAACCGCCGGCCAATCCCAACACCACATTCGCCTGCGTGTAGTTTGCTTTATAAAAAGCACGGACATCGTCGACGGTCAGCTTCTCGAGCGAGCTGATCGTGCCGAGGTTGTGGTGCTCGTACGGATGACCGTCGTAAATGAGGTTGTAGAGATATTCCTTGCCGAGCTCTTCGTCGTTGCTTTCGCGCAGAGACACTTTCAAGTAATTGACAGCATCAGTCTGCAGCCTTTTGAAATCGTCCGCGCGAAATCCCGGATCAAGCAGCATCTGTGAAATCAGAGCGTAGTACTTGTCCAGATTGTCCACGTGCGTCGTTCCGGTGAAGACAGTCATCTCCTTATCGATTTGCGAACCAAACGAGGTCGCCATCGGATACATGGCCGCGACGATCTGTTCATAAGACAAAGCACGAGTGCCGCCCTCCGACAGCATGGCCGCCGTCAAGGCTGCCAGGCCTTCTTTACCTTTCGGGTCAATGGCGGCACCGGTCATAACTACGATTCGGAACGTAACCAACGGCGAGCGGTTTGGTTGCAGTACATTGGCAATTCTGGTCATCGGTTTCGAATCGGGTTTCGAGGCACGGCTTGGCTCCGACTGCGCTGAGGCAGTTGTTGCTATTAAGGCGGCTGAGATCAGCGTTGCAGTCAATAGACATCGCATTAGTTTGAGCCCTCCTGCGCGTCATTTGCGGCTGATGTTTGTGACTTCAGCGTAACGATGGTGCGGCTGTCGTCGCGGAAATACTTTGCGGCCATCGCGCGCACGTCTTCGGGCGTGATGGTCTCCATCAATCCGGCAAGCTTGTCTATTGTTTCGGGCGTACGGCGTAGTGCCACGAAAGGCGCGAGGGTCGACGCGATGGCTTCCGAGCTGTCCATCGCCAGCGCAAAACTGTAGCGCACGCGTGATCGCGTATCGTTGAGTTTCGCCGTCGGAATAAGCTCGGTAGTGAAGCGCTTGTAAGTAGCGAGAATCTGATCCCGAACGTAATCCATGTCTTTCGCATCCTTGACTCGCGCGAGTACCACAAACAACTCGGGATCCATTTGATTGCCGAAGTCGGGCACAAACACGTCGACCTTTTGCTCAGTCAGCACCAGCTTCTGATAAAGATCCGAATTCTCCGCAAACGCGACCTGCGCCAGCAGGTCCAGTGCGAGCTTGTCTTTATCAACATCCGAATAAGCTGGGCCACGAAACGCCACCGCGACTATCGGCAGCGTTGGCGAAGGCCAATCGATGGCCGCCGTTCGCGGTTCTGTCTGCTTCGGCTCGGGAGTGATCTTCGCGACGTAGTTACCGCGCTTCCACTCCGCGAAGTGCTTGTTGGTCAAAGCAAGCGCTCTTTCACGAGTGACGTCGCCAACCAGTACGATGGTCGTGTACTCAGGACGATAGAACCGTTTAAAAAACTCGTGGCTATAATCGAACTGGTTGGGCATTTCCTGAATGTCTTTGAGGTAGCCCATGGTGGTATGCGAGTAGGTGTGAGTCTTAAACGCAGTTTCGCGCAGAGTTTCGAAAAGCTTTGCGAAAGGATTGGCGCTGTTTTTGTCATACTCGCCTTTGACCGCGAGCGCTTCGGTCTGAAACTGCGGCAGGGTGTATTTCAATCGCATGAAGCGATCAGCTTCCATCTTGATAATCTCGTCCAGATCTTCTTTGGCAAAGGTCTCGTGATAGACCGTGCGGTCGTCTGACGTGTAGGCGTTGGGGTCGGCGCCGGCACTTTTCAAAATCGCATCGCGCTGCTCCGACGTATAGTTCTCGCTACCGCGGAACATCATGTGTTCGAAGAAGTGGGCGAACCCGGTCTTTCCCGGTTCGACTTCATTCCGCGAACCTGTCTGCACGACAATGTAGAGTGCCACGAGATTGGGATAGTCGGTGGGGACCGTAATTAGCCTGAGTCCGTTTGGCAAGTCATCGATCGAATAGTTGTAAGGAAAGAGCTTTTGCGCTTTCTGTTCCTTTTGCTGAGTGCCTTTTTTCGCCAATGCCACCAATGGCAAACACACCACGAGCGAAATCACTAGTAACAGTTTCATTCAAGCTACTCCTAAAAGGGTTTGGTTGGGAGGAGCACAGTATAACCCAGTCCTGGCGCGGTGGTGAAAAGCGTGCCAAGCGCCGCTGGGAACCCCCATCGGCTTTGGTATCTGTCTATAAGCAAATGCAGCGTATTCAGCCTCAAAGGTCAAGAAAACGGACTCGGTATCGATCTGAGGCAATGCCAAGGTCGTGGGTTTTCACTCAGGGCTCAAAACTTCTCCTTGTGCGTATGTTCCCGGCTGTCATATACTTCTGACCGCGGACATTGGTCACCTCCCGACCGGGTCCTTCAAATCTCTGGCTCGCCCCGAGCCACATGCCCCGGCAGCACTCCTCAATCTCGATCCTAAGTCTAAATTCTGCAAAACCCACTGCTGCAGCTCAAACCGTCCCCAACGGGAGCGAAACCTTTGACGGCATTGAACAACACCATCCGCCGCTCTGAAAGCCCTTCACTGGCACCTGAAACACTCTTGCAAGGCCGCTATCGAATCGTCCGGCAGCTCGGCAAGGGCGGCATGGGCTCTGTCTACGAAGCGATCGACGAGCGGTTGGGAATCACGGTCGCCCTAAAAGAAACGCTCTCAACAGAAGCATCAATGCGGAAGCAGTTTGAACAGGAGGCCCGGCTGCTGGCGAGCATGCAGCATCCGGCGCTGCCGCGCGTCAGCGATCACTTCACGGAAGGTGACGGAGCTTTCCTTGTGATGCAGTTCATTGGCGGCGTCGATCTCGCAAGGATCATTGCCCAGCAACCGGGACCCTTCCCACGCGATCAGGTAATCGCCTGGGCTGACCAACTGCTCGATGCTTTAATCTATCTGCACTCAATTGATCGGCAAGTGATCCATCGCGACATTAAGCCGCACAATCTGAAGTTAACCGCCACTGGGCAGATCGCGTTGCTTGACTTCGGATTAGCAAAAGCGCAACCGGCGGATCCTTCTGCAACTGCCTCAGCAGCGTTTCATGGATATACGCGCCAGTACGCACCGCTCGAGCAAATTCAGGATCGGCGAACGGATCCACGCAGTGATATCTACGCGCTGGGAGCTACGCTCTATCACCTGCTTACCGGAACCAAACCCCCTGACGCACTATTGCGCGCTACTGCAATGGTAAATTCCGAACCAGATCCGCTTAAGGTGGCGAACAGAGTTCATCAAGGTGTTGGTCCGGAGCTCTCCGCTATTCTGGGTAAAGCAATGGCTCAAAAGCCAGAGGATCGCTACTCGAGTGCAAGTGAGTTTCGCGAGGCGCTGCGCTGCATCGGGCGCACCAGAAACAGGTCTAACAGCGAACCCGATCGCCGGAGTGATCCAGTTGCCGCTGGCGCTTCCGAAAGTACCGGAGTAAAGATGACGATGGTTGAGTCATCCCGGCGATTCGGCCCGGGAGCCATCACCGTTGTGCTGATCGCGCTGGTGGTTATTTCACTCGCAACTGGCTACGGAGTTCAAGTTCATCAATGGCCTAAATCCGCCACAAAAGCCCCGGTAAAGACCACAACGAAATCGGATCCCCCGGAGTTCAAGTGGCGTAAGACCGAACGACCGCGGCCGCCCGATCCGGAAGTCTCAACGACGCCGAGGAATCGAAATACGATGGAGTCGTCAGATAAAGGCAGTGATCGAAAAGCCGTAAACACATATGCGAGCTCGAGTTCAGCGTCTGAGCAACGGGTTGAAACGCCCATTATTGAGAAGGTAAAGGGCCGTCGACAAGTCGAGGCGCCGAACATCCGCCTTCCCATTCCGGAAGTAAAGGATTACGGAGCGGCCCCAGCGAGTTTTCGCAGCAGCGGATCGTCTACCCTGCCGGAGTTCTATCGGGCTGCAGACGGTACGCAGATAGTGAAGTTTTAAGACGGCTCAAAAGGGGATCGTAAAGCCTGATGTGCGAGGTGACTGGGCACGGGCGCGGAAACAGAGTTTTTAGTTTCGATCATGAGACGTCCGGATGCTTGGATTCGCGGCTTGCCGCAGTTGAGTGGTTTCCAAGCCCTTGCTGGAAAAGTGTCGCTCGAACGAAGGAACTCAGCACTCAGCATTTTGACCTTGAAACTAAGTTACAGCGAACGCTCTCACGGCAAACGAACCCATGCCACGGATCTTCGGTGGCACTGCAAAGAATCTGAATCCCCAATCGGGCAAATCGCTCAGTCGACATAAGTGCTCCACGATGGGGATACCAGCTTGCAGCAGGATCGTATGAACCGGACGCTGGCCACCCGCGGTATCGTCGATATTGAACGAATCAATTCCCACCAGGGCCACTCCGGCTGTTACCAAATGCTCAGCTGCATCAGCTGCCACGAATGGATGCATGCCGTTGGAGTATTGATCTGTCCGCCAAAGCTTGTCCCACCCGGTATGGATGAGTAGCGCTCTACCTCGAACATTCAGGTTTTCCACATCAGCCCTCTTAACAGTGCGCTCAGGAGTTTCTGATCTTCGCAGCACGATGCCATCCAGATGCGCGATAGAAGCGAGTTCAAGGGTACTGAGATCCACTCCTTCAGCGTAGCGATGGAACGGACTGTCGATGTAGGTACCGGTGTTCGCGACCATCTCGATTTTGCCAATTTGAAACTCGGTGCCTTCCTCATATCTTGTGCGCGAATCTTCGCGAGAGAGATGATCGGAGATCACGGGGCCCGGCAACCCTCGGTAAGTGATCATTTCATGGTGGATAGTGTGGCTAAGGTCGACGAGTTGCATAACGAATAGGGTTGTAGTGAGAAATGGTCACCTGTCACTTGCCACTTGTTACCTGTCATCTGTCACTTGCGCGCCGTCACGACATGCGCCGCATAAGGACTTCTTATTTCAGGGCTGATCCAGTCTGTACGCAAGCAATCGATTGTCCTGGGAGTTGTACAGCAATCGTGCTGCTTCATCACTGACAAAGCGCTCGTCAGGGGCCGACATGCGGATGGTTCGCTCCCGAGTTCCGGTATTCACGTTCACTCCCACCAAACCATTGCCTCCGCGCAGGCTCGTATAAAAGTACATCCAATCCCCGCGCATCGCCGCAAGACGGCGCGTACGTAAGAAAAACCGCGACAGTCGATCGAGTTGATGGGCGGGATCCAGTCGGTCAAGCAACCGTTCCTCGATATCAACCGACGGTCTGGGAATCCGCGGCATACTGGGAACGCCCCTGCTCGCAGTCTGGCGCGCTCGTGCGAGCACCCCGTATGTTGCGATTCGATCGCGCGCATACTCACGACCGTAAGTCGACGCCAGGCTGGTCAAACTCGGTAACGCCTCACGCGCTGCCAGCCCGGACCAGCGCAAAGAACTTACCGCATTGAGCAATTGCACTCCTCTAAATGCGGTAGTGGCCGCACTACCGTAACGGAAATAGAGTGCCGTCGCACGGGTGGCGACTGCGGCCACCGTTCTCAGCAAACCGCGGCCGGGCGGGTTGTGTCTCGCGCGCCAGGTGTTTCTTCCGGACTTCAGGTCGAACGCCGCGATCTCATTCTTTCCGCCGACCACGGCCTCCTGCTTTTCATTCAGCAACACAAACGATGCAGCCTCGATATCATGAGAGACTTTCGCGCGCCGTTTTCCCGTTGCCGCGTCGATCACGATTAAGTCGTCACGGTCGGCAACGACGAGAGTGGATGGATCGGCCAGCACCAGATTGGTGATTCCTTTGTCCGCACCCTTGAAGCGCCAAAGAGTCTTGCCTTTCTGAAGGTCGATCGCGCTGACGCCGTACGGTCCACGCGAAACCGTATCTCCGTCCCGTAAACGCGCGAACTGTCCGCCAGTGCGAACGTAGAGCACGTTGCGAGTTAGAATCATCTCGGGTACCGAGCCAAGGTCCTTTGCTTCCCAAACCTCCTCGCCGCTGGCTCTGGAAATTGACCGTACCTTACCGCGTCCCGAAACATAAACACGACCTTCATCGGCAACCGGATCGGCTTCCGTCAGCGCCAGCCCTTCTTCGTTCACGCGGAACTTCTCACTGCGACGATCTTTTCCGCTCAGCGAGTCCTGAGACGTAAGGCCGTCATAGAAAAGGTAAAGACGGTTATCGAGAAACACGGGGGGGCGATAATTGTCGCTGCGCCAGAGTGATTCGCCTGTCAAAAGATCGGTCGCCTCTATGCGTGTTCTGCTTCCCGATTCCAGATTCAACAACAGCAGGTCAGTTCCCGGAATCGGCGCAACATCCGTCTCGTCAAGCTTCACGTTCTTTCTTCGCCACAAGACCTCGCCCGATTCTCCATCGACGGCGTAGAGCGATTTTTCCGTGCCCGCGACAAGCACACCCAGTTCGGTGGATTGATAAAAGCGAATGCGTCCATCGAGTTTAGTTGACCAGGTTTGCGCTGACACGACTCCTGATAGGAGCAGCGAGGCAATGACCAGAAACAGTGGCGGGTTGAGTATCCGCAGCGGCGTGAATAACATTGGCACCTTCGTGAAACTTTTCCAGAGCTTGAGTTGGGAGCCGTGGGTTCAGGGGGGACGTAGAGATTATAGAAGGGAACTGCGCAAAGGCAACCACGAAACATTTTCCGGTGCTACCTCATAAGGGTTAGAGCTGCCCGCTGGTATTCTCGAGAATGCTAAGAATTCCGGTACAGTGTTACCAAATCAACCTTCCACCTCAGCAGATGCTTTCTTACGAAAGCGGAAAGGTATCTCGTGATGAAGAGCTACCTTAACAAAACGTTTACGATCGAGGACTCTCAGGCAAGAATTCGCAAAGATGACGATCTGCTCGCGCTTGTTATGGAGAATGGCGCGCCGAAACTGATACCAAACGGGACGCAGATTAGCGTGAACGATGCCAGGCTTGGTAAAGACACTGCGGTCTATGTGCTTGCGGATGGCTGGGGTTGGACGGCCGTCAGAAATCTCAAGAACGAGTTTTTGAACGAAACCCTCCGCTCGATTCCTCCTCCCGATGATAATCCCAAGGGCGCAAACGCAGCGTTGGATAAAGGAGTGTTTCTGCGTCAAATCACCCTGATTGAGATTGTCGGCGCGGACCATACCCTTAAATACATATCGGCTGAGGTGGGTCTGTTCTACCTGAAGCTGGTTAACGCGGCCGAAGCCGACGGCGTGCTCCTGCCTTTGCGAAGCGGGTTCAGGACCTATCCGAAACAGCAGTATCTCTATAACGGCTACAAGAACGGTCTACCCGGGTTTAATTTAGCTGCGAAGCCCGGGTTCTCAAACCATCAGGACGGCTTCGCATACGACTTTACGATTTCCAGTTCACAAGCGAACCCGCTATATAACTGGTTGAAAGCGCATGCGCCAGAGCACGGATTCGTAAGGACAGTAAATAAGGAACCCTGGCACTGGGAATACCGGCCGCAAGTCGCGAGCACTGGGGCTTACAAGACAAGTAACGTTGTAAAGTGAGAGCTGTATCGCAGAGACCTGCGTTTATGAAACCAGCCTGGCCGAGCTTGAGTCTCATAAACGACGGACTTCGGCGCTGCGGCGCGGTGACTCGGTAATCAAATAAACTCAGCACGTTCTAAAGGTTGTGTTGTGCATTACGATGGAACCGCTGAAACGATAATAAGCGCCGAGTTGCACGAAGCACCGAGCTGAAAGCCCGGTGTCAATGAGAGGGTAAACACTACTCGAACCGGGCCTCTTGGCATCTCAACCGTTGGTTCGCGGCGGTCCTTAGGTGTTCTTGTTCTCGCCGCTCTTTTGTCTGGCTGCGCCGATCGCGGCACCAATAAACAGCAAACCCGCCAGCGTCAAAATCGCCGCAATCACGACCCGATCGTTGATATAAGCGATGACGGCTAAAACGAAATCGACGATGGAGCCCAATCCAAACAGTAACCACTTTGGCATGAGTAGTCCTTTCGAAAGCAGAATCGAGTAAACACTAAAGAGAAAACAGAATACAGTAGTCAGAAGTCACAAGCTGGAACTCAGTACTCAGTACTGTACTCAGCACTCGCTACTAAGTTAGCCGTTCAAGAGCGGTGCGAATCGACAACGGCATGGGAACCGGACGATTCGTAGCGCGGTCGGCGAAGACATGAACGAAAAAACCGTGCGCTGCCGCCGAGTCCTCACCTTCCTTAAAAATCGCCAGTTCGTAACGAACACTTGAATTCCCAAGCTTGCCGACTCGCAGGCCCACCTCAACTACCTCCGGAAATGCGAGCGGTTTGAGATACCGGCAGTGAGACTCGGCAGCGAATCCGATCACCGCTCCAGAGATGATATCAAGCCCACCCCGCGCAATAAGATACTCGTTGATCGCAGTGTCGAAAAAACCATAGTAGAGCGCGTTGTTCACGTGGCCGTAGATGTCATTGTCCATCCAACGCGTAGGTAGCCGTCGAAAATGTGAATAGGCGGGGCGGGTGAATTGGGAAGGGTCAGGTTTCAAGTCTTGGTTAAGTTTCGAGTTTCAAGTTTCTAGTTTCAAGTTTCGAGTTTCAAGTTTCCAGTTTCGAGTTTCAAGTTTCAAGTTTCAAGTTTCAAGTTTCCAAACTTGAACTCGACCCTCGAAACTAAGAACTGGAAACTTGAAACTTGAAGATCGACACTTCCTATTCAGAACCTAATCAACTGCCTAACTGCCCGCGCCTCCGCCAACCGATCAAATCCAGAGTTGATCTCGTCAAGCCGCAATGTGTGCGTGTGTAGCTTATCGACCGGTAGAATTCCCGCCTCATACATCTTGATGTAGCGCGGAATGTCGCGTTGCGGCACACATGAGCCCATATATGATCCCTTAATGGTGCGTTCTTCGGCGACGATACCGAGCGCTGGAATCGAAAACATCTTGTCAGGAGCCGGCAAACCAATAGTCACTGTCATACCGCCGCGTCTGGTTGCGTCATATGATTGCCTTAACACTGATTCGCTGCCGACGCTTTCGAATACATACTCAGCACCGCCCGCCGTCAACTCCCGTGTCGCCTGAACCGCGTCATCCTGGGCGGCATTAATAACATGCGTAGCGCCGATCTCGCGCGCAAGACGCAGCTTGTCTTCCATCCGGTCCACCGCAATGATTGGGGAAGCGCCCGCGGCTCTGGCGCCCATGATTGCGCTTAAGCCAACGCCGCCCAACCCAAACACGGCCACCGCCGCTCCGGCTTCCACACCCGCGGTATTCAGAACTGCCCCGACCCCGGTCATCACGGCACAGCCAAACAGTGCGGCTTTGGCTAATGGCAAGTTCGCGTCAATCTTCACCAGCGACTCCTGAGCCGCAACCGTGAATTGTGAGAAGGCGGAGATACCGAGGTGATGATTGCAAGTGCGCGACTGAGTATCCGTGAACCGACGTGCGCCTGAGAGCAGCGTCCCTGAAATGTTGGCATCGCCTCCCGGCTCGCAAAGTGCACCCCTTCCCGAAACACAAAACTCACAATGGCCACAAACGGGAACCCAACTGAAAACAACGTGGTCGTCAGGCGCGAAGTTTGTCACCCCAGCGGCGATCTCGCGCACAATTCCGCTCGCCTCATGACCTAATACCATGGGCATTACCCTGGGGCGCGAACCGTCTACGACGGAGAGATCAGAGTGACAAAGTCCGGCTCCGACGATTTCGACCAATACTTCACCTGCGCCGGGCCCGGCGAGATTTATCTCATCAATAACAAACGGCCGCGTGTCGGCATAAGGCCGCGTCGCGCCCATTTCATACAAGACTGCTGCTTTGGTTTTCATGGTCGGAAATGGAGAGTCAGGGTACCAATGACAGTTGGCAAGAAGGAGTTTTCCAGTTAATGGCCTGTCAAGAACTACTCTTTAGGAATGATGTCATTTCGTACCTGATGTGTGACTTGTCACTTTGTCGCTTGTCACGCTTCTACATCAACAACGCTTCCACCCGATGCGCGTGAACCATTTCCTCGCAGGGCGACCAGGCAAAAATCGTGAAGCGTCCATCCTGCGAGGCCACCATCGCCACCGATTCTCTTTGGTCGTGAATGAACTGCGCCGCGGAGAGGTGTCGCGTACCGCCTAGTTCGAGCGGATGAACGACCGAGGCTGAGCCGCCTACCACTGGTTCGGTAACCACCACCTGGTCAACGCGTCCACCGCCGTCGCGCTGGCCGATTTTCGCGCCAAAGGCGAGCAGTTCATATTGGTCGCTTATCACCGCGGCGCCATCGACTGCGGTTAGACCCGCGATCGCGTCTACTGCATCAATAAACCCCTCCTGCCAGGCCTGTTGGGACTTTTCTTCAGGATCCTTTCTCATTAACTCGGCCAGCTCGCGATAAGCCGGCGAAACGGAATAAGGTAATGATGGCAAGATCGACGCGATTCGCCATCACACCTAGAAATACGTCCTCCGTAAACATGGTTGACAGAGCCAGAATCTGTGAGTCGCTGGCCATCACTGCCGCCATGATTCCCGCACCCAACAAACCTGCGAGCCAGAAGGGCGCATAGACTCGCGCCAGCTTTCGGAACCTTGCGGCACCACGAGCAGTGAACCGCCACGACCGTGGACTCGCATTGAGACGGCGAGCTGAACAAGCACGTTTACCGTATCGCTCCCCGGCGAAGTCGCTCCAAAACCCAGGAGTGGGGTCAGCAGTGCCGGGCAGTCAAGCAGTCCCGTGCCATCCTGGTCCACAACCTTAACTTCATCACCTTTCAGCACGAGCACGTTGACATATTTCCCGGTCTCCTGGCTGCGGCGATACTTTACAACGAGCAAGCCAGGTTCGATTACCTCCAACACAAAACAATAGGTGGGAATGGCTCTTGTCGTGCCCCAGATACGCAGTTCGTCGCCGTTGGGCCAGACTCCCAGATGGATGCCGGGACGTTCAACGGCGGGCGCAAGCTTGGATAGAATCTGCGGCGTCAGTCGCAGCTGTCTTTCGAACTTGAGGGGCTCGCGTGAGTCTTCCGGTGAAAGGAACGCAAGCGAGATCTTTGGTGGATATCCCTCTTCGCGCCGGAGGCTCGCCCAGAATGCGGCGTCGATGATGGCTTCGATCGTCGAAGCATCAGGCTCAGGCGCCAGCGCTTGCAGACCCTTCTTGCGCGCCAATGCGATTTGCCGGGCAAAGTAAGCTTCGACGGTATCTGCCACAGCGCGAGCTGCGGGGTAGGCGGGTTGGGTTGTGCTTGCTGACGGAGTTTGAATGGGTTCCAGTATCACGGTGACCTCGTGCGCAAAGCTTATCCTGTCCTATTCAAACGAACAAATGGGCGGTCGGTGCCTCGCTGATCGCCTAAACCTTCAGACAATTGAAAGGAACGCACGAGAGGCAGCACCTTGTCACGCAACAGCGAGATCGGTGGCGTACGATGATGTCGCGAAAAGTGATTAGAAAGAGCTGAGAGTGGACGAGACATTTAGCGTTCGTGCGAGAGCACATTCGCAGCAGCGGGTTCCGGCATCTTCAGCACTTCTTCCCATGCGGAATAGTCTGCGCGCATCGCTGCACTGAGATCGTGACGCAGTTGCTTTAATTTGTCGCTGAGATGACAGGGATAATTATCAATATTGGCAAAGCGCTGTCGCTGCTCTTCTACGAATGCCTTCTGCTTCTCAATGGAGGGAATGGCGTAATGTTGGCCGTTCTCCCAGAACGGCTGCAGCAACCGCTCGACTCTTGCCGCGCCGTCGATCTCAATGTCTTCATCGGCAAGGCCGATTGCATCACCAGCATAAGCGCCATCGGAACTAATGCCGCGAAACAGTTGCAGTCTTCCGGGAAGCGTTGTCTTCTCCGGATTGTTTGAAGCCTTCAGCGTCGGCTGGCCCTCAATCACGCATTGTTTGAAAATCACGCCGGCCACCGCGGGTACCTCACTCGACAGCTTGGTCCCAATGCCGAAACCTGCCGCCTCTGGAAACTCGTTCACGATCGCTCGGACTTTCTCAACATCAAGATCGCCCGTGAGATTCGGACGCAACCCCGGCAGCCCATTCGCCTCAAAAAATCTGAGACACCATCGGCCCAGCTCAGCGAGGTCACCTGAGTCCACACGAAATCCTTTGAAAGCCCGCCGCCGCGCTTCTGTCGACGTCGCTGCCATCGCAGCGTGTACAGCGCCCATGTAGACATCGATGGTGTCGAGTAGCAGCGTGGTGCCGTTGGGATTCGCGTCGAGCCAACGTTCGAAAGCAACCTGCTCAAAGTGTTTTGGTCTGCCGGTACGCGGCTCGATCTCGGGCTCGTACATGTACTCGATGTAAGACTGCTGCCAGTAATGAGCCTCGGTGCCGACGGCGGGTATGTCGAGGCGGTGTGCCGCCTCCATGTTCGAGGTGTCATTGAAGCCGCCGATAAATGCGTAGGTAGCGATGTCGACTGCTCGTTCGATGTCGCCGTTTCGCCGCAGAGAAAAGTCAGACAACCAGCGATCACCGGCTGCCATGCGAAACTGCATGGCGGTGCTGGCCGTCGTCATCGGCAGATCGAAGGCGTGTTCGAACTTAATCTCCTGTGCCTGGGTCAATCCAAATGCACCTGCGATGTCTGCGAAGGGCTGATGCGCGAAAACAATGGTACCGGGTCGCACGGCGCGAATGGCTCCGACGAAATGCATGTCTTCGATTGCCTTCGCGAAGAGTTTCAGGCCGGCGCGATCCTGCTCCAAAAACCGCAGCCGCGGACGATCAATCTGGCTATCAATGAGTAGGCGCACGAGACGCTCATGGCCCAGACAGGGAGCGAAAGGAAGTTTGCGTTGCGTGACGTAGAAGGTTGCCTGCGCTTCGCTCAAGTGGCGGTCATGCAGGCGAGCGGCGTCCTTGTAAGACGCGTCGCCCATTACGGCGTGATACCGATCGAAGTTTAGGGTGCCCATAAAAGACAGTGCTGAGTTCTGGGGAAGGAGTTTCGAGTTTCTAGTTTCAAGTTTCAAGTTTCAGACCTAACCAATGTTCAGGGTTTAGGGGCTCGAAACTGGAAACTCGAAACTCGAAACTCGCATCTAGAAACCCCGTCAAACTATTTCCGCGCCGGCGGCTCGCATCTCTTCGATTGCGCGCTCGCCATCTCCCGGCCTTAGTTCTACGGGGCGCATCGAGTCTGCAATTGCTTTGACTTTGAATCCTTCTTTCAAGCCGTCGAGCACGGTGTTCTTAACGCAGTAGTCCGTCGCAAGGCCGCCGACCCACAACTCTTCAACTCCCAGTCGTTGCAGCTGCAGGGCGAGGTCCGTCCCGTCAAATGCCGAGTAGCAGTCTTCATCGCCCAGCCCTTTTGAGACAGTGCGTATATGCAGATCATCTATGAGCTCCGGATGGAACTCCGCGCCCTTTGTATCCTGCACACAGTGGACCGGCCAGGTGCCACCGTAATCGGCGAAGTGTTTTGTGGTGGGTGTGTGCCAGTCGCGGCTCTTGAAAACAGGCTCGCCGCGTTCGAGGAACTCTCTGGCCAGTTGATTCAAGGGCCCGACAACCTCATCCCCTCGCGCGACCGCCAGCGTGCCACCGGGACAGAAGTCATTCTGAACATCGACGATTATCAGCGCCCGCTTTTTCTCATTAGCCATGGTCTTAGTTTATTGCTATTGAGCAGCGATGCAAAGCACGCGTAGCGTTTCAATCCTATTAGAGTGTGGACCTCCGTTGGAAAAATAGGTTCAAATGATCAGGCCGTTTGTTTCCGACGACGCACTTACAACGCTTGCGATCAGGCTCATGCTAAACTCTCGTTCTCTATAAACCACAGGGGCACTCACTGAGGACGCTCTTGGAATCGTTAATTCGAAAGTGGTGCTCCGTCACATGCCAGCAGAGCCAATAAGTCTTTCGTTAAATCGGTACGACGCACTTGCGCGCAACGCGCTGAACGACGCAGAAAGTCATGAGGTCATAAGTCGCATCTGGAAGGGGGATACTTCGCTGTGGGCCGACGGCGAGAGTCAGCAGGCGGTCATTCGAGACTCGCTAGGCTGGCTAACGGTTCCGGAAGCGATGGAGAACGCGGTTGATGAGCTGCAACAGTTTTCACACAGCGTCGCTCAACAGTTTAAACAGGTGATGGTTTGCGGCATGGGTGGTTCTTCCCTGTGTCCGGAAGTGCTGGCGAAGACCTTCGGACGTCAGGCAGGTTTTCCCCAGTTGCTGGTGCTCGACTCCACGGATCCAGATTACATCGCTTCACTTCGACGACAGGTTGACACTGACGCCTGTCTGTTTGTTATCGCGTCCAAGTCAGGCACGACGACCGAGCCACTTTGCTTTTACAAATACTGGTACGACCAGGTGGCGCAACACAGCTCAGCGGCAGGCGACTCGTTTGTTCTGATCACGGATCCTGGGTCGCCGCTATTGGCAGAGGCTCGAGAGAAAAATTTTCGGCGAGTTTTTCTGAACCAACCGGCTATCGGTGGACGCTACTCTGCACTCTCCTATTTTGGGATGGTGCCCGCCGCGCTGATGGGACTGGACGTAGGCCGGTTGCTGACCAGGGCGCGCGCGATGGCTAAAGCCTGTGGTCCAGAAGTTCCGATCGGCGAAAACCCTGGTGCTTTGCTTGGCGCAGCAATCGGTGAATGCGCCAGCGCCGGACGTGACAAACTGACTGTGATGACAGCGCCGGGCATTGCCAGCCTTGCTCTTTGGATTGAGCAGTTGGTGGCTGAAAGCACCGGCAAGGAAGGGAAGGGTGTTCTGCCCGTCTGCGGCGAGCCACTTGGCCCTCCTGAGGTGTACGGTGAGGACCGTCTGTTCGTATCAATCGCTCACTTAGAGCAGAACGAATTGAGCGCACTCGAGCACGCAGGCTATCCGTCAGTGCGGCGGTTGATCCCAGACCTTTATGATCTCGGTGCAGAGTTTTTCCTTTGGGAGTTTGCAACGGCATTCGCTGGTTGGCGACTCGGCATCAATCCCTTCGATCAACCAAACGTGCAAGAGTCCAAGGATGCGACGAGGAAGCTGCTACAAGCCTTCGTTGAGAAGGGCCGATTGCCTGAGCAGTCCCCCGTGGCGGCTGATGTGATACTCACTATCTATGCTTCGAGTCGTACCCGGGAGTCGTTATCGTCTGAGAAGGTGCTCGACGTTTTGCGCATGCACATCGCGAGCGCCGAACCTGGAGACTATTTTGCGTTTCTGAACTACGTCGAGGAAACGCCTGAGTTAGACGCTGCGCTAACTTCGATTCGAACGCTCTTGCGAGACAGCACGCATTGCGCAACGACCAGCGGGTATGGCCCACGATTTCTGCATTCGACCGGCCAGTTCCATAAGGGAGGCCCGGACACGGGAGTATTTGTTCAGATTACGGCGCCCGATGAGGTTGATCTGGCTATACCTGGCGAGTCGTACGGATTCAGTGTGTTGAAACAAGCACAAGCGTTGGGCGACTTTGAAGCGCTGTCGTTAAGAGGTCGCCGGGCGATTCGCGTCGACCTGGGGCGCAACGCGCTTGCGGGAATGAAGAGTTTGCAGAAATTATTCGTTGCAGCGCTGGTTAGGAGATAGAACGCACACACCAAAAGATGTGACGAAGGAGAAACGTTAATTCAAATCACGGCAAAGATTCTACGCGTCGTGGATCGCAACACCGGCAAGCCACTAGTCGATCTCCATTAGGGATACGGCCGGACAGAAAGGCACGGGTCGATGGACAAGCCTGACCGCGCTTGAGTTAGATGTTCCTATTCCGACAATACATGCGGCGATTGTCGGTCGCACGATGTCCGCTAAGAAGGGGTTGCGAGCTTGCGCAGGGAAGGAACCTACTCGAAGCGGGCTCCCGGAAATGGAACTGAAACCTGGGTCTCGGCGACATCGCACGTGTCTGGCAGGGTGGCTGCATAATCCGCGCGCGTGTTCTCAGCGCATCGAAGACGCTTTTACGCGTCAGAGAGATTTGCAGCACCTACTACTTGATCCGCACTCGCTGGCCACATTAATAAAGCTCAGCGCCAGTGGCGCTCTGCCATAGCTTTAGCCCAGCAACACGGTGTGCCCGTCCTAGCAATGTCTTAAAGCCTTAGCTACTTTGACACTCTCCGCGCTGCCAGGCTTCCGCTAAATCTGACGCAAGCTCAAAGGGACTTCTTCGGCGCGCATACTTATGAGCGTTCCGACAAGCCCGAGTCGGGTTTTATTCACACGGACTGGGAGCAGTAACAGAAGCACCCGCAGATGCACCGGATTACAGTTGGCCTTCAAAGTAGGTACAGCCTAATTCTCTCTAATCTGCGAAATCTGCTTAATTTGTGGATGCGTCCTCAACAGTTCACATAGCCCAGCGCCCAAAACACAATGATGAATATCAAAATGGTGGAGATACACCCACCACCAAATTTCCATGCCGCCGCTCCGGCGAGTATTCCTCGTAAAGGGCCTTCCATAAACTCCTCCTCGTTTCAACCCGTTTAGATGCCGCTAGCGGGCAGAGGCAGCCGAACTCTTACCCTGTCGCTTGGCCTCTTCCAGTTGGGCGCCCAACTCTTCGGCCTCATCCTGACTCAGAACCTTCCGGGCCTTCTTGAACATCTCGCCCTCTTCTTCTTCAACGTGGTGCTCGACATTTTCTTTCAGCACGGTGAACTTGGCTGTCCACTTCTCATCGTCTTTAGGTTCGGCTTCCAACTCGGCAAGCAATTGCTTCACCAGGTTGTGTTCTTCGTACGCTTCAAGCGTGATCTCGCGAGTCTCTTCGGCTTCCTCGATCGCCGGATAGAAGATCTGCTCCTCGATTTCAGCGTGAAGATCCAGTTCGCCTTTCAACTGAGCGAAGAGTTCTTCGCGAGTCTTAAGGGCGCGCTCGGTTGTTGCGTCGATCTTCTCCATAATTCCCGCGACTCGCTCGTGATCTGATTTAAGTGATTCAAAGGCGTTCATGTTGTTCTCCCCATTTGAAATTGCCGCTGTTCGCTGCAGTGGCAGATTAAGGTTGAGCATGTTAACGACAGGCTGTTGCTGAATTTGCCCGTGGGTGATACTCAGCACTGCCTGTACAACCCGCCGCCGCCTGTGTGCTTCAAGACTTCGGCCTGCATTCTTATCGAACAGAAAATATTGACACAGATGTCGCGGGCAATCCGGGTGCCATCCTTGAGCTCAGAGCTAAATCGTGTCCCAGGTGTTTCAGGCGCCGGCCCGCCTCTTGAGGAACTTCAGAAGTGACTCTTCGGCAGGGTGCAGTTTTTTTCCCTGGTAGGCGATGAAGTCGTCGAATGAATCAAAGTAGTTGTCGATGATCTTTCCCTTTTGAAATTCATCGATGATGGCTGGTGAGACGTACGAGCTCCGGCAGACCGCTGGAGTATTTCCGAGAACTTCAGCAGTTTCCTTGATTGCGGCGACGACTTTCCTCTTGCGAACCGTGGGCTTCTCAACCACCTCGGTGCCTTCGCGGGCAAGGGCGCTGGCACAGATAAGCGTTCCGGCCCACGTGCGGAAATCCTTCGCGCTAAACCTGGCGCCCATCTGTTCCTTGATGTATTCGTTAATGTGCCTGCTGGTCACGTTCACCAATTCGCCATCACCATTGCGATACTGGAATACGTCACGGCCTGGAACTTTAAGTAGCGCCCTAATAACCTTTGCGACTTGTGCGTCCTTAAGTGTTCGCTGCTGCTGCACGCCGGACTTGCCTGGGAAATCAAATTCGACGGTGTCGCCTTTTACCTTTACATGCTTTGTTTTCAGGGTCGCGATGCCATAGCTGCCATTCTCGCTCGCGTAAACCTGACTTCCAGGCCGCATAAAGCAGGTAAGTAAGATTCGCAGGACCGCTCCCATTACTCTCTCTCGATCAATTCCCGGCTGGCGCAAATGACGCTTGACCGTCGCCCTCATGCTGGGCAGACCGGCTGCAAACTTGACCAGCCGTTTGAACTTTTTATGCTCCTGATTGCGAGTGTGATTTTCATGGTAGAGGTATTGCCAGCGACCAGCGGCATCCTTGCCAACCGCCTGAAGCATTCCCAACGGGGCGCTATTGACCGCAACGTCAGTCCATGCCGGAGGGATTCGCAGTTTATCTATTCGCTGCAGGTCTGCCGCGGTTACTTTCCCACCAGCGGCCTTCCGAAATTTGAAACCCCGGGCGGGCGTCCCTGATCTCAGGATCCCAGTTGTTTGTAAACGTTCGATTCTGGTCATTGCGTTTTGTCGGAACGGGAATTGATAGTCTCGGTAGGTGTGTAAGTCAGTCGTCTACCTTTGAAACACAAGAAGAAGTCGCCTCTTAGTCGAAGCGACTTCAAGCAACGGGTAATAGTTGTGTATCCCATAAAGAGAAAAAAGCGTGATCAAAGTGGCGAGCAATTCCAGATCAATTGTTCGTGGTGTGGTGCTTTCATCAGGATTGACCCGGACAACCACTCCGAGCAGATGTGTTTGATTTGTTATGCCCGAATGCTGGATCGGTATTTTCAAAAAGTCAGAAATCAAAGGCGCGAGGGTGGCGGCCGCGGAACACCGCAAGCCGCCTAGGCCTCCGTCAACTAACGCTTCTTCTGATCACCTCGGTCACCTTGCCCTGAAGGTACGACCTTCTTCGCGTGCTGTTTGCGATCCTGAGCCGGCGATTTTCCCACATCCGTGACATCTTCGAATTGGCCCTTCTCATCACGCCTTACGAAGCGCTTATCTTGTCCGGTATCGATTAGTTCGCGATGACTCTCTGCGGTTTTTTTAGCCATTTGCTCCTCCAAACTTAGTGTAGCTTTCCTGTACAGTTCGCTTGCAATTGTTTATTTACAGATCACCTTCTGCCTGGGAAGCGCCCTCCACGAGGCCGCAGGGCAACCGTGGTGCCACTTTCTTTCAAGCGCTCTGCCTGTCACTTTAGGATTTGAAGGTTCAGCAGAACCCAGTGCTTTACTTTTAGCTAAAGGCCCATTTTAGGGTCATAGCGTTGCGTATCGCGGTCAGGGCTCAGCAATTGCTAAGGCTCAGCAATTGCAAACAGGCATTGCGCCGGCTTCAAGGAAGGAAATAGCAGTCAAGAGAATCTCCTCAGTACAAATTTACGGAGAGAGAGCAAAGCGACCGATAGGAGTAAGGGAAGAGCGATGGCGAGTACTAGTCCAAAAAAGGGCTCCTCTGAACGAACACCACGGGTTCGCAGACGCGCAACCACTTCGCGCAAGACCGTAACCCGTAGTTCGGGAAGCAGGGAGGTCACGAAGGTTCGCGAACCAAAATCGCCGATGCCGGAACAGCATCAAGCAAAACCTGGAATCGAATCGAAACTCACCCCACGCCCGCGGTACGAAGCGCCTCTCTATCGAGCGGCGGGCAAACTAGAAAAGAAGGTTGCTTTGATTACCGGTGGTGACTCTGGCATTGGACGCGCTGTGGCCGTCATGTTTGCGAGAGAAGGGGCCGATGTTGCGATAACGTATCTGCCGGAAGAGCAGTCGGATGCCGCAGAGACCAGGGACGCAATCGAGGCTGAGGGTCAAAGGGCTTTGCTAATCGCCGGCGACATTCAGGAAAGCGAGTTCAGCAGGAAGGCTGTGCGCCAGACGATCTCGAAGCTCGGCAAGCTCGACATCCTGGTGAATAACGCAGCTTTCCAGCAGCACCAGAAGGGCTTGGAGGACATCACCGACGAGCAGTGGGACCGCACCTTCAAAACGAACATCTACGGCTACTTTCATATGACTAAAGCAGCGCTACCCCACCTTAAGGAAGGGAGCGCGATCGTAAATACTGGTTCGATTACAGGATTAGAAGGCAGCAAGAAACTGCTCGACTATTCGGCGACCAAGGGTGCGATTCACGCGTTCACAAAATCGTTGGCGCAGAACCTCGTCGAGAAAGGCATCCGCGTGAACTGTGTGTCTCCAGGTCCCGTGTGGACGCCGCTCAATCCATCTGATAAGCCGGCGAAGGAAGTGGCAAAGTTTGGCGCCGACACGCCGATGAAGCGACCGGCGCAGCCCGAAGAGATAGCCCCGGCATTCGTGTTCTTCGCATCCGAAGCAGATTCGAGTTACGTGACAGGGGAGATTCTGACGTTGTTAGGCGGTGAGACGACCGCGGCTTAGAGCGAGAATATTAATCGAAAGGAGACACTAATCATGGCAGATGGTGATGGAGGCGGTGGCAGCGCCGGCGTGGTTGCCGTGCTTGTAATATTCGTGGTGATTGTCGTGGCCGTGCTGCTCGTTTTTGGCGGTCGCATATTCAGTGGAAATAAGAAGGTCGATGTGAATATCAGTGCGCCCAGTGCGCCTTCAAAGTAGGTCGGTACTGGGAGGGGTAGCTGTGAATTAGCAAGAGTGGTCACAAAGATGGGGCAGCTGGTCCGTTTGGCGGGCGGGCTGTCCTGTTTTTTGCGAAACCCTCAGTCCATTCTCTCCGCCTGGCAACCGCGCCGCTACCAGGGGTCAATTTTGGCCCACTACCACGACTCGAGAGCACCTTAGTTTTTGAGACTCGGTTCCGGCGGGCTATGACGATTGGGTCGACGTTACACAAGGCCGGGTGGCCTGGTCGTCGAGCAGGCGAAAAGCAGGCAACCAAGGAGAAGCGTAAATGAATGAGTGGTTTCGAAAGTTTTCAATTGTCGCCTCAAAAGAGTTGGGCTCGTCGTGGATGTTCACGGCTAATATTTTCTTGATCTTAATCTGGTTGTTCTCAGGTCCATTTTTTAATTATTCCGATACGTGGCAATTAATCGTAAACACCGGCACAACAGTGCTGACATACCTGGCGGTGTTCTTAATTCAGAACACGCAGAACCGCGATGCTAAGGCGATCCATTTGAAGCTCGATGAATTGATTAGAGGAGTAGAAGGCGCGCGTACTCATCTCGTGGATCTCGAGAACCTCACCGACGACGAACTGGACAAACTTCAAAAGGAATTTAGGCGATTGAGAAAAGCCAAACTAAGGCGGCCGCCGCCACGGGAGCTACAAACAGAATCCGTAAACGGTTGACGTACGTCCAATAAAGTCCAAAGACCGGACAATTGAGAAGACCACGGGCACCCGGAACGTAAAATTGTGGAATCCTCTTACCATTGGTGCTTTCCCCACGGTAAGGAGACCTATGAGAGAACTATCACTTAAAAAGCCGCTCGCGACCGATTCCCAAGCGCCTGGGCAAAGTTGTCAAACGAATTCCTACGTCCTGGACCGATCTTTTTATGGTTGGCTGGCCGAGGCGCCGCAGGGAAGCAAACAACACTTCCCTCAGATTACTACTGAGGATTTTCTGCAAGTGCAGTTAGCCACGATCCGTGAGGGCCACAACCACCGTCGCTGGCCGAGGGAAGTGTTTGAAAAGTTTCTCGCCGCGGAGGTCATCGCCAGGTAGCGATCCTCAACAGCAACATTGAAAAGCCGCGTCACCCAACGTGCCGCGGCTTTGTCATTTGTAATTGTTGAAATCTCAAATCTCATGTCTGAAATCTGAGATATGAGATCAGAGATCTCGATTTACCAGGGCCACCGGATACCGTTTGGAGTACGGTTTCCGTAAGTGCCTCGGTTTCCGTAATAACCGCCATTGCGCTGGTAACCCTCACGATAACCCTGTAGGAAACCACTGCGATAGGCTTGGTCGTATTGGTTGCCGTAGTTGTTGGGTGGGTTCTTGTAGTAGCGAGATCTCTGCGGGTTGTAACTCTGGCGCCGCTGAGCATCACTCCCGCCCGTGTATAGACCCTGCTGATACCCCTGACGCTGTGCGACCTGGTAGGCATTTCCATAATTTCCATAGCCGCCACGGCCACCGTAGTAGCCATCGTTGCGGGAACGATTGTTCCGGTAACGATCGTCGCGCCGATAATCCCGATTGCGGTCGCGATCACGACGGTAATCGCGTGCGCGCCGCTCTCTTCGATTGTCATCGCTGCGCCGCCACTGCGCTTGAACGGTTGAGCTGGAGATTAGACCGATGCCAAGAAGCACGGAAAATGTCAGGAGCAGTCCCCCGATTCGGTTCTTCAACTGCATAGATTTCATTCTTTAGACCTCCACTAGATCGCGTGGCAAGTCGGATACCGAAGAACAAAATCCCCGCTTTTCAAAGAACTTAGGCAGTGCCTTTTTAAACTGTCGCACGAGATGGTGCAGCGTTAATTCGATTTGGTAGGGTGGCTTGGGACTCGAGACTTGGGACTTGAAACCTGAGATCTGTGACATGAGACTTGTGACCTTGAGAGGGAGAGCGGTGAGTAATTCTAATGTTCGCAAGACACACTGGCAAAGGTTATGAGCGGTGGGAATTTGAACTCTTCAGAGGCACGGGCTGCTGGTGACCTCAGCACGACCACGGTAGCGATCGGCAGAATCAGAACGGGAGCAGCCGGTTGCGGACCGGGCCGTTGTTCTGAACTCAAGCGGCGTAGGCTTCATAATTGTCAGCACGTCGTGATTTCATGCGGTCTAGGCTCGATTCAGTAAGATTCGTAACCGCAACGTGTCACTTCTGAGATTCAAGAAATCCAACCTCTTTCCTTCGTTGAATTCGAGTTTATGACAGGGAGCAGATTATGAACGACTCAATGGTGATACTCGGCATCGCCGGCAGCCTGCGCGAGGCCTCTTTCAACCGTGCTGCATTGCGCGCAGCTCAGGAACTCGTCCCCGATGGCGCGCGCTTAGACACTTTTGACTTGAATGGCATTCCTGTCTTTAACCAGGATGATGAATCTCAGCCGCCGGCGAAAGTAACGGACCTGAAGGAGCAAGTGCGCGCGGCGGGTGCCATTCTGATTGTCACTCCGGAATATAACTATTCGATTCCAGGGATGCTGAAGAATGCGATCGACTGGGCCTCTCGTCCATATGGTGACAGCGCGTGGACGGGAAAGCCGGTGGCGATAATGGGAGCTTCAGTGGGCGCCCTGGGAACGGCCCGAGCTCAATACCACTTGCGACAGTGTTTCGTGTTTCTGGACATGTATCCGGTCAACCAACCTGAGGTGATGATTAGTAATGCACATAAGGCTTTTGACAAGGATGGGAAGCTAACGAACGAGACCTCTCGAAAGTTGATCGCGGAACTTTTGGAAGCACTGGTGAATTGGACAAGAAGGCTCAGGAATTCGGGAGTGGAGACGGGGGCGTAAGATCTTGGTCTACTAATTTTTTTGAGGTCAGTACCTGGGGTTCCAGAAGTCTCAATGATGAATCAACTATGCATCCCCCTCATCTTCCCGAAACCAGGACTATGCTTTCTTCGGGAGCGGTAGCACCCCAACATCCACGGTGGTTCCGGTCCGCGACAGCACCTGGAAGTACATCTGGTCGTCCGCGATCTCGATCAACATGAAGGACATGTCTTTATCGAACGCCTTGTCCGTCAGCGGTGAGTTCTTCATTACATCGCCGGATCGCAACTTTCCTCCAGCCCCGGTCACGAAATAGTAAATTCCTTTCTGAGGTTTCACCCGCTCATAAAAGTGATCGTGACCGGTCAGTACCACATTCACGCCGTGCTTGAGAAAGATTGGTTCAACGACCTTTCGAAGGCTCTTATCCGAGCCGTGCTTTCCACCTGACGAGTAGGGCGGATGATGCATGAAAGCAATTTTCCACTTCGAGGTATCCTTGCTTAGTTCGCTATTCAGCCACTCCACCTGTTTCTTGTCCATGTAATTACTATTCAGGGAATAAAAGGCAACACTTCCTCGCGTGAACCGGTAATATTCTTTTCCACCCATGTTGAAGTGTTCGTAAAAACGTTGCGCCGGCTCGTCATGATTGCCGAGCGTCGCGTAGAACTTCACCTTCTGATCTATCAAGGGTCGATAGATATTCTCGAACTTATTCAGATAATCTTTCGGTCCTTCGCCGCCGTACATGTTGTCGCCCATCAACAACACCGTCTCAAACGGAAAGGCAGCATGCGATCGCAGCATCACATCAGCCAGCTCCTGCTGCTTGTTGCTACCTGTGCCGGTGTCACCGATGGCGAGGAAACGTACGGATCCGTCTTTTCGCGGAAGAGTGATCTTAAGCGCGGGCGCCGCAGCATGCGCTCCTTTGGCGTTGCCGTCCTTCAGTGCCTGTGCAGCGACGTGAGTGTGGAGACCACCAAGAACGAAAAATAAGAGTGCAAGAATCAGTGCAGGAAAGCGTTTCATAAAACCAGTCTCCAGGGGATAGTGTTTATGGGAGGGCCTTTGTCATGTAATCCACTATTAGTGAATTGTCGGTGTCAACCAGCAGCATATTCGTGCCGACGAAACGATACTTAACTTCCTTTGGCAGCTGCGGCAACCTCAACAAAAGCGTCGGTGGAATCTGAGTCAGTTCTTTGTTATCCGGGTAGGGGTAGTTTACACGAAGAGGCACGCCCTTGGTGTCGGCTTCGAGGACCTCCTGGCGCAACTCCACTCGTTCAGTCCCCTTGAATTCGTCTTTGATGATCGCACGAATATGATCCGCAAACGCAGGCTGGAACATATAACCTGGTTTGGTTCCCGCTCTCATCGCGCGCAACGCCTCAACAAACGAAACCTGATAGGCGTGAATTTGTTCGGCGGTCGCGTCCTTTGAAAGCTTTGGCAGTTTCTTTCTCACCCGATCTCTTTGTCTCAGGTAATCCTTAATGTGACTGTCGAAGGCTTTGACGAGTTTCTTCTGCTCTTCGATCAGAACTGCGTTTTGCGTCTGGGCTAAGCGATCAACGTTCCCCTGCACTAAACCGGCCGGAGAAGGCGTAACAATCAATACCAAAGCGATGACTGCGAGTATTCCCATGTTGTATTTCATCACTTTCAAAGGGTGCAAGCACGGTGCCAGCAGGTGCCCAAATGGCACACCCGCAGTGGGAGGTGTTTACGCCTGCGCCGAGAAGTGACAACCGCTCTTGGCTGTACTTTTTTAGCGGCCCGGGATGTATCGGGTTAATACGATCTATCCCAGCAGAACCCCTGCCAATGGCAGAAACTATCACGCATACAGAAGATTTAAACGTGCGGCACGGGGAAAGCATTGCGAAAACCAGACTGGTACCTTTTCGCGTACACCGACTCTCTTGATCAATTGAACGCACATAAGAATTGAAACGCACATCAGAACCGAAGGTGAAGATGCAAATCCGAAAAAGAATTGTCCTGCTGGGCATGTTTGTTTTAGTTTCGGGGCTTGGGTGGGTTGAGATCGAAGCCAGGGAACAGCGCAAGAATCCCAAAGCCGAGAGGACCAGATCAGTACTGTGGCGCAATCCCGGTGCCATCACGCGACGGAACCTGTTCTACGGCGCAGGGGCGCCCGGCCTGGCGCCAGCGGCGCCGTTCACTTTCATTGAAGAGGACAAGGATGGCGAATCTCCCAAGTTCGATGTGAAAGATGCTCGTGGCGTGACTTGGGGTGTAAAACTCGGCGACGAAGCACAGGCGGAAACGGTTTCCACTCGGCTGGTGTGGTCCGTCGGCTACTTTGCCGAAGAGGCCTACTACTTTCCGCAGGCGCAGATCGAAAACTTACCCAAACTATCTCGAGGTAGGGAGTTTGTTACGGAGGGCGGAGTTGTCGTTGGGGCGAGATTCGAACCGAAGCGCGCGCGCGTCAAAAAGGGTTCGACCTGGGACTGGCAGGACAATCCGTTCAAAGGGACTCGCGAGTTGAGTGGGCTCAAGGTACTGATGATCCTGCTGAACAACTTCGATGCTCGCAAGGAGAACAATCGCATTATCCAGCCGCGCTCATCGAAGGAAGCTCGTTATTACGTTACCGACCTGGGAGCGACCCTGGGAAAATCAGGTGGGCTCGGCGGTACTCGCACGAAGAATAATCTGGAAGACTTTCTTTCGACTCGATTCGTAATGGGCGTGGAAGATGGTGCGGTTGAATTTGATTACGATACGCGTCCGACGAAGTTGGGGCATCTTAGCGTGCTTTACCCACCTTACTATTTGAGCCAGGTCAAAAAAGAGAAGGCCATGCGCGGCATCCCAGTGTCACATGCTCGCTGGATCGGATCGTTACTCTCGCAGTTGAGTGACGTACAGTTGCGCGATGCATTCAGGGCAGCCAACTATGATGAGCACACCAGGGAAGCGTATGTGAGATCGCTGCGACAACGGATATTGCAGCTTCGCCGATTGTGAACTTTTCAAACCTGAGGTTCGAGCTCGCTCGTTACTGGCTTCGGTTAAATCCACCTCTGCCACCTCGGCCTCTCAACCGGGTCTCGATTCCAGTCTGCGGCGCACCTAGCAATGCACGGGTAATAGCCATCCTGGCGACAATCCGCGATTCGGTAAATTGAAATCTGTTTGCCAGCGTCTGCGCTCGTTCAAAGTCAGTGTCGGCCAGCCTGGCAATTTCCTGACTGTACCTTTTCACCATGTCCGTCAGGCCATTGCCGCCTTGCATCGCCATTTCGCCGCCTCGGAATACGTTGACTTCAAACCCACTCAGCACAGCGGCAGCAGACAGCAGTTCGTTTAATTGGTTTATCCCTGGCTCGAGCACTTCAAAACTTCGCACGTCGTCGAGACCGCGGAAAGCTGAGGCAACTGCGAGTTGTTGCTCGAGCTGCTGGTAACTTGTTGCGCGTCGATCTGTAAATTGGCGCGCGTCATCAAGGAGTTTCAGCGCAAGCTCCGGATTTTTTTGCCGGCTTGAGTGTGAAAGCTGCACCAGCAAATCTACGCGTTCCTTGTCGCTCGAAAGCCCGGCTAGCTTTGCCCGCACCTGTTCCAGATTACTCGCTTCAGCCTGATCAGTAAGTTGCCGGAATTCGACGTTGCGCAGTATCGCGTCGCGCCGGCCGGCATCGAGATGATCGTTGGCGATCTGACGCGCCTGATCGGGCTTGCCTTCCTCCAGTGCTTTCAACGCGGCTTGCTGATAGATCCTTTGCTGCACGGCCGCCGGAGCAGTCGCCGCTGCCGAAAGGAGATTTTCAGAAGTATTCTGCTCAATGAGATTGGGCGGCTGGGCCCTCGCCGCGAAATCCCTGTCGGCGGGCATGCCAAACTCAGTGAACTTCTGACGCACCGCGACGACCCGAGTCGGCAGATGCTGTTCGATTTGGGGAAGTAGAATGCGTACTGTGGAAATCAACCGGCGCGCGTTGACCTGTTCAATCTGAGCCGGTGTCATCTCGTTCTGCGGGAAACGGCCAGAGCCGCCGGCGTTACCCCGGCCTCGGCCCCTTTGATTAATGGGCTGGCTATTCGCCGGCGGAGTGGCCTTCAGAGCGGCATCAATCATCAGACCAAGCAACTCCTGATAAGCCGCCGGTGACAACACTTGTGACTGAGCGGCAGCCGGTGACTCAGTCTTTGCGTCCGATAGCCTCGGCCCTGGTTGCAACAGGCTGAAAACGAGCGAAGACACGTCGTTGCTATTCAGGAGATTGGCCGACCGCAGCTTTTTCATCAACTTGCCTTCCAGGCTCTGTGCGGCTTCCTTATCTTTTCGGTGTAATTCGCTTAGGACCTGCGCCAGCGCGCGTGGGTATTCGCCCTTTTCCAGATACTGCTCGGCATTCTGCAACGCGAGCTTAGGATCCAAAGCGGCAACCTGGGCCAGCAAGCGCTGTTCAAGGTCACTGCCACCTTCGCGAGATCGCTGAGTTGTGGTGGTGACGGGCGTTGCGGGCCGTGTGACGGCTAGTAGTTGATAAGCGAGCGCGGCGTCATACCTGGCGACGGTCAGGATTAGTTCCTGGCGTAGCTGAGGAGTTACGCGATCGAAATTACCACCGATGAATCTGTTAGGGTTTTGGTTTGGATCAGTACGTTGTTGTTC
The DNA here is from genome assembly GCA_041742785.1 of Pyrinomonadaceae bacterium. Classification (GTDB taxonomy): domain Bacteria; phylum Acidobacteriota; class Blastocatellia; order Pyrinomonadales; family Pyrinomonadaceae; genus PSRF01. Next base: position 62,334 of record JBGTOA010000055.1, on the reverse strand, counting down.
GGCCGACTCGCTTGCCCGCTGCATTTCGGCAATGCTATCGGCAGCCAGGCCAAATAAAGACCGTGCACGCCCTTCGTTTTCGGTCCAGAGCAGATCGGCGACGCTGGTTTGAACGCGAACACGATTCTCTGAAAGTCGCAGCAATTGGGCGTCGCTGATCACCTGATCGAGAAGCGCGTAGGCTTTTTGCCGGCTCTCTTCCTTGGCCTTCTTCTGCTCTTCCGTTTGTGTTGCTGCTTCCGTTGACGCGGTGTCTTGCGCACGAGTGATTGGAGCACCGAGCATCAGCGCCAAAAGTAGGCTGCCAGTCAGAATCTTCATGAATTTTCCTCTCGAGATCGGGTTTGCTTCGACTGTGTACTGGAGAGAGTCGTCTATGGTTCCCGGGAGATACCGAATGTCGTGGTCTCGATCACATAGTAAGACGCAGCCGAGGTGAGAACGGCTGCTTTCGATCCTACTGGAATTGTTGACCTAAGGAGACACCAGGCCTTTTTTGATATTTCGTTGCCAGGCCTCGTAGTTTCTCACGCGACGTTTTGCTTGTTTCCGCGTCAGGTTCATGATCTCGGCAACGTGATCGATTCTCTTGGTGCGATCGTTTTTCTTGTCAAATCGGTCGCCGGGCGCCGTTTGATAGATTTCATAGGCGCGGATCCACTCAGATTTCACCTCTTCGGTTGCTTGCTTACCACGTTGTTCAGGCATGTTCCACCTCGGGCGATAGGATTGTCGATGGAGTTTAGCAGCAAAGGCCCAGAGATCGAAGTTGCGGTCCTAAGAGCGAAGTTTCGATTTTCCTGTCTCCAGTTTTTGGTTTCTGGTTAGTTTCAGCTCTCTGGTTTCACGTCTTAATACACGTGCGTATTACCTGGAAATCGATTCTGGAGACCGTGAATTGAGGCGAAATCGGGCCTTGAAAACGAGATTAGGAACTTGATGGCAACCAGGAACTTGAAACTGGAAACTTGAAACTTGATAATGCTCCCAACCCGAATCGGAAAGGACAAGACCTATATGATTGAAACTGGAACTCAGTTTCCCGCTTTCGCGCTTCCTAATCAGGACGGGCGCATCGTCAAGTTGTCGGATTACGCCAATAAGTGGCTGGTGGTTTATTTCTATCCGAAGGACGACACCCCTGGTTGCACGGTCCAGGGCAAGTCTTTCACGGCTAGCAAAGAGGAGTTTGACCAGGCCGGCATCTCAGTCGTTGGCGTGAGCCAGGACGATGTTCAATCACATAAGGATTTCTGCAATAAGTTCAGCTTTGAAATTGATCTGCTCGCTGATACTGATGCCACACTCATGAAAGCGCTCAGTCTTGGCCAATCGGAATGGCAGGGAATGAAATTCTGGGAGCGCTCGAGTTTTGTAATAGACCCCAATGGGGCCGTGCGCAGGGTCTACGAAAAAGTTAACCCGCAGGGACACGAACAAGTACTGCTTGAAGACATCAAGAAACTGCAGGCCGAAAAAGGAGAATGATTATGTCCAGTTCAGTAAAGCCTATTCCCGATGGTTACCACTCGCTGACACCTTATCTGATTATCAAGGGAGCTGCTGAGGCAATGGAGTACTACAAGAAAGCGTTTGGCGCAGTAGAACTCTTTCGCATTGGCGGACCAGATGGCAAGTTGGGCCATGCCGAGATGAAGATCGGAGATTCGCCCTTCATGCTGGCGGATGAACATCCGGAAATGGGATTCGTTAGTCCAACCACGCTCGGTAGTTCCCCGGTTGGTCTAATGATTTACGTCGACGACGTTGATTCCATCTACCCGCAGGCACTCGCAGCGGGCGGTAAAGAGTTGAAGCCGTTACAAGACCAGTTCTATGGCGATCGTTCCGGGACCCTAATTGATCCCTTTGGTCACTGCTGGACCGTAGCCACACATAAGGAAGACATTTCGCCGGAAGAGATGGATCGGCGTGCAGCAGCAGCGCACGGCGGCGGCGGAGCGTAGTCCCCCCCGAGTCGGGCGGACTTTGGAGTGCGGTGTCCAGGCGCCGCACTCCAAAAGTTCTGTCTATTGAACGAGCGCTTTACTTAGCGGGCGCAACTTCTTCGCCCCGTTGTCTTACACCATCTCGCCGGCTACTAACCCACTTCATAATAGAAAGTGTGCTCCCAATCACGGCAGTCGCGATGAATCCATAGACAAAGTACTCCATCACCGGCGAGTCCATGATGCGGACCAACCTTCGCCCGAAGTAGATTGCCAGCAGAGCTTCGGTGGTGTACCGCAGCAGCCGTCCTACAAAGACGGAAACGAACAGCTTGTTTCGCGAGCACTGTAGAGCTGACGCTGCCATCACTACGGGTGTGAATGGAAATGGCGGCGGCAGCAGCGTCGCAACGAAAACCGCCCAGCCTGCATTCTTCTCAATCTTCCTTTTCAGCTTGGCAATCCGCCTGGGCTTGACGAACTTTTTTAATCCCTCCTCGCCCGCTTTTCGCATCAGCAGGTCAACCATCAGTACACCGAGAACCGAACCCAACGCCGACATCAGCACGTAGAGTATCCATTTGTAGCCACCGCGTTCGGCGCTGACGAGCGCAATCAGCAATAGATCGTTTCCAAACGGAAGAAAGAGAAAAGAAGAATCGAGCGCGCCTAGGAGTAGTAGGCCAAGCGGACCAAGGCGACGGAAGAATTGAAAGATTCCGTAGCCCCAGGATACGAGAAAAAACAGTGGCGACAGCCGCATGATTTTACCTTGCCGGCTGTGCGCCAATGATCAGGTAAGTAACGATGCGCCGGTGCAAGCGAGGGTGCTTTGGACTAAGCCAGGCGTACAGGCTCTTTCAGGGGAGGATCTCCCACGGGCAACTGATCGGTTGGCTCTTGGCCGGGAACGGGCGGCCGTTCCTGGTCCGGCGGCAGCGGAATCGGATCACGCCTGGGCCCATCCGGATTCATCGGATCGTAAGGGTGTGTCGGTGACTGGTCCGGACGCTCGTCGGGTCGCCACGCTTCCTTATCGGGTGATTCGGTCATACCAATTTCCTCTGTTGTAAGACTTACTACCATCGCTCGCGGTTCCTCAAGCCCGGAACGCTCGGCAAGAGGAAGGCAAGCGACAAGAGAATGATCGCGAGACTCAATGCCGTTCCCGCTCGCACAAATTCGAGAATGGCCAGAAAGGCTAGCACCAAGGCCACCAGAGCGAGCACTGCACTATTGGGAAATTTCATCATCTCCTCCTTCATCATCAGATGGGATTTTAGTTATCAAGATTCGCAGCCCTCATCTGACGAGTTGCGGCGAGATAAAGAGCAATGACTATGCCATCTTGGCCAATAAAGACCAACTTAGAATTACCGACTGACCAAACGAGCGGGGCGATTCGTTTTGGTAAGGAACGGTGGATGAGAACAGTGCGTTTCAGAGAGTAGAGAGTCGGTCGGTTTGTGCGGAATTGAGTCAGACCTAATAGCAGGTGACCAATCAGAACCGCAAGCGGTTAGGTCCGACAAACTTCAGTGGGATTGTCGCGTTAAGTATATAAGTCCCACTTCAGTTTGTGGTGACGCAACGACAAGCTCAAGCATGTCGGGCAACAAACTGACCCACTACCTCCTGCTGCCTTGTCACGAATCATCCCGCGCGCTAACGTACCCTTCGCCGGGTATCAACATCTGACACCCGACATCTGACATCTGGCATCCGACACCTACTAATGCGCGTCCTTATAGTCCGCCTGACTTCGATGGGAGATCTCGTGCAGACGCTCCCAGCCCTCACCGATGCATCGAGGGCTTTTCCGCAGATCCGTTTCGATTGGGCCGTTGACGAATCCTTCGCGCAAATACCCGCCTGGCATTCACACGTAGAAAACGTCCTTGCTGCTCCACTGAGGCGATGGGGTAATAATCCAGGCAGGGCCATTCGTGGCGACGAGTTGCGCTCTTTTCTAAAGCAATTGCGCGGGCGCCGGTATGATTTTGTGGTCGACCTTCAGGGAGAGTGGAAGAGCGCGATGATTAGCCGTCTCGCGAAAGGGCGGTTACTTGGCTACACCGGACAATCGGTCCACGAATGGGGCGCCCACTTCGCTTACTCGAAACGCTTCACCGTGCCCAGGGGACAGCATTCAATTCAACGAATGCGCCAGTTACTCTCCAGGACTTTGTCGTATTCCTATTCCGAAAATGACATCGAGTACGGCATCGATCGTTCGCGCTTACCAAAAATGGAACTCACGTTCGCCGGACCCTACCTGGTTTTTGTGCATAGCACCGCGTGGCAATCGAAAGTATGGCCGGAGCATTATTGGCGACAGCTAACGTCTCTCGCAAACGGTGCGGGTTATCAGGTTGTGTTGCCTTGGGGAGATGATGCCGAGCGCGAGCGAGCGGCGCGCATTGCCGACGGCGCCAACGCCCTGGTAATACCACCGATGTCGATCGCGGAGAAGGCGACGATCATTTTGAATGCAGCCGGCACGGTTGGACTGGACACTGGACTCAGTCACATCGCAGCCGCCCTCGACATCCCCTCAGTCACCCTCTATGGCGCAACTGATCCGCGGCTGGTTGGAGCAACCGGACGTAACCAGGGGCATGTGGTTTCTACGTTCGAATGTGTGAAGTGTCACGAAATGAGCTGCGGTTATGCAAAGCCTGCTGAGTTTAAGCCGGCGTGTTTTGTGGAAATAACGCCCGAGAGAGTTTGGCGGGAACTAATGAGACTTGTTCAGAGCGGCTAAATTTCCATCAGCACATCCTCAACGCAAAACATACATTCGTAACCTTCCGCTGAGGACTTCACCATCAGTTATGGCTAAGGTATCAACCTCAAGGTTCGATTGAGTTGACTTAGTCTCATCGATCGCATCTTTCCGAACTAATAACTTAAACCAGCAAAGGGGATTACGAAATGAGTGCAACAGCACCGAAGATCACAGACACACAGACAACCGCAACAGGCAGCAAGATGGAGCAACACACCGAGGGCGCAGTCGCTCGAACTCTCGAGCAACAGACGACGAAACTTCCGTCAGACGTTTTTCTTTGGGCAGCGCTGGGATCAATGGGAGTCTCGGCGGTTCTTCAAATGACGGGTAAACAGAAAGCAAGCCTTTTCGTCGGCCAATGGGCTTCGCCTTTTCTTCTCCTGGGCGTCTATAACAAGATCGTCAAAGTTGCAAAGTCGGATCGCGGCAACTAGAAAAAAGCGTCCAGGGCTAGCTACAAACACAACCGATCTGAACCAAGAGGATCCACGAACCACACGAAGACTTCCTGTGTGAGTTCGTGGATCCTTTTTAGATCGTCCTAGAACGTAAACTTCACCGCCAGTTGGACCTGCCTCGGATCGCCAACACCCTGACGCAAGAAGCCGTCAAAGTTGAAGAGCGCCGCTGTCGAGAGTGGGTTCACGTTGTTTGCGTTATTGAACGTATTGAACATCTCGATGATCGGAATCAATGCGTAACGTTCTCCGAATCTGAACGGACGCTGCAGACGCCAGTCGAACGAGAAGTACTCGTTGTTTTTTCGCAGGGTATTTCGGTTTGTTGCCGTGCGCGGATCCGGCGTGATGGGTTGTGCCGTGCGCGCCTGAAGGCGGAAGCTTCCCTCCATGCCCCACGGCAACTCCACCGTCGAAAAGAAATTGAACTTGTGACGAATATCGCGATCGGAAAGCGCGTAATCCAGACTCAAATCGAAGATGTTGAAGGAGCGATCCGTGAAAGGATCGCGCTCATTTGAATCGTCGTCCATGTCTTTCGCCAGGACGTAGTTCCATTCAAACTGATAACCCTTACTGAAACGTTTCCTCATGCCGACAGTGAAACCGCGATATAGCGATTTACCCACAGCGCTCGTGACGAAGACATCGCCGAGAGTGGGAAAAAGTCCGGTGCGTGCGTAATTCAGGAAGCGTGTCAGGTGCACGGCTTTCGCGTGAGTGAAATCAAAGTACATTGAGAGATCGGTGGCGAGCTCCTGCTCAAACTGCACGTTGGTCGTATAGATTCGCGGGTTCGCGTAGTCTTTGCTGAAGACCCTTACCGAAGCGCCGAAGGGAATCCCTCCCCCGGGAGCAACCGGAACAATATTCGGCCAGGTAGGCAGCTGCGTGGCATTTCCAAAGCAGGTGGGTGCGAAGGTAGTCGCGCAAACAATTCCAAATTGCTGTGCGCCGTTATCGGTAATCGACCCAACCTGCGACAACATATTCTGGCGGCCGTAGTAGATCCCATAACTTGCTCGCAGCACCGACGTACCCTTCTTTGAAATGTCCCACGCCAGGCCTACGCGTGGTTGGAACTGTTTCTTCGGACTATGAAGCGTTCCGTCAGAAGGAAAGAGTGGATTGTTAAGGAGTGAGGCGTATGCAGTTTGCGAGGGAGGGATTATCGGCTCAGGAAATATCTGGGCCTCCCAACGCAAACCGAAGTTCAGGGTCAGGTTTGACCTCGCTTGCCACTTATCCTGGATGAATAAGCCATAGTCTTCATTGGTAATGGTTGATGCACCCGGAGCCGGCACGCCGGCGATGCCGGTTGAGATTCCATTCTGCAAGTACAGCAGCAGCGGACCGGCAACGTTGGAGCCGGCAGGACAAACTTCTCCCAGGGCTCCAGTTCTCCACGTGGTCGCGCCCGCTGCGTCGATGCACTCCAGGACAGTTGGACCAAAACCGCCCGCAGCCTGGGGTGAAGCGTAGCGCAGGAAGCCGGTAACTGAATCGAACAGGTAGCGACCCGTGAAGAAGCCTCGAAACACCTGATCATTCAAGGTGTGAATCCACTCGCCGCCGGCCTTAATCGTGTGATTGCCAGAGACGATGGAGAAATTATCTTTAAGGTGAGTGCGCCAGAGCAGTTCATCTACTGCGGGTTGCAGGAAGAATGGATTGCCGAATCTAAAACTCGGCGCGAAGCCGATGCCGGTATCGGCAGGAACGTTCGAAGGAATAGTGAGGCGGGGGCGCAGCTCTCTTGAATATGAGAAATGCGCTTCGTTCACTTTGGTCGGGGAAATCGTAGTGAAGAGGTTCATGTTGAGGACGTTGATCTTCGAAGGGCCCTCGATACCGTTTGCGGAATTGCCGTATGTGGGCACGTCGAACGTCTGGTTTGTGTTCTTTGAATGGTCGAAGTTATAGGAGATCGCCAGGTGGTTTGCGCTGGTTAGGTGCCAGTCGGTTTTTCCCAGGAACGAGTAGTTTCGAATGGGGCGAGAAATCGGCAGCCCCTCTTCCTGGTTTTGGGTCGCGCGTATGAAGTTGACCAGCGCGAGACGCTGGCAGTCAGCGTTTCCGGCGATTAGCGCTTCATTGGCCAGAATGGTAGGACTCGCGACAGGGCAGGGAACGTCACCGACTTGCTCGCTGAGGTTGCCGCGGGTCAGCTTTTCGCGAATGCCTTCGAAAGCAAGGAAGTAGAAAGCCTTGTCCCGCTTAATCGGACCGCCTATGGTGCCGCCGAATTGCTCGCGTCGGAAGTCCGTCAACGGCTTGCCATCCGAAGTATTTGCGGTCAGAGCTTCAAGGCGTTGAAAGTGAAATAAGCTTCCGTGCACGTTGTTGGTGCCTGATTTGGTGATGACATTGATGATGCCGCCGGCGGTGCGTCCAAACTCAGCGCTGGCTCCGGTCGCTACCACCTGAAATTCCTTGACCGCTTCGAGCGTGATGTCGATTGCCGCGCGCTGTCCGCCGAGTTGTTCACCGAAGAAGCCGTTGTTATAGTCGCCGCCATCCAGACTGACGTTATTGAATACGCCACGTTGTCCGGCGAATGTAATCTCGTCGCCATCCGGGCCCTGGACCACGCTGACGCCGGGTGTAAGCGTGAGCAGGTCCTCGAATTTCCTGCCGAGAATCGGCGTGTTCTCAACAGCCGTTTGATTAATGGTGGTGCTTGATTCGGTCTTGATAGTGTCTACGGTCGGCGTAGCGGTGATGGTTACTCGCTCATCTACCTGGGACACTTTCATCGTGATTGGAATATTGATGGCCTGGCCCACGGTCAGGTCAGCTCTTTCCACCACCATCGTGGCGAAGCCGGTTTTAGAGACACTGATGCTGTATCTGCCTGAAGGCAACTGAAGCATGACGAAGCGGCCTTCTTCATCGGTACTCGCAGTTCTTATCAAATTCGTACCGAGGTTTTTGACTTCTACCTCAGCTCCCGGAACAGCGGCGCCGTTGGCATCCAATACGGTGCCTTGAATGGTCCCCGAAGTAATTTGGGTTTGGGCGGAGGCAATTAAAGATATCGAAAGCACAGCGAGTAGACAGATATTCAATCCCCTGACCCGCACAGCAAAGGAACGAAGCGAAGCGTTGCGCATGGTTTTCTCCTGTCGCGTTGACTAAGCTAATGGGACAACTTGTGTCGCATGGGAGGGGACTCCAAACGACAGTGGTCAAGCCGGGGTATGACGAAAGCAATTATTGCTGTCCGTTATCTCAACGAGGAATGGCATCTTATGGAGTGGGCCAAAGCGTGTCAATATCCTTGAAGGTTTTCGGGTCTCAAGCTCGGTGTCTCAGGTCTCAAGTCTCAGATTTTCGGATTTCACACTGAGGTCTCGGATCACAGATCTCCGGTCTCAGCTTTCGTATGGCCTGGAGGCATTGAGGCCTTCAGGCCTTGAGGCTTTGAGACCTGAGACTTGAGCGCGCTGAGACCCCAAAACTGCTACGAACGATGAAACTTCTATTTCTTCATGGCTTACCCGGCGTCGGTAAAATGACCGTCGCGCGTGAGCTCGAGAAGCTCACAAAGTTCAAGATCTTTCACAACCACCTCGCCGTCGATCTCGCCACTGCTGTTTTTGAGTTTGGCTCCCAACCATTCGTGCAGCTCCGGGAAACGATTTGGCTGGAGATGTTCGCGCTGGCTGTGCGAGAAAAGCAGCCGGGAATGATCTTTACCTTTGCACCCGATCGCACCGTCACCTCTGCTTTTATCGCTCAGGTCCGTCAAATTGTGAAGACGGGCGGCGGCGAGCTGTTTTTTGTGGAATTAACCTGTGCGGAGTTCGAACTTGAACGTCGGCTCGTTGAGCCTTCGAGGCAGAGGTTTGGTAAGCTGAGTTCACTAACCGAATTTCGAGAACTCAACCGTGCGGGTGCGTTCGTCACTCCAGGAATACCAGGAGGTTCGCTGGCTTTTGACACGACGAAACTGGCGGCGTCGGAGGCTGCCTCGCGTATTGTTGCCAGGTTGGGATTTGACACCATCGGATTCGTTACTGCTTCAAAGTTGGTTCAGGGTTACACGGAATGGGCGTCAACTTACGATGAGGATCGAAATCTGACGCGCGATCTGGACCAGGTGGTGACTGAACGCTTCCTCGGCAGCAGCCGATGGGGTTCAATTATTGAGATTGGATGTGGAACAGGTAAGAACACTGGTTTGCTCGCGAGAGTTGCCGGCCGCGTTCTCGCCCTCGATCTAAATGAGGCGATGATTTCAAGAGCGCGTGCGAAGCTGAGCGATTGCGATAACGTCACCTTTCGCACCGCAGACCTCAGAGAGCCCTGGCCCGGCAAAACCCAATCCGCGGACCTAATCGTCTGCAACCTTGTGTTGGAACATCTCGAGGAACTGAGTTTTGTTTTTTCTGAGGCAGCGCGTTGTCTGGTGAGCGGCGGCAAGTTCTTTGTGAGTGAGTTACACCCTTATCGACAGTACCAGGGGATGAAGGCAAATTTCCACAGGGCTGACCAGACAATACAGATTGAGGCCTTTGTGCATAACGTCTCGGATTTCCTTGCGGCGGCGAATGAGAGTGGACTAGCGCTCGACCGTTTTACCGAATGGTGGCACGAAGAGGACGAGCAGAAGCCGCCAAGGCTGGCCGCGTTTGAGTTTAAAAAGATTCGTTGAGTTCAAGGAATCTCTTATCCCAATTGCAAAACGTAAGCTGTAAATGAAAGACGGATCGTCAAAGACCTTCTCTCACTCAATTGATGAGGCGGCAGTTAAGGAAGCTCAACTCGGCGGCGACGTCGTTCTGCGCGATGGCTCGACTATTCGCGTGCGCGTCATGTGCCCGGAAGACGAACCAGGTCTGGTGTCGTTGCTGCAATCGCTCTCCGAAGAATCTCGCTGGCTGCGCTTCTATTCGTCAGCCAGCGGTTCTGCCCTGGCCGCGGAAGCGCATCGAGAAGCAACTCTGGACCATACATTCGCGTTGCTGGCATCCAGTGGCGCTGATGAGCGCATCGTGGGCCATGCGTTTTACGTCGCCCTCAATGAAAAGCGAGCAGAAGTCGCATTTACGATTGCAAACGATTTTCAGGGGCGCGGCATCGGCACGATGTTGCTGTGCCAGCTCGCGGAGGTTGCTTCCGCAAACGGAATCGAACTGTTTCAAGCTGAAGTGGTAGCCGCCAATCAGGCAATGCTGCGCGTCTTTAGAGAATCAGGGTTTCCCCTCGAAGTGAGCGCCAGTGCCGGACAACTACACGTCACCTTTCCCACGTCTCTCAGCCACGAGGCCATCGAACGCTTTGAACGCCGCGAATCAATAGCGGCGCTGAACGCGCTGAAGCTTTTCTTCGAACCGCGTGCGGTCGCGGTCATCGGCGCTTCTCGCAGGAGAGGAACCATCGGTGGCGAGATATTTCATAACCTGCTGAGTTACGGATTCAAGGGGCCAATCTATCCTGTCAATCCAACCGCGAGCGTTATTGAGGGACTTCCGGCCTACCTTTCTGTGGCGGCGATTCCGGGGCCGGTAGATCTGGCAATCATCATCGTGCCGGCTAAAAGCGTGATCCAGGTTGCTGCTGACTGTGGCGCCAAAGGCGTGAAAGCCTTAGTTGTTATCTCGGGCGGGTTTTCGGAAACAGGGAAAGAGGGTCAGGAGCGGCAGGCGGAACTGGTGCGAGTTTGTCGAGCTTCAGGAATGCGTCTGATTGGCCCAAACTGCATGGGCATCGCCAACACCGATCCCGCGGTGTTGCTTGACGCCACCTTTGCGCCGATCAAGCCTCCTCACGGACGCGTTGGCTTCTCTTCGCAAAGCGGCGCCCTGGGGTTGGCGATCATGGATTACGCAGGCGCTTTGGGGTTGGGTATCTCAACTTTTGTCTCGGTGGGAAACAAGGCTGATATTTCGGGGAACGATCTGTTGCGGTATTGGGAGAAAGACGCGGGCACTGACGTGATCCTGCTTTATCTCGAGTCGTTCGGAAACCCGAAGAAGTTTTCACAGATAGCGCGTCGAGTGGGAAGAAAAAAACCGATCGTCGTGGTGAAGAGCGGGCGGTCCATTGCCGGCGCTCGCGCCACGTCGTCGCATACCGGTGCGCTCCTCGCTGCTTCCGACGTCACGGTTGATGCACTCTTTCGCCAGTCAGGAGTCATTCGTACCGACACGTTGGCTGAGTTATTCGATGTTGCTTCGCTCTTGGCGATGCAGCCGCTGCCTGCCGGCCATCGAGTGGGTCTCATTACGAACGCGGGTGGACCGGCGATTCTTTGTGCCGACGCCTGCGAAGCGAGAGGACTGGAAGTACCGGTGCTTAACGCCGATACCCAGGACAGGTTGAAGGCATTTCTCCCGCCGGGGGCCAGCGCTACGAATCCCGTCGACATGATCGCGTCAGCTTCGGCTGAGGACTACCGGAAGGCGATTGAGATCGTGGCAGCCGACGAGCGTGTAGATGCACTGATCGTCATCTTCACGCCGCCACTGGTCACACACGCCAGCGATGTAGCGGCCGCGATCGTCAAGGGTGCGCGAGCTATCGACAAAAGTAAGCCGGTGTTAGCAGTCTTCCTGGCTGCCGGTGGAGCGCCGGAAGAGTTAGCTGCTGCCGAGCCACGAATTCCTTCGTATCCCTTTCCCGAGACCGCGGCCATCGCACTGGCACGCGCGGTCCGTTATGGCGAATGGCGAGCGCAACCGCAGACGAAGATCGTGAATTTCGAAGATGTGCGCCGCGACGAGGCCGCCGCGATCATTGCGAACGCGTTGACACGCGGTGAAGGGTGGCTCGACGTGAACGAAACCGCAGCGCTTCTAAGCTGTTATCGTTTGCCTCTCATCGAACAGAGATTTGCGACAACCCCTGATGATGCTGGGGCGGCGGCGGCAGAACTTGGTGGCAGCGTGGCGCTGAAGGGAATCGCTCCGGGATTGATTCACAAGACCGAAGCGGGCGCAGTGAGGCTTGGTCTTTCGGGGGTAAAGGAAGTAAGCGATGTCGCTCACGCAATGGCCGGGGAAATGGAGGCAAGCGGAGCGGCACCCACAGGCTTTCTTGTCCAACGCATGGCGCCTCCCGGCGTCGAGATGCTGGTGGGCGTGGTCCACGATCCGCAGTTCGGGCCAGTGGTCGCTTGTGGCGCCGGCGGCATTCAAGTTGAATTGCTGCGCGACGTCTCCGTACGCCTCACGCCCCTCTCTGAAGCAGATGCCTCGGAGATGATCCAAAGTTTGAAGACCTATCCGCTACTCACGGGGTTCCGTGGCTCGCCGGTTTGTGATGTTGCGGCGCTGAAAGAAGGGCTGTTACGAGTCAGTGCGATGGTCGACGACCTTCCACAGATCGCCGAGCTCGATCTGAATCCCTTCGTAGTAAGCCAGCGCGGTGTGGCGATCCTGGACGCGCGGATTAGAGTTCTCGCAGCCGAGCCAAAGTCGTTAATGGGCGTGCGTAAATAAAAGGGCTTTCATCCTTCATAAACAAGATCGTGAGTGGTGATGGTTCTCCTTTCGTCTCGATTACGCCTCGCCTCGCAATCCCAGGATTTCAATGAGAAACGAGTAGAGCTGCCGCTCACTGCAACTGCAATTAGAAAGGCGATAAACAACAGTAGACTCTTCATGATCGCTCCCTTCAATGTTTCCGTAGCATTCATGGATTACTGAGGGGCGAAGTTGCAATGAATGTGCCGGATAAGCAGCCTCTTTTGGTGCGAGATTCCTCAGCGATTCGGTCCTCCCTGCGAAAAGTTCCCCTATTGACGTGAGAAAGCACGCACCTGCGTTGGGCTTCCATCGCCGTTTAACGCAAGTGATGCCGATTTCAGGCAAAGCAATCTGAGGTCAGGAGCGAGACCGTTTGCGCGGCTTGGCGAAGTCAGCGTGACCGATGGCGACGCGATTCTGATGGCCCAAAAGCTCGCAAGTGATTTGACGGTTATCTGTTCTTCGCGGTTTAGCCGATTTTGCAGAGTTCTTCTTCCGCGACGATGCCACCCGCGTCGGGTGGACCAATCTCTCCGCGAGCCGCTGCTTCGGAGGCATAGAGCATCTTCAAAAAAGGTGGCGCAAGAACGGTGGTTACCACAGCCATGAACAACACCACGCCGTATAGTTCGGCCCCAATCACTGCGAGACTCAAGCCAATCTGAGCTACGATTATTCCAACTTCGCCGCGCGGCACCATTCCCATGCCCACTTGCGCGGCTCGCCTCACTCCCAAATTCAGGGCTCCCAAACCGCAACCCACCAGCTTGGTGAGCACGGCAACCACCGTTACCAAAATGCAGAGCACAATCACCGATGAAGAGCGGAAGACGTCAAGGCTGAGCTGCATGCCGATATTTACCAGAAAGAAGGGCACCAGGAATTCCGTCACCCCGTTTATTTGCCGGTGCACTTTCGAATTATCTTCTGCGGCTTCGGCGAGTGCCATCCCCGCCAAAAACGATCCAATAATCGCAGCTACGCCGATGAAGGCGGCGGCCACCGACAGGCCCAGACACAATACAAGCGCGAGAATGAACATTCCTTCTCCACTACGCAGCCGCACAGTTTTTGGTGCGAGGCGAGTAACTACGGGAGCGCCCACCAGTGCGACGAAGGCGGTGAATCCGATTGCGAGTCCCGCTGTTGTAAGGATCTCAGCGTAGTTAACTGAACCCGCCGCCGCACTCGCTACGACGGCGAGGACCAGGAGTCCCAGGATGTCATCAATCACTGCGGCTCCCAGAATAATCCGAGCCGTTGGCGCATCGAGGAGCCCCATCCCGGATAACACGCGCGCGGTAATCCCCACTGAAGTAGCTACCATCGCAGTACCCACGAACATCGCCTCGATGCCGGTGGCGCCCCAAGCCGACATCAGCAGCCAGCCACCCAAAAACGGAGCTACCACACCGAGCACGGCTACTACGGCCGCTTGCTTGCCGACCTTGAAGATGGCAGCCGGCTTTGTTTCCAGGCCAACTGTAAAGAGTAGGAAAATGACGCCGATCTCGGCGAGAGTGTGTGTGATCTCCGAGGGGGCGGCCCACGTCAGAATGCTCGGTCCAATGAGCACTCCGGCTAGAATCTCACCGGCGACCGCGGGCTGACGCAGACGCTCGAATAACTCTGCCATCACTTTCGCTGCGGCGAGAATTATGAATAACGTCAACAGCACACCAGTCTGTTCGGCTATGGCGGCGGCGAAAAAATAGGTCATCTGCTTTCACTTTCTGAAAGTAGTCTGGAGCAAACTAAATGTAACCTTGAGAAAATCCGCCTCCTAAGTCGCGGAGGGACCAAACGTTCATAGACAGCGGGCTTCGTATGACTCGTTAGCTCCTGGGTGCGGAATGGTCGTAGCGAATGCAGCCGTTACGCCGTTATGCTCGTCCTTAGTCTCAGATCTCACGTTCACCCGGCTGGTGCAGAACTATTCTCCGGATGCTATCGGACGGTCTCCGAGCTCGTCCTGAAGTACTGAAATCTCTTTCTTTGTTTGTCCCACTATAAGAGTCTTTCCACAAGCTTTGCACTCGTAGGTGTCACCTCGTGCGAGACCGGGCGCTAACCAAACCATCCGGCAAGCGGGGCATTTAACTGTTGGGAGCTGTGCTCCTCTATCTGAAGTGAATGTTACGGGTGATACCATTTTTTACCTGTCACCTTTGCGGGATTCCTTGCTGGTCCTATCTCGCGTCCACATCGCATACACAAATCCAGATGCGGGGAGATAAAAAAGTAGCGGCTAATTAAGCGAACAGAGGTGGACCACGCCCCAAGGTTACTGAGACTGAGGCTGGGGCCGGCTTACGGATGAGATAACTATCGCCGGCAGGTAGCTTCGTCGTTGCCAAAGGCGACGGCGAGTGAGGAGCAGGCACGGCCGGCTGAATGTGATCTTGACGATCTCGAGAACGATACTGCGACCCCGCGCCCATTTGAATGTAATTGTTCGGCGCCCTGGTCCCGGACGGTGATGCAGATTGCGATGATGACAAACGACTATCCCAACCGTAAGCATCCACCGACAGTGCAGGTTCTGCACTGGGCAAGGGCAGCAAGCGCAGGCCGGCTGAATCGGAAACGCACAAGCAAAGTAACGCCCCGGTTACCAACAATGCGCGATGGCAGAACCACTTCAATGCGCCGTGCCGATGTTTCATGTGAGAGCAATATACCCCAAACGAATGCCTCGAGGTAAAAAGGTAACGCAGGTGTGTCTCAAAGGTTTTACGACGTGGAGACTGGTGTGAAGCAGCGCGCTCGGTGTTCGAGCTTCATTTTTCGTTGCAGTTTCACTGCCCACCACTACGAAGGTTCCTGCATTGAAACCGAACTCGGCGAGACGATATACTCGCCGCGTTAATCTTTTCAGAGTGCTCGAAGCGTTTTTCCACCTTCCGACAAAAGTCTCGGGGTCCCCAATTAAGATTGCCTGACAATCACTCTGAACGAATCATCAAATTGACCATTCAACTTGAAAATATTCAGATTCCTTACGCTCTTTGCGCTCCCTTCTGCCCTCTCATCCATTCGGAATTCCATAAAAGTTAAGTTCCAGGTCCTGGTGTGTCTTGTGGCATGAGGCGTGATAAGGGTTAACAGCGCGCGGCGTTTTAAGGACCCGCAGAACGCACTTTAAGAGGAGGAGAAGGACATGCGAATCATCTGCGACCATTGCAGTCATCCCATATCAGGAACAGTTAAGAGGGTTCCGGGAAATCTCAACCTCCATCCTGAGTGTTTGGCTCGACTTGGTAACGAATCAAAGCAGGAATTGACGGCCGAATCATGGCGGAGTGGGGAGCCGTCGGTCAGCATGCTCCTGAAAAGTAAGGAAACGAACCAGGTCTTTCGGAGAATGAATTAGCCACGACTTTTCGGATGTGTAAATCGTAAAGCTTCTTACTTTTAAATCTGGCTACTCACCTCAACCTCGACTGCTTTCGTAAAACCAACAAAATGTACGCTTCCGCGATCAACATCACCTTGAGCTTAGCCTGCGCCCTGGCGCTTCACGAAATGGGGCACTTTCTCGCAGCTCGTGCCTGCCGGGTTAAAGTAACTCAAGCCGGACTCGGTTGGGGTCCAAAGCTCTTCGGCTTCCGAGTTAATCAGGTTGATTATCAACTCCGTCTATTACCGCTCGGCGCCTACATCCGTATGGACATGTCTGGTTTGCAGAGGCGACCTTTGTTTCAGCAGTTGTTCGTCCTGCAAGCAGGCATCGCGGTGAATCTCGGCCTCGCAGTTCTAACCTGGGGAACCTTCTTTGGCACTCTCAATCTAGTGTTGGCTTTGGTAAATCTCTTTCCGTTATACCAACAAGATGGATGGAAGACTGGGATGGTCATATTCCGTCGCGTCTTTAAACGAGCCAGCCCACTGGTGGAGTGGTCGTTCACACTCTCTCCCGGGCTGATCGGCTTGATCCTAATGGTGCGCGCGTTCTTCGCCTGCTGACGGGCTCGGTGTTTGTTGTGAGTACTGAGTCGTCGGAGGGTCCTCTGAAAATGGGATCCTTTCAAAGAGCAAAACCCTCGGCAGAACACTGTCGAGGGTTTTGTGTTGCTACAAGCCAGCAAGGCCGGTTGTAGGGTCTAATTCTTGGCTTAAGGGCTTGGCACTGAAAGTCAGTTTTTCAGTTACGCTGAGAGCGTTAAGCTATCAAGCACGGCATGGTAAAATCCGTGGCAAGCCTTTCGTAAACCAGATAGGAGCCCACCTCGCCTGGCTTAATCTCTCTCACACGTCTCTGGACCCAACTTATTTTCTCGAGCAAAAAACGCTTCCTCTTTCTTAGTGACGAACAATACGAACTGACATGCATGATGGACCCCCCAAGGGAACCTGGGCTGGAATTAGCGAACGGTTTCAGCGTTAACTCTCAAGCCGGGTAACAACCTTGATGCTCTGTGCAAAGCTGGCTTACGGCGTCACGGTGATGAGAGTGAATGTCGCTTCCGGGACTCTGGCCTTTAGATCGTAGCTTTCAATTGCGAGGTCGGCGAATCGTTGACCCTGCAGGCGCGTTACGACGTGGAACGGCAGCATCATGCAGTCAGCGCGGCGGTAATTACTGCGCTGCTCTTCGATCAGAACCTGACTCTTGTAACGGGTGGTTATCTTATCGATCAGAAAAGTTTGCTTGTTAATCCAGTACCGCACCGTATCATCAGGATTGAATTTCACTTCCACAACGTAAGCGTTGCCATCATCTTTTTGCCGCGCGGTGACAAGTGATCCCTCGATCGCTCGATTGAGTGTGTCAAACCCCATCATCCCCCAATGACGCGAAGCTGCAGTCTCGCTCACACGAAACTCGTTACCAAAGATCATGCCGCCACCTTGTGATCCGGTAAAAACCAGATACGTCCGGCCCGGCAGCGTCGCGCTTGGTGCGACGTCAAGCCGGCGGCGCATCATCTTGTCCTGATAATCCGTAATCTTCAGTTTGACCTCGGCCATTGCGCCGAGTGGATTGGCGCCTATGCCTCCAAACGCTGCCGCATTTACAAAGCCACTGGCTTGTACCGTGACATTTTGCGTGTTGGCATAATCAGGACCGCCGTGAGCGATGCGACTGACGCTCAGAATCTCGCGCCCTGTAAAATCGGCAGCGACGCTGGGGATAGTCGTTGAAGTAGTTGCCAGTGTCACCGCCGCAACGCAGCAAAACATAAGCATTAAGGTTTTTGGGGCAGTTGATCCTCGAAACATGTTTCCCTCCTGTGGAAGTTTGATTGTTAACAAGTGAAATTTAATGAGCGGGTCAATTACGCAATGGTTCAATGACTCAATGACCCGATGACTCAATTCATCCAATGTCCTGCGCTCGCAGCGCTATTCCTGTAGCGCCGAGAAAAACTAAGACCATCGCTATAAGCACTCCGAGATTTGTTAAATGCCCACCCCATGGGTGCAGGAAATCGACATAGTTGCTCAGATTGTCAGGGACGCGAACTGCCTCAGCTATTTCCGGCGCCGGGCCAAGCGTGGGCGCTGTTGGCTTCGTTGGAGAGCCTCGATTCAGAAGCTCTTTCTGGTATTCATCCATCGCCTTTTCAAAGTTCTTTGAATTGGTTTCCGCGTCGGACTTGTACTGGTTGATTCGCTGTTTGGCATCCGCGATATTGGCGTCGTTCTCATGCTCAATCTGCTTATACAGCCCGCGGCCTTCGTTGGTGGCGGCTGGTTGGGCATTCTCATCCTTGCCGCGGAGAACTTCGAGACTCGACAAACGCTTCATCTCATCAAACGACCAGGTTGCCGGCATTACGAGGCCCACCACTTTAGCAAAGCCAACCGGTACTCCCACCAGGCCAGAGAAAAGAATCTGCGGTATCAAGATTAAGGGCACGAGGCTCGTCGCCATTTCGGAAGTCTTTACCACTGCCGAGATAAACAAACCGAGTGCGATGCCCACCATTCCAGTCAGAATCATGACGAGCAGTTGGGGAATACCTCCAAATCTGCCGGGCAAACTCATCAGCGTCGTCACATCAAGCAGTTTCAAGGTACCGAAGAGGAGAATACATTGAAGACTGACTATCAACAACAACACGAAAAGTTTTGAACCCACGTAGGGCGATAGTCGCAGATTCACCATTCGCTCCCGGTTATAAACAGCCCGCTCACGAATGACTTCTCGCGAAGCGACGGAGGTGCCGAACCAAAGCGCAACCAAAGCCAGGATGAAGTAAGGAAAGTCTCGTTGCGCTGTCGCACCAACAACCAGGTACGTAAGGACCGCAATGACCGGCGCTTGAGCCAGAAGGATGAGCAGGTTGAACCTGTCGCGAGCCAATACTCCCAGATACCGGCGCGAGAGCGTTGCCCATTGTCTCAATAAGTCGCCAATCGTTATTCGCCGCTTCACCGGTGCAATCTGCCTTGGAGTGCTCGAGACTTCTTTTAGTGGATCTGCAACGTTCCTCTTGTATTGTTCGGTCTGCATGAAGCGGCGTTTCCATTCCTCCGCCACCTCTTCAGCAGCTTGCTGCCGGGACGTGTTCCCATTCGTTCTCGCGAGGCGCTCAGTGATCGGTGCTTCAAGTTTGTCGTAAAGATCTTTGAAGCTGTCGGCGCCGACATGGGCCAGGGCCTCAAACGGCTTACCGTAAAAGACCAGTTTGCCGCCCATCAACAGAACAACCTTGTCAAAGAGCTTCACGTTTTCCATCGCATGCGTCGTGAGGATTACTGTTCTGCCGGACTCGGCGATCTGGCGGAAGAGCCTCATTACTTTTTCTTCAGTCGCCGGATCGAGACCTGATGTCGGCTCGTCGAGATAGATGACCGAGGGTTTGGTAATGAGCTCAACTGCGATCGAGACGCGCTTGCGTTGTCCACCGGAAAGCTGGGCGATTGGTACGTCGCGCCGTTCCGAGAGTCCCGTAACATCCATCACCTCGCCCACAATCTGATTGATTTCTTTTGTCGAGATATCCCGTGACAGTCGCAGACGCGCTACGTAATAGAGCGTGCTGTAGACCGTTAACTCGCGATGGATGATGTCGTCTTGCGGCACATAGCCGATCGATTGCTTGAGCGATTCCAAATGCTGATAAAGATCCAGACTATTCACGAGAACTTGCCCACTAGAAGCGGGGCGCATCCCATTGAGTGAGTCCATCAGCGTCGACTTGCCGGCGCCCGAAGGCCCCAGCATCCCGACAAACTCGTTCGGTTGAATACTCAAACAGACTTCATCAAGCAGCCGAACCTTTCCGGGGCCTGAACGGTTAGGCACATCCTTCGTCACCTGGAAGACGTCGATGCGCGTCTTTGCACGCGTGTCGAAAACGGCGACGCCCTTTTGAGGGTGAACTCTTAAAAGAAATGGCCCGATCTGTACGACATCTGCCGCCTTAATCACCTTGCGACCAGTAATGCGCGCTCCATTGATGTAAGTTCCGTTCGACGAATTCAGATCTTCGATCGCCACGCTCCCAGCGGTATTCAAAACCGATGCGTGCCGGTTGGATATCGAGAGACCGTCGAGCCTAATGTCGCATTCTGCCGCGCGGCCAATGATCAGTCGCCCCGTCTGGTTGAATGCTCGCTCGATAAAAACGTGAGGTTGATCGGAAATCCCGGCATGGCTGATCTGAAGCGGACTGCCCGAACTCAGCATCATTGTCCCCATCTTTAAAGCTGGAGCAGCGCCCGCTGCTACTTGCTCGGGCGTGATTTCTTGCTGAGCAGGTTGCGGCGCCGGGCGTGGCAGCGAATGAACTGGATCAACAAAACGAATTGACGGACCGCCGTGGCCCAACTCGATGTTGTCTCCGTGATGCAGGACCTCGGGCGCAGCGATGCGCCTGCCATTCAGCATCGTTCCATTGAAGCTTCCCAGATCGACCAGAAGGTAGTTTTCGCCCTGGCGGCGAATCTCCGCATGACTGCGCGACACCACCGCTGCTGCTGCGTCAATCGCACCTTCTGCGCTGGGGTCGCGGCCGAAGCGAGTCACTTCTTTGCTGAGTTCGATTCGCTTAAGGTTACCTGTTCCTGCTCCCGACAAATCGACAAAAGCCGGCAGAAGTCGCTTCAGAGTATCCGGCTGAAGGCTCGGTGTAGAGGACGACAAGGGTGCCGATGGAGATGACGACGGAGATGACGATGGAGCTGATTTACGGCCGGACACCAGGGTGGCTTCCAGGTTTGCAGCCGCTCCGATCCCGGTAACAACGAGAACGGGTCCATTCGTTCCCAATTGAATTCGAGAGTTAGTGCGGACTTCTGTGGGACCTTTGATCGTTTGCCCGTCGACGAAAGTGCCGTGAGTGGAACCGGAATCTGAGACGAACCAGCGATCATTTTGTAAGCGAAACTCAGCGTGTTGCCGCGAGACCATCGGCCAGTCTTTTCGATCGAAAACAATCTGACAGGCCGCCGCATTTCGCCCGACAACTACCAACGGCTCGTCGTAACGCGACTCGTTGGATAGCTGACCCTGATGCTCTTCGGCGAAGGAGATTTGTGTCACGTTGAGAGGTCTTTCTTAAATAATGGTCTGACTCGATTGCTGTACTGTGCAGTTTTAATTCGCTGAGGCGCAAAAGGCGCAGAGGCGCAAAGAATATTTGATATAGCTGGTAACGAACGGGGATATTTAACGCGGAAAGCGTACTTATCGCAAATGTTTATTAGAGAAATCTGGTTGCTGAGAGCGTTTCGCAAAGTTGATTTTCTGAAAAGGACTTTCTTCTTTTCGTGCCTGTTCGTGTCCAACCCACTCCAAATCGCGCTTCCCGATGGGACCGAATTTACGATTGTTGCTACTGAGGAGATAACGAGTAAGACAGCATCGGAAGGTGATCTGTTGACGTTCAGCATCGCTGAAGAGGTCCTGATCAACCGTCATGTGGTCATCGCAAAGGATGCGCTGGTGAAGGGAAAAGTAGCGACTGCCAAGAAATCCGGTTTCTTTGGAAGAGAGCGTTGCAGTGCTTCCCCAAAGCTAACCACGAACTCACTCGTTACAAGCTCGCCAAAAGCCAGGAGGCCGGCAACACTCCAGTCCGTGCCAGATCATCTTTGGAGGCCGGCGCAGAGATTCAGGCGAGAGTTTGAGATGTAGAAGTACCGTCCGCTGTAGAAGTGTATTGGCGGCAAGCTGTGCCTGCAGGCGCCTGGCCGAAGATGAGTGCCGGTTCGGCTCGCGAGCCGCCAAAGGTTTCAACCGCGCACCCGCTCTCTCGCCAAATTCGGTTCGTCCTGATAACAATCCTGTAAAGCGTTAGGTTGAATCGGTGGAGTCTGCAGGTTGTCCGGGCATTTGCTCCTTGACCGCCTCGACCCCACCGAAGTGAGGGTTGCTTATCACCGGAACTCGATCCTGACGTGGCGGAGAACACTCTGCTGGTCCACGCCCATCTCACGTACCTGGAACTGGAAGGTACGCCCGTCTGTCAATGTTCCTCGCGCGGTGATCTCGATCTTGCCGTTGCCTTCGCCTTGCGGTCGCTCATTCCCAGGGTGCTGAGTCTCTTTGAAGAAGCTGGCGGAGCCGATTAGCAGCGACGGCAGGGAGAGCAGTTCCGGAACCGTCAACACGTCGTCGGCGAGTGCCACTTGCAACTCCGGCCAACTGACGAACCAGATGGGAACCGCGCCCAGGCCGTGCAAATTCGCCTGAATGGGCGCGCTGTCCACAGGCGGCGGAGCGTTCTTATAGATCACATGACCTTGAACAGTGAGCGGGCAGCCGAAGGCGGCGGGCACGTCAAACAGATCGAGCAGGTTGAAGTCGTCGGGGACGCAGCCCGGCTGGCGTAGGAAACTGATGGCGGCCCACTCATCCGTGTGCGGCACGAAGAGCCGCTCGAGTGCGGCGTAGAAGGGCGGGCCAGGATCTTCCTCGGGGACGCTGAGACGAACCTGTGCGTGAGCCGCAGTGGTAAGCAGCACCGTCACTAACAGGGTGATTGAGAATCTTCGCATGAACATAATATTTCTCCTTTGATTTAGCGTTTCCTCCAGGTTGACTCGGCTATCTGCGACACAACGTTACGTGAGCAGGTCCGAGCTCATACCGTATGGCGAGAACTGCGGGGAAATCCCTCCACCCCTTCTTAAGAAATTTTTCATCGATCACTCGGCAGATGGGGAAGACCGCTAAAAGTGTTAGAATCCGGTCACTCCTTTCCCGACCGGCCCCGGCCTTATCAGGCGTAATATGACGAACCCACCGCCAGAAGAAATGAGCCAATTGCTGAGGGATTGGAGCAACGGAGATCAGGAAGCACTGAACAAGGTGATGCCGATCGTCTATCAAGAACTCCACCGGCTGGCTCATCACTACATGCGCAGAGAGCGGCCGGGCCATACTTTGCAAACTACGGCTCTGGTCAACGAAGCGTACATGAGGCTGGCTGACTACAAAAAAATGCGCTGGCAGAGCCGAGCTCACTTTTTCGCGGTGGCTGCGCAGGTCATGCGCCGCATTCTCGTGGAACAGGCCCGCAGCAAAAATGTTGCGAAACGCGGGGGTGGAGCGCAGAAGATCTCGCTGGACGAAACTGCGGTCATCTCCCCAGGGCGGTCAACGGAAGTGATTGCGGTTGATGACGCCCTGACTGAGCTCGAATCCTGGGACCCGCGTAAAGGCAAGATTGTTGAGCTCCGTTTCTTCGGCGGGCTGAGCATTGAGGAGACCGCCGAAGTTCTGAAGGTTTCGCCGACAACAGTCCAACGCGAGTGGAGGTCGGCCAAGGCCTGGCTGTACCGAGCGATCAGCGAAGGGGGCGGCATTGAAGCCTGAGCGCAACCGGCAGATAGACCTGGTCTTTCAGGAGACGCTTGCACGAGGCGCCGCCGAGCGCGCCGCCTTCCTGGACGAAGCCTGCGCTGGCGATCCCGCGCTGCGCAGAGAGGTTGAAGCGCTGCTATCTTCCGACGAAGAGGGCGGCAGCTTCATTGAGTCGCCGGCTCTCGAGATCGCCCCCGAGTTAGTCGCGGATGATCAAACAACGGCTCTTGCCGGGCAGACCATCGGGCCTTACCGGATTGAGACCGAGCTCGGCAAAGGCGGCATGGGCGAAGTCTATCTCGCTCAAGACTCTCGTTTGAGACGAAAGGTTGCACTCAAGTTTCTGCCTGCATTCTTCACAACAGATGAGCGCCGCCTGCGGCGTTTCGAACAGGAAGCCCATGCGGCTTCGGCCTTGAATCATCCGAACATTCTCACAATCTACGAACTCGGACGATTCAACGATAAACATTTTATCGCGACAGAATTTGTTGACGGTGAGACGCTTCGACAGCGTCTGTTGGGCGGAAGGATGCGGATCGAGGAAGCACTCAAAGTTGCAGATCAAATTGCCTCGGCACTGGCCGCATCGCACGAAGCCGGAATCATCCATCGAGACATCAAGCCGGAAAACATCATGGTGCGACGGGACGGGATTGTGAAGGTCCTGGATTTCGGCCTGGCTAAGCTCGTGACTCCACAGAGCGATGATCCGGAAGCGAAGACGCTGACGCTGCTCAAAACAGAGCCTGGAACGGTAATGGGCACTGCGCAGTACATGTCACCGGAACAAGCGCGTGGTCTTCACGTGGATTCGCGCACAGATATTTGGAGTCTCGGGGTCATTCTTTATGAGTTGGTTTGTGGAAAGCCTCCCTTTGCAGGACCGACGACAAGCGATGTCCTGGTCGCAATACTTGATCGTGAACCGTCGCCTCCAAACCCGACAGAATCAGAGATAACGCCAGAATTTTGGCGGATCATTAAGAAGGCCCTACGCAAACATCGCGAGGAGCGGTATCAAACGATTCAGGACCTGCTATTTGATCTGCGGCACCTGGAAAATGAAACAAATTTTGCGGGCAAGCTGCAGAGTTCCAAGCCTGCGGAATTGAGCAGTAGGCTGATTGATGCGGAAAGCGGCGACCAGCGTTTGTTAAAGGCCCCACGAAGATTGCAGGTTGTTTTGATTTCTGCGCTTCTTATCGGACTGATCACGTTTGCCGGGTACAAGCTGTGGACCAAACGCGTAAGCCCAGTCTCTCCGCCCTCACCCTCAACGAGACCCTCAAAACACCACTTAATTTCGACGTTCTCCGGATCGCACCGCGCTGCAAGCTTTTCACCCGACGGGCAAATGATTGCTTTCATCGACGCGGCCCACGGCGCGTCACCGCAGGTGTGGGTTAAAGATTTATCAGAAGGCGAGCCCGTGCAAATTACCTCTGGTGAAGACCCGGCCGACCGCCCACGCTGGTCTCCGCGGAATGACCAGATCGTTTACACCCGCCGGTCGCAGGGCACGGATGGTATTTGGGCTGTTCCACCCGCAGGCGGGACCTCGCACAAGGTAATCGAAGGCGGCCGCAACCCGAACTGGTCCGCGGATGGTGCACAACTGGTGTTTGAGCGCGGCTATGATATCTGGACCGCGAAAGCCGACGGCGGCGATCAGCGCAAAGTTGAAGGCGTACCGCCGACCGACCACCTGTCGGCCGATCGAATGCCCGCGTTCTCCCCTGACGGGGCGCTAGTCGCGTTCTTCCAAAAATCAAAAGGGCCGCACGGCGATTATTGGATCGTTTCTTCCGCGGGCGGCCAAGCGCGCCGCCTGACTTTCGACGACTCCTTCGGAGGCGCGCCGGCCTGGACGCCGGATGGGCAGTTCATCATCTTTCCTTCGCAACGAGCCGGGAGTCTTACCCTGTGGAAAGTTCCCGCCGTGGGCGGGGAGCCTGAACCGATTCTTGTGGGTACGGGCGAAGACATCGACCCTGAAATCTCGCGCGATGGTCGCCGACTCATCTACACCAACACGCGGAACAACTTCCTGCTGACGCTCACCGATCCGGCCACGGGGCGCCAGCAGGAACTACATCAGTCGCGCAGCGATGTGGTTGATCCTTCCTTCTCTCACCAAGGGGACAAGATCGTGTTCTTCGGGGTTGCGGAGGGAGGAGGCATACATCTCTACGTCGTTAACGCGGATGGCTCTGGGCTGAATCAGTTAACGCGAGGAAAAAACGAGCAGAATGTTCACCCGCAGTGGTCTGCGGACGGCTCGGCGATCTATTACTACCAGCACCGCCCCACTACCACCTTCCGTAAGATTTCGCTTCAGGACGGCAGAATCACCGAACTGGCTCACGGGTGGGAATGGAGCACACACAATCAGGCACGAGTTAACCCTGAGGGCACGCGGATAATTTACACGCGGCTGGATAAAGGTAAGCCAGCCGCTACCATGATCCGCGACGTGACGACAGGTGGTGAGACCGCATTCACGCAACCCCTTCGCTTCGTTCATTGGTCCCGCGACGGCAAGTTTATCGCTGGCACCAAAATTAGGGGGGAGTGGTCTGACGCCGAGATTATGATGTGTCCAATCGTTGGCGAGCTGTGCCGCGCGCTGACGCGGGGCTACCACCCGGTCTGGTCCCCTGACGACACACTGATCTATTTCTTCAAAATCAGCAGCTTAAGGGACGGCGAGGAGCTCTGGGCTATCTCCCCTGACGGCACAGGTGAAGGAAAGATCCTCGACCTGCTTCCGATTCATCCGATCGGCCAGTTTTTCGATGTCTCTCCGACAGGACAGATCGTCTGGGTTCAATATCGTGTAGGCAAACACGAACTCTGGCTCCTGGATCTTCCTGCCTCGTGAATCGCAGTCCCTTCGATCAATCCTGCAGGGCAACTACATTTTTTAGAGCAGAGATGAAACGAGCTTAAGAGCTTGATCCGCGATGCCCGTCATAAACCAGGATGAAGGATGGATTTTCTACCAGCTCGCCTGTACGACCGATCGATACCGAACTCAGGTAGACGCTCGAGATGGACCGGAAGTTCGTTCGAGCATGCAGTGGATTCCTCACCGCTCACCGGGGATGAACCGGAAAGGGTGGCCGCTTCGGAACTACTAACGGATGTTTGGGAAGCTGGGCCAGAGCGACTTCGATCGCTTTTTGAAGCTGCGGATCGCGACCGGCAATTACGTCCGCAGGCGTGATGTCCACATCGTAGTCGGGTACCACGCCGACATTCTCAATTTTCCAGGTCGTTCCACTGGGATCGTACGCCGCACGATTCGGCAACTGCACGCGGCCACCGTCAATTAGGGTGGGCGTGAAGAAGTAAGGACCGATGCCGCCGCCGAAAGTGCGCTTGCCGACGATCGCACCGACCTTCGCGAGCTTGAACATAAACGCTCCGGTCTCCGCGGCCGAACCATTCAGTTCATTAATAAGCAAGACCTTAACGGGTGGTGAGGGATTCACTGGTGTGGCGATGTCGTCGCCGCCGCGAAACATATAGTAGTAAAGCGGCTTGCGCTGCATCCATTCAATTAGATAATCGGGGGTAATGCCGCCGCCATTGAAACGCTGGTCGATGATGATGCCGTGCTTGTCGGCGTATCCGGTCAATCCCCGTATCGCGTTCATGATGCCCTCGCCGCCGTAGCCTTCGATGAAGATATAGCCGAGCCGTCCGCCGGAAAGCTTTTCGACCAGCTTGCGATTTTCTTCGGCCCAGTTTGCACGCCTCAGGCGGTTCTCGCCCAGAGCAGGAAAGACCGTGTAGGTGCGGGCGTTTGCACCATCGGCGCCTGCTGAAACAGTGATCTTTGTCGCACGGCCCACGGTGTTTTCGAAATAACCGAGGACATTCTTTTCGGATTCAATCGGCTGATCATTGACTTGCAGCAGATAATCGCCCTCGCGAACATTCACTTTCGGCTGATCAAGCGGGGCATTGAAGGAACCGGCCGGGGATGAGTAGGGCAGCGAGCGATAGATCTTTTTGAAACGGTATTTTCCATTGACAATCTCGTAGTCGGCTCCGAGCAAACCAATGCGATTGCCGCCCCCTGTTGGCTGTGGGAGATCGCCACCGCCGACACCGAGATGGCTCACCGATATGTGGCCGAGCATCTGCTGCATCAGGCGGTTAAGATCGCTTCGGCGAACAGTTGTCGGGAGATAGGTGGCGTATTCCTTTTCCAGCGCCGCCAGGTTTTGACCATGATGATTTGGGTCATAGAACCAATCGCGCATGATCCGCATTGATTCGCGAAACATCTGACGCCACTCCTCGGCCGGAACCACCTGGACTTCCATCTTGCTGAAATCCTGTTTCCCTTCATCGGGTTTTGCGGGAGCTTCGGCTGAGGTGAGAAAGAAGTCCCTGCCTTTACGATAGAGGATCTTCTTTCCGTCCGTGGTCATATCGACCGCGTTGATCTGATCCACGATCTTTTCCATCTGTCCGCCCTTGCCGATATCAAACGAATAGACGGCCCGCGATTGCGTCTGCCCGCCAAAATCGCCGGGCGCTGCGGACCACTCGCCGATAGACAGGAGCAACTTGCCGGGACGTCTAACTGCGAGTTGCGAATAATCGCGTGGCGGCAACGGGAGATTAATGAAGCGCGATCGAATGCCTTCGAAATCGATCTTCACTTGCGGGGCGATCTCGCCAATCTTCGCTTCCGGATTGGGTTGCCCATTCGGCAAAAGCGGGGAAGGCTGATCGCCGGACAAAACCACGGCGTGAACTCGCCGCACAACGAGCGGATTAGCAAATATTCCGTTAAGAACGCCCCATCTAAACTCGCTGGTGCCTGCATTAAGACTCGACACAAAATAAAGGTATCTCCCGTTGGGATCGAAGACAGGCAACTGCGTATGCGTGATGCCGTCCGTCAACTGAAGGGCTTTTTTCTGCGCCAGGTCATAAATGAAGACCGTGCCGGCGCGATTCTTCAAGCGTTTCGCGTAGGTCAGAAAACGCGAATCAGGGGAAAAGGTTGCCGTCCATGAGTCCTGAGCAGAATAAGGAGAGCTATCGACCCTGAGTGCAGTTTCAGAGACAACGTCAACGATCCAAAGGCCCAGGCGCCTGTCGGAAAACGCGAGCTTGCGCGAATCTGGTGACCAAACTATGTCCCAATAAAATGACGGCTTTTGTTCGATCTGGATCTTTCTTACTGCATCGTTCTCCAGAGAGCGAACGTGAAGAGCGTACTCGCCCGATTCGTCTGAAACGTAAGCTACCGATCTGTTGTCAGGCGAAATTACCGGATAGCGTTCGGCAATGCCGGGCGTGTTTGTGAGATTTTTGTACGAACCGTTCGCGGGATCGAAAATGAGCACTTCGCCTCGCGCTCCGAAAATGATTCGGTCGCCAGTTGGCGATGGGAGAATCTGCTCCAGAGCGCGCATGGCGTTTGCGCTGCGGTGCGCGAGCTCGGATGAATCGGGCGTCACCGAAACATCTATCACGCGATCGCTGTTGGTATTCAGATCGAGCAGGTGTATACGCCCTGCCTGCACATAGACCGCGGCACCATCGGCAACCGAGGCGGCACGGACGCCCTGGCCCGCGTACCTGGTCAACGGCTGCGTTTTTTTCGATTTGGTGTCGTAAGCATAAAGGTTAAAGGTTCCGGTACGGTCGGAGATGAAATAGATCTTGTCCTGCACCCAGACCGGACTTCGGTCGTTGTGTGTTCCGCTCGAGAGTTGCTCAAGCGCACCCGTTTTTAGATCGGCTATCCAGAGAGGCGCGGCATATCCGCCCCGGTAGTAACGCCAGTCACCTGCGCCGGACCTGGGGTTGTAAGCGATTCGGCTGCCGTCGGGCGACATCGAACCGGAATAGCTTTGGTGCAGCGGAAGCGCGGTTGCAAGCGTAAGACGGTCGGCAGAAGTCTTATAAAGACGAGTTACACTTTCTTCGTCCCTGGTGGTCTCGAAGATTAAGTCCTTTCCATCCGGCGACCACGCGGTTACGAAATCGTGCTCGGGCATCATCGTTAGCCGTACCGGCTCGCCGGATCCGTCCGCTTGCGTGCTGAACACATCCCAATCGTTTCCGTTAGATCGCGAAAATGCGATCCGCTTACCGTCGGGCGAAAAGACGGGATTAGTTTCCTCATTCGGCGTACTGGTAAGCCGCTTGGCAGTTCCACCCGCTCGCTCGACGAGCCAGATCTTCCCGGCATAAGTGAAGGCTATCTGCGATTGATTAAGCGCGACACGGCTTATCAAGAGCGGTCGGTCGACAGCCTGTTGCGCGATTGCGCCGGCTGAGATAAGGAGAGATGCGGCAAGGATAGTGAAGATGCGGAACATGAATAACACCTCGATTGAAAATTGGGACATTGCCGAGAGTTTCAGTTACCACCAGAGTGGTGCGTGCTCGGTGCAGGCTCCAGGCCTCTCCTAAAGAGCTTTACTGTGGTAAAAATGGGCTTTAGTCTTTGCAGTCTCCAGAAGTGTCTGGATGCATTATAGGTATCTTCAATAGAATTGGGACAGCACTGCCGGTACGGTTGAAGTAGATGGATCCGCGGTAGTTCCAGTTTCAGTGTCTGGTATCGATATTGTCTTATCAGCCGACATTGAATATGAGAACGATAGAAGTCGGGTTTTAGTTCAACGAGGGAGAAGCCCATCGCACCATGACAAGTCTGCGCACGGTTCGAGCCTGCACACTGCTATTGCTCGCGTTTCTGGTTTGTGGTTGTGGCAGTGATAGATCGCTACCTCGGGATGCTCAAACCTCGATGGCGGTCCAGGACGTAGAGCTCATTATTCGAACGACGGATTCGCCCGCGACTGGAGACAGTCGCGAGCCGGAGTTAAACGCGACACACGACGGTGGAATCATATTGAGTTGGGTGGAGAAGATCGGCGCGCGGAAGTTTGCGTTACGAATCGCCACGCGGGACGGAAAGGGATGGAGTGAAGCGCGCACTGTCGCTGAAGGCGAGAACTGGTTCGTCAATTGGGCGGACTTTCCCTCGGTCATCGCCCTGCGGGATGGCTCGCTGGCCGCGCACTGGTTGGTGAAAAGCGGCCCAGGCACTTACTCATACGATGTGAACATTTCTGGCTCAAAGGATGGCGGTAAAACCTGGAGTAAGCCAATCGTTCCACATCGTGACAACACGCAGACTGAGCATGGGTTTGTTTCGCTGATAGCGTTGCCAGACGGTCGCCTGGGCGCGGTATGGCTCGACGGTAGAAACATGAAGCACATGAAGTCCGGCGATGAACATGCGCCTGGTTCGGAGAGCATGACGCTGCGGTACGCTGCAATAGACGCCGAGGGCCGAATCAGTGACGAAGCGCTACTGGATGAACGGGTCTGCGAGTGTTGTCAGACCTCTGCGGCACTGACCGACAACGGCGCCATTGCAGTCTATCGTGATCGCTCCCAGTCGGAGATCCGGGATATCTACATTGTCCGACAGGTTAATGGTGGTTGGAGCGCACCTCAATCGGTGCATGCGGACAACTGGGAGATCAACGGCTGTCCCGTCAATGGTCCATCCGTGGCCAATGACGGCCGGCGCGTCGTCGTGGCGTGGTTCACGAGCGCTGGCGATACACCTCATGTGATGATCGCTTTTTCCCAGAACGGCGGCGCAACGTTTAGCAGGCCAATAAAATTAGACGACGGTGAAGCCATGGGACGCGCTGATGTGTTATTGCTTCCAGACGGATCGGCGCTGGTCTGCTGGTTATCGGGAAATGTAGAAGGTGGGGCGATAAAGGTGCGGCGCGTGCGCGAGGAGGGTACTCTTGGCCCGGCGGCGGTTATCGCGAAAACTGACATCTCGCGTTCGAGTGGTTTCCCACGAATGGCACGGCTGGGCGACGAAGTTCATTTTGCCTGGACGGAATTCGGCAAACCGTCACGAGTGCGAACGGCTGTGACCGATATAAGCCTTTACAAATGAACTGAGAACCTAAGGTGGATGAAGATCGCGCTTACCGAAGCAGCGAGAGGTTGGAGAAAGCTAAGACAATTAATTGAATGTTTCAGTACCCTACCTGAGAATCAATCAGCCCGAGCCCTGCCTTAAACAACTCACCCGAGTAAGGTCTGCAAATATCTGGGTAGATCTCCAACTAGGATCACCCCATGAGCCGTCAGGGCAGAGAGAAACAAATCCAGTTGGTCACCGAGAAGTATTGAAGCAACGGCCACCATGACACTGCATAAAACCAGCAGGTTCGAAACCGCGCTTGAAACGTCAAATCTTTTCATGGAGCACCTTCTTTTTAGTCACTAAGACAGTCTCCTTACGAGCCAGATAGAAGGAAGCGCTGCTGACTGCACCGAAGACTGAGGTAAGAGGCGCGTTTCGAGCAGCTCTTACGAGGCATTGCCCTAAGTGGCAAGAGTGGCAAGCGCCGTTCCGCGCTGTTCTGCACTGGCACTGCAGAGCCGGGCCAAGGGAGATCTCTTTTGACCTCAGCAGTTATGCAGAACTTTGCTGGTGAATAGCTTGAGAGACAGGGCTTCGCGCTCAGTCATTATGAAAGAATCCCTGAAGCTAAATGACTGAAGGTGATAAGTGCCAGTGCTCCGTTAGGATGTTGCCGAGAAGGAAAACCCGACTACCATAATAAAGGCGCCGTGCTGGTCGCTCCTGCAAAGACTGGAGGGCGGCGATCGGAATCGAACCGATGAGTATAGGTTTTGCAGAAAATTAACAAGCAGGGTTCACAGAAGAACACGGAAGGCCAATAAAATAGATTTTTTTGTGGTACGTGGTCTTCAGTGAATGCCGTTATTTACTACATTTTTTACTACAGTCTCGTTCCCCACGCCGATGTATCGAATGCTAAGGCAATTGGTCGCTCACGACCGTGGGTCATGAAAAGCGATCTTTTGCTTTTGTGTTTGTTGACAGAGCCGCAGGAAGGGCTGAGAATGCGTACGATTCAACGAGACAATCAACCAAAAACGAAAAGGAGATGACATGCCTTCCATAACAGGAACTTTTTCGGGGAGAATCACGAAGCAGTCCTCGCTGCCCCTTGCCGATCAACCCAACCACGAGATGAGCGTCGCCGAGGTTAGCGGCACTCAAAAATCACCCGATCCGCTGTGGAACAACTCAAGTATTACGTATTGGGGCGTTACCGACCTGGTTGATGGGAAGGGCTCGCAGCGCGGCTACTTCAACAACGTCCACCCTGATGCGGGCCGCGATTTTGGAACGTTCGAGGGTCAGGTCACCACAGCGGGTGGCGCGGTGACTGTTGAGGGCACCTTTAAATTCGCCGGCGGCGATGGCGAGTATCGCGGTCTTACTGGCGGCGGTACGTTTAAGACGGTGATGAAATCGGAGACCGAGCTTGAGTGCAATTGGGATGGCAACTACGAGCTGGCCAAAGCGCAGACGCGCTGAGCATCGACATGCGGCGGGCTAGGTGTGGACCCGGCCCGTCAAAGGTCCTGGTTTGAAATTACTTTGACGGTGCAGAAGCGCCATGCTTGACGAGGAGTGCGAAAGGATTCGTCAAAGACATCACTCGCGAGCCATCTCCACGTCGCAAATCACATCGACGAAAAATGAGTTTGGCACACAACTGGCACCAAACGTAGAAAGGGCATCCGACTGGATGCCCTAACTTATTGATAAGAAGCTGATGAGCCGCCGGAGGGCTCGAACTTCCGACCCGCGGATTAAAGAGTTCAGTCGCTAGACTGAGCGATGCAGCCACTCTCTAGATTTGATCTTCATTTGACGATTGATCGATTGTTTCCGTCGTTACCAGTGCTTGCAGTCCTCGTTCCTTCTCATCCGCAGTTGAGTGGGCTTCCTCAATTAGGCTAGTGAGCGACGTAACCAGCAAAAACTCCTAACTCCTACCGGAGGGCCCTCAGTTTGGTTTCGCTACCAGCCGCCATCCGAAGGGGTGGCTACGATCAGTACGGTTGGCAGCCACTTTGACACGACTCTCGCTGTGTACACGGGTTCGGCGGGTTTGTCACGATGACGGGTGGTGGCACGCTGGATGGGGTGACCGTCACTTGTGCGAACACGCTTACTGAATACTTCGCTGGTGACCTACGGCAGGCATTCTACAATTCAGGCACCGGCAATTCGTCCTGTAGCGCCCTTTGGGTTGGAGCAAGCTACCTCATCACCGCTCAGAAGCCGAACTACGTCTTCACGCCAGCGTCCAGAACGGTCAGTGCCGGAAACATCGGTGGGGACTTCACGGGTTCACCGACGATACCAATTTCTGTGCAAACAAGTCCGAGTGGTTTGCAAATAACCGTTGATGGTGCGCCCTACACCAGCCCGCAGAACTTTAACTGGGTTGCAGGCTCGGTCCATTCAATTAGCACTTCGACAGTGCAAGCTGGATCTCCCCGCCAACAGTTCTCCTTTCTGAACTGGAGCGATGGCGGACTCGTTACTCACGACGTGTCCCCAACCGTGGGGACGAACTACACCGCCAACTTCGCAACCCAATATGAATTGACCATGAATGCCGGAGCGGGTGGCACGGTTGCGCCTGCCGGCGGGTTCTTTAGTAGCGGTCAAAGCGTGCAAATTACCGCTACTCCGAACAATGGATTCTCTTTTGCTGGTTGGACGGGCAGCGGGACAGGTTCGGTTACCAGTAGCACAAATTCCGTGAACGTAACCATGAATGGGCCAATCACCCAGACGGCGAACTTCACGCAAAGCACTGTGCAGGTAACGATCCAGTCCAGTCCCGCGGGACGCAGTATCACTATTGACTCCGAGGCGCCCTCAATCGCGCCGCAGATTCGAACCTGGGTGGTTGGCTCGTCACACGCGATTGGAACAACTTCAACGCAAGCCGGAAGTGCGGGAACGCAATACGTTTGGACCGGTTGGAGTGATGGTGGGACTATCTCTCACAACGTAACCGCGCCGGTGACGACTACTGCCTACACCGCGAACTTCGACACTCAGTACCAGTTAACGATGACTGCCGGAACAGGGGAACGGTGAGCCCTGCAAGCGGCTTCTTCAATAGCGGACAGAGCGTGCAAATCACCGCTACCCCAAATATCGGCTTAATATTCAACGGTTGGACCGGAAGCGGAACGGGTTCTTACACGGGCAGCGACAATCCCGCCACTGTGACCGTTAATGGTCCCACCACGGAGACAGCTGCTTTTGTAGTCGCACCGGCAAAGCTTCAGTTCACAGCCAGTACTTACGGTGTGACCGAGGGCGTTACGCAAGCCAACATCGCGGTCGAGCGAACCGGGGATTCGTCAGTAGCAGGAACAGTTGATTTTGGCACCACCGACAACACAGCGCACCAGAACAAGGATTACACCCTGGCCGGGGGCACGCTTTCATTCGCCGCTGGTGAAATGAGCAAGAACTTCTCTGTTCTCATTACCGACAATGCCTATGTCGATGGGAATCGTTCGGTGACAATCACGCTATCGAACGCGACGGGAGGGGTTACGCTTGGCACGCTCACGACCGCCTTTCTGACTATCACGGACAATGATTCGCAGACGCCGACCAGCAACCCGCTGGATAACCCGGATGCCTTGTTCTTTGTGCGCCAGCAATACTCGGATTTCCTGGGCCGAGAGCCAGACCCGGGCGGGCTTGCCTACTGGGCGGAACAGGTATCGAGTTGCGGCAGCAACGTAGCCTGCATCGTCAGCCGGCGCGTGGGGGCGAGCGCAGCGTTCTTTGTGGAGAACGAATTTCAGCGGACGTGCAGCGTGGTCAATCGGATACATCGCGCGGCGCATGGCACGGTTCCGGGATGACTCGAGCAGTCCCTTAGCGACGAGAAATGTGGATGTCGAGCTTGAGATTAAGGCTGCCTCACCGGATGCGAACCACCTTTTAGGTAGCGGCGCAAAAGACCTACGACTATTCCGAAATGGCCTACTGATCAAGACCTGGACAGGCGACGTGTTGAATGGCGCAAAGTCGAGAACTTTGCGAGCTTCAGTTCCGATTGTCGCAGGTGAGAATCGCTTCTCAGCTTATGCCTTCAACAACGACGATGTTAAGAGCCTCGATGCGAATTTGCGAGTGCAGGGCGCCGATAGTCTTAAGCGCCGCGGCGCCGCTTATCTACTCGTCATCGGTGTTGAGGAGTATGAGAATCCAGAATACAACCTTCGCTATCCCGTAGCCGATGCCGTAGAGATGGGTTTGTTACTGCGATCACAGCAAGAGCGTCTCGCTCGCTATCAACCGACGGTTACGATCCCATTACAAATGCTGAAGCGACGAAGGCGAATATTCTCTCTTAACCCTTGCCAGACTGAGTGGCAGCCACACCGGTCCGCTTCCGCCGAATGCGCCGGCTTCGCTTTCGCAAATCACACGAGCACAGCCCGAAGATGCCGTGGTAATCTATTTTTCGGGTCACGGGATGGCGGACGGAGATCGTTTTTACCTGATTCCGCATGACATCGGTTACAAAGGAGAGCCGGCCAGGCTGGATGCCCCCGGGTTGGCAACGATCCTGAAGCATAGCGTTTCGGATCAAGAGCTCGAGACCGCTCTGCAACCACTTGATGCGGATCAACTGCTCCTGGTAATTGACGCGTGCAACTCCGGACAAGCAGTCGAGACAAAGGAGATCCGACGAGGACCAATGAACACCAGGGGCCTGGCCCAACTCGCTTATGAGAAAGGCATCTACGTGCTTACTGCTTCACAAAGCATGGAAGTGGCCTTTGAAGCCGAGGTGCTCAAGCACAGCTATCTGGCCTACGCTCTGCTTGAAGAAGGAATCAAAAAGGGTGCTGCTGACAGCAACCGCGATGGAAAGATCTTTCTTGCTGAGTGGTTTGAATATGCCAATACGCGCGTGCCGCAAATTCGACGGATGCATTACCAGCAAGGCAAAGAGCTTATGGAAGAGGAGCCCGACGAACAGCAAGTACAGCGCCCAAGGGTTTTCTACACCCGTGAGAATGGCGCGAAACAGTTCCTCGTGGCCCAGTCGGTGAATTAGCTCCTGTGGGCAAACAAATGCAGTCTCCAGAAGACAAAGTCGGAGAGTAGCCAGCGAATGAACTGCAGCCAACTCTCTCGCCGGTGCAAGACGAAATGGTCGGCGTGCTGCTCGATAAACGCTATTTCATAGAGCGCAAATTGGGTGAGGGCGGTTTCGGTGATGTGTATCTCGCATCAGACGCGAAAGTTGCGGCGCGCAAGGTAGTGGTGAAAGTGATATGCCACGAGGCGGAGAAACGACTGGAGCAAGAAGAAGTTTAAGCGGGAGTTGGAAGCGCTTGGTCGCGTGGATCACCCCAGCATCGTAGGTGTTTTTGACGGCGGGGAAACGCCTGAAGGCAGGCCCTACATCGTCATGCAATACATCGATGGAGTCAGCTTGCGAACACTTCTCTCACCAGAGGGCATGCCCTTGTACACGCGGTCGTAAACCAGCCACGACCCCAACGCCGACTGCCGGCGCGACGTTAGCCGAGGTTGGCATTACTATCTGGCGCTTTCGCCCCTCGACTGCTTCGGACAAGACAAAAGAGTTGGTCGAAGAGGAAGGAGTGCCGACCGAGTGGACGCTTGAACGGATTGAAGACGGAACGCCGCTGGCGCCCGGACAAAGAGTGCGGCTCAGCATCGAATCGTTGTCGCGCGAAGGCTATCTTTATGTCATCGACCGCGAGGAATACGCGGATGGTTCGATGGGAGATCCGATTCTCATCTATCCGACTGCGAAAACCGCGGACAGCAATCGAGTTCAGGCGGGAAGACTGGTTTACATTCCGTCTGCGAGTGGACGGTTCAGGATCAAGCCCAGCGCAAGTGAGAAGATTCATGTCGCAGAAGTGCTCACGATAATTGTTTCGCCAAAGCCGCTCGTCGAGCGGGACCTGCTTGGCAGCAAGTCGATCAAGCTTTCGCGGACGATGTTCGATAACTGGCAGAAAGGTTGGTTGGCAGAGACGAAGATATTCGAATTTGCACACTCTTTGCACACTCGTAACCTTCCAAAAATCTAGCAGGTTGCGAACGTCTTCTTATTACCAACGCTACGCCGAGAGAAACCACAATATGGTACAGCGATATTTGCCTCCTAAACACACCGCTAAGGGTTCAAATTGATTCTGGAAAGTCTCCGAGATACGGTCGAGCGAGTGCACGGCGCGCATGGTACGCAATGGCTGAGTGGCTTGCGGGATCTTGTCGCGCAGTGCCGCGCCCGCTGGTCGCTCAATTTGGAGAAGCCCTTCGACAACCCTTCCTACAATCTGGTTTTCCCAGGAACTATGTCAGATGGTAAAGAGATTGTTTTGAAGCTTGGTGTGCCTTGCGAGGAACTAATGAGCGAGGTGGCGGCCCTTAACGTTTTTGACGGGATAGGGGCCGCAAGACTCTTAGACTATGACGCACAAATTGGTGCACTACTCATCGAGCGTGTGATTCCTGGAACGCCACTCTTCAAGGTACAGCACGGTCCAGCCTCAGTTCGCACGGCAGCGGCACTTATGCGTCGCCTCTGGCGTCCTGCCTCCGACGATTCTTCGTTTCCAACTCTCATTGTGTGGTTCGGGGCTTTTGAGCGACTCAGACAGCAAGACAATGGTGGCACTGGTCCCTTCCCTTCACAAGTCATAACCAAAGCCGAGCACACGTTGACGGAGCTGATCGCCTCATCCCGGCATCGCATGGTCCTTCATGGTGACCTACATCACTCCAATATTTTGCTCTCGGAAAGTAGTGAGTGGCTAGCAATCGACCCGAAAGGAATTTCTGGCGATCCCGGATACGAGATTGGTCCCTTCATGTTGAACCAACTACCGATCAACTCGACGAGCGCCACAATGGAAATTCTCAACCATCGTATCGCTGTCTTTTCAGAGGAATTGAATATCAGCCGAGAGCGGCTTGGACGTTGGGCATATTGCTATGCCGTACTTTCTGCGTTGTGGGACTTTGAAGAGGCTGCTGAGTGGAGTGATACGATCAACTTGGCAATCATGCTCGACCAACTCGCGTAGGGCTACAGCATTGTTCTGGCGGACACTTTACGTTGCCATAGAGCAGAACACGCAACAGTCTCCGGCCTTTGGTTTTAGTCTCGCCTTGCATCCTTCACAGTCGTAGAAAAACAGACAAGCATTCGTCGGCATTTGCTCAGTTGTCTTGAAACCGCATCGAGGACATGTGATGGTAGATTCGAGGATCATTTGATTCACTTTAACAGAGGTGCTAAATCGGTTTTAAGCTTATCGAACTCGTCTGAAACGGTTACGCCTTCACTGACTAAGGGTTCAGGCTTCGCGAGCCATTGTGCATCTGGACCATAGAGATAGAAGGCATCCCCAACAACATCTGGATCGTTGGACTCAGGATCTTCTTCAGCGAAGAAGCGGCCTATTTTTTTCTTCTCATCCCAGTAATGCACAACACGGGGATCGAACCTGGCAGTAATGCTATCGTTTACGTTGGTCGTGATGGATCGACTGGTATTTTCAGGTGATTCGCGTATAGACCGAACGCGTCGCCTGATTTCAAGACCGTGACGTCTTACTATTTGACTCGCTCTTGAACCATGGTCCTCAGATTGGAACTTCCCCCGATTTTTAAAGAACCCACCGAGTTGCCATCAGTTCTCTTCCGCGTGTTCGATCAAGGCGAAGAGAATGTCTTCTCTAGCGATGCGACGGCCTTTATCAGAAGCAGCTCGCGTTACTGCGTCAGAATAGATAGTAAGGGCTTCGGGTGTTCCTTCCAAATCTCCGGCATGCACTGTACGTAAGAGTCTCGTCAACTCTTGCTCTATAGCTTGCGGGTTTTAAATTCAGTGCGCTTAGTTTCGCAACAATAGTTGTTTGGAATCAAACTCTTTCTATTCTTGTGGCAGCCAGCCGTCCGCCCTTGCACTCCGCACGACGCAGCTTCGGAATAGGGCGCTTCCAAAAGGCGGGCTTTCGGTTCATGTTTAGTTTAAGTCTTGCAGTACAAGGCGTGCTCACACCGGAAAGACTTATTTTCTCGGCGGCTGAAAAAATCGTGGTTAGCAGCGAAGATAAGGTGAAACGAGATCTACCGCGCTGAATATTATGCACAAATCAAAGCGTATCCGCTCGTCATCTCTTTTTTGATGGCAGTCATCATGCGTGCGTGATCCAGATATGAATAGTCGCGACCCCCTACGCTGGTCGGACTGGGAGACTCACCTGTGTACTCGATAGAAATTACAGCAATACAACTGTTGCCGGTTGCGGCATACTCGCCAAAAGGATTGCGCAGCGTGATCAGCTAGGCTGCCCGCTCGGTGAAGCGCCCCCGCACGACATGCCGATTTCTGATGACACGGCGGGCGGAGACTGGTCAAACAAAGCCTGCCCAGGAAGAAGTTGGCACATGAGAAGCAGGCACGGGTGAAGAAGAAAGTTCGACGGCGGCCCGGACGCTGAGGCAGTTTCATTACAACCGAGCAAGCGTTCCACCTAAAAGCGCACCGACAAGGTGAGAGCAGAGGTTATTCCTGGCGAATCAGGACCAACGCAACGACGGCATTTTCGTGATTTAAGGTCAAGGCCTGAAGCTTAGAGGTGAGTCATGAGAGAAGATTTCTTTTTCCGGTTGATACGATTCAAAGTGTCTCTTCTGGGGCGGACTTCTACTGAAAAGTCCGCTTCCCATTCGATCTTTGCTAAGCACTTGGCAGCGATCTTAATCGGTGTCCTGCTGATTTTGATTGGCCAACGTCCCGCGCGCGCGAGTTT
Source organism: Pyrinomonadaceae bacterium (assembly GCA_041742785.1). GTDB lineage: Bacteria > Acidobacteriota > Blastocatellia > Pyrinomonadales > Pyrinomonadaceae > PSRF01. The sequence continues at coordinate 22,159 of JBGTOA010000055.1, read as the reverse complement.
CCAAACGTTGCTCCTGGTCCCTCACGCCACGACGAAAGAATCCTTACAACAAGATGCTGGCAATCTTCCGCCCCTGTCTCCCGTGCAGCGCGAACTAAAAGGCGGCGAGACGCATTCTTACCAGGTGGCATTGGTGGCAGGACAATTTTTGTATGTGGAGGTAGAACAGCAGGGCATCGACGTGGTGGTAGACTTGTTTGACCCTGGCGATCAGAAAATCGCCGATGGTGATAGTCCAAATGACAACTGGGGCGCAGAGCCGATCTTGCTGCTAGCCAGCCTATCTGGAAAATACCGCGTAGACATTCGCTCACCCAATAAGACAGCTCTTACCGGTCGTTACGAGATAAAGATTATCGCTTCACGAGAGGCTACTGAGACTGACAAGAGCCATGTTGCCGCAGAACGGGCGTTCAACGAAGGGCGAACGCTGCGGGCTCAGCAAACTGTTGCGGCGCGACGCTCGGCGATCGAAAAATACGAACAAGCATTGCTAATCTTCCGTGCCTCTGGAAATGCTTACCGTCAAGCTCTTACACTTCTTTCTATTGGGTTTGCTTACGCTCAGTTGAATGAATTTCGTAGAGCGCTCCTCTACTTCAACGAAACGCTCTCTCTAGCTCAAAACCTCAAGGAACGCAGACTTGAAGCCGCAACGGAAACCTTCCTTGGCGGAATGCAGGATGTCTTTGGGGATATCGGAAGGGCACTGGACCACTACAACCGGGCGCTTACTTTGTCCAGAGAGAGCGGAAATCGTCAGGCGGAAGCCAGTTCCCTGAACAACATTGGCGCGACTTACTTTGGCCTTGCGTACTGGCAGAAGGCGCTGGAGTATTACTCACAAGCCCTCCCTCACTTAAGGGCGCTCGGTAACCACCGGGGCGAGGCCAATACACTAAACAATATTGGAGTGGCCTATAACATGCTTGGCGAGCAGCAAAAAGCGCTAGACTATCTCCAGCAGTCACTCCTTTTGCGCCGTTCCACGAGCGACAGGAACGGTGAGGCCTACTCCCTGAGTAATATCGGCAGCGCTCATGGTCGGTACGGTGAGTATCAGAAAGCGCTGGAGTATTACAATCAGGCACAAGTCATCCAACGTGAGACAGGAAATCGCGCTCAGGAAGCTGAAACACTGGATCTAATCGGCACGGCTTACTCGGCGGTGGGCCAGCCAGAAAAAGCTCTCGAGTATCACCAGCAGGCGCTTCAGATCCATCGCGCAACAGGGAATATCCGCAGAGAGGCGATCTCGCTCAACAATATAGGCCACGTTCACAATCTGCTAAGCCAGCCGGTTAAGGCGCTGGATCAATTCAACCAGGCGCTTTCCATTTTTCGCAACATCGGCGACCTGAATAACGCCGCGGTCACGTTGGAAGGCAGCGCCCGCTCGAAACACATGCGCGGCAATTTTGACGAAGCTCGAAAGCACATCGAAGAGTCACTGACGCTAATCGAAACTGTGCGTGCCCGTTCCGGCAGCCAGCAACTCCGCGCTTCCTATCGGGCTTCGATGGCGAAGGTCTACGAGTTTTACATAGATATCTTGATGCAACAGCACGCCGCGAAACCATCGTTGGGTCATGATGCGGAAGCGTTTCAAGCAAGTGAGCGAGGACGCGCCCGCAGCCTGTTGGAGCTACTGAGCGAAGCGCATGTTGACATACGGCAGGGTGTGGACACTTCGGTGATCGAACGGGAACGTAATCTCACCCAGCTGCTCAACACCAAGGCGCAACGTCAGATACAACTCATGGCGCGAAAGGGAAGCCCGGATGAGATCGCCACGCTGAAGAAAGAAATCAGCAACCTCGAAGACCAGTATCAGCAAGTGCAGACGACCATACGAAAAACGAGCCCAGCATACGCGGCGCTGACTCAGCCTCAGCCGCTAAGCTTAAAAGAGATTCAACAGCAGTTGGATCCGGATACTTTGTTGCTTGAGTATTCTCTCGGCGAAGAGCGCAGTTATTTGTGGGCCGTCGCGCAGCAGTCATTAAAAAGTTATGTGCTTCCCAAACGCGAACAGACTGAGAGAGTCGCCAGGCGGATCTACGAGTTACTAACTACACGCAGCCTCTTTAGGTCCGGGGAAAGTGCTGCCGTGAAACAACAGCGAATTGCGCAGGCTGATTCACAATTGCAACAGGCTAGCGGTGAGCTGAGCCAGATGGTGCTTGGCCCAGTAGCTTCGGAGCTGGGAACAAAGCGGCTGGTAGTAGTAGCAGACGGCGCCTTGCAGTATGTTCCGTTTGGGGCGTTACCGGTCCCGTCCCTGGGCCATAGCCAGTTGTCATTAGCAAACAGTAGAAATGCGGACAATAACCAACCGTCAGATGACACACCCTTGATTGTGAACAACGAGGTCATTAGTCTCCCCTCGGCATCTGCAATAGCGGCGCAGCGAAAAGGCCTTCAGGGTCGCAAGCCGGCGGCAAACGGCGTTGCCGTAATTGCCGATCCGGTCTTTTCAAGCAACGACGAACGGCTTCAATCAAAAGTTAGAACCGGCGCAAAGAGACCGGACCAGACAAATGGAGTTGCCAACACACGGATTATCGAGCACCTGTCTGATGATTCAGGAAATTTGGTAATCCGGCGCCTGCGCTTCACGCGCCAGGAAGCAGAACAGATTCTGGCCGTCGCACCGCGCGCCTCAAATCTGAAGGCCATAGACTTCAAAGCTAACCGAGCCACAGCAATCGGCGGTGAGTTGAGCCACTATCGCTACGTACACTTCGCAACGCACGGATATCTGGATAGTGAGCGACCTGATCTCTCGGCGGTCGTGCTGTCGCTCGTTGACCGGCAAGGCAAGCCGCAGGATGGCTTCCTGCGGACGCATGACATCTACAACCTCAACCTGCCCGCGGAAGTGGTTGTTTTGAGCGCCTGTCAGACCGGCCTCGGTAAAGATATAAAAGGCGAAGGGCTAGTCGGGCTGACACAGGGCTTCATGTACGCCGGAGCACGACGGGTCGTCGTCAGTCTCTGGAACGTTAATGATAAGGCGACGGCCGACCTTATGAAGCATTTTTACCGCGGCATGCTGCGCGAGAATCTGACGCCGGCATCGGCCTTGAGGGCCGCTCAGATCGAGATGTGGAAACAGAAACAATGGCAATCGCCTTACTACTGGGCGGCGTTCACGATGCAGGGAGAGTGGCGATAATTAAGTTGCGGCCGAAAAGTTATTTGATACTCATGAGGGGATTTGATCGCGCCTTACGGTTTACTTAATATTAGAGGGCAACGAGTCTGAAGGTAAATTGTTGGGCTACTGTCGCATTAAACGAGTGCGGCGACAGAAGATACGTCACCCTTGTGCTCTTGCACTCCGTTGGATGGAAGAGGAGAGATCATGAAACTTAATCGCACGGTCATTTGTTCGCTCTTGGCGTTGATGCTAACTCTGAGTGTCGTCGCATTTGCGCAAGTCAATCGCCCTTATCGCAACGGCTCGGTGTGGAGCATCGGATTTATCAGGATGAAACCTGGCATGGAAACGGCGTATCTGAACTACGTCGCCACTGACTGGAAGCGTGACCAAGAAGCGTTGAAAAAGGATGGGCTAATTCTCTCGTACAAGGTTCTGCAAACCGAAGCGCACGGCGCGAGCGACTGGAACTTGATGTTACTGACCGAATACAAAGACATGGCGACGATGGAAGCCAATGAAGCCAAAGAGGATGCCCTGTATCAAAGAACAATCGGTAATGATGACAAACAAAGGCAGGGCTACCGGGAACGTCTCGAAATCCGAGAGGTCATGGCCGGCCGGCTCGCCAGAGAGATAATTCTCGAACCCAGACGATAGACGTTCTAGGCGGCCCGAGCGCTTACCTCGATGCAATTGTCGCGCGGCCGCTAAGCGCAGTCCCTTCGGTTGCTTCGTGACGCATACGTCTAGCTCTATCATTGACGTGCTTGGAACTTGCAGGTAAGAGCAGCACGTCTTTCCCAATTCACTTGCTGGTTATTTCCGGCGCATCCTTGGAAGGAGAATTCGCATGAAACGCCTCCTGATAGTGGCGATGCTGGTCGCCGCATTTTCTTTTGTTTTCAGTCAACCGACGAGCAGTAGCGCAAACCAAAAGGAGAACGATGAAAAAGCTGTGCGGCAGGTGCTTAGCGAAGTTTCCGCCGCCCTGAGCCGCAACGACGCTGCCGCACTCGACCGCATTTATGCCGATGATTACACGCTTGTTAATGAGTACGGAGTCCTTGGAACCAAAGCGCCACGTATCGCAGCGATAAAGTCTGGAGAACTGAAGTACGAATCCGTTAGTTTCGATGAGGTGAACGTTCGTCTGTATGGAACTACGGCTTTGGTAACATATCGCGTGACGAGCAAAGGTCAGTCCAAAGGGCAAGCCATTGGCGGTCAATTCCTAGCTACCTCTACCTATGTGAAGATGAAGGGGCGCTACCAATTAGTCGCCGCGCAAGTTACACGTATCGCCCCACAGTGACGCTGTGGAACTTTGTAGCGACACGCTATAGTTCGCCGGCGCACCAAACGAGTCATTCGAGCCGTAGCCCGATGGCACCCGTCTCATTTTCTTTCCTTGCGATAGAGTTGAATGCCATTCGCGGGCGGCGGCTCAATTCCGAAGTTTGGTCGCCTCGTGAAGCATCTGTCTGTAGCCATTACCATTGACGTGCTCTGGGTTGCTGTAAAAGCAGCACGTCTTTCCCAATTCACCTGCCGGTTACTTTCCGGCGCATCCTTGAAAGGAGCATTCGCATGAAACGCACCTTGATGGTGGCGATGCTGGTCGCCGCATTTTCTTTTGTTTTCAGTCAACCGACGAGCATCGGCGTGCACGCCCAGACAGGAAAACCAGGCCCGGAGCACAAGAGGCTCGAAGTGTTCGTTGGATCGTGGACATACGTCGCGGATCTCAAGCCCGGCATTTTCGGTCCTGCCGGAAAATGTACCGGAGTTGAGCGGTTTCAGTGGCTGCCCGGTGAATTCTTCCTTCAGATGAACCGTGAAGGAAAGTGTCCCGGCGGCGATCTGAGGGAAACCATTATCTTCGGCTACGATCCGGTCAACAAGAGGCATACGGGAACACTCTTCGACCTCGCGAGCGGAGGATCGACCTCGGCAACGCTCACCACAAGTGGTAACACCTGGAATTGGGCCGGCACGGGGTACACAGGTGAGGGCAGAGGATTCCAAGAGCGCTGTACGTTGACCTTCGCGCCAGGTGGAGGGTCGTCTTCGCTGACGTGCGAGATAGCCACTGACGGCAAGACATGGACTCCATCATGGGAGGCTAAGTACACCAAGTCCAAATGAGCTATCTCGCACCATTTGATGAGAGTTGACTATCAACAGGACGGTGGCCTAACAGAGTTTGCAGCCGTCGGTGGCTGGGGCAAACACTGAGCCGCCGCGGCTGAAACCTAGCCGTTAGGCACCCGATGACCTAGCAACCCAATCAACTAGCGGTAAACAGCTAAAAGGAGAATCCAATGAGACGAAGCCTATCGGTGATGGTAATAACAGTAATAGTGATGTCGGCTTCCTCATGTGCCACGAGCCCTGAGACAGCGACATCCTCACCCACGCCATCAGCGACCTCAGCACCAGCACTGACAAGCGTTACGTGAAGCGTCGGAAGGATGGGACTTTCAAAGAGTCAGACGATGTAGGCAGGTCGCTCGCAGCCGACCGGCGCCGGTGGCAGAAGTACAGGGTTGTGCAACAACTCCTCGTGGCACTCATAACAGATACAGCGGTTCTACCCTCGTGCCCCCAAGGGCATGACTCAAATAGCCGTTCGGTGAGCGTCCCTCGAAAAAGCGAAAGCAATTAAGAGCAAAAATAAGATGCGTTTCATGGATGAACTCCTTTGCACGCGATTACTCAAAACGTTTACTTGTCGCAAGGATCGTTGCCCCGGGGGCTGAACCATGTGGTTGCGGTCGGTGTCGGCTTAGAGCTTGCACCTCAGTCTCGAACAGTAGAAAACGAATCGCTCGCCGTCAATCGGGGCAACCTGGTGGCTCTAGGCCATGTAATACTCCCACGCTATCCGGTCAGGGTCTTTGAAGGCGACATACCGCTTGCCCAGCGTCTCGTCGAGCTTGACGCCTGTATTCTCCACCCCCGCCTCTGTAAGCGCGGCAGCCACCCTCTCTAACTCAGTCTCGTGTTCGCAGGCTAACGCTATGTGATCCAACCCGACCCGGTGGGGGTTAAACTTGTCCCCGCTCGCCGTGTCGGCTTCAGGACCACGGACACCGAAGGCGGTGTTACCCGCACTGAAGAGGAACAAGGCAGGAGTTTCCTTGATGATCGAGAAGCCGAGCGTCTCAGTGTAAAAGCGTTTTGAGCGTTCTAGGTTAGTGGAGCGCAGCGCAATGTGGTGTGCTCCTGATGTCTTAATGTTGATGCTCATACCCATCTCACTTTCGGTTGCATTTTGGCTTGATGTTGAAACACGATACAGCACTCAAGCAACTATAGTCTTCACCGGTGACGCGAAAAAGGCCGCCTTAATGCGACCCGCACAATTGAGGCCGCGGGTCTGGTGGTCGCGCCGGGCTTCATCGACCCGCACACGCACACGGTCGAAGACCTCTCCTCACCCGAGCGCAACAGTAACTTGAGTTATCTCATGCAGAGGGTCACCACCGTCCCCTCCGGCAACGACGGGTGCCACACGCCGAAGAAGGACGGTTTCACCATCGCGCAGATACTAACCAAGTGGGAGCAGCAAGGCATCGGGACCAACGCTGCCCTCCTCGCCGGCCACGCGAACGTCCGCGAGCAGGTGTTGCCGGGTAGTAATCACAAATTTTCACGTCATCAAGGGCATGCGCCGCGGTTCGCTGCGTACTGTCGGCGGAAGGAGACTCAGGTTTCACATCAGTCATAAAACTCAGCATCTGGGTCTATATCGTTAATACTCCGGGACAAAAGCTTCTTGACAAGGAATGGGTGTGGTTGCCGGAGTGACTGTCCCCAACAGGCGGCATAACATATCGTGGGACGCGAGCGGCGGGAGCGTGTTTCGCATCAAACTCGGCGCGGCGAAGGTTGAAATGATTTCGCGCCGCCCGGTCAACTCAATCGTTATGCGGCAAATAAGGCGCGTTAGCCTCGGGGCCGGCAGGCACGAGAGGAAAGGCATATGAGTCGCGCGATTTTACTGATCATCGTGATGTGCACGGTGGTCGCCGCACAAGGGCGGGCACCCGTGAAGTGCATCGAAGATTCTCCGGAGCGGCGCGGAGAGGAGGGCTGCACGATTCTGGCGAGCAGGCCTCTGAAGAGGTCTCTGACCAAGCCCGTCTATTGGCACATCGACCGCTTCAATTCGTTGGAGGCCGCGAAGAAAGCGGCCGGCCCCGACGGCGTTGCGGCCGAGGCGCATGGCTCCGTATGGCTCATGACTGTCGAAGCCAAGACGAAAAAGCGCCACGGCGGGCGTCACGTCGCGTGGATAGGCCCACTTGCGTTGCCTGCCGCGGGCCGTTACACGATGCGAGTACAGTCGTCACTGCTACTGCCCGAAGCCACCACACCCGTCCACACACACTCCGGGCCGGAGGTGTTCTACGTTGTGGCTGGTGAACAGTGCTTAGAGACTCAGGAGGTCGGCCACCGACTTGTCGCCGGCCAATCCCTCGTCCTACCGGCAGGTGTCATCCATCGTGGGCGCGTCACAGCGTCCGGTGGACGGCGGGCATTGGCGCTCGTTCTGCACGACGCCGCGCAGCCCGCTAGCCATAACCTAGATGAGCCACCGGCGTTGGCTTCGTGCAAGTAGTGCCGCCTTTCCGGGATAAAGCACCGAATAAGAGTTTATTCAGACTACAAGGCGCGCCTCTTTGAGGGGCGAGGATTTCGTCCGCAGGGGTTCAGGGAGTACCCCTGTCCCCTTTTTGCTTTATCCTAGAATCAAATGACATTGGCGGTGGATAGTCTTTAAGAGCTACCCACCTAACTCAAGGAGGAATCCCCTTTAGGGCGATTCCTTTGAGGTTGCCTATACTAAAGTGTAAATCACAAGTCCCTTCCAGGGGGCCTTTTGCAAACAGCAATAACACCCCTTAGCGGGCGGTTTAAAAATTATCCGCATTAACATATATCTGAAACATGTTCCACACCTGTCCGGGGTAACGTAATTCAGAATCGAGCCAGCTAAACCCCTATTCTTCAGCCCTTCTGGAGTCATCTGGAATACTGAAACAACAGCTCTACTTCAAAAGGAGATTAATCGATGGGATTATTCGATAAGATGTTTGGACGCGGTGCCGAATCAGCCAGCCAACAGCCCAATGGCGAGAAACGCTTCAATGAGTTGAAGCAGAAGTACCAGACCGTGCTGACGACCGCCGATCAGCAGCACGTTCAATTCCATAACCTGCATGTGCAGGACAACAAGCTCTTCATAAAGGGCACTGCGCCAACAGAAGAGGCCAAGAGCAAGTTCTGGGACCAGGTCAAACTCGTCAACCCGAATCAGGATGATATAACCGCTGACATCAGTGTTGATTCCAGCCGTGCGACGGGCGCAGCAGTCGGCGGGGCCAGTGGTGGCGAAACCTACACGGTCAAGGCAGGCGATACGCTCTCGAAGATCAGTAAGCAACAGTATGGAGACGCGAACGAATACATGCGTATCTTCTACGCCAACCGCGACAAGTTAAAAGACCCGGACAAGATTCAGGCCGGTCAGCAGTTGACCATCCCTGCCAAGTCCTAAGCGCAAAGCGTGCGCATACAAACGCTGTAAGAAGCAGGTGGAGCGCCTTGCGGCTTTCGCCTGCTCGAATTATTCAACTTATGTTCACGCTTCAATTTTTTTGAAGCCCTAACCAGGGAGGTCGCAAAAATGGATTGGATGAGTCAACTCAGCGGAGTATTGCAGCAATATAGTGGAGCTGGAGCAGCACCAGCCAGAACAAGTGTGCCTGATGATTTCAATCAAATCGCACAGACTGCGCCCAAGTCTGAGCTAGCAGATGGACTGGCCGCTGCCTTTCGTTCCGACGAGACACCTGAGTTCGGAAAGATGGCGGCACAATTATTCAATACTCCGACGGCGAGCAGCGCGCTGGAATACTCAACACACTGCTCCGCACCGCCGGGCCCCTGATTCTTTCGCAGATTCTATCGCGGCAGACGCAGCCCTTAGGAGGTGGTGGCTTTTCCAATCTCATTGACCTGTTAAAAGGCGTAAATGAAACAGAGGTAACGCCCGATCAAGCCGAACAAATTCCCGCCGGCGCAGTCGAGGAGATCGCCGGTCAAGCTGAAAAGAGAGATCCTTCCGTGATCGATCAAGTCAGCAAATTTTATGCTGAGCATCCGACACTGGTGAAAACGCTGGGGGCAGCGGCCCTGACGATCGCTCTGACCAAAATTGCACAGCGGCAACAAGCTGGGTAAAGCCGGATTCCAAAAAACGGGAATTCTGGCTGTTTTTCGTAGGCCAGCTTTTGGAAGCCGGCCTCTCGGTTTTTGGGCGTCGCGTTCAGAAAAGAGCTAAGTTTTCCCGGCTTGGATAAAGCGTTGAAATCCTTCGAGCGTCCACTTACCGTGGCACTAGACTTGGTTTGTGCGCCCTTTGATTAGCCTGTAAATACCCAGCAGCACGATTGCTCCAATCACGGACAGCACCAGGCTCATCAAAAAGCCAGGCCGGCTCAGGTCGCCACTGTCATTGACATTGCGGCCATAGCCAAACAAAGCTTGACCAAGAAAACCACCGATGACGGAGCCCGCGATACCGATTAATATCGTAATAATGGCTCCACCGGGATCTCGCCCCGGCATGATTGCCTTAGCGATCAACCCTGCTATCAAACCGAAGATAATCCAACCAATTATCGCGATCATTATTTCCTCCTTGCTTTCCGTATCTTACTTGGGTAATGGGTCTGCTCCCACATTCTTATGCACGAGCATCCACTTTCCGTCTCGTTTCACGTAAACGCGGGTTACCTTGACCCGGGTGGTCTCAGTCTTTCCATCCTTGTCTTTATCTAACCCAACGTAGTGGTAGCTCAAGATAGCCACGTCTCCGTTGTAGACCTGGACTTTCGGGTTGAACATCTCCGATGAGATTGTTCTGGAACTGCCCGTAGCGCCAGCGGTGTTGATCCGCACGTACACGTCCTTACCTTCCAAGCGGGTAGGATATTCCGGCCGAAACTCAGTGTAATCTTCGCCCAAGTCCTTCGATTGTTCAGCGACGCTACGGGGGTCGCGTATATCCGCTGCCCATTCCGCTTTTGTCATAGCAATTACAGCCTCTGCAATCTTCGCGTTCTGGCCCTGATCCTGACCTAAAGCCAGCAGCGATGATGACGCTGTCATTACAACGATAAGCAGAATACGTGTAAGCTGTTTCATTCTTCTATCTCCTTCCAATAAGTGGTTAACGCTCGCTAGATGAGATCTACAGTACCCCATCCGCGCAGGTCGTATTTCGCGTTGTTTGCGAGTTAGCCTGTTGGTTGCAGCGAGAAGATAGGCTTAGACACGTGACGAGTCAATACCGAAAGCCTCTCGAAAAGTAATGTTCGCAAGAGAAAGTAGAGACGCTTCACCGTCAGTAGCTTTTATCGCGTCAAGGGTATGACGTGCGCGTTTCTCATCGCCGGTTTTATTGACTTAGGCCTATCATACGAAAGACCCCCACAAGGATAATCTTATGCAGTGCTTTAGCTTGTCTTAGATTGGCGGCGTTGCGTATCGAGGAAAGCGAACCCGAAGGCGGAGCAAAGTGTCTCAAGTCTGGAATCCGTATCTAGTTGTCAGACTCTCAGGGCTCCCTCATCAGCGACTCCAAGCGAAATCAAAGAAATAACTGGGGAAATCGGAAAAGAATAGAAGCGCGCCGCTTTCGCATGATATTTGCTTAAGTGGTGGCCCAAATTTCTCCAACTATCTCATTCAATTAACTCTCTTGGTTTCGGGTGCCGCGGTGCGGCTTCCAACTGCCAGAAAAGGATGATATGAGGACAAACAAATCTCTTCGTTATCTGACACTTGGCTTTGGTGCAATGGCGCTGATGGCTATGTTGCCATCCCTTATCTTCGCTGCTCCCGTTGTGTTCTCAGCAGCGGGGCCAACACCGGCCTCGATTCAAGGGCAGGTTGATGCTTTTCGCACCCAATTGGGCGCGCTCAACCCGAACGTCCCCGGTTCTTTCGGCAGCGGACGCCGCGAGATTAACTGGGACGGCGTGCCGGACGCCTTCTCGGCACCCAACAACCTGCCGGCTAACTTTTTCAACGTCAACTCGCCGCGCGGGGTCGTCTTCTCGACGCCGGGCACGGGCTTTCAAGTGAGCGCCAACGCGGGGGGGGTCGCCCCTGTCGAATTTGGCAACATCAACCCGACTTACTCGGCGCAATTTCAAACTTTCAGCGCGCAACGGCTGTTCACGGCGGTCGGCAGCAACATCCTGGACGTAACCTTCTTCGTGCCTGGGACTTCAACTCCAGCTTTTGTAAGCGGGTTTGGTGCTGTCTTCACTGATGTTGACCTTGCAAACATTACGAGCCTCCAGTTTTTCGATATTAACAATAACTCGCTTGGGACCTTTTTTGCTCCAACCGCTAATAACGGCCTGTCTTTCTTGGGTGTTTTCTTCAATGGCGGCGAACAAGTTGGGCGGGTGCGGATTACCAATGGCAACTCTGCATTGGGGCCCAACGATGGCGCCCAAGTCGACGTAGTCGTGATGGACGATTTCATTTATGGCGAACCCAACGCTGTGCAAGCGGTCCCTGAGCCGGCCACGATGCTATTACTTGGCACTGGCTTAGCAGGAGTTGCGATGAAAGTAGCACGACGCCGTAGATGATTTAAGACTTACACGTCAACCCACCATCAGGGCGTTACTGGAGACGGTGACGCCCTTTTGCTTGGCTCGCCCGTGCTCCTTCGAAGAACGCGACGACTCCCGCGCTGACTGCCGGCGGATCTTGGATCGTCTTGGCCTTGCGGGTCATGCGTCTGGGAAGTAGCCCGCAACGCGGCGGATCAAGGTTGCCTGCGCTCTGAGTATCGCGAGCCCTTCTCGGTGGCCTACAGAGCCACTACGCAGCGCATTTGCCGCCACCCTGCTCTCAAGAGACAAGCGGCTGCAATCGTTCGGCCTGTGCGCGGCGCTCTCGCGCTACACGTTCAAGGGTTGTCGGCTCGGGAACAGGAGCAGGAACCCACTTCACTAAGATCCTTTTGGCAGAATAAAACCAAGAGTGACTGGAACGAATCGCTACTAGCTTAATTGCTGATTCTTATGGTCCCGACGTTGCTCAGTTGTCAATGGAACGTTACCCGAATAGTACAAACACCCGCCGCTACACCAGTCGGCAACCTGAAGACCACTTGCGCAAAATCAACGCTCGACACAGATCGGACGTCTGCGGCCAGAATGTCATAGGCTTGGTTGTTACTATCAATCAGCGTTACCAGTACCGAAGATGAGAGCGGCGAGCAGGAAGCGTAGTTTAGTCATCGAAGTAGTCTCCTTAACCTTAGCAAATTGTGGTATATAGGACCCAGCAAACCCAGAAAGCCCAGCATGATCGAGCACGAAAAAGCGGCCAAATGGATAGGCTTGCAGATCGCATGTATGCGATCGAACGACTATTTAGGTGGCGCCCCTTATTAAAACTAAAGAGCGGCAGGCCGACGCGCTTACCGCTCTTTACTCTCTTTGTTGATTTGACTACCTAACCACGTATCGCTGCCGCTTCTCCATTGCTGCGAATTGATGCTCCTCAGTCGGATGAGCGTATCTCAAGACCATCTGAATCCGTGAATGTCCTAACATCGCCGCGAGGGTTACTAGATCAACTCCTGCCATCGCCGAACGTGTCGCCCAGGTGTGCCGCAAGTCGTAGAGCCTGAAAGCGGCGACTTTGGATCGCTTGAGTGTTGCGGTGTGGGCTGCGTTGACCTTGACGATCGGCGCATCAGGAACACGGCCAGGGAACAGATAGACTCCCTTCGCTTCATCCATCCGCTTAGCCAACACATCACAGGCCGCCGCACTAAGCGGGACTTTGCGCCTGGCTGCCTTTGTCTTACCGAAAGGGTTAAACGAGATAGGCTTGGTCCAGTTGGACGTTCTCACGGCGAATGCGGTAAACCTCCTCGGGCCTCATACCAGTCTCAAGCATCATGCGTGCGATGTCTTGCAATGGTTGCGATGCCGCGAGCAGGTATAGCTTCTCCTCTTCTGCGCTGAGTACTCTGGTCTGCTCGTTATCCTCATCGAGATACTTCACCTTCTTGACGGGATTCTTGGAAACAGATTCCTCATTGCGGTTGAACAGGTGCTTCAAGCAAGCCAACTCTCTGTTGACCTTGGCGGGCCTAAGCTGCTTCCCTGTCTTCGCCGTTCGCTTGCTCTTCTTCCCTGCCGGCGCTTTCTTCTGTTTCGCTCGCGCAGCCTTGAACTTCTCAACGTCCTCGGAGGTGATCTTGTCAATTGCGGTGTTTCCAAAGTAACGCAAGAGCGCCTTGCTTGAGATGACATAGCGCCGATGCGTACCGGGGTGCGCCGCGTGTTCAGCTTCGGACCATTCGAGAAAGTCTTTCATTGCCTGGCTGAAGTTAGGGATCGGCTCGCGCTCTTCCGGTGGTTCTATTCCAACTTCACCCTTGGCGAGTTGGGTTCGATAAGCGGCTTCAATTACGCGGGCGTCAGTCTTGTTGCCGACCTTCGATGACCGCTGAATGTGACGCCCTTGGAAGATGAAGTGATACCAATAGACGCCGTTTCGTTTATAAAGAGCCATGTTGCCCTCCTTCTACGCCGATAACGTCCGGCCATTCCCCGTCCGTTGGGCGTTCTAACTGATAGATTTCGGTTTCTAGATTCTCTCCCTTGCGGAGCGTGCGCGAACCGAAGGCTGGTTTGATCTTCGGTAATTGCGTTTTCTTTGGGGGGAATCAGGGAAGCGGCTGAGGTCGTTGGCGTCTCGGCAAGTTTTATCCGCAAGGAAATCAGCGCGGGCCATTTAAGACGCACCAGGGTTGGCCGGAGGGTCTTGATCAAGGACTCCGATCTTGTAGCGTGGCTAAACCGCAACGATGAACCGGCAGCGGCCTAAAACCAAAGGCCCGCTCGAACGCCAATTCGGGCAGGCCTAATTCCTTGGAGTGATGATGTGATGTCCCGAAATTTACTCTTACGAAACGATCCTGTCAAACTTTGCGAGCGTTGCGGCTTGCCTTGTGATGACTGCCTTACGTTTCGATTCCTGCGCAGAGTGATTGTGCTGTGCGGTCGGTGTGTGGGGCAGCTCGTGTTCGGAGATCCGAAATGAGTCTGCCGCTAACCGACAAGGATCTAGCGGCGCTGGAGTCCTGCTACATAACGCCAGATCTGGCGCAACGCGCCCGGTTGGTTCGTGTCGACTCAGACGAGGGCGGGCGACTGATAGGACGAAGCGGGCACGGAGACTACGCCGGCTATGTCTTCCCTTACTACCTGCCCGGTGCCAAGTATCCTCGTGAGCACCGACTACGACGCGATCATCCAGACCTGGAACAGTCAGGATCTGAAGTTAAGGAAAAGGCAAAATATCTTAGCCCTCCGGGCGGAGGGAATAGGTTTTACTTTTCGCCCGTCAGGTAAAGGTTGTTAGGGCAGCCGAAAATCAAATGGTTTCAACAGGAAACTGGACGTAGACCGAAGACCAAGGAAGGGGCGAAAGCTAAGTTAAAGGAGAAAAACGACAATGAGTAACTACCATGTAATTCTTGACGAAAACGTGCCACGCGGCATGGAAGCCGTTTATGCCAATGAAGCGGTCAGGCAAGCGGAAGCCAGGGCGCAAGCTGAGACAGCAAGGCGCGAAGCTGAAAGGCTGCGCAAACAACAGATACAAGCAACCCTCGCAGCGTTCGAGGCCGAAAGGGTCAAACGCGAAGAGAAGGAAGCAAAGGAAAAGCAAGAGCGTGAGGCCAAGCGATTCGAGGACGATCTACGCGCTTCTTTTCTTTGCGGGCAATCCCGGCGCTGATGAGTCTGACTGGACGAGGAACCGCAGAGCGATTCTTGATGAAGCCATGCGCGAAACAGCTGCGGGCCGTGGACCAGGAGACGCTGCTAAGCAGCGCTTGCTTGCCAGCGGTCGCTACACGGGTTTCTGAAAACTTTACAAACAACTTCAAGAAGGAGGAATCATGGCCACAATAACAAAGGGCGGATCGCCGATGGCAGTACAGGGACCGCAAGTTAATTCTCTGAGTGGACTAATCTCGGGCGAAGTGCTTGCGGCGGGAGATGCCTGTTATATCAAGTCGGATGGCAAGGTATGGCTCGCAACAGGCACGGCAGCGAATGCGGCGGCTAAAGTGTTTGGCTATGCCTGCCAACAGGTGAATGCAAATGAAGCGATCACGCTGTTTTGGAATCTGCGCTGGCGATATGGCGCGGGCCTGACACCGGGCACGGCGATTTATCTTTCAGCGACTCCCGGCGCTCTCAGCGACGTTGCCACTACAGGCGGCACAGCGCCTATCGGCGTGGTCGTTGACGCGAATGTCGTTTACGTTTGGCAGGCGCGCTACTAATGCCCTTTCAGCCCAAGACTATCGATTGGCGACGTATGCCAACGGAGATCAGGGAATCTTTCCTGGCAGCGTTACAGCAACGAGCAACAGCTGTTGTTGAGGAACGTCTGTCAGCGGTCGAGTTGGCCGTAGCCTGCGGCATCACGCCGGACGAGTGGCAAGAGGATTTGCTTGAGTCAGAAGATCGGCAAGTAATTCTTAATTGCTCAAGGCAATCATGCAAGAGCACTATAAGCGCGCTCATTGCGCTGCACAGGGCGCTCTACACGGCGAACTCTCTTGTATTGGTGCTCTCGCCCAGTCAAAGACAGTCTCAAGAGTCCTACCGCAAGATCCGCGATAGCTAAAACGCGCTCACTGGTGTGCCTGATCTCACACAGGAATCAGCGTTGAAACTTGAGTTTGCGAACAACTCAAGGGTGCAAGTCTTGCCTGGGAAGGAAGCCACCGTGCGCGGCTTTTCCGGTGCCTCGCTGCTCGTGGTTGATGAAGCGGCGCGGTAAGTGGCGGCAGAATCATCTTGCTCTCTACTCCCTTTGGCTCGCGTGGTTTCTTTTGGCAGGAGTGGGTCGAAGGTGGCCCAGACTGGAAGCGCGTGAGAGTTACTGCCGATCAATGTCCGCGCATCGCTCCAGAGTGTTAGCAAAAGAGCGCGAACGAATCGGCGACTGGTGGTTCAACCAGGAGTATATGTGTCACTTCGTTGACTCACTGGAAGCGTGCTTTGCTACCGCAGACATTGAAGCGGCAATTACAAACGAGGTGCAACCACTATGGGCCTTATAGACGAATGGTGGCCGAAGCCGGCTCCGCCAACGAGAGCCTACTACATCGTCGGGTTAGACCTCGGCAAGGCCCAGGACTATACAGCGCTCGCGATCCTCGAAACACGCGATACGCCTGGAGGCATCGGACCCGAGGCCGTCTTTCACTGCCGCCACTTGCAGCGCTTCAAGCTTGGTACATCTTATCCGCATATCGTGGCAGCCGTGCGCGAGATATGCAGGCGTGAGCCGCTTCTCACACATACCCCAGGATTGGCGATAGACCAGACCGGCGTCGGCAGTGCCGTGGTCGATATGTTCAAGCAGGCAGAACTTCACGCGGACTTACAGCCGATACTAATTCACGGGGGCGACCGCGCGACGAACGAGGAAGGCGGTGTGGCGTGTGCCCAAACGTGAGTTAGTCGGCGTTACACAAGTGGCGCTGCAAACCGGACGATTGAAGATCGCCCGCGACTTGCCGGAAGTGGGCGTGCTTACTCGCGAGCTACAGAACTTTCAAGTCAGCATCAGCGACTCAGGTTTTGATTCCTATAACGCGAGAGTGGGGGCGCACGACGATCTGGTCCTGGCGCTGGCAATGGCGCTTTGGCTTGCTAAAAATCCATCACCTTAATTTGGACCATTAGACACAGAACTAGCTGAGGTGATCACTGAATACCGAGGGAGGTAGATTATGAGAGAACACTGGCAGCCGGCATTCCTGGCCGCGCTAGAAAAGAGTGGAAGCGTTACGACGGCAGCACAGGCAGCCGGAATAAGCCGCGTCACAGCGTACAAAAACAAGCGCGGCGATCCGGAGTTTGCGAAGCTGTGGGAAGAGGCGCTCGATTGCGGGGCCGACACGTTAGAGGATGAAGCCCGCAAACGCGCTATGGACAGCACGACACAAGGCAGTCATGTCCTGCTTATGTTTTTGTTAAAGGTCTCAGACCGCAACGCTGGCGTGAGTCGAGGGCGAACATTCCACCGGCTGAACTAAACAAGATGATTGAGGCGGAACTGGCTCGCATCGCAGAACGCGAGGCAACAAAGACAGAGGCGGTGAACTAATGGCTACTGCTGAATTACTTTTTAAGATCCGCACCGAGTCCGGGGATTTCAAGTCCACGATGGCCCAGGCCAGACGTTTGAATTAGGACTCAACGGAGTAACCATTACGCCGTGAACTAGAGACTCCATGTCGCACTCGTATTGCTATTACAAACGATATGGACGCTAGCGCGAAAAGCCTACGTGCGTTCGGGATCTTAACCGCGCATTCCGGGATTGGCTGATAAGACCTGGGGGTTAACCCCTGTAGATGAAGCCTTCCCCGCTTACAGGTCGGGAGCGAGGCTTTGTTGCGTGCGCCCGCACTTTTAGCGCAGGGCGAAAAAAAAACGGCAAGCCCGAAAGCCTGCCGCTTGTTATGGGTAGGGAAATTTTTCCTTACCCTGCTATGCGGATTTCTTCATCGCCGTCATCTGCTTTAGATATAGCGAGAGTTAGCGCATACAAGAGCACGCCTATCAGAATCCCGAGCCACAAGGGAAGAACGCCCACAAAGCTAACGGTTATCGAGCTTGCGATAATTAATCCGCCTGCCGTAAGAACATGTACCGCAATGACCAAATTCTGCTCCAGGAGCGCTAAGGTTTTTGAAAGGGCAACAGTATCTTTGACTGCTGCCCCACTTTCTCGCTTGATGGTTAGGTTTTCCTTCACAGCGGCTGTTCCCTTGAATGACTGAGAGAGTTCTATTAAGTGGTTGGTTTCAGAAAAACGTGTACGGGTGGTGGTGGATAGCTCAGCGAGAACCACCCACCTACTCAGGGAGGAATGCCCCGCTAGGGGCGACTTCCTTTGAGGTGTTTAATACAGAATGCGAATCCCAAAGGGATTCCAGAGAAGCGGCTTTTGTCGGATTTAAGTACGTATGCCAAATACTTCTACAATGCAGGTTTGTACTGGGGATCTCCGTAGGTGCTCTCGCCGCTTGGGCAGTGTGGGATGGCTACCGAGCGATGTGTTTTGTCAAAGACGGGGAAGCTCACTTTATTTCACGTAAACAGAACCAGTCATTACTTGGCGTCTCTGATTAAGACAACACGTCCAGACCCTTACTTTACGAATTATCTATAATTATGGCCATTTCGTCCGCCAGGGTAAGGCAACTTTACTCAAGCGAAACGCTTTGTTTAACTTGAAGTCCGCCGTCTCTTCCACTATGCACTCGTCCGGCTTCACATAGATGTACGTGCGAGGCGACATCTCGCTGACGATCATTATCTGATCCGCTTGAAATAGAACCGGCTTGCCCGTGTCGGTGAACTGAGCTTCCCATAGACACAGTAGTCGTACAGAAATCACCGACTTGGATCTTGCGGATTAGGATCTCGACGGCGAACTTTCTTGAAACAACACATCGCCGAAGGTTCCAAAACACCGATCGCGTATCGCCATCCTGACTGTGCCGCTTGAGGATTGCGGGATCGATAATCCCTAAGTTTTTTGCAATAACGGCAAGCATCCCAAAATGGTCCAACCCCGTGGCCGGGTCTGTTCCGCCCGCCGTGGCCTTAATTCCAATCAGCGCGCGGGCCTCGCGTACAATGTCTTCCCTGCTAACACTCATAATCGGCTGTGTCTTGTTTTTCATCGCGGGTCTACCGTCTGCTATCGCGGCCTTATGAAGGGCACCTCGAAAATATCTGCGTCAGCCGACCCAAGAGTGCCGTCCGCGAGGCTGACATTTACGGGGTCAAACCGACAAATTGCGATCTTTGCGTTGGTTACGATCATGGGGGAATAGAAAAAGGCGAAGATGGCCGATGGCCAAGCTCTATGCTCTTTTGAACACTAATTTCTTCTTGTGCCAGGCCCTCAGTCTGCTCTAGGAGATCCTTGGCAAGAGTCTCAAGCAACGGCTGTCTCTTAGGATCGTCCCCCTGCAAAATACAGAATTCTGACTCATATGACGTTGGCCAAACACGCACGTCATCCCAAATCAGGGCGTTAATATTTGACTCTACCTCCAGGCAGGACGCCTTTGCTGCCTGAGGTGAAGTTAAATCCGGTATTAGGAAAAGCCATTGTAGTTGCCTGGCGTCATCCGCCTTCAGCCTCTTACACTCAACTACCATGCGAAAAGTAGAGAATTGATTGTGCTTCAGCACAAGATCAATAAACCCAGACTTCGCTTCGGTGGCCCAAGGGTGCTCTCTGTTTGCCACTGACCAGTGGTGAATCTGTTCGGTGGCCCGTACAGCGTTCTCTACTTTCAACTGAAACGGAAAGCCAGACTTATTGAACTGCTTCAGAGTGTCTTCAATTGCCACCTTTAAGGAACGCCCCTTTGTTTGGTTTTCTCGGTTTGCTTGGTCCTATATAAGGTAAGACCGAGCATTTAGAATCTTTAGGTTAAGAACCAACCTAAAAACTAACACACTGCCGTGATGATGGCTTAGTGAACGAGAGTTGTTGGAAGTCGCTACAGTTCCTGCTACATCTATCCAAGCGTGCTGGTGTGGTCCATCTTTATGCTTCTGTAAGTGTTGGTGTTGTGAGTGTTATTGGAGGCGGCGATCGGAATCGAACCGATGAATAAAGGTTTTGCAGACCTCTGCCTTACCACTTGGCTACGCCGCCCAAAGAGCTACAGAAAAGGCCAGCCAGAAAGCTACCAAAAAGCTAAAGGATGAGGGATGAAGGATGAAAATCAAGGATGAACCACTCTTTCCATCCTTCATCCTTTCATCCGTCATCCTTTAAAGATCTGGAGCGGGAGACGAGATTTGAACTCGCGACCCTCGCCTTGGCAAGGCGATGCTCTACCACTGAGCTACTCCCGCTTCGGAGCACTGCCGATTCTAATGATTAGGTGTTCGTTGTCAAGTTGACCTTAAATCAAGGTTTGCCGCGTGGGCGAGGGTGCTCCTGGGTCTCAAGTCGCACGTCTCAGGTCTCATGGCTAACACTTAATCGTTTGTGTGGTGATCGCACTCCGCACAGATCTCAAATTTCAGATCTCAAAAGAAGGAGGAGACATTTAGATTTGAGCCTGCGACTTGGGACCGCTGCGACTTCGAGTCGTTTCAGTTGTTTTATTTTTGCGTGGCGTGTTGACGGCAATTGGATCCACCCCTAGAATCCGCAACCAACGATCAGGTAGTTACGCGTTGGTACCGGCGTGGGACATCTGGTTAAAAACGACGACGCAATGTAATTGGGTGATCCCCTCTTGTGTTGCGTCGTTGTTTTTGTGCAAAGGTCTACCAAGTTTCAAGTTTCAAGTTTCAAGTTTCAGGTTTCAGGTTTCAGGTCTCAGGTTTCGCATCTGGTGAATCTGAGATCCTGGGTTTGAGATCCCACATGGACTGACCCTCTCACCCACACCCTGCTAAACCGTTCTAGTCAGGCATGAGATCTGGACCTGAAACCTGAAACTTGAAACTTGAAACCTTTTTAGGATATGGAAGACGTAAAAGAAATTCAGAGAAGAATCTATCCGCCGATGGTCGAAGGCGATCACGACTTTGCCTCGGTAACGGATATGATCAGCGACAAGACGCTCAAAAAACGAACGCCTTTTCAATGGTATATCGGTTTCGGCATCGCGTTTCTCGTCGCGCAGTTGATGATGATGACGATCACTTACCTGCTCGTCAAAGGTGTCGGCATCTGGGGAAACAATCAACCTATCGGCTGGGCGTTTCCGATCATTAACTTTGTCTGGTGGATCGGTATCGGTCACGCCGGAACTTTGATCTCCGCGATTCTTCTTCTGCTGAATCAAAAATGGCGAACTTCGATCAACCGTTTCGCCGAAGCAATGACACTCTTTGCCGTCGCTTGCGCGGGTATGTTTCCGCTTCTGCATACGGGTCGCCCGTGGCTTGCCTTCTGGATGTTCCCGTATCCGAACACGATGGGAATGTGGCCCCAATTTCGCTCGCCTCTCATCTGGGACGTTTTCGCGGTTTCGACATACGCGACGATTTCTTTGCTTTTCTGGTATGTCGGTTTGATCCCCGATCTGGCAACTCTGCGTGACCGTGCGAAAAATAAATATTTCCGAATGATTTACGGTTTATTGTCGTGGGGCTGGCGCGGTTCGGCGCGGCACTGGCATCGTTACGAATTGGCGTATCTGCTGCTTGCCGGGATTTCGACACCGCTCGTGCTTTCGGTTCACTCAATTGTTTCATTCGACTTCTCGGTGTCGCAGGTTCCGGGCTGGCACGCGACGATTTTCCCGCCCTACTTTGTGGCGGGTGCGATTTTCGCCGGATTCGCAATGGTTTTGATTTTATGTATCCCGTTGCGCGTCTGGTATAACATGAAGGATTTGATTACCAACACGCACCTCATCTATATGGGTAAGGTGATGCTGGCGACCGGGATGATCGTCGTTTACGGCTACGCGATGGAAGCGTTTTTTGCGTGGTATAGCGCGTCTCAGTATGAAACATTTATGATGCACAATCGCGCGATCAGCGGTCCGTATTGGTGGTCATACTGGCTTCTGATTTTATGCAACGGCGCGTCAATCCAGCTTTTGTGGTTTAAGCGTTTTAGGGAAAGCCCGTTCTGGCTGTTTATCATTTCGCTGGTCGTCAGCGTCGGAATGTGGCTCGAACGCTTCGTCATTATTATCACGAGTTTGAACCGCGATTTTATGCCGTCGTCGTGGGGAATGTATGCGCCGACCGTTTTTGACGTAACGATGTTTGCCGGCACAATCGGATTTTTCTTCTGTCTGATCTTTTTGTTCGTCCGCTTTCTGCCTGTCATCTCGATCTTCGAGGTCAGAACGCTTTTACC
>JBGTOA010000054.1:0-29268 GCA_041742785.1 Pyrinomonadaceae bacterium | reverse complement strand
GACGCTGGTAGTGGCCGGCGAGCTATGGCCCAACCACTCCTGAATCAGTCGCAAGTTGACGCCGGCTTCGAGCAGATGGGTGGCCCAGAGCGGGGTCCCCACGCGGGCAGCCCGCGTGGGGTGCTAGGAGTGGCGCAGCGTGTGCACGGAAGCGCGTTTGTTGTTGCCGCTCTCTTTCAAGGCCTCGTGGAAAGCGTCTTGCACGCTGCTCTTCGACATCGGCTCGGTGGCCCGGGACAGGTCGACCTGGTCACGGCCTGGCGCGGGAAAGAGCAGCACGGGATTGCGATGGGTGGCCCAGTACTGGCGCAGCAACTGCAGCGTTCGTTGCGGCAGCGGGACATAGCGGTCTTTGGCGCCTTTGCCGTGACGGATGTGAATCATTAGCCGCGCGCTGTCGATGTCAGCGACCTGTAGATGTGTGCCTTCCTGCAAGCGCAGGCCGCACGAATAGATGGTCGTCAGACAGGCGCGATAGACCGGAATGCGGACCTCCTGCAGCACCCCACGCACCTCTTTCCGGCTCAGGATCACGGGTAGTTTGTGCTCCGCTGGCGGTCGCACGAAACGCAGCGTGGGCCATTCTTGCTTCAGAGTTTGTTGGTAGAAGAACTTGATGCCGCAGAGCGCGATGGTGGCGGTGGGGCGGGCGATCTGCTTCTCGTTAGTCACATAGAGAAAGTACTGGCGCAGCTCTTCATCGCTGAGTTGTTCCGGAGGGCGGTGGTAATGCTGGGCCAGTTGCCACACGGCCCGCGCGTAAGCCTCCTCCGGTTCTTGCTGAAAGTCCGCAATTGCATATCCTCAAGCATCCGTTGACGTAACGGTGACATGGCAGTCTCCTTCCGGGGAGGGGGAAAAATGATGACGCTTTGCCGAGAGTCACCATGGTCCTCCCCGGAAGGAGTACTGCCGCTACTGGCTGCTGGAAGAAAGGGAAATTCTGAAGGAGCCGTTTAAGATCGTGCAATGCCCTCGCGATGTTGAGGAACCCTTCCCCTGCGGCGATATGCCCCCCGAGCGAATACCGACTCGCCAGTATTTCCTCCTCGCAGATAATCGTCCTGAGAGCGAGGATAGTCGTCTCGTCGCCCAAGACGGTTTCGCGGAGCGATGTGCTTGTAAGATCGTTTCTAGTGGCACACGATAGTGGCCCACGAAAAGCGCTCACACATGTTGATCGACGAGAATCGGATTTCCATCGGGATCGACAGCGACGAAGCTGGCTGGGCCCGAAGTGCTTTCATTGGCCTCCTGCTCCAGTCGCACGCCTCGTGACTTCAGCTCGCGCTGCAAATCCCGGATGTCGGTGAAAAGAGGCAACTGGCTCAGCGTTGCTGTCCCAGCCGGGATTGAAGGTAAGGATATTCTTTTCGAACATTCCCTGAAAAAGCCCGATGGCGTGATCGCCGTTCTTCAGGGTGAGCCAGTTCTGCGAGGCATCTCCGGAGAAGGCCTTGAAACCGAACTTTTCGTAGAAGCTCCTCGACGCCTCAAGGTCTTTGACTGCCAGGCTGATCGAAAACGTGCCCAGATCCATGCTTTGCTCCTGTCGGTTACGGAAACGTTGCCGTGCGAAATCAACCGTACTGGTGTAAGTATCAATACAAGCAAGGCTCGATCTATCGACTCGAGGTTGCTCGCGATGATGAGTTTGATTTCTGAATAACGGAAAGTTTTGTGCCCGAGCCCTCTGCCCCATAACAGGCCTGGGTCAACGAATTGTGTCTTCGAGCGGACTCGAGGCGCTGGCGTACAAGCGTCGCGGCATACGGCCGGCGAGGTAGGCGAGTCTTCCTGCTTGAATAGCAAGTCTCATTGCCTGGGCCATCTTTTCAGAGTCCTTCGCCTCCGCTATGGCCGTGTTCATCAAGACTCCATCCGCGCCCAGCTCCATCGCTATGGCTGCATCGCTGGCCGTGCCGACACCGGCATCGACAATGATCGTGGCATCAGGAAGTTGCTCTCTCATGATGCGCAGGTTTGCCGGATTTTGAACTCCCAGTCCTGATCCAATTGGGGCGGCCAGCGGCATCACCGCGGGACAGCCTGCGTCCAGCAGCTTCTTCGCCATTATTAGATCGTCGCTGAAGTACGGCAGGACGACAAATCCCTCCTTAACCAAAATGCGTGCGGCTTCGAGCGTCTGCTCGTTATCGGGAAACAGCGTCGTTTGATCGCCGATCACCTCAAGCTTAATTAAGTCCGTTTCCATTGCTTCCCGTGCGAGACGCGCTGTGCGAATGGCGTCTTCGGCGGAATAACAACCAGCAGTGTTCGGCAGTATCTTCATTGCCGGATCCAGATGATCCAAAAAAGACTCCGAACTGCGATCCAGGGGAACACGACGAACAGCCACGGTTACCATCTCGGAGCCGGCAGCCTTGTGTGAGGCTTTCATCTCTCCAAAGCTGCGATATTTGCCGGTGCCGATAATCAATCGGGAGCTGAATGTAAGAGTGCCAATTCGGAACAGGTCGTCGGTGGTTGCAACTGTCGCGGACATCACTTCGGGTCTCTCTTTCCAAAACTTTGAGAAACTCTACACCCGAAACTTATCTGGAAGAAGTTGAGCAAGATTTCCCCGCAATTCAGTACCGGCCGCACCGCCTCCGACAAAGTGAACTATTTCGATCCGATCATTCTCATGCAGAAGGGTTTCTGGCCAGTTAACTCGCCGCACGACCATTTGATTCAGCTCGATAGCGATCCGCTCGGCAGCCAGGTCGAGAACCTGGACCACGTCCGACAGACTTGTATCCGGGGCCACTTCGCGTACTTCTCCGTTCACTTGGATCTTCACAGGATTCTATTCGAGGAGGTCTTCAAGTAGGGCGAACGACGCGACGAATCTCTACCGACTCTTCGCCTTTAACAGCTCGCAACAGAATGGCCGCGCGGCCGGAAGTAAACTTCGGTATCTCGGCTGAGATCATTGCCACGCCGTCTCGCTGGGTTTTAGCCGAAACAATAACGGGTCTAAAAGTGGTTCCTAAGATCTTTACGGAGACAGGTACTCCGCTCAACGGTTTCTCAGACGAAGCGGACCTGTAAGTCACCACCACGCCCAAGCGCAATGACTCGCCTGAGCGAAACTCCTGCTCCTCTATTAGTGTCAAACACAACCCCTCGGCGGGCTCTTCCTTTGGGTCGGTACCCTTACGCCGTGAGTCGAATACCATGTAAGCGTCGGAGCGAGGCGCCGGCGTCTGTGGAGGAGGTGGTTCATCCTCTTCGATGGCCTGAGTCTCTTTCTCTTGCTGCGGATTCCAGGCAGGCGTTTCAAGGCGCTCCGCTTCCCCGCTGACTATCAAGAATTCAGATTCTTCAGATTCTACTGACGGAACCCCATCCTCGACCGACGCGGGAGGCTCCTGGCTGAGCTCGCCTTTATCGCCACGCGCGCCCATCAACTTCAGTTCCTCGATGCGCCCGGCCTTGATTGCCGCACAAATCAATCGATGTTGTCTGTTCAATCTTTCCGACAGCACGGCTTCATCAAAGCCTTCAGCAATCAGGTCTTGATAGGGAGAGCGCTTGCTTGCGAGGATTGCTCCTCCCACATAAACGAGCGAGAGGATCAGTGGAGACTCGAGACCCTTGTCTTCGGTCTGTACGTGGTACACAACGCCGGCATGTTCGACATCTGTATTGAAGCCAGTTATCACTGCGATCCTGTACCGCTCTAAACGTGGTTTCCCGCGACGCCGAGTATGCTCGAGATCGTGAGGTTGGATCGAAAGGTAACACATCAAATTTTCAAGGGTCAATCACCATTTTCTTGGGTAAATCTGCAGAAGTACCTTGCTTGACACCCTTGATCACTTCGACTAGGATTCGGCTTGTACAATGATTCTCAATCTAGCGGTAACGCTGTTGGTCGTCAGCATAAGCGGCCGCAGACCACGCATTGATCTGATTGTAGAGGTCTCGGATAGATGCCGTTTAATCTGATCGACTACTTGCCTATCCTGTTGGTGTTCATCGTGGCTGCGGGCTTCGCCGGGGTCAACGTCTTCATCTCCCAATTCATCGGCCAACGTAAACGTACGCGCACGAAGATGATGCCGTACGAGTGTGGTAAGGATCCGGTCGGCACTGCGCGTGAGCGCTTCTCGATCAAGTTTTACATGATCGCGATGATCTTTATTCTCTTCGATATTGAGGTCATCTTCCTGATTCCCTGGGCAGTGGTATTCAAGACTCTGGCCAGCCCTGAGTACGGCCTTAATAATCTGATCTACGTCGAGATGATGTTGTTCGTAGTGTTGCTGCTCGCCGGCTATGTTTATGTGTTCAAAAAGGGCGCGTTTGACTGGGGCGAGAAGGCCCGTCGCGAAGCTGAGGCCGAAGCTCGCGCCCTTGCAGATCTCGAACGGCGACAGGCCGCGATGCGTCGGACCGCCGCCTAAGGCATACGAATTATGGGTCTGGAAAATACTATTGCCGAAGCGCTGCCGGAAGTGCTGACGACGCGCCTGGACTCTTTAATCAACTGGGCGCGCAAGTCGTCTCTCTGGCCGGCCACTTTCGGACTGGCCTGCTGTGCCATCGAGATGATGAACGCGACGTCTTCGCGCAATGACCTGGCCCGGTTTGGCTCTGAAGTGTTCCGTGCCAGCCCGCGACAGGCGGACGTGATGATCGTATCCGGGCGCGTTTCGCGAAAAATGGCGCCGGTGTTACGACGCATTTACGATCAAATGCCTGAACCGAAATGGGTAATCTCGATGGGCGCATGTGCCACCTCCGGCGGCGTTTTTGATAACTACGCAATCGTTCAAGGTGTGGACAAGATTGTTCCTGTGGACGTCTACATCCCCGGTTGTCCTCCGCGGCCGGAAATGTTGATTCACGCGGTAATGATGTTACAGGACAAGGTTTCAAAAGAGTCTGCGCGCGATCGTCGCGACATCCCTGAAGAAGAGGCGCGCGATGCGTTTGCCCCCGGCACTTTGCCGGTTACCGACGGTTCGACAGTCGGACCGAGCGCACCGGAATCAAAGCCTTATACGATTGCGTCGAGACACGAGCGTCGCCGTTCGTCATAGGCAGTTCACAAGGACTTCTCGCGGTTGGGTTTGATACATGACATCTACGTCAGAGAACGAACAGCATTTCGCCGAGACGATCGCTACAGCTTCAAATAACACTTCAACGCCGTCCCTCCTGGTGACGGCGTTACAGCGTGAACATTCAGAATGGATTTCTGAGATCGCCGAGGCTCTTTCTGAAGTAACCGCTATTGTTCCTCCCGAACACATCGTGGTGATCTGCGAGTATCTGAAGAGCGCTCCTGATGCAAAGTTTGATTTCCTTGCCGACATCTGTGGTGCGGATCGCGGTGTCGAAGAAGAACCCCGTTTTGAAGTGAACTATCATCTGTTCTCAACCACTATTCATCACCGTCTCCGACTCAAAGTGCTGCTGAATGAGAATGACCCGCACCTGCCCACTGTGACGGGGGTCTGGCGGACTGCAAATTGGCATGAACGAGAGACATTTGACCTCTTTGGAGTGATCTTCGACGGGCACCCGGATCTGCGAAGAATTCTACTGCCTGACGATTGGCAGGGACACGCTTTACGGAAGGATTTTCCGTTGCGAGGCTACGAGCCGTACAGCCTAAAGTAGTTTTTATGAGCACGACGATAAACATTCCGCCGCAGTTCGAAGTCGTAGATCGTCCCCTGGATTCCCAAATGACGATCTCGATGGGGCCGCAGCATCCGTCAACCCACGGCGTGTTGCGACTCGAACTCGTGCTGGACGGCGAGAGCATTGTCAAAGCGACTCCCGATATCGGCTATCTGCACACCGGGATGGAGAAACTCTTCGAGTACAAAAAGTATCAACAAGGAATCGTCATTACCGATCGGATGGATTATCTGAATCCATTGGGCAACAACCTTGCCTACGTGATGGCAGTGGAAAAGTTGCTCGGGATCGAGATTCCCGAACGAGCACAAACAATTCGCGTGCTGATGTGTGAGCTGCAGCGCATCGCTTCGCACCTTGTCTGGCTGGGAACACACGCCCTCGACATTGGGGCGATGACGGTCTTTTTTTATGCTTTCCGCGAGCGAGAAAAGATCCTGAACTTGATTGAGGCCGCGTCAGGTGGACGCCTGACACCTTCATACTTTCGCATCGGCGGGTTGATGATGGACCTGCCGGCCGGCTTTGAAAGACGTGTAAAGCAGTTCCTCGACGGCTTTCCGGGATCCGTGGACGAGTTTCACACGCTGCTGACGGGCAACCGTATTTTCCAGAAACGCACGCAGGGCGTCGGCTTTATTTCCGCGGAAGATGCGATCGACTGGGGCCTTTCCGGACCGTGTCTGAGAGGCAGCGGCATCAATCTCGACATTCGGTGTGCGAATCCTTACAGCGGTTATGAGAAGTATGATTTCGAGGTACCAACAGAAGCGGATTGCGATGTTTGGGCGCGCTACATGGTGCGTATGCGTGAGATGAGAGAGTCTCACAAGATCGTAACTCAAGCGCTTTCCCGATTGAAACCGGGACCAGTTAAGGCCGACGCGCCGAAAGTGGTCCTTCCCGATCGGGAAGCCATGAAGACGCACATGGATGCGCTTATTCACCACTTTCTGATCGTAGCGGAAGGGTTCGATGTCCCGGCAGGCGAAGTCTACCATCCCATCGAGGCGTCGAAGGGTGAGTTGGGTTGCTATGTGAAGTCGGACGGTGGTCCGAAACCGGCACGCGTGCATTTCCGCGGTCCCAGTTTCGTGAACTTGTCCGCATTGCCGGACATGGTTGCGGGCGAAATGGTAGCAGACGTGGTAGCGATCATTGGCTCGCTCGATATTGTCCTGGGCGAGATTGACCGGTAGTCCAGCCAACCAGGTTTCAACCGAACATGAGTGCTCAACTGACAAATATCCAGCCACGTTCGCAACCTGTGGATATTGGCAAAGAGGTCGCGTCTTTTTCACCTGAGGTCGAGGCAGAGATTGATTCGCACCTTGAAAAGTACCCGGTGATGCGTTCTGCAATTCTGCCGTTGATGTTCATCGTGCAGCGTGAGCGCGGCTATCTCGACCCTCCCGGCGTTGCTTACCTGGCAAAAAGATTGAGCCTGCGAATTACTGATATCTGGGAAGTAGCGACCTTCTACTCGATGCTTCATATCGAACCGGTGGGAAAGCACCACATTCAGATCTGCAAGACGTTATCCTGCAAGATAATGGGCGAGCCCAGGATTACTGAACACGTTTGCAACCGACTCGGGATTAACCCCGGCGAGACGACGCCGGACGGTAAATTTACGGTTTCCCTCGTTGAGTGCCTCGGATCGTGTGGTACCGCCCCAATGTTTCAGATCGGTTTTGATTACTACGAAGATCTCACTACTGCCAAGGTGGATCAGATCCTCGATTCGTTAACGTAGGCAACTGCGAACACATGTTTATTGGTGCCATAGGATGTGAACCACTGCAGCTTCGGCGGGTGCTGCTGGACAACTCGCGGACGCTCGCTGTGTATCGTCAAAACGGCGGATACGAAGCACTGCGCACCGTTCTTACGACCAGGTCACCCGACGACGTTATCAACGAAGTTAAGAAGTCTGCCTTGCGTGGCCGTGGTGGCGCCGGCTTTCCCACCGGAATGAAATGGAGTTTCGTTCCGAAAGACTCGCCCAAACCAAAGTACGTAGTCTGCAACGCTGACGAATCCGAGCCCGGCACGTTCAAAGACCGCTATTTGATGGAGCGCGATCCGCATTTGCTGATCGAGGGCATGTTGATCGCAGCCTATGCCCTGGGAGCTAAGACAAACTACATCTACACGCGTGGTGAGTATCGCTATTTGATCGACATCATGGACGAGGCGCTGGCCGAAGCGCGCGCGGGAGGTTTTCTGGGGAAGAACATTCTTGGCACAGACTTCTCTTCCGAGATTTACACCCACACAGGTGCGGGCGCTTACATCTGCGGTGAAGAGACGGCGCTGCTTAGTTCGCTGGAAGGAATGCGCGGTCACCCGCGAATGAAGCCTCCCTTCCCGGCAATTTCCGGGTTGTACGCGTGTCCCACCGTGGTCAATAACGTGGAGACACTGACGGCTGTGCCGGACATCATCAAGATGGGTGGCGAGGCTTATCAGAAGTTAGGGACTGAAAAGAGTGGCGGCACAAAACTTTGGTCGGTGTCCGGTCACGTGAATAGACCCGGCGTTTACGAACTGCCCATGGGATATGACGACATGGAAAAGTTCATCATGATGGATTGCCAGGGTATTCGAGACAACAAAAATTTGAAGGCAGTGATTCCGGGTGGCTCGTCGGTTTACATCATGAGAGCTGACGACATCATCGGGAAAGACGTGCGGATGGACTACGAAGGGATTGTCGCCGCAGGCTCGATGGTGGGCTCCGGTGGTTTCATAGTCATGGATGAGACAGTTGACGTCTTTGAATCCACTAAGAATCTCACTGAGTTTTACAAGCACGAGTCCTGTGGCTGGTGTACGCCGTGTCGCGAAGGCACGGATTGGCTGGTGAAGGTTTTTCAGCGGGTGGCGAATGGCGGCGGGCGCCCTGAAGACGTACAGTTGCTGCTGGATCTTTGCGACAACATCGAAGGCAAATCGTTTTGTCCGCTGGGCGATGCGGCAGCGTGGCCTATCCAGTCAGCCATCAAGAGGTTTCCAGAAGATTTCAGAAAACATCTCGTAAATTGACGGGCCGACTCGGGCTCCCTAACAAATTAAGGTTTATTCGAGATGGTCGTAAAGTCGAACGACTGATGATCCACAGATTACGCGGATTCCGCAGACTCAGCCTTAGCCGGCGGGACCGTAGTCTGCGCAATTTGCGGATCCGAAACGAGGGCGGTTAGCGGTTTCCTGATGTCAGCAGAACCAATCAAAGTCACAATAAACAACCGAGAGTTTGAAGTCCCAAAAGGCGCGCGTCTCATCGATGTGTGCCGCGACAAGGGTTTCGACATTCCGTCTTTCTGTTATTACGCCGACCTTGCATTGCAGGCCTCTTGCCGCATGTGTCTGGTAAGGATCGACAAGATGCCGAAGCTACAGACTTCCTGCACCGTCATTTGCACCGACGGAATGGTCGTCACTACTGAGAGCGATGAGATCGAGAAGGCTCAGCGATCCATGCTCGAGTTTCTCCTCGCAAACCATCCGCTCGATTGTCCTGTGTGTGATCGCGGCGGCGAGTGTGAGCTGCAGGAGATGACTTTTGACTGGGGTAACCTCGAGGAACGCTTCACTGAAGAGAAGAACTACCATCCGGAGCGTTTTCTTTCGCCAATTGTGGCCAACGATCCGCAACGCTGCATTCTCTGCAAACGCTGCACGAGAGTGTGTGATGAGTGGATGGGGGAGGACGCAATCGAAGCAGGCGGACGCGGCGCCCACACTGTAATCGGAACCTACGGCGGTTGGTTGGATTGCTCGCAATGCGGTAACTGTATTGAGGTTTGTCCCACAGGTACTTTGCTGGACGGGACTTATCGGCACCAGGCCCGACCCTGGGAACTGGCGCAAACAATTTCCACCTGCACCTTCTGTTCGGACGGTTGTCAGGCGTCGATTGGCTCCCGTTCCGGTGAGGTGATGCGCGTGGTTGCCCGTGATCGCTACGTTAACGGCATTAACGGCGAGTTCCTGTGTATCAAGGGACGGTTCGGGCATCCCTTTGTAAACCACGAGAAGCGACTTCGGACGCCGCTGATTCGTTATCGCAAGGATGGCGAATTGATTCCCGCGACCTGGGACGATGCGATTCGTCACGTTGCGCAGCGGCTTGACGCTATTGACGCCGACCACGGCTCGAATTCTATCGGCGTTATTGGCAGCCCGCGGATTACAAATGAAGCAAACTTTGTCTTGCATAAATTTGCTACTGAATTGGTGGGAACCGAAAATTTCACGGCCACTGACGCCTTCAGTCTCAGCGCGTTCTTCGCAAACCTGGGCGGTCAGCTGGCAACGCACCGGGACATCCGCTACGCGAGCACGATCGTATTGATTGGCGGTGAACCGGAGGAGCTGCAACCGCTCACCGGCAAACAGATCCGGCAGGCAGTGCGCAACGGTGGCGCGAAACTAATCGTCATCAATGCAGTCCCTATTCGATTGGTGGAACAGGCCGCGCAGTTCATCCACATTGCCCCCGGATCGGAAGACGCCGCGGTTTTGGCGATCGCCGGGGAGGACGGCGATGGGCTGGCACCGAAGTTGGGAGTCGAGCTGTCAGCTCTGCTCACTCTGCGCCAAACACTTGCCGAATCACAGGGTGATCTAATCTTTATGTTTGGCAGCGAATTGAGTGCGGAAGCCCAAATAGTGATGGCCCAGATGCCGCAAACGATGGCCGCCGAAGGCCGGCGGGTTCTTCTCCACCCGTTGCCGCTCTACAACAACAGTATCGGCGCACATGACATGGGGCTGATGGCCGGCGCAATGAACGCGCGGAAAATGCTCGCGGCAGCTGGTCAGGCTATCCGTGCGATCTATATTGCAGGCAGTTTCTTACGCGAAGACTTGCGCGATCATGCTGAGTCTTTCAGCAAGCTGGATTTCCTCGTCGTGCAGGAACTATTTGAGACAGAAACAACCGCTTTCGCCGACGTCGTTCTCCCGGCTGCTTCCTTTGCTGAAGTCGACGGAACATTCACAAATAACGATGGGCTGGTCCAGCGAGTGCGCCAATCAATTCCTCCGGTCCATCAATCGAAGGCAGACTGGATGATTACTGCGCAGTTGGCAGCCGAGTTGGGCGTCGACTTTGGATACCAGTTGTCTTCAAGTGCCGTGTTCTCGGCAATCGCTGCAGATGTGCCAGCCTACTCGGGTTTGCGTTATCCGTTACTAAGAGATGAGTCGAGTCCGATTCAGGTGAAGCACCCGATTTCAGACCGGCGTGACTTGACGCCGATACTGCGGGCCATTCGCGAGCGAGTCGAGGGACTCCTGGAAGCGGGTCCGAAGATTCCTGATACCCCAGGGGTGGGCCACGAATTGTTCAAGATCGGTACTTTGACGGACAAGGTGCCACAGTTTCATCTGCTCGCCGCAGGTAACCCTCGGCCCGATAGTGTCAGCATCTCGCCCCTCTATCAGATTACCGTCGACGCAAAGTTACGTTTGGAAGGGGTGTTGCCGGACTAGCGGTCGCGGACAAAAGCCAGGCGCAATGGAGGCCTGGATCACCGCTGGTTCGATGATCGTCATTTCAAAGATGGATTGGAACAACCCGTACATTCACTCAATCCTGCTAATCGTCGGGATCACGGTTGCCTTTCTGACGATCATGCTGCTGGTGGCCGCTACCGTGCTTGCGGAGCGCCGCGTGCTCGCTTTCATTCAAGGTCGAGTTGGGCCAAATCGCGTCGGTTATGGCGGCGTGCTGCAACCTTTCGCCGATTTCATCAAGATCATGATGAAAGAGGATCTGGTGCCGGACCAATCCGCCAGGCTGATTTTTCTGTTGGCTCCCATCATCGCTGTAGTGACGGCCATCATGGCGATCGTGGTCTATCCCTTTGGTCCTCTAATTACCATTCCCATTCTGAATATCTCGTTTCCTTTACGGATTGCGCAGTTTGATGTCGCGCTGCTTTACGTGCTGGGCGTTACCTCGGTTGGTGTTTATGGAATTGCGCTCGCCGGCTGGTCTTCGAATAACAAGTACAGCTTGATGGGAGGACTTAGAGCATCGGCCCAGATGATCTCCTACGAGCTTGCGCTTGGCTTGTCGCTGATTGGGGTGGTGCTGCTCTCCGGCACGCTGGATCTGTACGCGATTGTCGAGCAGCAGAGCGGCTGGTACGGAATGCACTGGAACATTTTTTATCAGCCGCTGGGCTTCATCATTTACTTGATCGCCGCGATTGCGGAAACGAACCGGATACCATTCGATTTGCCGGAAGCGGAAACTGAGTTGGTTGCGGGTTTTCACACGGAATATAGCTCGATCAAGTTCCTGCTCTTTTTCAACGCCGAGTACATCAACATGATCACCGTGTCGGTGCTGGCGACGACGCTTTTTCTCGGAGGGTGGAACTTCCCGTTCATGGAATATTTGTTCGGCCGAGGCACATTGCTGTTTGGGCTCGTTAGCGTGCTGGTTTTTTTCGCCAAGATTATTGTCTTTCTGTTCTTCTATATCTGGATCCGCGGAACGCTGCCGCGCTTTCGTTTTGATCAGTTGATGGATTTCGGGTGGAAGTTTCTGTTACCGGTCGCCATTCTCAACATAATCCTGACCGCGACAGTGATGTACTTCACCACAGCGTAAGTGTTTGCAAGGCAACGCAGAGGCATGGGCCTTTCATAGCAAGGGGCCTTGAGATCTGCAATATCTGAAGTTTGGAAACTGAGATCTGAGATTAACCACGCGTGTCAGGAATCCTTTTCATCATCTTCGCCGGTATCGCGATTGGGTGCGCCATATCCATGGTGGTGCAACGCAACCCCCTCTACAGCGCCATTTCGCTGGTTGGAGTTTTCGTTTCGCTTGCCGCGCTCTACGTGACGCTGTCAGCGCCGTTCATAGCGGCCGTGCAGGTAATCATCTATGCCGGCGCGATCATGGTGCTTGTGATCTTCGTGATTATGCTGCTTAACGTGGAAGACGAAGAGCTACGGCCACGACGCCTTCGCTTTCTAGTGCCGACGGCGATTGTGCTGGCGATGGTTCTGATTGCCGAAGTGGCCTTCATTCTTTTTACCGTCCAGGTTACGCCCAGCACACCTGCTTCCAGTGCATTGAGCGTGGGCCTAACCAGTTCAATTGGAATCGGGCTCTTTACCGACTATCTGCTGCCTTTCGAGATCACCTCGGTGCTTCTGCTGATGGCGATTGTCGGTGCGATGTCGCTTGCCCGGCGTGGTGATTTACCTCCGAACGCGCGCGTGGTACCCGGCGCACAGGTGCTCGCCAGGGATGTGCTCAGTCCCGTGGCGGGGGAAGACTTGACGGCAGTAGAGACGGAATCGACAGATGAAGCCGCTCAGCTGTTGGGCCTGGAACCGCGCAATCGTTCCGGCAAAGGTGAGTAGATACTGAACCAATGGAACCACAGCTTTCCTGGTACTTAGCGCTCTCTGCCATTCTTTTCACGATTGGCGTGGTCGGAGTGATCATCAAGCGCAACGTGATTGCGATGTTCATGTGTATTGAGCTGATGCTCAATGCCGTGAATCTGACCTTCGTCGCGTTTTCGAGTTACTTCCAGGATGTGACGGGCCAACTCTTTGTTTTCATTGTAATGACGGTAGCGGCGGCAGAGGCTGCGGTTGGATTAGGCATCATCATCACGATCTTTCGGAATCGCGAGACGCTTGATGTGGACGAATCGAGTAATTTGAAGCTCTGAACTTGGAACTTGGAACTTGGAACTTAGAACTTAGTGCTTTGTGCTTTGTGCTTTGAGTTCGAGTCGCGGTAAGCAAAGCATTAGTTACTACGTACCAAGCACAAAGCACCAAGTACAAAGTACCAAGTTCCAAGTACAAAGCACTAAGTACCAAGTACCAAGCACATTTCTTTCCCGATGCACGAGCACGACATCCTAAAACTGATCATCTTTGCCCCGTTGGTTGGCGCTGCCGTCAATTGGTTCATTGGCCGGCGAGTGCGCAGCGAGAAGTTCATCGGGATTGTTGCCTGCGGATCCGTGGCAGTCTCGACGATTGTGGCCTTCTATCTCGCCTTCAAATCAGACGGCGCCCTGCGATCAACTGAGCCGGTTTTGGATCATCTCTGGACGTGGCTTCAGGTGGGCAGCTTTCGGGCAGACTTTGGACTGGCGATGGATCGGTTGAGCGGCACTTATGCTCTGTTCGTCACCTTTATCGGCTTTCTGATTCATCTGTTCGCCGTTGGCTATATGCACGGTGATCGTGGTTTCTACCGCTTCTTCGCCTACCTGAACCTGTTCATGTTTGCGATGTTGACGCTGGTTCTCGCCGACAACTTTCTGTTGATGTTTGTCGGTTGGGAGGGCGTTGGCCTTTGCTCGTATCTTCTCATCGGTTACTACCTGGATCGCAAGGAGGCGGGCGACGCGGCGAAAAAGGCCTTCATCACGAATCGGGTTGGTGACTGGGGCTTCATCATGGGCGTGATGCTCATCTTCTCTATTACCGGTTCGGTCAGCTTCTTTAACAAACCGGTTCACGGAGTCACCAGCGTTTTCCAGGTCATCTCGAGCCTAAGCGTCGAGCATTTTACTCTTGGCGCGATCCTGGCCGGCGGACTTACCTCGGCTGCGGTTCTGCTGTTCATCGGGGCCATAGGTAAGAGCGCACAGATTCCACTGTACGTGTGGTTGCCCGATGCCATGGCCGGCCCGACCCCGGTGTCGGCTCTGATCCATGCGGCGACGATGGTGACGGCCGGCGTTTACATGATTGTGCGCTGTTCGGTCATCTATACCCATGCGCCGACGGCGATGTTCATCGTAGCCATTATCGGCGCGGCGACGGCGATCTTTGCGGCGACTATCGGATTGGCCCAAAACGATATCAAGAAGGTGCTTGCGTACTCCACAGTCTCGCAACTTGGTTACATGTTTCTAGCCTGTGGCCTTGGTGCGTTTACGGCCGCCATCTTCCACGTGATCACGCACGCTTTTTTCAAAGCCCTGCTTTTTCTCGGTTCAGGCTCCGTAATACACGGCATGCATCATGAGCAGGACATGCGGCGGATGGGTGGTTTGCGGAAATATATGAAGATCACCTGGATCACGATGATGAGCGGGTGGCTTGCGATCTCGGGTATTCCAATCTTCGCCGGTTTTTTTTCCAAGGACGAGATATTGTGGAAAGCGTGGAGCGCAAGCACCTTCAGCTTGCCGTCTCCTGCCTGGAACACGTTGCTGTGGGGCATAGGCGCGATCACCGCTCTCCTCACCGCCATCTACATGACGCGTATGATGGTGATGACATTCTGGGGGACCGAGCGATTCCGTGAGCCATATGAGACGGACGACCACGATCCACATCACACCCCTGGCGCACACGAGCCGCATGAGTCGCCATGGACGATGACCGTTCCGTTAATCGTCCTGGCGGTGCTTTCGACTTTAGGTGGACTGATTGGCGTTCCCTACGCGCTGGGTTCGCTCTTAAGCGATCATCCGGTCAACTATCTCGAACGAACACTGGCGCCGGCCATCAGCGAGGCGCCAGTCGGATCGCATGCAACCACTGAGTCCGCCGGCGCGGATCGCGCGAGTTCTCCGCCTGCACACGCGCCGGGAATCACCACACCAACTGAGCATGCGCATTCGCCTGAAGAAGTTCGCACTGAGCGTTTGCTCGCCGTCTTGTCGGTGCTCATTGCTGCGCTTGGGATCGGAATCGGATGGCTGGTTTTTCGAAAACAACCACTGCTCCAACTGCCACGCGTGCTTGAGAACAAGTACTACGTCGATGAGATCTACAACGCGACGATCATCAACCCGATCAATGCCGGCTCGCGGGAAGGTTTGTGGAGGCTGTTTGATATCGGCGTGATCGACGGTTTTCTCCACGGGATTGGAGACGTGATCAAGGAAGGCGGCCGCGGGGTGCGACACCTGCAGGCCGGCTTCGTTCGCGGCTACGCGGCAATAATTCTGATCGGCGCGCTGGCTCTGATTGGAGTATTTGCCTACTTCGGCGTTCAGGTACTGGGGCTGACTCGTTAACATGCGGCAACACTTACTGACTATTCTCATTCTCCTGCCTGTCCTTGGTGCGCTGGCTGCCGTTGGCTACAGCTTTGTGCCCAACCGCAAAGAGTCAAACTATAAATGGATAGCGCTGCTTACAACCCTTGTGACTTTCGCCATATCGCTATTGTTGATTGAGGGGGTTGGAGCCGGCTCCAGGGACTTCCGTTTTGTAGCAGACACGCTTTGGATTGGCTCTATAGGAGCTCGCTACCACCTAGGCATCGACGGAATAAGTTTGTGGTTAGTGTTGCTGACAACTCTTCTGATGCCGATCGCAGTGCTTTCGAGTTGGACGGCGATCAAGAAACGCGAACTCTCGTACTATGTGTTCCTGCTGCTGT
This sequence comes from Pyrinomonadaceae bacterium, assembly GCA_041742785.1. Classification (GTDB taxonomy): domain Bacteria; phylum Acidobacteriota; class Blastocatellia; order Pyrinomonadales; family Pyrinomonadaceae; genus PSRF01. Next base: position 13,214 of record JBGTOA010000054.1, on the reverse strand, counting down.
TAGCCGGTGCAATGACGGGAGTGTTCGTATCGCTCGACCTGCTGCTCTTCTACCTGTTCTTTGAGGCTTCGCTAATCCCGATGTTCTTCCTGATCGGAATCTGGGGAGGCGAACGCCGGATTTACGCTGCAGTAAAGTTTTTCATCTACACGGCCGTAGGAAGTTTGCTGATGCTGGTCGGCATTATCGCTCTGTTCTTTGTCTACGGGACGTTTGACTACATCACGATTCTGAATGCGATGACGGCAGGCCAGATTCTTCCCGAGCGGACCGAGTTCTGGCTTTTTCTGGCCTTCGCTCTTGCGCTCTGCATCAAGGTCCCGCTGTTTCCCTTTCATACCTGGCTGCCGGATGCACATACCGAAGCTCCGACTGCCGGCTCAGTAATCCTGGCGGGCGTGCTGTTGAAGATGGGAACCTATGGCCTATTGCGTTTCAACCTCGCGCTATTTCCCGAAATGTCGCGCAAGTTCGCGCCTGTGCTGATCACACTCGCGATTATCGGCATCATTTACGGGGCACTGGTGGCGATGGTCCAGCCCGACGTAAAGCGTCTGGTCGCCTACTCCTCGGTCAGCCACATGGGCTTTGTTGTACTCGGTCTCTTCTCATTTACTGAACTGGGAATGCAGGGCGCGCTCTACCAGATGCTGAACCACGGAGTATCAACCGGAGCACTGTTTCTTTTCGTAGGTTTTATCTACGAGCGACGCCATACGAGGATGATCAGCGAGTTTGGCGGTCTGGCGCAGCCTATGCCCTGGTTTGCGACGCTGTTCGTCATCGCGTCGTTATCGTCAGTCGGCTTGCCGTTTCTCAATGGGTTTGTAGGGGAGTTTCTGATCATGATCGGTATGTGGACTTCCACTGCCGTTAGCCACGCCTGGATCGCCACCATGCTGGCCGGTACCGGAATCATCTGGGCCGCGGTCTACATGCTGTGGATGTTGCAGCGCGTAGTCTTTGGCCCAGTGAACAATCCTGAGAACGCCGGTCTTCGCGATCTGAATGGACGCGAGTTGGGCCTGCTGGTGCCCTTGTTGATATTGATGCTCTTAATGGGCGTCTTTCCCCGACCGTTTTTGGATCGTTCGAAGGGCGCCGTCGAGACAGTGCAGAAGCGCGTGGCAAGACCGAGCACTGGAGGCTATTACGCCCCTCTGGAAACCACAAAAAACCAGGCTCCTGATTCCAACCTGGGGCAGTAAAAGAAAAACTTGAAGCGATGACTTCCTTTCTGGCTTTTCAGTTCACTCGACCTGACATTAACTTCTGGCTAATCATGCCGGAATTGATTGTCTGCCTGAGTGCCGTCGTGGTCATGCTGGTGGACGCGTTTGCCAAGCCCACCCAACGTTGGATCACGGGTGGGCTTTCGCTTGCCGGACTGGCTGCCGCGGCTGTCAGCTCAATCTGGCTATGGAGCAACTGGCCCGATGCCTCGTCTGCTTTCAACGGGATGATCGTTCTGGACGGGATGCGGCTGGGATTCACGCTTGTGTTTATGTTGGTTTCAGCGCTCACCGTCCTGGTTTCGATGGTATGGGTTGAGAACGAACGGCTGGTGGCAGGCGAGTTTCACTCGCTACTGTTATTCGCCACGTCGGGAATGATGTTGATGGCCTCGGGCGGCGACCTTGTCATTATTTTTCTTGGACTCGAAATTCTTTCGATCGCAACCTATGTGATGGCTGGATTCCGTCGCAAAGATTTCCGATCAAACGAATCTTCAATGAAGTACTTCATCCTCGGTTCTTTCTCGTCGGCGTTTCTCCTCTACGGTATCGCGCTCGTTTACGGCGCCACCTCAACCGCCGCCGGCCTGTCAGGCACTACCAACATTGCGGAAATTGCAGCGCGGGTCTCCACCGCACAGTATCCGGCGCTTCTTTTTGCCGGCGCGGCGATGATGTTGGTGGGCCTTGGTTTCAAGATCGCCACCGCTCCTTTTCACGTGTGGACGCCGGACGTCTACGAAGGCGCGCCCACGGCGGTAACCTCATTCATGGCAGCCGGGCCAAAGGCTGCAGGCTTTGCTTCTTTCATGCGTGTGTTCATTTTTGCGTTTCCTTTTGTGCTCACTACCACCGGGCCAACGGTCGGTAGTCAGATCAACGCCGCCTGGTTGGCGACACTCGCGGTGCTGGCGATGATTACGATGACCGTCGGGAACGTCGCGGCCATCGCGCAAAACAATGTAAAGCGTATGCTCGCATACTCGTCGATCGCGCATGCGGGTTACGCAATGGTTGGCTTTATTGCAGCTGGTGCGACTTCGGATCCGGTTAAGAGAAACGCGGCAATCACGGCAGTGGTTTTTTATTTGCTGACCTATGCCGTCATGAACATGGGCGCTTTCGCCGTGGTGCAACTGATTGCTCGAACCGGCGACCGGCGAACCGAAGTTGAGGACTACAATGGCATCGGGTTCCAGTCGCCGGTACTCGCCTCCGCGCTTTCGTTATTTCTGCTTAGTCTCCTGGGGATGCCTCTCACCGCAGGCTTCATCGGAAAGGTGATGGTCTTCCGGGCCGCAATCGATGAAGGCTACTTCGTTTTGGTAGTTATTGGCGTACTAAACACAGCGATTTCCGCTTACTACTATCTGCGGCTGATCATAGTGATGTTCTTCCGTGAACGGACCACTGCCTGGACGGCGCCCGCAATACCCGCAAGCATGGGTCTGGCATTGCTCATTACCGCAGTTGGTGTCCTCTATCTCGGGCTGTTCCCTGGAAAAGTCATTGACGCTTTGAAAAGACAGCCCAGCGTGAACGTCTCGCACCGCTGATGTCCGTCAGCTCGCCCGCGTTTGGAGTTGCTCGCCTAAGTGTTTACGGCTGGACAGGTTTATTGCGCCGCTCGGCCAGTGCTTTTGCGATTTTGCACGTCGAGCTTAAGAAGTAGCGTGGTGATGACATCAGAACAGTACGTGCAGCAGATCATTACAGAGATGGGTGATTCGTGGCTGCCGAAGATATATCGAGAGCGAATCCTGAAACTACGGACTCGCTCTTACACCTTCGCGATTTCAGGAAGAAATCCGGCGGTAACGGTTCAGCACAGTCTGCTTGGCGTCGAGGTGAAGATCGGAAAGCGGCGACTGCTTTGTCCTGACCTGGCCACCGCACGATACCTGGCCGTTTTCGCGCGGGCGGGATGTAACGAGGTCGCGGTTCCCTACGACATCACACGAATATCGCAACTGGCCGATGAACTGGAATCGGCGTGGCACAGAATGCTTTTGCTCCTTGACCATAATGCGGCTCTGAGGACGCGTACTTTTCGGGCTCGCGTTCGCGGCTTGCTGATTGCTAGAGTACGAGATGCAGTGGCAGCGTCGGGTGCCGGAGCTCGAATGCCGGAGTTCAAACAGAAGACCAGGCAGCGCCGTTGAAATAACCAACTCCGAGCAGCAATTCGATTCTTTTTTGGGCCTTCGATTGATTTCAGAACCGATTGGACGTTTAATGACATCGATGACACAGCATCCCGGCAGCAGCGAAGCATTTTCGGACGGTAGTTCCGAAGCCCTTCCTTTTCCCTTTAACCAGCGTTCATTTTGTCGCTACGAGCCGATTGAGAAACGAATTGAGACTGCACGCGTACTCGTCGTCGACAACCTTTTGCGTGACGAGGACGATCTCTCGTCAGTGGCCCAGTCAGAGTGGGGCGATTCAGCCGCCGCACAACTGAAACGCGAGCGTGAGATTGCCCAGATGGCCCTGGAAAATATCCTCAACAACGTCGAGCGACTGGTGAAAAATCCCGCCACCCGGGTCGCGCACGTTTCAGAGGTAGCGAGTGCGGTGGAAGAGTTTAAGCCGGACGCAATCGTGTTAGGCGGCACTCTCCGAGATTTCGACTACTACAATCCGGAAATCATTCGGGGTTTCGGAGATTTCATTCGTGCAACCACAATTCCCGTGCTGGCGATTTGCGGAGGCCACCAGTTGGTGGGACTGAGTTTCGGCGCCAATGTAATCACGTTGGATCGACTCGAACAGCATGAGCAGCGTGAAAATCGACCCCTCGAGTATCAGTATCGATTTGTGCGCATCACAGCGCCGGCCGATCCCATCTTTAAAAATATTGGCGCACCGGTTGCCGAGTTGTGGGCCGACTACACTCAGCCGGCCCGCCTCTTACGCGTCTGGCAAAATCATGGATTGCAACTGGACGAGGTGCCTGAGGGATTTGAACTGCTGGCGACTTCCTACCTTTGCCGTAATCAGATGATGGTCAAACGCAACGGCAAGCAGCTTATCTACACGGTCCAGTTTCACCTGGAGAAATCCTTCGAGGACTGGAACAAATCGCGCACGCGCTGGGAGCACCCCAATGAATCGCGCGACGGGCGGATCCTCTTCGAAAACTTCCTGAACCTGGCTCTGGCTCATCCCAACTGATCCAGAGTTGAGCGGAAAGCATCATTCCTTTAAGTCTCCGGCGACTTCGCATTTTCCAGGGCATGAATCCCAGTTCACTGACGAAGGCAACCTTGGCGCTCGCCGCTCAGCAGCTTGCCGCTCGGGACCGGGCGCTGCGACAAATCCTCAAAGATCATGGCCCGCCGCCAATGTGGGAACGAAAGGCCGGCTTCCCGACTCTCATACACATCATTCTGGAACAGCAGGTGTCACTAACTTCGGCAGCAGCGACCATGAACCGCTTACAACGAGCGATCGTCCCATTTCAGCCGGAACGGTTTGTTGAGTTGGGTTGGTCAAACCTAAAAGCGATGGGTCTGACGCGACAAAAGACCGAATACTGCCTGCACTTGGCAGAAGCAATCGTCGATAAGCGCATCCACCTTTCGCGATTGGGACGAATGCCAGACGAGGAAGTAAAAGGGGCTCTGCTTCAGTTAAAAGGGATAGGCCCGTGGAGTGCCGACATTTATTTGTTGATGGCCCTGCGACGTGCTGATATCTGGCCTTCGGGTGATCTGGCGCTGGCGTTGACCATTAAACATCTGAAGAAGCTGGGACACACGCCAGGTTCGGAAGAGATGCTGAAGATTGCCTACCGCTGGCGACCTTTTCGTTCAGTGGCGGCTCGCATGTTGTGGCAATTGTATCTGGCCCAACGAGCGGGCAAGACGCAAGACGGCACTGTTTATCGGCCCGACCACTGAAAGAAAGCTTTTTCAGATTTGCTGCAGTGCACTAGTTATTTCGGCCGTTATTGAAGTGCGTTGATTGGAATCAATTTGCAAGATTCCAATCGGCCAGGAACTCGACATCATAGTTCCCTTTCAACGCATTCTCTCTTCGCTTCTTCCTGAACTCTCATTGATAACTCTTAGTCTCGTCAGCCCATTTAGCTAAGGCTCAGTCTGTTTTCGTTTTAGCATATTCGATCCAATCACCTGATGTTATTAATTTCCCAGGGGTGTAAGAGTCAGGGTTAGGTTCATAAGTCCAACATATCCTTTTGTGTGTACCAAGAGAGATTTCCACCTGCTTTCGCAAGTAATTGCTGGAGGCTTCAAAATCATCCAACTGATTCAGAATCTCGTCGTCGACTTCATACACTTCCCCAATAACCGATGTGTGCGGCTCATTTGATAGCAAGCCAGGATATCGACCCAGATCGTAGAGGCTCCCGCTAACTTCGGCATCTGCAATGAATTGTGAAGTGGGAAATCTTATAGACATGGCGCGCTCACCGCCGCGTCTCAAGGTGCCATAAACAAATACGAGATGTTTCTTCATTCAGCTCACCTCTCTCGGATCATCCTGCGCTTTCATCGAGGCGTTTGTTGGATGACTATTGCACCGAGGCCAGGATCATCGACCCCTACGGCCGCTTATATACCTGACCCCCTTTCATGACAAACCGCACGTCCTCCAGCACTCGAATGTTGTCGAGTGGGTTGCCGGGTACAGCCACCAAATCGGCCAGCAGCCCCGCCACAATAGTCCCCCGATCACTTACTCCGAGCAGGTCGGCGGCGTTCACCGTAGCGGTCCGAATGGCATCAATCGGAGACATTCCACGCGATACCAACGCGCCGAACTCCCTGGCGTTCTGTCCGTGAGGTATCACCGCCGCATCTGTCCCGAAGGCGATTTTGATCTCGGCTCTAATCGCCCTTTCAAGACTTTGCCTGGCCAACGGAAGGATGTATTCAGCCTTGGCCCTGATTGGAGGAGGTAAGGCATCTAATCGTATGGCGTCAGCGAGATAGGTGGTCGGTACTAAGTAGGTACCTCGCTCTTTCATCAACAGGAGGGCTTCCTCGTTGAGCATCGAGCCGTGCTCGATTGAGGCGACGCCGGCCCGCACCGCAGCGATGATCCCCTCCGTTCCATGCGCATGTGCCGCGACCTTTACACCATGTCGCGCTGCTTCCTCCACAATGGTGCGCATTTCAGTTTCAGAAAATTGCTGTGCCCCCACTGAACCTTCCAGCGACAGGACACCAGCGGTCGCGCAAATCTTTATGACCTTCGCTCCATGCTTGATCTGGTACCGCACGGCTCTCAGAACGGCATCCGGCCCGTCCGCGACGCCGGTCTCCGGCCCGCGCTCCAGCACACCGGGTGCATAACCCGTCGAGTCGCAATGTCCGCCAGTGATCCCGAGGGAGTGGCCCGCTGGGAAGATACTCGGTCCGGGAATAAACTCGTGCTCTATCGCACGCATGAGAGCGACGTCTACAAAATGTCCAGAGCCGAGATCGCGAACTGTGGTGAAGCCTGCCAGCAAAGTGTTGCGAGAGTTGCGCGCGCCACGCAACGCATAATCCCCCGCCGTGTCAGTTACGGAACGATGCAGCCACGCCCCTTCAATATCGAATGAGAGGTGGGTGTGCATGTCGATGAAACCGGGTAAGAGCGTAACGTTCCCTAAATCAATCACCTGTCCTCGAGGGACAGTGCCAGGGTTAATGCTCTTGATACGATCTTTCTCGATTACGACCACCGCGGGAGAAATCATGCGGCCAGTCTGAACGTCCAGCATGCGCGCGGCTCGCAGCACGATCACCGGCACAGCTGCTTGCACAGTCTTCTTTCTCGCCGCAGCTCTGCTGTCAATTGCTCCGCTTACCACGAGGAACAACGTAGCTGCTGTTAGCAGGGTAATATTTGGGATGCGCTTCATCAGATGGGCTCCTCAACAAGCTTAGGGGTTGGAACAAGTTGGTTTCAAGATCTCGGTCGGTGAAAAGGGCCTCGGAACGAGAGCAGTGTGATGCTGCATTCCAACCGTAGCGCGTGAGCAGAGTCCGCGAATTGGTCAGACTGAAGTCTTTATCACTAGTAGTCTCTTAGACAACCTGGATTGATCAGTCCGGTCAATTCGGATAAACCGTAACCGCATCTTGCGCCCAATTCGGTGAACGCGCGGTTGATTTCGCTAGTCACCGGCGAGACATTTCACAGAGACTGGCAACAGCAGGAACCTCCTTACATCCCTTCCAGGCATTTCTTAGACCCGCGCGGGATAAACACTTTCAGCCCGTTTGATGGGAAATGGGCCTTGCATAACGTTGCGGTAAGCGACAAGTGTTGCGCCTCCGATTCACCAGATAGACTGCACACTTATTCGGGGCGCTCGCCGGCTTTCTCGTCAAGCAGTCTCGTAGTGTTCTCGGTCACGCTCGGTGGGCGGACCATCTCCGCAGTCTCCACTTTGTGCGCGGTGAAACCCTCGATGGGCGCGACCCGCGGCGGTGACAATTGAGGGTTGCTCGCGGCATTGCCAAATTGTCCTGGCGTTAAGGGGACGGGGTTTGCTTGTGAGGCAGCTGCCTTCAACTCTGCTCTTTTCTTTGCCCTCTTCTCTTCAAAGAAGATGCCGTAAAGCACGCGCACAAACCCAAGGACAAGACCGAGCAAGGGCAGGAACAGAAGAATTGCGAAATCGTCCTCGATGGCCGAAAGCAAGCCCGCAACAATCGCAAGCGCCAGGCTCGCCAGCATCAGCCATGCGCCCTTGCGCACACCTCTCTGACTTCGAGAGACTTGCCCCGCCTGCATTTCGGCTCCACGTTCCGGGAGTAGATTGCTGCTCGTGACTAACTCCCTCACGGCGCTGAGAGAAAAACCGCAACGCGAACAAAAGCGAACCTCCTCGGAAACCTGTTGCTGGCTACACTTCGGACAATACATTAAAGACCTCGCTGAAAATGAGAGTCGTGGCTTTGCGCTTCACAGACGGTTACGAACGAAGGATAAGTTAAGTTCGCCAGGGTGCAGTGGAAGCAAGTTTTGAGATTGCCGTCGCGAAGTGAATTGAGCTGCCAGAACTGTCATCATCCCGTCTAAAAGGCTCAACCATTCTTGACTCCGCGCTATTGATTGATCCAGCGGCCGCCACTGAAGGCTGCCCTTGAGTAGCGGCACTTTGAACTCTTCTTTTCGTGGGAGAGTGCGCGTTGCGGCTTCATGAGCGGGCTGCTCCTCGTTTCTGAAACCACCTCTTGGGGCAATGAGGGGAAAAGACAAAACCTCAGCACCCTCGGAGGAGTTCGCTTTTTTTCTCTTGTATCGCTCTATAGATAGCCTTCAGCTGCGAGATAGCCTTCAGCTGCGGCGCGCGATCACCAGCCGAGCAGGCGAAAGAGGATAACCTGATAAACTGATAACCACGCTATCGCGCCGTCAGCTGGGAGGCTTCGTTTGGCGGCGTGCTAATTGTCTAACTTAACTTTTGTCCACACCGCCGGAATGCGGTTAACGTCTTGGTTCAAGAACTATCTCTCTGGCAAGTCTGCCGCCCATGACTTCACGAACTTCAAGGCGTTCGCGGTAACCCTGCCTTTGCTTCTCGTCATCGCCGACAACTTTTTGAAGAAGAGCATCTCCTTTGGCTTCGTTGGCTTCCATCGTCGCCAGGTCTTTGTATTCGGTCATCAGCATAATGTTCCAGTCAGTGGCGCCATGCGCTTCAGTGGTCAAAACTTTGTAAGAGAAAATTAGCCCATCTTTTTTCAACGTTTCCTGATTCCGCTTCCAATCGGTGGCGATGTAGTTCAAATAGGCCGACTCCATTCCCGGTTTCATTCGGATAAATCCGATGTCCCAAACCGTTCCGTTGCGATATGGACGATTGACTTGTGCTACTACGACGACGCTCACAGTCAGCATAAGTGCGATGAGCGAACCAATTAGTATGCGATTACGTTTCATGAGATTCTCCTGTTTTTCAAATGAGTGCAAAAGCAAGAAGGGCTTTGTTCTGATTGTCGCCGCACTCGTTTCAGCAACAGCCACCCGCCTAAGTTTTTGTATATTAAAGCGTCGCCTCAATTCAACTGAAGCCGCCCAAACGACGCCCTTCAGCTGCGGCGGCGCAGTCAACATTCAAGCTGAATGAAAAAGATTACTCAGGAAGCGTGCTATCGCGCCCGGCAGCTGCCTGGCTTTGTTCGGTGCGGCGTACCCCGCTAATACTCTCTCATTATCTTTCGAGCTTCGTCCGACGACAACACTTTCAACTTCAACGTCTTTACCGCTTCTTCATCCGAAGTCATTGACCGCAACACAAGTGCTTGGAAAACGTCACCCTTGGCTTCCAGCGTTAGTTGTCTTTGTGAACAATAGTTCCTATAAGCATTTGCGACTCGCTCCCAAATCGCTATCTCTGAGTCTGGGTTTGCGTCACGCTTAAAATTATCAATCCACTTTTCCAACGAAGACTTGTCAACTTCAGCAAAGGTTTCCTGTAACTTCCTGATGCGCCGCAATTGTTCTTCGCTCAATTGCTCATGCTGAATCTCATTCGGTTTTAGGTCTGCGACATTTACCATTTGGGTTTGTGGGCGTTGACTCTCGCTCCGTTCAGCGCAAGCAAACCCGAAGAAAGCCAGGAGAGAAGAAAGCGTTACACGCATAATGATTTTCATAGTTATTCATAGTTGGGAGACAAAGAGTAGCACCGCACATTTCTTTGATGGAATCGGTTGAAACTGCAATTGCGGGAAGGCTGACGTTATATGTCGAAGGCGGAATGTCGCGCGTAAATTCAAGCATCGCGTCTTTGATCTTCAGCGACGAAACAAAAACTCGTCGCCGTGTCCCTTATGCAAGCCAAGCGTGCTTTTGAAGCTAACGAAGCGCAATCCCTCGCAAAAGACATCGCCGAACCGATTGAGCCGAGCCTTCAGCTGGGTCGCGCTATCATGATTCGGCAGGCGAGCGAAGCGAGCCAGCCGCTCTCGACCGAAGCGCCGCAGCTCCATCGCGCCGTTAGGCGGTCGCGAGACAATCGGCGCCCAGGGTCCGGCTGGTGGCTGTCATCCGTTTTCGTGGATGGCTGGACGAGGCAATGTCGCACCGCGATTGCCTTCAGTCTGAAAAAGCAACTCATTGCCGGCGGGATCGTCGATCTGATCGCGTTGTACCCCCACCAGGTGTTCTTGCTGGGAACATGCCGCTCAACGAGTTCGCGACGAAGTTCTCTGAGCTTGTCCACGTTCAGCTCGACGAAAAGGCGCCTGTCTCTGCGCGTGGCGTGCTCACAAAGGATAATCTCGCAGTCTCCGCGATGGACCTGGCAGACCGTTCCTGCGCCGTCTCCCTCATGCCATTTCTTCCAGAAGCGAGCATGCCGACGTAGAAACGAATCGCGCGATTCCCGTCGGCAACGAAGAGCACCGGACGCGTGTACCAACCAGTCTGGTTTTTCACAGTTTGCTCCGTCATTCTGGCTCCAATCAGCCCAAGTGCCAAATACCTCGATCGACCAGCTCGCGTCCAACCATTTGTTGGGACCGCCTGCCCACAGTCACGAGCACGCGTCCATAACCGCACCGTCGAATTCTCGTCAACAAGAGTTCACCCAACGAGTCCAGCGGCGTTCCTGACCTTGACGCACCAGAGTGTCTGGGCCAGCGCTTCGACGGATGGCTACCTTCTCGGCTCATACCGCATCGCCACCGCCCCCGAGCCGAACTCCAGCCGGCTCACGAGCTTCAAGTCGATACGCTTCGATAGCCCCGCGAACAACGTGGGCCCGTGGCCCGCCAGCCTGGGATGCACGATGAACTCGTACTCATCGATCAAGCCCAGCTCCGCCAACGCCAGCGGGAGCTTCACGCCACCCACGAACAGTCCCTTAACCGACTCCCGCTTGAGCTGCTGAACGGCCTTGCCCAGATCCCCGCGCACGAGCTCCGCGTTCCAGTCGACCCGGTTCAAGGTGCTCGACACGACGTACTTCTTTGCAGCGTCGATCGTCCGGGCGAAGGGTTCCATCCAACCAGGCCTCGCTCCCGTCCGCGCAGGCGGCCGAAACGCTGCCTCCATCATTTCGTAAATCACGCGCCCAAAGAGGAGGGCATCGGCTTGGTCGAGGTTCTCGACCGCGTGACGATGCAACTCTTCGTCCGCGGGAATTGCCCGATGATCGCAGCACCCGTCCAACGTGACGTTGATGGAATAACGAAGGGGTCGCATTGTGTAAGTGTCCGGTTACTGCCTCGACTCAGGCGGCTCTGTTCCAAGTCGCTCCAATATGCTCGGCTGCTGCCCCTCAAATTCTTGGTAACGCTGCAAATCCTCCTCGCTAAAACTGACGGCCAGTTGAAGGTGCTGACGGTGAAGGCAGCCATGAGCGCGGACCTCGCGCGTGCCCACGCCGAACATACTCTTCCAAATAGATAACTCCTTCGGCTTGAAGATACTCGTCCCGCCGCCCGAATTCTCCATCAATGTACCCTCGACGAGTGCGGTGCTCCCGCAAGCTACACACTTCATGCTTTCACCTCCACAAAGATCGAGCATCTCAGCCTTATGATTCTCATATAAATCTATTCATTACTATTATTCCAAGCGCCCAACGCCTGCCTTCAGCTGGGGCTCGCGATCAGCACTCAAGCTGAAGGAAAGGAGTACTTGAGAAGCATGCTATCGCGCCGTCAGCTGTCAGGCTTTGTTAGACGGAACCGCGCCGCGCTAAACGAAGTCTATTGGTCACCACACTCTTCACATTGACGCCCTTCTCGACAAGACCCTGGGCTTCACACTATTTCACGTAGGAATTAAGATCTCTAGCGCGAAAGGCACTGGTCGGCATCTTTTCAGTGGTGGTAAAGCCCGGCGCGGCAGCGATCAAATCGGGGATGCGGTTAACAATGGTCGCGCAAGTCAACTCGACGGTTGCCGGTCGGTTGATGATGACCTCGGTGTTGGGCTCCCCCTGAATGGTCCAGACATTCTGATCGAACTCACCTGCGGCGTAGACCTTGCCGATGCACTCGGCTTCGATGACAATCCCTTCCTCCGTGATGGTCGTTACTACCGCGGACATGCCAGTCGCGTGTCCAGCGGGGATGGTCATCTGAAGCGTTTCGGAACGAAGCTCCTTCTCGTGGGTCTGGGGAACGCACCTCTGGATCTGTTCCTTGACCTTGAGGCCCAACTGGGCGCTGAGCCAACCATTTGCGCTCCACATGTAGGAAGGCAAGAAGGTCTCCTGCTCAATCAAGGCCTTTCGATCCGCGTCTGAGATATTGTCGGCGGCAGCAATTTCCTTTTCGAAGTCTGCAAGCGACAAGCCTGCTCCATGCGCCTGCGCCAACACAACGCCGTAGTCCTCAACGTTATAGCTGGATTTTCCGATGATCTTTTTGATGGTGTGAGTGGCGCCCGCAAGCGTGGTGATCAGATTTCCCCAGAACACATCCTGATATCCGGAGCCACAGAGAGTGCAGCCGTTCTTCCTGGCTAACTCGTCCAGCAATTGGGTCGTCTTGTACGAGGAATTCCAGGGATAGAAGGCCTCCTCACCGATGGTAATGGCATTCACACCACTCTCGGCACAATCCATGAACGGGCCTTTGAGATCCTGCATCAGACTCGCGGTGGTAATGATGCAGGCGTCTGGCTTCTTCTCTTTCAGAATCGCAACTGCGTCCTTTGACTCCTGAACGAGAACCCCCGTCTTCCCCACTCCCGCGATTTCGCCAATATCCCTGCCGATAGCGTGAGCACTCCGACCAAAGGCACAGACGATTTCCGCACCCTTCTCCATGGCATAGCGCATGGTGTAAACGGACATCTTCCCGCAACCGTACTGAGCAATCCTCAGCTTTCTTTCCATTGACAGACTCCTTTTCGCAAAGGGACTTGTCCTTAGATACTGCGAGAAAAATCAAAGGACTCACGTTATCGTGAAAATGAGAACACTAAGGGTAGTCTCCTGCACCGAAGAAATGTCAGGTGGTTCAAGCGACTCGGATGCCTACCGCGCAATCCGAAGTC
>JBGTOA010000044.1:0-12965 GCA_041742785.1 Pyrinomonadaceae bacterium | reverse complement strand
GCGGCGCGGGGCCGGGGGCTGGGGGGTTTCGGCTGAGCCGGGCGCGGGTGCCTCGGAGGTATCGGGTTCGTCCGGACGGGCGGGCCGCCGGGCGGTGGCAATCCACGGCTGCGACGCAGATTCATTCGGCAGGACCGACCCCGCAATGTGAATCATTCAGACAAGCTGAGTGGTTCACGGTCGATCCAGGCAGCCTGGGCCACCGGGGCAAGCCCGCGGGTTCCGGCGACCGGCATCTCCCGAGGCATCCGCGGTTTCAGCACCAATCATCGCCCTCCGCATGAGTACTCCTTCACGGCGAAGTGATGCACGGGGCGCGACCCGACCCCACTGGGGACAGGTAGGACCGGACGGGCCGGTTGTGCGGGCGCTGCTCCTGCACCCGGCCCATTCTAGACCCGCGAACAAGTGTCCGGCGAACCCCAAGGATTTTCTGGTTCAAAGCTCGAAGTGGAAGCCAGACGCGGGCGAGGGAAGGGAGCCTACGCCAGCGGCTGCGTGATCCGCTTGACGTAGATGATCAGGTCGTCGCCTTCGGCGTAATAGTCCGGGATGCGGGCGACGACCTGATAGCCGAACTTGAGGTAGAACCGGCGGGTCGGCTCGTACTGGGGCAACGAACTCGTTTCAATCAGCAGTTGCCGGCCGCACTCTTGCCGGACGGACTGCTCGACCAGGTCCAGTAGCCGGGCACCGAGGCCGCGGCCCTGGCGGGCCTTGGCGACGATGATCCACCACAGGTCCCACGTCCCGTCGGTCAGGTCGGCCGGGGCGAAATACACGAAGCCCGTGGCGGCGCCGTCTTCCTCCCAGGTGTAGGCGAAGTGGCCGTTGTGCTGCTCCTCGTCGTGGTAGTCCTCCAGCACCTCGGCAAACCCCTCAACCTCGAACGGCTGGAAAACCCCGGTCTGCTCGGCCAGAGCCAGCAGCGCCGGCGTATCTTCCGGAGTAGTCGGGCGGAGCATGGACGGCACCTTACCAACGCAAAAGGCAAAAGGCAAAAGGCAAAAAATGGTCAGCGGCCTGAGGCGGCTTCCGGGCAGTTATACTCTGACACCAGGACGTCCGCCGTTCTTCCTTTTGCGTTTCTGCGTTTTGCCTTTTGCGTTATTTGGGGGCTGCCGTGAAGACGATCATCGAGCCGTTTCGGATCAAGATGGTCGAGCCGATCCGCATGACCACCCCGACCGAGCGAGCCGACATCCTCCGCACGGCCCACTTCAATCCGTTCCTGATTCCGGCCGACGACGTGCTGATCGACCTACTGACCGACAGCGGCACGTCGGCCATGTCCAGCGAGCAGTGGGCCGGGATGATGAGGGGCGATGAGTCCTATGCCGGGGGTCGCAGCTGGTTCCGCTTCGAGGAGGTCATCAAGGACATAACCGGGATGCCGCATGTGCTGCCGACTCATCAGGGCCGGGCGAGCGAACGTATCCTGTTCGAGTTGCTCGGCGGTCCCGGCAAAGTGGTGCCGAACAACAGCCACTTCGATACGACGCGGGCCAACGTCGAACACTCCGGGGCATCGGCCGTGGACCTGGTGATCGACGAGGCGAAGAAGCCTCGACTGCGGCACCCGTTCAAGGGAAACCTCGATCCGCAAAAGCTCGACGCGCTCATCAAGCAGGTCGGCCCGGAGAACGTGCCGGTCTGTATGCTCACGGTGACGAACAATTCCGGTGGCGGTCAGCCAGTCTCGATGGCAAATATTCGCGAAGTAAGGGCGATCTGTTCCCGGTATGGACTTCCGCTCTATCTCGACGCGTGTCGTTTTGCCGAGAACGCTTACTTCATCAAGCTGCCAGAAGAGGGATATGCGGACAAATCCGTGAAAGAGATCGCTCGTGAGATGTTCTCTTATGCAGATGGGTGCACGATGTCTGCTAAAAAAGACGGTCTGGCGAACATCGGCGGCTTCCTCTGCACGAACGATGACCAGTTGGCTCAACAGGAGAAGGACCTCCTCATTCTGACAGAAGGCTTTCCCACCTACGGTGGGTTGGCCGGGCGTGATCTCGAGGCTATTGCCGTAGGTCTTGAAGAGGTTTTGCACGAAGACTATCTGCAGTATCGCTTTGCCTCAATTCGCTATCTTGGCGAGCACATCTCGCGCGCAGGCGTGCCTATCGTGCAACCGCCGGGCGGACACGCTATCTACATCGATGCGAAAGCAATGCTGCCGCACATTCCGCCACTTCACTATCCAGGCCAGGCACTGGCCATCGAGCTTTACCGCGAGGCCGGAATTCGTTCCTGTGAGATCGGCTCAGTGATGCACGCCGGGAAGCATTCGGAAAGCCGTGAAGAGATGCCGTCAGCAATGGATCTGGTGCGTCTGGCGATTCCGCATCGTGTTTACACGCAGAGCCATATCGACTATGTGGTTGAGGCGATTCTGAAGGTCCATGATCGTCGAGCGTCGATCGGCGGCTATCGGATCATCAGCCAACCGAGATTTCTGCGCCACTTCACGGCGCAATTCGAACCGTTGGAGCATCAGCCAAAGAGTGATGAACAAGTGCGGCGGAGCCAATCAGTTCCTCGGCCGAATAAGAATCAACCGGAGAGCGCAGTGGTTTAAGCGGAGGGTAGACAATGGATGAACTGTTATGGCTGGTAACATTTTTTGCGGCTTACATTGTGTTGATGCGTTGGGTGCTGCCCCGTCTCGGCATCTCGACTTGAATGGCAAACCCTTGCCGCGTCGAGTCTCGACCGGGAGCAAAGCAGAACGAAACGGCCGCAGTTGGAGACGGAACAGAACGGTCAACTTTGAAAGGAAATATCAATGACAATCACTGAACTCGAACCAGCGCCAACGGACGTCGCAACTCTAAGGCGCGGCACTACCATGAAAGCGCTCGTTTATCACGGTCCGGGCAAACGTGCCTGGGAAGACAAGCCGCGCGCTGCGATTCAGGACGCAGGCGATGCGATCGTGCGGATTACGACTTCGACGATTTGTGGTACCGATCTTCACATACTCAAGGGAGATGTTCCCGCCGTGACTGATGGACGCATTCTCGGTCATGAGGGCATCGGTGTCGTTGAGCAAATCGGAACTGCCGTCTCGGAGTTTCAAGTTGGCGACAAGGTAATCATCTCGTGCGTCAGCGCCTGCCTGAAGTGCGACTTCTGCAAACGCGCCATGTATTCCCACTGCCGGTACGGCGGCTGGGTTCTGGGCCACACCATAGACGGGACGCAGGCTGAGTACGTGCGGATCCCGCATGCTGACGGCAGTCTCCACCATTTTCCTGAGGGCGCCGATGAAGAAGCCATGGTCATGCTCAGCGATATCCTGCCGACAGGTTTTGAGTGCGGGGTGCTGAATGGTGAAGTGAAACCCGGAGACACGGTCGCCATCGTGGGCGCTGGTCCTATTTGGGCTCGCCGTTCTGCTGACCGCGCAATTCTATTCACCGGCGGCGATTTTCATGATTGACCTGGACGACAAGCGACTGGCAGTTGCCAGGGAGCTCGGCGCTACCACAGTGATCAATAGCTCGGATGGACGCGCCGCCGAACACGTGCTTGACCTGACAGAAGGGGCCGGAGTGGATGTGGCGATCGAGGCCGTTGGGGTCCCAGCCACCTTCGATATCTGTCAGGCTATTGTTGCGGCCGGAGGACGCATCGCAAACGTGGGCGTTCACGGCAAACCAGTTGAATTGCACCTTGAGAAACTTTGGGACCGTAACATTGTCATCACAACACGGCTGGTAGATACGGCAACCACATCGATGCTGCTGAAGGTCGTGCGCTCGGGTAAGCTGCAGCCGAGCAAGCTCGTGACTCATCGGTTCGACATCAACGACATAATGAAGGCCTACGACACCTTCGGAAATGCGGCTCAGGAAGGAGCGCTCAAGGTGGTGCTTAAGAATGGCTAGTCTCGGTGAAGGAAAAAATTTCCGCAAACTAAAAGTATGAAAGAGAAGCGCCTGGTCATTGTGGGAGGCGTCGCAGGCGGAGCCAGCGCAGCCGCCCGCGCGCGACGCCTGTGCGAAAATTGCGAAATTGTAATTTTCGAGCGCGGCCCGCACGTGTCCTTTGCCAATTGCGGGCTGCCCTATTTTGTCGGCGGTGAATTGCCGAGCAGGACAGCCTGCTGGTGCAAACTCCCGAAAGCCTGAAGGCGCGCTTCAATCTGGATGTGCGAATCAAAACCGAGGTCATCCGCATCGACCGCTCGGCGAAATGTATCCGAGTGCGCGAACTGGAAACCGGCCTCGAATATGACGAAGCCTACGATGCACTAGTACTTTCCACCGGCGCATCGCCATTAAAACCACCCATACCCGGCATTGAGCGCCAAAACCATTTCGTCGTGCGAAACATTCGCGACATCGAAAAAATCATGGCGTGGTCAAAAGACTGCAACAGCTGTCGTGCGGTCGTAGTTGGCGGCGGTTACGTCGGACTCGAAATGGCCGAGCAACTGAGGCGTAGCGGGTTCGATGTGACGGTAGTGGAAGCTCTGCCACAGGTCATGTCGCCGCTCGATCCGGAAATGGCTGCCTGGCTGCACGCTGAGTTGCGGACCAATGGCGTCGCCCTGCATCTTAATGATGCCGTCGCGTCGTTCGAGCCGCCCTCCGAGCGCGAGCCCGCGCGCGCGTCGATCGTGGTGCTCAAAAGCGGCCAGCGAATACCCGCCGACTCGGTCGTGCTCGGCTTGGGTGTAAAACCTGAAGTGGGTCTCGCGAAAGATGCAGGTTTGGAAGTGGGTAAACTAGGGGGCATCAAGGTCAACAAACATCTTCAAACCAGCGACCCGCATATCTGGGCAGTGGGTGATGCGATTGAGGTGCGGGATGGAGTCACGGACCAATGGGCACTGGTGCCGTTGGCCGGCCCCGCAAATCGTCAGGGTCGCATTGCTGCCAACAATATCTACGGCCGTCCGACACGCTATGAACAGACCTGGGGTACAGCCGTGCTGCGCTTGTTCAATCTCACCGCCGGTTGCACCGGCGCAAATGAGAAATCCCTTCGTCGCGCCAACATTCCTTTTCAGGCTATTCATCTTCACACCGGCTCTCATGCGGGCTACTACCCAGGCGCAGAACCCATCGCGTTGAAAGTTTTGTTCGCACCCGACTCAGGCAAATTATTCGGCGCGCAAGCGATCGGAATGGACGGAGTGGACAAGCGCATTGACGTGCTGGCCACGGCGCTCAAGGCCGGCATGACCGTTCACGATCTGGCTGAACTGGAACTGGCCTACGCGCCGCCATACGGATCGGCGAAAGACCCGGTGAATCTCGCGGGCATGGCTGCGCAAAACGTGCTGGCAGGGGACGTGAAACTCGAGCAGTGGAACGAAGTTGCTTCGCTCGATCCCGGCACGACTCTGCTGTTGGATGTCCGAGGTCTCGAAGAACACGAGCAAGGGTCCATTCCCGGTTCGAGCCACATCCCCCTGGATGAGCTGCGCGAGCGCCTTAGCGAGTTACCGCGCG
The DNA here is from genome assembly GCA_041742785.1 of Pyrinomonadaceae bacterium. Taxonomy (GTDB): domain Bacteria; phylum Acidobacteriota; class Blastocatellia; order Pyrinomonadales; family Pyrinomonadaceae; genus PSRF01. The sequence continues at coordinate 7,497 of JBGTOA010000044.1, read as the reverse complement.
AGCGCGAAATCATTGCCTATTGCCAAAGCGGTCAGCGCTCTTACTACGCAGCACGTATTCTGGACCAGCACGGCTTCCGAGTTCGCAACCTGGCGGGAGCGTATCGCACCTGGAAAACCGCCCAACCAAACACACGAGAAGACGATGCTGCACTTCAGCACTCCACTCAAAGTCACTAACGTTCCGAGATCGGGCCGCAATGAAGTCGGTACCGAGGTGAAGTCATTGTGAGTTCTCCTGCAAACGTTCCAACAGCCTCAACTACCGATCGCCAGCCAATTGAACTTCAAGTAACGCCCTCGCAGTGCTGGCCCCGATTGTAATTTGTGGAGATAACAAAGCTAATCGCTCGGAATAGAAGGAGCGCAGAGGAGTTTTAGCAGGGCATCTCAATTGACTGCGAGGCGGAGACGCAGCTAACGGTCCGAGGTCCTGTTATACACCGCCGCGCAGGGCCACTTGTCCTTTGCGTGAGAAGTTGATCGATTCACCGAGGATTCGCGCAGCCTCCTGAGGCGCATGGAACCCATTTGAGTTTTCTGACTCGATGAAGTCGAGATAAAACTGCGCGCGTCTCTGAAAATCCTGAGCCGTTCTTACGCCGGTATCGGTTCGTCCAGCGCCTTTCGCTGCCTTAATGTCGTTAATCAAATCGATGAGCGCATCCATAGCCAGGTTGCGCAAGTCGTATGTACGCCGCTGGATCGTCTCAACCCTCGACTTCAGTTCGTCCTCCGACCACCTGTGGCAGGTCTGGCAGGCGCGATTGATATTCAGGAGCGGCGAGCGCACATGATGATCGCTTACCTTGAGGGCCCCCTCACGTTTATAGGGCATATGGCAGTCTGCGCAAGCCACACCTGAGCGCGCATGAATGCCCTGGTTCCACATCTCAAACTCCGGATGCTGGGCCTTGAGAACTGGCGCGCCCGTCTCGGCGTGCTCCCAGTCTTTGAACTTCTGCTCATCGTAAAAGGCGAGAATGTTCTCGACCTGGAGACCTTTGGCCCAGGGATAGACGAGACGCTTCTCGGGTCCACTGAAATGATATTCGTCATGGCACTGACCACAGACAAATGCCCGCATCTCCTGACGAGTAGCCTGCTTGTTCACGTCGTAGTTCTGAATGCCCTGGGATGCCTTGAACGCGCGAATTCCCTCCATGAAAGCAGGACGCGTTACTCGCAGTTGCATCGTTTGCGAATCGTGACAGTCAATGCAGGCCACGGGATGCGTCACGAACTTGCGGGCTTCGAAGTAGGGCGTGCGGTTCAACTGTTCGAATCCCTTTACAATGTCACCGCCGCCAAGCTGCTTGTATGCAACGTAGACTGAAGCGTGACAGTTAATACACGTCCCGGGTTGCTGCGTTACCTGCTGCCGCTCCGTGAACATTTGATCCTCGAGCATGTAGGCGTGACCGCGCTCCTCTCGAAAGTCTTTCGCGAAAGCATACCCGGCCCACATCAACTTCAGACGTGGATCTTCCTCGAGTCTTGATTGAGCGACGATGGAGCGGGGATCGGCCTGTGTTGGGGTTCGTGGTTCGGCCTCGCTGCCGCCATAACGCGTGCGCACCTGATCCGTTGTTTTCAGATAGTCATCATACTGAAGCGGAAAATTCTTGCCCCAGATAGCCGGATCCACCGTATCGTCGGTCAACTCCACCACTCTGAAGAATGGGTTCCGCTCCTCTTGTTTGCGCTGAAAAATGTTAACCAGTAGCGCGAGACCGAGTACTGTCGCCACGACAGCCAATGCGACAACGCCCCAGAAGCGGAGCCAGCTTCGCTTTCGGGGCGTAGTTGCGGTTTTGGCGTTCAGATCATTCCCAGCATTCTCGCTCTTATTCTCTTCAGTCATTTCCTTCCCTTCTCTACTCCTTAACTCGGGTCGCCGTACCGGCGGGGTTCGACCTCAATGCAGGTGTCCAACGGAGTTGTGACAGCGTAGACAACTCGTTTGCCATTCGGAGGCTCCCGCGTGTGGACCTTCAATCGCTTCGACGATTTCCTGATGACAGTTTCGGCAAGCCTTTTCAGTGACCTCGCGGCCTCGTGGTGTGATCTGGATGTTGTCGTCGAACCAACCAGTGGTGAAATAGTAAGAATGCCAAAAACCATTCTGTGCTTTGGTTGTGTATTTGCCGATGAGGTCCGGCGGGGTGTGGCAATCGTTACAGACGGCTACTGCTCGATGGCTCGACTTCAGCCACCCACTATATTGCTCCTGCATGATATGGCAATTGACGCAAGCTTCTGCGTTATCCGTCATGTAGGAGTAGCCGCGAGCGTAAACGAAAGTATACGCTCCGACACCCACGGCCAAGCCGAGGGTGACGCCAAGGACAAGCCCCTGCGCCAGGCGAAGATTCATCACGTTTCTTTCGAACAAGGCGTGCCCCAAAATTCCTTGCCAGCCGGCATTGAATCGCAGACTCAGGCTTCAAGAAGACTACTATTTTGGACGAGAAGATCTATTGCTTGCCTGGGGGCGAGAAAGTCGCGGTACCGAATTCCCGAACGTCACTTCCGGTCGCTACCCGTTACGATTGGCGTACCTTCCGTGTTGCTCCACTCGAAGAATGACCCATCATACATCACCACGTTGTAGCCAAGATATTTGAGGGTGAAGTAGGCGTGTGATGCCTGCCCGTCGGTGCGACAGTACGTCACGACTGTGTGACCAGGCTGCACGCCGGCTTCTTCGTACAGCCGGCGCAACTCGGCTACAGATCGCAGTGACGGATTCTCGCGGCTCAACACGTTTTGCATCCAGAAGACGTTTGCGGCGCCGGGGATGTGACCGCCGCGCGGCACGCCATCTCCCGGTTTTGCGCCTGTGTATTCTTCAACCGGTCGGGCATCTATCAATACCACGCTCGGAATAGACACGTTCGTCGCGGTCCATGACAGATCACGCACTACATCCAAATTAGTTACGGATTCGGTGCGCACGCGCGGAGTAAACCGAGCCGTCCTCGTCTCAACCAAATCAGTTGTGATGGAGCGACGTTCGGCCTTCCACTTTTCCAGACCGCCGTCCAAAAGCGCGGCTCGCCCGCCATGTCCGAGATAGTCGAGCGTGAAGTATGCACGTGCTGCCGCCAGCCCCGAGTTATCGCCGTAGATCACGACTCGCGCATCGTCTCCGATACCCAAACGCTCGAAGAGTTTTTTCAGGTCAGCCACGGGCGCTAATTCGTTCGGCACCCCGTTGCGCGTCGCGGTGATCTCGCCCCACCCGACGAAGCGCGCGCCGGGAAGGTGGCCTTCATCATAGTGAGTGCGCTCGCGAGCTACATGCAAAATCACAACCTGCGGATCATTGAGGTGATTGGCCAGCCAGGAAGTTGACACGATCATCTCTGAACTCACGCCCGCAGGCTTCTCTTTTTGATGCGCCCGTCCCTGCCCTTCGACTGGGAAGGGCAAAACGAATATGACTACGGCGAGCGTTAATAGACCTCCAAATAGCGATTGAGTTTGGTTCGAATACCGTCGTAAATGCTTCATACTTCTTTTCCTCCGGGACATTGCTCGGCGAGTTCAGAATGGAACAACAGGCTGATCTGTCGCTTGCCGCTTAATTGCTTTCGCAAACCGAGTCTGACCCGGTTTTCGGCCTTTGATTCCAGGGCATCCGCGCCAACATCATCCCCATGCCGCATGTATCTGTTATCGCCGAGAACATCAGACCCGCCCCGATAAACCCGGAGATCAGGACGAACCACGGCGAGATAAGACTTAGTAGAATTCCCGTCAGCACGAAAAGTCCGGCGACGAACCGCACCTGCCGCTCGAGCGCCCAAACGCGACCTTTTCCGCGCTCGATGGGGAGTCCGGCTTCGGACCACCCCTGAAGTCCGCCATCAATTACCCGCAAATCTTTAAACCCCAGCCTCGCCAGACGCTCGGCTGCTTGCCCGGCACGCTTGCCAGACCGGCACATCAGATAAATCGGACGGTCGCGGTCGATCAGTCCAAGGCTTTGATCGAGGGCCGAAAGTGAAGCGAGCGTTGCTCCCTGTATTCGCTCGGCCTCGTACTCCGAGAACTCTCGAACATCGACGAGTTGGCAACCGTTCTCCCCGAGAAGGGCTGAGCGCGCTTCTGCAGGAGTGCATTTTCTGATCATGTTTGGCACAGTTCTTACCTCCAATTCACTACGATTTCGAACACGCTGGATTCGCTCCGCTTGGCTAAATCCCCAGGAAAGCCAGTTGATCGATCGCTTGCCTCATCAGCAGCGTTGCTTCGGGATGCGAAGCCTCGACCCGCGCCACCGCATCATTCAATCGCTCCCTGAGCCCACGGTAGTGCTCCGTCTGGTCTTCTTGCCGTGCGAGTATGTCCTGAATGTCGCTCGCAAGTTCCTGAAGCAGCTCTCGTTCGTTGCTCTCAGAGAGATCCGCCTGATGAAGTGCAGCGTGCAACTGCTCGAGTTTCTTATGAAGTTGTTGTTTATCCATTGCCCCTACCACCTCACTGGAAGTATCGGAGTAATGATTCTACTCGCCTTTGTGCAACTGTCATCTACTCGGGTTGCGAAATCCAATTGTGAGGCGCCGCCGAGTACTCCATGCGCAGGACAATCCTGACCTAGGCGGGCGAGGGGCTACCATCTTGAATATAACGCCACCAGCATTCGCAAATCTTCGGGTTAGAGTACGTCAATGCAAATGTGTATGCTGGGAACCTGACATTGAATCGTCGCTCAACCAGTTGTCTTGCCTCGAGGCGTTCTGGCGGGCACGGACTATTTTTCGCAGGAGCGATCGGCTGAATTTCTCGTCATCCGAAAACCGCTTTCATCCTGGAGGGCAATCAACTATGAGATTAATCCCCGCGCACAAATTGGCTTTGCTCGTTGCCGCTGTGTTCATGCTGGCTATTGCCACAATGACCGAGGGCCAGGTCCGGAATGAGTTCAAGACTTACCAGAACGCCAGGTTCGATTATTCAATAGCTTATCCGCCGCACCTGGTTCCTCAGGGGGAGTCGGAAAACGGAGACGGTCAGAAGTTTCTGTCGCAGGATGGACGGACGGAGATGCTGGTCTATGGCGCACAGAATTCACTGGATCAGAGCTTGCGGAAAGCATTTGAGGAAGCAAAAGCCCACTCGCCGGAACATCCAAACCGGCGCACTACCTATCAGGTAATGAGGCGGGATTGGTTTGTAGTTTCAAGAATCGACGATGGCAGGGTCTTCTATCAAAAGACGTTCCTGCGAAATGGAGTTTTCAAGACCTTCCGAATTGAATACGACGAGAGTCAAAAGAAAGTTATGGATTCACTCACCTCGCAGATCGCTGCCTCGTTCAAAGCATAGACCTGCCGGCCTATCGTGTTGGTTCGGTCAGTGAAGTCAGTACGTAACGCCGGCAGCATCGTGTGTTCCAGGTCAAGCACCGGAACCCGATGCTTATCGCGTCACGGTTCTGACTTCAATCTGTGCAAACTAAAGAGGAGTTGCCGGCCCTAACTACGCGTCAGCATCTGCGTAAGTCTCCGTGCCACGGGCCAGCATCGGATATAACAGGCCAGCCAGGATCGCTCCAATCAGAGGCGCTACCCAGAAGAGCCACAGTTGCGTTAACGCCCAGCCGCCGACAAAGACCGCTGGACCAAGGCTGCGAGCCGGATTCACTGATGTGTTGGTTACGGGAATGCTAATCAAATGGAATTAGCGTTAGAGCGAGTCCGATGGCCAATGGTGCGAAGCCGTTGGGCGCGCGCTTTTCTGTGGAACCGAGAATGATTATCAGAAAGAAGAACGTCAACACCGCCTCGGCAACAAAGCCGGCCAGCAGTGAATACCCTCCAGGCGAGTGTTCTCCATAACCGTTGGCGGCAAGTCCATTCACAGCCAGGCTGTAACCGGGCCGACCGCTGGCTATTAACAGGAGCACAGCCGCCGCGGCAATAGCGCCAACCGCTTGCGCAATAATATAAGGAGCGAGGTCGGCCGCGGGGACGCGGCGAGCCGTAAAGAGTCCGACGGTCACCGCGGGATTGAAGTGGCCGCCTGATACGCGGCCAACCGCGTATGCCATAGTGAGCACTGTCAGGCCGAAAGCCAACGATACTCCAAGGAGACCGATCCCCACTTCCGGAAACGCTGCGGCCAAAACAGCGCTGCCGCAGCCACCAAGTACGAGCAGGAAGGTCCCCAGAAATTCTGCCAGAATTCTATTTACGAGCCGCATCACTTACCTCCTTCGTCAAGCTGGTTTGCGAATGGGCCAAACGATCATTTGCGGAGCGGAGCGCCTAGGGTACCACGAAGAAGCGAGCCTGCACTCAACTCAGGAATGCAAAAACCTGCCTGCGCGTTTGAGGCCACCGATCATTCCGATTCCAAACGGATTCATAAGGACTTGCGCTAATCGTTTTTGGGTTGTGACTTCTCATAAATTTCGGGGTACATGCTCTGAGCGCAAGGTACACACAGGCCATGACTGAATTTCGCGTCTGTATGCTCACTGATATAGATGTCGAGTTGTGTCCATGCCCCTTCCTCATTTCGTATTTGTTTGCAGCCCATACAGATGGGCAGTATTCCGCGCAGTGTCTTCACTTCGGCAAGGGCCTCCTGCAATTCATTAATAAGACGCTTTCTTTCCGACTCGGCGGCTAGCGCTTCCGTGATGTCTCTTACAATGGACGAAGCACCGGTCAGAGTGCCGTGAGCATCTTTAATGGGCGAGATCGTCAGCGACACGTCGATGACCTTGCGGTCTTTCCTCAGCTGCTTCGTTTGAAAGCGATTGACTCTCAAGCCCCTGGTTATGGCATTTAGGATTCCTTCGATCTCTTCTCGCTTCTCGGTTAGGACTATCGCAGAATAAATGGTCTGCCCAAGGACTTCTGCAGCCGTGTAACCGTAAATCCGTTCGGCCCCGAAATTCCAACTCGTGATCGTACCATCAAGCCGTTCACCGATGATCGCTTCCTCAGCGTTTTCCACAATGGAGGGGTGAGTTCGCAGGGCTCGAACGTCATGTCGGAACGATTCAAGCTGATGACTTCGTCTTTTGGGTTGCCGCGGAAATGGAGCGCGGGAAAGACAACCGGCGAGCTCTGAAGAAGGCGACGGTCAGGCGAGGGCTAAACACAATCCGGGCTGCTCTGAATCACGCGGTGCAAACGTGCTCCGACCTTAGAACCTACAAGGTTCCCCGAAGTCCGCTTACAAAGAAATCAGAAGAGGAGCGCGACCGTGTTCTCTCAGATGAAGAGATTTCAAAGATATCGGACGCTCTCGCAATTAACAATGAATTAGCTGATGCGCTGTTCTTCTTTCAAATCGCTTTGATCACTGCCGGCCGTATGGCAGAGATTTTGAGGATGAAGTGGGAAGAATCCAGCGAACGATTTGGGACTGTAAAACTCTATTCTTCAAAAACCCAAAAATGGCGCACGATCAAAGCGCCGGCCGCCGCAGCTTTGATTGCCAAGCGCCGACAAAAAGAAAAAACGGCACCAACTGTTTT
>JBGTOA010000039.1:0-11366 GCA_041742785.1 Pyrinomonadaceae bacterium | reverse complement strand
GATGAACTGTACCTTCGGGTTGTTCTTCCCCAGCACCTTCGTGATCGCCGCCGTCAACGTCGTCTTCCCATGATCCACGTGCCCGATCGTCCCGATGTTCACGTGCGGCTTCGAACGGTCGAATTTTTCCTTTGACATCTCAGCTCCTTAAATGATGTGGCAGGCTAAAAGTGACAGGAACGTACCTTCACTCTCACTTGTCACATATCACTACTTCGCGACGCCCTGAACTTTCGCGATGATCTCTTCCGCAACACTCTTTGGCGCTTGCTCATAGCGCTCGAAGTGCATCGTGGAAGTCGCGCGGCCCTGGGTAGCCGAACGCAGGTCAGTCGTATATCCAAACATTTCAGACAGGGGAACAAAGGCGGTGATCACCTGCGCCCCACCTGGCCGCGGTTCAGTTTTTTCAATTTGCCCGCGCCGTCGCCTGAGATCACCATTGACCGCGCCCATGTATTCGTCAGGTGTTACCACTTCAATGCGCATAATCGGCTCGAGTAACACTGGTTTGGCTTTTCGCACCGCGTCCTGGAACGCGAGCGAGCCGGCTATGTGGAACGAGCGCTCGTCGGAGTCGACCTCGTGGTAATTTCCAAAGACCAGGCGCACCTTGATGTCCACCAACTCATAACCAGCGAGGAACCCGCGCTCCATAGCATCCTTGATTCCCTGCTCGACAGGCTTAATGTATTCCTTGGGAATCGCGCCGCCGGTAATCTTGTTTTCGAATACAAAGCCTTCACCTGGCGCAGGCTCAATCTCGATCTCAACGTGCCCAAACTGCCCACGCCCACCAGTCTGTTTCTTGTAGATCTCTTTACCGGGAGCCGCCTGAGTAACCGTCTCGCGATAAGCCACCTGCGGCTTGCCTACATTCGCTTCCACGCCAAATTCGCGTTTCATGCGATCCACAATGATCTCCAGGTGGAGTTCACCCATACCGGCGATGATCGTCTGGCCAGTCTCCTGATCAGTCGAAACATTGAAAGAGGGGTCTTCCTGGGCCAGGCGATTCAAAGCCAGGCCAAGCTTGTCCTGGTCCTGTCGGGTTTTTGGCTCCACGGCGACGCGGATAACCGGCGCCGGAAACTCCATCCGCTCGAGAATGATTGGCTTGTTTTCGTCACAAACCGTGTCGCCCGTAGTTACTTGCTTCATACCGCCGATCGCAATGATCTCGCCGGCACTCGCCTCATCGATGTCCTCGCGCTTGTTGGCGTGCATGCGCATCAGCCGGCCGACTCGTTCCCTGGTATCCTTGGTTGGATTGTAGGCGTAGGAGCCAGCCTTGATGCTGCCACTGTAGATCCGCACAAAGGACAACTGACCCAAGTGCTTGTCAGCCATGATCTTGAAAACAAGACCAGCAAACGGCGCCAGGGCGTCGGGAGGACGAGTTTCACTCTCTCCATTTTTTGGATTGATGCCTTCCACTGGCAGTACGTCAAGAGGCGAAGGAAGGTAATCCACGACTGCGTCAAGCAGCGTCTGGACACCTTTATTCTTGAAGGCGGATCCGGTAACGACCGGAACGAGTTTTAATTCCAGAGTACCTTTGCGAAGTGCCTTGCGGATCTCCTCTTCAGTAATCTGCTCGCCCTCAATGTATTTATGCATCAAGCCATCGTCGACGCTGGCTACTGCTTCGACTAATTTTTCGCGCGCTGCTTCCGCAGCTTCTTTGAGATCGTCTGGTATTTCGGTCGTCTGGTATTCAGATCCCTTGCTCTCGTCCTTCCAGACCAACGCTTTCATCGCCAGGAGATCGACAACGCCCTTGAAGTCGCTTTCAAGGCCGATCGGAATTTGAATTGCGACAGGATTGGCGCCAAGGCGAGTAATAATCGAGTCAAACGAACGGTCGAATGACGCACCGGCCCGGTCAAGCTTGTTAATAAAACAGATGCGCGGAACACCATACTTGTCAGCTTGTCGCCAAACGGTCTCTGACTGTGGCTCAACTCCAGCCACGCCGTCGAACACCGCGACCGCTCCGTCGAGCACACGCAGCGAACGTTCAACTTCCATCGTGAAGTCCACGTGGCCGGGCGTGTCAATGATGTTGATCCGGTACTCGGTGTTATTGCGATCCCAGAAACAGGTCGTGGCAGCGCTGGTAATCGTGATACCTCGCTCCTGCTCTTGCTCCATCCAGTCCATCGTCGCCGTGCCCTCATGCACCTCGCCAATTTTGTGAGAGACGCCAGTGTAATAAAGGACACGTTCGGTCGTAGTGGTTTTGCCGGCATCGATGTGCGCCATGATGCCGATATTCCTGAACTTGTTTAGATCGTGCTTAGCCATAGAACCTTGCACCGGTCGATAAGTGACAACGGTTTCTCGCTACTCGTCACCCGCCAACTACCACGATTGTTAAAACTTATAATGCGCAAACGCCTTGTTCGCGTCTGCCATGCGATGCGTATCGTCTTTTTTCTTCACTGAATTGCCTCGGTTGTTGGCGGCGTCGAGGATTTCTCCGGCAAGGCGATCCATCATCGTCTTCTCACCACGACCCCGTGCGTAGGAAACAATCCAACGAATGGCGAGCGCGCCACGACGCTCCTGATGCACTTCGATAGGAACCTGATAGGTTGAACCGCCCACGCGACGAGACTTTACTTCGACCGTGGGTTTCACGTTATCAATAGCGCGTTTGAACACCTTTAACGGCTCTTCACCTGTCTTTTCGCCAACCTGGTTCATGGCTCCGTAGAAGATGATCTCAGCTACCGACTTCTTGCCACCCCACATGACGCCATTAATAAACTTGGTCACCAGCGGGCTGTTATAGATCGGGTCGGGAAGTACCTCGCGTCTTTCGGCAACTCTTCTTCTTGGCATATCGATAAAGTCTCAGGGTCTCAAGTCTCAGTCGTCCAGGCGTCAGACGTTTCGGGCTACCGACATCTGACATCTGATCTCTGACATCGTTTTATTTGCCAGCGCCCTTCGGCCGCTTGGCCCCATACTTCGAGCGTCCTTGTTTCCGATCCGCAACGCCCACTGAATCCAGCGTTCCGCGAATGACGTGGTACCTGACACCGGGCAAGTCCTTCACACGACCGCCTCTGATCAGCACGATTGAGTGCTCCTGCAGGTTGTGGCCAACGCCCGGAATATAGGTGGTGACCTCGATGCCATTTGTCAGGCGAACCCGCGCCACCTTACGTAGAGCCGAATTTGGCTTTTTAGGCGTCTGGGTGTACACGCGGGTGCAGACTCCGCGTTTTTGAGGTGAACTCTGAAGCGCCGGGCTCGCGGTCTTGTACTTGACCTTTTCACGCCCTTTTCGAACAAGCTGGTTAATTGTCGGCACTGCTGTCGTCCTTTTCAGTTGACTGCGCGATGCGTACTGCAACGCGCAAAAGGGCTTTACCTGCCTCTTGTCCGGAACTTGTCCGGCAGTCAGCGCAGGCGGCTGCCCTGTTTATTACTGGATGTTAGGGACGTTCTGAATTCGCTGATTGGCGGGTGTGGATTCTGGCTTCCCTTAAGCCGAAACTTTTCTGTGGCGTCGTATTTAGGGACGGAAAGCTATAGCCTTTCGCACGAACATGCGCTGGAGCAGTTCCAAAACGGGAACGGCGACGCACGCGATTACGCCACAATATTTGTCAAGACGGCTGAGATTTCCAGCCGGGCAACGCCTCCACACCGACAGAACCATCCGGACGTTGCACTGTGTACCTCAGACTGTGAGTCCGAAACGGGAGACTATAGGGATCGGGACGGGAACTGTCAAGCGCAGAACACGGGGTTTTCTGCTAGGAAAGCCATCTCACCGCGTGCCAAATTGCCATTGCCAACCCGCACAGCAATGCCACAAGCAGCAGGGCCAATCCCGCCACCACCAGTTTGAACTTTAGATAGCGCTTCTTGTCTGGTGGGGCCAGCGAACTCTGTGGAAAATACGGCGGCGGTGTATAAGTTGCCATTTTGAGATCTTCACCTTCTTTGGCCGAGGCTTTAGGCCTGGGGCTGCTTCGAATCAGCGGGACTTGTGCGGGTATCAGGCGTCGGCCCTTCCTGCTCCTTCTTCAACTCTTCTTCCTTCTTCTTTTTCAATAACGCTTCCTGGTGTTTCTTGCCCGCCTTGATCCTTTTGACGCCTTCGCGGGCTTCCTCGAGTTCATCCTCGGCCCGGTAATTCTCAGGATCTATCTCCAAAGATTTTGAAAATGCGGCCGCCGCTTCGTCATATTGGGCTAAACGCGCGAGCGCGAGTCCCATGTCGTAAAACATATCAGCATCGTCATTCTTAAGGCGAGTGGCCACGCGATATTCGCGGACAGCTTCCGTGTATAGACTGAGCCCGGCGTAGGTCTGGGCCAGGTTGTAGTGGGCTTCAGCGTCATTGTCGTTTTCGGGAACTGAAAAGTACTTTTTATAACTCCTCACCGCGTTCTTGTAAGACTCTGCCGCTTCCTGCTCCCTTCCGATTGCATCGTAAGTAAGTCCAAGCCGAAAGTGGGCTTCCGCCAGATCCGAATCAAGCTTAATCGCCTGCTGAAAAGCCTCGATAGCTTTTTCGTCCTGATCCTTTCGATAGAACTCCCTTCCGTTTTCCAGTTGAGTGCGTGCCTGCGTCCCGTTGTCAGCCAGTGAATCTCCGCCAGACCCGCTTGTATCAATCTGGCTTGAGTTGTTTCGGCGCGAACAGGCACCTTGACCGACCAGCAAGCAAAGGAGGACGATGATGAGCAGATTTCGCATTGCTGACGTCAGGAACTTAAGATGTCCGGGGGCATAACCTATCTACTGCAATTCTCAGGGTGAGTCAAACGAGCCCCCGAATGAAGTTCGCAAGCCTTTTATCTTCAGAAAACATGTGGGTTATGGAAATAGCTCGTTATTCCCTCTTTTTCTTCATCAACTGCTACTTCTGAATCACACACCTGGCTCTTGAAGCCGTGTGAAACTCAAACTTTCGGGATTAGCGAAAAGGAGTGGAAATGGTCAGATACTCTCGCCGCCGCTTAATCGGCTTAGTCCTGCCAGTTGCTCTGGTGGGACTCAATCTATTCGCAGCGGAAGCGTTCGCCCAGAAAAACGCACGGGAGACCGTTATCTACTCTCCACCCTCGCTGACTCTCGTTGCCGCCCCTACGGCTATTCAAGTTTGTGAAGACGCCATACCGCCGGTCGTCAATCTGGACGCACGAGCGAGCTCTCCCCAAGGTTATCCAATTCGCTACTCATGGCGAGCCAGCACTGGCCGGATTCAGGGCGACGGAGCAAATGTGACCTGGAACCTGGCCGGAGCCAGCCCCGGCTACCATCGTGCGTTCGTCGATATTGATACCGGCAGCGGCGATGAACTCTGCCAGGCTTTTTCATCAGTGACCGTTTTAGTCAACAGGTGTCCACCTCCCCTTCCGGTATGTCCAACCGTTAATATCTCTTGCCCCGAGAACCCGGTACTGGGACAGCCGCTTGATTTCACAGCCACTGCCGCCGGAGGCTCAGGACCGCATATCTACAACTGGACGATCTCCGCAGGAACGATCCTCTCTGGTCAGGGTACCAACTCGATCAATGTCGATACGACGGGACTGGCCGGCGCGACCGTCATCGCCAAGCTGTCAATGGGCGGCTATCCAATGGATTGCTCGGCAACCTGTGTCTTCCAATTTCCAGTTCCGCTCGAATGCCGTAAGTTCGACGAGTTTCCGGACATCGCTCGCAACGATGAAAAGGCACGTCTAGACAATTTCGCGATTGAACTTCAGAGCGATCCATCATCGACCGCTTATGTCATCATCCACCCAGGACGACAAGGCCGCCCGGGCGACGTTCAGAGACACACCACGAGAGTGGTCGACTACCTGATGAACTCTCGCGGCATCGACTCTCAACGAATCGTCACACTCGACGGTCCCACACGATCGGAACTGGTTGTTGAACTGTGGACATGCCCGCAAGGCGGAAAACCCCCGGTTCCCTAACCGCCTTAAGAACTAACTCTGACCCGGCGAGAGCACCAGGCTCGCGCCGGTTTTTCGCTTTTTTACTCGGCCAGACGCTCCCGACGAACTTCGGCGGGGCTCTTATCGTCCCGCAGCCCCTTAAATGAAGGGTGACGAATCGAACCATCTGCAGTCCACTCGGTAAACTCAACTTCGGCAACTAACTTCGGTTCACTCCAAACTGCATCGCGCAGACCAGGTTCTTTTGGCTTGACCGCGAATGGTGAGGTTGGTCGCACGTCCCGATCAAGTCTCTTCTGCAGATCCAATCGTTGCTTGATGCTGAAACCGGTTCCAACTCGCCCCGCATAGATCAGTTTCCCCTTGTCATACACACCAAGAGCAAGTGAGCCAAATCCCGGAAACGCTTTCTTAGAAGGCGTGTAACCGGCAATCACAAATTCCTGCCGCTGATTACACTTCACTTTCAACCAATTACGACTTCGTGTCGATTCATATTTAGAGACAGCGAGCTTTGAGACAATGCCCTCGATCCCGTACTCGCAAGCTTGTTTGAGAAAGGCCGGGCCATTACCCTCCACATGATCGCTGTAGCGTAGCGGGCTACGCTCGTTCACCGACAAAAACAATTTCTCCAGGGCGCGCTTTCGATCAATGAGCGGTGTCGCCGTCAGGTCGTAACCGTCCAGGTAGATGAGATCAAAGATCTGAAAAACGAATCCCGAATCGCCCGTCTTGATCGACTGTTGAAGTTTCTGAAAGCTGGCACGCCCCTTCGCATCAAGCGCCATCACTTCGCCATCAAGAACAGCGGTGCTTGCCGGAAAGTCTTTCAATGCTCTCGCGATATTGGGGAATTTTTTCGTCCAGTCTCTCCGGTTTCTACTCCAAAACCGAACCGCCCCCTTTTTCAAATGACCCAACATACGATAGCCGTCGAACTTCAATTCATGCAGCCACTCATCGGATTCAGGAGGTTCGGAAACGAGCGTGGCTAACTGGGGTGGAAGAAAGTCGGGCATCGGCCGCTTGCGCGCATTTGGAAGGCGACTTGGATCTAATCTGGACATCGATGGATTCTATAACGGCAACGGAAGTGCACGGAACGCGCTGCCGGCTCAACTGAAAAGACCGACATGGTTAGGAACCTTGCCGGTCTTTCAGATTAGCGTTTCGGGATACGCTTGATTTATTCCTGGCCGTCGGATGAGACACTATCGCCGTCTCCCACTGTTGCCACCAACGGTGGACGAGTGGTCGGAACCGGAACGTCATGACCGCCGACGATATCAGGAAACTCGTCAAGCTCGCGCTCGCGCGCCTGATCGATCGTTTCATCGCGGTCGACATCCACGTTGCGGTAATACTCCATGCCGGTTCCGGCCGGAATCAACCGTCCCATGATGACGTTCTCTTTCAACCCGCGCAGGTAATCGATCCTACCTGAAATCGCAGCCTCAGTGAGCACGCGGGTGGTCTCCTGGAACGAAGCGGCTGAGATGAACGAGTCCGTTGAAAGCGACGCCTTGGTGATTCCCAGCAACAAAGGCTCCGCCTGCGCCACCTCGCCAGCCGCCTGACGAACGCGTTCATTCTCGTCAGTGAAGCGGAAACGATCCACCTGCTCCTCGAGCAGGAAGTCTGTGTCGCCAACTTCCTTGATCTTCACCCAGCGCAACATCTGTCGAACAATTACTTCGATGTGCTTGTCGTTGATGTTCACACCCTGCAAACGATAGACCTCCTGGATTTCATTTACCAGGTACTCCTGCAGTCGCTGCATTCCGAGTACGCGAAGGATATCGTGAGGATTGAGCGGACCGTCCATCAATGCTTCGCCGGCACGGACCCGGTCGCCCTCCTGCACGTTGATATGGGTGCCGCGTGGAATGTCATAGTCCCGCTCCTCGGCGTCGTCACCCGTAACAATCAACTTACGTTTGCCCTTCGAGATCTCACCAAGCTTAACGATGCCATCGATCTCAGACATGATGGCAGTTTCGCCCGGCCGGCGAGCTTCAAAGAGCTCGACAACGCGCGGCAAACCGCCGGTGATGTCCTTGGTCTTGGTAGTTTCGCGCGGGATCTTTGCGATGATGTCCCCAGGTTCAACAACGTCCCCGTCGTTCACCATCAGGTTCGCGCGCACCGGCATCTGATAAGTCTTCAGCATCTTGTTGGTGGCGGTGCGAATTTCCAGTCGCGGCTGCTTCTTTTCGTCAGGTGAATCCTTGACGACCATTCGAGACTGACCGGTTACTTCGTCAACCTCTTCGTCAAACGTTACGCCTTCCTTCAAGTCCTGGAACTTAATATGACCGGCAACCTCGGTAAGAATGGCGAAGGTGAACGGGTCCCAGGTCGCCAGCAACTGGTCCTGTGTCACGCGGCCGCCATCTTCGACGAGGATATGGGCGCCGTATACGATCTGGTAGCGAGCCACCTCGCGGCCGCGATCGTCCATGATCAACAACGAACCGTTGCGGTTCATGGCGATGCGCTCGCCCTTGCGGCTCTTCACCGTTTGCAATTCAAGATACTTGACCGTTCCATCCTGACGAGCTTCGTGCTTGGAAGATTCTTCCAGACGCGCAGTACCGCCGATGTGGAAGGTACGCATCGTTAGCTGGGTCCCGGGCTCGCCAATCGACTGGGCGGCGATCACACCTACCGCTTCACCAATCTCTACCGGCCGACCCGTCGCCAGGTTGCGTCCGTAACAGGCGATGCAGCATCCTCGACGTGACTCGCAGGTCAGCACCGAGCGAATACGCACGCGTTGCACACCCGAGCGTTGAATCTCGGAAGCGAGCGCCTCATCAATCTCCTGATTTGTTTCGACAATAACTCGGCCTTCAACCGGGTCAATAACGTCTTCCAGTGAAGTTCGGCCAACGATGCGATCGCGCAGTGACTCGATCTCCTCGCCGCCCTCAATAATGGCACTCGCGGGAATACCACGAAGCGTGCCGCAGTCTACCTCGCTGATGATGACGTCCTGAGCCACGTCAACCAGCCTCCGAGTCAGGTAGCCCGAATCCGCGGTCTTCAATGCCGTGTCAGCCAGACCCTTGCGGGCGCCGTGTGTCGAGATGAAGTACTGCAGCACGTTCAAGCCCTCGCGGAAGTTCGCGTGGATGGGGGTCTCGATGATCTCGCCCGAAGGACGAGCCATCAAACCGCGCATACCTGCCAACTGGCGAATCTGCTGTGCACTACCACGAGCACCGGAATCGCTCATGACGAGAATTGGATTTAGTTCGCCTGAGGACTTCTCGCGTTCGTCCATAGCCTTGAACATTTCCTTGGCGACTTTGTCAGTTACCTCTGACCAAATAGCAATGACCTTGTTGTATCGTTCGCCATTAGTGATCACGCCGTCGAGATACTGCTGCTCGACGTTGATCACATCTTCCTCTGCTTTGTTGACCAACGGTTTCTTTGCGTCGGGCGTGACCAGATCGTCGATACCAATCGAAATGCCGGCTTTCGTCGCGTAAAGGAAACCGAGTGTCTTCAGGTCGTCCAGCATCTTCACGGTCATCTCATGACCGAGACGAATGTGTGAATAGTTCACGAGTGACTGCAGGCCCTTCTTCTTCAACGTGCCATTGAGGAAAGGCAGACCCGAGGGAATTGAATCATTAAAGATCACGCGACCCACGGTCGTATTGATCACGCGGCGAACATCTTCCTGTACCGCAGCGCGCACGATGTCCTGCGGATCATGTTCCTGGGTCAGGTCGATTAAGTCGCCCTGAATGCGAAGCTTGATCGGCGTCTGCGTAGTTACTTCTTTCGCGTCGAGCGCGAGCAACACCTCCTCAAGTGATGCGAAAACGCGGCCTTCGCCTTTAGCGCCCTGTTTGTCGCGCGTCAGGTAGTAAATTCCGAGCACAATGTCCTGCGAAGGCACGGCTATTGGCTGGCCGCTGGCCGGGCTGAGAATGTTGTTGCTGGAAAGCATCAATACAGCAGCTTCGATCTGCGCTTCGGGACTGAGCGGAATGTGCACAGCCATCTGGTCGCCGTCAAAATCGGCGTTAAACGCAGTACAGACCAGCGGGTGAATCTTGATGGCCTTGCCTTCCACCAGCACCGGCTCAAACGCCTGAATACCGAGGCGGTGGAGAGTTGGCGCGCGATTCAACAGAACCGGATGCTCGCGAATAACTTCTTCGAGGATGTCCCAAACGACGGGTTCCTGACGTTCGACCATTTCTCGCGCCTGCTTGATCGTCGCCGCGTGGCCCTGTTTCTCGAGCTGGTTGTAGATGAAGGGCTTGAACAATTCCAAAGCCATCTTCTTCGGCAAGCCGCACTGGTGCAGCTTCAGCTCAGGACCGACCACGATCACGGAGCGCCCTGAGTAGTCGACGCGCTTACCCAAAAGATTCTGCCGGAAACGTCCCTGCTTGCCTTTGAGAGTTCCGCTCAAAGATTTTAGTGGCCGATTGTTTACACCGCGCAACACACGACCTCGACGACCGTTATCGAACAACGCATCGACTGCTTCCTGCAGCATGCGCTTTTCGTTACGCACGATAACTTCCGGCGCACGCAGCTCCATAAGCTTCTTCAAACGGTTGTTGCGATTGATTACGCGACGATACAGGTCGTTTAAGTCTGAAGTTGCGAATCGTCCGCCATCGAGCGGCACCAGCGGCCTGAGCTCCGGTGGAATAACCGGTATCACGTCGAGAATCATCCAGTTTGGCTGATTGCCCGACTTTAAAAAGCTGGTCGCGACCTTCAGTCGCTTTGAAAACTTCAATTTCTTCTGCTGCGACGTCTCTTCGCGCATCTTCTTTCGCAATTCGACGGCCAGCTCTTCTACCTTCACTGCGGCGAGCAACTCTTTAATCGCTTCAGCGCCCATTTTTGCAACAAACTGACCAGGAAAGTCGCGCACCAATTCGCGATAGCGCTCGTCGGAGAGCAGCTCGCGTTCCTTGATACCCGCCACGTCACCGGGATCGATGACTATATAAGACTCGAAGTAGAGAACCTTCTCGAGTTCGCGAAGCGGGATATCGAGCAAGTGGCCAATGCGCGAAGGCAGTCCCTTGAAAAACCATACGTGCGAGCAGGGGCTGGCAAGATCGATGTGCCCCAGTCGCTCGCGACGCACCTTTGCCTGCGTGACCTCAACACCGCACTTGTCGCAGATCACGCCGCGGTGCTTCATGCGTTTGTACTTGCCGCACAAGCATTCCCAATCGGCTACCGGACCAAAAATACGAGCACAGAACAGACCATCGCGCTCAGGTTTGAAGGTTCGATAGTTGATCGTTTCAGGCTTCGTAACTTCTCCATGTGACCATTGGCGAATCTTTTCCGGCGACGCCAGTGAGATTCGAATCGCCTCAAAGTCTGGAGCTAACTGTGTCTTTGCTTCTTGTTGAAATCGAAACATCTTTTCTCCGGTAAAAA
>JBGTOA010000035.1:0-14617 GCA_041742785.1 Pyrinomonadaceae bacterium | reverse complement strand
CGGACGTTCGCGCCGCCCTGCAGCGGTCAGGCTCTAATCCGGTACTCCTGCTCGTTAATCGTCGTGGCACTACGATCTTTTTGAGCGTTAGACCGCGCAAGTAAGCAAAGAAGGAGCCTAAAACGATGCGCGCTCGTCTTGGACCTGGGGCCAGGCGCGAACACAATGTGGCGGTGCGCCGCGCAAGCTAAAGAGGAAACGAGCTAAAGAGGAAACGAGGATGAGAGAAAGAATTGGAAAAGGCACCACATCGACGCTCGGTCTGGCATTGATGATATGCCTGAGTACGATGACAGTTCCGGCGCAGACCAGCGGGACCAGATAAAGCGATGAAGCATTCACTTTGGTTCACGATTGCGGCTGTCGCGCTATCGCTCTTAACGGCAGCTTGCGGACAGCGGGCTGATTACAGCTCGCAGGATTTCCGGCTTGCGCAAGCTGTGCGCGACCGGTTCGGCGCCAGTCAAGATACGAAGGGGGCGACGTCGCGTATTAGAGTCGAAGCGAAAGACGGCACGGTGACGTTGACCGGCACAGCGGACACGACTGCCGATCAATCACTGGCCGAGCAGGTTGCGAGGAGCACGAGCGGCGTAAAGAATGTCGTTAACCAAGTAACGGTCAACGTGCCCGTTCTTCCTGTGCCAGATGAGCCGTTTGAAGAGCAGAAGGTGCGCGCCGAGGCTGGCTCCAATGGCGAGAGTGTTGGAGCCTCTTCCGAAGACGCTCGCATCTATCAAGCTGTCCGACGCCAACTCGTGAGACATGAGAGTACGCCGAAGAGGGCAATCTTTGTTGATGTGGAGGACGGTGACGTAACTCTCCGTGGCATGATCTTCACCACTGTCGCCAGAGATGAGGCGGTGGCGGCGGCACTGAAGGTCGATGGAGTGAAAGCTGTGCGCGACAGACTCGTGATCAATTCGCTGATACCGTGATGTTCAAAAAAGGAGCGGATGAAGCGACTGGCCTGCTCTCATTCTGATGCTGAGCGAGCTCTGAAGAAAGTATTCCTGGTAATGGTGAAATTACGAGTACGAGAAGCAGCGGAGGCAGGCGGGATTAAAAACGCCTTGCAATTATCAAAGGTGGCAGGCATCTCACCCGCTACGGCGGTGCAGTTGTGGGAAAACGAAGCGGAGGTTGTGTCGCTCGAAACGCTGAATGGCTTGTGCGATTCGCTGGGCTGTAAGTTGTCCGATCTGCTGGTGCGAACACAGGAGCAAGAGCAACTCAAGCGAGCCAAAGCGCGATGGGAGAATGAGGGTGGGGCCGTGTGACTATGAAGTCAACCAGAGGAAGCTAACCTTCGCGCGCAATTTACTATTTGACGTAACACTCAAGGAGAAACAGATGAGCAAACAGAAATCGCAAAAGAGCGGCAAACAATCAACGGCGCAGAAATTCGAGGCCTCGCGCCACAACTATGATCCGATACCGGCAACGAGCAAGGTTGACGGCGCATTTGGCGACCGCGAGCCGACGACGCAATCGGACATTGATGCTTCGATGATTCTTAACGATAAACAACGGCGGCGGGAGGCGAGCGACGAAACTATAGGGCAAGTCAACGAATCGGCGAACTCGTCGGGCAGCAATTAAGCAGCAGGTCGCCATGCGTCGTCAGGCGCTACCGGAATGTGATTGCGGTCTTGGCTCAGCAGCAATTTGCTCACGATGTTCAAATGGGTGCCGCAAGGCTTAACAGGGAAGGAGTTTGGCAAACGTCTGTGGGCACAACTCGTTAGAGACGATGTGATGGCGAGTGCCGCGCAACTCTCCTTCTACTTTGTGCTCGGCTTGTTCCCCTTCCTGCTCTTTCTCCTCGCCCTGCTCGGCTACTTCGCGGAGGCGGGCACGGAACTGCGCGCGAACTTGCTCCGCTACCTCGGCACAGTCGCGCCCGCTAAAGCCAGCGCGCTAATTCATAACACGGTAGCTGAGATTTCCGCTGCGCGCAGCGGCGGGAAACTCTCGTTCGGATTGCTCACCTCTGTCTGGGCGGCATCGACCGGGATGCGGTCGATCATCACGGCGCTCAACGCAGCCTACGGCGTGCGAGAAGCGCGCCCGTGGTGGAAGAGACGATTGGTTGCCATCGGTCTGACGATTGCTCTCGCCGTTTTTATCCTTTTAGCGCTCGTGCTGATGCTCTACGGCAGCGAGATTGCGCTGGTCATCGCTCGGTGGTTCAACCTCGGTAACGCCTTCACTCAGGCGTGGAAGATTTTACAGTGGTTCCTGGCGATCGCCTTCGTGCTGATTGCCTTCACCTTGGTCTACTTCTTCGCCCCCAACGTGAAAGGTGTTAAGTGGCGCTGGATTGCGCCGGGTTCGACGCTGGCGGCCGTGCTCTGGCTGCTAATCTCCTTCGGATTCAGTCTTTACCTTCATTTCTTCAATACTTATAGCGCTACCTATGGAGCACTCGGCGCGGTCATCGTGTTGCTGCTGTGGCTCTATTTGACGGGCGCTGCCATTCTCCTCGGCGGCGAAGTCAACGCCGTGTTGGAGAACGCGGCAGCCGAAGCAGGCGTGCCGGAAGCAAAGCAACACGGGCAGAAAAGCCCGGCACGATAGAGCGATAAGGCACGACCTGAAAGACGAGTTGTTTTAATGAAAAGGCGGAGCAGATGTTCTTCAATGGATGGATGACGCTCGCGCGCACAGGGATCGTTGGCCTGGCGGCGTATGCGCCGCTCGTTGTTTTGCTGCGCGTCGCCGGCAAACGTTCTCTCTCGAAAATGAACGCCTTTGATTTTGTCGTGACCGTCGCGCTCGGTTCGACGCTGGCAACCGTGCTGCTCTCAAAAGACGTGGCACTTGCCGAGGGCGCGCTGGCTTTCGCTCTGCTTCTCTTCCTACAGTTCGGCATAACCTGGCTCGCGGTGCGGTCGCAGATCGTGAGCCACCTCGTTAAATCCAATCCCCGGCCGCGTCCCCTTCGCCCACCGCTTGGCGAGCGTAAGATAAACTTCCTCTCTAGTTCGCAGCCAAAACCACTCGGCAATCACCATCAAGAGCGGCATGGCAATACCAATGGCGGCGAAAATTATGTGAAAAGCCAGCGACATCGCCAGCTGAGAGCGAACCGCTAAAAGATCATTCATTGTGCCTCTTATTGCGGAACTACATTGATTGTTCTCAGCATTACACCTGATATGATGCAGCTACACAGGTAGCTTCCGCGTCGCCGCCGAGACCGTAGTCGCAGAGTTGCTCGCGCGATTGTGCCGCGCGGATAGAAGCCAGAAACGCTGTGCTTGTGACGGCTGGGAAGTGGTGCATTGGATGAGCGATAAAGACGTGATCGAGCAGAGTGTCCTGAACAACGAGCGGTGGGCGGTGCTCGAACAACTCGAAGAGTGGATGGAGACGCCGATGCTCGTTCTGGGCTTCGGGTGGCTCGCTTTGTTCGTCATCGAGCTGACGGGCAACTTATCGCCCGCGCTCGAATTCATCGGCATCGGCATCTGGGTCGTCTTTATCCTCGACTTCGCGCTCAAGCTCGTGCTTGCGCCCGACAAGACCGACTACCTGAAGGCGAACTGGCTGACGGCGCTCGCGCTGGTCGTGCCCGCGCTGCGCGTGTTTCGCATCTTCCGTGTGTTGAGCATCCTTCGCGCGGCAAGGGCTGCGCGCGGCCTGCGGCTCTTTCGCGTGGTCAGCTCCCTGAATCGGGGGATGCGCGCGCTCGGTCACACGATGCGGCGGCGCGGCGTCGGATACGTCGTCGTACTCACGGTCGTCGTCATTCTCTTAGGCGCTGCCGGGATGTACGCGTTCGAGAACGAGTTGCCGAACGGCGAGGGGCTTAAGTCATACGGCGACGCGCTGTGGTGGACGGGGATGCTTTTGACCTCGCTCGGCTCGGCGTACTGGCCGCGGACCGCCGAAGGGCGTGTGCTCTGTTTCATACTGGCGCTCTACGGCTTGGCGGTCTTCGGTTATGTGACGGCGACGATAGCGACCTTTTTCGTCGGGCGCGATGCGGCGTCTGACGAGGCAGAACTGGCCGGCGCGAAGTCCATCGCAGCGTTGCGCGCTGAGATCGCGGCACTGCGGGAAGAAGTGCGAACTTTCGC
Organism: Pyrinomonadaceae bacterium; assembly: GCA_041742785.1. Classification (GTDB taxonomy): domain Bacteria; phylum Acidobacteriota; class Blastocatellia; order Pyrinomonadales; family Pyrinomonadaceae; genus PSRF01. Next base: position 10,532 of record JBGTOA010000035.1, on the reverse strand, counting down.
GCGCGCAGCGGGTGAAGGCTTAAATCGAGAGCAGTAAACAAAGAGAGCGGTTGAACGAATTGATTTGGTGAAGTAGGGACGCGAATTTTCGATGAACAAATTAAAGCAATTCTGGTCGTACTTGCGTTCGAGCCTGTGGTTCGTTCCGGTGCTGATGGTCGTTGTGTGCGTCGGTCTCGCCGTCGGGTTCATCGAGGTTGACGGGCGCATCAACCGTGAACTGCTCGTCGCGTATCCGCGCATTTTCGGCGCAGGCGCGGACGGGTCGCGCGGGATGCTTTCGTCAATCGCCGGTTCGATGATTACGGTCGCGGGATTGACGTTCACGCTGACGCTCCTGGCGATGGCGCAGGCGTCGAGCCAGTACACGTCGCGCATCCTGCGGAATTTTATGCGCGACCGGCGGAATCAATTCGTGCTCGGTTTCTTCGTCGGCATCTTCGTTTACTGCCTAATCGTGTTGCGCACAATTCGCGGCGGCGACGAAGGACGCTTCATCCCGTCGCTCGCGGTGTTCTTCGGACTCTTGCTGGCGATTACGAGCGTCGGCGTGCTGATCTTTTTCATTCACCACATCGCCAGTTCGATTCAAGCCTCGTCAATCATTTCATCCGCCGCCGAAGAGACGATACAGGCAATCGAACGACTCTTTCCGCAGGAGGTGGGAGAAGAGGCGGAGGAGTCGGAAGAATCTGAGGCGCAAGTCACACCCGCAGGACAAGCGTGGCGCGCGATCCCGGCGCGCTCGACCGGATACGTGCAGGACGTGGATGCCGACAAGTTGATGAAGTTCGCCGGCGAGCGCGATTGTGTCGTGCGGATGGAGCGAGGCTTAGGCGCGTTCGTCGTCAAAGACTCTCCGCTTGTTTCCATAGCTTGGCGCGGGACGGGCGGAGGTGAGCTTGATGAAGAGACAGTAGAACAACTCAACAGCGTCTTCACCATCAACCACTACCGCACGATCGAGCAGGACGCGGCGTTCGGTATCCGCCAGATCGTGGACATCGCTTTGAAGGCGCTCTCGCCCGGCGTCAACGACACGACGACCGCCGTCGTTTGTATAGACTATCTCGGGGCAATTCTCGCCGCGCTTGCCCGGCAGCGCATCGAGCAGCATTACCGCTCGGAGGAGGGCGAGGTGCAGGTGATCGCGCGCGGCGCGACCTTCGCGTCGCTCGTGCGCGAAGCGTTCGATCAAATCCGCGACGTGGCGGGGGATAACACGGCGATCTATTTGCGGCTGCTCGGTGCGCTTGAGACGGTCGCGCGGCAGACGGGGAACGAACGACGCAGCGCCACGCTCGCCGCGCAAGTGAACCTCGTCGCCGACGAAGCCGAACGTGACTTGGCCAGCACCTACAATCTTCAGCGCGTTCACCAGAGAGTAGTCGCCGTGCGCGCAACCCGAAAATCGGCAACCGGCCTTGAATCAGTTATCCCTTCGCGCGCCGTGGAAGCGGAGAATAGATGAGAGACCGGATAGGTTCCTCCGTTAGATCGGTGAACTATTATGGCTGTTTAGGGCCGGTGGGATTAGTCAGTCGCACGTATTTACGCATTTCCTAGGAAAAGTCCGCAATAAGTCCGCAAGTGACCAAGGCCCGCTGAGGTAAGTTCTTTATTGATGCAACCTATAGACAAGTGCTCTGTTGCTGAGCCAAGCGGGCTCCAAATCTTTTAAATCAACGACTTACGATTACTATTGGACCAGTAAGTCAGGGAGTTGTTCCTGTAAACGTTGGCATCTTAAATGATCTCTGCTCGCTTGCGCCAGCAGTAGGGCAGAAACTCCCTTTAAGAGGAGTGGCGTGCCGTGAAATTTCTCAAGGCTAGGAGTCGTTCAGAAATTAGGGGAGGGTGCAAGACGTGAATCGAACGCCTGCTAGACGGACAATGGATTTTTAGTTCCATGACGAGCACGTTAGAAGAAATAGAAATAGAGGACGCGATGCGCGGAAGTTCTTTCGATCCTGTCTTGTGAAGTGGCGTCGATCACGAAGCAGTGTTCGCAGGCTATGTCCATTCACTTTGTGATTGTGATTCTGAGAAACCGCCACTTGGTTTCTCCGACTGGTTTCCCACTCTGATCGAGTGCCACTACGCGCCATTTCGCCCTGCCGTCCAGCAGCCGCTCAGGCAGCCACGAGGGCGCGCGATAACTCTGCTCGCCTGGTAACAGCACGGCTGAAAGAACCGCATGACCGGTCATATCAACAAACTCTATCCGATGGAAGGCGGCACCAGAACGTCCAACCCAGCTGAACCCCGGCACGCTGCCGCTGGGGATTGTAGCGTTCTCAGCGGGTTGCGCCAGACGGATCTCACCCTCGCTCTTTTTTTCTGTGCCGCTGCCAACGAAGTAGCGCAAGGGCGGCAAGGGAAACCCCGCCACGGCGCCGCTGTGAACGACGCCCTCGCCTCCTACAGCCGCCAGGTTTGAATCACCTTCCTTGTCGTCAGAGGCTTCGATTCGCAGCAGGAGCAAGTAACGACCCTCGACGACGTTGGGCAGTCGTAATGGGTCGGGTCCGTCGAGGACGTACCTGGTTCCAGGCGGCAGGAAGAAATTGAATCGGCTGATCTGAGTGTACCGTTGCTGCAGTGCCCGCTGATCGGCGGGGAGCGATGCTTCAGTCAAGAGGTCACGTTCCGCCGGCAGTTCGTCGCCCGGCTGGACAATTTCCCAACGACCTTTCAATCGGCCAGTTCCATTGTAGGAAATTTCCGCCTTGACCCGGGGGATCCGCTCACCGGGCTTGACCAGCAGTATTGGTTTGTCGCTTTCGAACGAGAGCTTCACGTCGGTGAGTGCGAATGGAGTACGCGCGCCGCCGCCGCTCATTCGACACGTAACGGCGACGAACTCGTCAGGTCCGCCAGAGGAATTGATGAATCTTCGTACGTAAAAGAAGCTGGAGACTGCTCCTTCCTGGGCGGCTTGATAGGCGCGACGGGATACAGACGCAGGAATCGACATGATGTCCGTGAAACCCTGGCTGCCGCTCCTGGTAGAGAAATCGCTCCGCGCGGGCAAACAACCAAAGATCGTTGCGGGGTTGCACTTGAATCCGATGCCGGGAGCGGCCGGGATCAACTGGCCGCACCAGCAGCCTTCCGCGGGAGCGCGGTTAGTCAAGGGACCAAAGGTAAGGAACACGACTGTCGGTCCGCTGGCGTTGACGTTTACTCCAGTCGGGTTTACTCGAACTTGCGGGCTCTGCCCGAAAGCGGTGACCGCCAGGGCTAGAAACGAAACTGTTGCAAACAGCTTTATCATCACAACTGTCCTCCTGCTACTTCTTCAGCGCGAACTCGATGCAACCTCAGAAGAATGTAAAGCTAACACCAAGATTGAGCGTCTGTAGTTTCGTCAGGTTGTTGAGTCCGAAGACGCGGTCCAGCCCTCGCGAATAGCGGTTTGCATAGCGAATGAAGAACTGACCCTGGACTTTGGGATACGGATCTCGCTCCTTCACGAATCGGTACGACCACTGCAAGTCAAACTCGGCATTCCGGTTTTTGCTTAGATTAAGCCCGTCGCCTGCGAATAGGGCGGACAGTGTCGCGCCAATCGTCGAGTTGTTTGTCATCCGCCAGTTCGCGTTTACGCCGGCACGTTTAGTCCGATCGACGCGCCGGGTGGCAAGGTTCTCAGCTCTTTCGCCGCTCGCCTCGACGTTCAGGTCAATCGCTTGATGAGGAGTAAAGCCGACTGTAAAGGCGTTTATCAGGTTGGAAAGATCGTCCAACTCCCGGCCCGGTTGCTGGTTGTCCTGGAACGAGCGATTCAAACGGTACCCAAATCGGACTTGCTGAAACTGCCAGTCGGCCAGAGCAGTCTGGTTGGTGCTGATCTGATCAGGCACCTGGTTAAGGTTGTCAAAGCCACTGTTTGTCGGGAGTCCTGCGCCGAATTGATGAGTTTGCTCGTACCCGTACGAAACGCGAGGCCACCAGGCCAGACCCTTGCCTGTTGAACCGAAAACCGAAGCGAGAGGCGCACCGACGAGCACGCTGGTCCTCCGGGTGAGGGTTTTCAGGATTGAAGGAATGTCATCCAGATTATCGTTCAAGCGCAGATGCGATGCAGTTGCAGTAACGCCTGCCACACTGGCAACGGCCTCAAACTGATTCTGGAAACGGTCTGCCTGATTGTAAGAGGCCACACTGCGAAACAACGGATCTATAGTCTCGTGTTGGAAGGTGAATGCGAAACTTGCTTTCCTTCCAGCGCCGATCGAGACGTTGTCCAGAAGATTAGCAGTTGCGTTGAGGTAGCGAGCATTTCGCGTCGTCTCTCTCACGCTCACGACGTCGAACGACTGATTCAGTGCCGGATCATTGGCATTGTTGAAGCGGCTGCGCGTGAATCCCGCATCCAGCCGGAACCGGTCGTTCGGCGCCGCCGCTATCACTCGAAAACTGAATCCCTTGCTTTGTTCGGCGTCAGTGATATTTCCCTGATTGAAGTTACTTATTGGGAGCAGAGAGCCGTGCAGGAACCCGCTCTCGATGCGAAGCCGGCCCGGAGTTTCGGGCGACATCTCAAAACCCAGTGTGCCTGCCAGGACCTGATGCTTTCTCCGGTTAAGTCCTACGAAGTTATCCCATCCGATGACGCTGGTTCCGTTCAATGCCGACAACGATACGTCCGTTCGCTTTGTGACGGGCAGTGTGAGCGAGATGCCCCGGCTGGAGAAGCTGTTTATCAGGTGGCGACTGCTTCCGAATGAGATGTGACCCACCCGAAACTTCGCCCTTCGAACCTGGAACTGCATCAGGTAGCTCGACAGATCGATTAGGGGAGCATTCTCGCCAAGCTCACCGAATCGCAGAGCCTCGGAGCGGTAGCTGGAGCCGGCTACATCGAACTGGAGTTGCGAACTGTAATCTGCGCCTGCCATCTCCGTGCGAAGGCTTCCCTGCATAGTGAAGTCAGTGAATCGTTCGCGTTGGGGGGCATTCGAGTCAGGGAAGTGCGCCTGTGCCGCCTGCGACTTGAGGCCGAGTGTTAACGAAGGAATGAAAGAAGTCTTTCGATTTGATTCGGCGGATGGGGCAGCAGGTGGGTCAGTGGCCGGAAGAGCGGTTATGGTGGTAGTGGCGGCGCTTGCTACGCGCAGGGGAATGCTGGCAATCTGGCGCCACTCGTTCTCCGGCGTCACCAGGTACACGGTCAGTGGGTTTTCTCCCGTAGGAAGAGGAAGCGAAACCTCGTAGACGTAATCCGTGACGCCTATTCCAAACAAGCGCGTCACATCGGTCCCGCCAATCAGGATTGCTATTCTTCCTTCATTGTGTTCGAGCGCCCGGCTAAGCCGCAGGCTGATTCTTTCCTGTGCCTCAACGGATTCCGCGCCCTGGAAGCTGGCTGCGACGGTTAATTCCGGGGACTGGCTGAAAGCGTACGACTCGAAGCGCGAGACTGACAGTAGCGCTATTATCGCAATAACTGCGAAGCATCTGATCTGGCGCCATTGGGCTGCTACCTGAAAAGCCGATCGAGAGTCTTTGAAGCAGCATCTGTTTGTTAATCGCTCCACCATGACGCTCTCCTTCAACGGATCGAAAGATTAAGAGGTATTTAAAGAGCCGCGATCAGCGTGGCCGGAGAGTGTCCAGCCACACTAATCCGCAACCCAGGATGGGAATTACTGGTTGGCGACCAGGTTCTTCCACTGCGGCGTCAGGCAGAGGAATGGAAACTCAACAGCCTGTTTGCCGATGGTAATCGTGGGGAGGCCCGGAATATTTAACGGCTTTGCCCTGCACGCAAGGCTGTATTCCCTGGCCGTGAGGTCAATCGTGATCGAAGCCGGCTTGAGGCTTAATCCGCCCCAGGCAATTTTCGCCTTGGTGGGATCCGGAATACTTACATTGCTGAATACTGGACTGAGTCCAAACGCGGGGTTGAGACAACCGACCGCCACCTTCTGGGTGCACTGCCCTGAAACGCTCTGCATGGCGCTGTTCAGACTCGCGATTGGATCGGAGCCCAGGGAAAAAGTGAAGTTTCCGCTCCCGCTAATCGTCCTGCAGACCTCGAGCGGCTGATTGCATGACTGATTGAATCCGGTTAGCACCGACACGGTGGCGTTGGGAATGGTGATGGTGACATCACTTGCCCGCACATCGGGCGGCACTAGTCGCAACCGTTTCAACTCCGGGAGCAGTACGCTGACTTGCCAGTCGCAACCGGTCAGCGGAAAGGTTTGGGTCTTGGAGCAGCTCGGCAGCTTGGCATGGACGTTAGCGTCCAACTCACCGTTGCCGGCATCGAGGTTGTACGAGAACTGGCCTGGCTTCCATTCAGTGCAGACAGTGATTTTGGGGCCTGGCTGCGTCTTGCCGGATTGAACGCTAACCGTTGGAAAAACGGCCTTGACTTTCTGGCTACACCCCGAGACGCACTTGAGATTCTTTAACACGTTGAGCGCACCATCAACCGCGGTCTTTGCAGCCTGGGCAGACGATTTGATCCCGACGAAAGGCAAGTTGTTGTAGGCCGTCACGCAAGCGGCTTTGAATACTTGAGTGTTTGGAACTGAGGAGAGGCAATTGTTTTTTGCGATTTGTGCCTGAGCGTCGGCTGCGGTCGCCTGATTAATGATTGTTTGCAGCTTCGCTTGCTTGTCTTTGAGATCATTGTAAAGCGTTTGAGCGGCCGGGCTCGGACAGCTTGTGAAATCGGAGGCTGTTTTTTTCGCGGCTTGTTGGGCCTGTGTCTTCCAGGTGTTCACATCGTTTGCGAACTTGATCACGGTTCCCGATACGGCCTGAAAGGCCTGGTTGATTATCTGTTGTACCGCAGGCGGTATGTCCTGATTGACGCCAGCAACGGGTTGCACAACGGCATTCGGGCTGATACTGCTGGCGCTCTGCGGCGCGAGTAAGGGCGTGACCACCAGCGACGAGGCGATCACGAGGAACAAGATCAGGCTTTTGAGTGACTTCATGACAGATCTCCTTTTAGTTAGGGTTAAACTGCTGGGTAAAATCCAGAGTTGAAGGTCCAGAGTTGGGTGGAGCGGTGCCGCAGCTTTAGCTACGATCCCGGTGGCTTCAGGACTGCGGCCGCCTTAGTGGTTGCTACACCATTGTAGGTTGCGGTGATCGTGACGGTTGTTGTTGCGTCGACTGTACTGGTTATCACGCTGAACTGGTTGATGGCGGAGTTCAGGGCGACAGACGTTGTGGCGGCTGCAGTGACAAATGGGCCAATGCCGAATCGCAGGACTCGGGGATTGCTGCTTACAAGTACCGCTTGCGCTCCAGCAGGAGGAACTCCGCTCAGCGACAGCGTACCTACCGCCTGGTTGCCGCCGGCAATTGTTCCGGGCACGATATTGATCGATTCGAGACTTACGGTGACTTGAAGTGAGGCGACTGCCTCGAGTCTCCCGACGGTCGCCTTGATTCTGACCGCTGTGTTCTGTGTCACCTTCGATGTGGTCACCTGGAATTTAATGCTCGTTTGGCCCGGTGACACTTCGACTCTTTCCGTCGCCGGCTTTGCGATTCCCCGCTTGTCGCTTCTCAATTCAATGGCGATCAGAGTCTTGGCGCGGCTATTGAGCAGGAGATTGCCAGTCACAGTTCTACTGCCGGCGACTGTGCCAGTTGAAAGGCCGATCTTGATTGAGGTCGGACCTTCGAAGTGCGCTCTTGCCTCACTCGCCGAAATAAACGGCACGAGGATCGCAACTGCCAATAGTATTCTCTTGTACATGTCGGCTCCTTTCTTCCGAGGACAGGTCTCTGATCGCGCTACAGGCCAGGCGTGTAGAACACTTTTAGGCGGCCGCTGACCTTCACCTGACCATCATTCTGAAGCCTGATCAGCCAGCGGCTTCCCTGGTCCAATTCCCGCTCCGTCACCTGATGCTCGACTCGAATTGGGCTCATTCCCAGCCTTCGAGCGTGGGTCCGTGATTGAGCGGGGTGGATTAGACTCACCGTTACCGAACTGCTGGGCGATGAGCCGTCTGCGAGCGAATCGGCGCGCCACGATACCTCCGCGACAATTCGCCCCGGTGCTGGGGGAACAAATGCGATCTCTTGTGCATTGCCGAGGCCGACCAATGTGAACTGAGTGTCCTCGAGAGTCGTGGGAGCGGCGGGAACCGTAATTCTGATTCTCCCGGCAACCTCGTGGTTTTTACCCGGTCCGTTGATGAGTTTCGTGGTCCACTTGAAGTTCCTGGCCCTGATGAAACTCTCGATCTCGGGCTCGGACGCCTGGTAGTCGGTGCGGAGTACGCTTTTTCCACTCTTGCGAGACGCTTCAGTCCCATCGGGCCGGATCAGGATCAGGGTCAGTGGTATTACGGGCGCCTCGGCCACCGAAGACTTCCAGTTCGCCTCGACGACGATGCGGCCGGGGCTCAACGCCGCGAACTTGGTTCTGAACTCGCTATGCCGGTCCGCCGACAACGCGAAGGGAAACTCAACAGTGCGCGGGGTTGCCGCGACCTGAGAAAACATAAGCGTTGTTGTTACGGCCAGGAGCTGAATTGTTTGTCGCATAGTCCGCCTCATGTAGATGTCGTTAAATTTCCTCCTACACTTTTACTGTTTTGGGAGCTCAAGACCTTTCAGATTGGTTCGGTGGCAAGCAGAAGCTACGCAGCCTTGAGCTTTGTTTGCGCGGAAAGAAAGGTGTGCCGAATGGCGGGTGAATCCGAAAAGACTGGAGGTGTAGGAATTACGGCAGGGCGGGTAGAGTGAAGATTGATGGGATCTGTTCGCTATCTTCTCGCGACCTGGAAGTAGTAGTAGCGGACAGTTTCGAACTGTCCCTTTCCTTTGGAACCAAGCAATGTAATTTCGTACTCGCCGTCACTTAGAATTCTGGCCGGCAGCATGACTGTGACACCGCGGCCACCAGGGATGGGAGTCGACAGACCTGGCTGGCTGGAAAGCAGTCTACCTCCGGCAGTCCGAAGCTCGGCGCGAAAAGTCCGGTAACGTTCGTTGCCTTCCAGATCCAGAGTCAGCTTAACTCTGTGAATTGCTGAGGATATCGCTAACCGTTCGGGTTCGTCCCGGTCTCGAACAAGACCAGGCAGCAGCATAAACGTCGCGATTGCTGAGTCGCGGCCAATCGGTGGTGATTGAGCAGGTTTCTCAGCCATAGCTCTCAATTCTCTTTCACGTTCAAGTTCCCGCCCGAGAGCGCTCTCCCTGTCTTCCAACTCGGCGATCCGTCCCTGCAATTGTCCTGCCCGGGTGGTGCTCTCGATGGTTTGCTGTTGTCGATCCCCGGTCAGCACTGCGACTTCATTTCGCAACTCCCGCGTCTGGTTGACAAAGTATGCAGCACCGGCGATTGAGACCAGCAATCCAGCTGCGGCCGCCAGGCTAAAGCTCGGACTGCGAAGGACAGGCAAGACGAGAGCAGTCCAAAACGACTTACGCTCATTGGGCAGTTTTGTCCGCACAGGTTCAGCCAAGGGGACAGCATCAATTGCCTCCATCAAAGCAGTGACCGCTTCGACTTTTCTTCTCCATGCCGGAGACTCCTTCATACGCGCTTCAAACCTATGTCGCTCATTCGTACCCAGCGCGCCGCGGAAATAGTCGTAGATCAGGTCATCTTCGACCAGCAGCAGATTCTGGTAGAAAAGTTCATCCCCGAAAAAGCGCTCCTCGATAGCGTTCCGCTGATCGTCGGACAGATCTCCAAGGATATAGTTGATCAGCATTCTCTCGTCGTTACCGATTGATTCCATATGGTCCTCTTGGCCGGACTGACTCTACTCTTAACCTCGAACTTCAATACGTAACACAGGCTGAAGCCGTGCTACACCAGTTCCTTAACGCAGCCTTCGATGCAAGTGCTCAGTTTCTCCCTGGTACGAAGGGCCCGAATACGCAACGCATTCAAGGGTATCCCGAAGCGTTCGGCAAGGTGCTTCCGATGCTCAATCTTGTCGGATTTCTCCTTACGGTAGTACTCGGTGATCATCTCCCGGACTGTTTCAGGAAGCTTAATGAGGCAGCGATCCAGGCAACTGAGCCGCAACTCGGATTGAACCGCGTCATCCTCAGGCTCAGGGATAGCTATCGTCATTGCGTCCTCCAGCGGGGCTTGCCGATCACGTTTTCTCACCGTTTCGAGCGCCACCATGCGGGCTACTCCGTAAACGAAAGTCCCCGGGTCCCGGATTTGGTCTCCCTGTGCCAGCTTGCGGATGACCCGGTTGATCGTTTCATCGGCGTTGTCTTCGGGAGAGAGAGCGCCTCGCCAGGTAAAGAAGTTGATCAGTTTTGTCCGAATCTGTTCGTATTTCTCCCCTGCGCGCCCGTGGTTCTCATCAAGAGACGTCAGGAACGCGTCGAAACTCTGCTTATCGAATGCCCGGCTCCTGGCTGCGTCGTTCAATTTCCTCTCCTCGGGCTGGTACTTACCTGCTAACGCCAGTCGCCCATAATCACGAACCCCGCCCAGTGATAAGGCGATGACCATTGTTTCTCCTTGCGTAGCTCGAGCTGTGCGGCACGGAGAGCTGCCGCCGGCTTCGTCCCCCCTC
>JBGTOA010000006.1:0-43457 GCA_041742785.1 Pyrinomonadaceae bacterium | reverse complement strand
GACTCACAATCGAGTGCTTCCCAGACTTCAATGATCAATTCTGTACGAGTCTTGGGAGTCATATCTCTCATGTTCCGTTGATCGGCAGTTCAACTTTCACGCTTGTCCTGATAGATTATCTTCGAATTCTCTCACGGCCCGCTGGTCGTGCCGAATACCCTAGAGCTTGCAATCGCTCGGTTACCGCTAACGCCAACTGTATGTCCAGACACAAATCTAATTCTAGTTACAAGTTTGCCACAGTGTCGCTAGGCTGGTTTATCAGTCTCGTGATTTTGATCAGCGCGAATTCTGCGCAGGGCCAATCAGCTATCAAGATCTCGCAGATCGAAGTCGAAGGTCTGCAACAATTGGAGCCTGCTGAAGTAATTACCGCCACCGGCTTGAAGATTGGTCAACCTTTTGAGATTGAGACAGTCGATCAGGCTACGCAACGTTTGGCCGATAGCGGGCTCTTCAAGAAACTGCAGTATAGGATTCGTACCAACGGCAACGCGGCCACTATTGTTTTCGTGGTTGAGGAGAGTAGCGCCGCGTCTTCGCAAGTCGTTTTCGATAACTTCATCTGGTTCAGCGATGAACAACTTTATGACGCGGTGAAACGGGAAGTACCTTCCTTTACTGGTACTGCTCCCGACGCCGGTGAAACGCTGAACACGATTGCGGTAGCGTTGAAGAAGTTGTTAAAAGAACATCAGATCGACGCAACCGTGGAGCACATGGCTTATCAGAGCCAAGGTAGCAAACCACAGGAACAGGTCTTTTCGGTTGTTGGCATCACCCTACCCATTTGCGCTTTGCACTTTCCCGGATCATCGAATGTCTCCGAGTCAAAACTGATCGCCGGGGCCAAAGAGATATTCGGCACCGACTTCTCCCGCAAGATCGTGGGCAGCTTTGCACTGCTTCGGCTTTTCCCTCTGTATCGCGAAGTGGGGCAGCTTAAGGCCAGGTTCAACACGCCAGTTGGAAAGCCTGGCGACGAGGGCAAGTGTGCAAAAGGAGTTGATCTCACTGTTCCGGTCGAAGAAGGGCTGGTCTACAACTGGGACAAATCTGCCTGGTTAGGTAATCAAGTGTATTCTGCTCAAGAGCTGGACTCGATCCTTGGAATGAAAAAGGGAGAGGTGGCAAACGGACTTAAGTTCGACAAGGGTCTCGAGGCGATCGGCGACGCTTATGGCAGAAAAGGCTATCTCGACGCCAGGGTTGGCCCAAAGCCCGAGTTCTACGACGCCGGCAAACAAGTTTCGTACCGCCTCACAGTGAACGAGGGTCCGCAGTATCGGATGGGAATATTAACTATTAGCGGACTCGAAGAAAATCATGCGAAGCGTTTGCAATCCAAATGGCCACTCAGAACGGGCGAGGTGTTTGATCAAGGCATTGTGAAGGACTTTCAAAAGAAGCCAATGGATGAAGTAATGAGCACAATCGTTCGGGACTACCTCAGTCAAGGCAAAACCCCGCCGAACGAGGTCGGAGTGTCTCTCAAGCCTGACAGAACCAATCTGACCGTGGCGGTCACGATAAAAGTGGGCGTTCGAGGGGCTAACTGAAATTCGATGCCTCCGAATCTCCTTACCCGCGCTGCGCAACTCTTCGAAGCGCAACCTTTCCGGCCGCACCCGTTATTCATCAGTGGTCACGCCCAAACGCTGGCGGCTTATGCGTGGCCCAGACGACTTAGTATTCACACGTCCGATGAGCAGAGACTGTTCCAGGTGGAGCCCGAGGTTCAGATCCTTGCGCATTGCCGCTGGCAAACTGATCGCACGCAGCATCCCACAATGGTCATCTGGCATGGCATGGAAGGTTCAACTGCTTCGGTCTACATGCTGGCAATGGCGAAAAAGGGGTTTGCGGCGGGCTTCAATGTGGTGCGAGTGAACTATCGGAACTGCGGGGGCACGGAACATCTGACACCAACGCTTTATCACGGCGGACTTTCGGAAGACTTACGCGCGGTAGTCGGCGAGCTGATTGAGCATGACAAATTGCCGCGCCTGCTGCTGGTAGGTTTTTCACTCGGCGGAAATATGGTTTTAAAACTCGCCGGTGAATACGAGGCTGCCTATCCGCTTCAGGTGTTGTCAATCTGCGCGATCTCGCCTTCGGTAGATCTTGGCGTTAGCGTCGACACGATGTCCAAGCGTTCAAACTGGCTTTACCACCAGAGCTTTCTTAAGCGTCTGAGAAAACGAATTGAAATTAAGAAGAGGCTTTACCCTGACCTGTACGATTTGACTGACCTTCGTCTGGCCCGCACTGTCAGGGAATTTGACGATAGATTCACGTCACGGGCACATGGTTTTGACGGCGCCGACGACTACTACACTCGCGCGAGTTCCATTCGCATCATCGATCAGATACGGATCCCAACTCTAATAATTCACGCCCAGGACGATCCTTTCATTCCGTTTGAACCCTTGCGCGCCGAAGCCGTTAGGGAAAATCCCAACATCCTGCTCATCGCCACGGAACACGGCGGTCATGTGGCATTCGTCAGTGCTGCCCCCGGCGTTGATCCCCGTCCCGGACACGATCAAGAAGACCGTTTCTGGGCCGAAAACCGCGCGATAGAATTCTGCAAACTTGCTAGTGAGTAGGTTTAGTAGTTAGTTGAACCCACAAGCTGAACTCTAGATCAGGAATCTGGCTGGGCCAGCCGCAGAAGCCCAACTTCTCACGTTTCCAATAATAGGGCTTCACTCGCAACCTGGAGGCAGGCTTATTTCGCGATCTTTTTCAACAATCGAATCGCATGGTTGCGGGCGATAAGTGGCAGGTGTTCGTCGGTGGAGATCTCTTTGAGAAGAGGAACTAACTGTTGTGGATCAGAAACTGCATCGCGCTTAAGCAAACTCTCGAGACCCTCCAAAAGCTTAGGAGCGTTGAGCGGCTGGTTTTCGCGCGCGACTGACATGTCAAACACGAAAACCGCCTGATCTGCTAGGCGCCGGTATTCGTTCGCAAGCGCCGCGGCATCATTATTGTTGCTCCAGTTAAACTCCACTTCTCTTTTCCGGGTGCCACGCTCCATTTTGATCCGCATGGTTCCCATATGTGGAAACTGCTTCTCTGATTGATACACAGTTTCTGAGTCGAGGAACTGCAGCGACTCATACAACCCAAGGATTCGAGCCAGGGCGGTCGTTGAAATGAGCAACTCCTCCTCGACCGCCACCTCATCGTTCTTCCGTTCAAACGTAATCTTGCCGCGTCCCGTCACATCGTGCTGGATCGTAATGTGAGGGAGGTAGAATTCAGGCTGCTTGAACTCATACGAAAAGCGAGTTCCGTCATCAACGGGTCGGGGCGTTACAGAGTTAACGGGTACCGCAGCGGAGTCGGGTGCGGTAGGCCGCCTGTTCGTTTTGGTCGAGTCCTGCCCATGTGTGAAAACCGCCGCGCTCAGAATCACAAGCGCGGCGGGGAGAAGTGACTGAATCCATTTACTGCTTTTGATCACTCGAACTTCACAGAAACCAGCTTGGAAACGCCGACTTCCTCCATGGTGACGCCATAAAGCGCGCGTGCCATCTCCATCGTCCGTTTGTTATGCGTGATGACGATGAACTGCGTGTCCGTCGACATCTGCGCGATTTTATCAGTAAAGCGCCCTACGTTCGCTTCGTCAAGCGGTGCGTCAACCTCGTCAAGCAAACAGAAAGGCGAAGGCCGATAATGGAAGATACCAAGTACCAGGGCTAATGCGGCCATTGCTTTCTCGCCCCCGGAAAGCAACAACACGTTCTGCAGTCGTTTACCGGGAGGCTGCGCGATCACGTCAATGCCGGACTCAAGCACGTCGTCGGCTTCAATTAAACTCATCTCGCCGCGTCCGCCACCAAAGAGCTCCTGAAACAACTCGCCAAAGTTCTTGTTGATCTGCTCGAAGGCATGGCGGAAGCGTTCGCGGGAGCGGCGCTTGATCTCACGCAGCGCTTCTTCCGTAGATGCGATCCCGCCGACAATATCTGTCCGTTGTGTAGTCAGGAACGTCAGACGCTCCTCTGCTTCGTTCAGCTCTTCCAGCGCCATCATATTGACGGCACCAAAGCCTTCGATTCGCGAACGAAGTTCTTCCACCCTGGTCTGCGCCGAGTCGAGATCGAAATCGTCCGCCAGGGTTTGCTCCTGCGCCAGCTCTGCGAGCGACTGATTAAGCTCCGAAGCGCACGTTTCTCTGACGAAGTTCAAGCGAGCCTGCGCCTCGGCGCGCTGCACTTCTATCTCCGCGCGTGAATCGCGAATTTCGGCTGCGTGCCGGTTCAACTCTGAAAGTTCGGCGGACAGCATATCTGCCTGTTGACGCGCGGCCTCTAAATTACCAGTGAGCGCGGCAAGCTGTTGCTCCTCTTGATCTCGTTCGGCAGCAGCAGCCCCAACTAAACGCTCGAGTTCGGCGATTGATTGTCGCAGTTCTTCGGTCCGTCCCGTAATCTCAACTACTTCAAACCGGTGGCGCTCAACACGCGCGGCCAGGTCTGCATACTCACTTTCCATGCGCCGCAGCTCGGCGGCAGTTGCGCGACGTCGCTCGGCAGCCGCAGCGGCAATGGCACGCTTCTGGGCCAGCCCTTCATTTTCCAACTCTGCGTCGCGACGTGCTTCCGCCAGTTGGATTGACGCCGTGTTCACTCTTTCCGTCGCCGTGGTGCGCGCAGTTTCGGCAGACTCAGCCTCTTCGAGAGCTGTTAACCGGCGGTGTTGAACTTCACTGCGCTCCTCTTCCACGCGAGCCGCATCGGCAGAAACAACTCGCCTGTGACGTTCAGCCCGTTCGATCTCCTGCGCCAGTCCGGCTGCGTTGAGTTCGCGAGTCATCACCTCGCGCTCTTCGCGGCCAATCGCTTCGTTGAAGAGCACGACTACGTCTTCGAGATCCACTAACCGCGTGCGTGCGTCCGTCGCGGAAATCTCGGCAGAAGTTAGCTCCCCGCCAAGGACTTCGGCGCGCGCCTCGAGCTCGCGCAGTTCGCGTTTGAAAGCGAGCAGCCCCGCACCTTCCTCCAACGCTCGCGCGTCTCCCGCGCTTACGAATTGTCCATTGGTGACCCAGTCGCCGTTGAGCGTGACAAAAAACTCGCCGGTCGCGAGCGACTTGGCCATCGCCTCATCGAGACTGCCGGCGAGACGCGCGTTCATCTTTTGGGGCAATGTGCGATTCAAGACCGCAATTAACTCCCGCGGCGCCCCCAAAAGATTGCAGATGCGCAGATCATCGAGCCCTTCGCTCGAATACGAGAGTGACAGGGCCGGGCGCTCCTCGATTTTGCAAACCAGGGTGTCAATCTCATCACTGGCGCCATGCAGCCCGGCTACCAGGAAACTCGCCCTGCCGGCATTGTTTTCGCGCAACCACTGCGCAGCGCGTGCGGCATCGTCGGGCGTCGGCACGAGGATGGCCTGGAGCGACGAGCCAAGCACTCCTTCAACGGCGCGTTCCCACTTCGCGTCGACGTTGAGCGCATCGGCTAGCGTGCCGATGAAATGAAAATCGCGCGCCACGTCCTCCTGGGAAAAGATGCGCTGAACAGCGGACGAGTAGTAAGCGCGGCGATCGTCCAACTCTTTCAAACTCTCCAGACGATGTTTTGTTCTCGAGTTCTCATCACGGACGCGCGTCAACTCCGCCTCGGTGTCGCTCACCGCCTCGTGCCCCGAGACCACCGCATCGACGGCGACTTCTCGTTCCGAGCTTAACTGCGCGATATGTTCGCGCGCGGCGACAATCTCCAGGTTGAGTATTTCAGCTTCGGCCTGACGCGCGGTATGTTGGGCTGTGGCCCGTTCGCCCTCGCGAGCCAGTCCTTCGGCCTGAATCGCGAGTCGGTCGAGCGTCCCTTCAAGTTGCCGGGCAATTTCACGAAGTCGTTCAGCAATCGCCGTGTGTTTCAGCAACTCAGTTCGGGCGCCTTCGATCTCTGCTTCCGCGTCAACTGCAATGTTAAGCTTCGCGGCGTGCGCCTCTTCGACCAGTTGCAGTGATAGTGTGGTTTCGTTCGCTTGGGTTCTTAAGCGCTCATCCTCTTCCTGCAGGCGCTTGCATTCGGACTCGACCAATACCAAACGCTCGGACAAGCCTTCGATTTCAGTTTCTACTTCTCCCTTTCGCTTATCGAGACCGACAACCTGTTCTTCCTGATAGGTCCGTTCGCGCATTTGCCGATCGCGACGCAGCAGGGCTTCGGCAGCTTCCGAGCGAGCAGCCGCCAAATAATCTTCGATCCTGCGTGCTGTGTGGGTGGCGTTGCGCGCAGCCTCTTCGCGTTGGGCCAACTCTGCGCCAATGCTTCGTTCCAAAGCTGTTGCTTCCTGGAGCTTTGTCTCAGTCTCCTGGAGCAACCCCGTTAATCTGCGCTCTTCGGCGACGAAAACCTGACGTAGGAGTGCGCGCAGTTCTTCTCGAAAAATCCCATAACGTCGGGCCTTGGCCGCTTGCCGACGCAAACTGTTTACCTGGCGATCGATCTCCGAAATGATGTCGACAATGCGTGCCAGGTTCGAACGCGCCGATTCCAGGCGCGCTTCAGCCGCACGTTGGCGCACCCGAAACTTCGTGATTCCGGCCGCCTCCTCGATGATGTTGCGACGGTCCATCGGCTTGGCGGAGAGAATCTGCCCGATGCGACCCTGTTCGATGATTGCGTAGTGCCCGCCAGCCAATCCGGTACCGGAAAACAGGTCCTGGATGTCGCGCAGCCGGCACGCTCGATTGTTGAGCAGATACTCACTCTCGCCCGAACGATAGAGCCGGCGGGTGATGGAGACGGACTCGCCGGGTGCAAACTCGAGCGCCAGATTTCGTCGGCGCCAGTGTCGCTTGTGCTGCGGACGAGGCTGGATTACTTCGGCGAGTGCTGTATCGGGAGCACCTTCTGCGGGTACTACATTGTCGGTCGGCAGATCGCTGAGCTGAACTGAAGGCTCGGCTTCATCTGAAGAATTGGCGTCGAGGGTCACGACTCGCTCGTCGATCTTTTCCAGGGTTGAGTCGATATCCTCGATATCGGGCTCATTCTCAACGGTCTCGTCACGCACCATGTGCATGACAACTTCTGCCATTCCACTTGGTGAACGGTTCCGCGACCCCTGAAAGATGACGTCCTTCATCTCGCCACCACGGAGTTGCTTTACTCGCTGCTCGCCCAGGACCCAGGCGATCGCATCGGCTACGTTGCTTTTGCCGCAGCCATTCGGCCCGACAACGGCCGTAATTCCGTCTCCTGTGAAGATTATTTCGGTGTAGTCGGCGAAGGATTTAAAGCCGGTGATCTCTAACCGTTGGAGTTTAAACATGCGAGCAAATCGTCTGAGAGAGCCATCGCTGAACGTTGAACGTGGAGGTCTCCTTACGGGGGCTCAATATACGGGCCTCGCGCTTAGAATGTCAACCAAAACCTGAACTTAAGGAACTTTAATGAGGCAATAAGCGAGGTTACTTTGGCAGCTTAAAACCAAGAGGCGCCTGATTGGGCAGGCCCTCGCCAGGCATCCAGTTAACCTTCGGAGCATCCTCGGTCGGTTGCTGCTCGGCTCTACAGCAAACCGAGTAAACCCACTTCTACTCCCTACCGGCGCTGAAATAGAACCAAATTTACCCCCGGCCGAAGTGGGAACTTTGTGGGCAACCGCTGATACTGGGCTTCAAAGCGCTGCTCAACCTCGGGGATCTGTCCCTCGGAGGCAATGATAATGGGCTCGTTAGAGTCGGACATGCGTCCGTAATAGCCAACTCGGCTGTAATTTCGAAGGTACCAGGGCAGAGGCCAATAGTCGGGAGAAACGATGGTTATGCCGGTTTGGCCTCCCTGATGTCTCCTCGCGACGTTTTCGATCTCGTCCAGCAGTCTCAGCGTTTCCCTGCGGGTATGCGCATAAACATAGACGTAATACTGATCGTCATTGTCGTAGTTGAAGAAGTTAAGGTCGATAGTTTGATAGAGCCCGATGGAACCCGCGATGGCGCCGGCAACTATCAACTCACGCAGCCCCGCCCAGGTTGCGGCAAACTGAAAAACATAACCGCCAATCAGTGCGAGCGGCACGATAAAGTTCAACGTGAGCCAAGGAGTTTTGTAGGCAATCAGCGAGTAGGCGGCTATTAGTCCAAACGCCCAAAAGGCGGAAAAGAGCGCGAAAGAATTTCTGGGTCTTAGAACCACGATTAGAGCTCCTATGACACCCAAACCCAGCAGCGCCGATTCCTGATTGACGAGCCACTTGACATATTGGAGTGGCGGATGGACGTGGGCTTCCTTGCCGGTCTTGGTCCAAAACTCAAACGTCTTCAGCGCGTCGGTTACACCCTTGGGATAATTCGTGAAGAATGATGAATAGAAAATAACGTTCAGGGCGACAAAGACGGCTAGTGCCAGGAACACCCACAACGCGAGTTGCATAGGACCACCGATTCGCTCGATGAGTTCTGTTGTTGCCTGACTCGCCGGTAGTCTTCCTCCTTTCCTGACTCTCAACCGGCGATAGATATGAGTTGAGGCGAAGGCAATCGCCAGCACGCCGGCAGAGATTATGGCGGTTTCTTTAGTAGCGAATAGCATTGCCGCAGACGCTGCTGCCAGCAGCAGATAGACGTGATGCGCTTCCTCGTAAAACCTCAACGCGGCGACAACTAAGCCCAAGGTAAAGAAGACGAATAACGTCTCGTGAATAAAGTAGCGCGACAAATACACGGCGCCTGGTGAAATAGCCAGCAAACCAGCGGCTGCGAGCACGCCCACGCTGCCTAACCGGCGTCGCAGAGAAAAAACCAACCATATTGTTGCGAGGCCAAAAAACGCAGGAACCAGGCGGATCGTCACGGTGGTCAGGCCGTAAGTATTCTGCGCAGCCGGTCCAAAAAGGAAGCGAAGGACCCAGGGAATGATTGCTGAGAAGTAGTAGAGCGTCGGGCCATGATAATTGGCCGGGTCGTAATGGTAGCGGCCATCGCGCACGAGACTTACAAGGAAGTTTCCATTTACTCCTTCGTCATGATGAAAGGGCACCAGAGCCAGATCATACAGACGAAGAAAAGCAGCGATCGCCAAAATCGAAACGCAGCCTATCAACCAGGCACGATCAGAGATTTCCCCTTTGGCCCTCGACACAGCTGTGATCGATGCCGCCTTTGACGAGCCTGAACTATCGGGCTTTGCCGACTGGCTCTTCTTACGGCGTTGTGATTTTGTAGAGACGATACTCACCGACTTCACCAACCTTTGGAAATCGCGAAAAGAAAGCTTCGTTAACACTCATATTGTTGCGCTCGAGTGGGCTGATCACCGCGTAATCAATCTTGTACTTCTGCAGCAACAAGGAAGCGTCGGGAGCTCCAGCATAGATGCGTTTGATTTCGCTTTCACGCTCGGCGAACTTAAGCCCGTGGGTCCAGATATGACCCGGATAGCCCATCAATGACCGTCGTCCGGTGAGAAACACCGGGTCGTTGTGAACCGGTGCATGGATAATCGTTGACCGCGGATTAGTGCGCTGCTTTATCAACTCTGCGAATTCAATGCCGTTTCGGTCGAACACCTGATACTCGTTCCGCCGCAAAGCGATTGCGGCTACATCCAACGCACCGGCAAGAGTCACGACCACGAAAAGCACTACGGCCACTCCTCGTCGCCAACTTCCTTCGCGCCACAGACGCGCCAGAAATAGTGCCACCAGCGGCGCAGATGCAAGCCACCAATAGTACAAAACCTTGATATTGTCCCAAACCCATGGCGCCATCTTTATTACATTGGGGACGATGAAGCAGAGCAGAAATGGCAGGTAGAAGAAAAGCAGTCGACGCGGAACAAGATAGTCATTTCTGCGCGAGAGAATCGCTGCGACTACGAGGGGAATAAATAGACCCGTGTTCTTGAACCAAAACCAGAACGCATTCTCTTGACCCCTGTCCCAACCAAAGTGCCACTCAAAGAACTCCTTTGCATCAACCGCACTGCCGTACGTCGACCACGCCATCTGTGGCAGGGCAATCACTGAAGCAACTAAGAAGAAGACGAACCAGTCGCGCCAACGTCGTTGGAAGAGTGCAATGCAAGCTCCCATGGTCATTACCACGACCAGGGTGTGGGCGTGCGCCAGCGGCACCAGACCCGCAACGGTCCCAGCGGCGATCATCCGATGAAGCGATGAACCTCGTAAATTCGGCGTGGCCGTGAACGGAGTGTAGGTTACCTTCCTGCCTTTCTTACCAGGCTTCATTTTCGCAACCGGTAAATTTGCCTCGCGCTCGTCGTTGGTTTCCGGCTCATCAGCGAGCCACCATTGCGTGAACACAATCACAGCCAGAGCTAAGCCGAGCAGAATGCCACGCTGCGGGATGAGCAGCGTAGAAATTGCGTTACCCCACCGCCAGGTTGTCTCGGGAATGATCGTGAACGAAGGGGGCAAATCGGTCAGCAGCCCCATCAGTCCGCGCTCGTTCTTGTTCGCTTGCGTCCAAAGCAAAACCCAACCGAATCCACCATTCAAGAGAACCAGTAGCGGTGTGAGAATCGCGGCAAGGCGATCGCGCAGTAAGACCCAGGCCCAGCGATGAAGCAGTGCGACGAGCGAAAACGCGACTATAACGTTCTCAATGAACATCGATTCGCGCAGGCTCGCACCACACCGAACAAAGATTGCGGAAACAAAGTCTGTGAGGAAGGGGTAGGTAAATTTTACACCGGCGAAAGTTGGATCTTCAGGCGGATAATTGTCGCCAAAAACAAAACCGGTGATCACGCTCAAGTGAAAAGGCAAATCTCCGAAGTTATTCAGCACGCCGGTTGACAACCCTGTCGGCCCCTCAATTACTCCCCGAGCGAAAACACGCCAAAGAACCAGCGATACCCCCACATAAAACAACGCCTCCAGGGGAATCTCCGACGGGTGCCGCAGAACTCGGCTAACCGAGTTTGACGCGGATTTTATTTGCAGGTGGATCCTCTTCCGGCGCGCCGCGTCCCATAAAACCAGGGCCGGGACAATCATTAGAATGCCTGCGGTCAAGGAAATGGTAAGTGGCGTCAGGCCAAGAAAGGATGCGAGCACGAATCCGAGCAGACCCAGCGCAGCCAGGCCAACGCAGGCACCCGTGCATAATCGTGTGCCGAGTGAGGCGCCTTCATCATAAAGATAAGTAGCGAGAGCGCCGCTGACCGTACAGAGTAAGGCCAGCGCGAGCGACATTATCATGCTGTGGAGGACCGCGAGTTTCTCGTCACCTTACTCGTCCCTTTCGCTCTCGTTCCTGCATACTTGCTCTGAGTGCCGGTCAGGAACGGGATTATACGCGAAGGATCTTTAAGCCGGGAAAAGCATTTATTGCAACGACGACTTACGTGATTGCGTCGTCAGAAATTATCATTTAGTTTCAGCAGGAAAGGACTAACAATGTTACGAGCAGGTATCGTTGGCTTGCCCAACGTCGGTAAATCTACGCTTTTTAATGCACTCACGGCCCAAACCGCGGCACTGGCCGCGAACTACCCATTCGCTACCATAGAGCCAAACGTGGGCGTGGTCCCGGTACCGGATGAACGACTCGAGCCGCTGGCGAAATTGGTGAAGACGACTGTCATCGTACCCGCGACAGTGGAGTTTCTGGACATTGCCGGCCTCGTTCGCGGCGCATCGAAAGGTGAAGGGCTGGGTAATCAATTCCTCGCCAACATTCGTGAAACCGACACTGTCGTGCAAGTGGTCCGCTGCTTTGACGACGATACTGTCATCCACGTGGAAGGCTCCGTGGATCCCGCTCGGGATATTGAAACAATCCAGATTGAATTGGCTCTGGCGGATCTCGCGACCGCTGAACGTCGGCGAGAGAAGGCGCAGAAAGCATTGAAGGGTGCTGACAAGACGGCCCGCGCCGAACTATCCGTGCTCGACAAGCTGCAGCCGGTGCTCGAGCAAGGGAAATCAGCTCGCACCGTTTCGCTGACTGACGACGAACAGCAAATCGCACGGGGTTTCTTTCTACTTACGATGAAGCCCACGATTTACGCAGCGAATGTTGATGAAGCTACCCTGGCAAATCCTGAGGAGAACCGGCAAGTGAGTGCAGTGCGAGAGATCGCGAGACAGGAAGGCGCTGAATGGCTGGCCATAAGTGCGCAGCTTGAAGCAGAGTTGGTTGAGCTCGCGGCTGCAGAGCGTCTCGATTACTTGAAGAGTCTGGGAGTATCGAGTAGCGGAGTGGATCGCCTAATTAAGAGCGCTTATCACCTGCTTGGGTTGATGTCGTTTTTGACGGCCGGTGAAAAGGAAGTGCGCGCGTGGACCATCGCGCAGGGAACGAGGGCTCAACAGGCTGCGGGTGTTATTCACTCGGATATTGAACGCGGGTTTATTCGGGCAGAGACCATCAGTTATGAAGCTCTAATTCACGCTGGCTCGTATGCTGCCGCGCGCGAGCAGGGGCTGATGAGATTGGAGGGAAAAGACTATCGAATGCAGGAAGGCGATATCGTCAACTTCAGATTTAACGTATAAGACTTTTGTGAGAGGAGATTTCTGGGTCGCCGAACTAATGCTCGGGCCGTACGATGTCAATGAGGGCATCAAGGCGTCGATCGGTGTGCGCTTGCGATTCTGTCAGTCGTTCCTGCGATTCTGTTAGCCGGTCCTGCCTTTCTGTGAGGCGATCCAGCTTTTCCGTAATTCCGTCATGCCCACCTCGCATTTCGGCAAACCCGCGCACGTTATCCATCTGCATCTCGATAATAATGTCCATCTTCTCGTCCTGCTCACGCGATATACGTCGCGAACGCAGTCCGGGACTTGATCATTAATTTAACGACGCGCTCAAGTCGATCCAACCTTTGTTCAGGAGTCATAGCTCAGTCCCACCAATGGGTAAATAGGGGAGCTAATCATCGCCGGGATTTGTAAGCTGGGTCAGGTACGAGAGACAAATCGTGCGGAAGACGCTGATAATGAACCTCAAGCATCAAACAGGGCGGTGAGAGCCCATCAATCAACTAACGAAGCATCGCCCGAATTCCTACCAATACCAAATATCCAAACGCCAATACCACTGCTACCTTAATAAGAAGAATCGCGAGGCCGAGCAAAAGCTTCAGGATTCCAAGAGTCACACCAGCTGCCGTCAGCACGATCGGAATTCCTACAGCGAATACAAAGATCCCCAGAAGGATCATCCCCACCACTCTAAATACGTTTTTTGCGTCAGACATCTCTTTCTCTCCTAAACCGTTCGCTGCTGCCGCGGAAGTTCCCATTCGGCTTGCTGCCGGGTATACGAAGAACTTTTCCAGCTCGTTCCATCGAATAGTTATATCTGCTGGTACTTTTTCGTAGCTTGCTTCAAAAGCCTAAAGATATGGGACAAACCCGTAAGCTCAGTTTCGCTTGTTGGATCCTTTGGTGGATAATTACACAACTGTGAGTCGCCCAACAACACAAAACCTTTTCGAAGATGCTGTTCCGCAATCTGCGGTGGAAAGCTCAGCGCCTCTTGCCGAGCGCATGCGACCTCGCACTCTTTCAGAGTTTGTCGGTCAAACTCACCTCGTGGGCGAGGGCCGAATTCTACGCAGACTAATCGAAGGTGGTGGCAAACTTCCCTCGCTAATTCTTTGGGGAGCGCCTGGCACTGGTAAAACAACCCTTGCCAGTCTCATGGCGGATCGGACCGAGGCACGGTTTGTGGCGCTCTCCGCGGTCTTCTCAGGCGTGAAAGACTTGCGTGAGGCAATTGTCGAAGCCAGACAGGAACGCAAGTTTGGAAAACAGACTATCCTCTTTATCGACGAGATCCACCGGTTTAATAAGGGTCAACAAGATGCGCTGCTGCACGCCGTCGAGAACGGCACGGTGATTCTCATTGGCGCAACCACCGAAAACCCGTCATTTGAAGTCACGGGGGCGCTGCTTTCGCGTTGTCGAGTGCTGCTGCTCAACCCTTTTTCTCCTCTCGAAGTGAAGCAGATTCTCCAATGGGCGCTCGTTGATGAGCAGCGTGGCGTGGCTCAGCTTAATCCGCAAATCTCCGACGAACTGATTGAACGCATCGCGCATTCTTCAGGTGGTGACGCTCGTGTTGCCCTGGCAGCATTGGAAGCGGCAGTTGAATCGACTCAGCCAGGTGCCGACGAGTCCCGACTGATCACGCCCGATACCGTGCAGGAAGCACTGGGCCGCGCACACTATGCTTATGACAAAGGAAGCGAGGAGCACTTCAACCTCGCTTCGGCGCTGATCAAGTCGCTAAGGAACTCCGATGTCGATGCGGCTCTGTACTGGCTCGCTCGGATGATCGAAGGCGGTGCGGATCCGCTATTCATTGCGCGGCGGCTTTGTATTCTCGCGTCGGAAGATATTGGGCTGGCAGACCCTCAGGCGATGGTCCAGGCAGCAGCCGCGGCTGATATAGTAAAACTCATCGGACTACCAGAAGGACTGTTTCCTCTCTCACAGGCTACGATCTACCTCGCTCGCGCGCCGAAGTCGAGCGCGGTTAAGAACGCCTACCATGCAGCGATGGCTGACGCGGCAGAGACAGCTCGCGAACCGGTGCCGCTCCATCTGCGTAATGCGGTCACTCCGTTGATGAGAAAAGCCGGCTATGGTGAAGGGTACCGTTACGTTCACAACGATCCGACCGCTAAGGAAGAGATGGAGTGTTTACCAGAGACGTTGAGGGGACGAAAGTACTTCAAAGAAGATTAGAGCGAGCGAGGAGGTCTTGCTATAGCTAACAAGAAGACCGACAAGGAAAGGGCGTTTCTTCACGATCTCTTTATAGCGACCGACTGGGGCGAAAGGTTCTCTTCGCTAATCGATGACGAGGTCAAACTTCCGAAAGAGGGTGACGTTCTTTACCTGGGCTCTGGAACAGGTGGTCACGCGCTCGCGATGGCCGAGCGGGCCGGGACAAAAATAAGGCTTCTCGGAGTCGACGAGAACGAAGAATCCGTGAACCTAGCTAAGGCAAAGGCGACGGCCGCGAACGCGTCCATGCAATTCCGTCGCGACAATCTAGAAAAGCCTTCCCTTCCAGATGGAAAGTTTGATCTTGTAATAGCAGATGGATCGCTGGTGGCATTTTCTCGCCTGCCGCGCATCGTGTCTGAGCTTACGCGCGTAGCAAAACCGGGGGCCATAGTCGCGTTTGTTCTGCCAACCGCTCCCAGCTTCGGCGAGTTCTTTTCATTGTACTGGGAAGCCTTGCACAACCTGGGCCTACTCGACCGTCAGGGCGCTGTCGAAGAGTTGATCAAGCAGGTGCCCCCGACATGGGAAATGGAAGACCTATCCGCCAGGGCCGGGCTCGAAGATCTCGAGACGTTTACGCTAAGTGAAGAATTTACTTATGAATCAGGCGAGGCGTTCTTAGGCACGCCCTTGATCGCCGATTTCCTGATGACCGAGTGGTTAAAGGCAGTGCCTGACGAATGGAAAGACCGAGTCATTACCGAACTGATGCGACTGATTGACGAGGAACGACATCACGCGGAGTTTGTACTGACAGTCAAGGCGACGCTGATCAAAGGTCGGAAGGGGCGCGGTCACTGAGGTCACTCGGGGTAGTCCCGAGCAACCAGCCTCCAGTCGAACTTACTTATCCTTGATCTCCTTTGGCGGCACCTCGGGATTCTCATCGTCGAGTCCTTCCTTAAAAGCGCGTTTGCTTTGCCCCAGAGCTTTGGCCAGCTGCGGCAATCTGGTTGCGCCAAACAGCAACACGATGACCACCGCGATCACGAGCAGTTCAGGAGTTCCCAGCCCTGCAATTGCCAAGATATTTTCATTCATATTGCCTCTTTTCAATTTGCCGAACAGGCGGTTTACCTATTCGTCACTGTTGGATTCATAGAAGAGATATTTTCTCCACGTCTCGTCAGCCCGGCCAAGGTAACGCATGATTTGGCGGTTCACATGCAACGAAAAACCTCTCGGCCGCCGCAGCAAATGCATGTGAGATTCCTCCGGAGTTCGGTTCCCCTTCCGATGATTGCATCGCTTGCAGCAAGCCACCAGATTATCCCAGCTTGATTCTCCACCGCGCGAGCGGGGAAGCACATGGTCCAAAGTCAGCTCTGAGGGAGGATATTGCCGTCCGCAGTACTGACAGGTGGAATGGTCGCGTAGAAGAATATTTTTCCGCGACAGCGATCGCCGCTCAAACGGGATATGAATGTACTCCGTCAGTCGAATAACGGCAGGCGCATGAATCGACAGCTTTTCAGAATGAAGCATATGGCCGTTGTGCTCTTCAACCCGAGCCACGCCCTTAAAGATCATGACCACCGCGCGCCGTTCATTGCACACGTTTATTGGCTCAAATGATGCGTTCAGGACTAGTACTCGGCCATTCATGTCGAGCCCGATATTACGCGAGCGCGTCGGAGAGTGTCAAAAAATCAGCGAATTAAGGGGAGGTTTGGCGCGTTTCTTTGGATGCCGCAATGCCGCACAAAGTGGCTATAGAGCGATCTCCTCAATCGCGAGCGGATCAAAAGTTATTAATTCCTCGGAAACGGTCAGTCGCTTCGACCAGTGCGGCTGTTATCCCCGGCTCGAGCGCGGAATGACCGGCATCGAGAATCATGTGCAGGTCGGCCTCCGGCCAGGCGCGGTGTAGATCCCAGGCGCTCATGGCCGGACAAACAACGTCATATCGCCCCTGAATGATCACGCCAGGTATGTGACGTATCTTTTCAATGTTGTCGATGAGAAAGTTGTCTGTCGGAAAGAACGCGTTGTTGACGAAGTAGTGACACTCGATACGAGCCAATGCCAGAGCGAAGTGCTCTTCACCGGAGTGACTAATCAATTCAGGATCAGGGAACAGCTTTGAGGTGCTGCCTTCCCAAATTGACCAGGCCTTTGCAGCCTCCAGTTGCACCGATTCATCCTCACTCATCAAACGCCGGTGGTATGCGGCCAGCATGTCGCCACGCTCCGGTTCGGGAATAACGCTCACATACTGCTCCCAAACGTCCGGATAGATCGCACTGGCCCCATGGCCCTCCTCATAAAACCACCCGATCTCATTCGGCCGGCAAAGAAAAATACCGCGCAGAATCAGCGCGGTGACTCGCGCCGGGTGAGTTTCAGCGTAGGCGAGCGACAACGTACTACCCCACGATCCGCCAAAAACCAACCAACGATCGATGCCGAGATGCTCCCGGATGCGCTCAATATCAGCAACGAGATCCCAGGTGGTGTTCTCTTCGAGGCTGGCATGTGGCGTGCTCTGTCCGGAACCGCGTTGATCGAAAAGCACTACGCGATACACCTTCGGATCGAAGAATTGCCGATACTCGGGATGCAGTCCGCCGCCTGGACCACCATGAAGAAATATTGCCGGTTGACCGTTAGGATTGCCGACTTGCTCATAATAGATCTCATGAATAGGCGAGACCTTTAGTCGTCCGGTATTGAATGGTTCAATAACAGGGTAAAGGGTTTTCATGTGCGCATCATACAGATGGTTCATCCGATCCTGCTAACCCGCGCTTTCCGGTCAGTACTGCTGAGGCCGCGCCAGAGTAAGAACTAAGACTTCTACGGCGCCGGCGTCGCGCAGGACATTGGCGCACGCTGAAACGGTTGCGCCAGTTGTGAAAACGTCATCGACGAGAAGAATATGTTCACCTGAGACTAAGCGTGGATGCCGAACCTTGAAAGCATTGGATACTGAGTCCCGTCGCGCGGCAGCATCCATGCCGGCACGGTGCCGCTCTGAATGGGCCACGCGCATCAGGCTGGCTTCATCGAGAGGGAGATGAACCAGGCGCGAGAGTCTATCGCCGATCACGGTTGCCTGATTAAATCCGCGCATCTTCTCGCGGTCAGGATGTAGCGGCACAGGGATTATTCTGGTGGCGGTGTCTAGTGGTGGTCGCGACTGCACAGTCTGCAACAGCCTGCTAAGGCGTGAACAGAACGTCTGCTCTTTCTTCAACGAAATCACCGCGGCGCGCAAAGCACCTTCGTAGACACCACAGGCACGGGCAGCGTCAAACTCGTGGGGTTCGCACTGGCGACACCTAATCTGCTCTCTCTGCTCCGTGGTGAGTGGCAAGCCTGTTCCCACCGACAAGACTCCGCACTTCCAGCAAAGCGTGTCCAAAGGAGCAAGAAATCTGACCTGGTCCCAGCATCGCGCGCACGCAACGCCATCGGATCGTCTTTCCACAATGCGACCGCATACGGCACAGCTTTGCGGATAGAGCAGCGCAAGTGCGGAGTCGTAAAGAAAATTAGCGGCACGCGTGAGGGACATTGCCAAAGGCCAGAATTGAAGTTGCAAAAAACAGCGGCCTCCTGAACACGTGCTCAGAAGGCCGCAACTATGTCACAGCTGATCTAACAACGCTTACTCCTCGTCTTCATTCAAGAGACCGCGCTCGTGGAGATCCTGGCACCGCACGCAATGACGCGCCCATGGTACAGCGTCCAGACGTTTTTCAGGAAGAACTTCATTGCAACGAACGCACTTTCCATACTCAGCGTGCTCAATCCTCACCAGTGCCTCATCAATCAGATTCAGCAAGCGCCGATCGTTGTCCGACATGGAGACGAGCAATTCCTTGGTATAGGCATTCGCCGCCATATCAGCGGGATCTTGTGTAGCTTCCGCATCGCGCTCGCGACTGTAGCGCTCGGCCTGTTGAACCTGGCCGACCAGGCTTTCGCGGCGTCCTGACAACTTGTCGCGGAATGCCTTCACTTTTCTCTTGTCCATTTTTGAGCTCCTCTATCCCCAAAACTTGCTATGCGGTTTGTAAACCTGCAATTGCCAAGGTGAAGACACTCACTTCACGTAAGGCAATCTGTGAATAATTGCGTAAGCCCGATACAACTGTTCGACCAAAAGGACCCGGGCCATCTCGTGTGTCAAAGTTAAGCGCGAAAGCGACCAGCGCTTAGTCACTTGCGAAAAAAGCTCGGGCGAGACCCCGTCGGGTCCTCCCACTATGAACGCCACCGACTTAATGCCCCGGTTCCCCCATTCCTGTACCTGACGAGCTAACTCTTCTGAACTCCACTGCTTGCCGCCCGAGTCGAGCAGTACGGAAAGATCGTCACTTGAAAGAGCGTCTGAGATGCGCTGGGACTCTCTATCGATGCCCGCGCGCGCATCGCTGCTCGGCGCCACCCGCAGCTCAGTAATTTCACAACGAGCAAAGTGGGAGAGACGCTGTGAGTAGTCTTCGAACAATGCTCTCAGATGAGCATTCCTCGTCTTTCCCGGCCAGATGAGGTGAAGGCGCATTAATTAAAATAGAAGAAACCGCCCTGCGATCGCTCTTAAGAGAGAACCTGGAGACGCTCCTTCATCCCTCATTCCTCATCCTGCAATTCCTCCCCGCTCTTCATCCGCGCTAAACGTTCGTACAGGTTCTTCCGGCTAATTCCGAGGATCCGTGCAGCTTCGGTCTTGTTCCCCTTTGTGGTCAGCAGAGTTTCGCGAACGTAATCGGCTTCAAGATCCGCCAACGTTTGGGGCTTGGCTTTTCGGCGCTGTAGTTGGACCGCAGCTCGCACCGAATCAGGCAAATCATTAACTTCGATTCGATCGCCTGCGGAAACGATAATTGCGCGTTCGATAGTGTTGCCCAGCTCTCTCACGTTTCCGGGGAACTCATGCTCAGCGAGAAGCGCCATCGCCTCAGCGCTCACTCCATCAATTTTGCGTCCGTGTTTGTTGCCATAAGACGTAACCAAAGCGCGAACCAGAAAAGGCAAATCCTCTTTTCGCTCTTTGAGCGGCGGCACATTGATGTGGACGACATTGAGGCGGTAATAGAGATCCTCCCGAAAGCTGCGACGCTTCACGGCCTCACTTAAGTTGACGTTCGTCAAAGCAATCAGCCGACTATCAACGGTAATCGTGCGCCGTCCACCCAAGCGCTCGAACTGTCGCATCTCGATCACGCGTAGAAGTTTTGCCTGAGAATCCGTTGTAAGATACGCGACCTCATCGAGTGCAAGAGTTCCCTTATGTGCGGCCTCGAGTCGGCCTGGTTTAGCCTCAGTCGCACTCGTGAATGCCCCGCGCTCATAACCGAAAAGTTCCGCTTCGAGCAGGTCTCTAGGGAGCGTCGCACAATCGATCTTCACAAATGGCTGATCTGCTCGAGCTGATTGCGAGTGAATGAAATACGCCAGCGCATCCTTGCCAACCCCAGACTCACCGGTTATCAAAACATTCGCGTCTGTGGCAGCGACTCGCCGCGCGAGATCCACTGCCTGGCCCATCGCTTCGGACTCAGCGAAGATCTCAATCACGATTCTCGTCTCAAGGTGCCATCAGTTTCACCCGCCATGTCAGGCGGTAGACTCACCCGCCTGGATTCACGCCAAAGCCTTTCGAGGTCGTAAAAACTTCGGGCCTTCTCCTCGAACACATGCACTACGAAATCGCCAAAGTCGAGCAGGATCCATTCCGCGGTTTTGTAACCTTCAATCCGAGCTGCAGGGGACTCAGCGCGCTTGAGCGTCTCGGCTATCTCGTCGGCGATTGCCTGGACCTGTCTCTCGTTCTTTCCGCTGGTGATCACAAAATAGTCAGTAAAACTCGCAATCTCTCGCAGGTCCAATACGACAGTATGCAAAGCCTTCTTGTCGCTCGCGGCTTGGAGCGCCGTGATGATCCGGGCATCCAACTCTTCATCGCGTGGCTCGGCCACAGGTGCAGGCTGCGGGCGCGCTGCGGGAGCAGGATTCAGTGCTTGTTCCTTGGCTGTTGAATTAGTTTTCATTCGAGTTCTTATAGAGACCGTATTTCGTTATGTAATCAGCCACCGGTCCGGGGACTAATTCCTTTAATTTCTCATCTGAGCCGGCACGCACCGTCTCGCGAATAGCGGTGGCTGCCACATCAACCATTGCTATATCGGTTACATAAACGCGCGGGGAGGCTCCGTCCTCAAACAGTCTGGCGATTCTTTCGCCACTCCAACCCCTGACGTCCTCGAACGGAACAGGATTTTCCGATGCGTCTGAGTCGGAGCTGATCTCGTAGCCCGGACGCGTCACCACAATTATATTCACGGTGTTGAGCACTCCGTGCCAGTCACGCCAGGTGGTGATCTCCCCCCAGGAGTCAGCTCCCATGATGAAAAACAGCTCTTCAGATTCTGCAAAGACGGTGCGGAAATGCCTGAGCGTATCGACCGTGTAGCGTCGATCCGGAGCATCCAACTCAAACGTCGAGACCAACAACGCTGGTTCGTGCTGCGTAGCCAATACCAACATCGAGTATCGGTGTAGCGGCGACATCACCTCGCGTTCAAGTTTGTGTGGCGCCTGCCTTGCCGGCACGAACACAAGCTCTGAAATCTCAAACAACTCAAAGCTTTTCCGAGCAACCTCCAGGTGACCGTTATGTACGGGATCGAATGTGCCACCGTAAAGAGCGATTCGTTTTCGTCCTTGCATCGACTTAGACCGGAACTATTCCGACAGCGTCAATTCGACAGACACCATCTGCACTCTTGATTGCTCGTTCAGCTCGCGAAGCTTTACCGCAACGGCATTAATCAAAGAACGAACTCCTTCGCCCGTCGCTGACGAGATCGCGAAAAACGGCTTCTGATCGCTTTCCGCCTGCAGCCTCAAGGTATGCAGACGCTCAGGTTCCTGCAGCGCATCAATCTTAGTGGCAACAACAAACTGCGGCCGAGCGGCAAGTTCAGGATTGTAAGCCGCTAACTCGCGATCAACCGTCTGGTAATCCGATACTGGATCCCGGCCAGAAGCAGACGAAACATCGACCAAATGCAGCAACAATTTTGTGCGCTCGATGTGGCGCAGAAAGCGATCACCAAGACCGGCACCCTGATGCGCGCCTTCAATCAGACCTGGAATGTCTGCGATGACAAATGTCTGGAAGTCACCCATGTCAACGACACCAAGATGCGGCTCCAACGTAGTGAATGGATAATCCGCGATCTTCGGCTTAGCAGCTGAAACGGTAGAGATGAATGTTGACTTGCCTGCGTTCGGAAACCCGGCGAGACCGACATCTGCCAGCAGTTTCAATTCTAACTGCAACTCCAGTTCTTCACCCTCGCCGCCGCTCTGATGATAACGAGGCGCGCGATTGGTCGACGTGGCAAAGTGCGCATTCCCAAAACCCCCGCGGCCTCCGCGCGCCGCAAGCCAACGTGCACCATCGCTCGCGAGATCCTGCAAAAGCTCACCGGTTGCGGGATCAACGATCTGCGTTCCCAACGGAACTCTGACAACTGCATCCTCTCCGTTGTGACCCGATCTATTCGAGCCTTCACCATGAAGTCCACGACCGCCAGTGTGCAGCGGGTTATAGCGAAGGTGCAGCAAAGTATTGAGCGAGGAATCGGCGACGATCCAAACGTCACCGCCCCGGCCGCCGTCACCGCCGGACGGGCCCCCACGCGGGACGAACTTTTCTCGTCGAAACGCGGTTACCCCGTTGCCCCCGTTTCCTCCACGAATTTTTATCTTGGCGCGATCAATAAACATTAATACTAAAACTTAAAGCGAAAGCGACGCCCCTCGCTCAATTGCTGGCGCAGGCGTCGCATAATAAGGCAGCTGTTTCAAACTATGATGAAGACGCCTGCTCCCGCGGGTAGACGCTAATGAACTTTCCCGTCCGGCCCTTGTCTTCAAACTTGACTACACCCTCGATCAGCGCGAAGAGCGTGTCGTCCTTGCCGCGGCCGACGTTCTTTCCCGGTTTCCACTTTGTACCGCGCTGACGAGCCAGGATATTTCCACCCAGAACGTGCTCGCCTCCGAACTTCTTAAGGCCCAATCTCTGCGAATTTGAGTCGCGACCATTTCGCGAAGAACCAACTCCCTTTTTATGTGCCATTTCTTAAACTCCGATTATGATTTCGACTGACAGGTGACAAGTAGTAATACTGGGCGACGAAACCCTAACACGAACTCGCAAATCAACCAGGCTTCCAACGACTATCCGATTGAGTCGATCTTAATCGTCGTAAACCCCTGCCGGTGCCCCTGCTTGCGCTTGTAGTGTTTCCTGCGCTTCTTCTTGAAAATCACCAGCTTCGCAGCACGCCCATGTTCAACGACTGTGGCTGATACTTTCGCATCGCCGATCACAGTTTCGCCATCCTTGCCAGATACCAGGGCGTTCAGCTCAACCGACTTTCCCGCCTCGGCCGCCAGCGAAGGAACGCGCAAAGTGTGGCCTTCCTCGACCACGAATTGTTTTCCACCAGTTCTGATAATTGCGTATGGCATTTGTTTATCCCCTCAGACGAGAATTCTCGCCACAGAAAAGTCGGTTATTATAGGCATCTCAGCGATAAACGGCAACCGCGCAGACCTTATCCCGCTATCGCCACCACCCCATTCTGGTTTCTGGCCTTCTTTCCGCCGT
The DNA here is from genome assembly GCA_041742785.1 of Pyrinomonadaceae bacterium. Classification (GTDB taxonomy): domain Bacteria; phylum Acidobacteriota; class Blastocatellia; order Pyrinomonadales; family Pyrinomonadaceae; genus PSRF01. Next base: position 20,083 of record JBGTOA010000006.1, on the reverse strand, counting down.
TTTGAGCCAGGAAATACTCCATGAAGCTGGTGGAGATATCGCCAGCCCGAAACTTCGGATCGTCCATAATCTTCAAGTGTAAGGGAATGGTCGTCTTGATTCCCTCGATGACCATCGCTTCAAGAGCCCGCTTCATGCGCGCAATTGCCAGCTCTCGAGTGCGCGCATGCACGATCACTTTGGCAATCATCGAATCGTAAAATGGCGGCACTCGATAACCGGTATAGACGTAAGTGTCGACCCTAACGCCGGGCCCCCCGGGCAAGTTGAATGCTGTTATCAACCCCGGGGACGGGGCAAATGTTTCCGGGTTCTCGGCATTGATGCGACATTCAATTGCGTGACCTACGATCAGTAGATCGTCCTGGGTGTACCCAAGCGTCTCGCCCTCGGCGATACGAATCTGATTACGCACAATATCGGCAAGCGTAACCATCTCAGTGACGGCGTGCTCGACCTGAATGCGCGTGTTCATCTCCATGAAATAGAACTGGTTGTCTTGATCCAGGAGAAACTCAACCGTGCCGGCGCTTTGGTATCCTAACTTCTTGCAGGCTGCTACCGCGGCGTCGCCCATCTGTTTGCGTAACTCAGGAGTCAAGACAGGGGAGGGGGCCTCCTCAAGCAGTTTTTGGTGACGCCGCTGAATCGAACATTCCCGCTCGCCGAGATGGATGCAGGCGCCGTACTCGTCAGCCAGGACCTGGATTTCAATGTGACGAGGGTGCTCAACGTATCGCTCAATGTAGACGCTGCCGTCCTTGAAAGCTGCTGCTGCTTCGTTAGAGGCGGTTTCGAGTGCCGGACCAAGCTCTGGTTCCGTGCGGACGATTCGCATGCCTCGCCCGCCACCGCCCGCAGAAGCTTTGACGATAACGGGAAAACCAATTTCTCTCGCCAGCTTGAGAGCTTCCTCTTCAGACTGTATCGGCTCGGAACTTCCGGGAAGAATCGGCAGACCAGCTTCCTTCATCGCCCGCCGCGCTTCGACTTTGTCGCCCATCAATCGGATTAAGCTGGCGCGGGGGCCAACGAACTTGATGTTGCAGGCTTCGCAAATTTCTGCGAAGTAGGAAGACTCGGCCAGGAACCCGTAACCAGGATGAATCGCATCGACGTTGAAGATCTCTGCCGTACTGATGATTGCGGGAATGTTCAAATAACTTTGTGCCGAAGGCGCCGGGCCAATGCAGGCGGCCTCATCGGCATATCGTACGTGTAGCGAGTCGCGGTCAACATCGCTGTGAACTGCCACAGTGCGGATCCCCATCTCCTTACAGGTCCAAATAATCCGGCAAGCAATCTCGCCGCGATTCGCGATCAGGATCTTCTTGAATTTTCGGGTACCCGAACTCATAAACCAAACTCTCTCCAAAATCTAACGTCCAAAGTCCCAGTCCGTTAGCAGGACGTAGACTTTGGACGTTGAACTTTGAAACCTATTTCTTGATTCCGAAGAGCGGCTGGCCATACTCGACAGGCTGACCGTTCTCAACATAGATCTTAACTACTTCGCCTGCTGTTTCAGCCTGAATCTCGTTCATCAGTTTCATCGCTTCGATGATGCAAACAACTGTCTCGGCCTCAACGCTACTGCCGATCTTTACGAAAACTTCGGCAGTTGGTGAAGGCGAACGATAAAACGTACCTACGATAGGCGAGGTAATAATGTGTAAGTCTTGATCCTCTGAGGCAGCGCTTTCAGCCAGCGCGCCGGGATGAGCAGGACTTGCAGTAGTGGGAGGCTTTGGCGTCCCGGGACCTGGCGTTCGCTCGACGCTTCGTCCCACACCGTGCGATTCCGAGTCAGCAGAGGAACTCTGTCTGGGAGCTTCTTCGCGCCGCAATCGAACGCGAAAGCTTTGGTGTTCGAGCTCAAACTCAGCCAGACCATTCGCGCGAACAAGTTCAATCAACTCCCTTAACTCGTCCATGTTGATAGAAACTTCCGGACGTGCTGGTTTTCGCGTTCGTCGCCTGTCTTTGCCACCTGGCTCGAGTGACTGATTCTCTTCCGTTTGCTGGGCTAGATCCGTCTTTGGGCCTTCGTCCTTCATGGTTTTTTCTGCCACGGCACTTGTCTCAAGGCTCAATTCCCTAAATAAGTGTTTAGCCCCAAAAGACCCTTGTTGGCGTTGCCGTGGTCGATTGGGGCCTTAAACTGACATCGAAAGCCTGGCCAGCAACCAGCGCGAGGGGTCGCGAGTAACCTTACTTCGCTCCCTCAGTGTCACCTTCAGCTTTCGGCTCCTCAACGTCGGGAGTCTCCGCTGCCGATGCTTCCACGGTCTCTACCCCCTCGTCGCTGACCTCTTTCTCAGCGGCCGGGGCGCTAACCTTGCGGCTCTCTGATTTCTTCTTCCTGGGCGCTGTATGACGACTACGCTTCCTTGCGTTCTCGAGGGCTTCCAGCTCGCGCGGGTTGTCCACCAATTCAATGATTGCCAACTCCGCATTATCACCCGCTCTATAACCAAGCTTCAGAATTCGCGTGTAGCCGCCCGGGCGATCTTGATAGCGTTCGCCGAGCTCCTCGAACAAGCGCTTTAGCGCGGCGACACCGGCAGTGCGCGCCGGGCGCAACTGACCTCGTTTCCCCGACGCTGCCGCATGCGTGGTGTTGCCGGCGTGGAAAAAGCCCGCCGCCTGGCGGCGCAGGTGGAGCGCTCGTGCTGCTGCTCCATCACCTTCAAGTCCGCGGGCCTTGCGAGACAAAGTGATTGCCTTTTCAATGTAGGGTCGAAGCTCTTTTGCCTTGGGAAGCGTCGTAATGATTCGATCAGATCGAGAGTTGATCAGCGAAACGGCGAGGTTCCGGAGCATTGACATGCGATGCTCCGTAGTTCGACCCAGTTTGCGATGTGCCTTCAAATGCCGCATGACTCTTGTTCCAGGATCCTGCTAGTGTCGTTAAAAAGATTACCGGGAAAATCCCGCCTTATATTTCGTTCTCGTCATCTTCACCAAACTCAGAAGCGTCGACTCCATCGCGACCGCCTGACCCCGGGATTGGATTGCCCTGCTCGTCGAACTCCATGCCGAAATCAAGACCCATCCCGTTAAGGATCTCCTTAATTTCATTGAGCGACTTCTTTCCGAAATTTTTGGTCGCCAGCATCTCGCGTTCCGTGCGTTGGACCAGGTCACGGATCGTTCTGATATCGGCGTTCTTCAAGCAATTGTAGGAACGAACTGAGAGTTCCAGTTCATCAACCGAGCGATCGAGCTGATCGTTTCTCGGCAACGGGGGGCGCTCCATCTTGGAGTAGGCAAAGTCATCTGTGTCTTCTTCAAAATTGATAAAGATGGACATGTGATCTTTGATTAGCTTCGCAGCCAGGCCAATACCGTCTTCCGGCTTTACCGAACCGTCGGTCCAAACCTCAATCGTCAGTTTGTCGAACTCCGTGTTCTGTCCGAGACGAGCGGCTTCAACCGTATAGTTGACCTTTTTGACAGGGGTGTGGACCGAATCGATCGGGATATATCCGAGCGAAAGATCTTCGTCGAAGTTTCTATCAGCGGAAACGTACCCGCGTCCGCGCTTCAAACGCATTTCGATCTTCAATGAGCCGCCATCACCAACCGTGGCGATATGAACGCTGTCGTCTAGGATTTCCACGTCGGCGTCTGCTTCGATATCGGCTGCCGTCACTTCGCCGGCCCCTTCCTTTGAAATTCTCAAGGTCTTGGGCTCGTTGCCGTGCAGCTTAAAAGGCACTTGCTTCAAATTCAGAATAACGTCGGTAGCGTCTTCAACCACCCCGGTGATTGACGAAAACTCGTGCTCAACTCCTTCAATTTTGACGGCGGTGATGGCTGCGCCTTCGATTGAGGAGAGCAGAGCTCGACGAAGCGAGTTCCCCACTGTAGTTCCAAAACCGCGCTCAAAGGGTTGGGCCGAGAAGCGTCCGTAACGTTCCGTAAGTGTTTCGGTATCAGCCGCCAAACGGCGCGGCATCTGAAAACCCGTCCAAAGATTATTTTGATCCATAGCCATAGCTTTAGTCCCGATTTAGAAATGCAGTTAGCCTGCGGGCCGACAGCATGCCGGCCACTCGGTTATTCTTTACTTGCTATAAAGCTCAACGATGAGCTGCTCGTTTATAGAGCGGTCGATATCGTCACGCGTCGGTAGTCCTGTTACTCGTGCCGTCATATCAGAGCCCACATCGGCAGAGACCCATGATGGACGACCACGTCCTGATGCCGTCTGCCAGGCACCTTCCACATGGGGGTTCTTGCGGCTGGCATCCTTAACGCTGACCACGTCCCCAGCCTTAACCTGATAAGAGGGAATATCTACTTTGCGACGGTTAACCTCGATGTGACCGTGGTTAACGAGCTGGCGCGCTTGTCTGCGCGAGGTTGAAAAACCGGCGCGGTAAACGGTGTTGTCCAGACGACGCTCGAGGAGGAATAACAGGTTCTCACCAGTAATTCCCTTCATGCGGGCCGCCCGCTCAAAATAGTTACGGAACTGTCCTTCGAGGATGAAGTAGATTCGCTTGACTTTCTGCTTCTCGCGCAACTGTTGGCCGTAACCAACCAGGGCCTTGCCGCGTCGCAGCGAATTGCCATGCTGTCCAGGCGGCTGAGTACCGCGTTTTTCAATGGGGCAGGACGGCTTATAACAACGGTCGCCCTTAAGAAAAAGTTTCGCACCTTCGCGGCGGCACAAACGGCACACCGCATCTCTATACCTAGCCAAGTGTTTTCTGCCTCCAGTCTGTTAGACGGAAAAGTTTACAGGCTGCTATCCCGGAAATCTGAGATTTCAAAATCGGGGATTTCAAAATCTAAATCTCGCGAGACTGCTGGCCCTTCGTCCTTTAGGTTGATCAATCGATTCTCAAATGCCGGCTCATGCGAACCTCAGCACCGCAAACCGCTACTACTTAAACTCTGCGTCGCTTGGGTGGCCGGCAACCATTATGGGGAATCGGGGTAGTGTCGCGAATTGTTGTGACTCGAATTCCCGCATTCGCAATTGCTCTTATAGCCGACTCGCGCCCACCGCCTGGTCCCTTAACACGAACCTCACATTGCTGCATGCCGGCCTCGTGCGCTTTACGCCCAGCTTCATAGGCTGCCTGCTGCGCCGCGAACGGAGTACCCTTACGCGATCCTCGGAACCCGCGGGCGCCTGCCGACGACTGCGCAATCAAATTCCCTTCGAGGTCCGTAATCGAGATCATCGTGTTGTTGAAAGAAGCTGCCACATGGGCCACACCCACTGGAACATTCTTCTTCTCTTTCTTACGAAAGACTTTCTTCTTCCCGCCCGTTTTTGCCATAAATCCTCAGGTGTCGTACGCCAGATGCCAAGGGTCACCAATCGATGGCGACCTCGTTTACTTATTTCTTACCTGGTGCCTTCTTCTTCGCGATGGTTGCGCGACGTGGACCTTTGCGCGTCCGAGCATTGGTATGCGTGCGCTGTCCTCGCACCGGCAAAGAACGCCGATGACGGAGGCCTCGGTAGCAACCGATGTCCATCAAGCGCTTGATGTCCATCTGGATGCGCTTACGCAGATCACCCTCGATCTCTCCCTGAGCCTCAAGCACACCCCTGATTCGGATCAATTCATCTTCATTCAGATCTCGGACGCGAGTATCGAGATTGACCCCGGCCTCCTTGAGCACCGAACTTGCTCTTGAACGCCCGATTCCGTAAATGTATGTCAGCCCGACTTCGGCCCGCTTATTCGGCGGAAGATCGACACCAGCTACACGTGCCATTTTATCTATGCTCCAAAACTCTTTATAACCAAATACTGTCCCGGTCTCGGGAAATTCCCAACGAAAAGTTTATCCCTGCCGCTGTTTATGCTTTGGGTTGACGCAGATAACGCGCACTACCCCACGGCGGTGGATTACCTTGCACTTGTCACACATCTTTTTTACTGACGCACGGACTTTCATTACCTAACCTCTAACCTTCAGTCAATTTAGTCGCAGGGGAATCTACTTGTATCGGTAAGTTATGCGACCCCGATTCAAATCATATGGCGAAAGCTCAACCAGCACTCTGTCACCGGGAAGGATGCGAATAAAATGTTTGCGCATTTTGCCCGAGATATGGGCAAGCACCTGGTGCTGGCTCTCTTCCAACTCAACCCGAAACATGGCGTTAGGCAAAGTCTCAAGCACCTTCGCCATGACTTCTATAGCCTCTTCCTTCGCCATATCCTCTCAGAATGGAATTTGTCTGTTCTGACAAACTGCGAATAGTAACACGCGACTCTGCCTTTGCCAAGCAGTGGTAGCTGTGGCGTTTACGGGCCAGTCGCATTAGCTGTTGACGCCTCTGGCAGTGCCTCCAAACGCACTCGAGTAAGTACTTCCGGCCCTTCCTCGGTAATCGCAATTGTGTGCTCAGAGTGGGCGCTCGCGCGCCCGTCAAGTGTGACCACGGTCCAACCATCAGCCAGGACCTTTGTATAGTGTGTCCCCAGATTGATCATTGGTTCAACCGCAAATACATAACCGGCTTTGATCTTCGGCCCCTGACCCGGCTTGCCATAATTGGGTATCTGAGGATCTTCATGCATTTTGCGCCCGATTCCGTGGCCGACATACTCTCTCACAACCGAATAACCATTTGCTTCGGCATGTTCTTGTACCGCCCAGCCAATATCCCCCAGTCGTTTTCCAGGCCAACACTGCTGAATTGCCCGCTCAAGCGATTCGTCCGTGACCTTAATGAGTTCGAGCAGCTCTTCCGAAACTGTCCCAACGGGAACCGTCGTCGCCGTATCACCTACGAACCCTTCCAGCGTCACGCCACAGTCAATCGAGAGGATGTCTCCGTGCTCAAGTCGGTAAGCCGAAGGAAAGCCGTGGACTACTTGCTCATTAACAGAGGCGCAAATCGAGTAGGGAAAGCCCTGATAACCCTTAAAGGTCGGAAGCGCACCAGCATCCCGAATCATTCTTTCGGCAGCATTATCAATTTCGAGCGTTGAAACCCCTGGCTGAGCCATCTTCCTCAATTCCTGAAGCACTCTACCGACCAACTGCCCGGCGGCCCGCATCTTCTCGATCTCTCTTTTTGACTTCCCGATAATCATTAATTGCGCTTTTGCCAAATCCACATCAATTGGCGACTAACCTCTCGATCATCTTGTAGATCTCTTCGGGTGAACTGGTGCCATCAACAACGTTCAGTGTTCCAGCCTTATCGTAATACTCGAGCAGGGGTCTTGTCTGGACCTCGTAAGTCGCCAATCGAGCCCGCACCGTTTCCGGATTGTCATCCGCTCGTTGTTGGAGTTGCGCTTCAGGGTGTACATCGCAGACGTTGTCGGACTTCGGCCGTTTAAAGTACACATTGTAGATCTCACCGCCCACAGGACAATTGCGACGACCAATCATCCGTTTAATCAACAACTCCCTGGGGACGTCGATTTCAATTGCCTGGAGTTTGTTTCGTTGCTCCCTGGCCAACTCATCAAGCATAGCTGCCTGAGCGAGTGTGCGCGGAAACCCATCGAGGATATACCCGCCCTTGCAATCGTCATGGCTAGTACGGTCTTTGACAAGTTGAATCGTAATCTCATCAGGCACTAACTGCCCCGCTTCCATAATTCTCCGAACCTCATCGGCTAGCGGCGTGCGCTCTTTCTTGAGAGCTCGGAAAATGTCTCCCGTCGAGATCTGCGGAAGGTGCAGCCTTTCCTGAAGCAAACGCGCCTGCGTGCCTTTTCCAGCACCAGGCGCACCCATCAACACAATGATCTTCGACATAAGAGATGTCTGGTTTTATTTGAATGATGCCGGTGGCGGATGATCTCTATGGTTAGCCAACATCGGCGTAAACTCACGCCCTTCGCCCTCGCAATCGTCCGCCACTACCCAGGAAGCCCTCGTAATTTCGCATCACCAACTGGGCTTCAATCTGAGCGACTGTGTCCATTGCGACGCCGACAAGGATGAGTAGCGAAGTTCCACCAAAGTAAAACTGATATCCCATACCGGTTGGGATCCAAGTGAGAAACGGAGTCGTACTGACAAAAGTGTCCAGCCAATTGCCGATCAGCGGTAAGCGGGCAACCTTAAATCCGCTCAACATAAACTGCGGAACGAATGCCACGAGCGCAAGGTAGATCGCGCCGACCACAGTGAGACGCGTAAGAATACCGTTCAGATACTCGGCGGTCGCGCGGCCCGGTCGGATCCCGGGCATGAAGCCCCCGTGCTTGCGTAGGTTGTCTGCCACCTCTTCCACGTTGAAAACGATCGAGACATAGAAAAAGGTAAAGAACATGATCAACGATAGGAAGACCAGCTCGTAGTAAGGATCGCTCGCATGAAAGGTCTGAAAGAAGTTATAGACCTGTGCCCAGGTCGATGTCTGATCGGTCCCAGCCGGAGGGAACGCGGCAAACAAACTCTGCGGCATCGACAACACCGACGAGGCGAAGATCACCGGAATCACGCCACCCATGTTGATCTTAAGCGGCATGGTCGTTTGTTGCCCGCCAACCACTTGGCGGCCAACGTGGCGCTTGGCGTAGCTTACCGGAATCTTACGACGGGCCGATTCGACAAAGACCACGAAAGCTATGATGGCCACCATCGCGGCAACCAAGCCGAGCACGCCCATTATTTCGAGAGTGTCCCCTCCGCGAACTCGCTCAAAAACCTGCTGGACTCCACTGGGCAGTCCAATCACGATGCCGGCGAAAATCAGCAACGAAATTCCATTGCCAACGCCGCGTTCCGTAATCTGCTCGCCCAGCCACATCACGAATACCGTTCCCGTGGTGAGCGTCAAAACCGTCGTCAGGAGGAAGCCCCAGGTCGGCGCACCTACTTCGTTAACCTGCAGCCAATGCGCAACAAAGGAAGTCTGAATACAAGCCAGCACGACCGTGAGATATCGCGTCCACTGGTTGATCTTCTGGCGTCCCATCTCTCCTTCTTCCTGAAGCTTCTTGAGCGCCGGATAAACCACCGTCATCAATTGCATAATGATCGACGAAGTGATGTACGGCGTGACGCCGAGGGCAAAGACAGAGATCGTGCGGAAGTTACCGCCGGAGAAAAGGTCAAGAACGCCAAGCAACGTACCCGCAACATCAGCCCATACCTGATCCAGCCGATCTTTATTGATTCCAGGAGCCCCGATATGGGCACCAAGCCGATAGACCGCGAGAATACCCAGGGTGAAAAAGATGCGCCGGCGTAGATCCGGCACAGTGAACATGTTGCGAACAGCGGCTAGAAATTGTTCCATACTGGTCTTTCCGTGCGGCGCTCGATTAACTAACTACCAATCTCTACTGCGGCGCCTCCCGCCTTCTCAATCTTCTCCCTGGCGCTTTTAGTAAATCGATGGGCTGAGATGCGGAGAGCTTTCGACAATTCGCCATTGCCCAACACGACAACATCGTGTTTTGCCTTCTTTATGATTCCCCGATCGTGCAGCACTTCCGGAGTCACCTCGTCATTAGCCTCAAACGCACGATCAAGGGCAGCCAGGCTTACTTCCAGCCATCGTTTCTTGAAAATATTGGTGAAGCCGCGCTTTGGCAGACGACGATGCAAAGGCATTTGGCCGCCTTCGAAACCGATCTTAGCCGAATAACCCGAGCGAGACTTTTGTCCTTTTTCACCGCGAGTAGAGGTCTTTCCCTTACCCGAGCCCGGGCCTCTACCGACACGCTTCTTCTTGTGAGTCGATCCTGCGGCGGGTCGAATGCTGTTCAAACTGATGGACATTGTCTACTCCGTTTGGCTCTTACTGAGAATATTACTCAACGATACGCAGCAGGTGCGGCACTTTCGCGACGGCGCCTCTTGTCGAAGCATTATCAGGTCGCACAACGATCTGATTGAGCTTGGTCAAGCCCAAACTTCGAACCATCTGCTTGTGAGTTTTCGGGGTGGCGATGAAACTCCGATAATACTGTATCTGTATTGTCGTCCCACCCGCAGCGTCAGTTTTGGTCGCCTTTGTTTTAACCTTTTCGGTCACACTCTTGGCTTTTCTCGGCATAATTCCTCACCACCAACATCCGACATCATGGATTACATATCTTCGACTTGTTTTCCACGAAGACGCGCTAACTCCATCGGGTCCTTCATCCGCAGCAGCGCATCAAACGTCGCCCTGACAACGTTGTGCGGGTTCGTCGAGCCCAACACTTTCGTGCGCACGTCGTGGACGCCAACTGCCTGCATCACCGCGCGCACCGCGCCACCGGCGATGACCCCGGTTCCCTGCGAAGCCGGTTTGACCATAACGCGTCCCGCGCCAAACTTACCGATCAATTGATGCGGCAGCGTGTGATTGATGAGCGGAACACGGATCAGGTTCTTCTTGGCCGATTCAATTCCTTTCTTGATAGCCAGTGGCACTTCACGGGCCTTCCCGGTGCCGAACCCTACGTGACCACTCTCATCCCCAACCACGACCAACGCCGCAAATGAAAGGTTCTTACCACCCTTCACCACTTTGGTAACGCGATTGATCGAGATTACCTGATCTTTCAAGTCGAGGCCCTGTGCTGGAATACGTTGTTTAGGTTGTCTCATTGCTGTTCTTTGTTCTCGCCGGAATTGTCTTCCCCGGAATTATCTTCAGCCGCCTCGGCAGCTTCGCTTTTGTTAAGCCCGGCTTCGCGAGCCGCGTCCGTCAAAGCTTTGATACGACCGTGATAGAGGTATCCACCACGATCAAATACAACTTGCTCGATACCCTTTGCCAGTGCACGGTCGGCGATCGCCTTGCCGACGCGCTGTGCGGCTTCGATATTGCCGCCGGTACCACCGCGCAAGTCCTTCTCAGTTGTAGCGGCTGAAACGAGCGTCAATCCCTGAAGGTCGTCAATCAGCTGCGCATAAATGTGATTAAGGCTGCGATAGATGGCAAGCCTGGGCCGCTCGGTAGTGCCTTTAACTTTGCGACGAATTCGCCTGTGAATCGCCTCTCGTATTGCTGCTCTGTCCGTGTGTGCCATAGTCTTCTTCGCGATTGCCGCTTGCCTGTTGGCAACTGCAATCCGTCCTTTAGCTCCGATTACCATCAGCGATTGGAATCGGCAATTACTTTCCGGTCTTACCGGGTTTCAGCTTGATCGCGACATCCGCATAGCGAATGCCCTTTCCCTTGTAGGCGTCGGGCTTGCGAAGCTTATGCATCTCAGCCGCCACCTGGCCCAGCTTTTGTTTATCAATACTCGAAAGCGTCAATGTCGTTTGATATTGCTGGATGCTCCCCTTGGTCGTCAGTCGCTCAGCCTTGGCTTCAACACCTTCGGGCAGGGGGAATTCAATCGGATGGGAGTACCCGAGTGAAAACACAATCTTTTTGGCCTGCACGTCGGCCTTGTAACCAACTCCGACCACATCCATCTGCCTGGTAAAACCTTCGGTGACTCCCAGGATGGCGTTATTAGCCAGCGCGCGGGCCAATCCATGCAGCGCCGCAAGATCATCGGACGAACGTTTCGCAACAAGTGCACCGCCCTCCTGCTCGAAAGCGATACCGGTAGGAACCGGCGTCTTGAGAACGCCCTTCGGCCCTTTCACTTCCAGCTCTTGCTCACGGATCGTGACGCTAACGCCCGCCGGCAACGTAATCGGTTTCTTTCCAATGCGCGACATAATCAACCTCGAGGATTAAGGGCTGAAGACCATCTTCATCCTTCATCCTTCGTCCTTCATCCTTAATAGATCTGCGCCAGCAGTTCACCGCCAACATTTTCACGCTTCGCGGCCTTTCCGCTCATCAGTCCCCGGGAAGTCGAGACAATGTTGACGCCGTAGCCACCAAGCACTTTCGGAATCTCGCTCGAGCCGATGTAAACGCGACGGCCCGGTCTCGAAACTCGCTCAAGGTGTGTAATAGACGACGTGCCGCGCGCGTCATAACGAAGAAAAATTCGTATGCTGCGTTTAAGGCCCTCGCCCTTGATCACAAAGTTATTGATGTAGCCCTCTTCCTTCAGAATGCGGGCGATCTCAAGCTTCAGTTTAGAGGCCGGAATATCTACGCGAGAGTGCTTAGCCGTGATGGCATTGCGGATGCGCGTCAACATATCGGCAATAGGATCAGTCATTACTCAAAACTCCAGATGCTAGCTGTCGGATGTCAGGTGTTCCTGGCGGCCGTCGGACGCAGGCTCTCGCACGCGACCTCTGTTCTCTTACCAACTTGATTTCACAACGCCGGGGATCTGTCCTTCCAGCGCCAACTGACGAAAGCAAATGCGACACAAGTTAAACTTGCGCAAGTAAGCGCGGGGACGCCCGCAACGTTTGCAGCGAGTGTACGCGCGAACCGCAAACTTCGGCTTGCGTGCTGCTTTCGCAATCATTGATTTCTTTGCCATATATCAGTTACCTGTCACTAGGTGTTGGATGTTAGTGCGTCGGAAGCCGGAACTAACATCCAGCATCCCAGCCTCTAACCTCTTCCGTTATTGCCGAAATGGCATTCCCAAACCCTTCAAAAGTGCGCGCGCCTGCTCGTCATTGCGGGCAGTTGTAACAATTGAGATGTTCATCCCACGCAACTTGTCGACCTTGTTGAAATCTATCTCCGGAAAAATCAGTTGCTCACGAACGCCAATCGTGTAGTTGCCGCGGCCATCAAAAGCCTTTGGCGAAACACCACGAAAGTCACGAACTCGAGGCAGGGCAACCGACACAAAACGATCGAGAAATTCATACATGCGATCGCCGCGCAAAGTAACCATCACACCGATGGGCATGCCCTGGCGCAACTTGAAAGACGCAATCGACTTTTTGGCTTTCGTGATCACCGGCTTTTGACCGGTTACGGCGCGAATCTCATCGGCCGCAGTGTCCAATATTTTGGCATTCGCGATCGCTTCGCCCATCCCCATATTGATCACAATCTTCTCGACCCGCGGAATTGCCATAGGATTCTTAATGCCGAATTCCTTCGCAATTGCCGGCGCAACCTCAACCTGATAACGTTCTTTTAACCTTGCTGCCATCTCAATCCTCGTGATCGTGAATCGGTATTGCCGACTGACGACCTGCTGTTTGCCAGTTACTTTTCAATCGTATGACCGCTCGACGCTGCCACTCGCACTTTTTCACCGTCAACGCCGCTTTGATACCTAACGCGAGTCGGCTTGCCCGATTGCGGATCTATCAACTGTACGTTTGAAATGTTGATGTAGGCTTCCTTGTCGATGATCCCGCCGCCGCGATTACTTTGCGGGTTGGCTTTCTGATGGCGCTTGATCATGCCCACACCTTCCACTTTGACCTTCGACTCGGCCGGAAGCACTTCCAATACTCGACCGCGCTTGCCTCGATCACGACCAGCGATAACCACCACCTGATCATTTTTCTTAATTTTTGAACGCTTTGTTCCGGCCATGATCCTTAAATAACCTCCGGCGCCAATGAAACAATCTTCATGAAATTCTTATCACGTAATTCGCGCGCCACCGGACCAAACACTCGCGTGCCAATCGGCGTGCCGTCCTCTTTGATCAACACGGCGGCATTCTGATCGAACCGAATATACGTTCCGTCTTTCCGGCGCACTTCTTTGCGCGTGCGAACGATAACCGCGTCCTGGACCGTACCCTTCTTAATAGTCCCATCCGGCGACGCTTCCTTAACAGTGACCTTGATCCGATCTCCCAAGCTGGCAATCTTTCCGGTCGAGCCTCCGATGGGCATGATCATTTCGACCCTGCGCGCGCCCGAATTGTCGGCGACCTCAAGTGAGGTCTGCATCTGAATCACTGTCGTTACCTCCGGTTTGGCCTTTGGTTTTTGGTCTATGTCCTCAGGTCTTAGAAATTCTAAGACTGGAAGGCCAAAACCCGGCCCTGCTTACTTCGCAGCCTTCTGCACAATTTCCACCACGCGCCAGCGCTTTCTCGCGGACAGCGGTCGCGTTTCTACAATCCGAACCTTGTCGCCGACGGTGGCGCCGAGCTCATCGTGCGCCATAAACTTTGAGGTCCGCCGCACATATCGCCGATACTTCGTGTGTCGCACCAGCCGATCAACCCGCACGACGACCGACTTCTGCATTTTGTCCGAAGCCACCACGCCGACTTTTTCAGAGCGATGGGGGCGCGAGCTCGATTTCTCTTCTGCTTGCGGTGCAACTGGAACAGTCGCCACTTCTTCTTGCTTTTCTTCTTCTGCCATTTCTTTACTCAGTAACTCAGGCTCGACAGCCAGGTTCGCGGTGTCCTTCAGGGCAACTCGTTATTTGCGAGACGCTGACTCGCGTTGTCCGGCGAGAGTCTGAACGCGTGCCAACGCCTTCTTCTCCTCGCGAATTCGCTTGACCGCATCTACTTCCCCTAACGCCAATTTGAAGTTCAAACGAAAGAGCGATTCCTTCAAACGCTCGGTTTCTCCACGCAGTTCATCTTCCGAAAGATCTCGATACTTATCCAACTCTTCGCGCCGTTTCATTAGATCGCGCCTCCTTCTTGATCCGCGCGCCGCACGAACCTGGTTTTCAACGGCAGCTTCTGGGCCGCCAGGCGCATGGCCTCACGCGCGGTTGGTTCATCGACGCCTTCAATTTCGTAAAGGATGCGACCGGGTTTGACCACGGCCACCCAGTACTCCGGCGCGCCCTTGCCCTTACCCATACGGGTTTCAGCCGGCTTCTTCGTGACCGGTTTGTCAGGAAACATGCGAATCCAGATCTTGCCGCCGCGTTTGATGTGACGCGTCATGGCAATGCGCGCAGCTTCAATCTGGCGATCGGTTATCCACGCCGGCTCCAGGCACTTGAGCCCGTATTCACCAAAGCTGATCTCGCTGCCACGAGTTGCGACGCCAGACATGCGTCCGCGCATCTGCTTTCGGTGCTTAACTTTCTTCGGCATCAACATGATTAATGCGTTTCCCTATCTCAGCAGTAGCCTGCTCGTTGCGACCTTTGGACTTTGGTCTTTGGTCTTTGTTGATACTTCCGGTCAGGGACTTGTTCTCTCAAAGACCCAAGACCAAAGTCCAAAGACCAGTCTCTAGCCGTTTTCACCACGCGGCCTTCTTCCGTCCGAACCGCCTTCTCGCTCACGACGCGTGCGCGGGCGACGCTCACGTTCACCTACGCGCGTCTCGTTAATCGGATCTGAACCCGTGCCCCGAGCCATCGCAGCTTTCGGATCCAGAATCTCCCCGCGGTAAATCCACACCTTTACACCAATCTGGCCGAACGTTGTCCGCGCTTCCGCAAAACCGTAGTCGATATCGGCACGGAGCGTGTGCAGCGGAAGTTGCCCCTGCAGATGCCACTCACTACGCGCGATCTCAGCGCCATTCAACCGGCCGCTGACCTTAACCTTGATTCCCTGCGCACCGAACCTGAGAGACTCCTCCACGGCCTTGCGCATCGCGCGCCGGAAAGCAATTCGCTTCTCGAGCTGCGCCGCGATCTTCTCAGCCTGGAGTTGGGCATTCAGTTCAGGCTTATGAATCTCCTGAATTGAGACCAACACCTCGCGACCGGTTTTCGAAGAAAGATCACTTTTGAGCTTGTCGATCTCGGCGCCCTTGCGACCGATGATAATGCCCGGACGAGAAGTGTAGATGATGATCTTCAAGCGGTTGGCGGCACGCTCGATATCAACGTGCGAAACGCCGGCGCCGGCAAATCGTTGCTTGAGAACCTTCTTCAGGCGCAGGTCTTCCAACAGGAACTCGCCATACTGTTTTTTGGCAAACCAGTGGGAATGCCAGTCCTTGTTGTAGCCGAGCCGAAACCCGTATGGATGAACTTTCTGTCCCACAATCTTCTCCTACTTAGAACTCAAATCTCAGATCTCGATTTGAGATCTCAAAAATTCCTGGGTTGTATTACTCTTCGGTCGTCTTCTTCTTCGAAGCCCGCTTCGTCGCCTTCTTTTCGGCGGGCGCGGCGGCCTTTACAGCCGCAGTCTTAGGCGCTGCTTTCTTAACACGCGGTACTGCTGCAGCGCCGCCTCGCTTGCGCGTTTTGTTCTCAACAAGCTTCGCCGGCTTGGAGTCCACCTGCTTGCCCCTGGCGCCCTTCTCGGGACGCTCCGCATTCGAAAGCAAAATGGTGACGTGGCAAAAATGGCGCTGTTCGCGATAGGCACGTCCCTGGGGCGCCGGTCGCACGCGACGGCGATTCTTTGTTGGTCCACGATCGACGTACGCCGACTTTACCCACAGATCATCGGGGTCGATCGAGATGTTCGCCTTCTCGGCGGCTTCATTCGCATTAGCAATCGCCGAACGCATGCACTTTTCAATGTGACCAGCAGCACGCTTGTTGGAAAACCGCAGAATCGCCAGCGCGCCGTTTACGTCCCGGCCGCGAATCATATCGACGACGAGCCGCGCCTTCTGCGCCGACCCCCGGAGATATTTTGCACTTGCTATCGCTTCCATACTGACCTCGTAATCGTTTCTCGTTAATCGCTAAGCGGTAAGTTCCATCGCGATTTGCGCCAGACCTATCTGGATACCTTGGTAGCCTTTTCGACTTTTGTGCCGGAGTGGCCCTTGAACGTTCGCGTCGGAGCAAACTCCCCGAGCTTGTGACCCACCATGTTCTCCGTGACATAAATCGGCAGATGGCGTTTGCCGTTGTGCACTCCGAAGGTCAAGCCGACCATGTCCGGCGAAATTGTGGAACGCCGTGACCACGTTTTGATAACCGGAGGGCGGTTACCACCGGCTCGCACGCGCTCGACGGCCTTCGAAACGCTCTTGTCGATGAAAGGTCCCTTTTTAACTGAACGTGCCATAGTTACTCCACTGTCGATTGCTCGATTAAGAACTTACTTCGTTCTTCTATCCCGCAGAATCATTTTCTGCGTTCGCTTATTACTTCTGGTCTTGTAGCCGCGTGTCGGCTGGCCCCATGGCGTCACCGGATTTCTGCCGCCGGAAGTCTTTCCTTCACCACCACCATGCGGGTGATCCACCGGGTTCATCGCCACGCCACGAACGTGCGGGCGAATTCCCTTCCACCGAGACCTGCCTGCCTTACCATACGAAACATTCTCATGCTCGATATTGCCGACCTGCCCTACTGTCGCCTTGCATACCAAAGGCACACGGCGAATCTCACCAGAAGGCATGCGGAGCTGGGCATAATTGCCTTCCTTCGCGACGAGTTGGGCGAAGGCGCCAGCCGAACGCGCCATCTGACCACCCTTTCCGGGACGCAATTCAATATTGTGAATCTGCGTGCCGAGAGGAATATTGATTAGCGGCAGGGTGTTTCCCGGAAGGATGTCGGCCTCGGGACCACTCATAATCGTCTTGCCCACTTCAACACCGGTCGGGGCGATGATGTAACGCTTCTCGCCATCGAGATAAGTAACCAGCGCAATGTGCGCGGAACGATTTGGGTCGTACTCAATCTGAGTTATTCTTCCGGGGATCCCTTCCTTGTCGCGCTTGAAATCGATAATGCGATAAAAGCGCTTGTGACCACCGCCGCGCCGGCGCACGGTAATTCGGCCATCATTGTTACGACCGGAGATGCGCTTCTTCGGCTCGAGCAACGACTTCTCAGGCTTCGCGCCGGCAGTTAACTCATCACGAGTAAGATAAGTTTGATAGCGGCGCGCCGGGGATGTTGGTGTAAGTTTCTTGATGCCCATTTCGTTAGTCCGTGGTCTGTGGTCTGTGGTCCGCTGCGTGGGACACCCACTAACAACCGACAATCGACTCCTGACTAATCCTAGATTGCTTCGCCGTAATCTACCGGTTTCTCGCCCTGCTTCAGGGTGACGTACGCTTTTTTCCATGCCGGCTTGCGACCTTCAAAGCGACCGCGCCGGGCCATCTTGCCCATGAAATTAATCGTACGCACTTCATCCACCTTCACCTGGAAAATGGATTCCACGGCCGTCTTGATTTCAGGCTTCGTGGCTTTGCGATCCACTCTAAACGTGAGCAGCTGGCGCGTGTCCTGCGATTCTTCCTTGGCAACCAGCGCTTTCTCGGTAATCACCGGCGACTTGATGATGTCCCAAACAGTTCTCATTCCGCCGTCTCCTTCTTAGGCTTTCGGGTGCGCTTCGGCTTCGCTGCAATCTCCTCCGCAGCAGCTTCTACCGGCGAGCCTGTCGACGCTTCCGCCTTGTCAGTCTTTGGCCCAAGCAAGTGCTCGAGCTCCGACGCTGCCGCCTTCGAGAGCACCAGCTTTTCGTGATAGAGCAGGTCATAAATGTTCAGCGCAAAACTATTCACTACCTTCGCTCGCTGCAGGTTCCGCGTCGAAAGAATCAGGTTCTCGTTATCGAGCGAATCGACAATCAATGTTTTTCCGTCAAGACCCAACTGCTTAAGCGACGCTACAAACTCTTTTGTTTTTGGCTGATCGAGGTTCCAACCATCAACCACCAGGACATTGCCTTCACGAACGCGCTCCGAAAGCGCCGATCGCAACGCGCCCTGGCGCATCTTCTTCGGCATGTTGTAAGACCAGTCTCGTGGCTGCGGGCCATGGACGTTGCCGCCACCTTTCCAAAGAGGCGAACGCAGGGACGCGATTCGCGCTCGGCCGGTGCCCTTCTGCTTCCACAATTTACGACCGGCGCCGGAAACATCGCCGCGCGTCTTGGTTGCTGACGTACCCCGACGCGCGTTGGCCATGAAGTTCCTAACTGCGGCGTGAATCAGCGGCTCGTTGTATGGCACGTCAAAAACCGCGTCAGACAACACGGCCTCGCCGATCTCTTCGTTCTTTAAATTGCGTACCTTAACCGTTGGCATCTCAAACTCCAGTGATAGGTGAACTGTGTGATAAGCGACTCAAAACAATAAAAGACGAAATAAGCGCGGGAGCCGGTCCTTGTCAGCCACTTATTACGACCTTCCCCTTTTCTTAATTCGCGCCGCGGACTTTTGAACAACGACGACGCTTCCGTTAGGGCCAGGAACCGCGCCGCGAATCATCAGCAAGTTGTTCTCAGCGTCGACGCGTGCAACCGTCAACCCCTTGACCGTAACCCGCACATCGCCCATGTGACCGGACGAGCGTGTTCCCTTGATCACTCGCGACGGATAAGCCGACGCGCCAATTGACCCCGGCGCTCGGACGTTCATCGAACCATGCGATTCCGGACCGCGCTTGAAGTTGTGACGCTTTACCGTTCCGGCAAACCCGCGACCTTTCGACTGCCCAATCACTTCAACAGCTTCACCGTCAGCGAACAAATCGACCAGGATTTTGTCGCCCACATTCATCTCGCCGGAGTTGCCGTCGAGCCGAAATTCCTTTAACACGCGGGTCGGAGGAACACCGCCTCCAGTCTTCTCAAAGTGCCCGCGCATCGGCTTGGTGACGTTCTTGAGCTTCACCGGCTTCTCATCAACCAGCCCGACCTGGACGGCGTCATAACCATCCGGGCCAGCAGCAGACTTCTTTTGCACAACGATGCAGGGCCCGGCTTTAATCACCGTCACAGGCGTTACCGTGCCGTCCGCAGCGAAGAGCTGCGTCATACCCACTTTTCTACCGATGATTCCGTTGATCATGATTGTCGCTTCCAAATTGCCTATTGCCGACAGAACAAATTGATTCAGCCGCTTGCCGTGGCCGAGTCCAATTAGCAATTGGCGATTGCCAATCGGAAATGTCCTTACTGTCTCCCGAAGGCCTTAATCTCGACGTCCACACCTGCCGGCAAATCCAGTTTCATGAGCGCGTCCACCGTTTGCGGAGTGGGATCGAGGATATCCATCAGGCGTTTATGCGTCCTGATCTCGAACTGCTCGCGCGACTTCTTGTCGACGTGTGGCGAGCGGAGCACGGTCCACTTGTTCTTTACAGTGGGCAATGGTATTGGGCCGGCCACGCGAGCGCCCGTCCGTTTCGCAGTCTCCACGATTTCCGTGGTTGACTGGTCGAGAACGCGGTGGTCGTAAGCCTTCAGCCTGATTCTGATTTTCTCGTTCAACATAACTCCTCGACCGTTAGGTCTTGGTCTTGTTTACTTACTCGACGACTTCTGAGACCGTGCCGGCGCCTACCGTGCGGCCGCCTTCACGAATCGCGAAGCGCAGTCCCTTCTCCATCGCGATTGGAGCGATCAACTCGATCTCCATCGCCACGTTGTCCCCGGGCATCACCATCTCC
>JBGTOA010000065.1:0-106728 GCA_041742785.1 Pyrinomonadaceae bacterium | reverse complement strand
ATCGACCCGAACGAGGCGCATCGGCTGCTGATCCACACCTACGGCGGGCCGGGCTCGCAGGAGGTCCGCAACGCGTGGGGCGGCACCGAACGGCTCTGGCACTCCATGCTCGCCGAGCAGGACGGCATCCTCGTGGCCGGCGTCGACAATCGGGGCACGGGCGGGCGCGGCAAACGGTTCAAGGCGCAGACGTACAAAAACCTCGGGCCGATGGAGGCCGAGGACCAGATCGCCGCGGCAAAATGGTTCGGCGAGCAGAGCTACGTCGACGCCGACCACATGGGGATCTGGGGCTGGAGCTACGGCGGCTACCTCACGCTGCTGTCGATGCTCTACGACGACGGCCCGCAGACCTTCCACCTCGGCGTGGCCGTCGCGCCCGTCACGAACTGGCGGTTCTACGACACCATCTACACCGAGCGCTACCTCTCGA
Organism: Pyrinomonadaceae bacterium; assembly: GCA_041742785.1. Classification (GTDB taxonomy): domain Bacteria; phylum Acidobacteriota; class Blastocatellia; order Pyrinomonadales; family Pyrinomonadaceae; genus PSRF01. The sequence continues at coordinate 106,295 of JBGTOA010000065.1, read as the reverse complement.
CGCCGCAGAAGAACGCGAAGGGCTACGACCTCGGCAGCCCCATCACCTACGCCGCCAACCTCCGTGACGACCAGGAGCTCCTCATCGTCCACGGTGACTTCGACGACAACGTGCACGTGCAGAACACGGTCCAGTTTGCGTATGAACTACAGAAAGCCGGGAAGCCATTTGAGCTGATGCTGTATCCGAAGTCACGGCATGGCGTGACGGATCCGTTGCTGGTGAAGCACATGCGGACAATGATGATGGAGTTTTTGCTGGAAAACCTGTAGGAGGGCTTACAGATCGCTTTCGGTAAGACCGGCGACCTTCATGAAGTGCCTAAGTAACCCTGTCTTGAGAGCCTCGTTGCGATGAATTGGAACTGAGAGGCGAAGATCAGTTCTGCTTCTCCCGTAAATATGATGGCTTCCTTGAACGCGTAATAAGATCCATCCATGACGCGCGAGCAGTTTGGCAAACTCCTTACCTGAAATTGACTTCATGACGCGGATTGTGGCCCTTACCCGAAAATTAATAGTGCGGGGAGACGGACCATTACCCATATTGAAAATGGTGGAGACGACATTAGGATTCAATTCCAGAAGGAGAGAAAGAAACTCAGCGCGGAGGGTTTCATTTGACGGCTGTCAGCGTTTTCCTCTCGTAGCAGAAACGCTTCATTGAGCGGTTTACTAGTCTTCTGATGCCTGCCCATCATACGGCGATCTCTAACACACGAGCCTCTGCGCTGACTTGTGCCGGCGAAATATCAATGGACAAACAACCCTCAATAGCTTCGTAGAGGTTCCGAAGCAGATCCTCAAAGGTCTCTCCCTGAGTAGCACAACCTGGGATGGCTGGTACTTCGGCCCAAAAACCACCTTCCTCAGCCTCGTGAATTACTACCTTAATTTTCATGATGGGATTATACGGGTAGCTGAACTGATTAAGCGAGGGGCATTGCCATACATCGACGGTGTTGCAGCTAACGTAAGACCTCGCGAGTTGGAGAGACGTACGCCAACCGGGGTTGCGTCATGGGGCCGGCCCACCGGAGCGAGAAAGCCTGAACTCGAAAAGAATGAAGAGAGTCTGCCGCAACCCCGTTGGGCTAGGGTTCAGTCTTTCGGACGCAATCCCAGGGTAGCGCCATAGCGCAAACCCTGGGCTGGAGGACGCAACACCTTCGGTGTAAAGACACTGCAAATAAAAAACTCGCTTCACCTTCTCTGACACTTTGGACAGTAGTAAGTTGAGCGCGCCGCCTGGACCACACGTCGGATATGCGTGCCGCAGACAACGCAAGGCTCACCTTCACGCTCGTACACTCGCCAGAAGCGCTCGTCACTCCCAAGGTAACTTCCGTTTCCATCCGCCAGATCAATCTTCAACGTAGAGCCACTCTCGATGGCTTCGCTGAGAATCTGCTGAATCGCTTTGTGCAGCCGCAGGATGCGTTGCTTTGAGAGCGATGCGGAGATTGCAAAAGGACTAATGCGAGCCAGGAATAAGGCCTCGGCTGCGTAGATATTCCCGAGGCCGAGCACCTTTGTCTGATCAAGTAAGAGTTGTTTCACCTGACGTCGCGAACGGGCCACGGTCTGGCGGAGATAATCCACACTGAATTCATCTGATAGAGGTTCAGGCGCCAGGTCTTTCAGTTCGCGACTTCTCAAAACGTGGGCGTAAGTTGCAATTCTCATCCGGCCAAACTGCCGCATGTCGCAGAACACCAGACGACGCTCATCGTCGAGATGGAACACGACATGAGAGTGTGGAAGTAGTTGCTGTTCGTTGTCGAGGTGGACGAATTTCCCGGTCATGCGCAAGTGCACAATGAGCACGAGGCCGTTATCGAGATTGATGAGGATGTGTTTCCCGCGGCGCCCGATACTCTCGATACGTGCATTACGCAGCTTCTTATCGAAAGTTTGAACAGATGAACCAGGCGCGATTCGTTTCAGCTTGAGCTCCGCCGCAAGAATCTCGCGCCCAATTACTGCCGATCGCAGCGCGCGTACGACGTGTTCGACTTCTGGAAGTTCCGGCATTAGAGAAATGACGCTGAACGAGATTGTATGGGCGGTACTCCGTGGCCGACCCTCATTACGATGAGATTCCTTTTCCGAAAGATGAAATTTATGTCCAGAAGAGAGGGCGGCCAAGGAGTGCCGCCCCTCCAGCGTTGCGTCACATCTTCTCGCCCGCCGCGAGTAGCTCGTTCACTTTTTCGATCGAGGTGGCTTCTGCGTAGATTCGCAGCACCGGCTCTGTCCCCGACTGGCGAAACAGCAGCCACGACTCATCGCCGAAGATCAGTTTAGTGCCGTCCCTTGTCTGCACTTCCGTCACTACATCATCTGCCACGTTCGCGGGCGGATTCGAACCGAGTCTCGCTACCAATTCCATCCCGCGCGCGACTTCCAGCTTCAGATCCGTGCGGCCGAAGTAAAACTCACCAAACTCTTTGTGAATGTCGCGCAGGAGCTCTGAAGGCGGCTTGCCGGCCGTCATCACTGCTTCGAGAAAGACCAGGGAGTTAAGTACTCCATCGCGCTCTGGAATGTGGCCTTTCACACCAATGCCACCCGACTCTTCGGCACCGATCAGGATGTCATCACTCATCATAAGTTCAGCGATGTACTTGAAACCGATCGGAGTTTCGTGAAGCTTAAGATTGTGAGCGGCCGCAATCCGTTTGAGCAAAACCGACTGCGAGAACGTCCTCACCACGCCACCTGTCATCTGTCGATTTCGCACCAGGTGTAAAAGGATCAACGGGACAACGTCGTGCATTGTCATCGTCTCGCCGTGCTCGTTCACGGCGCCGACGCGATCCGCATCGCCATCGGTTGCTACTCCCGCCAGCGCAGCTGTTTCAAGCACGCGTCGTTTCAAAGGGCCGAGATTCTTATCGATCGGTTCAGGACTCACACCACCGAAAAGCGGATCTCGATTGCCACGAATGGTTTCAATCTTCAACTTGCCCCCGGCAAGAAAACTCTCAACCCAGATCTCTCCCGAGCCATGCATTGAATCGACGATCAAAACGCCATTCGCGGCTTTCAACCGATCGATTTCTATGTACGAAGCGATCTGTCCTTTGTAGCTTTCAATTGCCGGCTCAAGTGGCTCTCCGCTTCGAGCATCAAACTCTCCTCGCTTCGGCGGATTCAAGTCGATGAGTTTTTCAACTTCGGTGGTTGTCGCCGGAGTAGCACTGCCGCCCCACGGCGCTTTGATTTTGAAGCCGTTAAAGTCAGGAGGATTATGTGAAGCGGTAATCACTATGCCACCGGCGGCGTGCAGATCCTTCACCGCCCACGAAACTAGCGGTGTAGGGGCGGCTTCCGAAAATAAGGAAACACGAAAGCCGTTGCCCGACATCACTTCGGCGGCGCGCTGCGCAAAGTGTTCGGACATAAACCTGCAGTCGTAGCCAATCACCACCAGCATTGGCGATGTAGTGATCGCTTCGCCTATCACTCCCGAAAACAACTTGTCCGTGGCTTCGCTTGAAGTAACCTGTCCCACCGCAAGCAATTGATCTGTGAGCGATTTGGTTCTATTTGCAACGAGATAATCAGCGTAAGCTTGCGCCACTCGCTCGAGATTCTCATACGTGTATTCGCGAGCAATGACTGCGCGCCATCCGTCTGTACCAAACTTGATCGATGCGCGAGGCGTCGCCACTATTTGACGCCTCCAGTTATCGTGTAATCGGTCAGGGAAGTCTTGTCGCCCAACACGGCGCCGGGACCAACTACGGCCGAACGACCGATGTGGCAACCGCGGCCAACGATTGAGTTAGTCACAATCGCTGCAGTACCCACGCGCGTATGTGGCCAGATGACAGAGTTCTCGACTCGCGCGCGCTCTTCAACAAAAGAACCCTGGCCCAAAACCGAATTTACAATCTGCGCGCCGGGTTTTATCTGGCAGTCGTCGCCGATGATCGAAAGATCATCTATCTCAGCTGCCGTTGCGGCGTCAAAATCTCCACGGCGTTCCTTCAAATGAACGCGTCGAACGCGGTTTGCGAGCAGATCATGATGTGCCTGCAGGTAACGCTCCGGAGTACCGAGATCGATCCAGTAGGTTCGCGCCGGCACGTTGGCGAAGAAGGCTTCTCCGCGTCGTAGAAGCTCTGGAAACAGTCCGTACTCAAAGGAATGACTCTCGCCCGTGGGAATGAAATCAAGCACCTTCGGTTCGAGAATGTAAGTGCCGGCATTGATGGTGTTGCAGGGAAGTTTTTCTTCCTTTGGCTTCTCAAGAAACTGTTTGATGCGGCCATCGGTTTCAGTCTCAACTAATCCGAAGTCGCGTGGATTATCGACGGGAGTTAATACAATCGTGGCGGTAGCCTTTCGCTCGTTGTGCTCACGAATAACGTTTTTGAGATCCAGATCAGTAAGGATGTCGCCGTTGAAAACAACCGTCGGTTCGCGAATGAGATCTTCGGCAAACTTGTAAGCGCCCGCTGTACCCATTGGCTGCGGCTCAACTGTGTATTTGAGCTTCACACCAAAGTCTGTTCCATCGCCAAGGAGTTGCTCGATCTTGTTGGGTTGATATGAAAGCGAGAGTGTTATGTCGACAATTCCCGCACGCCGCAACGTATCGATCTGGTAGAGCAGAAAGGGACGATTGCAGATGGGAACAATGGGTTTTGGTGTGTAGACTGTGAGCGGACGAAGGCGAGTGCCTTTGCCGCCAGCCAGAATTAAGGCCTGCATTATTGTTTACCGGACGGATGATTAAGGTTGAATAGCACGCGCGAGTCTATCACTCGGTTGTAAAGCAATTCAAACGTACCATTTTTTCTGACGAGGCGTTGCGTGAGGTGCATTTGGGCGGATAGTATTGGGTTGGTCAGTTGTCGGTGGTCAGTTGTATGAAACTGGGCTTTGGTCTTCGGTCTTAGCTTTCGTAGCCACCAGAAGTTTTTACTTCGAATCGAGCCCGTCACCGAACGAGGGCAAAGACCTAACCAAAGACCCAGGACCAAACTATCTGAGGAGCAATCATGTCGATCAGGGAAGCGGTGATCATCAGCGCAGTGAGAACGCCAGTCGGCAAGTTTCTCGGCGCCTTAAAAGATTTCAAAGCTACAGAGCTTGGCGGCCTCGTCGTCAAGGAAGCCGTATTGCGCGCGGGCGTCGCCCCCGCTGATGTTGATGAAGTGATTATGGGATGTGTAATCCAGGCTGGACTGGGTCAGAACCCTGCGCGTCAAGCTGCGTTGAATGGCGGGCTGCCTCCTGCCGTGTCGGCGGTGACCGTCAACAAGGTGTGCGGCTCGGGACTTAAAGCAGTCATGATGGCGGCCCAGGGAGTACAGCTCGGTGATACGGAAATTGTCGTCGCTGGTGGGATGGAGTCGATGAGTAATGCTCCGTATCTCATTCCCAAAGCACGGCAGGGATATCGCTTGGGCCACGGGCAGCTACTCGATTCCATGATTCAGGATGGACTCTGGTGCGCTTTTAACGACTATCACATGGGTTGCACTGGGGAAGTGGTGGCGGAGCGCTGGAACGTCTCGCGCACTGAACAGGACGAGTACGCTTTGAACTCCCATCGGAAAGCCGCCGCTGCGATTAAGGCTGGCTACTTCAAAAGCGAGATCGTCCCGGTCGAGATCCCGCAGAAGAAGGGGGCCGCAGTAGTCTTCGCCGAAGATGAAACTGTTCGCGAGGACACCTCGCTTGAAGCGCTGGGAAAACTGAAGCCTGCATTCAAGAAAGATGGGAGTGTGACCGCAGGCAATGCGCCGGGTGTGAATGACGGAGCGTCAGCGGTAGTTGTGACCTCTCTCGAGCGTGCTCGCTCAATGGGAATTGAACCAATCGGTAGAATTGCGGCTCAGGCGACGTCGGGTACGGAGCCGGAACTCGTGATGATGGCGCCGGTGGAAGCGATTCGAAAAGTACTGAGAAAAGCCGGCTGGTCGTTTAGTGAAGTCGACTTAATAGAATTGAATGAAGCGTTCTCGGTCCAGGCCGTGGCCATTGTTAAAGAGCTCGGTCTTGATCCCGCGAAGGTGAATGTGAACGGAGGTGCCGTGGCCTTAGGGCATGCGATTGGCCAGTCAGGCTCCCGACTGTTAACTACAATGCTTTATGAAATGAAGCGCCGGAATGCACACCGCGGAATAGTGGCGTTATGTCTGGGCGGCGGAAACGCAGTTTCAATGGCGGTGGAGAGATAGATGGCCGGAACTGATCACAACAAGATTCTGGGAATCATCCATCTCGCCTATGGAATTCTGGGGGTTGGTTTGATAGCGCTGATCTCAGTGATCTTGTTGTTGTTTATCGGCATCAGCGCAGCGGCCGCGGACGACCTACTCGGTGCCGGAATTCTCGGCGTAGTGTTGGTGATTTTCGTCGTTATTAATATTGTCTTATCGATACCATCGTTTCTGGCCGGTTATGCAATGCTTAAGCGAAAAAGATGGGCCCGAACCGCGAGTATTGTTGCGGCCGTCACCGACGGAATGAATTTCCCATTCGGCACGGCGCTTTGTATCTATACCCTCTGGTTTATTTTCAGTGATCAGGGCCGGCTGTTGTACGACAACGTAAGACCGGCGACTGCGTTACCTCCCGCGCCGCCGCCCTGGATATCGACGGGTTCAAAACAGCGCGAAATGAACTACATACCCCCGGTTGCGCCGCCTGACTGGCGATAAAGGGCAAACAAATAGTCGTGGCTACTGAGATCATTGGTGTGGTAGGTGCAGGAACTATGGGAGCCGGTATCGCGCAGGTTGCCGCGAGAGCAGGTTATAAGGTCGTGTTACGCGACGTGAAAGATGAGTTACTGCAGCTTGGCCTCGTGACGATCGATAAGAGCCTGCAGCGCGACGTTGATAAGGACCGGTTGAGCGCGGAGGATAAGCAATCCATAGTCTCGCGCATCAGTATTGCCACCGACAAGGAAGCGTTGCGACCTGCATCATTCGTCATCGAAGCGGTCACGGAAGATTTAAAGGTCAAAACCGAAGTGTTTCGGGCCCTTGATCAAATCACGTCTCGCGAAGCCGTTCTTGCGTCAAACACGTCAGCAATCTCAATCACGAAACTCGGGGCAGCCACGCAGCGGCCCGATAAAGTCATAGGCATGCACTTCATGAATCCGGTGCCGGCGATGAAATTGGTTGAGGTCATTCGTGGGTTGGCAACCTCAGACCAAACCTATGAAAGAGTGCGCGAGCTGACGGAAAAGCTCGGGAAAACCGCGCTTGATTGCCAGGACTCCCCGGGATTTATTTCCAATCGCGTCTTGATGCCGATGATCAACGAGGCCGTCTTTGCCTTGTACGAAGGCGTGGCATCGCGCGAGAGTATCGATGGAATTTTGAAGCTCGGAATGAATCATCCAATGGGACCACTAACGTTGGCTGATTTCATCGGACTGGATGTTTGCCTGGCGATCATGAACGTTCTGTATGACGGTTTCGGTGATCCAAAGTATCGCGCGTGCCCATTGTTACAACGTTACGTAGATGCCGGCTGGCTGGGTCGCAAAACCGGTCGCGGCTTTTACGAGTATTCCTGATTTGTTTTGGTTTGCTAATATTCAAGTCCGGACATCAAAGATCTACTAATGGCTCAGATCGCACACTATTGCCAGAAATGCCTTGCAGCGAATCCGCTGGGCCAGGATTTCTGTGCACGTTGCGGAACACGACTGATGATCGTTGTCGAGCCGCCGGCGGCGCGATACGACGGCGTAGACGTCAGCGCGTCCACTGAAGAGCACTTGCTCGAACGTATTTCCTCGCTCGAAAACCGTCTGGCGCGTCTGACCGGGCGCTTGGAACGCGGATTGGATCTGTTACTTCGCCAGGCACAGAACGCATATTTCGATCGCGCACTTGTCAACGCGCTGGTCGCGCTGCTTAGCGAAGATGGGATCGTTGAACGTGGCCGCCTCGAGCGCTTGTGGAACGATCGTTGTCAGAAGGACGCGGAAGAACAGGAAGAGAGCGCCCGTCGTGAAGAGTTGCGCGTCAGGATTCTGGCAGGATATCGAGGCCGGACGCGGCACACCTTTGAGCAATTCATCAACGAGGGATTTTTGTTCATCGAGGATGGCCAGTCTCCACGGGGTGTACGTTCGTTACAGCGCGCCGTGGAAATTGACGCTAAAAATGCGCCGCTGCTTTCCTTTGTCGGCGAGCAGTTTTTTCGAAACGGAAAGACCCGACTCGCGCAAAGCTATTTGGGGCGGGCGTACGAAATCGCGCCCGAGGACATTCGGGTTTCTTTACTACTCGGCTTGACTTGTGCAGATGAGGGTGAGACTGAACGAGCAAAAGCCTTATTAAGTAGCGCTACGCGATTGGGCGGATCCTCGTTCGCGGCTCATTATGGTCTAGGCCGGTTGTTTATAGCGGAAGAGAACTGGCAAAAGGCGCTTCGCGAATTCAAGCGGGCGTTGGCGAGCAAGCCCTCACCGGAGGCTCATTACGCTCTTGGCTGCTTGTATTTCCAGTTGAGTCGCGATTCGCTTGCCGCACGCCATTTACGAAAAGCAATTGAGATGGACGGTGACTACAGTGAAGCTTTGTACCTTCTCGCGCTAACCTACCAAAGATGCGGGCAGGAAACTCTGGCGCGCGAGGCATTCGAAAAGTCTGGCAATGCCGAGCCGGCAAAAACTCGTCGAAAACGGCAAGTATCTGGCCCCCCCGAAATCGCGCCGCTGTTTCAGCTGTCGAGTTCAAATTCGCGCCGGCTTATTACCGGTTGCGATCGCCGGCTTGCCGAGCTTCTGCGGCAGGATGCGTTGACTGCGTTTATGACGGTCGACACTTGAGAGTCACCTTTTCGCCTTCCGCCCTGACTTTTTACATCTCCAAACAGGCATTCAAAATATGCCCTCGGGATGTGTGGCGTTGAATTCGGACCCCGATTCCGACAGGTCGGTCACGTTGACAGCCCGTTTTTGCTGACTATAATGAGCCCTTTGTGCGCAGGCTGCAAAATATTGCTAGTTGAAATAGAGTAGTACTCGATGCAAATTGGGCTAGCCAGTCTTGAAAGCTCAAAGGGCCAGTTCACCCACACCTACGGTCCCGAGGAACTAACCCTCCTCGATGATCGGCTGCATCTAGCTGGTCCCGTAAAGATTTCGGGAAAGATCAGACGTAACGGTGAAAAGCTGAGCGTCGTTGGGTATTTGGAAGCTGCTGTCCAGGTCGAGTGTGATCGCTGTTTGCAAATATTGGGCTTGGCAATCGCGCCAAGGTTCCATCTGGAATACGTCACAACAGCCCAATATCAAGCATTAGAAACGGCTGAGTTGACGGAAGAAGATCTCGATCTATCGGTATTTGATGGTGAAACGATCGACGTGGATGAGATCGTTAGCGAGCAACTGGAGCTCGCGGTCCCCTCGCAGACGCTTTGCCGGGATAGTTGCAAGGGGTTTTGCCCGACATGCGGCGCTGACTTGAATCTGGGAGCCTGTGCGTGCCATGGAACGGAAACTGACCCGCGTTGGGCTGAATTAAGGAAACTAGTGGATCGTAAATCGTAAATCGCTGAATTGAACTACCAGACTGACGATTCACGACTTACGAATCACTATTTTACGAACGGAGTAATCATGCCAAATCCAAAACGAAGACATTCCAAAGCCAGACGCGGTAAGCGGCGGGCACACGACGCCCTGCGCGCTCCGCAGACCAGCCTCTGTCCTAACTGTCAGGAGCCTCGCCTGCAACATCGCGTATGCCCCAAGTGTGGTTTCTACAATGGGCGCGAAGTTGTACAAGTAGAACAATCCTAGCTCGGCCAAAAGTTAAAGCCTGTGCGAAATCAGTCGAAGACCGAGACCCGTCTGACGGGGAAAGTCGTTCTCGACGCGATGGGAAGTGATCATGCTCCCCATGCAGAAATTGATGGAGCCCTGGCTGCTACACGCGACCTTGGCGTTCAGGTCATCCTCGTGGGCCAACCTGAAAAGGTGGTTCCAGAACTCCGCCGCTGTGGGTGGCGAGGTGATGGAGACCGCGGGATAGAGTTTGTGGAAGCTGCGGAAGTTATTGCCATGGGCGATCCCGTGGCAACCTCGGTAAGACGTAAAAAGAAGAGCTCCTTGAGAATCGGATCGAAACTCGTTACCGAAGGTCGGGCCGATGGGTTTGTGTCAGCGGGCAACACCGGCGCCGCTATGGCCACGGCAAAGATGGTTATCGGGATGTTACCGGGAGTAGATCGGCCAGCATTGGCAGCGCTAATTCCGACAAAGTCTACAAAGCCGACTTTGTTGCTCGACGTTGGGGCCAACTCCGAGTGCAAGCCGGAGCACCTGGTTCAGTTTGCCATCATGGGAGACGCTTACTCGCGAGCCGTCCTCGGGACCATAAAGCCGGCAGTTGCGCTCATGAGCATCGGTGAAGAGGAGGCCAAGGGAAATGACTTGACCAAGGAAGCCTTCCCACTATTACGACAGATGAGCACGTTGAACTTCGTGGGAAACGTCGAGGGCCGCGATGTTTTCTCCGGTGCAGTTGATGTGATTGTCACGGACGGATTCACCGGCAATGTAATGCTCAAGCTTTCCGAGGGGTTAACCGAAGCGATGCTCTCGATGATTAAGAGAGAGTTGACCGCCTCGGCAGTGACCAAGGCTGGAGCGATGCTCGCCAAGCCCGCTTTTCGCAACATCAAAAAGCGTCTCGACTACTCCGAATACGGCGGCGCGCCGCTTTTAGGAGTGCGTCAGATTGTGGTGATAGGGCACGGAAGGTCCAATGCTCGGGCCATTCGCAACGCAATTCGTAACGTGAAAGAGTTTTCAGAGAATCACGCGGGCGAACGAATTGAACGCGGCATTGCCGAAACAAACGCATCGCAAGCGCTCGCTGAAGCGGCTTCGGACAATTGAGTTTGGCTTTTTTTTTTTAACTGGATACTATTACCGTCCGCTTCAGCAAGTAGAGGAATTAGATGGCAAATCAACGCGCCGGAATTCTGGGAACCGGACACTCTTATCCTGAAGGCATTCTGACGAATGCCGATTTGGAGAAGATTGTAGAAACCTCAGATGAGTGGATAACTTCTCGTACGGGCATCAAGCAGCGCCGCAAGGCCGGCCCCGGAGAGTACACATCACTTTTTTCCGTACGCGCCGGTCGGCAGGCAATCGAAAGCGCTCGGCTTGACCCCTCTGATATTGATCTCATCATCTGTGCAACCGTCACCCCGGATCAGATACTGCCATCGACTGGTTGCATCATTCAGGCGGAACTTGGAGCAAACAATGCCGCGGCAATGGATGTTGTAGCTGCCTGCTCCGGATTTCTGTATGGCGTGACACTGGCTAATTCGATGATTCGCACCGGCCAGGCAAGATTTGCACTCGTAATTGGTGCTGAGATCCTGAGCCAGTATGTCGATTACACCGATCGCCACACCTGCGTCCTTTTTGGAGATGGGGCTGGAGCCGCGGTGCTTGGGCTAGTTGAGGGAGATCGAGGGATTCTTGCCACAAAGATAAAGTCGGACGGCCGTTATCAGGAACAGCTGTTTTCACCAGGTGGCGGCACTCGTCTGCCGCCCAGCGCTGAAACGCTGGCGGCCGGCGATCATTTTTTTAAGATGAAGGGGAACGAACTCTTCAAAGTCGCAGTGCGCTCGATGACTGATATATCGCGCGAGGTCCTTCAGGAAGCAGGCTCAACCGCTGCCGATGTCAAACTTTTCATCCCGCACCAGGCCAATCAGAGAATTACCGATGCGGTAGCCAGCAAGCTGGACGTTGAGAATGAACGTGTGTATTCAAACATCGCGATGCACGGGAACACTTCGTCGGCTTCGATTCCAATTGCACTCGACGAGTGTGTGGAGGCGGGAAAACTTCAGGAAGGTGACCTCGTTTTGATGACATCTTTTGGAGGCGGTGTTACCTGGGGTGGGGTTGCGATGCGCTGGTAGAAGCCATTCCTATCCGGCAGTTCGTCAACACAATCGGGTTTGGTGAATCGAGATCGGTTCGAAGTTCTACATGACCATCAACAATGCTGGAATTGCCTTCCTTTTTCCCGGACAGGGTTCACAACATCCGGGCATGGGCAAGGATTTAGCGGAGAACTTCGCGGCGGCCAGTCTGGTCTTTGAAGAAGCAGATGAGGCGCTTGGCTTTTCGATCTCCAAGTTGTGCTTTGAGGGAACTGCGGCGGATCTGCAGCTTACGGAAAACACTCAGCCCGCTATCCTGACCGTTTCAGTAGCCGCATTGCGTGCGTTCCAGGCTGAGAGTGAGCCGTCCCCAACCTTTGTTGCAGGACATAGTCTTGGCGAATACTCGGCAAACGTGGCCGCCGGTTCGCTTTCACTTGCCGACGCAGTTCGGATGGTCCGGCAAAGGGGGCGCTACATGCAGGAGGCGGTTTCCGTCGGCTCAGGCGCAATGGCTGCTGTAATTGGCGGAGAGTTAAGCGAGATTGAGCGCATTTGTTCAGAAGCACGGAACGGCTTGGTATGCTCGCCGGCAAACATTAACTCTGCGAATCAGGTCGTGATTGCCGGAGACGCAGACGCCGTCACGCAGGCATCTGAATCTCTCAGGAGCATCGCCAAAAAAGTAGTCAGGTTGAATGTCAGCGCGCCATTTCATTGCTCGTTGATGTTGCCGGCGCAAGAGCGATTAGCAATCGACCTCGGAAAACTGAACTTTCAAGATCTGGAACCACCTGTGGTCACAAATGTCGATGCTCAGGCGGTTAACAGCGGCAAGGCTGCTCGCGACGCTCTGGTGCGACAAGTTTCGGCGCCGGTTCGCTGGCTGGAATCAATGGAGCTGTTGCTCCGTAAAGGAGTTGGCTCCTTCGTCGAGATTGGCCCTGGGAAGGTCTTATGCGGTTTAATGCGACAGATTAGTCGCGAAGTGAAATGTCTGAATGTTGAGGACTCGGAGAGTTTAGGTACGACTCGCGCGAACCTCGTTGGAAATTGAGCAATTACTAATCACAGAGGAGCAAAACGAAATGCCCGATCAAGAGATCGAGAATAAAGTTAAGCAGATCATCGTTGACGAACTGGGCGTCGACGAGAATGAAGTTACGCCCAACGCGCGGTTTATTGACGACCTGGGCGCCGACTCACTGGATACCGTCGAACTCGTCATGCGGTTTGAAGAGGAATTCGGCATCGAAATTCCCGATGAAGACGCCGAGAAGATCCAGAGTGTTCGCGACGCGTATAACTATATCGATCAGCATAAGAAATAGTGACCGTGACGGGTCAAGCAATAAGTTCGTCGTTCGTTGTCCGTTGCACATCCGGCAACAATTTAATTCGGCCAAAGAAACAACGGACATCGGACCCACAGACTACGGACTAGGTTACCTGGCTTCGTCACTTGTTACCGCTTTCAAGGAGTCATAATTTGACACGTCGGGTTGTGATCACAGGCCTCGGACTTGTAACACCGGTAGGTAATACGGTTGAGGAGACATGGTCGGCGCTGATGAAGGGCCACAACGGCGTGGACTTTATCAAGAAGTTTGACACGGAGAAGTTTTCGGTCAAATTTGCGGCCGAAGTAAAGGACTTCGATCCTCTAAAATTCATTCCCAAGAAAGAGGCGCGCAAGATGGGCGCCTTTATTCATTACGCGATTGCCGCTTCGATCGAAGCGATGGCTGATGCGGGTTTTCAACTAACCGAAGATGGAAGGTTTCCGCCCGACATCAGTGAAAATGCCGGGACCTACATCAGCAGCGGCATCGGAGATTTCTGGGCTATTGAAAGAGAACACTCGAAACTGCTCGATGATGGACCCGACCGGGTTTCTCCATTCTTCATCGTCTCCGCAATTGTGAATCTGGCGGCGGGGCAGGTTTCTATTCGCTTCGGCGCCAAGGGGCCCAACTCGGCCACAGCAACCGCCTGTGCGGCAGGTGCTCATGCAATCGGCGACAGCTTTAAGATTATCGAACGCGGCGACGCAGACATCATGATCTGTGGCGGCGCCGAGTCTGCGATAACTCCGATGAGCGTTGCGGGCTTTGCTTCGATGCGGGCGCTCTCGACCCGCAATGATGATCCGCAGCACGCCTCGAGACCGTTTGAGCGCGATCGTGACGGCTTTGTGATCGGTGAAGGCGCCGGCATTCTGATTCTCGAGGAACTGGAAGCAGCCAAGCGCCGCGGCGCTCGAATTTACGGCGAAATTGTCGGCTACGGCGCAACCGCCGACGCTTTTCACTTAACGATGCCGGACGAAACCGGGTCGGGCGCAATAAGAGCGATGCAAAAGACTTTGAAGGATGCCGGGGTCGTTCCAGAACAGGTCGGCTATATCAATGCTCACGGCACTTCCACCCCATATAACGACAAGTTTGAGACGCTGGCAATTAAGAAAACCTTTGGCGACCATGCGTACAAACTTGCAGTGAGCTCCACGAAGTCGATGACGGGACATCTCCTGGGGGCGGCTGGAGGTATCGAAAGTGTTTTCTCAGTGCTGGCCATTTACCGGAACACGCTGCCGCCGACGATTAACTACGTCAATCCGGATCCTGACTGCGATCTCGACTATGTTCCGAACGAACCGCGCGAGGCTGTCGTCGATTATGCGCTCTCAAACAGTTTCGGTTTCGGGGGCACGAACGCAGCGTTGTTGTTCAAACGGTATAAGGAATAGGTCTTTGGCCCTTGGTCCTGGGTCTTGGTCTTCGACTTTGATCCTCCTAAGCCAAACTTGATTTCAACTTTCGCAAGAAACCAAAGACCAAAACAAGTTTCACGCTGACTAAAGTAAAACGGCGAAAGCAAAATGAAGATAATTGTCATGATGAAACAGGTCGCGAATAAAGACGCGATCCTGAGAATTAACAAAGACAACACCTGGATAGAGGAGGGCGATCTCTCGTTTGAAGTGAGCGAGTCCGACGGCTACGCGCTCGAAGAAGCGCTGCGCGTTAGAGAGAAGCTCGGGGGCGAAGTTGTCGTGTGTTCGATGGGACCGCAACGTGTAAAGAGCGTCATCAAAGACGCGCTTGCGCGTGGCGCAGATCGTGCCATTCACGTAGTTGGCGACAACCTGGCGCATCTGTCCCCTTATGCCGCGGCAACAGTTTTGGTAGATGCGATTCGAGATGAACAGCCAGATCTGGTTTTCACCGGACTGCAATCCGATGATTACGGTTATTCTCAAACCGGCGTGATAATGGCCGAGCTCCTGGACCTTCCCCACGCCACCATCGTGATCGAACTCGATGCGTCCGCCGATAAGCTGCGGGTCAAACGCGAACTCGAAAGCGGTTGGTATCAGTGGTACACAATGCCTCTGCCGTCGCTCTTAACTATCCAGTCAGGCATCAGTCAGATTCGTTACGCCACCCTGAAGGGGATCATGGCAGCAAAGAAGAAAGAGATTAAGGAAGTAACGCCTTCAGCGGAAACCGTTAATCGTCCTTCCCATCAACGGATCGAGAAGATCTACTTCCCTCAGAAAACGAAGCAGACTCAGTTCCTTGGAAATGGCGATGCGAAGGCTGGAGCCGTCGAGCTGGCCGAGAAACTGCATACCGAGGCACGAGTGTTTTAGCACCTCGATTATTCGTCAGAGTGGACTTTCCGAAAAGAGTTTTGAGGAGTTGAATGAGTAGCGGAATCCTGGTTTTTATTGAACATCGCGATGGCGTTTTGAACAAAACGTCCCTTGAAGCGATCGCGGCGGCGCAAAGCCTCGGTGGCGAGCTGCAACAGACCGTGAGTGCGGTTGTGCCTGGCTCAGGCGTGGAAAACCTTGCTCAGGAAGTAGCGATGTACGATCTGGCAAAGGTTGTTTATGCCGACAGTGACAAGCTGGCGGCCTACACTCCCGATGCTTATGCGGGCGCTATGGAGCAGGTTATTCGCCAGACCGATCCCCAACTGATCGTGATGTCGCACACCTACCTCGTTCGCGATTACGCGCCGAAGCTCGCAGCGCGTTTTCAAAAGTCGCTGATTAGCGACTGTGTGCGAGCCCAGGTGGCGGATGGCGCCATCACATTTACGCGCCGCATCTTCCTCGGCAAGCTTGACGCGGACGTCGTGTCAGACGGTGAACCGCCGACGTTCGCGACATTTCAGTCAGGCTCGTTTCGAGCTGATCAAGCTGCGAAGGGAAGTGGTGCTGCACCCGTTGAGACCATGCCGGTGGAAGTCGGTAACGTTCGTATGTCTCCTGAGCCGCCATTCCAGGAAGTTAAGGCAGCAGTCGATCTCTCGAAGGCCGACGTAATCATAGCAATCGGTCGCGGCATCAAGAGCAAAGAGAACATCGCGCTGGCTGAGAAGCTGGCGGAAGCTCTCGGCGGAGATATAGCGGCTTCACGTCCGATATGCGACGCTGAATGGTTGCCGATTGATCGCCAGATTGGATCATCGGGTCAGACAGTTGCCCCAAAGCTTTATGTTGCGCTGGGAATCTCGGGCGCCATTCAGCACCTGGTGGGAATGAAGAACTCAAGTACGATCGTTGCAATCAACAAGGATCCCGAAGCGCCGATCTTCGATATCGCCGATTACGGCATCGTGGGCGACCTATTTGAGGCAGTGCCCGTGTTAACCGAAGAGATTAGGAAAATAAAGGGCGCCTAGTTCCTGTGGCGCCTCACACGGACCGCGGGCGGCGCGCCCGCCAAGCAACACCTCCGCGAAATTAGACTCACTTTTTCCAGCTTCCTTGTTTGGTATAGCACGTTGTGCGGGCGGGCCGCCCGCGGTCCCAAGGAAGCATTCGAAAGCTCTCAGGTCGCGGGCTTCATTTCTAAAAGCTTCCTCAAATCCTCCACCACCTCTTCCGCCTTCCATCCATTTCCTTCATAGACCTTCAGAACTTTTCCATCCGGCTGGATAATCGCGGTCCGCAATCCATGCACAATCTGATCGCTGTCCTGAAAATATTGAAGCCCGAAATGCTGTGCGATTCCCTTAACTTCATCCTTCGTTCCACTAGCGAATTCCCAGTTACGAAACTTTTCTTCGGAGTAGTTGCCGGTGTGGGCAGCGCCATAACTTCGCAGGACTGCGGGCGTGTCATATTCAGGATCGATTGAAATGCTCAGCAGGTGAGTCTTGCTCCGTAACTGCGGATCTTTCTGGAGTTGCCCTTCAATTTGCGCGAAGTTGTTACTCATCTGCGTGCAATAGTCTGGAATCGGGCAGCGCGTGTAGATGAATGTCAGCACCAATGCCTTGCCCCGGTAATTATGAAGACTGATCTGCTTTCCATCCTGATTAACCAGTCGAAAATCCGGGACCTCATCGCCAACCTTTGCCGACGCCGCGGCTCCACTGCTACCTGCGGATGAATCGCTCGGTGCCTTGGTGATCACAATGTCCTCAAGCCACGCTCTGGGGCCGTCCACGATCAAAGCCGCGGCTATCTGATCGCCTGGACCTAATTTTTCGAATGCCCATTCGTCTTTCAGAGTGAATGGCATCGTCATCGCCGGCATGAAGTCCTTGACCTCTTCGTGATCAACCGTGATCTGCTGATTGTCCTTGTCAACGCTGACGATCTTGCCTCGAAGCTCCAGACGCTTTTCGCTTCCGGAAAGTGCAAAACGTGGATCAGCGCCAGAAAGACTGTCGCAAGCAGATCCGCCCGCCAGGGCGAAGGTAAGAAAGAAATGCAAAAATACTTTTCCGACGCGTCTGTTCTTCATTTGACGTATTACTGTTTCTGAAGCTGCGGATAGAGCTGTTGGTACGCTTGCAGGTTGGTCATCACTCGGAAGACATAGTCCTTGGTCTGTGTGAAGCCGATCTCGGGGACGTAGCGCTCAGGGACGTTCGAACGCGACCTCGCAATCCAGCGGGCAACGTTATCGGGCCCACCGTTGTAGGCTGCCGCGACTGCTTCGGTTTGACCGGGAAACTGGACAAACAGACTGGCAAGGTACTGGGCGCCAAACAGCACCGCTGTGTCCGGCTCATAAAGTTCGTCCTGTCTAAAATTCTGCTTGCCGAGCTGGCGCGCCATCTCGTGCGCAGTTTCTGGAATAAACTGCATCATCCCTCGCGCGGCCGCAACAGATTTCGCCTCGAACATGAAACGTGACTCCTGTCGTGCAATAGCAAGCACCAATCGCGGATCGATGTCGCGTGGTGGTGCATGCTTCATTAACGACTCGCGATACGGCGCGGGATAAAGCAACTCTGCGAGCTCGCGAGGCGCCAGCTCAAGTACATAATCCGCAGGTATCGGCCGCCAGATCGACTCTGCAAAACGGACCGCTCGATTGGCGAGCCCTCCGCGCAGAGACAATAGTGCGATCGTGTAATTCATATCGGCCGAGCCTGGTGAAATTTCAGCCTTTTCAGACTGTGACAGCTTATTGGCGGTGAACGCGGGCACAGCTTCGTCGTAGAGACCGAGAAAAAACAGTTCCTCGGCCGGCGATTGCGGTGCGGGCAATGAATCATCGCTCAAAATCTTTTGGCGCCCGAGCGGAGCCAGCTTCAGCGCCGGAAAGGAATATCCAGGCAGTGCTTGATAGGCTTCTTTCAGAATAGCGAGGGCTTCATTTCGCGATTCAGTAGAGGTCGAAAGACGCAAAGCCACCGAAGCAGCACTCCGGGCTTTATCAGGTTCAGTCTTGAGTTGTTTTGCGGTTGAGAGTTGTGCTTGCCGGCGAGACTCGATCGCAGTTTGCGTTTTTTGATCGAGGCCCAGCGCCCGCAAGCGGGCAGTGGCACGTTGGCCGTAATATTCATTTCTGCCGTCGGCAATCGAGAGATACAAGTCGATGGCTTCGGGAGTCCTGCCGAGTTGTTCCAGTGCGAGTGCCTGAAGCAGAGTAACTTCCGCTGTCGTTGTCCCGCTCGGTACGCGAGTCCCGCCAAGATCCGAAAATGCCTTCAACCTTGCGGCGTCTGCGACCACAGCAGGCCAGTTGCCCTGGGCCAGGTTGATTCGCAATTGCGCAAACAGGGCGAGCGTCGCACCCAGCTGACCTGAGAACTGCGCGCGCGTCTCCTGAACCCAGTCGAGAGCTTCTTTATGGCGACCTGCTTCGTGTAGTGCGTCAATGATATTCAGGTAGGTGCGTTCCGGGTTCGGCGCGTTTGGATAGCGGCTAATAAATTGCTTGTAGGCAGCCAACGCTTCGTCAGTGCGTTTGAGACGGTTGAGGGCGCCGGCAGTGAAACTCAAAGCATCCCGCGCACTTGAACTATCTGGAGACTCCTGGATCACCCTCCCAAAGTGCTTCAGAGCTTCGTCGTATTTGCCCTGAAGGTAGTAGCCGCGGCCGATCTGATATACGGCATTCGGGACGGTGGGTCTGCCAACGCTATTCTCAGCCACCGAAGCATAATGCTTTCGCGCGCCCTCAAAATCCCGATTGAACTGATAGATGGATGCTCGCAACAGCCGATCGGCTTCGGAGAGTTGAGGCGATGCGCCCGTGCTGTCATCCAGTGCATCCAGCTCCCGCACCGCCGCGAGTGCTAAGTCGTCGGGACGCGAAGCATCAGGCATTTCGAATAACAGCTTGGTGAACAATATGCGAGCCTCGGCAACCTTGCCCGCGCGATTCAACGCCTGCGCGGTAAGACTCCTCGCCCCGCGAGCTGTAGCGACGTTTGTCGAGGTTAGAAGCGAACGAAGAGAAGCAATAACTCCACTGTAATCGGCGCTTTCCCAGGAGCTTTCACCAAGCCTCAGAATTGCCGCCTCTCGCTGCGCGGCCGGCGGCGCAGTCGTAATAAACCGCCGCAATTGTTCTCGCTCCAAGACGAGGTCACCGCTTGTTCGGGCAAGCTGCGCGAGCCGCCATTGCGCGTAGCCCGAGAGTACTGAATTGCGAGCAAGCACGGCTTGATAATTCGCCTGCGCAGCTGCTCCATCGCCGGTTTGCTCAGTTAGCCTTGCGAGCAGATAGTCGTAATTGTTTATTGAGAACAGGCGAGAATTTGCCGTTTGCAAGGCGCGTAATTCAGCGACCGCACTGTGGACATCGTGGGAGTCAACTGCACTGCGAATCTTATGATGAAGCTCTTCAGTCGTCTGGGCTTGAACTGAAAGGGAAAGGAAAGGAACTATTAGAAGTGTTAGTGTAAGGGATGCTACGTTTGCTTTTCGCTGCACGTATGGAATTATGATGTGACATCTGACAACTGACAAGTAGTCGGAACGCGTGACACTGAGAAGTGACAAGTAATACGACGAGCGGGACGGGTGACTTTCTAACTTGTGACCGTCACCTGTCACCTGTCACCTGTGACTCCTAAATCATGAACCCTCAAGTAAAAAATCCTGAATACTCCCGAGCAGCCTTGCTTGATGGCGCGCCTGTCGCCGAACAGATTAAACATGAAGTGGCTGCAGAGATTCGCATCCTCTGGGATCTGTATCGGCTCAAGCCTGCGCTGGCAGCCGTTCGTGTAGGAGATGATCCTGCGTCGGAGGTGTACGTCAAGAATAAGATTCGTGCGTGCGAAGAGGTGGGAATCCGATCCGAACACAATCATCTGCCGGCGACGACAAGCCAAGGCGAGCTGCTTAACGTGATCGCTTCGCTTAATGCGCGCGATGATACTCATGGAATTCTGGTGCAGTTGCCACTGCCCAGGGCAATTGATGAGGCCGCGATTATCGAAGCTGTCAGTCCGGCTAAGGACGTTGATGGTTTTCATCCTGAGAACGTCGGCAGACTGGCGATAGGCCGGCCGCGATTTGTACCGTGCACGCCGGCGGGCGTGATGGAATTACTGAACAGGAACGGCATTAACATTGGTGGCGCGAATGCCTGTGTGGTGGGCCGCAGCCAGATCGTTGGGAGACCGATGGCGCAGCTTCTGCTACAAAACGATGCCACCGTCACAATCTGTCATTCACGTACGAGGGACTTACCGGCAATCACGCGTCAGGCTGATATTCTGGTTGTGGCTATTGGGCGGACCGGCTTCATCCGTGGTGGACACATCAAGCCGGGAGCAACTGTTATCGACGTAGGAATGAACAAGGTTTGCGATGAGGAATCAGCCCGTGACCTCTTCGACAGTGATCTTACTCGGCGTTTAGAGACAATATTTAAGCGTGGTTACACCCTGGTGGGCGACGTAAACCCTCGCGAGGCAAGCCGGATAGCTGGACATTTAACTCCCGTGCCGGGAGGCGTCGGGCTATTAACTGTGGCGATGTTGATGAGCAATACGGTAAGAGCCGCTCGGCTGAGTTTAGAAGGGATGCGCTAAATTGGGCTTCCTCGGCCATTAAAGGTCCCGCCTGCGAGTTCCCCATGCTGCGAGTCGGACTGACAGGATCGATAGGAGTTGGAAAAACGTTCGTGACGGGCGTCCTGCAGGAACTTGGCTGCCATGTCGTCGATGCAGACGAGATCGCGCGTGAGGTGGTCGCACCTGGGCAACCGGGTCTAAGAGCGATTGTTGATACCTTTGGCCCGGGGGTTTTAGCTGAGGATGGCACTTTACATCGGCGAACGTTGGCGGCTTTGGTCTTCGGCGATGAAGAAAAACGGCAACTTCTAAACTCGATCCTTCATCCCTTCATTATCGACCGCCAGGATCTGATCTTGCAGGAATGGAAAGCAGCAGATCCGCACGGGATTGGCGTTGTTGATGCTGCATTGATGATCGAATCAGGAGGAAGCAAGCGCTTTGATAAGTTGATCGTAGTGTTTTGCCGTCCCGAGATACGGTTGCAACGATTGATGACGCGGAACAACTTCTCGGAGGAAGAGTCTAAGAAAAGAATTGCGGCCCAGATGACGCAGGAAGAGAAGTTGAAGTTCGCCGATTATAGAATCGATACGTCGGGCGGCTTCGAGGATACTCGAAGACAGACTGCAGAAGTGTATGCGGCGCTTCGCGCTATTGAACAAGATCCAATACTAACCAACTAACAAATTGAGAATTCGACTATCAATCCTGGATTTGCGACTCGGCTTAATCGGCTCAATGCTGGTGCTGCTCGCGCTTGGCCACTCTGGCTGTTTAAGCAATGAACCGCTGCAACCCCATTACGGTCGCGCCGTACCGCCACGCGCTCAGGAATTTCGCTGGAGCGACGGTGGCTTGCCTCATATCTTTGATCCCGCTTTCGCGGCTGCCCCTCCCGATACCGACCTGATCCGAGCCATTTTCGAAGGACTCACCGATTACGATCCACGCACTTTGAAGCCTGTCCCCGGCGTCGCGACGCGGTGGGAATCATCACGCGAAGGCCGGGTGTGGACTTTTTACTTACGCGAAGACGCGCGCTGGTCCAACGGCGAAAGTGTCACTGCCCATGATTTCATCAAGTCCTGGGAGCGAACTGTAAAGCTGGGTGACTCGGCGCCGCATACCGAGTTATTGCGCAACATCGAAGGCGCCCACTCTGCCACCAGCGTTTCGACCCAGAGCCCGACTGTCGCATCCAAGCCGGCGCTTCCGCGAGCAACACCTGATTCGGCGCAGGCAACGGGGAACGCGTTCGGAGCCGAAGCCATTAGCGATCACGTCCTGCGCGTCAGGCTTGAACGCCCTGACGTGAACTTCCCCTCGCTGGTAGCTCATTCGGTGTTCAGACCAGTGAAAGTCAAGGATGAGTCGCTGAAGCGAATCGAAGCCACCGAAGTCGTCTCTAATGGCGCTTTTCAACTGGCAGGCACTGAAGAAAATCGTGTCTTACTGCAGCGCGCCGAGCATTACTGGGGGAAGAACGACATTTCGCTCGAGCGAGTGGCGTTCGTGGACACCAAAAATGCCGAGTCGGCGCTGGCCGCCTATCGCGAAGGACAGGTAGATGCGGTCACCAATGCAGCGTTCGAGCCTCTCGCAATAAAGCTGCTCGCACCTTATGAAGATTTTCGCCGAGCCACGTATGGAGCCATTACTTACTACAGCTTCAATACAAACCACTCGCCCTTCGACGATGTTCGAGTTCGTGAAGCCCTGGCGATCGCCATCGATCGGGAGCGTATTTCTCAAGACGGGCTGGGCGGCGCCACTCGGGCAGCGAAGAAGTTCCTGCCGGACGAGATGACAGAGTCGAATCCACCGGTAGTGGGAAGATCAGAGTTGTTCGAGCGGGACGTTGTGCGCGCGCGCGAATTACTCGCAGAGGCGGGCTTTTCGAACGGAGACGGATTTCCCCGAATCAGGCTTTTGATAAATCGGAATGAGCAACAACGGTTGGTGGCCCAGTCTATCGCCGTCATGTGGAAAACTGTGCTGAACGTTGATACTGAGATCGTGATCAAGAATTGGGACGATTACCAGGGCGCCATACGAGCCGGCGACTACGACATCGTTAGACGCGGACTGGTGATGCAGACCACCGATGAGCTTACTAATATGCGAATGATGTTTCGACGAGATGAAATTGCGCTGTCAACGGCGCAGCAACAAAGCGCAGCCACCGCCAGTGAGCAGCAACGTTCCGGCAAGCATGCTCTGTCTCAGGATGCGATTGACTCAGAAGAGCAGGCACTCAGACAACTTAAAGCTTTTCCAATTTACTTTGCCTCGTCCTATGCGTTGGTGAAACCTTACGTCCTTGGATTCGATTCAAACGTTCTTGACGCACCGTCTTTGAAGACAGTGCGAATACAGACGACCTGGATGCCGACGAAGTAGAGAACTGCGGGACAGTCGACTCAGAACTGCGGAGCAAGGACCTAATGTCCGGACCCAATCATTGTTTGAAAAGCCTTTGAATTCCTGGTCTCCAGATAGTTCTTGGAATCACCCTGGTCGCCTCGTTCGTCCCGGGTTTATTTCAAACCTCCCTTAACCATAAAAGCATTCTCTTGATCAATGATGACGCGCGTGATAATTTTGCCGCGTTTCAAGGTCTACCAATTCTTTCTCACCATCGCCGCGTGCCCAGGGGCATCTCTTAAGCCCATGCGGCAGTAGATCAGTTTCCTCCTCATAACTCGTGCGACTAAGTGCCAAAGGCGTTTTGTTGAGGGTCCTGATGTTCAGATACACCAAAGAGTTCTCACTTGGTCTAACACTCGCCACCCTCGCGTTTGTCGCGGTCGCTTGTAGTGCTGCGGCCAAAAACGAACCGTTCTTCGGCAAAACAACACCTCCCGAAGGTAATGTGCTTCGCTACGTCACGGGTGATGAGCCTGAATCTATCGATCCGCCGGTAAGCTCCGGCCAGCCTGAGGCGAGAATTTACATGGCGCTCTACGAAGGACTGGTTGAGTATCATCCCAAAACACTTGAGCCGATTCCGGCGATCGCTGAGCGCTGGGATATCAATAACGATTCCTCCGAGTTTATCTTTCACTTGAGGCAGAACGCCCGTTGGTCCAACGGCGATCCGATAACCGCTCAGGATTTTGTGTATACGATGCGCCGCGCACTGTCCCCCGAGCAGGCTTCACGCAACGCATATCTCGCATACCACATAAGATACTCTGAGGCCTATAACTCAGGCGCGGTCTTCGTTAAAGATCCCAACACCAACGAGTTTCTGCTGGAGAAAGACTTTGCTGATCCGGTGCAAGCAGTTTCCGAGCCACTGAGTCAAAAGACGATCAATTCCCCTGACGAGGAATACAGAGCTACCGCCGCAGCGCCACAACCGAATTCAGACACGGCCTTTCATCGATTCATGCATTCCCCACCGCGGCTGACTTTGCCTGGAAGTGAAAAGGCACGGGACAAAATACTTGCTGCAAATCCTAAGCTGCAGGCGGCGGTCAGGGGAAAGGAACTCGTCGCCGTGCGCGGCGAAGACCTTGGAGTTGAGGCTATCGACGACTATACGGTGCGCATCTCTCTGTCGCTTCCTGCTCCTTTCTTCAGTGGTTTGCTCGCGCACCAGTTGTTTCGGTTCGTCCCGCGTAAAGCAATCGAAAAGCACGGAGCCCGATGGACTGATCCAGCGAACATCGTTACCTGCGGCCCATTCAAACTCAAACATTGGAAGCCGTATCATGAGCTGGCAGTGGAACGAGATCCCATGTACTGGGACGCCGCCAGTGTCCGGCTTGACGGAATTCATTTCTACCCGCTGTTGGACCTTGCCACAATTATGAACCTCTACAAGGTGGGTGACGTCGACGCAACGCTGAATCACTCGGTGCCAAACGCCTGGCTCGACGTCGTCACTCCAAAAAAAGATTACATGGATGGCGCCGAAGCCGCGATCAGCTATATCAACATCAATGTCACCAAGCCCCCTATGAATAACATTCGCGTGCGCCGCGCGTTCGCAATGGCAATCGATAAGGTCACCTACTCAAAAGCACGCCGAGTAACAAAGCCTCTGTTCGGGTTTACACCGGAAGGAATCTTTAACGGTTATCCGCAACTCAAGGTCGACGCATTCAATCCCGAACAAGCGAGGAAGTTGCTGGGCGAAGCGGGCTTTCCGGTTACTAAGAAAGGCGATGGGTCATATGAGTGCAGAAACTTTCCCCTGGACAAGGTAGAGTTTATTTTCAACACCTCCTCAAACAACAAGATTCTTGCCGAGTTCATGCAGGCCCAGTGGACACAAAACCTCGGCATTACCGTTCCCTTGAGAAGCATGGAGTTCAAGACCTTCATGGTGGTCCGCTCCCAACTCGAGTACCAGGGCTTCTCGATAGGAATCTGGGGTGCAGACTACATGGACCCATATACGTTTCTGAGCCTTTTCTCGACTGCTGATGGAGTTAATGGCAGCGGCTGGTTCGAACCGAAGTACGTCGACATGCTCGACCAGGCAAACCGCACCCTTGATAAGGCAAAGCGTTTCGAGTTGCTGGCGCAAGCCGAGAAGTACCTGGTCGAGGCGCAACCAGTCATTCCGCTCGTGACCTATTCGGTCAACTTTATGAAGAAGCCTTACGTTAAAGGCATGTACCCAAACGCTGGATCTCTTTACCCCTGGAAGTTCGTTTACATCGAGCGGGATCCCGAAAAGTGGGATTACGGGATTCCGAGCATGGCAGAGTAGGTCAGGCAATCCGGTTTGCCGGCGTAGTCTTAGACAAACTCGAAAGACAGATCAGCTAAGCGAATGACAGGCAGGAATGCCTGTCCTACCACTTAAATGCTACGGTTCATCATTCGTCGCCTACTCGTCACCATCCCTACGATCCTCGTCGTCATCACGATCACCTGGGGACTGATCAGGCTGGCCCCTGGCAATTTCTACACGGGCGAAAAGCGCCTGCCTCCTGCAATCGAAAAAAACATTCGCGAAAAGTATGGACTCGACAAGCCCTGGCACGAGCAGTACGGGCGCACAATGTGGGGCATGGTTCGACATCTCGATTTCGGCACGTCTCTGAAATATGAGGGGCAATCGGTCAACGCGATCATCGCGCGATCGTTGCCCGTCTCGGCGACAGTAGGAATTTTGGCGTACCTGCTGGCACTACTCGTGGGGATCACGTTCGGCTCGATTGCTGCGCTCAAGCAAAACTCTCGCTGGGACTACGGTTCGATGGCGTTAGCCATGCTTGGCATATCAGTTCCTAACTTCGTCCTGGGACCGATCCTCGTTCTGCTCTTCTCGTTGTCGCTTTACTGGCTCCCACCGTCGCGTTGGAACGGTTTCCCCAGCAAAAATCTGATTCTCCCTGTTCTTACGTTGTCGGCAATCTACATGGCCTACATTGCGCGGTTAACAAGGGCGGGAATGCTCGAGGTATTGCGCTCTGATTACATTCGGACCGCCCGATCAAAGGGGCTCAGCGAGAGACATGTCGTTGTGCGACATGCGTTACGCGGAGGCTTGATGCCCGTGGTCTCCTTCACGGGTCCAGCGCTCGCGTTCTTACTGACCGGAACAGTCGTGGTCGAACGCCTTTTTGCTTTGCCCGGACTCGGCAACTACTTCATCCAGGCATCTTTGAACAGAGACGAGCCCTTGATTCTCGGCATCGTCGCTTTCATTGCGATCATGTTGTTGACGATGAACCTCCTGGTCGACATCGCTTATGCGTATTTGGATCCTCGTATCCGATACTAGCTCGAACATGAAAAACGACCACTCACCACCCGCACCGCATCCGTCCCGGGGCGAGACACCGCTTCCCGGTACGGTGCCGCCGTTGGAAAGAAACCCGGACGCGGATGTGATTCACACGCCACTTGAAGCTGCAATTGGTGAGGGTGATTTACGTGCGGCTGAGGATGGAGCGGTAGTAAAAGGAAGTTCGTTATGGCAGGACGCATGGCGCCGGCTTCTTAAGAACAAACTCGCGGTAATCGGAATGATAGTGGTGGGAGTCATCATTCTTGCGTCTCTGCTTGGACCATTCGCAATTAGGAAAGCCACCGGCGTTACCCCTGAATATATTCCTGGAGATGCCGCGCTCCTGAAATCGTTTCCGCCGTTCACCTCCCCCGACGGTTCATTCTCATGGAAACACCCGATGGGGACTGACACTCAGGGGCGCGATCTGCTGGCGCGAGTGCTTCAGGGCGGCCAGATTTCCCTGATGGTAGGAATCATCTCGACGCTTGTTTCACTTCTAATCGGTGTCAGCTATGGAGCTGTTGCCGGGTATATCGGCGGTCGAGTCGATGACTGGATGATGCGCCTGGTAGACGTACTCTACTCGCTTCCGTACATCATCATTGTGATCGTATTGCTCGCGATGTTCCGCAGCCAGACCCCCAGAGGACAGTTGATACTGCTGTTCATAGCGCTGGGATCGGTTTCATGGTTGACGATGGCGAGAATTGTGCGCGGGCAGGTGCTGTCGTTGAAGAACCAGGAGTTTGTGCTCGCCGCCCGGGCCACCGGCGTGTCCACGCCACGAATAATCTTCCGTCACATCGTCCCAAACGCGCTGGGTCCCGTCATCGTCTATGCGACACTCACGATTCCAACCGTGATGTTAAGCGAAGCCTTTCTTTCATTTCTGGGAATCGGAGTGCAGCCTCCACTTGCGTCCTGGGGAAGTCTGGCCACCGAGGGCATCGCAAACATCGGCATCTTTCCCTGGCAACTAATATTTCCCGGCATCACTATGGCACTGACTCTGTTCTCTTTAAATTTTCTCGGTGACGGTTTGCGCGATGCACTCGATCCGCAGATGAGAAAGTTCTGACGAACCAGATGAGCACCAACGGAGCATTACTCGAGGTTCGCGACCTGCGTACTTACTTTGAAACCGAAGACGGTACGGTTAAAGCCGTGGACGGAATCTCATTTGATCTAAAGCGCGGCGAGACGCTCGGCATTGTCGGAGAGTCAGGTTCCGGGAAGTCTGTTACCAACCTGTCGATCATCCGCCTTATTCCGAGCCCGCCAGGGAAGATCGTCTCCGGGGAGGTGCTACTCGGTGGGCAGGACGTGCTGAAGTTTACGGAAGAGGAGGTTCGTAAAGTTCGGGGCCGCCGCATCGCGATGATCTGCCAGGATCCGATGACCTCGTTGAACCCGTTGATGAAGATTTCACGTCAGCTGATGGAGATGACGCAACTTCATCTTGGCCATTCAAGGCCGCAAGCTTACGAGCATGCCGTCAACATGTTGGAGACCGTCGGCATTCCTGACGCAAGATCACGCGTCGACAGCTATCCACACGAGTTCTCCGGCGGCATGAGGCAAAGAGTGATGATCGCGATGGCGCTCTCCTGCCGGCCCGAGCTGCTGATCGCTGACGAGCCGACCACCGCACTCGATGTCACCATCCAGGCGCAGATTCTCGAGTTGATAAAACAGTTAAAGCAGGAGACTGGCACCAGCGTAATTCTCATCACACACGATCTTGGCGTGGTCGCAGGGATGACCGATCATCTGATCGTAATGTATGCGGGCAAGGTATTCGAACAGGCGTCGACGAAAGAGTTGTTTGAGTGTCCCGGTAATCCCTACACAAAAGGGCTGCTGCGATCTGTTCCCGATCCCATGGACGAACAGGGAAAGCTTTATCAGATTCCCGGACTGCCGCCGGATGTGGCCCGCTTGCCTCCGGGTTGTCCATTCGCGCCGCGGTGCGAGCGGGCCGAAGAGATTTGTCGCCAGGAATTTCCGCCCTTCGTAGAACTGACTTCGGATCATCGCTCGCTTTGTCATTTCGCGCATGAGGTCTATGACGAGTCCTGCCGTGAACGCGATGCGAAAGGAGTGGCTCGCTGAGAAAGATGAGTATCCAGCCACCCAATCGCGAGGTCTTAGGCGCTCCAGAAACGGCGGGTGGATTCCCGTTGATATCGATCCGCGATCTAAAAGTCCACTTTGATTTAGGAGGCGGCGGCTGGTTCGGAAGGTTGACCGGGACGTCAATAGAACAGCGGATAATCAAAGCCGTCGACGGTGTATCGATCGATATCTACCAGGGAGAGACCCTCGGTCTTGTGGGCGAATCGGGTTGCGGCAAGTCAACGCTGGGACGGGCGATCCTGCGTCTTAATGAACCGACCAGCGGCGAGGTGTTCTTTCGCGGCAAAGACCTGGCGCATCTGTCGGGCAAAGAATTGCGCGGCGAGCGGCGGAACCTTCAGGTCATCTTTCAGGATCCTTATGCATCACTTAACCCACGCATGACAATTGGCCAAATCGTGGGCGAGCCGCTTTCCACTTTCAGTCTCGCGAAGGGCCGGGAAGCTGAGAGTCGCGTACAGGAACTGCTCGAAACGGTCGGTCTAAGCAAGCGTTTCATCAAACGCTACCCGCACGAATTCTCAGGCGGACAGCGACAACGCATCGGCATCGCGCGCGCTCTCGCAGTCGACCCGGTGTTCATCGTGGCCGACGAACCTATTTCAGCGCTTGATGTTTCAATTCAAGCACAGATCATGAATCTGCTGGAGCGTTTGAGGCAGGAAAAGAACCTGACGTATCTTTTCATCTCTCATGATCTGCGTGCAATTCGGCACGTGTCAGATCGCGTCGCTGTGATGTACCTGGGCAAGCTCGTTGAGATAGCTGAAGCCAAAAAGATTTACCACGAACCGTTAATGCCGTACACGAAGGCACTCATTTCAGCCGTGCCGGTGCCGGATCCCAAAGTCGAGGCGTTGCGGCAGCGAGTCGTACTCACGGGAGATGTTCCTTCGCCTATCAATCCTCCCGCCGGCTGCCGCTTTCACACTCGCTGTTCGTATGCGATCCAGGCCTGCAAGGAAGTCGTCCCACCCCTGGTCGAAATCAAGCCTAACCACTACGCTGCTTGTATTCGCATCAGTCCCGAGCATCCCGATATTGAGAAAGTCGCTCCCGGAGATGCGCCCGGCCTCCCGCTTGCACAATAAACTATACGGCTTCGTTGAGTGCTCCTCATTTCTGAAGCGGTGTAAGTTTAAAAACTGCCCTATAGCGAGGCTGCGCGTGGCGCTCCAGGGAATAAACCAACTCCTGTTTCGCGCCCCCAATTTCAATTGTCCACACATTCGTGGCTGCTTCGGGTATCAGCTTTTTTGTGTCGGAGTCCGCGGGAAATTGCTGACGTTGTGAACTGCCATCAGCCGTAGCCCAGCCACCGTACATCGTAACTTCATCTGGGGTACCGTCCGCGTGCCGATGGTCATGCTTGAACAACAATCCTTTTTCATCCAGCGTCAGTATCCAGGTCCTCGATTTATCGTCCGCAACCTGAAACGGGATGCGAATCTCTTTATCGGCGCACGGGCCCACCGTGATCAGTAGGTTTCGGCCCACGAGCGGGTGGTCAGCGTTCTGTGGGAACTCAGTCGTGCCTTCAAAACTCTTGCCACACAACTTCTTGATCTCAGCGAAGAAGGCTGTTTGAGACTGACTCTGGCCCAACGCGAGCTGGGTACTTCCGCAAGAGAGTACGATTGTTAATGTTACGAGTAGATGCTTCATGCTTCTCTCCAATTCGATATCTGAATGGATAACGCCTCAACCCAGGCAAAACTCACTGTACGCTCTGAAGTGTATGCGGATTATCGCTAAACTCTTTAATCAACTTCGGAGCAGCGCCTTCGCGCGTCCAACTTCAATCTGAAGGTTGCCAGAACCTTCTCCACATGGTTATTGACTACGGCATCATCGACTGTCCCCACAGGTATTGTCTCGGTGGAGCTCGCTCAGGCCGTCCGAGATCACATCCCACGACTCAATCGCGTCCCGCGTGTAGTGCAGGGGGTTATGACGCGGACGCGCGCTGCTGTAAGTACAGCGGCGCAACTCTATGAGGCGATGGGTTGCCACAAGCTACCGACTGACAGGTCAACGTTCCTTGCCTTTATTCATTCGAAACCAGATGTAGACACACACCCCGAGCACTAAAGCAAGGATGCCTCCGGTCAGCAAACCGCGCATATGTCCTGCCCCCCGATCAAAAATGATATTGCATTCCTTCGATACTATCGCTGCCCCAGGTTAATGCCCGATACGCATCCAAGTTACCAAAAAAGAGACTACCTGAACCACAGCACGCGCGCTTTGCCCTAGCCAGTCGCTCGCAGATCGACTTGACACCTTATCGAAGGCCGAAGTCTAATTTGCCAAAACAAGCTGTCCTGACGAGTCGCTACTATTCGTCAAAGGGAAACCATTCCCATTGGTTATTTCCTGTTCGGTAAGTCTACGAAAATTGGCTTGCCTTAGCCCAGATTATTTTTCCAAAAGGAGTCTCAACCGTGTCCTTCTCGCCCAGATACTTTGTCGCGTTGACGTTGATCAGCGCACTGGTTTTGATCTCGCTGGTTGCGACGCGCGCCGGCTTTGCGCGCCTGAGCCCCTCTTCAGCCGTCCGGAATGCGGCGGCATCTGAACTTCTGAATCAAAAGCCCGACCAGGCTCGCGGCTTCGAACCATGCACCGAGCGCGGTAACGATGATAAGCGTCGTGATGATGGTCGGGGCCGGGATGATGATGGGTGCATCGAAGGCAGCAGCAGCGGCATTGCCAAAGGTGATTTTAATGGCGACGGGATTGCTGACCTCGTTGTTGGAGTGCCTTTAGAGGACATAGGCAACCTTCAGGATGCGGGAGCTGTAAATGTTATCTACGGCTCGCCAGATGGACTATCGGCTACAGCGGGCCCTGGCGACCAACTTATTACGCAGGAAAGCACCGGGATGGGCCAGAGCGAAGCGGGTGATAAATTCGGCGCCGCAGTGGCATCCGGGCGTTTCAACGGCGACATCTCACGCGACGTAGTGGATTGCAGTTGGATTCATGCAGTAAGTGTCTCCTTATGAATTAGAACCTTGATGTTGCGTTATTCGCCCGAGACCCCGATAGCACTAGTCATTCTCTATGGGGTAGGGACGATCTAAGTGGGCAACCAGTTCGTCCCCGCGTCGAGGTAGCAATTTTTGAGATGTTAGCAGCAATAGCACCTTTCGAGCAGATGGGTTGGCCCGTCATCTGCCAGGTGCTGAATGCGTTTTGCCTCCCTTCGTTTCCATCCAGCACCTGAAATTCCCCTGCATTAATCATTTACCACTAAGGTAACTATGTTCTGTCTTCCGTGCTGACGCGCTGGAGGATTGACGATTCAGGCTCGGTTACTTGTTGACGCTGATATGGGATTCTATACTCGTGAAAAGTTCAAAACCGCTCCAGCCCAGATCAGTAGAAGAGCCAACAAATATGCGGTTTAGGTGGCTTTGGCGCGCCTTTTTACGAAACTGACAGTCGAGCTTCCGCCATGACTAAGGATTCCCCCGTAAACTCCCGTACAGAGTCTCAAATTATCCAGGAACGCCCTGAGAAGGCGCCCGCAGCCTGGGCGACGGTCCAGGAGGAATTAGCTTCCTCCGCCGGTGTTTCGATTCTTCTAATCGAAGGGTATCAACCACCAGCCCTGCTGGCCTCAAACAACAATTCCATCTGTCGAGCATTCCAGTCCTCTCCGGAACATGTTTCCTTGTGCGACCCCTATTGCGGAGATGCTCATCGAAGGGCCATGGAAGCCGGGGCGGTCACTCAGTACAAATGCCATGCGGGCCTCGAGTGTTTCACATTACCCGTGCAGATTGGCAGAAGAAAGAACCTGGCAGCCATCGGAGGCCGCGCTTTTCTGAACGCGGCAGACTATCGCTCGCTGGTCGAACGTTTCCGCACAGGCGAATTAAAGACGCTCTTATCGAGCCACCCGTTTGCGAATGTAGTCTTCTCAGACGAGCAGACGTTGGATCAGCTCGCCGGTCGCCTTGAGAAAGTCGCGCGAACGTTCAGCACCAACGGACCGAAAAAAGCCGGGAAGAATAAAACCGAAAAGCTCGCCACAGCAATACCGGGGACTCCACCGGACATCGTCGCGCCTCCCACCGTGGATTTGATGTCGGCGCCGGCTGCGGCTGAGTCCTCAAAGGAAAATCTGGCCCTCAATGCCGAGCTGGCCCAGCTACGGAGCGAACTCGAATATCGCACGCGGCTCTCGGAGTCGTTGCACAACTTTCTGAAACGGATCAGCTCTTCCGATCCCGGCAAGACCTACAGCTCGATTTTAACGAGCTCAAGCGAACTGCTGCAGGCAGAGCGAGCGTCGTTGCTGGTTTTTAACGAAGCGTCCAATGAGTTGGTTATCAGAGCAGCGCAAGGCGTTCCCAAAGAGGCTTTGGAAGGCGGACGCATGCGGCTTGGTGAAGGCATCTCCGGCAGGGTGTTGGCGAGCTCGAAAGCTCTTGTCGTTGCCGACATAGAAGCGCTTGGGCGACAGTCGGCAGATCGAAACTACAAAACTAAATCGTTCATCTGCTATCCAATCACTATCGGCGGTCGCCGTATTGGGATCCTCAACGTCACCGACAGGACTGGCGGGGGTAATTACGACGAAATTGATCTGAGCCTGCTGGATATCCTTGGCCCCCAGATCGCGGTGGCCCTGGAGCGTGCCGAATGGCAGGAGCGTGCTACGGAATTCCAGTTGATGTCGATCACTGATCCGCTAACCAGTCTGCCCAACCGGAGGTATCTCGAAGAGCGCTTGACGGAAGAGTTGAACCGCTCGAAGCGGTACGACTATCCCATGAGCTTTCTGATGATCGATATCGACGATTTCAAGAGTTATAACGATCTCAACGGTCACCAGGCGGGCGATCTGGCTTTGCAGATCACAGCACACAATTTGAAGGCTGCCCTTCGTTCGGCTGATGTCGCATCACGCTACGGTGGAGAGGAGTTCTGCATTCTGCTGCCCCAGACGCCGCTGCACGAAGCGGAAGTAATTGCCGAACGAATTCGCCAGCGCGTGGCGAGCGCGACCTACCCGTACGGCAAATCTCAGCCGCTGGGAGCGGTCACTATCAGCGTGGGAATTTCCACTTTTGCGAAGAATATTGATACGGCGGTGAAGGTAATTGCTGCGGCTGATCGCGCACTTTATTCCGCCAAGAGTCTTGGCAAGAATCGCATCGAGATCTATCAGGACAAACTGATTTCCCGGGGCCCCGGACGGCCAGGTGATGATGAACGGTAGCGACACACGAGACAACCAGAGACGAATTCTCGGTCGCGTCACACGACATGAGTTCGTGGGTCGGAGCGCCGAGCTGGAGCGAATCGTCTCTCAGGCAGGTGGGTCCGCTGACCCGCGCGGCTTGCTGGTACTGATTGCGCCGGCGGCCGGCATCTCGGAATTGCTGCGTCAGGCATATGACGCTCTTTTTGAGCGCCGTGGAGAGATCGTCCCGATCTGCTTTGCCATTCCGCGTGCGGACACAACTCCCGTCAGCACCGCGATCGCTTTCCTCAACACTTTTCTGGCCCAGTACATTGCGTTCAGACGTGATGAGCCTTCGCTATGCCATGCGTCATTGATGCTTCGCGATCTGCTAAAGCTGGCGCCTCCTTCTGATTACGATTGGATTGAGGAACTAATCGAAGGCTATGAGCTCGGCCGTTTCACAAATGATGACCAGGCGCTGGTGAAGTTCTGCCTGAGCGCCCCGCAGCGAGTGCCGCGCGCCAATGGGCTGCCATATTTGCTGCTTGACATTGTGGGGCTGGCGGACAGTAGCCAGACGTCAAAATATTCCCTGGACACTCAGGTTATGGCGACGCTTGAGCGCTCGAAACAGCCTTTCGTAATTGCCGGTCTCCGTCGTCACCTGCTGGTTGCCGCGCACGAAGCTGAATGTTCCTTCGACTCGTTTGACATTATCAGGCTGGAAAGGCTTGCGGAGGAAGAAGCCCGCCAGCTCGTCGATTTGGCAGCGCGCCGGCAACTGGTCGAGCTAAATGAACAGACGCGCGACCTGCTGGTCCAGCAGTTTGATGCCGGCCCTTTGTTCCTTTCGATGCTGCTACAGGCCGCCCGTGAAAAGGGTATCGGCTTAACAAACTACCTCGCGTGCGAGCAGCTCTATGTTGACGAGTTGATGGGTGGACATCTCTATCACCACTTCACTTGCTTGCTTGACCTCGCGGCGCCGCGACCGGAAACTCGCCGCGCTTTGATTCGATTGCTCGGGGAAACTACAGCCTCTGATCAGCGCAAAGCGTCATTCGAAGCCTGGCGAAAGCTGTTGCGACTTGAAGCGACCGAACTGGAAACGCTGCTTGCCGTTCTGCATGTACACGAACTGATCAACTGGAACGGCGCTTTGGTAGAAGCCAGCGCTGGTCCTTCTTGCTGGAAGGACTACTTGAAGATTCGCTTTCAACTCGACGTGAAGAATGAACCGCGCGCGCTCGTGGTCGCCGACATGATCGCTGAAGCGCTGAAACGTGCGCCGCATACGATGGCGACTCACTATCGTCGAGCCGCGCGACTGCCGCTGCGAAGTCTGTTGGCCGAATTTAACTCCCAACTCGTTCCCAGGATTCTCTTTCACTATGACCGGTTCAAAGAATCCTATCGCGGCGCCTCGCTGGAAGAGACTATTGCTGGTCTGGACGCGGAAACTGATTTAGTGCGGTTGCCACAGGCTTTTCACACCGCACCGTATTCGGCTTTCGGAAAACAAATTAACCTGGAGGATGAGAGTTGCGTCGTGGTTCACGGCTTTGAGGGGGCCACGTACTCTGATGCGAACCAGATAGTATGGATTGCAGTTCAGGTCGATGCGAAGCTCGAAGTTGACCGCGATCTGGCCGAGGTTTGGCTGGACCGTATCGACGGTCTCGCAGCCGAGTTCGGCTTTCCGCGTGTCCGCATTCTGCTGATCTCGAATGAAGGCTTTTCAGAGACCGCCTGTGCTTTGCTCGAGCAGCGCGGCGCGTACGGCGCCAGTCGCCAGCAAATCGAACTGCTGGCCGCTCGCCTGGGCGAGGAGCCTGCGGATAGGCCCGTTGCAAACGAAAGTGAATTCGTTGCCATCTGGCCGATGGGAGGGGACAACGAGTTACTGGCGGCCAACCTCGTGGAACAGATCGCACGCCGATCAAACTTCAAACCTGAAGCAATCAACCAGATCAAGACCGCCATTGTCGAGGCGTGTATCAATGCTGCCGAGCACAGCCTCAGTCCGGATCGAAAGATTTATCAGCGTTTTCGCGTCGATAGTGATAGATTAGTCGTCACTATTTCGAGCCGCGGCGTAGTGCCCACCCGACAAAGCTTAGATCAGGGCAAAAAACCGGAACGTGATTTTGCATCTTCGGATGAGCGCCGAGGCTGGGGGCTCAAGCTGATTAGAAGCCTGATGGACGAAGTAGAGTTTGAGCAAGTTGATGACGGTACCAGCTTGCGAATGACAAAATATTTGCTCAAGAGTTCTGACTGAGCGTTACGCCTATTCACTGGTTCTTTTCAGCATTCACAGATTGAGGGGGCTACCGGGTGGGGGAATCAACCGGCTCTTTCGTTCGCTCGCATTGCGTGGGCACTACCGCGGTGATTTATGCGAGCGATTATCTCAACAAGCTAACCGGCGAACGAATCGAACGAGAATGCCGACGACAGTTGGACAGCGGCTGTCGCGCTCTCGTTATAGATTTCAGTGACACGGAGCTGGTCAACAGCATCGGCATCTCGATTCTGTTGGGCATCATCGACATCGCTGAGAAGAGCGGTGCTCGCGTAGTTTTCTCCGACGTAAACAATCAAACAATCGAACTCTTCAACATGCTTGGTTTGACCCGCCACGTGGCGCTCGTCAGAGACGAGCAGGAAGCCTTAACAACGCTGGGGAGTATTAGTTCGCTGTCCGTCCCGACTACTCATTGACCCTGACTATGGAACCAAGCACGCAAAAACTGGTTCACACTTTCGGCGCTCTGGCCGACCTGGGTCAGGAGATTGCCGGCACTGGCGAGTTCAGCGAAATGGTTCGTACGTCGCTCCACCTGTTGTTGGGCACGTTGGCCCTTCGCCGGGGAGCAGTGGTTGAGTGTGAAGCAATAGAGTCGTCGCCAGTTTGTCTAACGCAGTGGGGACTCGGCGATGATTACAAGCTCGAACTCAAGCTTGATGCGCACGATCGCAAGGCTTTTCTGACTGTGGGGACTTTGGATCTCAAGGCCGATGGTAGTGATCCCGGATTCGATGAGTTTATTCATCGACATGGCAAAGAATTGCGCGCGCAATCTGTCGAGCTGGTAGCCCCAACTATCGTCCGAGGTAATTTGACCGGTCTCGTATTACTGGGCGGCAAGGCAAGTGGCGAAGCAATAAACGCGGACGACCTGGAAATCATTCGCTCGATGGTCCGCCACATCGGCGTGGGCATTCACTCTCACAGGTTGTTGGAACAGATTGAGCAGCGTGCGGAAGAGAACCGGCGATTGTATGAAGATCTAAGGGCAATCTACGCCGACACGGTCCGCGCGTTTGCCGCGGCCATCGATATCAAAGACAAGTACACCCAGGGTCATTCAGAGCGAGTCGGAAAGTATAGCGAAGTGATTGCTCGCGAGCTGGGCTGGAGTGAAGACGCGGTCGAGGGAATCAAAATCGCCGGCTACCTCCACGATGTAGGCAAGCTCGTGGTTGAGCGCGACATCATCAATGCTCCCTACCGAATTGATGCGAAGCAGTCAAGTGAACTGAATCGCCATCCTGCTGCGGGTTTCGAGATCCTTAGGCCCATCAACCATCCCTATGCCGACATTCCGTTAATGGCCAAGTATCATCATGAAAGGCCTGACGGTCGCGGTTATCCCGACGGGCTTACCGACGCCGAAATTCCGATGGGAGCAAAGATTGTCTCGTTGGCCGATTCTTTCGACGCGATGACGACCGATCGGCCTTATCGTAAGCGACGATCGCTGGACGAGGTTATCGAAGATTTTCGACGGACGACCGGAAAGCAGTTTGACCCGGCGGTGGTTTCAGCGTTTTGTCGTGCACTCTTGAAAGAGGTCAATGGCGAAAGCAAGGACCGGCGGATGAGCAAGATGCTCGGAAAGAACTACCTCGATCCAAAGCAGGCAATTCCGCTCCTCCAGGAGATCATTTCCGAGCTCGATCCCAACAAACAACCCGCTGCGGTTGGGAGTAAATAAATCTGACCCTCCTGGCTAGCCTCAGCATGCGGGGGAACGTTTCTACTTTGGTTGGATTCGTAAGACAAAAGCGCAGATTGCGATCTTCTCATCCGGTCGTATTTCGGTTCGCGCATCGCGCGGCAATTCTCGTCCATTTACCAGAGTTGGATTACGCCCCTTTGGCACAAACCAGTAGCGGCCGTCATTTTCGCGCGTGAGGGTCGCATGCACCCGGCTTACTTCCGGATCGCCTTTCAACGGCAGGTCCACTGTGATGCTCTTTGAGCCGCGGCCGATCGTAATTTCAGGTTTAGAAATTGGCACCACTGCTTCACGTACACCGTCCCGCCAAACCTCGACCGAAAACAGTTCCATTACACGAGGCCGCACTACAGTCTGCTCACCCTCCGAGGTTATCTCGACTGCTTCGCGGGTCTCACGCACGGTCAAATCTGGATTAAAGGTTGAACTGCCGCCGGCGCTGGCCCGTGGCGTGACCATCGTATGACCGCTCTCAGTCTCATCCCAAACCGCCTGCACTCGGAACTCACCTTTGTTCAACGTACCATCGACGCGCAACTCAACTGCAAATGACTTAGCGGCAAGCTGCGTCGATCCGCTGAGTTCGCGAGCGCGCTCCGACAAGACATGAAACAGCCCTTGCTCCAACCCGCGACGTTTATCACCTTGCCAATCTTTATCGTCATCAGCACTCAAGTAAACGATGTACTCCCGCGGAATATAGGTTGGACCGCCGGGCGGCGTGAACATCTCGCGTTGCATTACGGCTTCCACCTCGCGCGCGATCTTAACCAGGAACTCTTCCCAGACGCGGCGCGGGCGCGAGTGCTCATCTGCTGCTTCCAGCAAGCCCTCGCCGGTTTCACCGTCAATCCATCTTCTTATCGAATCCAAAAGGCCCAAGTTGTTTGCTCCATCCGCAGAATCAGACTGAGTTCCTAATCAAACTTCACAAACCTCTTATTTATCCAGCCGCGATCAGCAGAGAACGGATCTGCCTTTGCACGACCGTGCTGAAGCACCTGCACCTCATACCAGTTGCTATCAATCTTCAGGATTTTAACGCGTGAGCCGCTTTCGGCAAGGCCAATCGGCGTGTTGGAGGTGCTCGCGTCTGGCCGCAAATTCACATCGGTCGTCGTCAGGCCTTCACGGCCCACAACAAAGAGATCACTCATAACCGGTATATCAGCAATTGGGTTCCAACGCGAGGTTACATATTTGTGCGTTGCCAGCAGCATACCCGAGAAAGCCAGCACCAATATGATGGCGACCAGGAAGCTCTTCTTCCTGCTTGCGGGCGCCGGTGGAATTGTCGCAACGGCTCCTGCTGCTCGGCCGTTGCGCCGCTCCGGAAATGCGGAAATGATCTCCGTTGCGGACTGCTTCGGCGCCAGAGGCTGTTTTTCTCGATTAACCTGAACGACGATCCGCGGGCCTCTGTCGTGCGCCGGCGGGCGGCGCGTTGTGGGGTTATCCGCATATGCCTGTGGTACGGGCTCTGGAACAAAACGAGCTTGCGGTGGGGCTTGAGTAAACTCATCCGCTTCAACCTCGAGTTCCTCGCTCGGCTTTCTGCGCTTTTCCAAATGCGCTGCGGAAAGTGGCTCAGTCGGACGTAACGTTGCCTCGGCAAAGTCATCCCAGAACTCTTCCACTGACTGGTATCGCCTTTCCGCACGAGTCTGCGTAGCTTTCTCTAACACGCGCAGTACGGCTGCAGACCAATATTGATTCCGAAGGGACTCGGGTAGTTCCGTTATCGCGTGCTGAGCAAAGCGACGCGGCGACTCTCCTGCCAGCAAGCTGTAGGTCGTTTTCGCCAGGGAGTAAACGTCCGCAGCGGGCGTTAAAGATGCGCTTGGGGCAACCAGTGCACCCGTATCAAGAGGTCCAGTTTGAACCAACGGATTATGCTCCGGAGCAGAATAGATATTTGTGCCGACTCGCGTAATGGCTCCTTCACTGGCTTCCAGGCGTGCGACACCAAAATCAGCAATCTTCACTGTCTTTCGATCCGCCGTCAGCAACAGGTTCTGCGGCTTTATGTCGCGATGGATTACTCCGCACTTGTGTGCGTGGGCCAGGCCGGAACAAACCTGCTCGAGATAGGCGACGGCTTGCTGGATCGGCAGGGGGTTGCCGCGCGACAGCGCCAGCATATCGCCACCGGGCAGGTACTCGAGGACGATGTAGTGGAAGGTTGTATTTGCGAGGTCAATGGCCGTTCCATGACCGAGGCGATTGATGATCTGCGGGTGCCGCACTCGATCCAGTGCGACGGCTTCATTCTGAAAATTTGTGACGAGCGTGCGCTCCATCTCAACGTCGAGCGTCTCCTGAAGAGACATGTTGAGCGCCTTGATGACGACCGTGGTGGGTGCTCCTGCGGGGGCAGCGTTGTCATACGCCACGTAGATCTCTGCATAGCTGCCACGACCCAGACATTCAAGGACGTCGTACCGGCCATCAAGTCTGCTTTGTTGTAGTTTCAGTTCCGGCATCTACAGATCTCTAACAATCTCTTGGATGCTCACCGGTGGCCGTCTGATGCGCCAAAGGCGTCCTCACGTTTTGAAAACGCTTTTGTTGCATGACTACAACCGAACGCAGCCGGCAGCTTGCAACTCGCAATAATCAAGGGGAAATGCTGCTGGATGGCTTTGGGAGAAGTTCGTCGAAATGAGTTAACGCTTGCGGTCGCTCTTTCTCGGACTTCAAGGTCAGTGCAGCGAGCGCCAGGGTGGCCTCTCTGCGTACCGTAGCGTTCTCCGGCGTAGGAGCGGAATTCACTCTGCTAATCGCTGCTTCAAACGCGCGAGCGGCCACCTCATGGTTCCCGGTGAGTAACGAGGCGCGGCCGTAAAGGTAAAGGAATTCAGGATCACTTGAGTCAAGTGGGTTCTGAATCGCTTGCCGCGTTAATTCAACAGGCGCCTGATTGACGAGCCAGGCCGCAGGATCGACGTCAACTTCACGGCGGGTCCGTTCAAAGTTCATGAAGGATGCTTCGACCGGACTTGGAGAAGGAGTCGTGGCAGGCTCGCTTGTCGCAGCCTCGTCAAGGAAGGGAATCGCACCCTTATACTTTCGGCCGCCATAAAACGCTGCGGCAATCGCAGCGACCACGAGCACGAACAAGAAAACGCGACCCAAAGCCCTGCCCGCACCGGACTCGCGAGGCTCAGCAATATTTAACGGTTGTTTTGGCAGCGGCGTGGGATTGGAAGGAGTTTCCGCGCTCACCGCTGGAAAAGCAATGCGTGACGCCGGTAAAAAGTCACTCGAGACGGTAGCCGGAGATATCGTCTGGCCGCCGTCAGGCGCGCTCGCCGCAGGAACGCTAACTGCCTGGGCTTCGGGTGAGATCGTTCGCTCCAGTTCTTCATTCCGCAGATCAGCGGAAATCGGATCTCCCACCCGCACGAGTACTGCAGTCAGATTGTCTTCCGCGCCGCGTTCGTAACAACGGCGCTTGAGTTCTTCACATACAGCCGCAAGATCCTGGCTGACGATTAATAGTTGACGCAACTCATAATCGGGAACGTGACGAGTAATGCCGTCAGTGCAAAGCAGAAACTGAGTGCCGGCTTCAACGTCGATGGTCTTCATGTCGACTTCGACATCGTTCTCAGCCCCGAGCGCCCGGCTGATCACGTTCTTGCTGGGATGGTTTGCGGCCTGTTCCGGAGTCATCCTGCCGGCGCGGACTTCTTCTTCCACGACCGAGTGGTCTTCCGTCTCGCGCAGCAGTTCGCCTTCCGGAGTCAGCCGGTAAAGTCTGGAATCACCGACGTGGCCAAAGGTTGCAGTCCGACCATCGAGATGCAGGGCGACGATGGTTGTTGCCATCATCGCGAACTTTGCGTGATCCTGCGCCATTTGATGGATGGAAGCGTTAGCTCGTTGAATCGCGAGCTCCATCAAGTCTTCAATATCAGTGCCATCAACCTGGTGTCGAAAAGCTTCGTCTAAAACCTCTACGGCCGTCTGGGAAGCGACCTCACCTGCCTCGGCTCCGCCCACGCCATCGGCGACGGCAAAGACGCAGCGCTGATTGTCAGCAAGGAACGAGTCTTCGTTCAGCGGTCGTCTCTCATTCAGGCCGCGGTCACTCACGGCTGAAGAGTGAACAGTGAAATTAGCCTGGCCATTCTGCTCAGCCCTGATCATTGCACGGCCTCCATTTTGATCGATGAGCACGGTTTCACCGTACCCTCCGCAATCACCTTGTCGCGTGCGTTGCGATGAGAAAATGCCATGAGCATGCCGAGCATTGCGAAGCTCGTGATCAAGCTAAAACCACCGTGGCTCACAAACGGCAAAGTAATTCCTGTCATCGGCAAAGCACGAACGATTCCGCCAATATTCACCAGCGCCTGAAAGCCCATGAACGCTGTTAGACCAGCGGCGCAAAGCTTCGTAAACATATCACGCGAATCGAGCGAAGTGCGAACACCAGCCGCAACCAGCACGATTACCGCCATAACAATAAGCACCCCACCGGCCACGCCTTTCTCTTCCCCAATCGCCGCATAAACGTAATCTGAATCGGCGATTGGAATGACTTCAGGATATCCCAGTCCGAGACCACGCCCGCTGTCCCGGCCGGATGCAATGCCGAATATGGCCTGCGCGGGTTGAAAGGCGAGTTTGTCGAACCAGATATCGATATTCACGATTCGCTGCGCCGCCGGGCTTTGCTGCGCGAGTTCTTTCAGCTGCGGGTTACGGTCAAGCGCCTCGTCATAGTCCTTCTTCCACCAGGAAACTTCCGGCGATGGTGGATCAAAACCATCGAGCCATAAATGGAATCTCTGCTGAATTCGATCCGGGAGCGCGGCTTGAATGGGACGCGAGATCGTTGGCAGCAAGGGAACCTTCTCTTGTATGTCGCGTGGTAAAGCACCGATTACCAGAATGCTGATCACTACCAGTACCGAGCCGACAAACAACAGGAGTTGCGGCCAGCGGCGAACGGCAACCAGATAGAGCGTGGTGTAGGCGCCGCTGAAGATCAGCATCTGTCCAAAGTCCTTCAGAGCAAAGAACGGGACGAAGGGTAGAATCGCCATGACGACGAGTGGGATGATGTCGCGCGCCCGCGGAATACCCCAATACGTTTCCGCGAGATCTTTGTATCGAGCGGTCAGGATGCCGGCGAACCCGAGCAGGAATGGAATCTTGGACGGTTCCCAAGGAGTCATATTGCCCAAAGCCTTGCCAGCGCTTGAGGTCACGACCGCGGCCGCCAGAGGTAACAGCGTAAGCAGCACGATCAAGAAGCTGTTGCGCTGTATCCAGAGGAGAAAACCATCCCTGACACAGAGCCAGAAGGACAGTCCGAAAGTGAAGATGGAAATAATCGGTATCCAGGTGTAGCTCGCAGTCAGGGCGTCCCACAATGAATAATTAGATTTCAGCTTCGGCAGGGAATTGATGTCCATGGGCTGCGCCGGCGTGGGAGGCAGCCCCATGAGCCGCTTCTTCACCGGATCGTAGTTCTCCATGATGTAGCGCGTGCGTAACGCCTCCATCTTTTTTTCACGTGCCGCCGCTTTATTGCGCGCGTTGTATTCCGGGTCGCTATACAGCCGGTATTGAATCAGCATGCCCATTGCAAACAGCAATATGGCGGCGGTGAAGAGCACCCAGTTACCGGAGTATTTCATCCCTCTGGAGAGCCAGAGCAAAGTGATGATCAGCGGCAGAAACATCAGCAGGTCCCGCACCGCGCCAATAACGGAAGTTTCGTATCCGCGAAGCAAACCCGCGCGATGGACAGCGTAGTATCCGGCGATCTCGAGGCCGAGAATCATGACGATGATGAATAAGTGTGATGAGGCGCGGTTTTTCATTAATCCGACTTTGAAAGCCCTGAATCTCTATTAGTCATTCGATTCTTGTGCTTGCTTATTGTCATTGAGTCCGATCTCCCCCAGCGTAGCGCATGCTGCTCGAGGAAAATGAAAACCCTCAAATCTCAAATGAGAAATGATCAGTCCCTGCCCCCCGGGTTTCAACGAACCCTTCTATTTCGCGGCGGCGCTCCTGCTCGACGCGGTGGTTGCTGTTGCGCCGGAGTTGTACCCTTGAAGTAACCA
Source organism: Pyrinomonadaceae bacterium (assembly GCA_041742785.1). Lineage (GTDB taxonomy): Bacteria > Acidobacteriota > Blastocatellia > Pyrinomonadales > Pyrinomonadaceae > PSRF01. Next base: position 61,914 of record JBGTOA010000065.1, on the reverse strand, counting down.
AGGTCTCTGGCCTTGAGCACAAGCGCGGCTGCGATCGGGGCTGCCGAGCGCGATCCATAGCCACCACCCTCAACAATCACAGCCATGGCGAGCTGTGGACGGTCCAACGGCGCAATACATAGGAACCAACCATCGATGCGTGGATTCTGCTCGTCCATGATGGTCTCTTGATACTCGCGAATGATGTTGCCCCGATTGTCCCTCTCGACGCGGCGGCGAGTTTTGGGTGCACCGGTCTTTGCATCGTAAACGGGCACTACCTTTTGGGCTGTGCCAGTCTTTCCGCCCGTAATGATGCCGGCCGCTTTGACGGGCGCAAACACGCCACGGGCCGTGCCGCTTGATCCTCCCGTGACGCGTCCCATGATGCTCCGCATTCTTTGTGCGGCTTGCACCGAGACTACTTGCTTGTAGACTTCCGGCGGCCGATCAAATTCGATCTTTGGCTTCATTAACTTGCCTTCCAGGTTGCCGATTACGGCGGCGGACATCGCCATCTGCAGCGTCGTCATTTGGCCGGCGTACCCTTGACCGTAACCAATCAACGCGAGGTCATAACGCGTCACCTGCTTGCCGGTAACGATTGTCGATTCGCGAGGAGCAAGTGCGCGTTTCACGGCGTCGTTACTCGCGTTCCAGATCTCAGGCAATTTTCTGCCTCTTAAAGCCTCGACAGGAGTGTCGTAAGCACCGATGCCGAGTAATTGCGCCGCTTGCTTCAACTTTTCCTGACCCAGCTTGACTCCCATTTGCGCGAAGTACTGGTTACAGGAGACTTCGTACGCAATGTCGATCCCAATGTTACCGTGCACCTCGCCCGGACCTGCATCGTCATAGATTACGTTCGCTCCCGGCGCAGCGTAGTAACCAGCGCCACTACAGTTGAACTTAGTGTCCTGATCGCCCGAAATGAAAGCTGCGATCATCGTCACGGTTTTGAAGGTAGAGCCGGGAATGTAATACGCGCCGAGAGCCCGACTGACGAGTGGTCGGTCGCGCTCGTTAGCTTCGAGGCGAATCCAGGTATTCTCGTCCTCAACTTCCTTAAGGCTATAAGACGGCTCGCTGTAAAGCGCGAGGACCTCACCGGTTTGCGGATTCAGAACTACTACGGCGCCGTGCTTACCTTTCAACATATCTACTGCTGACTGCTGTAGTTCGCGATCGATCGTAATGCGAACATCTGAGTTACCTTTGAACTGCATGGCCTGGCCTCTCACAATATCCAAAGCCTCAGGCAACGCGCCGCTCTGGACGCCGAACAATGCTCGCTCCAGGCCCGGGTCGCCGCGATCAGATCCGAAAATATGAGCAAAGGGCTTGTCCATAGTGTATTCCCGTCTGATGTTGCCCGCGGAATCACGTCGATACAGAGCGAGGGCTTTATCCAGGCTGCCACTACGATCGAGAATCCAGCCTCGCAAGGTCGATTCGGACAACCGGCGGTTCCGCAAATCCTTATAGCTAAGCTCTTGAAACCTCTGGTTCTTCTCAGCTGCGTAGTGTGCCCAGTAGAGATGGAAGCCGAGCAGCGCAAACGCCATTAAGACGAACAACCAGCGGAGCGTCCGCAAACCTCTGTTTGTTGAGGTCGAGCCGAGTCGTTTCTTTACGGCGTCAGGAAGATCGGCGGGCACTGTGGCTGCGGTCGAGCCACTGCGGCGGCGATTGCGGAGGAGCGAAATCACTAACAGCAGAATGATCAGCGCCAGTCCACCCATGTAAATGAGCGTGAGTAGCGCCGGGAGTTTTTCCGGCAAAGGCACTGGAGTTGGTGAAGCGGTGGGAGACTGCAGAATCGATAAGAGTGACATCGACAAGTTGTTTTCGCTGTTTCTATGTTGTACTGCTTGCGGCCAAAGAAGGCTTATTCAGTCTTTCTTTTTAAAGCGCACCTCAATGTCTCCAAAACTTACCACGTCGCCTGGCTCAATAACCCGCGCTTCTCCGTAGGAGATCCGCCGGCCATTAATAAATGTGCCGTTAGTCGAACCCGTATCCGCCACCAGCAGAGTTCCCTCCAGATTCATCATCACGGTGGCATGGATTTTAGAGACACTGGAGTCGTTCAATGAAATGTCGTTGTCAGAAACTCGACCGACGTTCAATCGCCGGCCGCCCGGTTTGAATGGCAAGGTAATCTCATTCGTTCGGTCGCGCATAGTAATGCGAACCTGCACAGGGACGTCAGGAATCGTCGGAGCACCCTTTGGCGGGGTCAAACCCGGCTGCACTCGCTTCGCCTCATCGGCAAGTCGCAGCTCTTCCTCAAACTCACCGAAAGAAGGATCAACAGAGATTCCGGTCGTGAAGATGTCGACTTCAGTTTCTACTGTAACTGCCGCCAGGGTGCGGTAGCGATGATCGTTTATGTGATCGATTGCGGCGGCCAGTACTTCATGCTCCAGTTCTTTAATGATCTCGGGCGGCGCCTCTGAATGCGTGCCCCATTCGAGTTTCAGCTTGAAATGATGTGGCGCGATGCGGCCTTTGCCTCCTTCATCCCGCACTCGCTCGTCCAACAAGCGCTTCATGCGTTCGAGCAACTGGGAAGTGGTCAGACCGCCCTTCGGCCCAACGGTGCGACCGAACCCTCGGTCAACCACATCACCGACACCTTCCAGGACTCGGCGGAGCAGGCGCTCGGGCAGTGCCTCTTCGCGTCGTTTCTTCCCAACCGGTTTCAGCTCTTCAGTCATAGGAACAAATACGCTCGACGGTGCAGCAGGTTCCCTCGCGAGAAAATTGCCTCGGGTCGTAGGCCGACTGTCAGGGAGAACTTCGTTCGCGTGAGCGGCTTAGATCCGTAAGGCTGCTCCACGCTTGCCAGCGATACAAAAAACGCAGTCCTGGATTGACTGCGTAGAACCAATTGATGCTGCCAACGCGGACATTCTAGCTGAAACTCGCGCAGGTTAGTAAGGGAGCGAACGGAAAGCGTCGGGATCTGCAAGTCAGCAGCCCACCCGTTCACCCTAAGAACCTCAGAAATCTGTGGGGTCGATCCAGGAATAATTTGGCCATTGAAGTTGGGGAAACTGCCGACAGCTATACCGCATAAGCACACTTAGCGATACACTCTCTCCCTTCCGCTGCGTACCCGATAGCCGATTCGTCCAGAAATTTGGAAATAAAACCAAGTGAATGGCATCCGCAGTTCGATCAAGTGAGAAAGCGTTTGAAGTGCTTGCCACCTAAACTTCGCTGCGATACATTCACGTTCAAAAGGAGATCACCAACGATGAAAACAGTAGTTCGTAATCTTTTCGGGTACAGCTGCGCACTCGTGATTGTTCTCACAGCAGCGGGTTACGCAGGCGCTCAACAGACTTTAGTTTTTCCCCGTCCCAGCCAGGCCGCCAGCGTCACGCAGAGAATCGGCGTGACGGATGTGACGATCAACTACAGCCGTCCGGGCGTTAAGGCCCGCGCGATCTGGGGAGATCCACCAGCCGGCGCCCCTGCGGGTACGGCAACGCTCGATGACGCTCGTGCGCGTCCCAAGGATGCGGTGCTCGTTCCGTACGGCCACGTCTGGCGCGCCGGCGCCAACGAAGCGACCCAGTTCATCGTAACTGATGACGTGGTGGTGAACGGGCAACCGCTCAAGGCCGGCAAGTACAGTTTGCACGCTTTGCCCAGTCGTGACGAGTGGACCATCATCATCAACAGCGATGCGGGTCAATGGGGCAGCTTCAGCTACGACGAGAAGAAAGACGTTCTGCGCGTGAAAACGAAACCGCAGATGTTTGCTGACAATCAGGAATGGTTGAGCTACAGCCTGGAACCAGTCACTGAGAATTCTGCGCAGGTTACCCTGCGCTGGGAAAAGGTCAGAGTGCCGTTTACTGTTGAAGTGAAGGACGTCGACGGGCTTGTACTTGCGAAGACTCGTGCTGCAGTCGCTGCTGCCAAGGCTGACGATTGGCGAACGCCGCTTCAGGCCTCAAACTTTTTCCTTTCAAACGCCAACAAGGCTGACGACGAAGAAGCGATGGGTTGGCTCGAGCAATCGTTGAAGGTCAAAGAGACCTACAACAACGTCTTCGCCAAGGCTCGGCTATTAGCAAATCAAGGTAAAACGGCCGAAGCAATTGCGGCCGGGGAGAAGGCGCTGCAACTCGGTAAAGAGGCCAAGACTGATACAGCATCATTGGAGAGAATGCTTGCCGAGTGGAAGGCGAAGAGTTAGTTTCTTCCGAGCCTGGCCAAGTGTAACTCCCGATCAATACGCCGAAGGCGTTGCGACTCCAGCGCAGGCTTGACCACCTGGGCTTGAGTTCCCCAACGACTTCGGCGTCCTTTCGCAATCCCCTACTTCCGGCAAATTAAGCTTATGGTTAAATTAAAACCCGGCTCATTCACTCTGATTCTGCTTGCTCTTCTGATCTGTGGTGTTTCGCCGGCGCTCGCTCAAAACTCCGACTCACGGCTGTCGCATATTAACGAGTACGCCGAGAAAGCCGGCAAGGATTGGAAGGTTCCCGGCTTTGCGGTTGCCATCGTGAAGGACGACAAGGTCGTATTGTCACGTGGTTATGGGTTGCGCCAGTTGGGGAAGCCCGACGCGGTCGACGAACACTCGCTCTTCGCGATCGCTTCGAACACAAAGGCTTTTACTGCAGCCGCACTGGCAATTCTGGTAGATGAAGGCAAACTGAAGTGGGATGATCCCGTCACGAAATATCTTCCTTACTTTCAGCTCTACGATCCTTACGTAACACGCGAATTGACTATTCGGGATCTGCTTAGCCACCGCAGCGGCCTGGAGACATTCTCCGGCGACTTGCTCTGGTACGAGTCGAATTACAGTCGTGCGGAGATCCTCCGCCGGGCTCGCATGCTTAAACCAATCTCATCTTTCCGCAGCCGGTTTGGCTATTCCAACATTCTGTTCCTGGCCGCCGGAGAAATCGTCGCAAGTGTCACCGGCAATAGCTGGGAGGAGTTTTTAAAGGAACGTTTCTTCACACCGCTCGGGATGAATCGCACGGTGATCACTCACGAGGAATTACTCAAGTCAGAGAATGTGGCCACGCCGCATAATCGAGTGGAAGGCGCCGTTCGGGTAATCCGTTACGGGAACGTCGACAACATCGGCGCTGCGGGAGCGATAAAATCATCTGTCGCCGATATGGCCCAATGGCTGAGACTCCAGCTGAATCGCGGCACGTTCGAAAAAAAGAAGCTCTTTGGCGCGGACCGCTCGCGCGAGATGTGGACTCCGCACATAGTCCTCGGCCCAATAAGCGAGCAGGCTGAGAAGTTCAACCCAACGCGTCACTTCAGTTTGTACGGGCTCGGTTGGGTTCTCAATGATTACCAGGGAAGGCTGATGGTTTCACACGGAGGCGGGCTGGACGGCATGGTGTCTCAAGTTGCACTGGTGCCGGAAGAGAAGCTCGGGGTAGTGGTCCTGACCAACAGTGAGACCCCCTTGGGATCGATTCTCGTAAACAAGATCGTTGACCTCTTTCTAGGAGTAACTCCACGCGATTGGAACGGAGACTTTCTGGCGCGCGCACGACAGAGCGAACAGGCGGCCAGCGCCGCCGCGAAACGGATCGAAGACGCGCGCGTAATGAATACCAAGCCGTCGTTGATGCTTGCTTCTTACGCGGGGAACTACACGAGCCCGACGTACGGTGACGCGAAACTTTCAGAAGAACACGGGAAGCTTGTGCTGCGTTTGGTTGGTTCTCCGTATTTTGTGGGCGACCTCGAGCATTGGCACTTCGATACGTTTCGAATCAAATGGCGTGACTCGGTCGTCTATTCGTTTCCGAAGGGCTTTGTCAGTTTTACTTTGACGCCGCAGGCGAAGCCTGATGAACTGAAGATTGATGTGCCAAATCCGGACTTCGATTTCAAGGAACTGGATTTCAAGCGAGTGCCCGAGCAAGGCCCGCAGGAGAACGACTAATGAAACGACTGAAGTCGGTTTTGGTAATAGTGGGCACTCGCATTAGGCTTCGTGATCGGGGGTTATGTTTTCGCCGACACGCGGCCGCGATCCTTCATGGCGTTGAATCGCTGTGAGGGAACCTGCCTCAACAGTAACGAACTCGTAGGCCTGCTTACTTCGATTGGAATTCAGAACACCCCCGACCTAATTCCTTCCGTTATCAAAGAGACGGACAAGTCACTCGTAATCGAAACTTGAGCATCTGGTTGACTTGTGGCCTTACCGGGTCTGGCTTCAAGGCGCTGGTTGACTCCAGGATAGTGTTTCGTCATGAGCGACGAACAAACTCACAATCTCGATGGCGGTTCATTTGAAGAGCGAGTGTTTAAAAGGTTCGACGCAATGGATAGCCGGTTCGATGCAATGGATAGCCGATTCGATGCGATGGATAGCCGGTTCGATCGGATGGACGGCCGTTTCGATCGGATGGACGGCCGCTTCGATGCGCTGGAGAGCCGGACCGACGCAATTGAACAGCGGTTCGAGGGGCGGTTTGACGCAGTAGAAAATCGCCTCGAGCGATTGAAAGTCCAGGCAGAGAAACGCGCGCTGGAAACCAAGCCGATTTGGGAACGGGCACTTGCTGAGCTCGCAGAAGTCAAAGAAAGTGTCGCCGAAGTTGATCGTAAATTCGACCTGCTCACAGAAGATGTCATGAAAGTGCGCCTTGAGCAGCGACATATCAGACACCGGGTCGAACACCTCGAATTAAAGAAGCAACCATAACTCGACACTGCTAGTCTGATTGTCGCTGGCGCGCAGCTTCGTAAAGCGCGATCGCAGCAGCCACGCCGACATTCAAACTCTCCACCTCACCCTGCATCGGAATCCTTATCGCCGTGTCAGCAGCGGCCACTTCCTCAGGACTCAGTCCAGTTGCCTCCGGACCGACGATCAGCGCACAAGGCTTTCTCCAATCAAGCTCGGTGTAGGCGCGGCCGGCGTCGACATCCGTCGAGATCGTTTCGATACCACGTTCGGCGCACCAACAAAGCGCTTCGTCGTAAGTAGCTCCAAACCAGATCGGCAGTCGGAAGGCTGACCCCATAGCACCTCGCAACGATTTCGGCGAGTAAGGATCGCTTGTGCGGCTGGTAGCAATCACACCGGTTGCGCCCGTTGCCTCAGCACTTCGGAGAATCGCACCCACGTTAACTGGGTTGTTGATCCCATGCAGCAACACGAGGAGTGTTGGGACGACGTTGATCAGCGCGATGACATCTGGGCCAGAAGCCGGGCGCCTTGCCAGCACAATGATCCCCTGCGGCGTTTTCGTGTATGAGATCGACGCCAGAAGTTTCTCACTCACGGTCGCGAGGCCACGGCTAACAGCGCCTGCTTCTTTGATGAACCGCGCCGCACGTTCCTTCTCAGCAATCTGATCGGAGTAGATCACAGCCTCGAAATCCATTCGAGTACTCAACGCCTCTTCGCAAAGCCGAAGACCCTCAATGAAGATCAGCTCACGTTCCCTGCCGTCTCGAACCAGCCGAGCCAGGCGCAACAGGGGATTATCTCGACTTGTGATTGTTTGCGGCGACATAACAGAAATATTGAGTGCTGAGTACCAGCCCGAGCGTAGAAGGCGTCAGTCTAAGGCAGTAATATCTCCGCCCAGATTGGCCAGTGATCAGAAACGCTTAATGGGCGCGCGACCCCCCATCGTCCAAAGCTCGCGTTACGAACGAAGATCCAATCTGCGTGCAATCGAATGCCGGCGCCTCGCCAGGTGGGAGTTCCCGTTGGAAACGGCGTAACGAACCCTCGCGATTCAATCAGTTTGCGAGTATCGAGACATTTCTGTTTCGACAAGGTATTAAAGTCACCAAGCAACACTACCGGCCCCTTGAACAGTTCAGCTTCGCGGAGCACGACCTCGAGCTGCTCAATCTGACCACCAATGGCCGAGTGGGGATCAATGTGCGCGTTCAGAATTCTCACCTGTTGCGCGCCGAGCTGAATCGTCGCAGCAACCGCAAGCCGCGGTCGCCAGGGACAATCGCTCCACGGCAGATCGATCCTCGTGACATCTTTCAAGGTAAAGCGACTGAGAAGGGCCACGCCGGTATCGCCCGGATCGGTTAGCCCAATCTGTTCTTCAAAGTCGAGCCACCACTCGCGCGCCTTTGGTAGTTGATTGCGGGGGATGCCAGCCGGTGCATGAACCCAGGACATCTCAAGACGCTCGGCTAACTCAGGAGCGACGTGATGCCTTCCTGATCTCAACGTAGCCTTATCAGCTTCCTGAAGTGCAAGCACATCTAATGGCGGGCAGATAACGCCGGTGGTGAAGGCTTCCGCTGCCAAACGGATGTTGTCTGCTACGGAACGATCGCGTTGTCGTGGAAAATTGAAACCCAGCTTGCGGAAGATGCCACTCGAGATTAATTCCTGGCCCACAGCGTAGCGGATGTTGTAGGAGCCGATTACCAGCTTCGATGAATCTAGTGCTTCCTGCACAGATCGCGCGGCGCTGCCTGTTTCGAGCAATTCTATCTCGGCGAGAAAGGGCATGGCAGGTTTGTCGAGCACGCGCATGAAAACTATGTTTACGCGAAACGCGGCTGGATTACAAAACAAGAAGAAAGTTCAAGCGTCGAGAACTCGCAGGTTGGGAAGACCCTGCACACGACAAAGTTTCTTTGGCATGAGATGATGGAATTCCTATGAATCAACAAGTGATTGCGGCAGTTTCCGATCTGTTCTTTGCGTCGAAGATCAGAACGACGGCTGAGGGAGTAGGCGCCGACGTCAGTTTCGTGCGTAGTGCTGACGTGTTATTGAGCACTGCGCGGAAGAACAAGCCCGATCTGGTCATCGTCGATCTGCAGGGAACTAACATCGATCCGTTGTCGATAGCCAGGCGAATGAAAGCTGATGAGGAGTTGCGGGAAATTCCCTTACTTGGATTTTACTCGCATATTCTGGCTGAGCTTCAAGAGGAGGCCAAAGAGGCTGGCTATACTCACGTCATGCCGCGGTCTGCTTTTTCAAATAAGTTGGCGTCAATCTTGAGAGGGAAGCAGGAACGCTGAGGGAGAGGTCTTGGGGCTTTTGGGTTTTTATCGTAATCGTCAGCCGTTGGCGTCATCGGGAATTCACTTCGGGCAGAATCAAAGACCTACGACTAAAGGTCAGGACCTTCTTTTTTATCAAACCGGCGCCGGTGCGATCACCTCATGAATCGATCTCACTTCGTTTACCAGACTTTCATACTGTGCTGGAGTCAAGGCTTGCGCGCCATCTGACAACGCATGATCGGGCTGGTCGTGTACTTCAATAATCAATCCGTCAGCGCCCACCGCGACACCCGCCCGCGCCAGCGGCGTCACCATGAAATTCTTCCCCGTACCATGAGACGGGTCGACGATCACCGGTAAGTGCGAGATCCGTCGCACGGCCGGAATGGCCGCCAGGTCCAGCGTGTTGCGAGTGTGTTGCGCGAAGGTGCGAATACCGCGCTCGCAGAGGATCACCTGATAGTTTCCTTCGGACATCACGTATTCGGCGGCCAGCAACCACTCATCGAGCGTAGCCGAGAGGCCGCGTTTGAGCAGTACCGGCAAAGACGATTTTCCAACTCGTCTAAGTAAGGTGAAATTCTGCATGCTCCGAGCGCCGATCTGGATCACATCGCCATACTTCTCAACGAGATCCACTCCTGCCTCGTCCAGGGCTTCCGTGACAATCTTCAATCCGTACGCCTCGCGAATCTCGGCGAGCAGCCGCAATCCTTCTTCACCCAATCCCTGAAATGCATAAGGCGACGTCCTCGGCTTGAACGCACCGCCTCGAAAGAACCTCGCCCCACTCCGGCGCACGGCCTCCGCCACAGCGAACGCCTGTGCACGACTCTCAATCGCACATGGTCCGGCAATGATTGCCAACTCGTCTCCGCCGATCGTCGCGTCGCCAACGCGGATGATTGTCTTCTCCGGTCTCAAGTCGAGAGTAATAAGCTTGTATGGCTTGCTAACACGAATGGCTTCGAAAACACCGGGAAGCGTTTCAAAGTGGGTCGAGTCGACGGTGCCTTGATTACCGGTGATACCGATTGCAGTTCGGGTCGCTCCCGGCATCACGTGGGGTTTGAACCCAAGATCTTTGATTACCGTGACGACGGACGTGATCTCGGCATCCGTTGCGTCAGCTTTCATTACTATCAGCATGGTCTGTTTATACTCTTACGATTTGAAAAAAGTACAGTTATAGGCTCCGCATCTCCCTCTTCCCGCGTCCCGATCCACCTACATACGTTCCGGAACCTTGATACGCAGCGTCGCCAAAGCTGCCGTCAATTGACGGCGAGCGATTTCTGCAGCCGCGATCAAAACTGCTCTCTTGGTCTTGTCCTCTTCGGCAATGATCCGGTGGCGATGATAGAAGAGATTGAAACCTCGGGCCAGATTAAAAGTGTACTTGGCCAGGTTGGCGGGCTCAGCCGCTGCGGAGCATTGCGCGATAACTTCATCCAATCGCTGCGCCAGCATCACAAGCGACCAGATTTCGGTTCCGGCCTCGCCTTCGAGCACTGTGCCGATCGCCTCGCTTGGACTGCTGATAAATTCAATCGCCTCCTGACGCGACTGCTGATCGAGCTTACGGAAGATTGAATTCGCTCGCACGGCCGCATATTGACAATAAGGGCCGGTTTCACCTTCAAAAGATAGTGCCTCGTGAAAATCGAATGCGATAACGGAATTGCGGGTGAATTTTAAGAGAAAATACCGGAGGGCGCCTACCGCGATCTCATGCGCGGTGGTGGCCTGTTCTGCCGGTGACAACTCCGGGTGCCGGGAAGAAACTTCGTTCAAGGCATCGGCCTCGAGACGATCGATCAAATCGTCAGCCTTTACGCCCAGACCCTTTCGACCGCTCATTTCTATGTATGGCCTGAAGCGGTCCTCTTCATTTAGTTCGATCCCAAGCTCTTCACAAGCAGCAGGTGATAACGCCACCATCTCGTAAGCCAGATGCACGCTTGCCTGCTCGCCCAGTTCGGGCACCAGCGCGGCGACTCCGCGACGGACTATCTCCTGAGGATACGATTGCCTTGAGTCAATGACGTTGTAGACGGTTTCCCCGCCTCCGAAATTTGGCCGTGGCACTTCCGGCAAAGTCTCAGCGTTTGGCTCGGCCGTGGTCGTCCAGACGACGTGTCCATCGTCGTATGAGCGAAACGGTTTGTAGTTGAAGTCGAGACCGAGGTGGCCCAGCTTCCAAAGCTGATAGGCGATGTCTTTGCCCGTATAAGTCACCGTTCCGTTCGAACGCACGATGATCTTGTCGGCCTCGTGCTCGTCCGTGCCGGTGTGTGATTCAAACGGCATCACCCAGCATCCCTGGTTCTTGCCTTCCGTCTCAAATCGAATGACACCTGCGCTCTTCATCAACTCGAAGGCCCGATCCCAGAAGCGCAGATGCAGAATCTCAGACTCACGGGCGAGCAGATCATAACGAATCTCCAGCCGCTCCATCGTATCGAGGATGCAGGCGACATTCCTGGTAGCAACGTAGTCGGCGAGTTCTGCGATCGGATTATTTCCTTCCTCAACTGCGTGCAGGATGTCCGTGCGCAGCTTTAACTTCTCCGGGCTCGGAGCGGCATTCGGATCACCATCCCGGTAGAAGAGACCCACATTGGTGTAAAGGTCCCAGCAGTAGTAATCAAAGGGGCGATCTTCGGAAAGCGAACGGTCAAGTTCCTTGATCTGGTCGAGCGACATCTGCTCGATATGCAGAAATCCAACCACCACATCGGCGACTTGAACACCTGTATTGTCGATGTAGTTTTGCACTTCGACGCGATTGCCATTGGCAGTCAGAATGCGCACAAACGTGTCGCCGAGCACAGCATTTCTCACGTGTCCGATGTGCGCTGCTTTGTTTGGATTGATACTGGTGTGCTCAACCATCTGCTTCGGGCGATCTGCAAAAGCCTCGGCTGGTAGTGGTTCAGCAAGGAAAGCGGCAAGCAACTGCGGGCGATTGAAGAAGACATTCAGATATCCGGCGCCGGCCACGTCCACACTCGACACGTCTTCGTTGGCTTCCAGCTTCTGCTTTAGTTGTTCCGCAATGGATCGTGGGGCCAGTTTTACTCCGGTAGCTTGTTTGATCAGTTTGGCCAGCTCGAACGCGACTGGGAATGCGAGGTCGCCCAGCTCTGGTCGAGGTGGCGTCTCGGCGCTGAGTTGTTCGAGCTCGACGCCAAACAATTCCAATGCAGCGCTTTGGACTTGCTGCTTGAGCCTAATTTGAAGATCAACCAGAGTCACGAAGTGTAAGCCTCTCGAAACGGTGGATTCACAAAAGCGCAGAGTATAGCTTAGGTGATTGGGACACGGCGAATTCGCGTGTTGCTGAACGGCGGATAACGTTGTAGCGGCGGCAATCCGCGGCCGCTCGCCCGGGTTGGTGACAAGGCTATTCGAGATGATCTAAGTGCATCGTGACGGGGAGCCACGCAGTGCCGCCGCTACAAAGTTGCTCACTTTTCGCGCGCGCTCTGCTACCATCCAAACCCTCCAATGCAACGCTCGACGGATATACCTTTTTCGGCGGAACTGCGTCGTCGTTTCGCGATTGCACGGCGTGTGCTGGTGCTCACCGGCGCCGGGGTTTCCGCTGAATCTGGTGTGCCTACTTTTCGCGGCGGTGGGAATACAGCAGTTTGGAAGGGAATGCCATTCGATGTGATCTCTTCAGCTCACATGGTTGAAAGGGACCTTGACGCGGTTTGGGAGTGGTTCGACGATCGCCGCAAGCTCCTGGCAAAGTTAGAGCCCAATCCGGCACATGGTGCACTTACTGGTTGGCAGGATCGATTCGAAGAATTCACGTTGGTGACGCAGAACATCGACGGGTTGCATCAGCAGGCCGGTTCGCGTGAGGTGCTTGAGCTGCATGGCAGCATGTGGCGATCGCGTTGTCGTGATTGCGCGGCAAGGTTTGAAATACGTCGTGAACGTGCGCGTGAGAGTGTTTGTATCAGCTGTGGCGAGCGATTGCGTCCCGATGTTGTATTGTTTGGCGAGCTGCTGCCGCCAAATGTTTTTGAGCTAGCGGCGGACCGAGCAGGGAAGTGTGAGCTTTGTTTTGTTATTGGGACGTCTGCGATTGTGTATCCGGCAGCGTTGTTACCCGAGATCGCTCGTCGAGCTGGCGCGTTCTTGTGCGAGATTAATCCGGAGCGGACACCGCTTTCAGATTATTGCGATGAGGTGTTGACGGGAAAAGCAGGCGAGCTCTTGCCGCTGCTGTAGGACAGGTTTTTGTTGTTTGGATCCCAGCTTTGTCCTGCCTCGTAGCGGGAATGTTGTGGCAGAACGTTAATCAGAAAGTGTTGCATTGAGTCAAGACACACTGCGGCAGAGCCGCCCTGGAAAATTCTTGTACGATCTTTTTTGCAAAGCCTCGAAATGGACTGCCAGACAGGAATGTCTGTTTTAACTTATGAAGACTCTCTATTTCGATTGTTTCGCGGGTGCGAGTGGCGACATGATTCTTGGCGCTATGGTTGCTGCCGGCATAGATCCCCGGCAGCTACAGGACCAGCTCGCCTTGCTTCCCATTAGCGGGTATCAGATATCTTTCGAAAAGGTCGACCGTTCCGGCCTGAGTGCCACTTACGTCAGCGTTCAGACCCCGCCTGAGCATGTGCACCGTCATTTGAACGATATCGTTAAGATCATTAACGACTCGCAATTATCATCGGCAGTAAAGAATCTTGCAGTAAAGATTTTTACGCGACTGGCGACAGCTGAGGCGAAAGTTCATGACGTGCCCATGGAGAAGGTCCACTTTCATGAAGTGGGAGCGATCGACGCAATCATCGATGTTGTCGGCGCCGCAATCTGCTTTGAATTGATGCGTATCGAACAGTTTGTTTGTTCGCCGCTTCATGTCGGCAGCGGCACGGTTGATATGGCCCATGGCTGTTTCCCGATACCCCCGCCGGCTGTCGCCGAGTTACTTCGCGGCGTACCTATCTATGCTACTGAGATCAAAGGTGAACTCGTCACCCCCACTGGCGCAGCGATCATCACGACAGTTTGCGATTCGTTTGGTCCACTGCCGCAAATGAAGCTTGCGAGTTCCGGCTATGGCGCCGGCACTCGCACATACGAGAGGTTTCCCAATGCCCTGCGTGTCTTAATTGGCGAGACCGAAAGCTCTAATGCGGTCGCTGAGCGGCTCTGGATGCTCGAGACGAGTGTTGATGACATGTCGTCGCAGTATTTCGGACACGTGATGGAAAAGGCTTTCGAGATGGATGCACTGGACTGCTATTTCACGCCAATTCAAATGAAGAAGAACCGCCCCGGAGTGCTGCTTTCTATTCTTTGCCGTGAGACGGAGCGCGAAGCGTTGCTGCAGATGCTTTTTGCGGAAACCACAACGCTTGGCGTGCGCAGTTATGAAGTCAACCGACGCGCACTCGCGCGTGAGATTGTTCGTGTGGAAACCCAGTATGGGCCGATTGATGTTAAAGTAGCGCACCTTAATGGCTCAGTGATAAATGAAATGCCAGAGTACGATCAGTGCCGTCAGGCCGCGCAGAAGGCGAACGTCCCTTTGCGACAAGTTGAAGACGCCGTGCGCCTGGAACTGTCTAATCGCAAAAAGCAAGGATGAGGACTGGGATGGCAGGTGAACTCTCAGATGCTATGCCGGAGGATGAAGAACGGCCGTTACCGCCGGTCAACCTCGAGACAATCGCGCGCGGTGTGCGGCTGATTCTTGAAGGCATCGGCGAGGACCCGGATCGTGCCGGACTCAAAGAAACTCCCGAACGTGTCGCCGACATGTACGTGGAGTTGACCTCAGGAATGCGCGAAAACCCCGCAGAGTACGTGGTGCCACTTCCAGGCGACAAGCACGACGAAATGGTAATCGTGAAGGACATCAGCATTGCTTCGATTTGCGAGCACCACCTCGCCCCTTTCGTCGGGAAATGCCACATCGCTTATATCCCGAAGGAGGGACGGATAGTCGGTATCTCGAAACTTGCTCGTGTCGCCGAAACGTTTTCTCGGCGGCTGCAACTGCAGGAACGGCTAACCACCGATATTGCCAACACTTTATTTGAAGGATTGAAGCCGCTCGGCGTGATGGTCGTGATCGAAGCTGAACACACTTGCATGACTTTGCGAGGCGTCAGGAAAGCCAGCGCCAAGACCGTAACCTCGGCAGTGCTTGGAGGATTTCGCAACGACCCGAGAACTCGAGCGGAAGCAATGTCGCTCATCACCGGCAACGGAAAATAGAACGCCCGTCAGTTATCACCCTCAGAGCGCACCATCGCAAAATGACCTTCTACCTAACCACTCCGATTTACTACGCTAACAGTCTGCCGCACCTGGGCCATCTCTACACGATGGTTGTTGCAGATACGATTGCTCGCAGCAAGCGCCAGCAGGGAATCGAAACATTCTTTTTAACTGGTACCGACGAGCACGGAATCAACATCGAGCGTGCGGCGCAACGCGCGGGCCGGACTCCACAGGAACAGGCCGACTACGTAGTCAGCTATTTCAAGAAGATGACCGCGGCCTTTGGTCTGGACACGGAACACGGCGGCTATGACATTTTCATGCGCACTACCGAGCCCTTCCATGCTGAGGGTGTCAGTGAGCTTTGGCGCCGCTGCGCCGCTGCAAAGACTCCAAAAGGCCACGATGCGATTTATAAGGGGCACTACGAAGGCTGGTTTTGCGCCGCATGCGCTTCTTACAAAGCGGATGATGAGTACACGCCTTCTGCCGTGGAGGATGGGCCACCGTCTTGCTTGATTCACGAAACACCGCTGGATCGCGTTTCAGAGGACAGTTACTTCTTCCGGCTTTCAGATTTTGACGAAGCTCTGCTTGAACTCTATGACTCGCGCGCTGACTTTGTTCAACCTGAAGCACGGAAGAACGAAGTTAAGAGTTTTGTGCGTGGCGGCCTACAGGACCTGTCCATCAGCCGTCTCAGGAGTTCGGTTAGCTGGGGTGTTCCGGTTCCGGATGATCCCGAACACACGATGTACGTCTGGTTCGATGCTTTAACGAACTACATCACGGCCATAGGATTCGGAAACGAACAGCAGGAACGTGCGGTTGGGTTTGAAAAGTTCTGGCCGGGTCTGCATCTGGTCGGCAAAGACATCCTGCGATTTCACGCGGTGTACTGGCCGGCGTTTCTCATGGCCGCAGGCGTTCAGCAGCCACGCGGCATCGTGGCGCACGGCATGTGGGTGGATCCGAACGGCCGAAAGATGTCCAAGACACTCGGTAACACAATCGAGTTGGATGTCCTCAAGCGTTCCTTTCCCAACGATGCCGTCCGTTATTTCTGTCTCCGCGAGATGGTCTTTGGGCTGGACGGTCGTTTTGGCTACGAGGCCTTGATCGATCGCACAAACAGCGATCTCGCAAGCGGGCTGGGCAACCTCTCGAGCCGTACCCTTACGATGATTGCTCGTTATTCCGATGGCAGGATTCCCTCTGGAAAGATCTCCGAAGAGAAATTGCTGTTGGCTAAACGAACCGGCGTCGACACGGATGAGACTACAGTCTCAGGCTTTATTGAAAACGCGCGAGTTCAGTTTCAGCAACATCTGGATAACTACGCTTTCAGTCGTGCGCTCGAGGTCGCCTGGTCCGTGGTTGCTCGTGTAGACAAGATGATTACGGAGTCGAAGCCATGGGATCTTGCCAAGGATGAGAATCAAAGGCAGACGCTGAATGCGGTGCTTTATCGCGCCGCTGAGACCTTGCGCTGGTTGAGCGTGCTCCTTTATCCGGTGATGCCTGAGGCGACGCAGAGTATTTACAGTCAACTCGGTCTGCGCGGCAGTCCCGGCAAAGTTAATCCCGCTGAGTTGCATTGGGGCGGGTTGCCGGAAGGAACTCAAATCGGTGACGTGACGCCGCTTTTCCCACGCCTGGATAAAGCGAAGCTGATGGCTGAGATTCAGCAGGGAATTGAGGGTGCAGGTGTGCATGCCACCGAAGCACATGCCGTTGCGAGCGCGCCGGGAAGTGTTGAAACAAGGCCGGCGCCGCCAATGAAAGGCGCCACCGAAGCCGACGCGGTTAAGGGAGTAACCAGCTTTATTGAGATTGGTGACTTCGCGAAAGTCGATCTGCGGGTGGGGGAAGTGCTTTCAGCGGAACGTGTACCGAAGGCTGACAAGCTGCTTTTGCTCAGTATTGATATTGGTGAGGAAAAACCACGACAGATCCTCGCGGGGATTGCCCAGTATTACGAGCCCACAAACCTAATTGGGCGAAAGATTGTGGTGGTGGCGAATCTCAAGCCGCGAAAGTTGCGAGGTTATGAGTCACAGGGGATGGTCGTCGCAGCATCCTTCGGTGAAGAAGGACGTCCGGTCGTCGCCACGTTTACCGAAGATGTACCAAACGGGGCGCGACTGAAATGAATCTCAACTGAGAACCAGCTGTCCCTTCATGGGAGCGCGGGCTGGCCGCGCTCCCACAAAAACCCGGATGTTCATCGATTCGCACGCACATATCGACGGTCCTGAGTACGATCTTGACCGCTACGAAGTAATTCAACGCGCGCGCGATGCAGGGGTGCAGGCAATCCTCAATGTCGGAACGGGCGATCCGCAGAGCGGTTCGTTCGAGCGAGCCGCTAGTCTCGCCGGACAATATCCCGACATCTATGCGGCCGTTGGTGTCCACCCACATGATGCACGATTATTCGATGACCAAGCCGAGGAAAGAATTCGCGAAATACTCAAAAACAGTCTACGAGTAATTGCCTGGGGAGAAATCGGGCTGGACTATCACTACGACAATTCTCCTCGTGAAGTGCAGCAAACTGTCTTCAAGAGACAACTGCAACTGGCCCTCGCAGCTGACCTGCCCGTGATTATTCACACGCGCGAGGCCGACGCATATACAGTTGAGATTCTTCGCTCAAGCTACGGCGATAAAACACTTGGTGGGATCATGCATTGCTTTGGGGGCTCACTCGAACTAGCTCAAGCCGCAATTGAGCTGGGTTTTTTGATCTCTTTTTCCGGGAATATAACTTTCAAGAAAGCCGAAGATATCCGAAGCATCGCCTCGAGGCTGCCGCTTGAAAAGCTTTTAATTGAGACCGATTGTCCGTATCTGACGCCCGTCCCGTTTCGCGGCAAACGAAACGAGCCTGCGAGGGTGGTTGAGGTAGCTCGAGCGCTGGGAGAGCTTCATGGACTAGCTCCCGCAGAGATTGGGAGGATTACAACCGAAAATTTCCTGAGGTTCTTCGCGCTTGATAAAGTCAACGTCAGCAAAAGATGAGCGATAGCGACCGGGCCGCCTTCGGACCTCGATCTTGCAGCAGGTCATTGGCGTTTGGTCTTTGTGCTTCTTCAAATACAAGCCTGGCTCACAGCAACTCGAAACCCAGGCTGGACAGCAAAGTCCAAGACCAGGACACCAGACAAGATCCACCACAAGACCCAAAACGGCCCGGCGTTCCCATTTAGAGAAGACTTTCACATGCTTTCACTTTGATGTTATTCTCAAGCCCTCGCGAGAACCGCGTTGACATAATCATGGCCCAGCAAAACTCTTTCGATATCGTCTCTGAAATTGATCGCGCAGAGATGACAAATGCGATCAATCAAACCGTGAAGGAAGTTCGCCAGCGTTTCGATTTCAAAGGCAGCTCGGCAACCGTCGCCCTTGAGAAGGAAGAGCTTTTACTTACCGCTGAAGATGAAACGAAACTCAGAAATATGAACGACATCCTTCAGCAAAAGCTGGTGCGGCGCGGCGTTCCTTTGAAGGGGCTGAACTACGGCAATATCGAGTCGGCCGCGGGTGGCACTGTGCGGCAACAGGTCAAGATTCAGCAGGGCATCCCCCAGGACAAAGCCAAAGAGATCGTTAAGTTCATCAAGGATTCAAAAGCAAAGGTGCAGGCATCAATCCAGGGAGATGTCGTCCGCGTCACAGGACGTGATCGTGACACCCTTCAGGACATTATCGCGAAGTTGAAAGAGAAAGACTTTGCGATTCATATGCAGTTCACCAATTACCGCTCAAACTAGTTCGCGGAACTATGCAGATGTCCAGTCACACAGTCGCGCTAGCAGAGGCAAAGCTTTCTGCCCGGCGCATTTTCAGTCTGATCGCTCGCGAGCTTGATCAGGTGGAAACTGAGTTTGATCGTCAGGCGCAGTCGAACGTACAGGTCATTGGCTATATAGGCGATTACCTGAGGCGTTCGGGCGGCAAGCGTGTAAGGCCCGCACTCACGATTCTCTCGAACTACGCAGTTGGCGGCGATGGCGCCCGGT
This sequence comes from Pyrinomonadaceae bacterium, assembly GCA_041742785.1. GTDB lineage: Bacteria > Acidobacteriota > Blastocatellia > Pyrinomonadales > Pyrinomonadaceae > PSRF01. Next base: position 42,646 of record JBGTOA010000065.1, on the reverse strand, counting down.
ACAACTCGATTCGAATGGCAACGGTGATGGAGTTTCTTCACACCGCGACGCTTGTACACGACGACATTATTGATAACGCCGACACGCGACGTAACCGGCCCACGGTTAACTTACTCTACGGGAACGAAACAGCCGTACTGATGGGTGACTGGCTTTACATGTCAGCGTTCGAAACCAGTCTGGCGGAACGCTCGCTCGCAATACTGGATATCCTGACGCGCGTGACCCGTAAGATGACCGAGGGCGAACTACTGCAGTTGACGCTGTTGGGCCACAGCTATGTCAGTGAGGCTCAGTATCTCGATGTCCTGCAGCGTAAAACCTCGTATCTCTTCAGCGCCTGTTGCGAGGTTGGCGCCATCATGGGCGGGGCCAGCGAGACACAGCAATCCGCCTTATGCGATTACGGGCTGAATCTCGGCACGGCGTTTCAGTTGATTGATGACCTGCTTGATTTCACTTCGACGGAAGATGTTCTCGGAAAGGCAGCGGGCGTTGATCTGGCGGGCGGAAAGGTCACGCTCCCGTTGATTTATCTGCTCGAACAAAACGAGTCGGCGCGTGAGATGGTCGAAGTAGTGATACGCGATGGAGGTTACGATAATTTCGCTCGCGAAAGATTGCTTGAAGCTGTGGCTCACAGTGGTGGACTTGCGCGGGCCAGGGAACGAGCGGATGAGTTTGCGGAAGCTGCCCGAGCGGCAATCAAAGACCTGCCTGATTCAGAGTACCTCGACGCCCTTCGCGCGATTCCCACCTACGTGCTTGACCGCGATCGCTGACTTCGCAGCCATTTTCAAGGTGTCAAGGCAGGTAAACGGAGCGCTCGTCCCGCTCCAACGCCAGAAACATTTGTTGTGAAAAGCCCGAAATGCCTTTAAGATTCGACTGATGGAACGGCCCAGCGAAAACCTGCTATCCAGACTCGAGCAAAGCCTGCGGCAGTCACGTGCTGCCAGGATGCACCTGGCTGCGCGCTTGCGCGAGTTAGAATCCGAGGCTGATGCAGTGAGGGCGGAATTGGCTGAAATGGACACTCTCGCCAGTCAAACCGAGGCGGCCATTTACCGTGTTCTGTCCTCGGTTTTGGCAAACAACAATTTCTCCGCTGGGTTGCCGTCGGATTCCGAGCTTGAAGCCGCTATGCGGCAATCGCACACACAGACACGCGGCTCGCGGGAAAACAGCACAATTCCGATGGAGGCTCGCAGACAGCAGATTCCATTGGTCCGGTCGAATATTGAGGCAATGAGCGATCGCTTTCTCGACCGCACCATTCCTCAGGCAGTAACGCTGCTGCTGCGGGAAGAAGGCGCGGCACTGCACGTGAACGAGATTTACAATCGTCTCTTAGAAGGCGGTTTCAAGTTCACGGGTCAAAACCCTACCATCAGTATCGCGGTTTCTCTCAATCGCAACACCCGCTTTCGCAAGGTCGCTCCCGGCACGTTTGACCTGATGATGCGCGACGCGTCCAAGGCTTCTTAGCCTTACTCTTCTCTAAAAATCTTTATCCGCTGAACTAACTCACGCCGCGCTCATCGAGGAGGACAGATTTCTGTTTACAGCTTTCATTCTTGAGTTTAGATCCCAGCCAGAGTTTCGCGCGGCAGCCAGGTCGCTATTGCTCCGGTTCTGATTGCTCGTTTTGGTTATTAAGCACGCCAGATTAGAATAATTCGCAATGCGCGCAATGATCCTTTCCGCCGGCTACGGCACTCGGCTCTGGCCTTTGACAGAAGATCGGACCAAGCCCGCGATCCCGATACTTGGGAAACCCCTGGTGGGTTACGCTGCGGAATTTCTGTCCCGCTTCGGCTGCAACGAGGTAATCGTCAATCTTCATCACCGTCCTGACTCTGTGCGTCGGGCACTGGGCGATGGCAGTCGCTTCGGGGTCAGCCTTCAATACGTTGAAGAGCCCGAGATTCTCGGAACCAGCGGAGCTCTCGACAATGCACGCACTCTGCTGCTCGACGATACTTTCGTCGTCATGAACGGAAAACTGATCACGGACATCGACCTCAACGAAGCTCTTCGGACTCACCGCCGGTCCCGGGCCATCGCCACTTTGGTTCTCCTGCCCAACATAAATAGGGAAAGGTTCACGATCGTCGAGACTCAAGACGGTCTGTTGAAAGGTTTCGGCTCGATGCCCAGTCCCGCAACTTCAGTCGATGAACCCGCGCCTTTGATGTTCACCGGCATTCAAATCCTTGAGCCTCGCATCTTCGATTACATACCCCGCGGCGTTTTCTCTCATTCGGTAACCGACGTATATCCACGGGCGATGGCCGCCGGTGAACGGATCACAGCCTTTGTCGGTGCAGGGAAGTGGTTTGAGCTCTCTACCCTGCCGCGTTATCTCGCAATCAGCTTGAGGTTGCTTCGCGAAAGAGAATTACTGGTCTGGACGGGAAATGGGTCGACCATATCGGCAGAAGCTGAGGTAAGGGAAGCCATTCTCTGGGATAACGTATCAATTGCTCCGGGCGCGAGAGTTACGCAAGCTGTCATTGGCGATGACGTTACGATTCCCGAAGGCGAAGTGATCACGAACGCTGCGGTTGTGCGTGCGTCGCTCGTAACCGGCAAAACGGCGCCGCCAAAGGCATTGAGAGGGGAGTTAAAAGGAGCAAACTTTGTCGTGCCTTTAACGCAGTGATACAATCTGCGCCACTTTCCCGGGGAGATCACTTCTCAAACAGGTTCACTAAGCGTAAAGAGTGGGAAAGCGCCATTCTGCCGGCAAATGAGCTCAACCAAACAAGTCATGTCTAGTATTTCGCGATGCCCTGCCTCTGAGAGGCTTTTCCTGTTTCTGGAAGAGCAGGGTCTCGAAAACTCACTGATAGTTCCGCTCACGCCGGACGCCTCAAGTCGTAGCTACTTCAGGATTCCCTGGAAGAGGGGAAATGCCGTGGCAGCCGTCTACGCCGAGGCTTTCGATCCTGAGTTTCATCCGTACCTCGACGTCACCCGTTTGTTCTCCGAATCTGGTATTCCAGTCCCGGAGATTTATGCAGTCGATGGCCTGAACGGGATCATCGTCCAGGAAGACCTCGGTGATAAACAATTGTTCAGGCTTTACGAAGATTCGTCCGAAGAGGAATGCGATGAGTACAAAGAGAGCGCGATAAGCCTAATCGCACGCATTCAAGCAGCGAGTGACCGAGCGCATGAGATGAACTCGATCGCGAGCAGGCTGGCGTTTGACGAGGCCAAACTTTCGTGGGAATTGGACTTTTTTGTTGAGCATTACTTCGGCAGTTACTTAAAACAATCGCTGCGTCATCCAGAGGCAGCGGAACTAAAGGCTGAACTCAACGACATTGCCGCGGAACTGTCTGCGGCGCCGCGTGTTCTTTGTCACCGCGATTTTCACGCAGCGAATCTAATGGTCGATAACCAGAACCAACTGCGTATAGTCGATCATCAGGATGCCCGCATGGGGCCCGCAACTTATGACCTCGTTTCGTTCCTTTTGGATCGCCAGCCTTGCCCGCCGTCGCTTGCAGAAGTGAGGGCCTATCGTCTCTTGCTGCTCGACGAGCGTCGCAAGCAGGGACTAGCGGCGCTGGACCCTGACGAATTTGCTCGCGAGTTTCGCTTGATGACGATTCAACGCGGGTTGAAAGCAACGGGCACTTTCTCTTACCAAACTGCTGTTGCCGGACGATCGGCTTTCTATGAGCACTTCATTGATCCGACACTCTCCATAGTCTGTCAGGCGGTCGACTGGCTCGAGCGGTTTCCAACTCTTCGTCGCATGATCGCCGAGCGCGTAAAGGTTAACTGAAATTGGAGTCGCTGATATTTGAATGTCTACAGAATCAAAAGCCCTGCAATCAACCACTCCCCCGCAAACCTTCATCAACCAGTTATCAATGCACGTTGGCCAGGAGGTAACCCTCAAAGGCTGGCTCTACAACCTTCGTTCCAGCGGAAAGATATTGTTTCCACAACTACGGGATGGCACCGGATTGGTCCAGGTTGTCGCGTTGAAAAATGCGATCTCATCTGAACTTTGGGAAGCGCTTAAGTCACTCGGCCAGGAATCGGCTTTGACGATTCGCGGAACTGTTCGTGCGGACGAACGCGCTCCGGGAGGCTTTGAGATCGACCTCATCGATGCCGAGGTCATCCATGAGGTCCACGACTATCCCATCACGCCAAAGGAACATGGTACCGAGTTCCTGATGGATCACCGCCACCTCTGGCTGCGCTCGCGACGGCAACACGCGATCCTTAAAGTGCGCCACACGGTTGTGAAAGCGGTCCGCGATTTTCTCGACAATGACGGTTTCACGCTTGCGGACTCTCCTATTTTCACACCGGCAGCTTGCGAGGGAACGACCACCCTTTTCGAAGTTGACTACTTCGAAGGCGAGAAGGCCTATTTGACGCAGTCGGGTCAGCTCTACAACGAAGCCACAGCTGCGGCACTGGGAAAGGCCTATTGCTTTGGACCGACGTTTCGGGCGGAAAAGTCGAAGACGCGGCGGCATCTCACCGAATTTTGGATGGTCGAGCCCGAGATGGCCTACGCCAAGCTGGACGACGTTATGAGCCTAGCTGAACGAATGCTTTCCTACATTGCTGCGCGGGTTCTGGTGGATCGGGTTGAGGAACTGAAGGTGCTCGAACGCGATACGGCAAAATTGCTGTCAATCGTTCCTCCTTTTCCGCGAGTGCACTACGACGATGCCGTGAAGATGCTCCATGAGGGTCACGAGAAGGGATTACTCGAGAATCGCTTCGAGTGGGGTGGCGATTTCGGCGCTCCCGATGAAAGCTACATCTCGAGTCAGTTCGACAAGCCGGTGATGGTCCACCATTACCCTGCGGCAGTGAAAGCGTTTTACATGGCGCGAGATCCGAAACGTGACGAGCTCGCACTGGGAGTTGATGTGCTGGCCCCAGAAGGTTACGGCGAAGTAATCGGTGGCGGCGAAAGGGCAACCTCGCTGGAGTTCTTGACGGAGCAGATTGCCCTGCACGAACTACCCCAGGAGGCGTTCGAGTGGTATCTCGATTTGCGTCGCTACGGCAGTGTCCCTCACGCAGGCTTTGGCATGGGTATCGAACGGTGTACTGCCTGGATGTGCGGCGTCGAGCACATCAGGGAAACCATTCCGTTTCCGCGAATGATCTATCGCATCAGACCATAGTTGGTTTGATTTTTACTTGCAGCAGAGAACAGACCGATCATGAATGAATACCTTCGTTTGGAATTTAACGGGTGGGCCCGAGCAGGCAAGGGCGACAGCATGGAACAAGGACATCGTCCTGTCGGCGAGCAGGCTATCGCGCAAATGGGCCTCTCGGAGACGTCCCGCGTGCTTGATGTCGGTTGCGGGTCGGGTTGGGCAGCCCGGTTGATTGCCGATCAAGCTACTTCGGGTAGTGTGGTTGGCATAGATGTGTCTGACGAGATGATCAATGTAGCGCGCGAGCAATCGGCTGCTTACTTAAACGTCGAATACCGCGTCGCCAGCGCTGAAGAACTTCCTTTTGCAGATGCTGAGTTTACACACGCGTTTTCGATGGAATCACTTTACTACTACTCGGACATTGAAGCTGCCGTTCGCGAAATCGGGAGAGTGCTTAAGCCCGGAGGCTTGTTCGTGACGGTGGTTGATCTCTATCGCGAGAACGAACCTTCCCATCAATGGATCGAGAATCTGAAAGTGCCGGTGCAGTTGTTGAGTACGGCCGAGTATCGCGCACTCTTTGAAAAGGCGGGATTTGTAAATGCGCGCGACGTGAGACTATTCGATCCCACTCCAGTGCCGAACGTGTATACCGGATCGACGTTTAAGTCGCGCGAAGATTTCATTCAGTATCGGAAGAATGGCTCACTGATGCTGAGGGCGGACGTACCCGATTGAGTAGCGCACGTCAGACGGCTCAACCGTAATGAATAAGCTGGTTCGCAACGATGAGCAACGATAACCAGGAAAGAATCGTAACCATCTTCGGCGGTTCAAAATGCAGCGAGCAGGATCCGGCTTATGCTGAGGCTCGCCTGGTAGGTCAACTTCTTGCCGAAGCCGGTTACACCATCTGCACGGGCGGTTATCTCGGGGTGATGGAAGCCGCCAGCCGTGGTGCGCATGAAAAGGGTGGCCGTGTGCTGGGCATCATCATGAATCAGTTCAAGGCTGAACCCAATCGCTTTCTGACGGACAAAGTAGCCACGCCTCACTTCTATGAACGTCTGCAACAACTAATCACTCGTTCAGTGGGATTCATCGCAATTCGAGGCGGCATGGGGACAGTGACCGAACTGTCACTTGTCTGGAATAAAATTCAAACCGGTGTTATCGGTCCGCGGCCGCTGGTGCTGCTCGGCGATTGTTGGCCACCGGTGGTCGATGCATGGAAGAGATGCCTGGCCGTTAGCGACATGGACGTGTCTGCATTGGATTTTGCCAGTACGCCTGAAGAGGCGGTCGCACTGATTAGAGAAAAGTCTCCAGGAGTGGTGTTATGAACTGTCCAAAATGTGGCGCGCAGCTAATGCAGGGAGCAGTGTTCTGCGGTGGATGTGGTTATAAATTTTCAGGCGCTGCGCCGAGTGCTGCCGGCACGCCCGGTCATGGGATTCATATCGATGAGGACTCTCGGGGGCAGGGGCGTGGTTACAAGTATGAAGTTCTGCATCAACCTGCCTTTTCGCTCGCGGCAATCCAGCTTCAGCCAGAGCAATCGATTCAAGCGGAAGCGGGCGCAATGGTCTCTATGTCCGCAAACGTCGAGTTGCAGTCAGAAATGAAAGGCGGGATTTTCGGTGCCATCAAGCGAGCCGCCGGTGGCGAGTCGGCCTTCGTTTCGACTTTCACCGCGCGCGGAGGACCAGGAGAAGTAACCTTTGCTCCAGGCGCTCCGGGTGACGTGGCTGCGATCGAATTGAACAACCAAGCTTTCTTTGTGCAATCGAGTTCTTACCTGGCAGGTGATGCAAGCCTGGTAGTCGACACCAAATGGGGCGGAGCTAAATCATTCTTCGGCGGTGAAGGATTGTTTGTATTGCAAGTGCAGGGAAGCGGCTTGCTGCTCGTTTCTTCGTTCGGCGCCATCCATCGCAAGCGGCTGCAAACGGGTGAACGATACGTTGTCGACACTGGACACCTGGTGGCGTGGGAGGGAACCACGCAGTACACCTTACGCAAAGCGGCCGCCGGGTTCTTTCGCAGCATGATGAGCGGTGAAGGTATTGTCGCGGAATTCACTGGTCCGGGAGAACTCTTGATTCAAACTCGCAATCTTGCTGCCCTGGCAGGATTGCTGCGACCATTCTTCCCGGCCCAGGGCGGCGGCAGCGGCGGATTCAATTTCGGCAACTGAGTGGTCATGTGGAACTCAGACTCATTAGCGCAAAAAGCGACCGATATAGGTCCGCGGCGCAAGGTGGACATCCTTGGCGTGCCGCTGGGTTTCGGCGCGAGCATGGCCGGCGTCGATATGGGCCCGGCAGCGCTTCGTGTGGCTCTTCTCCATGAACGTATCGCGGAACTGGGATATGAAGTTCGAGACCTTGGGGATCTGCGGTTTGAGCGCCCGCAAAGTCATCCCGATCCGCATGACAAGCTTAAGTATGTTGAAGAGGTTCGCGACGCGTGCGAAAAGCTCGCTAAGCAAGTACACGACATACTGACCTCGGGGAATCTGCCGTTGATTCTCGGCGGAGATCACTCAATCGCGATCGGTTCAATCTCTGGCGTCGCTTCGTTTTGCCGGGAAAGAAAAAAAGAGCTTGGCCTGATTTGGTTCGACGCTCACGCCGATATGAACACGCCCGAGACAACCCCATCGGGAAATATTCACGGGATGCCGTTGTCGGCCTTGCTCGGATTTGGAGCGCCGCAGCTAACCCACGTGGCCGGGTTCGCGCCCAAAGTCGAGCCAAAGTTTTGCGCGCATGTCGGCGCACGCGATGTGGACCGCGGCGAACGTGAAATGATCCGCCAGCTCGGCATGAGACTATTCACCATGCGCGAGATCGATGAACGCGGCATAAGTGCCTGCATGGATGACGCCATTGCTATCGCATCGCGGGCTAACGGCGGGTACGCAGTAACTCTCGATATAGACGTGCTGGATCCTGGCGACGCTCCCGGGTCAGGCACACTGGTGCGCGGCGGCCTAACCTATCGGGAAGCACACCTGGGAATGGAAAAGGTTGCCGAGGCCGGTGGCATGATATCCCTGGAGATGGTCGAGATTAATACCGCGCTCGACGTTAATAACAAGACTGCTGAACTGGGTGTGGAACTCATCCTCTCAGCGTTAGGCAAGACCATTCTTTAAATCGGGAGTAGGCAGTTGGCAAAAAAACTCCTCGTGGGAGTTATTTTCGGTGGGCGTTCAGGCGAGCATGAGGTTTCGATTCGTTCTGCACGCGCTGTGATTGAGTCGATTGATCGCAGCAAGTATGAGGTCGTTCCGATCGCGATCACCAAGGAAGGGAAGTGGCTTTCACCACGCGAAGCTATAGATCTCTTACCGGCCGGCTCTCAGAACCTGCTCTCGTCCGCTGTCATCTCAAACTCCAGTAATGCAGTCGCGATTCTCGGCGATCCATCCCACAAAGGTTTAGTGTCCCTCGACTCACAATCCGGCAATGCTCCCCTGGATGTTGTTTTTCCCGTGCTGCATGGTCCGTTTGGAGAAGACGGAACATTGCAAGGCCTGCTTGAGATGGCCGACGTGCCCTACGTGGGCTGTGGCGTGCTGGCATCGTCAACCGGTATGGATAAGGTCGCGATGAAGGCGCTGTTTCAACAGGCAGGACTACCCATCTGCAAACATATCTGGTTTCTCCGATCGCAATGGCAACGGGACCCGAACGCCATCCTCAGAAAAACCAAACGAACGCTTGGCTTTCCCTGCTTTATTAAACCAGCCAATCTCGGTTCGTCCGTCGGCGTTTCAAAGGCTACTGACGAGGCGTCATTGAAGGAAGCAATTAACCTGGCTGCCGAATATGATCGGAAAATAATTATTGAAGAATGCGTCGATGCTCGCGAAATCGAATGCGCAGTGCTTGGATATGAGGAACCTGAGGCAAGCTTGCCCGGCGAGTATGTGATCTTCGATGAGGCGGCGCGGTTTCTCGATTACACGGAAAAGTACGCGAGCACCGGCAACGTAGAATTTGTAGTCCCAGCGCCGATTTCAAAAGTGATCACAGCAAAGATACAAAAACTCGCGCTGCGCGCATTTGCTGCCGTAGATGGAGCGGGGCTGGCTCGCGTTGATTTCTTCCTGAAAAGAAACAACTTGGAATTGCTAGTTAATGAACTCAACACGATGCCTGGCCTAACGGAAGTATCCGGCTATCCAAAGATGTGGGCCGCGTCTGGTGTGTCGTTTAAAGAAACTTTGGAGAGGTTGATCGAACTCGCCTTCGAGAGACATCGCGACAAGTCCGTTAACAAGACGAGCAAGTGATTCACTTCGCCTTTGGTGCTCGATATCCTTTGCGACTGCGAGCTATTACTTCCGGCTTTTCCACCTTGATTTCCAGCGCATGCCACTTTCCATCCCGCGCAGCCTTTTCCGGACGATATGCAATAGTGTATTGATGGCCTAACTCTTCGGCGATGCCCGCGAAAGCATCTCGCAATGCTGGCCCACCTGGCGTCGCTATGAATCTGCCTCCGGTGCGTTCTGCAAAACTTTTCAACAAAGCCGCCGTCTGTTGATTTCGTGTTGCGCTTCCGCCGGTAGCCGTCATGTCGACTGCATAAATACTTGCGCCGACCGCAAGCGCACTGTCCAATGCTTTTTCTGCAGAGGACTTACTGTAGGTATCCAGGCCATCTGAAAGCACCACAATCGCTTTGCGCATCTCTGGTCGGTCAGTTAATGCTCTCGCAGCCTCCACGATGGCATCGTTCAAAGTAGTCATCCCCCTGGCTCTCATGCCGAACGCCATAGGAGCCAGATCTCGGCCGGAAGAGAAGTCCTGGATAGGCTCAACCTTGTAATCGAACTTGTAAACCGCCGCCACGTCTTCAGGTCTCAATCCATCCAGAAATCGGATGGCAGCGGACCGCGCGAGCGATAGCCGCGTTTCCATGCTTCCCGATGTGTCGAGCAGGACAACCGAAGCGAATGGGGACTCTTGAACGCTAAAGCTTTCGATCAGATCCCTCTGCACCTCTTTACCGTCCTCGAATATTTTGAAGTCAGCCAGCTTAAGCCCCGAAATATATTTTCCGCTCTTATCGGTCACCGTGACATTGATGATCACGAGATTTGTATCAACGCGAACTACATCGTCGTCCTGGCCCATTGCAAAAATCGGGAAGAGAGTTAACAGGATGATGAGGAAGGGGAGCTGAAGAAAGCGGCGCGCATGCATGGAGAAGGGCAACCTTAAACCTCAACGCGAGAGTTGGCGAACAATTGCTATAAGCTCAAGTAAAACATTAGCCTCATCAATCACTGAAGCTGAGACTACTTGTCTGGGCGTTTTTTGAACGATGCAGGAGAGTGACTCGGATAGTTCAGCGAGTCGCTTAAGCGCGCTCTCCAAATCGGTCGGTGCCTTCTCAATCGTGATCTCCGAACTAGAACCACCAGCCTTGCTTCGGAGCTGTTTTGCCAGCTTTTCAAGCCGGTCGAGCTGTTTGGTGTCGTCGCGATCCAAAAGCTTTTTTTCTACAAATGACGTCTGCAGCTTTGCGGCTGTCTCAGACAGTTCGCGCGCGCGATCAAGATTCGCTTTGTGTTCAGACTCGGCATATTTAATGGCGCGTTTGGCCCGCATCTCATTTTCGAGAGGGCCTGCCGCGCGCTGTTCACCCGACGCAGACTGATCGATTGGATCCGAAGGAATTCCCCTGCGGCTTTGGGCGGTTGAAGGAATAACAAACACCACCAGCAGCAAAGAGATCACGCTCAAGGAGATAAATTTACCGAGGGAGTTAATCATGATTGCTCTAACTATTATGGACATACTGCTTTTAATGCGAGTCAATCCTAACTTATGCCGACGACTTCACTCAACCGGAAACTCGATGAATAACATAGCTGCTGCGCTGACCCCTAACGCTCTCATTCGGTAGTCGCATAAGGCGAACATACTCACCGACTGTGACGAGTCTACGAATCGAATAGTTGCATTGTGTGAAGGAGGGAACTCATTCTTCTTGGAAGTGCGCGGAGAGGTACGGCGATCGAGCTCAAAACAATCGAGCGGTGTTCAGGCGCGACGTTAACTGTTGCCGTGCCGACTTCTCAGAACTAACTTGAGAGAACCGGGATCATAAGACTGGGAGTTTAAGCTCTACCTGAGCGAATTGGCTCAAGGAACCCGACCGGGGTTGTCAGCTGTGTTGAGGAATTCGTCCTTTCCCGAGCCAGGTTTCTTTACGATCACCGTCTTCGATTCGGTCTTTTCGAGCGGACGCTTTTGACCTGGCCCACTCGTGTGGACGAGCAATTCGGATTCGTTTTGTTTCACTCCAACTAAGCGGATTGATCCATATTCCTGCGCCGGAAACTTCAACGTGTAGCGCCCTTCCTGAGAAGGCGAAAGCGTTGCCGGTTCAAGTGCGACTGTCTTCTGCTCCGCTATTCCATCCTGGCGTCGCCAAAGTTCGAGTTCTACCGCCAGACCTGTGAGGTTGTCGTTGGAGATGTTCTTGACGCTTCCCCCGATTATGCTCTCGCCGGATTTTAAAAGTGGATCATCGACCAGGACGTGAACCTTTGCCGGCCCTTTCGCAACTGCAGCCTTGCCTTCCGGGAGCGGGTCTCTGGGGACCATCGCCGTCACATGACGATTCCTGAGGTACGCGTATCCGCCGAGAAGAATCGCCGCGACGGCCAGCGCACAAGCTACGGCCAAAATCCTTGAACCGGATGAGCTCTTGCTCTCAGCAAATAGCTCGCGGCTTGATGATTTAGAGATCATAAACTTCGGTTTTACATTTAGAGATTACTTTAAGTGTGGGGAACTTTATTGAATCCGGCCCGGCGGTGGCGCTCCGGTAATCTGTGTGATTAGCGCTGCAAGAAACTCTTCCTCAGCCAGTCCGACGCTCGGTAGCGTTACCCATTCCGCGCCGGTTGCTCCATCTGTACGACCTTCAATCTTTGCGTTAGCAGCGACGTTAGCGCTCGTACCGTCGATCGCCTGAACTTCGACTGTTAGAGTATAGCGACCACGAGTCCACCCTCGGGCTACGGACACGGGAATGTCTGCATACCGCGTTAACTCGGACTGGGATACTACCGCTCCTTTGATAAATGTGAATGGTTGCGTGACGATGATTCCTTCGGCCAGTCGCGACGCGGCTTCGTCAACCACGAGATTGTGTTCTCGCATGACATCCTGGACCGCCTTGATGAGTACATCGCGGCGAGCAGTGAAGCGATAGGGGTTCGGCAGAGGTGGCGGTGCCGGCGTTCGCCCCTTGCCAAAGTCCATGCCGCGGCCGGCGCCAACGTCGGTCTTGCTTCCGTTGCTGGCTGGCACTCTTTCTGATCCCGTGTCTCTCACCCGTTCGCTTGTTTTGTCTACCCCTTTGGCAGTCTGACCCTGGCAAAGTACTGTAAGCAACATCGTCAATAAGATTGCACTGGTAATCCGAATCATGTTCCGCACCTTCTTCATTTGAGAGCGACATTCCGAGGGGTTGCAACCGAGAATAGAGGAACAGGTACTCAATTACAAGGAGCGTTATCGATGCTCTTTCGCCAACGACCTCACTACTTGGACGCATTATTAGCGTCCCGCTGTTGCTCCCAATCTCGCAATGCCTGCACTCCACGAGCGAAATCGCGATCATTCGTATAAAAGTTGTGTGCCCCGTCATTTCTTGACGGTTCTCTGACGTAGTAGAGGTAATCAGTCACCGCCGGCTCCAGTGCAGCTACCAGCGAACTCTTGCCGGATGAAGCGATTGGTCCCGGCGGCAGTCCCGCAAAGAGGCGTGTGTTGTAAGGCGAACGCCGATCCAGATCACTTTGGTAGACTTTACCGTCGTTGCGCCACTTACCTTCCAGTTTCGAGGCATAAATTATCGCCGAGTCGATACCCAGAGGCATGCCAATCTTCAAGCGGTTATAGATAACTGAGGCTACCAGCGGGCGCTCGTTGTGGAGTTTGGCTTCAGTCTCGATCAGCGAAGCGGTGACGACTATCTCCCGAGGAGACATGTTCATCAGTCGTGCTTTCGCCGTCCACTCTGTTTTCCACACATCACGGAACCGCCTGACCATGGTTTTGATCAGATCCGCCGGTGTCGATTCCGGAGAAAACTCATATGTATCCGGATACAGATAGCCCTCCAGATTTCGCGCCTGCGGATCCAAGTCTGAAATCAAGTTCACGTCATCCATGAGCTTGAGCACGTCCTCGGCGCTTGTGTGTTGCATTTCCGGGATTTTCGCCATCGCCGCCGCGATGTCCCAGCGGGACCAACCCTCAATTACCGTGAACCGGTTGAGCCGCCGTTCGCCTTGTCGCAGCTTCGTCAGGACCCCAAGCGGTGATATGGGCGAAGGAAACTTGTATTCGCCTGCTTTGAGTGAGGACGCTCCACCCGTGACCTTCAAGTAAAACGCGAGCGGCCATGAACTGCGCAAGACCCCCTCCGAGGTAAGCTTTCTAATCACATACGAAGGAGATGAGCCCATCGAGATCTCGATGTACTGCTGACTCTTTGCATGCTGAAGCGGTGTATGCAGATCGCGATATAACCAAAAACCGGCGCCAGCCGCGAGAATGACAACAGTTAAAGTGATGCCTGAGATAATCCGTTTCATAAGTCGTTCAATGGAGATCGAAAAAGGTTTCAGCTTGGATGAGTTCCGTCTACAAGAATCCGATTCTGCTTAGCATCAAGGAAGTCACGCAGGATGATAGCAGCAGATTCACTGTCGATCAGACCCGGGACGTCGTTTGAGCTTATCCCTTCGACCCGGAGTCGTTCGGCAGCTTCGACGGAACTTAATCGCTCATCCTGAAGATAGATGTCGAGCGAGAGTGATCGCGAAAACTTTTGTGCGGTTTGCCGCACTTCGTTGGCTGCTATTCCTATCGTGCCGTCGAGGCGGAGCGGCAAACCTATTACCATGGTTTTGGCGTCAAAGCGCCGTACTATTGCATCGACGTCGCGGAGCAACTGCTTCCAGTTTGTACGAATAAGCGGGTCAAGGCGTCTGATGGAGATCGAGAGTTCGTCTGAGAGAGCGACACCGACTCGCTTTTCACCAAGGTCAAGCGCCAAAATTGGACTTCGAATTTTCATCGCTTCAATCATTGAAACAATCGGAAACGAATAGACGGATAACCGGTAATAAACGCAGCTTGCGGCTTTTCTTGCAAGAACTGTATGATACGAGCGGCTCGCTAGGGCAGCCACCCTGCGGCAATTCAGATTGACGAAACAAGAGGCAAAATGTCATTTCGCACCAAGTTCGCGCTGATCCTGACTTCAGCAACCCTCGCCATTTATACATTTGTTGGCGCATGGATATCCACCAGGGCTCAGCAGCCTGCAAATGACCCCAACGCTCAATTGCGAATCTTTGAAAGCGTCTTGCAGCATATTCAAAACGATTACGTTGATGAGCCAAACATGGAAAAGGTTCGAGCAGGTGCTCTCCGTGGTCTCGCTTATGGCCTGGATCCCTACTCAACTTATCTGACTCCTGAACAAGTGCGAAACTTCAGTGAAACGTCCAAAGAGAACCAGGTAGGAATTGGCGCAGAGTTGTCGCAGGTAGCTTCCTATCTTTACGTCATCGCGCCGACGAAGGGCTCTCCAGCCGATCTCGCCGGTGTGCGAGCGGGAGACATTATTGAGTACATCGACCAAAAGGCTACTCGCGATATCTCGCTGTATGACGCAAAGCAGTTGCTCAACGGAGCACCGGGCAGCGAAGTAAAGCTGAGGATTCTCCGCGCGAATACCAGACCGCTGACGTTGACCGTGAAGCGTGCCGCTTTTCGTTCACCTCCTGCTGAAGGAAAGATGGAAGCAGGACGAATCGGCGTGCTTCGGATTAACAGCCTGGCTCCTGGTGAAGCTGCGGATGTTGGCTCGCGAGTGAATGAACTCCTTAAGCAGGGCGCGCAGAAGCTTGTAATTGACGTTCGCGCTACCGCTGGCGGTTCGATTGTGGAGGCCGTTTCGGTCGCTAATCTCTTCATCAAAGAAGGAATGATTGCCGAAACAATTGGGCGCGAAGGCAAAATACTTAAAACTTTTGCGGCTGATCCCAGGAACGCGATTTTTGCCGGACCGGTCGTGGTTCTGATCGACGGCGGCACCGCCGGCGCAGCAGAAGTCCTGGCGTCGGCGATGCTCGAACGCAATCGCGGGCAGGTAGTCGGCGAGAAGAGCTTTGGCGCAGGTGCGGAACAGCAACTGTTTACCCTTCGTGGCGGCGACGGACTCTTGCTAACAACCGTTAAGTGGGCATCGGCAAGCGGAAAGCCTTTCCTTGGTGAGGATCGTGCGCGATCTGGTGTCACTCCTACAGTTGAAGTTAAGCGGCCTGAAATAGCCGAAACCATCGATCCGGAGGATCTGACAGAAAACGACG
Organism: Pyrinomonadaceae bacterium; assembly: GCA_041742785.1. Lineage (GTDB taxonomy): Bacteria > Acidobacteriota > Blastocatellia > Pyrinomonadales > Pyrinomonadaceae > PSRF01. The sequence goes on along the minus strand of JBGTOA010000065.1, from coordinate 27,076 downwards.
ATAATGCCCTCAAAACCCCGGACCCTGCTGAGAAAACTCCGCTAGCGCCCGTTGAAGCACCTAAGCCACCAGCAGAGGATCTGCAGATGAAGAAGGCTCTCGAACTGCTGCGTGAAAACAAACCAGCCCAGGTCCAGCGCGCCGCGTAATTACCAGTACAGACAGGTCTTGAAGCAGTCAGCGACGAGCAAATCGCTGGCTGCTTTTCTTATTCATGAGTGCCCACTCCTCATATCGCATACCTCAGATTCCATATAGGGTACGTTCCGCCGCGCACTCGACATCGGTTTATTCGCATTTAATTGCGAGTTTCTTGCATCTCTTCCTGATCGCAATGAAATCCTCAGCCACTCGCTATTATCAGCGTGAAGCAAGGTCAGCAGGTCTGAAGGGTACGCATGTTGCTCACAAGTAATGCGACTTCATAGGAAGATTCCAGCAAGGAGAACTTGAGCGATGATCATGACTAACAAATTACTACCCGTGGCTTTGATAGCTGCCCTAATTGGCGGTTCGGTCGGAGCGTTCGTTATGTATAACGGCAACGATCCGGCGACGAAAGCGTCAACCACGGATTCTTCCTTAAACAACGCGACCACTCCGCAGTACGCCAATGCGCAAACCGGCGCGGATGGTCTGCCCTCAGACTTTGATACGCCGGCTGAGCAGACGGCCTATAAGTCAGGCTTTGCCGACGGGTTCCGCGCTGCGCAGGCGGGAGTTTCAGGTTATCAGCCTTCTTCTACGACCACCGCAGCACCAGCGCGACGTGTGGTTTATCGCTCGGCAACTCGACGTGCGGCACCGCGACGTGTCTACTACAACTACAACCAGCCTAAAGGTCGAAGCTTTTGGCAGAAGCATCGCGACAAGCTGACCGTGGCAATGGGTGCAGGTGGCGGCGCGGCGGTTGGCGCCCTGGTTGGTGGCAAGAAGGGTGCGGCGATCGGCGCCTTAGCGGGCGGTGGTGGTTCTGCTCTCTACACCTACAAACTGCGCAACCGAAACCGACGTTACTAACGGCGCGCGCTGGACAATTATCATGACGAGAGCGAAAGCTGTAGTCCTTTCTGGAATATTGATCGCTCTAACAGCGGGCTCATGGGCAGCTTCTCGAACGAGGGCTGCCCATTTGCCGTTCGCAGGTCAGATGCTTTTTCAGTTTCGGACGCCGGCTGGTAAGGCCGCCGTCCTTCCGCGGAATGTTAGGTTTCGTGAAGCTAAGTCCCGTGGCTTGATGACCGCAGCGTGGCTCAACGATCGTGGTCCCTTTACTGCCGCGCTGGACACTGGGTCGGGAATCACCATCATCAGCGAGGCATTAGCTCGCGAAATTGGGGCTCGGCACATCAAGAGCAGCCCGACGCTGGTGGCCGGGCTGTCCGGAAGGGAAATCAAGGCACGCGAGGCTGTGCTTGATCGAATCGCACTCGGGGATCGAACTAACGTGCTGCCGGGGACCATTCGGGTGTTAATCGCACCCCAGTTGCCGGCGGGCGTCGATGCGATTCTGGATCCAACGGACGCGTACGCTCCGCTCGGCTATTCTATCGATCTGCCACGAGGAATTCTCAGCGCTTTTGATCCCCGGAACGGCGGACTTGATCGCAGCCGTCCGCCGGTCGATGGCGCCGTCGTTGCCTGGTTACGGGACGGTCAGGGCAGTCGACCATTCGTTCGCTTCAGCGATGGCAGAAAAGCACTGCTTGATACCGGCTCAAACTTTGGACTGGCGTTTAGTATTACTGCCACCCCGGACAATTACGGTCGGGTGAGGATGTCTAAAGATGTGGGAGGCGGTACGGTGAGTTCACGACGTGTGTCACCCAGCACCGTCAGCATCGGTGATTTGGAGTTACGTGACGTGCCTACTGATCTGCTGGATGGTGTTGAGAAAGGCGCGCCTGTCATTCTTGGCCGTGATGCGCTGTTCCCGTTTCGACTAAGGTTTGATCCTCTTCACCGCTTGATCGAAATAGCGCCTTCAGGGCAGGATAACTAAGTCTCAATTAAATTGATTCTGCGGTTATCTGGCAATGAGGGACCCACTTCATTCGTGCATTCTGCCGGTTGTGTTTTGCCTGGTGCTCAACACAGCAGTCGCAGGCCCTGCCGAATTTCAGGACCCCGCAAAGCCGCAAGAACACCCACAGCCTCCTACAACACCCACTTCGCAGGAAGAAGTACTTCGCGTCGAAACGGATTTGGTGAACACCCTGTTCACCGCCATAGACCGTGACCGACAGTTCGTCAAGACTCTTCGCAAGGAAGACCTTCGGATCCTTGAGGACGGGGTTGAACAGGACATCGCCTTGTTCGAGCGGGAGACTGATCGGCCGCTTACCCTGGTTGTACTCGTGGATACCAGCCGCTCCCAAGAGCGGACACTGCCTGTTGAAAAGAAAGCAGCGAAGACATTTATTAAAGCAGTGGTCAGGCCCGATAAGGACCGAGTCGCAGTCGTCTCGTTTAACGGCGCCCCTACGATCGAGTTGGCATTGAGTAACGAGATCGCGGCGATTAGCGCTGCCATCGATCGCATGGAAGTGATGCTGCCCGCGGCAGGCTGTGATCCTAATATCTCCGTTCAGGAAGATCCTCGCTGTTGGACCAGTATCTGGGATTCGGTGCTGGCCTGTATGAACGCCCTGGTGAGATCTCACCGCAAAGGCGCGAGACAGGCAATAATCTTACTGACCGACGGCGATGATACGAGCAGTAGAGCGGACCGCGATGACGTGATCAAAGCTGCGATCGAAAACGACGTCACCGTCTACAGCATAGGGATCGGAGATCCTAAATACAGCATTAAGAAGAGTGGGATTACCAAACTTGCTGAGAAGACGGGGGGCAGAGCGTTCTTTCCTCGGGAAGACTCGGCGTTGGGGTCTGCCTTTGCGCAGATCCAGGACGAGTTGAGGTCTCAATATGTCGTGGCCTATTCACCGAAAAATAGAACGCGGGATGGATCCTATCGCAAAGTAAAACTGGAAGTCACCAATCCGGAATTGCGAAAAAGAAAACTTCAGTTGCTGCATCGGCAAGGGTATTACGCGAGGAAAGACTAGTCTTCAATCGTCTCTGCCAGCCCGGAAACCATCACAGCGGGATGTTTCCGTGTTTCTTCGGCGGGTTTGTATCCCTTTTGTTTTCCAGCAGCGAAAGCGCGCGAATCAGCCTGGGCCGGGTCTGGGAAGGTTCAATCACTGCATCGATAAATCCTCGCTCGGCTGCCACGTACGGACTCGCAAACTTCTGTTCCAGTTCCGCGATACGCGAGCGCCGCGCTGCCTCTTTGTCTTTCGCCTCATTTATCTCACGCCGATAGAGAACGCCCACCGCGCCTTCCGCCCCCATCACCGCAATTTCTGCCGTAGGCCATGCGAAGTTGATATCCGTGCGAATGTGCTTGGACGCCATCACGCAGTAAGCGCCACCATATGCCTTGCGGGTAATCACGGTAATCTTAGGCACGGTGGCTTCAGCGAATGCGTAGAGGAGTTTCGCGCCATGCCGGATGATACCTCCGTGTTCCTGCGATACGCCCGGCAAAAATCCTGGCACGTCCTCAAACGTAATGAGTGGAATATTGAAGCAATCGCAGAAGCGGACGAACCGGGCCGCTTTGACGGAAGCATCTATATCGAGCACGCCGGCCAGGTAAGCCGGCTGGTTTGCGACGATGCCGACAGAACGTCCACCGAGACGCGCAAAGCCCACGCAGATGTTCTGCGCGAAATGCTGTTGCACCTCAAAAAAGTACCCTTCGTCTACTGTGAGATTAATCACGTCGCGAATGTCATACGGTTGGTTGGCCAACTCGGGGATTATTGAGTTCAGTTTTGGATCAGTGCGATCGCTCGGGTCAGTTGTGTCCAGTCGCGGTGCGTCTTCGAGGTTGTTGGATGGGATGAATGACAGCAGTTCGCGCACCATCCGCAGCGCGTGCTCGTCTGAATCAGCTGCAAAGTGTGCGACCCCGGAAACGTGATTGTGGGTGACCGCGCCGCCCAGTTCTTCCTTCGTCACATCTTCATGCGTCACGGTCTTGATGACATCGGGACCGGTAATGAACATGTACGACGTGTCTTTAACCATGACGTTAAAGTCGGTGATTGCCGGACTGTAAACCGCACCACCGGCGCAGGGGCCCATGGTACAACTGATCTGCGGCACTACACCGCTTGCCAGCGTGTTGCGCAGAAAGATGTCGGCGTACCCGCCCAGACTGACAACGCCCTCCTGAATGCGAGCCCCACCGGAATCATTTAACCCGATAATCGGCGCGCCCACCTTCATCGCAAGGTCCATCACCTTGCAAATCTTTTCAGCGTGGGTCTCGGACAGGGAACCGCCAAAGACTGTGAAGTCCTGGGCAAATACAAAAACTTTTCTACCATCGACCAGGCCATGACCGGTGACTACCCCATCGCCGGGATACAACTGCTTATCCAGACCAAAATCCCTCGAGCGGTGCACGACCAAACGGTCGAACTCTTCGAACGATTCTTCGTCCAGCAGAAATTCGACCCGCTCGCGAGCGGTCATCTTTCCGGCAGCATGCTGCTTATCAATTCGGTCCGGACCACCGCCAGTCTCAGCTTGCTCTGTACGCTCCTTGAGAATGCTGAGCTTGGTCTTAGAGGGTTGCGGTTGTTGTTTTGAAGTCATCTGATTCCTGGTTAACAAAGGGAAAGCTGCGGGTCTCGATCAGCCTTACTAATTCCTGCACAGCCTGCCTGGCATTCTCAACCACCGCGACTGAATAATCGTATTGCCTGGCATTCTGCTGGAACTCATCGAGGTCGAGTATCTCATAAGAGAAATCGGTGTGAACCAGTATGTCAATATCCAGGTCGACATAACTGAGAACCTGGCCGTCAAACGACGGGGCGACATTAACGTTGCAGTAGTAGTTCCTTAATTCGCCATTCGGCCCTGAGAATCGAAACACGTTGTACCAGCGATCGAGCCAGTAATACTCGATGCTCTGTGTGCCCCGGGCGATCGTCCCGAGAAGGTCGTGTTGAACCTCTTCTGCAAATTCAGCTTCAAGGACGAGCAGCGAGCCGTCCTGCTTAAGTAATCGCGCGGCCCAACTGCGATGCTCCGAGCCGTCATACTTGAAGGCCCGCACGGCGATCATCTATTTGCGTCCGCTCTTATGCCAGTCCGCGAGAAACTGTGCCTGTCCCTTGTCAGTCAGTGGATGATTGAAAAGTTGATCAATCACCTTGAAAGGCATCGTCGCAACGTGAGCTCCCATGCGAGCTGCTTCGATCACATGAATCGGATGGCGAATACTGGCGGCCAGCACCTGCGTGTCCCAATCGTAGTTTCGGTAGATGTCGACGATATCCTGTAACAGGACCAGTCCATTCTCCCCAATGTCATCCAGCCGTCCGAGGAATGGACTGATAAAAGCCGCTCCTGCCTTGGCGGCCATGATCGCTTGCGCCGCAGAGAAGCAGAGTGTCACGTTTACTTTTGTCCCCTCGTCGGACAGCGCCCGCGTGGCTTTCAACCCTTCGCGAGTCAATGGACACTTAACTACGACGTTTGGCGCAATAGCGGCGTACTCACGACCTTCTCGCAGCATGCCCTCGACATCAGTGCTGGTGACCTCTGCTGACACCGGTCCCTGGACCAACTCGCAAATCGCCGCGATGTGTTGTTTGAAGTCCACTCCTCCCTCTTTGGCAATTAACGATGGGTTTGTCGTTACGCCGTCAGCGATGCCGAACGATACGGCTTCGCGGATTTCGTTTAGACTTGCGGTGTCGATAAAAAACTTCATTTTTCGAATCTCCTCAGGAATGTCGATCAAAGACCTGTTTCCGAGACAACCTCGGACGGCGGACTGACATTCGCCGCCTGATCGACTGCGGTCACATAATAGTAATAGCGCTTGCCGGCTTCAATCCGTTCGTCCTGATAACTCGTCCTCGTGAGGAACTCGGTATTCAGTTTTGTCCACTGTTCTTTGGGTAAGTCAGGATCGGTCGAGCGATAGATATTGTATCCGGCTATGTCGGGTTCGGGATTAGTCCCAAAAAATATCGAGATGCGACCAAGAGCCGCGACGATACTCAATGCCGACGGAGCCGACGGCGGGAAGGTGTCGACGCGCGAGACAGTCAGGAAATTGGAGTTCAGGCTTTCCACTTGAGCGCCCTCAGTGCCGAGCGAAACCGCGCGCACTACGTAGCGATAGGTTCCGCCAAATTTCGCCACCTTGTCGAGGTACTCTGTGCCGGAAACTAGTGAACTATTGAGTGGCGATGGACCGGTTTCCGTTTGCGCCTCGTCAACGCGATAGACGTTGTAGCCAAGTAGGTTCACCGGAGTTGAGCCGTCAATATTTGCCGTCGGCGGTTGCCAGGTGAGCGCAACTCCTTCTTCGGTATTCTCTCTGTCGCTTGCGATCAGGCTGGGAGGCTGGGCGATACGCGCTGCCGGCTCGATCAAGAGAAAGTTTGAGAACGCCGCGCGCTGCCCGGCGGCATTTACGTAGGTGATCGCGTAACGCAGGCGCGCCGGTTCCCCTGCGAGTTCCAGCGTGTCCACGTACGACAACGTGTCCGCAGCGTTCTTGATCTCGTCGTAAGTTACTGAACCAATCAATGTCGACTTTGAGGAAAAGTCTTCCTCCGTCAGAGGCAATGGCGCGTCGGGGCGCTGCGCGAGTCGATATACGTCGATACGCCGGATGCTTTGTACACTTGCATCAGCGGCATTGCGAAGCGGAGCCGGCCAACTCAGAATCACCTGGTTGCCGCGCTGAGCGCCTGACAGCAGTTCTGTCCTTTGCTGTACTCGTTCGATCGGCGGCAGTGGTGGCCGACGTTTACCACAGGCACTCAGGAAAGTGAGGCTGAAGACCGCCGCGACCATGACTATGAATAATCTGGCTGACAGGGGCGACGTTCTATTCTGATCGATCAAGCGGAAGTTGGGAGCAAGCAAGCGGCTAATCGGTTGTTTCACAGGATGTACCGGCTGAGGTCTTGGTCCTTTACGGTTTCTAACAACATCTTGTCCACGTAATTTGAATCAATTCGCTGATGTTTTGGTTCGAGGTCGGGTCCTTCGAAGCTAATCTCTTCCAAAAGCTTCTCCATGATCGTCTGAAGTCGACGAGCACCAATGTTCTCAGTTTGCTCATTTACGCGCGCTGCAAAATTGGCAATCGCGTCAATTGAGTCGGCCGTGAACTCCATGGTCACGCCTTCAGTCTCCATCATCGCCTTATACTGCTTAATGAGCGCGGTTTTTGGTTCTGTCAGGATTCGTTTCAAATCCTGAATGGTCAGCGACTCGAGTTCTACCCGTATCGGAAAGCGGCCCTGCAACTCGGGGATTAAGTCCGATGGTTTAGAGACATGGAAGGCTCCCGCGGCGATGAACAGTATATGGTCGGTGCGCACCATTCCATAACGAGTGTTCACCGTGGTGCCTTCGACAATGGGCAGAATGTCGCGTTGCACACCCTCGCGAGAGACATCGGGACCGGAACCCGATTCACGACCAGCAATCTTGTCAATCTCGTCAAGGAAGATAATTCCAGAGGACTCAATGCGTTCGATTGCGGCACGCGCTACCTGATCCATATCGATCAGCCGCTCTTCCTCTTCCTGCATCAGGTACTCCATAGCTTCATCAACGCGCATCTTTCGCCGCTTGGAACGTCCCTGAAAGAGATTGCCCAGCATGTCCTTCATATTGATGCCCATCTCTTCGACGCCTTGCGGGCCGGCCACCTCTATCACCGGAAAACTCTTCTCGCGCACGTCGATCTCCAGTAGGCGATTATCGAGTTTTCCGCTGCGGAGTTGGGTGCGGAGTTTCTCACGTGTGCGCTGAAACTGCTCGTCGGAGGTTGGCTTGTCATTTTCGACGATCGCTTCTTCGGCCATGGTTGAATCAAAATCGTAGAAACTTGATGACGAACGTGGCGGCGGCAGCAGCAGATCGAGAATACGCTCTTCGACGTTGAGTTCCGCCTTCTCCGCAATCTCGTCAATCTTCTCCTGGCGCGTCATGTCGACCGCAATTTCCGTCAGATCGCGAATCATGCTTTCAACGTCACGTCCCACATAACCCACTTCCGTAAATTTTGAAGCTTCGACTTTCAAGAAAGGGGAGTTGGACATGCGGGCGAGCCGGCGCGCGATCTCGGTTTTTCCGATTCCGGTAGAGCCAATCATGATGATGTTCTTAGGCATCACGTCGACGGCCATTTCAGGCGGCAACTTCTGTCTGCGGATACGATTACGCAGCGCCACTGCGACCGCGCGCTTTGCGTTTCGCTGGCCCACGACATGTTTATCCAGTTCGGTGACGATCTGACGTGGTGTCATCTCGTCAAGCCGCATCTCTTCGTCTACCTCTCCGGCCAAATAAATAACCATTTCTCACTTCCGGTGGTCGTCAGTTTACTGCGAGGGAAGGGCGGGCTTACAACTCTTCCACTATTATGTTCTGATTTGAATAGATACAAATTTCTCCGGCAATCTGTAATGCCTCCACCGCTATCTCTCTCGCCGGCATTTCCGTGTGTTTCAATAACGCTCGGGCGGCTGCCAGCGCATAAGAGCCACCCGACCCGATTGCGATGACACCATCATCCGGCGTAATGACATCGCCATTGCCCGATAATAAAAATGAACTCTTAAGGTCAGTGACCACCAGCAAGGCCTCCAAATGTCGCAACGCCTTGTCGGTGCGCCAGTCTTTACTGAGTTCAATTGAAGCGCGTTCGAGATTGCCGTGATATTGCTCGAGCTTGCTTTCAAAGCGAGTCAGCAACGAGAAAGCATCGGCGGTGGCACCCGCAAAACCTGCCAGGATTGCATCGTTATAGAGTCGTCGCACCTTTCTAGCGGTGGCCTTCATGATGGTTTCACCCATCGAAACCTGGCCATCACCTGCTAGTGCTACATGTCCGTCTTTACGCACAAGCAGAACAGTTGTGCTACGAACGATCATTGATTCTTTTCGCATTTTAGGCAAAGAGCACTATAGGAATTCGATTGAAGCCAAGTCAAGGCAGGTGGAATGAGACCTTCTCATCAGCAAAACAAAAGATCGAACATAATCTCAGTGAGGAAGCCGGACTGTAGGCTGTCTGGTGCCGGATGTTAAATGTGCTTAGAAGTCCTTCATGGTTAGCATCGAACCTCTGACACCACGCCTCAATGCAAAGCTCAATCTCAACTTTGCACTTCGAACGCGTCCTGTTAGATTAACGAAGCTGCAGTTGCTGACAAAACCGATGAGAGATTACCGACCGCGCATCGGCATCACGATGCGTCTTGAAAACGCGACCGACCGCTTTTATCTCGGTCGACATTACAGCGAAGCCGTTGAAGCCGCAGGTGGGATCCCGGTTCACATCAGTCTTATTCCAAACTTTGATTACCTGAACGCGGTACTCGAAGGGGTTGATGGCATTCTACTCCCTGGCAGCGATTCCGATGTGGATCCCTTGCATTACGGGCATGAGCCTCATCAGAAGCTGGGAGCTGTACAACCGATTAAGGACGAGACGGATCTGATCGTCCTGGCGCAGATCGAGGCCAGTGCGATTCCGCTCTTCGCGATCTGTTATGGCATGCAGGTCCTTAACGTGTCGCGGAGAGGAACGCTGGTTCAGGACATAGCTTCACAACTCCCGAATGCGATAAAGCACGAACAGGGACTTCCTCGCGATCGTCCTTCACATCGAGTCAGGTTTTCCGAGGGCAGCCTCTTGAGAATGATGGCCAACAATGAAAGCGCCGTCGTGAACAGTCATCATCACCAGGCGATTCAAACCGTGGGTGACAACCTGACAGCCACCGCATGGACTGCGGATGGACTGGTAGAAGCCCTGGAAGACAGCAGGTCCGATCGCTTTGCACTAGCAGTACAATGGCATCCTGAACTCGGATGGAAGGATGATCACCTGTCGCAGTCGTTGTTCGCGCGTTTCGTTAGCGAAGCTTGCGGCTATTCAGAATGCGCTGAGCAGAAGTATGCAAGCGAGTCTCATCTGTAAACGGGAAGGGAATTGATTGCAAACTGATACCTTCGCATTGAAAGGACGGGTGGCACTGATCACCGGCGGATCTCGAGGAATCGGGCGCGCAGTGGTACTTCGGCTGGCAGAATTTGGCGCCAGCGTAATAGTCAATTACGTCAGTGACTCCGCAGCCGCCGAAAGGGTAGTTTCAGAAGCGCGCGCGTTTGGCGTTGAAGCCGTAACAATTAAGGCTGATGTTTCGCAAGTAGATGAAGCCAAACGCCTCGTATTGGAAGCTCAAGAGCACTTCAAGCAATTGGATATCCTGGTTTGTAATGCCGGCATTTGGGAGGGTTCGCCAGTTGAGGAAATCTCAGAGGAGATGTGGGACCGAACCATTGATGTAAACCTGAAGGGCACCTGGGCCGTTTGCCGTGCAGCGGTGCCGCTAATGAAAGCGCGGCGGTTCGGTAGGATCGTGATAGTCAGTTCGACTGCGGGCCAGCGCGGCGAGGCAAACGTTTCCAATTACGCAGCCTCGAAAGGCGGCCAAATCTCGTTCACCAAATCTCTCGCCACCGAATTGGCGTCATCTGGAATCACCGTGAACTGCGTCGCACCCGGATGGGTTGATACCGAGATGAACAACGGAGTGTTCGCAAATTCAGAGAGGCTAGCCGCCATTGTTGGAACGATACCTTTGGGTCGCGTCGCAACCGCGGATGAGATCGCGCTCCCCACAGTTTTTCTCTGTACCGACTGGGCGCGCCACATCACCGGGGAAGTGCTGAACGTTAATGGCGGCTCAATACTATGCGGATAGCTAAGGAATAACTTTAACTACTCCATGATCTCAAGAACAAAAGCTATCAAACTCGGAGTTGAGAGATTACTTGAAGACCAGTCGCGCTTGCTGGGAGATTCCCGCGTGGGACTGGTTTGCAATCAAGCCTCGGTTGACCACGGTTTTCGGCATGTAGCGGATCTCTTTCATGGCTCACCTGATTTGAGGCTGACGGCACTCTTCGGGCCGCAGCACGGGATTCGTGGTGATGTTCAGGACAACATGATCGAGACTGGGCACGGCATAGACCGCGAAACCGGACTACCTGTCCATTCGCTTTACAGCGAGACTCGCGAACCAACCGAGGCAATGCTTGCGGATGTAGATGTACTTGTGTTCGATATGCAGGACGTGGGCTGTCGCATTTATACTTTCGCCTACACGATGGCGAACTGTATGCGGGCTGCCAAAACGTTCGGCAAGAAGGTGCTGGTCTGTGATCGGCCCAATCCCATCGGCGGTTCTCTAATCGGCGGCAATTTGCTCGAAGCGGAGCAGGCCTCTTTCGTCGGGCAGTTTCCCATCCCAACCCGTCATGGAATGACCTTGGGTGAATTGGCAAGGTTGTTCAACGAGCACTTTGGAATTGGGTGCGATCTCGAAATCGTTCCGATGGAAGGCTGGAAGCGCGAGTTCTGGCAGGATCAAACTGATGCGCCCTGGGTACTTCCGTCGCCAAACATGCCGACGATCGATTCAGCGACTGTGTTCCCTGGAACGGTGCATTTTGAGGGCACACAGATGTCTGAAGGCAGGGGCACGACGCGACCGTTTGAACTTGTTGGCGCACCTTATGTGATCCCCGAGGATTACGCCAAGGCACTTAACAACCTCGAATTTCCGGGAGTGTACTTCCGAAGTTGTGTATTTCGTCCGACCTTTCAGAAGCACGCGAATACAAGTTGTGGCGGCGTGCAGATTCACGTAACCAACAGGGAAGCATTCGAACCGGTAATAGTCGGAGTCGCAATGGTGAAATTCGCATACGACATGTACCGACAGGAATTTCGTTGGAAGGAGCCGCCGTATGAATACGTCTATGATCGAAATCCCTTTGACGTAATTTCAGGCACGACTTCATTGCGGACAGCATTCGAGCAGGGAACTCCTATCGAGGAGATTGAGATGAGCTGGGAACCGGGGCTTGCGGAGTTTAAGAAGTTACGTGAGGCGCATCTCCTCTATTAGATTTTCTTGAGACTTGGAATTAAGAGTCGTGCTGCCGACGGTTAACGTAATGCTGAAGGCCATGGGCAACATGTTCTACTTAAATTGCGAAGTGGCGAAAACCAAACTGGAGATTTGGGCGTATCAATCAGATCTTCGGACGCAACGAATAGCTTAAAGTAATCTGGCAGGACGTGGAGGGGAATTGGGAAAAGCGGACATACACACGAAAGAAGTAATTGAGAAGCCGCCTGGCACGGCCTGGTGGATGGGATTCGTCGGATGGTTGGTGCCGGGCGCCGGGCATGTGCTACAGGGCCGTTGGGGACGAGCATTAACGATAGGAGGTGCAATCTGGATCTGCTTCATCAGTGGAATCGCAATGGGGGGACGAATGTTCACTCTTACACCGGGCGACCCGAACGCTTCCGTGCTACTTCAGATTCCGCCAATGATCGCTAACTTTGGTTCTGGCATTCTTTACCTCGGTTCCTGGTTTGCCGGCCTTGGGTTTAATGACGATCCGCTGCAGGCCGCGCGGGCCACGTATGAATACGGCAACACGTTCCTCCTTATTGCCGGATTGCTTAACTATCTGGCTATGCTCGACGCATTCGATATCTCCGCTGGGAGGAAACATTGAGACACTTTCTAGTTATGGCGGCGTTCGCTTTGTTGACTGCGGTAGTGTTCGGTACCGTCGCCAAGGACAATAATCGCGAGCGGTTGCTTTACGGTGCAAAAGTCTTTGCCGAGTTCATCGGCATTGGATTGCTGCTCGCGTGGCTTCTCTATTTTCTTCCACTCTGAAAAACCTCGACGGCGCGCGGGCAAGCCAGGGTCCATCTGCCGCGATGCTGTCCCACATCTTCGAGCCAACCCCTGCAAGCTTTAAGATATGAGTTTATTTGAGACTGAGGCTATAGTTCTCAGAACTTACAACCTGGCCGAGGCCGACAAGATCGTAGTCTGTCTCACGCGGCAAGGCGGTCTCATTCGGGCAGTCGCAAAAGGATGCAGGCGTCTAAAGAATCGTTTCGGAGCAGCACTCGAGCCTTTTACCCTGCTCAACATTTCCTGTTATCAGAAAGAACATCAGGAGTTGATCTCACTGAGGCAAGCCGAGATCTTAAAGTCAAACTTTAGCTTGTTCGGCAACTCGGAGATGCTCACGGCACTTGCCTACATGGGCGATCTCATAATCGAGTTCTCACCGCCCTATCAACCGAACGAGAGGCTCTTTCGAATGGTAAGGGCCTGTATCGAGGCCATCGAGTCTACGCCGACTGATTTGCCGGCAGTACTTCGATACTTTGAAATCTGGCTTTTGAAATTGGAAGGCTTCCTTCCAGACCTCAACCATTGCACGAACTGTCAGCGGCTTTTTGAAGTGGACGATGCTGTTTACGTCGGCGCAGATATAACTCTTTACTGCGTCGCTTGCAGTGCGCGCAAGGGGTATCTGTTATCGAGGAGTCTACATGCGCAGTTGCAAGCCACGCATAAGCTTCCGCCCGCTGCCTTTGCTGCAAACGCGCGCGCATTGCCAGTGAAGCTGCAGCGTGAAATGGCAGAGTTTACGCATCAAATTATTGGTCGCGTACTCGAAAAGCAGCCTCGCGTTCGCCTGAATGCTCAATAAAGAGAAAGTGGAGTTACTTGGGTGAACTGTCGAGTAATTAATAAGATGAGGTCAGTGGCTCACGCTTCATCTGGTTGCTATCAAACCGCAAAGTCTTTTTCTGGAATCTAACGCATGACCTTCGCACGACGGCTGCTTCCCAAATACATCATGGCGGAGGCTGTCCCGTACATCCTGCTAACGCTGTCCCTCCTCACAGCTATCCTGTTCGCACAGCAAGCCGGGCGGTTCGCTGAAATTGCCCTCTACGCACAGTTGCCTGTGGCTCTTCTAGGTCAGTTGGGCGCTGCCTTGCTACCCGGGGTACTGGTTTTCAGCATTCCGACGGCCGTGCTCGCGGGAATTATCATTGGCTATGCTCGGATGGGCAGCGATAGTGAGCTTGTCGCTATGCGGGCCGCCGGTGTCGGCACATGGACAATGATGTGGCCCTTAATCCTGATTGGAATACTTGCCAGCGCTGCGGCTACCTACATACACATGAAAGAGGCGCCGCGCGCCACACGAGACATTCGCAAGGCCGCTATTCAGGGAGCCCTGCGGAAGCTCGACTCTCCGGTCGAACCGCGGACCTTTACTACTGAAATCCCCAAGCTCGTGATTTACGTCCGTGATGGAAACAAAGAAAGCGGCTCCTGGGGACGCGTCTTCATCTACACCCAAGAAGGCGGCGCTGTTCGCGTCGTAACAGCGCGCTCGGGAAGAATCGATTCATCAATAGAGAAATCTGAACTGGTCCTGAGCGATGCCGTGGCAACGCGGCTGCCAGTCGCCGGCGATCCTGACCAGAATTATGTGGTTGAGCGTTCCGAGCAACTACGCATCGCAATTAACACCGGTCGAACCGCGCTTATCGAGCAACTGAGCAAAGATGAAGCTGGACCAGATGGGTTGGAGTGGTCTGATTTAAAGGAGCGTGCCTCCGGTGGAACTGTCGAGCAACAAAAAGAGGCGCAGCGTACGCTTCACCGCAGACTTGCTCTATCACTCTCTCCATTTCTCTTCGCTATTCTGGGGGGCGCGATTGGGATCCGAGTGAGGAGAGGTGGTCGCGGCCTCGGGATTTTGCTGTCCCTCGTCGTGGTGGTCCTTTATTACCTTCTTTCGTTACTCGGGGAGTCGTCCGCGCGAGCCGGCACGGTTTCGCCCGTCGTAGGTGCCTGGTCTGCCACGGTGTTGATGGCCGTTGTGACCCTGGTGCTGCTGACAATCCATCGATTGCCGGGAATTGCCCTAATTTGGAGTCCATTTGCCAGGACCCGTCGGAAAGAGACTGCTCCTCGGGCGCGTGGCGAAGACAGAACGGTCGGTGTTGGACGTTCGGGCTTTCCCAGCCTCCTCGATATCAGTCTCTTTCGCACTCTTTCAATCAGTTTTCTGGTTGGGTTCGTGGCGTTAGTCTCTATTTTCGTCATCTTCACGCTCTTTGAGATGTGGCGCTTTATCGCCAGCAATCGGATCAGTATGGCTCTGGTTGGCCGGTACTTATTGTTCTTGTTACCTCTTGTAAGTGTTGAAGTGTTTCCGGCAACGATGTTGATTGCAGTGCTGGTGACTTACGCTTTACTGGCGCGAAGGATGGAGGCAGTCGCATGGTGGGCCAGCGGGCAGAGCGTCTACCGGCTCATGGTGCCGGGTTTGTTGTTTGCCCTTGCGGCTGGCGCGGGAACGTGGCTAATCCAGGAGCACCTGATGCCCTCAGCTAATGTAAAGCAAGACGCCCTGCGCGCCCAGATTCGTGGCGGGGAAGCCCGCGCGGTGACGGGAACAGACAGACAGTGGCTAGCCTCGCTTGAGAGCAATCGTCTTTATTCTTACGAATTTGACGAACAGGCTCAGGTATTACGTGAGCCTCTAATCTACGAGTTTGATTCCGAAGGAGTACACTTGACGAGTATTAGCAAGGCTGACAGTGCGTTTTGGACGGGGAGTGATCGTCTTATGCTGGAGGGTGCCGAGGTACTTTCGTTTAGAGAGCTTGAAGTTGAACGGCAACTAATGGACACAACCGAAATGGCGCGCGTCGAACAACTTCAGATCTTTAAGCCCACGATCGACAAGCCTTCTCAGTTAAGCTCAACTGGTTTAAGCACCTACTTAAAATCTGTAAAGCGCCGCGGCATGGAGGCTTCGACGCTGGTGTTGGCACTGCATCGCAAATACGCCACGCCGTTCGGAGCGCTCGTCATGGCATTCATCGGGATTCCGCTGGCGCTGTCCTTTGGCAGGAAGGGTGCAGTGATCGCGCTATGTCTGGCCGTTGGAGTGAGCGTCGCCTATATTGGGGTGGGGGGCGGATTCCAGCAGTTAGGCAACTACGGTCTGCTTCCTCCGGCCGTTGCCGCCTGGTCGCCGCCGGTAATCTTCGCGGCCGCGGGAACCTATTTCCTGTCTCGACTTCGAACTTGATCGCTCCACCAAATAGAAAAGGCAGGAACTTTTGCTTCCTGCCTAATCCAACTCCGTTCATCGCCTGTTCTAAGTACCAGTTTCCCAACTCGTAATGTATTCGAGTTGTTCGGCTGTCAAGGTATCGATCGAGAGGCCCAGGGCGCGCAGCTTAAGGCTGGCGATCTCGGTATCAACCTCTTTCGGCAACATGTGAACGCCGGGATCCAACTTGCCCTTATTCTTCACCAGGAACTCGGCCGAGAGTGCCTGGTTCGCGAAACTCATGTCCATGACGCTTGCCGGGTGACCTTCGGCTGCCGCGAGATTAATAAGGCGGCCTTCGCCCAGAACCATCACGCGGTTGCCATTCGACTTGAGCTTGTACTCTTCAACAAACGGACGAACCTGATTTGGTCCGTCAGCCAGTTCTTTCAACCCGACGAGGTTCAGTTCGAGATCAAAGTGTCCGCTGTTGCAAACCAACGCGCCATCTTTCATTCGTTCGAAGTGATGGCGGTCGATGACGTGGCGGTTACCGGTAACCGTGATGAAGATATCCCCGATGGGCGCCGCTTCGGCCATGGGCATAACACGGAAGCCGTCCATCACTGCTTCGATCGCTTTGATCGGATCGATTTCCGTGACGATCACGCTAGAGCCCATGCCACGCGCGCGGAGGGCCACACCTTTGCCGCACCAGCCATAACCTACAACCACGACATTCCTGCCGGCCAACAATATGTTCGTCGCACGAATCACGCCGTCGAGCGTCGATTGGCCAGTGCCGTACCGGTTGTCAAAAAAGTGTTTGGTCTGCGCGTTGTTCACCGCAATAGAAGGGAACGAAAGCACCCCGGCTCTTTGCATCGCCTCCAGCCGCTGAATGCCGGTTGTGGTTTCTTCTGTCGAACCGATGATCTCCTTCACCTGATCGCCGCGTTCCTTCAGCACGGTCGCGACCACGTCCGAGCCATCGTCGATGATGATGTCCGGATGATAGTCCAGCGCCGTGCGCACGTGACGGTTATAGGTTTCAGTTGACTCGCCTTTGATGGCGTAGACTGGAATGCCCCAGTCTGCGACCAGCGAAGCCGCAACGTCATCCTGGGTTGAAAGGGGATTTGAGGCGATCAAAACCGATTCGGCGCCGCCGGCTTGCAAAGCGCGAGCGAGGTTGGCTGTTTCGGTTGTGATATGCGCACAAGCAAGTAGCTTGATGCCTTTGAGCGGCTTCTCGTCGGCAAAGCGCTCTCTGATTAGTCGCAGCACCGGCATCTCGCGCTCGGCCCATTCAATGCGCTGCTTGCCCTGTGGGGCCAAACTAATGTCTTTCACGTCGGACTCAAGCGAACGTGTTGCACTCATCTATGTCTTCCTTTTTTTGAAATAGAACTTTCTGAATTTAGTAACGCAGCGTTGCCGACGGACTAGACTCCGGCAGCCGCGCGTAATGCCTCAGCCTTATCGGTTTTTTCCCACGAAAAGCCTTCTTCATCGCGACCGAAGTGACCGTAAGCAGCGGTGGCCTTGTAGATCGGACGACGCAGATTGAGGGACTCGATGATCCCGCGCGGCGTCAGCTCGAAATGTTCGCGGACAAGTTTTGCGAGTGCGCCTTCGGACAGTCGGCTGGTCCCATTCGTCTGGACATTTACCGAAACCGGATCAGCCACCCCGATAGCGTACGCCAACTGCACCTGACAGCGATCTGCTAAGCCTGCGGCCACGATGTTCTTCGCCACGTAGCGCGCCATGTAAGCCGCTGAGCGATCAACTTTAGTCGGGTCCTTGCCCGAGAATGCGCCGCCGCCGTGTGGTGCATAACCACCGTACGTATCGACGATAATCTTTCGTCCGGTCAACCCGGCGTCGCCCTGCGGTCCACCGGTAACAAAACGACCGGTTGGGTTAATGTGAAACTTCGTGTCGGCATCCAGGAGTTCGCCCGAGACAGTGTGACGAATCACTTTCTCCTCAATCTCGGCTTGCAAGTGGCTGTGCTCCACATCAGCACCGTGCTGAGACGAGATCACGACTGCCTCCACTCTAAATGGCCTGCCATCGCGATATTCGATTGTGACTTGCGACTTACCATCAGGACGAAGGTAAGGGAGTTCACCCGACTTGCGAACTTCGGATAGTCGCCGCGCGAGCATGTGCGCGAGCTGAATCGGAAGCGGCATCAACTCGGGGGTTTCGTTACAGGCAAAACCAAACATCAGCCCCTGGTCGCCGGCGCCGCCCGTATCAACTCCCAACGCGATGTCCGGAGACTGTCGGTCAAGCGCCGACAACACGCTGCAAGTTTCAGCGTCAAAACCATACTTGGCGCGCGTGTAACCAATGTCGCGGATCGCATCACGTGCAACGCGCGAATAGTCGATGCGAGCATCCGTGGTGATTTCGCCGGCGATGACCACGAGGCCGGTTGTTACCAGCGTCTCGCAGGCGACGCGGGCATTTGGATCCTCGGTCAGCGCCGCATCGAGTATGGCATCGGAAATTTGATCGGAGATCTTGTCTGGGTGGCCTTCCGTAACAGACTCGGAGGTAAATAGGTAACCTGATTCGGTACTCAAGCAAACTCCTTTGTGCACTAGGGCTTAAAACGAGTAGGAAAAGACCGCGTAATGTAGCAGCCACGCTTTACGGGTGTCAAGGCGACCTCTTCAGGCGACCTCTTCAGGTGGGCGACCTCTTCAGGGGTAGTGATGCAGTTTGAGTTCTGTAAATGAATGCCGCGTAAGAGGCATAAGGTCAGTACCCCCGCGCGGTAGCGGGTGGGCCGCACACAACCACTTTCTTTGGGCTTTTACGCCCAACTCAACCACCACCCCACCCGCTACCGCGAGGTGGGACTGACCTCATCAAAGGCTCGTGAGACGCCAACGCCCGAACCAGGCGAGCGACGTTCTCAGGTGTTCGTTTTTAGACGATGTCTAAGTCCTGAGTTAGCGGGCGGAGCCATGAGCCGTCGCGGCGGCACCACCAACAATGATGAATTCCACAGCGCTATCAGTAAGGAGTGAGATAAGCGCCCGGAAGTTCGTCATGCATTCTCCCGCTCTCGTCGCACTCCTCAGTTGCTGCGCAAATTCCCGCAACCGCGCCAACTGCTCAAATCGCTCCTCCACCAACAATCGCAGGTTCTCGCGAATCAACGTTCGATCAACGCCTTCTTATAAACCTCGATCACAGGATCGGGAACGAATTCTTCATTCAATCCGCTCATTTCTTATCTCTCTTCTGGCTGGTCATTGTCTCACCACGACTCTCACCTGAGCTGATTCGCACTGAACTCCGTGCGGCTTGTGAAATGTTTTCCGCTCCGCCTTGTAGCGGTGGAAAATCGAAAACAGATTTACGATCACTCTCTCCGAACTCGCCGAAGCGCTCCGAGATCGCACGCTTCCAACCGGAAACTTCAAACAAACAGTCGACGGTCGCAAGCGAAAAGGCCGTTCTCCTGCCAGCCGATTGCCGCATGCTCTTGCAAGGAGAACCTATGGAAGATTTCGTCAACCGCCTCAAACGTACATTGATTGAAAGCGTGCGCAAATCAACCGGCAGTATGACCCATGCTGCTAAGCGCCTCCAATGCGACCGCACAGCACTTCAAAAACTCATTGCGCGGCTAATCGCCAACTCCAACGCGAGAGAGGAAGGCGCCAGCACGTCTTTGTACAAGCACTGCTTGGCCCCCAGCACAAAGCCACCCCAAGATCTACACAAGAGTCTCCTCAAGACATTTGCGAAAGTCATACGACCAGCACCACCCGCGCCGCAGCACCCGGTCTAACTAAGTGCTATTGACAATTTACTCGCCTGGACATAGATGGATGTAAAGACGGTTCACCTGGGGGGTATGAGACATCGGCAAAACTTTGGCCCGATCATTACGAGCTGTGGCTGGCTGCCGAATAAACCCTCGGTGACAATTGGTATCTGGTGATCAGTTATTCAGCGCGCGCACGGCAGGCCCGGGAAGCACAGCAAGTGACGCCGGTGACTAAACGCGCCAAGGTGGAAACGGTCAGTACGCGCGAGCTAAAGATTGGACCATAGGCCTAAGACCAGGCTCGCACCATCCGCCAGCAGTTGGCCGAGCTTGGATCCTGAGCTGAAGAGAAGACCGATCCTCATAAAGCGTTGAGTGGCTTAAGGTAAATTTGTCCTGCCTCACGGTTGGCTAATAATAATGTCCAGAGACTCTTCACTTGGTGCCTAAGAACTCTTTACCGTTGTCCTATGGCCTGTGCTAATCTGTGCCCTGCTCACTCATTAGCGCGACCCGACCTCGTGCAGGTCCGTAATCCACGAAGATTGAAAAGTGTTCCCGACTCCTGGCCCGTTGTAGCTTCAACAAAAAATCGAGGCGCCATTGCTTCCACCCAAGCACGGTGTTCTCCGAAGACAGCCGTTAGATAAAGGAACCCCACCAATGAAAAACAAGATTGTCCCAGACTCACGCACCCTACGACCATCCAGACAACTAACAAATCTCTTTGTCTTTAAGACTCTTGCGGACTCTCTGATCTATGCAGTGGTAATTTCATTCGGACTGGCGGCTGCGGCGACTGCTCAGGCTCAGTCGTGTCCGGATATTCCAAGCGGCGGATCTGAAAGCATTTCGGCGTCAATTACAATTGACGGCACCGGAATTCCGGTAACCCACGGGACGACGCTTCCCCGCTCCACCAAAATAAGGATCGATTCCTTAGCCACCGCGTATGGAACCTGCACTGGAATGTTCCTGGCTTGCGATAACGGTTGCAGCTGCCAACCCACTGGCGGCGTCTACAACCGTACAGTCAATCACACAACTGTCAGAGTCGAAGCTTCTACGGCGGGCAGTCTTAACGGCAATTATGCCGTTGGCCAGGTCGTTAACCTTAATCCTAATGGCACAACTGCCTACCGGAACGTGCTTGATACCCAGGCATCTGATTCTACTGGGCCAAATTATTACACCTTTCAGGTACCGGGCACTTACCAGTTTCAGATTCGGGCGATTATCAATACGACTGTGTGTAATATGCAACCGGGTCAAACCGAAACGATAAACATCACGATTCATGTTACCGACTCGGATGGGGCTGCGAATTTGGGTACTACAGAATGCAACAGCGGAGTTGGCAAGCCTATCAACGTGGCCAACGGCAACATGTATATCCAGCAGACCGACTACCGGCTGCCGGGAGTTGGCGGAGACCTTGAGATCACGCGCACCTACAACAGCAAAATGCAGCGTTCCGGTATTTTCGGTTATGGCTGGAGCACTGCCTTCGACGAGTCAGTCACAGCTTACGGCACGACCCTTCTACGTCTCAATCTTCCTGATGGCCGTGCGGTTTATTTTGCCCGTCCCTCAACCAGCGATCCCTACGTGCCGAAACAGCCATTGAATTTCTATGGCCAGATCGTAAAGAACGGCGACAACACGTACACGCTGACTCTCAACGACGGCCGCGTGCATCAGTTCAATGCCAATGGAAAACTGCTTTCGATGGCCGACCGCAACAACAACACCATCAGCCTTACTTATGATGGTAACGGCAATCCGGTAACAATCACGGATTCTTCGGGACGCACACTGACCTTAACCTACGACTCTTATACAAAGGTCGCCTCTATCGCTGACGCCTCAGGAATAATTGCCACTTATACACACGGCTCTTATGGCCGCTTGTTGAGCGTCACCTATCCGGACGGCTCGAAGTTTACTTTTACCTTCACCTTTTCGGGGAACAACATCTGGGTAACGACCGTCAAGGACGTGCTCAATAATGTGCTTGAGTCGCATACGTACGATTCGCAGGGGCGGGCGCTGACTTCCGAGATTGCGGGGAACGGAACCGAACGGTACACGCTGAACTACGTCAGCCCTACGCAAACCGACGTAACCGACGCTCTCGGACACGTAACGAAATACTTCTACGATACGAGCAAAGGGCGAAACGTGGTGACGCAGGTCGAGGGGCTCTGCGGCTGCGGCGGTTCGCAGACTCAGACCTGGACCTACGATAGCCAATTAAATGTCACTTCCACGACAGATGCGCTCAACCACACTACCAGTTACACCTACGACTCCAACGGCAACCGGCTGACGGAAACTGACGCTACTGGTACGGTGACATATACCTACAATGCGCTTGGCCAGGTCTTGACTCGAACCGATCAGATGGGGGGCGTCACGACCAACACGTACAGCGCTCAGGGAAATCTGCTCACGGTTAAGGACGCACTCGACCACACAACGACCTTCACTTACGACGGCCCTGGCCAGTTATTGACAATTGCCGATCCGCGCAACAACAACACCTCTTTCACGTACGACGCCAACGGCAACCTCATCCGTCGCACTGATGCATTGAACAATCAAACCAACATCGCTTACGACGCGCGGGGCCGCGTCACCAGCATCACCAATGCGCTCAATCAAACGACCAACTACGAATACGACCTCGCCGGCCGCCTAAAGAAGATCATTCACCCGGATGCCAACTTCGTTCTGTTTACCTATGACCTGGCGGGACGGAGAACGAAGATCAAGGATGCGCGCGGCTACGAAACCACGTTTGCTTACGATGCGGCTTACCGCTTGACCAGTGAAACGAATGCTGCGGGAAAGGTGACGAGTTACGCCTACGATGCGATGTCAAATTTCACGGGCATGACTGACCCGCTCAACCGCACCACAAACTACACCTATGACGAGTTTAACCGGCTGACAAAGATTAAGTATCCCGAAGCCTCGCAGGGAGCAGGTAGGCTGGAAGAGAACTTTACCTATGACCTGGCTGGTAATCTCTTGACTAAAACCGATCAGGCCGGACGAGTGACAACCTTCTGCTACGACAACGTAAATCGACTCGCTAGTACGATCGATCCGGCGCAAAAGACCACTGCCTACGAATACAACGCCCGCTCGCAACAGACGGCTGTTGCCGACGCCATCAATCAGCGCTACGAGTTTGTTTATGATGCTCTCGGCCGTCGCACGCAGGAGAAGAAGGGCACCGACATAATGTCCTTTGTCTACGATGCTGCGGGCAACCGGACGCAGCGCACGGATTACAACAGTGCTGTTACTAACTACACGTATGACGCTCTGAACCGGCTGACAACAATCAGCTATCCCGATACCACTTCTGCAACTTATGGCTACGATGTGTTGTCACGGCCGACAACTGCCGCCAATCCGAGCGGCACGGTCACGATGGCTTACGACAATCGCAGCCGGGTCGCTTCTGTTACAGATGTTTTTGGTCAAGTTGTCAGTTACGCCTACGACGCAAATTCCAATCGCACGCAGTTGGGTCTGAATGGAGTAACGAACGCTACTTACCAATACGACGTCATCAATCGCCTGACGCAACTGACAGATTCAGCCAGCCTTAACACGACTTTTGCTTATGACTTCACAGACAAGCTCACATCGCGCACGCTACCGAATGGTGTCGTCACAACCTCTCAATACGATGGTCTCGATCGCCTAACGCGCCTGACGCATGCGAAGAGCGGCAACACGCTCGCTGACTTCCAGTATCAATTCGACGCCGTGAGCAGCATCACGCAGATGATTGATAGCGCGGGCACCCACAACTACACTTATGACACACGCGACCGGCTGACCGCCGCAACTCATCCGAATCAAACAAACGAGAGCTACACACTTGACGATGTGGGCAACCGCACGGCTTCGCATCAGGGGTCAAGCTATAGTTATCAGCCCTTCAACCGCCTGGTCACCGCAAATTCCGACGGCTATAGCTATGACTCAAATGGCAACCTAACTTCCCGAACGGAGACCAGCGGGACTTGGACTTACACGTGGGATTACGAGAATCGCCTGAAGCAGGCATCCCTCTCCGGCGGTGTCACCGTGAACTACAGCTACGATGCACTCGGTCGCCGCGTTCAGCGCACGAGTACTAGCAGCGGTACCACGAAGTTCGTCTACGACGACGCGGACGTGCTGCGAGATCTCGATGTCAATGACGCCACGATTGCGGATTACTTGAACGGCCCCGGCATCGACAACAAACTGCGCCAGATTTCTGACGGCACAGCTTCCTACTTCGTCGCAGATCATCTCGGGACGACGCGAGCAATTACTGATGCCAGCGGCAGTGTGATTTCAACTTTAACCTACGATTCCTTCGGCAAGGTAACAGGTGGCTCTGCGCCAACGCGTTACACCTATACAGGTCGCGAGATCGATGTCGAAACCGGCCTTATGTACTACCGCGCACGCTGGTACGACCCGGAGCAGGGACGATTTATCTCAGAAGATCCGATTGGATTGGTGGGAGGCATCAATCTCTTTGCCTATGTCGAAAACAATCCAGTACTCTTGGTTGATCCGAGCGGCTTGTGCCCACAACGGAAATCCAAATGCAAACAAGACAAGAGCGGAGGCGACCTTAATGACATCCTCGAACTCCTCCGCCGAGCCGGGCTGTTGGATAGAACTAGTAATATTACAACCGCTGGCCCGGAGAACCCCGAGGGAATTATTTTCGAGATCGATGACCAGCAAGCCTTCGTCGCGATTTTGGATGCCGACCCCCGGTTCAGGCGTCGGACGCCTTTCGGGGGCGAGCATGCGCGTCAGGTTGGCGCCAGCAGGCGTAGCGTTCTCGACTACAGATCATTCACAACATCGGATGGGTTGGGGACTGACAGCACGGGGTTGCGACGAAGTTTGCAGGTAGATGTGGGGCGGGCAGGAAGTGCTGACCCAAATAACCCCAGAAGTGCTTTGGGTTATGCGGATCTCGACTGTGACAACCCGGCTCAAGATGTTGTCGGAGCCCTTAAGCACGGTGTGCCCATCTTTCTCCGAAGACTCGGCGGATTAATCAGGAGGTGAGAGTAGAAATCGTGTTACTCAAAATAATTGCAATGAGCTTTGTGGCTGTGCTTGGGTTCCGAAGTGTCGCCATAAGGCCCATAACAAGTATTGAAATACCTCATTACTTCAAGCTCATGCCGGATAAGAAAACAGTGCAAGATGAGGAAGCCGTAGCTATCTGGGAACAGGCTATTTCTGCCAAGGGCGGACGGGAACGACTCCACTCAGTTCGCAATATGGTCATCTCAGTTCGCGCCGAATATAGGACGAGTATGGTCAAAAAAAAGCAGATACGGCAAGAAGGGTTGTATGTGCTTCCGAACAAGTCCTGGCTTTGGAATGATCTAAGGCCAGACGTGTTCGGGTTGAGAGTAACAATGTACAACCACGACACCAGGATGAAGTACGTAATCAGTGAGGGTGAACCGCACAGGCAACTAGAACCAATACCAGAAGCGGAAAAAGCTAGGTCACGAATATACGGCCTACTTTCCTATTTGCCTGAAACGAAATGGGTAAGGCCCGTGCTAGTTGGATTAAGCACCGGAAGAGTCAGACTGCGGCCAGTATACATCGTAGAAACGAGGGTGCATGGTGAGAGAGTTGACTTTGCTTTGGATCGAAAAACCCATCTGCCGGTGCGAGTTAGTTATTACGATGTTATCAAAGATAAGACATACATTACTGCCGTGGAGTTGTCGGACTACGTGGAGATCAGCGGGATCAGGGTTCCTCAACAAGTTAAGTACGATGATGGCACCGTGTATAAACAAACCTATCAGTTCAATGTAGAGTACAACAAAGACATCTTCATCAAGCCCACAACCCTTGAGGCCGGACCTGAAGCCTGGAAACCGAAGATGTAGGCGATGATTACCGCACTTAATAATAACGATCGACTCGTTGGCGTGATCACGACTATCGTTATTCTCTCTTCGCGATATGTGGTCAGTTCTACTTGCGCACCATTAATGGCTTTGAAGCCGGCTGTCGTGAACAGCGCGACGCAGAGAGAGTTGCAACAGGAAGCAGTAGGCATCTGGGAACAGGCCGGACGGTCAAGGATGTCTGTCGCGAGCACGAAGTCAGTGAAGCGACCTATTACAAGTGCGAAGTACCGTGGCATGGAAGCGGCTGACATTCGACGCTTGCGTGAGCTGGAAGAAGAAAACCGGCTATTAAAGCAGATCTCGGCCGACTTGTTGCTTGAGAAACGGGCATCATTTGACGCGTTCGCCGGCGTCACCGTGATCGGCGTTCTTCTGTGCTTGCATCAAGCGATTCCGGCTTTTACTCAACCAGCAATAGTCCTTCGGTCACCTACAATGAAGTAGGAACAGTCCCACAAAACCACACTCAAGCGAAAGCCGTGGAGCTTTGGGAGGGGGCGATTTCCGCCAAAGGTGGGCGGGCGCTACTCTATTCGGTTAACAACTTAGCTGTCTCATCGGAGGCTGGTTACTTGACTAAGATGAGGAAAAGGAACCAGGTTCGCCGCGAATACTTGTTAGTGTTACCGGATAAGTATTGGTCTTATGAAGATTATGGATCCGACGTCTTCGGGACGAGAATGCGGATGCTAAATTATGAGACCAGGATGCAGTATGTGGGTTCTCCAGGTCATCAGGATACAATTCTGGAACCGATAAAGGCGGCAACGAGAGACATCAATTACCTTGAGATCGCCGCCATGTTGGAAACAAAGTAGCAAAAACCGATTCCGAGCAAAGCAAGCACCGCTACGATTGGAGCCAAAAAGGTGGATGTAGTGGAAACCACAATAAACGGAAGGCGCGTTGATTTCGCCATTGATCGGGAGACTCATCTGCCCATCCGCATAAGTTTTTACAACACAATCTACAATACGACATATATAAACGTGCAGCGGTTCTCAGACTTATTGATGTAAACGGAATCAAAGTCGCACAAAGGGTCAAATTTGAGGACGGGACCGAAGGAAAATATATGATTCGGTTTAACGTCGAATACGAACCTGATATTTTCGTAAAACCTCCTCGAGTTGGGTTAGGGTGTAAGTACCCCTAAAAACAGGACCATTGAAAAATAGAGGTTTCCGGGCGAGTATGATGCCAGGAGGCCCAATGCGAAAGAGCAAATTCAGTGAGCATCAAATCATCACGATCTTGAAAGCAGTGGAAGCGGGACGGACGG
>JBGTOA010000033.1:0-65646 GCA_041742785.1 Pyrinomonadaceae bacterium | reverse complement strand
ACGTTCACCACTTATAACAATCTGACGCTGAATAATGCGGCAGGAACTACTGGGTTTGCAGGTCTGACGGTGCAGGGCACCATCATCGTTGCGGCCGGTACGTTCACAAGCAGCAGCAACTACAACCACGTTCAGATTAATCCTGGCGCCACGTTAACCGCGACCGCTGCCAGCACCATCAACGTCACAGGTAATTGGACGAATGGCGGCACCTTTAACGCCAGTACTGGCACCGTGATTTTCAACGGCGGCGGCGCGCAGTTGATTGGCGGGGCTGCTGCTACCACCTTCAATAACCTTACGATCACTGGTCCTGCGGTCAGTCTGGGCCAGAGTATCACTGTGAGTGGAATCTTAACTCTCAACAATGATCTGACCACCGGTGCGAACACGGTGGTACAACCGAGCAGCGCGCCGGCTTCAGCCGGAGCGTTTGATGTGGTGGGCAACGTGAGGCGGACAAATCTACCGAATCCATTGCCGACAGGAGTCGCTCTAACCTTTGGCCATCCGAACAACTTCATAAATTTCGCCGCCGTGGGAGCGCGTCCGACCGATATTGTGGTGAATCTGGTTAAGGCCGCACCAGTTGGTTTCGCATCTGCGGTACAGCGAACCTACACAATCACGCCGACCGGTGGCGGCGGGTATACAGCGACGCTCCGTCTGCGCTATCTGGAGTCGGAGTTGAACGGCAACGTCGAGGGTGCCAATTTTATCTTCAGAAGATTCAACGGCACCGGTTGGGCTCCAGTAGTGCCCACCGCTTCAGACTTCACGGCAAACTGGTTGGAGAGCAATGCCGTCACCACCTTCTCACCGTGGACCTTCAATTCAACCAACGCACCTACTGCTGCCAACGGCACGGTAACGGGAACGCTTACGACCCCCGAAGGTAACGCGATCGTCGGCGCCGTGGTCAGGCTCAGCGGGTCCCAGGTACGCAAGGCCATAACGGCTGCGAACGGTAATTACCGATTCGATCACGTGGAAACTGCGGGTTTCTACTCCGTGACTCCGTCACGGGCAAATTACGTGTTCAGTCCTACTGAGCGGACGTTTAATCAACTCGGAGAAAACACTGAAGCTTCATTCAGCGGGTCAGTTACGGGCGATACCGCGAACCCGCTTGACACTGCGGAGTTCTTCGTACGGCAGCAGTATGTCGATCTGCTTAACCGTGAGCCGGACGAAGGCGGATTTAACTACTGGAGTGATCGCATTCTCGAGTGCGGCGCCAATACCGCTTGCGTCAACGCACGCCGCCGAGACGTGGCCGCAGCTTTCTTTATCGAGCAGGAGTTCCAGCAGACCGGTTCATTCATCCACGGGCTGTACAAGGGCGCACTGGGCCGAAATCCGCTGTACTCCGAGTTCTCAACGGATCGACAGCAGTTGCAGGTGGGTGCCGGCCTCGAGGGAACTAAACAGGCGCTGGCTGAGAACTTCGTCGGCCGGCCTGAATTTGTCACGAGATATCAGCCTCATGGCTCAGCCGAATCGTTCGTAGATGCGGTAATTCAGAATGTGCAAGGGGCCTCCGGAGTTGACTTGAGCAGTCAACGCGCAGCAGCGATCGCAAAATACAATTCCGGCGCCACTCTTGACCAGAGTCGCAGTCTGGCCCTTCGTGAATTAACCGAAGGCGACACTTTCCGGCAGTCCGAATACAACAGCGCGTTTGTCCTGACAGAGTACTTTGGCTATCTGCGACGGGACCCTGACGCGGGGGGCTTTGCGTTCTGGCTCAATGTGCTTAACAACCGCGAGCCAGGCAATTTCCGCGGAATGGTTTGCGCCTTTATCACTTCGGCTGAATACCAGCAGCGGTTCAGTTCGATAATCAGTCACACGGATCAGGAGTGTGGCCAATAGACCAAGGGGAAGCGAGCTAATCTTGCCAGCCAGTGCGTGGCAACGAATCGCGCAGGATAAGAAAAAATGGGAGGATTCAACATGAAGCAGTTTCCCTTGGCGCGCAGAGATCAGCTGGTGATACAGGAACTACCGGACGAACTCCTGGTTTACTACCAGCAGCGGGATCGAGCGCATTGCCTGAATCGCTCTGCGGCTCTGATCTGGAAAAGTTGCGACGGAAAGACTTCAGTTGAAGAGATTAGCCGTAAGGTGGCGAAAGAACTCGAAACCCGATCAATGATCGCGCCGTCTGGTTCGCGCTCGCGCAATTTACCAAGGACCATCTGCTGAAGAAAGAATCGAACCTACCGGCCGGAATGCTGCAGGGTATGAACCGGCGGCAGATGGTAAGAACGCTGGGACTCGCGGCCGTAGTGGCAGTGCCGTTAGTGACCTCAATCGTCGCACCGACACCGGCGCAGGCCGCCACATGTCTTCCTTCCGGCTCCGGCTGCAGTAGTTCTGCCCATTGCTGCTCGGGACTGTGCTCAGCCAGCACGTGCGCCTGACGCATTCAACCTGCAAAACGAGAAACGGGCGGGGATCTTGGATCCCCGCCCGCAATTTTTTGTAGTGGGGTAAATCTGTGTTGCTGACGGAGACTCCTGGCACCCAGTTTACTCGATGCCAAAATCCTTACATTCAGGTTTCTGAATTACTCGCGTAGTACGATTGCAAACTCTAGTGGGGAACTCTATCATTCCAAAGAAATCAGGTATCACCGTGAGCCAAGCTGTTCTTAAATGGACTGACAAGAAATTCGAAGTGACGCCTTTTCTAAAAGATGTCGGAAGTCACCCCTCTCCCTTTCATACGACATCGCTAGGAGCTTTGTATTCCGCTGATTGCATGTCGGTATTGCCGCTAGTTAAGAATGGAGTAGTGGACACGATTTTTGCCGATCCGCCATTCAATCTTGGCAAGGAATATGGCAAGAACACCGACGACAACCTTCCCGCCAGATTGTATACAAGTTGGTGCCAGGAATGGCTTGCGGAGTGTATCCGAGTGCTAAAACCGGGCGGCTCGCTCTTTCTGTACAACCTACCAAAATGGAATATTCCACTTGGTGATTTTCTAGGTCAGCAAGGATTGGAGTTCAGGCACTGGATAGCCATTGAGATTAGTTCCAGCCTGCCGATAGCTGGTCGCCTTCACCCGAGCCACTACAGCCTGCTTTACTACAGCAAAGGCAAACCAAAAACTTTCCACCGAATCCGAACGCCTATCCTTACGTGCAGGCATTGTGGAGGCGAGATCAAGGACTATGGGGGTCACCGGGGGGCAATGAACCCCAACGGAGTGACACTCAAGGATGTGTGGACGGACATTCCTCCGGTGCGACACTGGAAATTCAAATCAAAGAACAGAAGAGCTAATGCGCTATCGACGAAGCTTCTTGATCGTGTTATCGAAATGTCCACCAATCCCGGCGATCTGGTGGTAGACCCATTCGGAGGTAGCGGGACCACTTTTGCTGTTTGTGAGTTGAAACATCGCCACTGGATAGGAGCCGAGATTGACTATGCAGAGGACATTAAGATTCGGTTGGAAAGCTCTGACATTCGGACGCATAAGAACGGGGATTTCGTTGAGCGGAAAGAACAGGTTTAAGCGAGGGCACGTCCTGCGGTCATCTTTGGAATGCGCGGCACGTCCAGGCTAGTTCCATCGTGTTCAATGGCTACGATCTCAAGAACACCTTGCTTACAACGGATAGAGCGCCACAGATCGAGATATGGCTCTAACTCCGCCATGTTGCCGATTCGATCAGTAAGGTACTTGTAGAGATTTCGAGACGGAACTACGAGAATCCCGCAGATGAGAACGCCTTTCATTAGCCCGACCGCCATCTTGTTCAAGGCTCGGTGACTCGAAGAGATGTTTCCTGTCTCCCACTCTAGCGCTACAAGTCCGTAATCGGTATTGAGAACTGCGTCGAGTTTCCCCATTCCTTTTACATCGAGCCGCACCTCGCGAGTCCATCCCTGTCGCACCAGTTCTTCCATCAAGCCATTCTTAATTGGTACAACTCCGTTGCCTTTGCCGCGCTCCGTGCCAGACTCCGGATAAATGGTGAAAGAGCCGGAGCCGGGCGGCCATTCAACCTCGCGGATGGCTCTGTAGAGACTCTTGCGAGTGCGTTTCCACTCCCTAGAATTCGCATACTTGCCGCACGAAAGCAGTGTTTCCTCACGGACTATTCGCATCGGACGAATTGTACGTTACTTGCAAAAAATTCAGCAACGCACAATTACCCCAGTGCTAATTTCTTCTGTTCGTTGACTTAGCCCTGTCGCACCGTTAAAGGCTGACTTTCCGGTTGACGGCCAGCCTGCTCCATTCCGGCGCTCGGTTGAACGGGCGGGGGTGGCGGATTGGCAACCAACACCTCCAGGGCTGAATCGATCACTTCACTAATTCGATTCACAAAAACCAACTGCAGTTCCTTCAGAACATCTTCCGGAATATCGCTTACATCCGCTTCGTTGCGTGCGTGCAAAATAATCCTTCGAATGCCTGCACGATGCGCTGCCAGTACCTTCTCCTTTATTCCGCCAACCGGGAACACCAACCCGGACAAGGTGATTTCACCAGTCATCGAAGTATCCGGGCGCACTCGCCGTCCGGTGTAGAGCGACGCCAGCGCGGCGGTAATAGTCACGCCGGCGCTCGGCCCGTCTTTTGGTATGGCGCCGGCCGGTACGTGCAGATGCACGCCATATGACTGAAACATCTCGGGCTGGATACCGAAGTCCGCTGCGTGAGACCAGAGGTAAGACTGCGCCGCCCGGGCTGACTCCTGCATCACTTCGCCGAGTTGTCCGGTAATAGTCAGGCCGCGTCCGCCCGGCAGGAGCGTGGCTTCGATAAACAGCACTTCGCCGCCCATCTCGGTCCAGGCCATACCCGTGGAAACTCCGGCGGGCAGTTCTTTGCGTGCCTGCTCAGGATAGAAGCGTGGCGGGCCAAGGTAATCAGGCACGTCTGAGGCCGAAACTTTCTGCGTTTCAATCTCGCCCTCGGCGATCCTTAAAGCTACCTTGCGTGCAACTCGCCCGATGTTACGTTCGAGTTGTCTGACCCCAGCCTCCCGAGTGTACCGAGTAGCGATCAATTCGGTGGCGGCATCCTCGATCTGCAACTGCCCCTCTCGCAGGCCATTCTCTTTGATCTGCCGCGGCACCAAGTAGCGTTTCGCGATCTCCAGTTTCTCTCGATCGCTGTAGCCGGCGAGCTGAATGACCTCCATGCGATCGCGCAGCGGTGGTGGAATCGGCCCCAACTGGTTCGCGGTGGCGATAAAGAAAACCCTGGAGAGATCAAACGGGAGATCAAGATAGTGGTCCCGGAAAGTGTTGTTCTGTTGGGGGTCAAGGATCTCGAGTAACGCAGCCGACGGATCCCCGCGGTAATCCGCGCCCAGTTTGTCGATTTCGTCCAACATCATAACCGGGTTATTAACCCCCGCGCGCCTGATCGACTGAATGATGCGCCCGGGCATCGCCCCGATATAGGTGCGGCGATGTCCTCGCAGCTCAGCTTCATCACGGACGCCGCCCAGTGAAAGCCGCTCGAACTGCCGGCCCAACGCGCGAGCAATGGACCTGCCCAGTGAAGTTTTGCCGACGCCCGGTGGTCCGACGAAGCATAGGATTGGACTCTTGGTGTCCGGACGCAATTTGATGACAGCGAGGAACTCGAGTATGCGTTGCTTTACGTCATCCAGACCGTAATGGTCTTCGTCAAGAATCCTGCGCGACTCTTTAAGATCAATTTTATCCTCGGACGACTTTTTCCAGGGAAGCTCCAGAATGAATTCCAGATAAGTTCGAATTACGTGATAGTCAGGCGCGGCTGCCGGAAGTTTCTCCATGCGCTTCAACTCCCGATCAGCCTCGGTGCGTACTTCTTCCGGAAGATCAGCCTGTTCAAGTCGCTCGCGCATCATGGCGGCTTCAGCGAGTTCACCAGTTTCGTCCTCGCCCAACTCCTTCTGAATAGCCTTCAACTGCTGCCGCAGGACGTAGTCCCGTTGCGCCTTGTCCATTTCCGACTGGGCCTCGGTAGCGATCTTGGAACGCAGTTGAATGATCTCCAGCTCGCGGGCCAGGTACGTGTGGCCGAGTCGCAGCAGCTCGTCTGCGGTATCGGCTTCGAGCATCTTTTGCTCTTGTTCTACGCCGAGGTTAAGAATCGATCCCAGGAAGTAAGCGAGGCGCACGGGTTCAACGGAGCCGAGAATGGCCACACGAATCTCCGGAGGTATGCCGGGCAACAGCGCGAGCGCCTGCTGAATCATCGCCTGAACATTTCGCTTCGTCGCCTCGACTTCTTCGGCTTCGACAATCTTCACTTCAGGAAGAATCTGCACGACCGCGCGCAGAGTCGGATCGTCCTGCTTCCAGTCGATGACTCTGATTCTCTCGGTTCCCTGTACGATGATGTGCATCGTGTCCTCAACGCGCTCCATACGTTTGATCATGACGAGAGTGCCAACCTCGTAAAGATTGGATGGACGGGCGTCTGCGGAACCGTTGGTACTATCGGGCTTGACGGTGATACAGCCCAGGAGTTTCTCGGGCGTGGCCAAAGCTGCTTCAACTGCGGCAACTGAACGCGGACGTCCTACTGCAAGCGGCACCACCGTCTCTGGAAAGAGCGTGGTGTTTTGCAAAGCCAGGATGGGGATCTCGAATGGCTGGCTGTCAGCCCCCAGGCTTGAACCCTCCGCATCGGAAGCGACTTCCGGATCTGCAATCGCACTGCTGGTTTCAGTTGGAGCTTCCGTCTCAGGATTCGTGGTGTTTGGAGTTTCAGGCATTGCGCTCACTTAACCAGTTCACAAGCACCGCAACTTAATGATTAGAAAACCATCGCTGTATTGATGTTCCAACGAGGCTTCCTCGATTGCACAGGGGAATTGAATTGTCTTCTCAAAGCGACTGTAACTTATCTCCATTTGTTGATAGACGAGGCCTTCACGGAAAAAGGTGTCACGGCGGCAACCGGCAAGCTTCAAACCCGAGCCAGTTATTTCTATTCGCAAATCATCCGCGCACACCCCGGCGAGATCGACTTTGACCAGCCAGCCATCGTTGCTGCGGTACACGTCTGCCGCCGGGTTCCATAAACGTCCGGAGGGGCGCACACGTCTTCCAATGGCAAAGAAAGAGAACTCGCGATTGGGGTTTGGCATGTCGTCAGGATATGACAAATAATCGAAAGCTGAAAGCGAGCCAAGGGGCTAGATCAAAAGCAACAGCAAAGTCGGCGCCGTAACGCGAGCGCCGGGATCGCATTGCAACTGATAAGGCTTCGGGTGAGCAATTTGCAATCTGGAACCGACGCCACCGCGTTACGAACCGACTTCGCCTTCAATAGCCGAGATCTTCAGAGTCCAAAGGTTGAGAATCCGAGATCTCAAATCTCAGAAGGATGACTTAACTAAAGATCCTGCCCCAGAATGAAGACTCCTTCGAGATATCCTCCAACGCTTCGGCGAGTTCACGATCTGCCTCGGTTTCAAGCGCGATATCTCCGAGCGAAACCATTCCGCGCAAGTATCCGTTTTCAGAGACCACTGGAATGCGTCGCACCTGTTTTTGCCCCATCTTGCGAATAACATCGATAACCCGATCGTTCGGACGGGCCGAATCAATGTCGCTGGACATGATCTCTTCGGCACGAGTACCGCGTAAGTCGCTGCCTTCGGCTACGGAACGAACGACGATGTCGCGGTCCGTCACCAGGCCGATGAGCTTACCGTAGCTGTATCCGCCCGCGAGTGTGCGACGGTCGCCGAGATTTGCTTCTCCGTTTCCTTCCTTTGCTTCGTATTCGATGATCGGAATGACTCCGGTGTCCTCTTCCTTCATCATGAGCGCGATCTCCACCAGGGTGGTGTCGCGATTGGCAACCGCCAGATCGCGGGTCATGATGTCCCGGATCCGTAGTCGTGATCGCGTGGGACCAACATCCATGCGTCTGCGGGACTCATAGTCGGGGTCGTAAGGCTGACGGCCATATTCCGGTTGGCGATAGGCTCCGTGGGAGGCGGTGTAACGTGGTTCATCAAGCTCGTAGTCGGCCCGCTCGCCAAATCTCCCGCGTCCGTAGCGCTCCTGTCGATAGTCATCCTCCGAGCGTCTGCCTTCACCGTAACTCTCGTTGAAATTCCAGGGACGTTCCCGTTCGAACCCTTCATTGCGTGCGTGATAGTTGCGATCGTCTTCCTGATAGTCGCGGTATCTGGCCATAGATCTCCTCCTAACTCGTTCTATTCGACTTCGCTTCATTTCAAACGAGACGAATTATCCATTCACCAGGGGGCTGTCAAAGCAAGTGTCGGGGGGCGAGTCAGTCTGCCTGACTCTGAAACTGGTTTCAGTCGCGAGGGGAATCGATCTTCCATGCAAACTGCTCTCCGCAGTCTGCGTGGTAACACGCGGCAGTGTCAGCACCACGTCGACAGGCCGAGGTAATGCTGGCAAACGCCGCGTACGGAAGCGACAAACGGTTTTGGAGACTCAGTTAGAAGGCGTTTAACCAACGGATGCGATTTCGACTTCAGCCACGAGCTGCACGCGCGAGGTAATATCGAGCGTTCCGATTTCAATCGGTGTGGATGCCTGAGCCGTTTTCATTTCCATCCGGTCGTATGTTGGAAGGGGGCGCACCGTGCCTTCTTCTTGTACCTCGATAACGCGGGCAACTCGGCCGCCAAGGGCGCTGGCAATAACCTGGGCCTTGCTTAACGCTTCGCGTGTGGCTTGCCGCAACGCTTCATCGCGTGATGGTCGATCCTGGCGCAAGGTGAAAGCGAGACCGGAAACATCGTTTGCTCCTGATTGTGCCGCTGAATCAATGAGCGAACCCACTTTGGCCAAGTCACTTAGTGTTACGGTTATGCTGTTTCGTGCTTCGTAACCGACAATGGTGGGTGGTTGATTTTCTTTGTAGACGCGTTGCGGTTGCAGGCTGTACCCGCTGGTCTTTATCTCAGCGCCGGCCCCAATTGCGGTTTTCAGTGCCTTCATAACGACATCAGTTTTGGTCGCGTTTTGCTGCTGCGCGTCGAGTGCACGGGTTGCCTGCGTTACCACGGAAAGAGTCAATATCGCGGTATCGGGTTGGGCTTTAACGATGGAATCGCCATTCACAACCACGCGGGTAAGGGATCTCGTGGCGACGCTCAAGGTATCTCCGGTCTGGCTTTTCTCATTCACCGCGCGCATCGTTCGTACCTGGAAAGGCGTCCCTTCCTGGTAGATGGTCATGACATCTGTTTTGGGTTCACCGGTTGCTTCGACCTCGGCGCCTTCAGCAAACCACTTTTCATTCTGAAAATCTCTGGCATTCAGCACAAGGTATTTCTGTTTGCCGGCATTGATTATCCAGCCTCCGTGTTCCACGGTTCTTTGGAGCCTTCCTAGAACAGTTATTTCCTTGGCGAAAGACTGACCTGCCAGCAGCACAACGAGTAGCAGCCCGCCTAAAATCTTAGAAAACATCTTTGTCATTCCGTCTCCATTCTGTGTTCGAGTCTCTGACTATTCGACGCCGGGAGAGAAAGGTTTATTGCGCCGCAAACAGAGAACGCTTTAGGGCAGTGAATCTTGCTTGGCTCTTCAAATTCTGTTTTGTTACGATTCCATGCAGTTGGTCATTCCCGATGCAATCATTTGATACCAATACAGCGGGTCAAAGCCCCCAGTCGCGCGAGAGAATTACTGTGGGCCGCGTCGAAGATGTGCGTGCGGGGCGATGCGTTACCGTAGAACTCTCGAACGGTAATGAGCTGGCTCTTTACAATGTCAATGGCGATTTCTATGCCACCAGCAACTTTTGTCCGCACAAAGGCGCGCCGTTGGCAGAGGGCAGATTACAAGGGCACATAATCGAGTGCGACTGGCATGGTTGGGAGTTTGACGTGCGGACTGGTCGGTGTCAAAACACCAGCGAACGAGTGGAAGTCTACAAAGTATTTGTCGAAGATGGCTGGCTAAAGATTGAAGTGAGTGGAAGAGGCGAGGCCGATGAAATGACCGCGGGGCGTCGCGCCCGTCAGGCTGCGCCACCAATCAAGACTCCTCACTCGCTTCGCCATCACTCCCAATCGCCTCCACCGGACAGCAAGTCAGTGCCTCATCGCAGGCCTGACGCTCTTCATCACTCTCAGGCTGCTTATAAACGTAGGAATAGTTATTTTCATCCGACCGGCGAAAATTGTCCGGAGCTGTATCGCGGCAGACATCGCAGTCGATGCACGATGAGTCGACGTAGAAAGTGCCCGTCACATTCTCTTTCACACGATCGGTACGATCAGGCAAACTTGAATACTCCTCCAGAGCCTCCGTCCGCAGATTTCACAGATTCAGAGAACAGCAGCACAAGAGGAAAGGATGAGCTTTCGAGATCTACTCTCTTCGTCTGTAATCTGTGTAATCGGTGGATTTCAGGGATGCGTCATCTCTTCTGGTTTTACCAAACGATCAAAGTCTTCGCCCGACAGGAACCCGAGCTCTTCAGCAGCTTCTCTTAAGCTGATTCGTTTCTTGTGAGCGTGCTTGGCAACCTTTGCCGCCTTGTCATAGCCGATGTGAGGATTCAAAGCCGTCACCAGCATTAACGACTGTTTCAAGTGCTCTGCAATCTTGTCGCGATTCAACTCGATGCCCTTGATGCAGTATTCGACGAAGCCGTGACAGGCATCTCGCAAAAGGCGCAATGAATGCAAGAGATTATGAATCATCACCGGCTTGTAAACATTTAATTCAAAGTTGCCCTGCGAGCCGGCAATGGTGATTGCCACATCGTTTCCGAATACCTGCACGCACACCATAGTCATTGCTTCGCTCTGTGTTGGGTTGACCTTTCCCGGCATGATCGACGATCCGGGTTCGTTCTCCGGCAGGCTGATCTCACCCAGGCCACAGCGCGGCCCTGATGCCAGCCAGCGAATGTCATTGGCAATCTTCATTAACGAGGCGGCGAGTGTCTTCAATGCGCCGCTGGCAAACACGATTTCATCATGAGCCGAAAGCGCGGCGAACTTGTTTGGATGAGACTTGAAAGGCAGGCCGGTAAGTTCGGAAATCTTCCGCGCGGCTCTTTCACCAAACTCAGGGTGCGAGTTGAGCCCGGTGCCCACTGCGGTCCCGCCGATTGCCAGATCAAGCAAGCCAGGCAACGCCAGTTTCAAACGCTCAATGTCGCGTTCCAGCAAACTCGCCCATCCGGACATCTCCTGGCCGACGGTCAAGGGCGTCGCATCCTGCAGGTGGGTCCGACCGATCTTCACGACGTCTTTGAACTGAGCGGCCTTTTCGGCAATTGCGTCGTGTAAACGTTGCACCTCGGGAACCAGCCGATTTACTTCTTCGGCAGCAGCGATGTACATCGCCGTCGGAAATGTGTCGTTCGACGACTGTGACATGTTCACGTCGTCGTTAGGATGAATCGGCTGCTTGCTTCCCATGACACCGCCGGCAAGTTCTATGGCGCGGTTGGAAATTACCTCGTTGGCGTTCATGTTTGTTTGGGTGCCGCTGCCCGTCTGCCACACTCGTAGGGGAAAATGTTCGTCGAGCTTGCCTGCGATCACCTCATCGGCAGCTTGCTCAATGTGTTTGAGCTTTTCAGCGGGCAACTTGCCCAACTCTTCGTTCACCTGGGCGGCCGCTTTTTTGAGGATTCCCAGCGCGCGGATCATCTCCCGAGACATTTTGTCGTCGCCAATATCGAAGTGTTTCAACGACCGTTGCGACTGCGCGCCCCAATATTTGTCCTTTGGGACTTCAATCTCGCCCATCGAATCGCTTTCAATGCGCGTACTCGAACCTGAATGTTCGCTCTTTAGTGATTGTGCCAAGGTGTGTCTTTCGAAGTAATGCGATCCAAGCGAAGTAATTGTACACCGCGTGGGTGCGATAAGCTTAATTGCTTGAGACGAGCGGCAGCAACCCGGTTCTGAAGTGAGTTCACAACCCGACATCTGTCACAACCCGACATCTTGAATCATCGCCGCGGGCCTGTTATAAAGCTCCCACCCAAGTTTTCCCCCAATCCCCTTTTTAAGACGGCTTCTCCCCCGAAGGCGCATATGTCCACAGAATATGGAACAGTTGTGTCGGATGATTCCGGCAGCGACGTACACGACCGCAGCGCATTAATCCTTGTGGTCGAACGAAACCCGGTAGTTCAACGACTGGAACGTTTCTTTCTTGAACAGGCCGGCTATACGGTTGAATTCGCGACCGATGGCGGAGCCGCGTTGGAACGAGCCCGCCAATTGCGCCCCCGCATCCTGGTGACTGAAATTCTGGTTCCGTCGCTGGATGGCCTCAGTTTGTGTCGTGCCATTAAGGCGGATCCCGCAATCAAGTCGACCGTAGTCCTAATCTTTAGTCATCTCCACGCAGAAGATCGAGCAATCGAAGCGGGAGCTGATGCCTTCCTAATCAAACCACTGGACGAAC
Source organism: Pyrinomonadaceae bacterium (assembly GCA_041742785.1). GTDB lineage: Bacteria > Acidobacteriota > Blastocatellia > Pyrinomonadales > Pyrinomonadaceae > PSRF01. Next base: position 53,248 of record JBGTOA010000033.1, on the reverse strand, counting down.
AAATGTTGATCAAAACCGTTGAGAAGCTGCTCGCGTTGCATGAAATTTCGAGGGGTGAAAAGGCGTGAGTGCTGAAAAAATCAAAACCGGAGCGGAAGGCCTGGATGAAGTGCTTTTTGGAGGTATTCCCGCGAACACGATCAGCGTGATCATGGGTGCGCCGGGAACCGGCAAAACAATCCTCGCCGAACAGCTCGCATTCGCCAATGCCTCCACGGATTCCCGAGTGCTTTATCTAACCACGCTTTCTGAGCCGCTCGAGAAGTTCATTACTCACGGCCAAAGCTATGGATTTTTTGATATCGAGAAAGTCGGGACTTCGGTTTTCTACGAAGATCTTGGATTGATGCTGCGAGAGGTTGGAGTAGAAAAGCTGCCAGAGGTAATCACTGATCTTCTCGCGACGCGAACACCCAGATTTGTCTTCATCGACTCGTTCAAAGCGCTCAACGAATTGCTCGAGACTGAACTGGCTCGCCGCACCGTCATTTACGATCTCGCGAGCGTGCTTTCTTCTTACAAATGCACCAGCTTCCTGATTGGTGAGTATGCCCAGGAAATGATGACGGTTTTGCCCGAATTCGCAATCGCCGACGTTGTCCTGCAACTCGTCAAGCACACAACCAATGTCCGGGAGGAACGATTCCTCCGAGTTGAAAAACTGCGTGCCTCAAATTCGATACCGGGCATGCACGCGTTTTCCATATCTCGCGAGGGCATCGAGGTCTATCCACGCTTGTTGACGCCGGTGCATTCTCCAGACTATGCGCCGAAGTTCGAAAGAGTGAACACAGGAATCAGCGGGCTGGATGACATGATCAAGGAGGGATTTTGGCGGGGCAGCACCACGTTGGTGGCGGGACCGACCGGCTCGGGAAAAACCATCATCGGCCTGCATTTCATTAGTGAAGGCGCCGCGAAAGGCGAATCTGGCGTTTACCTTGGAATGCAGGAGAATCCCACGCAGATGGCTCGTATCATGCAAAATTTCGGCTGGGATTCCGTCCAGCTCATGAGCGGTGGCGGCTTTGATCTGATGTACCGTTCGCCGGTTGAAATGCAGTTGGACAAGGTAGCTACTGAATTGATTCGCCGCATCGCCGCGGGAAAAGTTAGACGGGTCGTTATTGATGCGCTCGGAGATCTCGAGCGCGCCAGCGTCGATCGCACCCGCTTTTCTGACTTCTTATATGCGCTTTCACAATGGTTCGCTGCGCAAAACGTTACTTGTTTGATGATGTATGAGTTGAGTGACCTCTTCGAAGTTCATGGCATCAGTGATCAGGAAGTTTCAAACATGAGTGACAACGTGATCCTCCTCAGGTTTGCAGACATAACAGAAATGCAACGGAACATAAGGATTATCAAAACTCGGGGTAGCGCCCATGACAATCGCGAGCATGAGCTGCACATTACGGACAGCGGCGTCGTGGTTGGCAAGCCCACCCGGTAGCAGCGTTTAGAGGTAGTAATGAAAGCGTCAGGGTTGCAACAGAAGGAGCCTTACAAGCGATTGGCAGAGATCAATCGCGCCATCACCACCTCACTGCAGTTCGACAAAGTTCTGGATCTAATTGTCACCAACACTGCACAGTTAGTTGATGCTCGCATAACTGCCCTGCTCCTGGTCGACCGGGACGGATTACTCCGGATTCGCGCCGCCCACGGTCTGGACCCAGCCGTGATGGATTCCTTCGCCGGACGCATGGAGGAAGACGTAGTCCGGCAGTTACATCTTGCCCTTGCACTTACCGACGGCGAGGATTTTGTCACCGTTCCGGTCATTGCTAAGAATGCCCTTAACGGGTTGTTGCTCATCGTCCGTGATGCGCCGCTTAATGATGAAGAGCAATGGCAATTAGAGGCGCTTGCGGATCAAGCGGCGATAGCGCTTAGAAACGCCCGGCTTTACGAAATGGAATTGGCCGAGGCAAGCCGTGAGCGGGATGAAACTCTCGAAGCGCTCCGCGAGTCGAACCAGAGAATCTATACAATCCTCGAAAACATCACAGATCTCTTCTACTCGCTTGACCGCGACTGGCGCTTTGTCGATGTCAATCGCCGGACTGAAGCCAGGTTTGGGAGGTCGCGTGAAGAACTTCTGGGAAGAGTGATTTGGGAACTCTATCCGAAAGCAGTTGAGTCCGCTCTGTATCAAAACTTTCAGAAAGCCATGACCGAGATGAAGCCCGTGCATTTCGAGGTTCAATCGAAAGTCTTTGAGGGAGGTTGGTTCGAGGTCCACGCATATCCGTCAATCACGGGCCTCACGGCATATCTACGCGATATCACGGAGCGGAAGGTTGCGGAAGAAGAGATCGGCTTCCAGGCCCACCTCTTAAGCGCAGTCGAGCAAGCCGTAATCGCGACCGATCTCGAAGGACGTATTCTTTACTGGAATTCGTTTGCGGAACGACTTTATGGCTGGACGATGGAAGAGGCGTTGGGCGCCAACGTTCTCGAGATCATGGCGACTGAAGACTCACGCAATACCGCAGCTGAGATTCTTGCAAGTCTGCAAAAGGGGGAAAGCTGGTCCGGAGAGTTTTTTGTGAAAACGAAAGACGGAACTCGTTTTCCCGCGATGGTTACCGACTCGCCCATCATAAACGACGATGGCGAGCTGATCGGGATAGTAGGAGTCTCAATAGATATCACCGATCGAAAACGAGGGGAGGAAGAGCGGGCGCTGCTACTCGGTCGCGAAAGACAGGCGCGCACCGAAGCCGAGAACGCCAATCAACTTAAGGACGAGTTTCTCGCCACTTTGTCGCACGAGTTGCGCAATCCTCTGAACGTAATTCTTGGTTACTCGGAAGTGTTGTTGCGCAGCGAAGAAACTCAGAAGTCTCCTTTTCTCAAACAGGCCGCAGAAATCCTCCGGCGAAATGCGCTGGCTCAATCGCAACTGGTAAGAGACCTTCTGGATCTGTCGCGGCTACATATGGGCAAGGTGGCTCTGAACCGTGAATCGATCTCATTGTTGACCATCATCAATAATGCCGCGGAAACGATCCACGCTGCAGCGGCCGAGAAGGCGATCGACGTCAACGTGATTCCGGGAGATGAGCTGCTTTTTACAAATGGCGATCCGTTGCGGCTTGAACAGGTGGTCTGGAACCTGCTCAACAATGCCGTGAAGTTTACGCCGCAAGGCGGCAAAATAACGATCACCCTGCAGCGCGAAGATAACGAAGCCGTTCTAAGTGTAGCTGACACCGGCCAGGGAATCGCTCGAGAGTTCCTGCCTCATGTGTTTGAAAGGTTCCGACAGGCCGACGCTACCAGTAGCCGAAGTCATGCCGGACTTGGAATTGGGTTGGCGCTCGTACGACAACTGGTCGAACTGCACGAGGGTAAAGTCACCGTGTCTTCAGCCGGAGTTGGGCAAGGCGCTGAGTTCACAATCAGGCTTCCGTTAAGCAGCCAGGAAAAACAGCCGGTTAGTCCAGACAACGAAACGGAGCGCGGACTTCTTAACGAGCTACGGATCCTCGTTGTAGATGATTCTGAAGATACGACGGACATGTTGCGCGGGCTGTTTGAACTGGGTGGGGCTCAGGTTAGAACCGCCTGTCGTGCTGCGGAAGCTTTGCGAATTGCAAGCGAAGACGAGTTTGACGTGGTACTCACAGATATTTCGATGCCCGAAATGGACGGGTTTGAACTCCGGCGCCAACTGCGCGAGTTTCCGCACATGACTAACGTTCCAGTACTGGCCCTGACCGGGTTCGGCAGAGCTGAAGATATCGCGCGAGCTAAGGCTGAAGGATTTCTGGCTCACATTACCAAGCCAATCGACGTTGCGAAGTTGGTGAGATTGTTGCGGAAGGTCGGTGAGAACTCAGCAAGCCTGAGGCGACCACGAAAGTGAAATGCGCCGGCAGGGTTCGCGCTTCCCTGATTTGGTTTACGTCTTTTTGTTGTTTCATACAGCTGGGGCGTAAATGAACATTTCATCCGATAGAGGAGAGCGCTGCCCGAGAGAACCAATTCAGCATTCTCTTGATCCTCGTTGGTGGCTGAGCTAGAGTTCAAGTCCCCCCACAATTGCGCCAGTCTTAGTCGAGCAGCGTTCCCGAACATCGAACGGATCAACATTCTCTCGAATAGCTCATGAGTAGTACTAAACCCGACCTTAAAATGCCCTCGCGCTCGGACTCCGGCGAACAGGCCTCCTTGTTGGCCCACCTTCAATCCGGACTATCAGTGCGTGCGCGGCTGTCGCTGGTTCTCGTCACGGGATTTATGGCGTGGTACGTACGCTGGGCCCTGGACGACGCACTCGGCGATCGCAACGCGTTCATGTTCTTTTACCTGCCGATTGCCTTGACCACTTTTCTGTTTGGGTGGCGTGCCGCGATAGCCGTCGCCGTCGCAGCCTATTTCGTTGCTGATTGGTTTTTCTTAACGCCGCGTTACACTGTCGGACTCGTCACTATTAAAAGCGAGGCAGCCGTCGTTTTATCGGGATTTGCATTCATAGCCGCAGTGATGATCGTTCTTAGCGAAGCAATGCGTCGCACCGGCGTGCGTGCATTGCAGAAAGAGCGTGAGGCGCGCGCCTCACTTGGCGAGTTAATCCGAGAGCGCGAGTTGCTCCAAACGATCATCGACACCGTCCCTGCAATGATTACGATGTCGACGCCCGACAAAGGAATCGTCAGGGTGAATCGAGAGTTCGAAAGGGTGATTGGCTGGAACTCTGACGAGGTAGCGGGTCTTTCCATACTCGAACAGTGTTATCCAGATCCACAATATTGCGACGTCGTGCGGAAGTTTATGGAATCGGACCAGGAAGGTTGGATGGACATTCGCATGCGCACGCGGGACAACCTGGAACTCGACACCACCTGGTCGAACATTCGGTTGTCAGATAAAACTCAGGTCAGTGTCGGAATCGATATCACCGCTCGCAAGATAGGCGAGCGGGCCCGCACCTTGTTAGCTGGAATCGTTGAATCCTCGGACGACGCGATCGTCAGTAAAGACTTAAACGGAATAATTACCAGTTGGAACCAGGCAGCTGAAACTGTTTTCGGTTATAAAGCGGAGGAGGTTATCGGCCAGGCAATCACAATCCTTCTGCCGCCCGACCGCTTAAATGAAGAGCCTGAGATTCTGGGACAGATTCGAGAGGACAAGCGAATATCACACGTAGAGACCGTTCGTCGCAGGAAAGACGGAAAGTTGATCGACGTCTCGCTGTCGATTTCGCCAATTAAGGACGAGCAAGGCAAAGTTGTCGGTGCTTCGAAGATCGCGCGTGACATTACTTCGCGCAAGATTCAGGAGCGCGAACTCGAGCGCCGCGCCAACCAGCAACAAGAGCTTTATCGATTGGTTGATCGTGCGAATCAATCAAAGTCCCTGAACGATCTGTACGAGACCGCAATTAACTCGCTAATGGGCGCAGTTGATTGCGACCGCGCCTCAGTACTCCTCTTCGACGCTTCGGGCGTGATGAGATTTCGTTCCTGGCGTGGACTCTCTGAGGATTATCGGAAGGCGACCGACGGCCATTCTCCCTGGCAGCCTGATGAAAGAAATGCCGAGCCGATCGCTATTGATGACCTGACTTTAGCGGATCTTGATGAGCACCTGCGGGAAGTGATCGCGACCGAGGGCATAAGTGCGCTGGCGTTTATCCCACTGGTTAACCAGGGCAGGTTACTCGGAAAGTTCATGGTTTATTACAACCAGCCGCATGCCTTCACGCGAGAGGAAATGCAGTTGGCCCAGACGATTGCAACGCAGGTTGCTTTTGCGATCGCACGCAAGCGTGCCGAAGCCGAACGGGAGCGGCTGCTGGATCGCGAATATGCCGCGCGACACCTCGCCGAAGGGGCGAGTCAGCTCAAGGATCAGTTCCTCGCGACCTTGTCGCATGAACTGAGAAACCCACTGAACGTGATCGTTGGTTATGCCGACATACTGGCGCGGAGTGCAGAGGCCCAGCAATCGGCATTGGTGCAGAAGGCGAGCGATGTCATTCACCGTAATGCCCTGGCCCAGGCTCGACTGGTCTCAGACCTGCTGGACCTTTCGCGTTTACAAAACCGGAAGCTTTCCATCAACCGCGCGCCAGTTTCACTTCCGGAAATCATGAGCGACGCGATGGAGACAGTGCGGCAGGATGCGATGGCAAAGAACATCTCGCTACACTTGTCGGTACCCGCTGAGCCGCTGATCCTGCATGCTGACGCGACGCGTGTCGAGCAGATCGCCTGGAACCTGCTCAATAATGCGGTTCGGTTCACTCCGGAGGGAGGCGAGGTGCGCCTGGAGTTACTCAGGAATAATAGCGAAGCGTCGTTTTCAGTGACCGATACCGGAGAAGGAGTTGACCCGAATTTTCTGCCACACGTGTTTGATATGTTTCGCCAGGCCGATGCCAGTACCAGCCGGCGACACGGCGGAATGGGCATCGGACTCGCGCTGGTGCGCGAACTGGTCGAGTTGCACGGCGGGCGTGTCAATGTCGAATCGAGGGGACTCGGGCAGGGCGCACGGTTCTCAGTAACGTTGCCTCTGGACTCAGAGCCTCACCATGAGATACCGGAACCGGCGAAGGAGTTCATAGGGAGCTTATCGGGGGTCAGAGTTTTGGTGGTCGATGACTCGGTCGAGACGATTGAAATGCTTGCGAAGTTGCTCGAGATGGATGGCGCCGAGGTGACCATCGCCGCGAGCGGTGAAGAGGCGTTAAAGGTTGTCGAAGAGAAAACGTTCGATCTGCTGATCTCGGATATCTCGATGCCCGCGATGGATGGTTATGAGTTGTTGCGAAAGTTGCGCGCGAATCCACGTACTCAGGGATTGCCGGCCATTGCGCTAACGGGTTTTGGACAAAGTGAAGACATTGCGCGTGCCGAGATGGAAGGGTTCCGGGCCCACCTGACAAAACCGCTGGATGTGAATGAACTACTGAAGCTCGCGCTTGCGACAATGAACCAGTTGGAGATGGCGAGCGAAGATTGACTATTCGTTAATCGTTGGGGCGCCTGAATCCTTCCAGGCCTTCCAGCCACCTGCCATAGAAAAGACGTTTGTGTAACCCATCTGCTGGAGCACGTCTGCGGCGAGCGCGGAGCGGAAGCCGCCGCCACAATACAGAATTACTTCAGTGAACTTGTTTGGTACGGTAGCCTCGATGTCGCGTTCGATGATGCCTTTGCCGAGGTGTTCCGCGCCTGCTGCGTGGCTTGCTTCCCACTCGTTGTCCTCTCGAACATCGATGAGTTTGGCTTGGGGGTTGGAAGCCATGCGTGACCGAGTCTCGTCCACTGTGACTTCCCGGATGCGGCTCTTGGCGTTGTTGACGAGCTTTAAGAACCCTGCTGAATGTTTCATTGTGTCATCGGCCTACTTATGGGTACTGAACCTCATTGACTCTACTGCGTTAATGGCGCAACGGACCAAACTGCACCGGAGCAAATCTGTGCAATTGGAGGAAGGGCGGCAAATGATTATAATGCCCGTCTTTCAAGAAAGCACAAATTAATCAGGCGCCGGCACTCAGTACTCTACACTCAGTACTTTTCTGTCACGAGAGGAATCTTTAGAAATTGGCAAACGAACAATTTGATGTGGCCATTATTGGCAGCGGTCCCGGAGGTTATGTTGCTGCCATTCGCGCGGGCCAGTTGGGTTTGAAAGCTGCGATTATCGAAAAAGACAAACGCCTGGGCGGCACCTGCACTTTGCGCGGTTGTATTCCCACTAAGCAATTGCTGCAATCGGCCCACATCTACGAACAGATGCAGCACGCAGCAGACTTTGGCGTGCTGGCGACCGGGATTCAGCTCGCTTTTGCCGACGTGCAGAAACGCAAAGACAAGGTCGTGATGAAAAACTCAAAAGGTATCGAATACCTGATGAAGAAGAACACGGTCACAGTTTATAAAGGGACAGGAAAACTCGTGTTGCCTGGAAAAGTTGAGGTCACGGCCGAAGACGGCAGCAAACAAACCATCTCCGCGAAGAGTCTGATCATCGCCACGGGTTCGGTTGTTCGTCCGATCCCGGGCTTTGAAACCGATGGTGACAAGGTTGTTTCGAGCGACCACATCCTCGAGTTGAAAGAAATTCCCAAGTCGCTCATCGTAATGGGTGCGGGCGCCGTCGGGGTTGAGTTCGCCTCTGTCTTCTCTCGTTTCGGTACTGAGACGACAATCGTTGAACTGATGCCGCGATTGGTGCCACTTGAAGACGAAGAGGTTTCGAAAGAGTTGGAGCGCGCGTTGCGCAAGCGCGGCGTTAAGTCCCAGGTGGATACCAAACTTGAAAAGTTCGAAAAGACCGAGACCGGCATTCGTGTGACTGGAAAGACTTCCAAGGGCGATGCCGTAAGCATCGAAGCGGAGATGTTGCTCGTCGCGGTCGGTCGCATGCCTTACACGCAGGGCCTCGGGTTGGAAGGCACGAAGATCAAAGTGGATCGGGGTTTTATTCAGGTCGATGAGTTTCAGCAAACCGGCGAGCCGGGCGTTTATGCTATCGGCGATGTAGTCCCCACGCCACTCTTGGCGCATCTTGCGTCCAAGGAAGGGATTGTTGCCGTTGAGCATATTTCCCGGCAGAAGGACGTGCGCCCGATCAACCTTCGACTCGTGCCGAATTGCACCTATTGCGATCCGGAGGTCGCCTCGGTGGGTCTAACCGAAGCCAAAGCAAAAGAGATGGGTTATGACGTAAAGGTCGGCAAGTTTCCTTTCTCGGCCTCCGGCAAGGCGCGCATCATCGGCGAAGAAGAAGGGTTCGTTAAAATCGTCGCTGAGAAGAAATACGACGAGATTCTCGGGGTGCATATCATCGGCCCACATGCCACTGAGCTAATCGCGGAAGCGTGTGTAGCCATGCAACTCGAATCTACTGCCGAGGAGTTAGGCCGCACGATCCATGCCCATCCAACGCTTGCCGAGACAATCATGGAAGCCGCGGAAGGCGTGCACGGACTGACAGTTCATATTTGACCCCGCAATGGAGAAAGAATCCCCCGGAAAGAACAGGTGCGCAAATGCTGGTCGCGGAAAAGTTCCGCGCCGCCGGCGCAAGCGCGCGCCGCGACACCAAATGCGCATCAGCACAAAATATGCACCGCACCGTCCTGCAGAGGGCAAACCGTTAAGCTGCGCCGGCGAAACCACACTCATCCCAGATCAGTTACTTGAACTATATCGTTATCTGAAGCTGACACGGCTGGTAGAAGAGCGGTTGGTGAATCTCTATCGACAGACCAAGGTGGTAGGCGGCGTATTTCGTTCGCTGGGCCAGGAAGCTACTGCAGTGGGGACCGCGTACGCCTTACAACCGGATGATTTCATAACTCCGCTCATACGAGATCTCGGCGCGGTGCTGGTGAAAGGGATTAGGCCACGCGATATTTTCGCGCAGTACATGGCAAAGTCCGGGGGGCCGTCAGGCGGACGGGATTTGAACATCCACTTCGGTGATATGAAGAAGGGCTTCATTGGGCCGATTTCACATCTTGGGGCCATGATTCCGGTGATGACTGGAATATTGCTCGGCGCGCGGATGCAAAAGAAAGAGATCGTCGGCATAGCTTACATCGGAGATGGCGGCATGAGCACCGGCGCGTTTCATGAAGGTCTCAACTTTGCCGCCGTCCAGCGGTTGCCGCTGATTGTAGTCGCTGAATACAACCACTACGCCTACTCGACTCCGACTTCGTTACAGACTGCTGTGCGCGATTTAGCTGAGAAGGCCGCAAGTTATGGAATTTCTGCGCACATAGTTGACGGTAACGACGTGATTGCCTGTTATGAGGTAACGAAAGCGGCGGCAGACCACGCGAGAGGCGGGGGCGGCGCGGTGCTGATAGAAGCGAAGACTTATCGCCGCAAGGGCCACGCCGAGCACGACGATCAGCGTTATGTGCCGTCAGGCGAAATCGAGTGGTGGGAAAAGCACAATGACCCGGTGGATCGCTTTGAGAGATATTTGCTCGATTGCCAGGTCGCGACGAAAGAGAAACTCGAGGAGATCACCTCTGAGGTGACGCTGGAAATCGAAGAAGATTGCGCGTGGGCCGAGAGTTCACCGATGCCGGATCCGGAGCAGGCTGCTTTCGGAGTCTATGACAATTCAGTCGTGCCGCCGTCTTTTCGACCGCGAGTATTGGAGAATTAAAACTTAAACAACACGAACAGGGGAGGAGTCAAGATGAGTAACAACGAAGCACAAGGACGCAGTCAGGCGTTGGACGATCGCGGAACCGATGGAAACGAGGGGCGCGCGATATTGAAGAGGTTACGCGATAAGGGTTTTGACGGAAGCGATGAGAACCTTGCCATTGCGCTGGGCCGTCCGGTAGAAGATGTCACAGGCTGGACTGGCGGGGCTGAGCAGATCGACGATGACGTGCTCATGAAAGCCCGAGGAATCGCAAAAGAGCGCGGGATTGAGGTTGAGTAAAACTGTCAGTCGGCAGCAGTTGTCCAGGGAAGTCTTTGGTCAGTAGCCCGTGTCCGTAGTCCTTCTTTGTTTCAGTTCACCATCTACTGTGAGGAAGCAAGGCAGAGTGCGGTAGAAAACAACTGACAACGTATTACTGACAACTGACATTTCATAGCGAATCCAAAGAGTCGGAAGAAACCGTTCGATACCGAGTTTGATATGTCCACAGCCGTCAAGAAAGAACATAAATCCGATCGTCCCGAACGCGGTGGCCTCGTGACTTTTGTCGAAGCTCTCCGACAGGGTATCTGGGAAGAGATGGAGCGCGACCCTACCGTGTTCGTAATCGGTGAAGACGTGGGCGCCTACGGTGGTGCTTTTAAGGTAACCGACGGGCTGATCGACGAGTTTGGGATCGGCCGCGTAATTGACACGCCGATTTCCGAAGGCGCGATCGTGGGAGCAGCATGTGGCGCCGCGTTGATGGGTATGCGACCAGTTGCGGAGTTTCAGTTCATCGATTTCATTTCCGCGGGATTCGATCTGCTGACCAATTATGCAGCGAAATGTCGTTACCGTTGGGGAGCAGGACTGCCGACGGTGTTTCGTGGCCCATGCGGTTCCGGACTGCGCACCGGCCCTTTTCACTCGCTGAACCCGGAGGCGTTTTTTCTCAACACGGCAGGATTGAAAATGGTTGAACCCTCGACGGCGTACGACGCGAAGGGTCTGATCAAGGCGGCGATTCGCGATCCGGATCCCGTTCTTTTCTTCGAACATAAAAAGTTGTATCGGCTGCCGCGATTACGAGAAGAGATTCCGGCAGATGATTACCTTGTCGAAATCGGGAAAGCACGCACGGCTCGTGAGGGTCGCGATTTGACGATCATTACGTTTGGGGCGATGGTTCTGACGGCCCTCGACGCGGCTGAGGAGTTAGAGAAGGAAGGGCTCGATGTGGAAGTGCTCGACCTGCGCACACTTGCTCCTCTTGATAAGCCGGCAATTCTTCAAAGCGTCAAAAAGACCAGCAAAGTGATGGTGCTGCACGAAGCCTCCCGAACCGGAGGTATCGGCGGTGAGTTGGCGGCGATCATTGGCGAAGAAGCTTTTGAATGGCTTGACGCTCCGGTTTTGCGAGTGGCTTCGATAGACACGCCGGTGCCTTATTCGCCGCCGTTGGAAGACTATTATCTGCCGCAAACCAGGGACGTTCTGGAAGCAGGACGCAAGCTTGCGGCTTATTGAAAGGATGAAGCGATGCCAAAGTTTCTAATCGAACGAGAAATTCCCGGAGCAGGAGAGTTGTCGCCGGCGGAGTTGCAGGCAGTATCGCAAACGTCGTGCAACGTCCTGATCAACATGGGACCGCAGATTCAGTGGGTCCAGAGCTACGTGACTGGCGACAAAATATATTGCGTTTACATCGCACCTGATGAGGAGATGATTCGCGAGCATGCGCGACAGGGCGGCTTTCCGGCGAACCGCATTGCGGAGATCAAGACGATGATTGATCCGACAACGGCGGAAGGGGCTTAGCAAGTCCAAAGGCCAAGGTCCAAGGTCCAAAGTCCAGGGACGAATCTCCGAGCAGAAGGAAGCCCAGGACGGAGACTGAAAGCCGCAGAACAGTTTTGAATTTGATTGAGATTTAAATAGATCTGAGATCTTCCGGGAGCACTTATGAGTACAGAGGTAGTGATGCCGCAAATGGGCGAGTCCATTGCGGAAGGAACAATCACAAAATGGCTTAAGAAAGTCGGCGATCGAGTTGAACGCGATGAGCCGCTCTTCGAAATTTCGACTGATAAAGTGGATGCGGAGATCCCCTCACCAGCCGCGGGTACGTTGACCGAGATTCGTCACAACGAAGGGGAAACAGTCGAGGTCAATAAAGTGGTGGCTGTGCTCGATGGCAACGGTTCCGGCGCCAGTGCTGCCGCCCCCGCGGCTACTGAATCGCAGCCAGCACCCACTGCGCAAAGTGCCCCGCCTGTCGCCGAAACGAAAGCGCCAGATCAAAGCAAACCCGCTCCGGTCCAGCAGGCGAGTTCGTCACCACCGCCGGCACCGAAAGCCGCAGCAGAGACTCCCGCAAAACCAGTTGAACCAGCTCAGACAAAGGCGCAGCCCGTGCAGCAAACTGCACCGGCTCCACACGGGTCAACCGGGAATGGCGCACCCCAGACCGTAGAAGACTTGCGCCGGACAAAATCCAGCCCACTCGTGAGGCGCATAGCCGAAGAGCACGGCGTCGATATTGGCCGGCTTGAGGGCACAGGGCTAAGCGGGCGCGTCACCAAGAACGACATTCTGAGTTTCATTGAATCCGGGTCGGCAGCAGCGCCGGCCGAGGCTGGTAAAGCGCCTGCGCCCCAGCAAGAGGCTGCACAAGTTCCGTCAGTGAAACCTGGCGAAGGCGATCGCGTTGAGCAGATGACTGTGATGCGCAAGAAGATCGCCGAACACATGGTTCTGTCACGTCGCACTTCAGCGCACGTAACCACGGTTTACGAGATCGACATGACGCGAATCGGGAGGTTGCGCGAACAACACAAAGAGCAGTTTCAGGAACGCACCGCCACAAAGCTTACCTTCATGCCGTTCATCTTTCAGGCGATCATTCGCGGATTGCGCAAGTTTCCGATTTTTAACGCGCAGGTCAGTGGAGATCAAATCATTTACAAACGCGACATCAATCTCGGCATGGCTGTCGCTCTTGAGGCGGGACTGATCGTGCCGGTGATCAAGCGTGCCGATGATCTTTCCATCTCAGGACTTGCCCGCAGCGCGAACGATTTAGCCGATCGTGCGCGCACAAAGCAGTTGAAGCCGGACGAGGTAACCGGGGGGACTTTCACCATTACGAATCCAGGTGGCTTTGGTGGCCTCTTCGGCACGCCGATCATCAATCAGCCACAACTGGCCATACTGGGTGTCGGCAAGATCGAGAAGCGGCCACGTGTGATGACAACTCCCGAAGGTGAAGACTACATTGCCATTCGCCAACTCGCTTACTTTGCACTTAGCTTTGATCATCGCGTGATTGACGGCGCCGATGCGGAGAGGTTTCTCGCCTTTGTTAAAGAAGAATTAGAGGATGGCGAGTTTTCCATCTAGCGCCCGGCGTCAAATCAGAACCGGGAGCGTAGCGACCGGGCCGATACCAAAGGAGCTTCTCTGATTCGTTGAGTTGGCGTTGAGACAATGAAATCCGGCTGAATCATCTCCAATTTGAGCTACGTTTACTACCCGCCCTTCTGAAGCAGCTTCTTTAGCATTGACTCCGCACTGTGCGTGTCACCGATCGGATTCAGGGTTTTCTTAACGGCTTGGTTGCTGCCGCATCCGGTTGAATTCACGACCAGATGTGTCGGCGTTGTCACCGCGGTTTTTGTAATGAACGCCTTTGTTATTGCGATCAAGTGGCGATTAGATGAAGAATGCCGCTAAGGACCATGAAGGTCTTGACTAACTACGAGCTTCAGTCTAAACAGTTGTTCGCCCGGCGGTTTTAGCGTGGGCAACAACCGATAACTTGCAAAGTGGCGGTTGACATGACAATCCACGGGGTTCGCGTAGGCGGGCCGCAAATTCAATCTGAAGGAGAGTAGTTCATGAAAATCCCGAAATTCAAAGTGTTTTCCTCCGCAGCAGTGCTGGCACTCGGCCTCCTGTTTTTCTCCGCCCCCCTGGCTCATTCACAAGATACGATTACAACCGGCTCGCGCACAGTAGCGAGTGGTGAGAAGTTGAAACTCAAAGGCGTGGTCACGCGTCGTGACTCAGACACTTTTGTTATTCGCGATATCAATGGCGTTGACACTGTTGTCCGACTCGACGACCGCACCAGCGTAAAGACCAAGGGCGGTTTCCTTCGCAGCGGAACGAACTATGCCCAGACCAACATCCTTCGCGGATTGAACCTCGAAGTTGAAGGCCGCGGCAATGGTAACGAACTGGTTGCTGAAAAAATCAGATTTAATGATTCCGATCTAAGAGTTGCGCGTGCCGTCGAATCTCGTGCCGCGCCGCTTGAAGAGCGAGCAACCACAACAGAAACCAAACTCAGCGAAGTTGAGCAGAACGCACAGCGTCTGTCAGGCCAGCTGGACGAGTTGGCAGCGGTTGCCAATACCGCACGCGGCGGCGCCCGCGCTGCCCAGGAAACCGCGGATGCGGCAGTGGCCGGAGTGAATGCCACCAACGATCGCATCTCGGCTCTTGATGACTATGAACCGCAGACTGTAACGGCGGTAAACTTCCGCTCTGGCAGTGCTGTTCTTTCGGTTGATTCAAAAACAAGGCTCGACGAGATCGCCAGCAAGGCAATGAACTCGAAGGGTTATGTGCTGGAAGTCTCGGGCTATGCGGATGCCACCGGCAGTGTTGCTCGTAATCGGGTGCTCAGCCAGCGTCGTGCGGACGCAGTCATTCGTTACCTGGTCGAGAACCACAGCATTCCGCTTCGTCGCATCGTAACTCCATACGGCTACGGCGAATCGAATGCTATTGCCGACAATGCAACGCGTGATGGAAGAGCTGAGAATCGTCGCGTGGAGATCAAGCTGCTGGTCAACAAGGGCTTGACTCAACCGGCGCCGACCGTCGAGCGCTCGACCAGTTCAGGTCAGTAAGAATTATTTCGCAATGTGGCGATACAACTGGAGATCGTCGCCTTGCACCAAACAGCTATGAATCATGCCGCCACGCGACTTTAGATAGAACACGCTGAAGCTGGTATTCTGTAGGACGGCATGAGGGATAGCTTAATGATTGGTAGACTTTGGGGAAAACATTTTGGGCCGGCACTTCTTTTAGGAGTGCTGGCTCTGTTTTTTTTGCTTCCGGTGGTAAGTGCGCAGTCGCTGAAAGATCTTCCGCCTCCGCCTCCACCCTTACCCACGCCCAGGCCTACGCCTCCACCGGAACCAAAGGACGAAGATTTCGATGTAGTCCGCGTGACTTCGAACCTGGTAATGGTTCCGGTTTCGGTTGTGAACGCGAACGGCGAACCCGTGCTGGGTCTGCAGGCAAAAGACTTTCGTCTCGAGGAACAGGGCAAACCGCAGGAGATTGCGGAACTTGGAAACCCCGAGCAGGTACCACTCGACATAGCACTCTTGTTTGACGTTTCAAGCAGTGTAAGTGAAAAAGGGTTCTTTGCTTTTCAACAAGCGGCGGGGGCAACCTTCCTGAAGCAAGTGCTCAAGCCTATCGACCGCGCCGCCGTTTTTACAATCACGGATCAGCCGGGGATGTTTCAATCGTTAGCCTCGGCAGACATTGCTGCGGCTCGTATCCTGACCATTCCTGCTGCGACAAAGCCCGTTCCTACCGCTTTTTATGACACGGTTGAAGCAGCCTCCCGGTATTTGATTGGGAATTCGGCCGAGCGTCATCGTCGCGTCATCCTCGTGATATCGGATGGCGATGATAATTTCAGCAAGTTAGTCAAGGATCTGACTACTGCAGAATACATAGCCAGCGAAAAAGGCGAGGTAACTCCTGCAAAGGCGCGTGAGCTTTTGACGCAGCGCCGTCAACGGGCTGTGCAGGAAGTACAGAAGTCGGTGCAACAGTCGGACGCGGCCTTCTACTCCATAAACCCAGGCGGGGCCTCGGTACGACTGAATGAGATGAGTATGCGCGCGCAGAATAATCTGCAAACGATTGCCGAATCAACTGGTGGAACTGCGTATGTTCCTTCCGGGGAGCCGGATTTGGAAAGAGTCTTTAGTGAGATCGGTGCGGAGTTAAGAGGCCAATACCTGGTGCAGTACTACTCAAACTCGGAAGCGGCGCCCGGGCAGTTTCGAACCATCAAGGTCACCATCCCCGCGCATCCCGAACTCAGGGTGCGCGCCCGGCAGGGTTATTATCCTAAAGCGAAATAAGAGCAGTACTCAATACTCAGCACTCTTCTTAGCGCATCTCAACTAGAACGTCCGTGAGTCTGTTTACAACCTCAAGCAACGACCTGCCAGATTGTTCGTATCTTCCGGCTGCGGCCTGTTCCTCGGCTGCGGCTGCGCTCGATGCCACTCCGGCAAGCTTGATGTAATAACGCTGCAGGTCAGGCGTGTTGCGAAAATCAATCTCGAGTTTATCCATAGCCTCGCGCCACGTTCGCAAACTCGAAATCACCACCGTTTTGTTCTTGCGGACCTGATCTGCAATCGCCGGCGACGCCTGGTTGGCACGAATGGCCGCGTCAGTCTGCTCAATGCCCTTAGCGACACCACCCAGCAAATAGATAAAGCGTGTCAGGTTCTTAATGTGGTCCGCCACCCGAATCGCAGCGGCCCGCCGCGCTTCGTTAGTCTTTTGCGCAGCCGATGCGGCACTGGGAGTTCTGGTAGCAGGTCGCCGGCGCGTTTGTGAAAACACTGCTGCCGGCGTGAGGGCGATGATGGCTATTAGTAGCGCAATGGTTCTTTTCAAAGTAAGAATCTCCTGTCGTGTGTTTATCCTTCTCCCAAACTATTCCCGCAGTGGCCCGGCGTCAAGGAGTCAGACAGGGAGTCAGACTCAGGAGTCAGACATTAGGACCCACTCGGTTCTCATTCGGAACCGTCGTTACCGAGCGCTGTACGCCCTTGATGCTTCAAACGGTAGATGATGAGATTGATCCGCCTGCTACGTTGTACGTTTTTAAGGAATCAGGGACCTTACTGCTAGAATTACGCAACATGAGTGTTCCTGGTTGCATCGAGACGAGAGAAAGGGAAATACTGGTCAGGCGACTGGGCCTCATCGAGTATGGTGCGGCGCTGACCATCCAGAAGGAGACCGAGAGAGCGGTCCAAACCGGCACGCAGCCCGACACGCTTCTGCTTCTCGAGCATCCGCATACGTTTACAGTTGGCCGGCGCGGAGACAACTCAGCCGTGCTACTCGATGCCGCTACCTTGCTTGAACGGGGGCTGGCAGTCTTTGAAACCAACCGCGGAGGTAAGGCTACCTATCACGGGTTGGGCCAACTCGTCGGTTATCCAATCATCAAGCTCAGTCCGGATCGCGAAGACGTTCATCGTTACGTTCGAGATCTGGAAGAGGTGCTTATTAGAGCGATGTCGGACTTCGATATCGCAGCCTTTCGGATCGAGGGCCTGACCGGGGTGCACACCGAGCGAGGAAAGGTTGCGGCAATTGGTGTGCACATCGCCCGCTGGGTCACAACTCATGGTTTCGCCCTCAACGTTAACGCCGATCTAAGCTTCTTTAACCTGATCGTCGCGTGCGAAGGCGAGCCGGTAACATCGATGAAAGAGTTGCTGTGCGGCGAAGTTAGTTTGAGTCAGGTTGAGGACAGGATCATTGAGCGCTTCGCCGAGGTCTTTGAATCCAGGGTTGTCAGCGTTTCAATACGATAACAATCCAGGTTAACAAGCTGTTGGAACTTCAGCGCTCAGCACTTTAAGACGCCCAAACACATGCTAACCATCCAACTAATCAATGAAGCTGCGGCACGAATTGCCGGACGAATCCATCGCACACCCGTCGTCACATCTCGCGCTTTCAACGAAGCCGCCGGTGTCGAAGTCTTTTTCAAATGTGAAAACCTGCAACGCGCCGGTGCTTTCAAGATCCGCGGCGCAACCAACAAAATCCTTTCGCTCTCTGAGGACGAAAAACGCCGGGGCGTGGTGGCGTTCTCATCGGGGAACCACGCGCAGGCGGTAGCGCTTGCCGCTCGTGAAGCCGGAGTCCGTGCCGTGGTTGCAATGCCGGACGACGCCCCAAAATCGAAGATAGCCGCAACCAGAGCTTACGGAGCTGAGATCGTTTTCTATGATCGTCACAGCGAAGATCGAGAGTCGGTGGCCCTGAAGATCAGCGAGCGGGACGGACTCGTAATGGTGCCGCCTTACGACGACTACCTGGTAATGGCAGGCCAGGGAACGTCAGCGTTGGAGTTGCTTGAAGAAGTGCCGGATCTCGAGGCTATCGCCGCGCCTTGCAGTGGTGGCGGGTTGTTTGCGGGCGTGAGTGTCGCCGCAAAAGGGTTGCATCCGCGAGTGCGTTGCTTTCCAGTTGAACCTGACACCGGTGATGACACGCGACAGTCATTCATAAAAGGCGAGCGGGTCTTTATTTCTCCGCCACCCACTATCGCCGACGGTTTGCGGGTCCAATTTCCAGGCTCGCTTACCTTTCCGATCCTGCAGCAGACCGCGGAGGACGTCCTGACCGTTACCGATAGCGAGATCGCTGAGGCGCTTCGCTTTGTCTTGTTCCGCATGAAGTTTTTGGTCGAGCCTTCTGGAGTAGCCGCTGCTGCGGCGGTTTTAGCGCGAAAGCTGCCGCGTGACATTAAACGCGTCGGAGTGATCTTCTCCGGCGGAAATATTGATGGGGAATTTCTGGCAGAGCTTTTGAAAGGAGAAGAGCATGCTGCTCAAGCTTAACCTGCTGTTCGATGTGGCGCCCGATCCCGTGGCAACGTCAGGTCTCGCGATCGTAATCCTGCTTATGATCGTGTTGTTGATCGTTTCGGCTTTTATGGGTGCGTTCGTGGCGGTGCTAATCTCGCGGAAGCGGGCAAGGAAGAAGTCGGAGGCCCTGGCTCAACCGTAACACCGGCGCGGAGACGCGGGAACACGGAGACGCCGTATTTCCCCCAGTTCCCCGTGCTAGAATCAAATCACCCAACGAACGAGGTAGTCAAAAGAGTGAGTCGCGAACTGCGAGTGATCAGCAACAGCTCGAAACCCCGCCAGCCAAAGCCGGAGTGGCTGAAAATTCGGCTTGGTGATCCGACAAATCAGAATCATGTGCTGAAGCTTATCGAAGGCTTGAATCTGCACACTGTTTGTCAGGAGGCCCAATGTCCGAACATCTTCGAATGCTGGTCGGACCGCACCGCGACTTTCATGCTGGGTGGGGATATTTGTACGCGGCATTGCGGCTTCTGCGCAGTCGGTAAAGGGCAGCCGGGTCCCCTTGATGATGAAGAACCGCGTCACGTGGCCGAGGCAGTTCGTCATCTCAACCTGGCCCACACCGTCATCACTTCGGTTAACCGGGATGATCTCCCCGATGGCGGAGCATCGCACTGGGCACAGACAATTCGCGTAGTGAGGGCGCTAAATCCCGATTGTAAAGTCGAGGTCTTAATTCCCGATTTCAATGGCGACGAGGCTGCGTTGAATTCAGTGCTGGACGCGCAACCCGACGTTTTGAATCACAATACAGAAACAATTGCGCGACTTTATCGGCGCGTTCGTCCGGATGCCGTTTACGAGCAATCGCTGACTTTGTTGCGGCGCGCAGGCGCAAGACGCGATGCGGAAGGCCGAGGAATGCTCACCAAGAGTGGGATCATGGTGGGGCTGGGCGAGACCTTCGATGAAGTAGTGGAGTTGATGAAGGATCTGCGCTCGGTTTCGTGCGACATCATGACTATCGGTCAGTATCTGCAACCCCACGCCCGCCGATTACCCGTCGAGCGCTACGTAACTCCAGAAGAGTTTGAGCGCTGGCGCAAGTTTGGAACGGAGCTGGGATTCCATCACGTGCAGTCCAGTCCCTTGACTCGGTCGTCTTATCACGCGCGCGAGCAAGCGGGAGACGTGGACAGCTGACAGGTGACGAGTCGGTCATTGCCCAAAGACCAAAGACGAAAGTACTAAAATATCCCTATCACCAATCCGCTTCTTTAAATGAAAGCCGTCATCTTCACTCAACATGGTGGGCCAGAGGTGTTGCAGTACACCGACGCGCCTGATCCAAAACCCCACGCAAATGAAGTCCTCGTTGAAGTGCGCGCGTGCGCGTTGAACCACCTCGATGTCTGGGTGCGTGGCGGTTTGCCGGGAATTCAGATCCCCTTGCCACACATTCTCGGGAATGACATCGCCGGAGTAGTGCGCCAGGTGGGTGAGCTTGTCGGCTGGGTCAATCCCGGCGACGAAGTGATGCTTCAACCCGGTGTTTCGTGCGGACACTGTGCCGGGTGCCTGGCCGGCCAGGATAATCTTTGTCCCGAATACGACATTCTTGGATACCGTCGTAGCGGTGGTTACGCTGAGCTGGTTACGGCGCCAGGTGTCAACGTCATTCCCAAACCAGAGAATCTAACCTGGGAAGAAGCAGCTGCCGTACCACTTGTCACACTTACCGCCTGGCATATGCTGGTAACGCGAGCGAAGGTCCAGCCCGGCGAGAATGTCCTGGTCCACGCAGCGGGCAGCGGCGTTGGTTCGATTGGAATCCAACTTGCGAAGTTGCTTGGCGCTCGAGTGATTGCCACCGCGGGTTCGGAGGAAAAACGTGCAAAAGCTAAAGAGCTCGGTGCGGACGAAGTCGTCGACTATACGAAGAGTGATTGGCCCAAAGAGGTCAAGCGGTTGACGAATCGCAACGGCGTCGACGTTGTCTTTGAACACACGGGCACGGCTACCTGGGCGGGCTCCATTGCTGCGCTGAGGAATAGCGGTCGATTGGTAACCTGTGGTGCCACGAGTGGTTTCGATGCCAGGACGGATCTGCGCCAGGTGTTTTACCGGCAGTTGAGCATTCTTGGTTCTTTTATGGGATCAAAGGCTGAACTGCTCGAAGCCTTACCTTTCATTCAAGCGGGCGCCCTCAAGCCTGTTGTTGATCGCAGTCTGCCACTTGCTGAAGCTCGGCGTGCGCATGAGTTGATGGAAGATCGCGCGCACTTTGGAAAGTTGGTTTTGCTGCCGTGATCACCAGCGCCCGGGATCAACATGCCAAAAAATCCATAGATTACACAGATCCTTAAACGCAAGGGTCCTTGCTTTCCTCGTCTTGATGCAATTTGAGCACAGCCTGCTTCCGATTAACTCTCGGCAGGCTTTGAATCTGTGGAATCTACGTAATCTGTGAATGTTTCTTAGTTCGAGTAGTTCTCAACCTTGAATCTCGTCTCCAGCAATTCCATTCCGGCTCGATCGAACTGAAAGTTAGTCCCGCCCACGGCTCTCGTCGGATCTGACATCGCCCAATCGACAACCTGCGAGGCATTTTTTCGCAGAAACGCACCGTCTTCTGCATCCAGCGCCTCGCCATCCTTCCGCGAAACGACCAGCACGTAAGTGAAGCGACCGTTTCGAATGAACTGCAGGTCGCGCTCGAACGGTGTCATAGGCGAAGCCGCCGCAGTGGCAGGACCAGGAGAGCTGGTTGGTTGCGTGGTCGGCTGCTCGACGGACTTGCAGCTGGGCAACAAAAGTCCCAGTGCGATCAGCAGCAGACCGGGCAGTAGTGGACGTTTTCTTTGCATGGCACTTTCCATCCGCGTTTGAGAGCTAGCTCCCTCTATATTAGGGAACATCCTCGGGAATCGTTTGAAATTCAAGGTCTTCCTGAGGCGGCTCGGTCTTAAAATCGAGAATGCGCAGAATGGTGCAGTCTTCGTCTTCATAAACGACCTCGAACCAGCCACTCTCGATGGCGTTATTATAAAACTTATCGTGCCCGTTGTCCGTGAATACATAGCGCGCGCGAAAACGATCGCGAATGAGAGGCCCCGGATCGTTCTCGTCCCCAAGCGTGATGCGCTCATAAAGTTTTAATAGCGACGGATCCTTGTCGTAGAGATAGGTTGGATCCAAGCCTGACACGTAGTTGTGCGTTGGGTCGTAGTAGAAGAGTCGCGGAAAGTCGTCCCAGTCCGTATTGAAAATTATCTGGCCGGAAGGAATGTTGGCGCGCATCCATTCCGCTCCGGCCTGATAGTACTCGTGGGGTTCGCTTGAGGCGATGTCCCGGATCGTTGCGCGCAGGTTGAAGAACAATGGCAGGGCCAAAACAATCGCGACTGCTGCCGCTACCATCGTGCCCCAGCGCTCGTTGCGATTGGTAACTCTTGCTTCATCGGCAGGCTCGTGGCGATCCAGATACGGCATTAACTCATCAAGCACATCGTTTGGCAGGCGCGTGAATGCAGATCGCGCCCCATCCAGCCACGGTTGCAATGAGAAAGCCGCAAACATGACTGCAAACGGGGGCCAGTACTCGGCAATTCGTTTCCATCTCGCGGTCATGATCATCAAAGTGGTTGCAAGCAACAGCAGCAACAGCGGTTGATGCGCCCGCTTTCGATCAGACGGATCGAACGCAAGGTAACCCACCAGCATGGCAATCACCGCAACCACCGAATTCATCAGGAACTCCCATGAATCGTAGGGGTACCACTCACCGCCGACTTTGGTTGAGTACTCGGAGGTGCGTATCTTCATCCTCAGGTGCTCATAGAACAGCAACAGGTTCTGCGGAAAATACGGATTCAAAATCAGTCCCGCAGCTACGCCAATCCCGACCCAAACCACGGGACGCCATTCAATCTTTTGCTCGGTCCAGGCGATAACAATTACCCAGAAGACTGCTAGAAGCACTAGGAGGACGAACATGTCGTAGGTCAGCGTAAAGATGAAAGCGAGCGGAATGAGCGGCCAGTACTTTCGCTTGAACAACAGATAGATGGCCACGACGAGGTAGATGATCGCGAAGGGCGGCGCCTTGGCCATGTTCATTCGATAAAGAAACGGAGCTGAGCAGGCAAGTAGGGCCACCAGCCAGACCAGGCTGTAACGAATTCGCTGGTTGACCAGCAACCAGTAGCAGGAAAACAGCGCGACCGAGGCAAAGATCGTCGAAGCGACCTTGGCCCCCAGGCGCATATCGTGGAACCACGTAAACGGTATTTGAATGAAGTGGAACAGCAGATGGTGATCGACGTAGCGCGAGGGCTCAAGTGTCGTCA
This sequence comes from Pyrinomonadaceae bacterium, assembly GCA_041742785.1. Classification (GTDB taxonomy): domain Bacteria; phylum Acidobacteriota; class Blastocatellia; order Pyrinomonadales; family Pyrinomonadaceae; genus PSRF01. The sequence continues at coordinate 30,096 of JBGTOA010000033.1, read as the reverse complement.
GCGGCAGCCATACGAAGATAGGCGGGAAGCTGTGTGCTTTGAGGGCCTCCCAAAGCAGCCGGCTCCATTTAACGTGATAGTAGCCATCAAAGTCGCCGCAACAGATCGCGTTCGTCGAGAATTGCAGCGTCCACATCACCAGGGCGATCACGATCGCTGCAAAAAAGAGTTCGACGAAGCGAATTGTCCGTTCGGAATGAACTATTCGGGAGAAAGTGGAGTGAGCCTTCATCTATCGTGCAACTGTTTGTTCGAAAGCTGTGTTGAGCGTCACAGTTGATCGATAAGATTAACAAGCTCGCGAGGATCGATCGGCTTCGTCATGTGGGCAGTGAAGCCTGACCGCAGCGACTGTTCGCGATCATTGAACATTGAATAGCCAGTAACGGCGACCATCGGGATTTCCTCATAACCCGGCATCTTGCGTAGCGCTTTCGCTAGTTCGTACCCGTTCATTTCGGGCATGCCAATGTCTGAAATCACCACGTCAAACTGGTCGTTAGCCGCGATTGCGAGAGCGGCGGCGGCAGAACCCGCCGTGGCAACGTTATAACCAGCGTGCGTCAGGAGAACGGACAGCATATCTGTCACATCCGGAACATCATCGACAATCAATGCTCGGCGTTTGCGCTCAGCCGGTAAAGTGCCGTTTGAGTCGTTGCATGTCTGATCGGTCTGATCGCCGTTTTTGGGATTTAACGAGGACGAAAAATTCCAGGCAATGAAGTCTGCGGAAGCGGACTTGCTCCTCTGAATGCTTGTCATAAGTCAAACCCTGCTCTTGCCAGCGGATGCAATGGATTGATGCGATAAAGCGCCGTTAATTTAGCGGAAATGAGAGGCCGTGTCTAGAATTCCGACTTTTTGAAGGTAATGACTGAAGTGAGGTTCGCGCTTGCGTAGGGAGATTCGGTCGGCGGGTGGTGTGTCTCAGTGTTAAGACTCATTGCCGCGACAGAGGCTACGCCAGGCGCAAGAACTAGTGAGCTGGAATTGAGTGTAGCGTTGCGGCCAGTTCGCGCCGCTCGCTGTTCTGATGGACTTGCACTGACAAAGGCGTCGGGAATTTGTTAGCTTGTGACTCACAAACCGAAGGTATGGTAATCAGTTGATGTATCCAGCAGGCAATCTTTTCATTCCCGTCGAGCATGGTCGGCTCGAGGCTATTCTCAAAGAGCCTACCAATTCGCAGCGTGGAGTAGCACTGGTTTTGCACCCGCACCCGCTGGGTGGAGGCACCATGCACAACAAAGTGGTATTCCGGGCGGCGCAGGCGCTGAACGACGCTGGGCTCGTCACATTGCGAATAAATTTTCGAGGCGTGGGGCAGAGCACTGGACAACATGATGAAGGGGATGGGGAACTCGAAGATGTGCGAGCCGGATTGAACTACCTTACGATGCATTATCCGGGCAAATCGATCACGCTTTGCGGGTTCTCATTTGGCTCACGGGTGGGGTGCGAGGTTGGAATTTCGGACAGTCGCGTGAACTATCTGATCAGCATCGGCACGCCCATTGACAAGTATGACTTCAGTTTTCTCGAGCGCGGCCGCAAGCCGATTCTGTTTGTGCACGGCGAGCACGACGAGTTTGGCGACGTGAACCGTTTGCGAGAGATGGTCAAGAAAGTTTCAAGCAGCGCTTCGGTGGAGTTGGTTGTCATCAGCGGCGCCGGACATTTTTTTGAACACCATCTCGACGAACTGAAACGCGCGATTACGGAATGGATAACGGGACGGGGGGAGAGTGTCTAGTCTCAAGTTTCTAGTTTCAGGTTTCAGATTTCAAGTTTCACGTTTCACGTTTCAAGTTTCAGATTTCAAGTTTCAGGTTTCAAGTTTTAAGTCTCTGGTTTCAAAGTTTTGAATGCCCTGGGCTAAAAACAAAAATCCAAGCATCGCCCAGCAACTTGAAACTTGAAACTTGAGACTAGCCCGGTGTTTCGTTGGCAACTTGAGGACCAGGCGATTTACGATAGCCACATGAATTCTTATACCGATCCAGCCATTCGCATCACTCTTTTGCCACGCGATACCAACTCCCAGGGCACGGTCTTCGGCGGCATTATCCTCAGCTACATCGACATGGCCGGTGCCATCCAGGCGCATCGGCACACGAGAATGGAACGGTTCGTCACGGTGGCTATGCGCGAAGTCGTTTTTCACAAACCGGTCTTCGTTGGCGACCTGGTCAGCTTTTACGCGGAAACGATTAAGGTGGGCAATACCTCAATAACTGTGCGGGTGATTGTCGAAGCGGAGCGGATGGGCCAATCCAGCGAACGAGTGAAAGTGACAGAGGCCGAAGTAATCTATGTCGCGGTCGATCAAAACCGGCAGAAGACGAAGATAATTACAACTGCTGCGGAGAGTTAATTCAGCAACGACTGCATTCGTCTGAGCGCCGTGGCTGCTTCGGTGAAGCCTGGTTGCTGTTCGAGCGCCAAACTGTAATGCCGAGCGGCCTCGAGATACTTGCGCCGCATCTCAAAAACTCTTCCCAGATTGAAATGCGGAAAAGCGTAGGAATCGTACCGCGGCGCAAAGAGCGCCCGCTTGAACCAACGCACGCAGCCGTAAGAATCACCCTTCGCCAACAAGTAGCTACCGATATCGTTGTAGGGATTCCCGAGAGTTTCATCCACCCGAATAGCTTCCAGGCATTCCTCAATCGCTTCATCGTAACGATCTTGAAAACTATAGACCCAGCCAAGAAACGTATGTGCTTCGGCTGTGGGGTAGGTCTCAATTGAACGCTTGTAGAGTTCGATTGCCTCTTCGTAGTTGTTCGCGAGCTGGGCCTGGTACGCCTCGTGAAAGAGCCGCTTGGCCTCGTACTTCGATTCCGGAGAGATGTAGTCTTCGTACATAACTCAATTGGGACAGTTCGGTTGCTGGCCCTGTTTCTGATCCAAGCGAGTTATCCGGCCTTCTACTCTCGGCGCGATAATCCGCGCCGTCGAAATAGCCCTCGCCAAAATATCCGAATCGAGCTGTGCGCGTTCTGCCGGGATCAAGACCGGCGCGCCTTTGAGCATCGTGTATCCATCGCCCCCATCAATGGCCAGAAAATTCGTGGTGGCGAGTGTGTATTTTCGATTCTCGTCGAGCGATTTGCCGTTCACCGTTACACTCACAATTCGCGAGCCCGCTGGCCTGTTGGCGTCGAAAGTGAATCTAATGCCCGACACCTGTGGAAAACGCCCGGGCTCAGCATCTTCAGCGCTTCGCGCGACGCCGTGCTCGAGAACTTGTCTTAGGATCGCCCCCGTAATCTGTAACTTCAGGACTTTGTTCTTGAACGGCAAAATCGATAGCACGTCCCTGCGCGTCAGCACGCCGGGACCAATCACCGCATCTGCGCGAATAGAGCCACCGTTCACGAGTCCCACATCCGCTGCCGTCGCCTTGCGAAACGAATCAGCCACGAAGTTACCGACGTTTGTTTCGACGGTTCGGTTCGCCGCGCTTCCGGCGTCAAGTTTGACCCTTGTGCGGCCCACCTGCACTGAAAGCTGTCTCAATAATGGTCCGTACTTTCGCGTGATTGTGGCGAACGCAGGATCCGGCTCAACGGATTGATTGACCGGGATTATTCTCCAGTCAATGCTCTGTAACTCGCCGCTGCCTCGGGAAATGTTAAGGTCGATTCTGCCGAGTTCACGAGCGTCTGCGGTCATCTTGAGGATCGGCGCCCCACCAGCTGATGATTCGAGCAAAGTGTGCTCATGACCGCCGATGATCACATCGACATCTGAACAGCGCGCCACTTCTTTATCTTCGCTCATCGAGAGATGCGTGAGCGCGACCACTACTTTCGCTCCGTTTTCGTGAAGTGTCGAAACCATCTTCTTTGCGACTTCGCAGGGGTTGAGGAAATCGACCTCCGGCCCGGGACGAGACGTACTCTTTGTTTCCGGAAGCACCAGACCAAAGATTCCTACTTTGACGCCATCGAACTCCCGAATTACATACGACTCAGCGCCGCCAAACGGTTGACCGGTCTTAGTGTCGATGACATTGGCGGCTAGCCATTTGAAGCGCGATTCATTCATGCGCTCTCGGAGCACGTCAGGCCCCATGTCGAATTCATGATTACCGAAGGTCGCGTAATCGAGCCCCAGGACATTCCAGGCCTCGATCATCTGGGAGCCCTTGTTCGTGATTGACTCAACCGACGGAGAGATCGTGTCGCCGGCGAAAAGAAAGAGCGTATTGGGCGACTCTTTTTGAATCTGCTTCTTGAGCGTCATTACACGCGCGAATCCGCCACGAGCTCCCTGGTCTACGGGTGTGAACTGATAGACATCATTGAGTTGTAGCAGGGTTACCCGCAAGCAATCCTGCTGCTGGGCATTGGACGAGAGCGCAAACAGCAGGATGAAAGCTATAGCCAGCAAGGAGGTTCTATTTGGTCGATTGTTACGCATCGTGCTCCGACTCAAGCTAAGATTCCGAAACGATTCAGGGAAACCGCGTGGCAACCGCCTGAGGTGTTCCCTACGTCAGAACGAGGACTCCGACTGGAAATCGTGATCGTTCCGGGTGCTTAATTATACCCGGCCGGCCACGCACAAAGCGCGTTTGTGTGCTGAGGTTTGTAAAACTGCCAAGTGGAAACTGGTCAAACAGTCTTTCTAACGGGTTTTCCCGGCTTCATCGCGGGCCGCCTGCTTCGCAGGTTGGCGCAGGAGCCGGTGAAATTCCTGTTGTTGGTACAGCCGGCATTCATTGAGTGCGCCCGGCTTGAACTTGTGGAAATCGCGAATGACTCTGGAAAGCCAACGACAGACTTTGAGGTCCTCGCAGGCGATATTACGAATGAGAGTTTGGGCCTCACGTCGGAGGATCTTGAGCGTGCCCGGACCGAAAGCAACGTGGTCTTTCATCTGGCGGCGATGTACGACCTCGCCGTGAAGCGCGACCTGGCGCTGCGAGTAAATTTCGAAGGCACGCGCAATGTAAATGAGTTCGCCCGGTCTGTCCGAGAACTACGTCACTACCATTACGTTTCGACGTGCTATGTAGCAGGCAAGCGGACCGGTCACATCTTCGAACACGAGTTGGCCCACGAGTCAGGCTTTCGAAATTTTTATGAAGAGTCGAAGTATCGGGCCGAGCTCGAGGTGGAAGATCTCAAGGCTGAGCTGCCGATAACAATTCACCGGCCGTCGGTAGTGGTTGGGGACTCTAAAACTGGCGAAACGGTAAAGTACGACGGTATTTACTATCTCATTAATTACTTGTTTCGTTGGCCACGTGGCCTTTCGCTTATTAATATTGGCAACCAGCAAGTGAGCTTAAATCTGGTTCCGGTGGATTTTGTCGTTGAGGCGCTGGCGGTGCTTGCCGACGACAGTCGCGCCATTGGCAAGACTCTGCAGCTCGCGGATCCGTTACCACTAACTACGTTTGAGCTTTTTCGAACGATCGCGCGGACTATTTCCAAAAGCAGAGTAAGCATAATGCTGCCGCCGAGATTGGTAGAGTTCTCGTTGTTGCTGCCTTACGCTCCGGTGATCTCGCATCTACCGCATCACGCCGTTCCTTATTTTTTCCTCAAGCAGACGTACGACACCTTCAATTCCGTGCAGTTGCTGGCGAGTAGAGGTCTTCACTGTCCCGCATTTTCGAGTTATGTGGAAAGGATCGTTGAGTACGCCGCGAAGCATCCGCTGCTGTCACCGCCATCTCCACCACCCGAATTCCGCTCCGGCGGCGCCTTTGGAGTGCGCTGACTTCCCTCGTGTAGTCGAAACCCTATTGTCCTGGCTGCCAACTTGACGCCTGACCTGGCTGCCAACTTGACAACTTATTATTTTAGAATTAGTCTAAGTCCATTCTAAGTAATGGGCAACTCCGAACAAGACAATAGTGGCGGCCAACGGCTGACTCCGCAACGGCTGACTCCCCAACGGGAGGCGGTGCTTGCGGTAATTCGCGAGCGGGAAGACCATCCCACGGCCAGCGATATTTTTGAGGCGGCGCGTAAACGTTTGCCGTCGCTTAGCTATGCCACCGTCTATAACTCCCTCAAGTATCTACGGGAGTCCGGATTGGTGCGCGAGATCTCTTTCGGCGACTGCGCCAGTCGCTATGACGGCGTCATTGACAGGCACGATCACGCGATCTGCAGCAGTTGCGGCAAGCTCGTGGACTTTGATCTTCCCGAAGCGGCGGAATTGATGCGAGCCGCGGCACGAAAATCAAAGTTCAAGGCTGAGTCAGTGCACCTGACTCTGAAGGGGGTGTGTCCGGATTGCCGCTAGCCAGGTGCGGACGCAGGTACGGCAAGTTTTTCGGAGACATTCGCAGAGAGCGAGTGAAGAAAAAGTACTTTAATTGAAAATTGGAGGATTCATGACAGCAGCAGCAGCTTTAGCAACAGACAATGCAATGGTGGGCCAGCCGGCCCCTGACTTCGATATGGGTTCGACGAAGAACATCGAGAAGTTGAACGAGAACGTTAAGCTCTCAGACTACAAAGGACGATGGGTGGTGCTTCTCTTCTATCCACTCGACTTCACCTTTGTGTGTCCCACCGAGCTCACGGCATTCAGCGATCGCTACGAAGACTTTCAAGGCATTGGCGCTGACATCATCGGAGTTTCGACCGACTCGGTTTATTCGCACCGTGCCTGGTTGCAGACGCCGCGTGATAAGGGCGGTGTGGCGGATCTTAAGTATCCTCTCGCTGCCGACGCGACAAAGACGGTGGCGCGCGACTATGGCGTGTTAATCGAAGATCGCGGTATCGCTCTTCGTGGCTTATTCATCATCGATCCCGAAGGCGTCCTGCGTTACAAGGTCGTTCACGATCTGAATATCGGCCGTTCAGCTGAAGAGACACTGCGGGTGATTCAGGCACTGCAAACCGGTGGACTCTGCCAGGCCGAATGGAAGCCAGGTCAGAAGACGCTGAATTCCTAAGCCAGGACAGCCGCGGATGAACGCGGATGACGCGAATCTGATTAAGGTCTATTTGTGTCATCTGCTTAATCCGTGGCTGATAGTTCTTTTAAACAAGTATTTCCGCAAAAAAGGATTACAACAATGGCGATGAGAATTGGAACAACGATGCCCAGCCTGAGTGGCGCGACCGAGTGGTTCGGCGGCACGCAGGCGCATGCAGAGGAAGAAGCCAGTGGACGACCGACACTCATTCATTTTTGGTCGGTTAGTTGTCACACCTGCAAGGATAATTTGCCGAAGCTCGCGCAATGGCGTGACGAGCGTAAAGAAGAAGGGTTGAAAGTGATTGCGGTCCATATGCCTCGTTACGAAGCCGACACCGATGTTGAAGCGGTGCGCGATGCGATAGCAACGTACGGCATCACTGAACCGTGTGCCATTGATAACGAGCACCGGTTAAAAGACGCATTTCAAAACGATCAAGGGTATGTTCCCGCTTATTATTTGTTTGATGCTGAAGGGAAATTGCGGAGCTTTGCAGCGGGAGAGCGTGGTCTGGATCTTCTGAAGACCGCCTTGGATCGACTGCTCAGTCAGGCGCAAGCAGTCGTTTCGTAGGAAACTAAAGCGGTTTCACGAATTGGCCGGTAATTAGGAGTAGCAGATACACACTCACGACCGCTGCTCCGAACACCAGACCTATCAATAAGAGCATTATCAATCCGACGAAAAGCCAGTCACCGATTGTTCCTGACCGAGCTTCTTCCGCAGAGACTGTTGCGTGCTCGCGCAAGAGAGCGACGTTCTTTTGATTCGATTTAAACCACGCGTCAAAAATATCGCCTACAAACGGAACCGAACCCAGGGCGTAATCGATCCCGAGGTTGAGGCCCATACGCACCAAAGTGATCTTCGGAACACCATAGCGAACTCCCGACGCAAGGATGTAGAGGGAGGCGAGCGACGTTAGACTGTCGCCGAATCCTGGTATCAAGCCAACGAGCGCATCCAGCCCCACTCGCCAACCGACCACCGGGATGCGAAACAGGTCATCCATCAACCAGCTCAAACGCTCGATGCTTTCCTGGATCTCAACGGGGCGCTGCTGGATTGACGATTTGTTCTTTCGGTCTATTTCCTTGTATGCCCGCATTGCTTTCCTTGTGCCTCAAACTCCATAACGCAAAAGTTGGGTAACGCCCTGCCGCGTATTCTGCAGCGACCGCTCAATCGGAATGTATGCCGCTACCGCGATGGGTAATGACTTCATCTCCTCGCTTTAACGGATCCGCGTCATCTGCTGCCAGAAGAACTTTCCGAGCTTTGCGAACGCTGTAAGCGCATTCTTGTCACCATTCTTCTGGGGATCCGATTTCTGCGGAATACCCAGCGAAGTTGCTAGTTCCTGATCAGGCCTCGCGATGTCCTCGTCTCCTCGCTTGCTCGCAAGCCAGCGATTGAACGTACGAGCGACGGCTCGCCTTTGTTCGAGTGGCGATTCCGCGATTAAGGCCCCACGTAAGTCGTCGAGCTCTGCTATCTCGAAAGAGTTGGTTGTGTAGTAACTTCTAAGTGCCGCGAAGAACTTCTCGCCCATCAACCGCCGCAATTCCACGAACATCAAAGTGCCTTTAGTGGTCACAATTGCTTCGTATTGGAAAGAATTCCGATAATCGCGCGTCGGACGATTCGCGGCCATGTCTTCGCCACCAAACGTTCGATAGAGCCGGTATACGCCTACGAGTTCATCTTTCAAAACCTCGGCAGCGCGTTCCTCACCGTAGGTCTCCTTGTAATACAGCAGTGCTGCCCAGGATGAGAGCGCCTTCTCCAGTACCGGATCGCGCGCGGGATCGCTTCCAACCACTGCGCCCCACCATTGATGGGCAACAAGATGCGCAACTGTCCATTCAAGACTTTGCTCAACTGCCGGACGCTGTTCACGAATGATCTCCGGCAGATTGCGCATGGTAGGCGAATCAAAGTCGACATAGAAGGCGCTAGCGATCACATTGAACGCTGAAAACTCCATGCTGCCGAGACCGGCCACCAGGGGCACTTCGACGATGCTGACAATTTCGAAAGGCAGCTTGCCAAAACGGGAGGTGAAGATGCGGGCGGACTCAGCAGCCACCGATAAAGCGCGCTTTCCAACGCGCTCATGTTCGGAAAAAAAGATCGATCGGATGGTGGTACCGCCAACCTGGACCTCTTCTGATTTTAGATTTCGCCCGGCAACGATGGCAAAGTCTCTTAAGCCTAAACCAATAAATGAAGGACTGTTCGAACTGTTTGAACCTGAGGTGAACACGACCAAATCTGGTTCCGCTTCAATCGCGACTTCATAATCAGCGGCTTCGTTGAAGATGAAATCGCCGACACTGAGCTCGAGTTTTCGTCGCCACTCGTCACCGTCGTGTACTGCGAGCACGGGATAGCAGGTTGCGAGCAGCATTACGCCGCGGCTGCGGAAGTTGATGTCTCGAGCGCGCCGAATTTCCCGTTCCCCGCGAAGCGCAGCACCCACCTGCTTCACCACGTGGGTGGTGAGTCCGGTTTCGTCCGCATCGATCTCCGGTACCGTTCCGGCGAACCCGATCTCCAATTCGGTGGCCTCACCTGCTCCTACGGCTTCGCGTAGATTGATTCGCAGCGTCGTCCCCTGATCCTCAAGCGAATACGGGACGGGCTTTCCCTCAGTTGCCAGCTTCACGCCAGTAATTTCAAGTCTTGGTTCGTCGGATTCTGCCGCAGTCTGCGCAGCAATCGTCTGAGCAGGTGAGAAAACTGTCCCTTCAGGTCGGAGATTCGGATAGAGATGAAAATACAGGACGGAAATGGACCGCTCGGAACGGTTTATCCAGCGGACTCGTTCGACACCTTTGAAAGAGCGATTCTCGAAATCAAGTTTTAAATTGATTTGATAGCGGGTTCGCTCAATGCCAGCTGCCGGGCCGGTCTGTCCCTGCGTGTTGACACCAGGTGTCAGTACAGAGATCAACGTCAGCGCCGAGATCAACGAAGCCTCTCTAAATATTGATAAGCCTTGATACATCCTGACAATCGCTCGATAAGATTCGACTTCGCACATTAGTCGAGTTGACGCGTCCCCGATACCACTCTGTTGGAGTGAAACAACTTGCACTTCGCCCTACAGGGTGGAATCCGTTGCTCACTCAGGCTTGAAACCATAAACATTCTGCGCCTGCAGCGTCGACTAATACACACTTAATTCTTCGCTCGGTGTGTAGTCTCCGTGATTATCACGGATTGGATCACGTCTCCGCGAACAATCTCGTCCACCACCTCCATCCCGCTGACAACTCGGCCAAAAACAGTATAACCGCCGTCCAGATGCGGCTGGGGCGAGTGAGTTACGAACCATTGTGAACCGCCCGTGTCTTTGCCCGACAAAGCCATCCCCACAGCACCGCGTCCGTAGCGCACTTCGTTGATCTCGCAGCGAATAGAATACCCCGGACCGCCGCTGCCATCACCGCGAGGATCGCCGCCCTGCGCGACAAAGTTAGGCACCACGCGGTGGAAAGTTATGCCACGGAAGTAACCGCTGCGGGCGAGCTTGATGAAATTGTCTACATTGAGCGGCGCATCCTCGGGGAGGAGTTCAATTGTAAAGGTCCCACGATTGGTCACGACCCGAGCGCGAACCTGCTTACCAATGCGTGCGATGGGGCGTTGGTAATCGGCATTCGCCTTCCCGGTAATTACGACGCCCAAGCGCGACGAGAAGTCACCCACACCGTTGTCCTTGAGATAAGTGGCAGCGCGAGTGCGAACCAGTTGATCTCGGGAAGAGAGGGCAGATTTCAGGACTTTGTTTGCACTATCCGTCTTTTGTTTTCCAATCGCTTCCAGAATCGAGAGTTGCGCATCGTTGAGTTTGTCTCGGCGAGAAGCTTGCTCAAAGGCCACGGCTAAAGCTGCGGCGTTGGCTGGATCGGGTGGAAGCTGGCCCAGCAACTCCGCGGCAGTCGCTCGAACGATGACATCTGTTTCCAGCAACTGTTTTCGCAGAACCTCAACCAGATCGCCTGGCTTGAAAGCAGCGAAAGCACGTAGCACGTCAGGAATCGCATACTGAGAATGAACTGCCACAGGCTTTCTTGCTTTAACGTTCGAGCTAAGATGATTGAGCATACTTCGCAGGATTTCCTGGGCACGCGTTGCCAGCCCCGCTTTATCCTTCGCAGTATCGGGAAGCGCGGCAATCTCGCCGAGCGCCTGAGCAAGGGTTGAAGCGCGACGCCAGGCTGTGCTTCGTGTTTGCCAGGCTAATCCAAGCTCGTCGATGTAAGCACTTGGCGCGACGCGTACGAGCGCCATCTCAACTTCAGGCGCGGAATGGGGAAGATATTTACGCGCCTCTTTTAGCCACTCGATCGCCTGGGCGTTCTCAGTTCCCTGCGCCAGCCGACCAATAGCGGTGGCAACCTCCAATAGTTCGCTATCGGAAAGTTTTCGCTGACCAGGAAATTGATCAATGATCAGGGTCTCCAGAGCGCGAGTATCCTTCAAAGCAATTAGCGCGCGAATTGCACTGACCCGTACGCGCGAATCCGGATCGTTGCGGGCGCGATTGTTTAGCTCGGTGAAGGCAGATTTTTCCTCCGTAGCGCCGAGAACGCGTGCGGAGTTCGCGCGCAAGACAGGATCCTTTGCGCTCGATAGAAGTTTGAGCAGCTCGACGTTGCCATCATTCGCACGCAGCCGAGCCAATGCGTTGGCAGCGACCGCGGGAACCGTATCCGGGTAACGCAGGAACTCGGCAATCAACTTGCCCGCGTCTTCGGGGCGCGCGCGCAGAGCAGCAGTGATTGCAAGTTCGATTACCTCCAGGTCCGGCATTGAACGCCGTCCAGCTTCGATTCCAAGCGTGCGCATAATCCCGTCGCGGGCGACTTTGGCTAACGCCTCTTCCGTTTTTGGCAGCAACGCTGCGATCTTGCCAAGAGCCTCGACCGCCTGGGCGCGAATCGTTGGTGGAGTGTCTATATCGATCTGGTCGTTCAAAGCTTTGATGGCAGAACCTGACCCGATCTCGCCCAAAGCGAACGCGGCCATCGCTCGCACGTCGCGGGCTGGATCTTTCTCCAGCAGCGGGACCAACATTTGCACCGCGCCCTCGTTGCCTATTCTGCCAGCGGCGAGGGCTGCTCGTTTCCTCACAGCGGGATCTTTATCCGACAACAGCACGCCCAGGTCTTGATCCCAGCGCCGTTCATCTTCGGCTTTCATGATGCGGAGCAGGGTCGCGTCTGGAGTTCCGGTCTGGCCGGCGAAACTGGCGGGAAGCAAAAGGAGTGCGGTAACGAGCAGGCCGATGGCGGTGGCGGAAGGAGCCGCAAATGTCGACGAAGCCCGCAGCATCACATTGGTTTGCTCAGTCATTTGATTGAAGGGAGAGACGAACAATTTTGGAGAAAGGTTACAACAGGGGGAATACCCTCTATGTATCGGCGAGCGCAGGCCGCCATGTCAAGCCATCAATCACTATAGGTGTTCCCGTTGGGGCGCCCACCTCGGATATGGAATCAATCTTTGAAGTGTCGCAGGAGTGGAGAGCCCGAGGGTGAGCCCATAAAGGGACGAACCTTTCCTTCTAAGAAAAAAGGCGCCTCGACCACAACGGGCGAGACGCCTTTAAAAGTTTCCGCAAGTTATTTGGACTAGCTGGCCATCTTTGAAACGTTCGATATTTCGGCCGGTTTCGACACGGCGTCAGCATTGAGCGGTTTCATGCTGGTCTCAGCAGGCTTCTCATCAGGCTTCTTGTCTTTGCGCGGATTATCAACTGCCGCCGTCATCTGAACCATCCGACAGCTGCCTTCGAAAATCGCGCCCTGCTCGATCACAAGGGAAGGGGTTTGTACGTTTCCGTTTACCTTGGCGGCTCGGCCAAGCTCGAGGCGTTGAGTGGCGATGATATCGCCGTTGATCGTGCCGTGAATCATCGCGACGGCAACTTCGATGTTGGCATCAACCTTACCATTGGCACCCACGATCAACGTGCCGCTGCTGGAGGAGATGCGACCCGAGATATGACCGTCAACCCGCATCATCGCTTTGAAAGTTGCTTCACCAGTCACTACTGTACCGCCGCCAACAAATCCGCTGAGGGTTCCCTCTTTGATATCGCGCGCGAGCGACTCACTCTCGGTCATTGCCTTAGAGCTCGAGGTGAGCGTCTCATTTGCACTGGGCTTGGGTTCCGGACTCGTATTCTGATACGAGGAATAAGTCTTGGGAGTCGAATACGGAGACGCCTCCTGTTTTTCTTGGGTATTTTCGTTTTCGTCCTGATCCTTAGGGTTCTTTCCTATCCTCAGCATAGATAACCTCCGTTATTTTGGGGGGCGCGGTCAGGGTTCAGTTACAGTTTTCGCTGATCGGTAAAGGCACCGAAGCCGCGCACTTGCCTGTTGTTTGGATTGTTGAACTAGCTTGTGATGGCTAGCAGATTGGGCGCCGCCAGACGCGGAAGAACATAATAGCCGCACAGCGCTTTTGGTGTCTAGCTTTGCAATGGAATTGTAATGCCCCATGTTAAATCGGAGTTCATCCTTGCTCGTAGTACTCAGGACTCAGTACTGGGTGGAAAGCTGAAACTAGAAACCAGAAGCTTCTTCCCCGATCATCCTGCACACCCCTTCGAAAATCGCTCCGCTCTTAATCTGGATCGATCGGGTCCAAATGTTCCCATGAATCCTCGCATTCGGGCCAATTTCAACTCGCTCACGAGCGACGATATCGCCATTAACACAGCCGCAAATGACCGCGACCGCCACATCAACATTTGCGTCCACACGCGAGCTGGTGTCGACAATGAGTGTTCCTTTTTTCGAATAGACGGTTCCGGCGATGAAGCCGTTTACGCGCAGCATGTCGCGAAAGCTGATTTCTCCGGAGATTTCGGGCGCGCTGGCGGAGTAAACCTTCGACCGTTGCCTTACGTTCAAGCTCGCGCTCGCACCGAGTTGTCCAGTGATAATCCCATCAATCGGCAGCATTCCTTTGCACTGAGCCTCGCCGGTGATGACGGGGGGGCGGTTTTGCTGCTGTTTTGTATCCGGTACAGGTTTTACCAGCACAGGCGCCGCAACCCTGGCGGGCGCCGTCACTGCACCCGTCCCATTCAGGGCCGAAACAACCGAATGAGAGGCTGGCGCGGATGGTTCAGTGTATGCCCGCGCTGCCGCTGTCTGGCTGGCAGCTCGGGTAACAGGGCCATTGTTTGGCTTTCTCTTAACTTCAACCATTGTGGACGCGTCGTCAGAACAAGAATATTTGATTCCACCAGGCTTATTCACCTGGACGTTTCGCGAGTGTGGGAGTGACTGCTTTTTACTGCGAGAGGGTATGACCGCAAATCCTACTGGCCGTGGACCACAATTTGTGTTGCGCACGGTAGCACAGGGTCGGCATATGCAACAAGAGTTTTTAGGGCTTGTCGCGGCGAACTTACCGTTTCACACCCATTCATGCAAAGTCCATGAAGAGCATTGAAAACTGGGGCCCTGGCGTAGCTCCAGCTTAGGTTAGTGTTGTTAGCGATACCCCGCGTTCACCGCAGCCACACAAACAACGTCAAAGCAGGGGGACGAGTCACTGCCCTGCAGGTACCGTCATCCGGTGCGCACAGTGCGATATTGCCTATTTGCCACTCTGAAGACTGGTATACAAGACATCGTTAAAGGCACAGATTCCTTCTGGTTCAGCACCGTGCGTTGTCAACCGGAAACATGCCGTGGCATTCTGCTCACATAGATCCGAGGCCACGACGATGATTGAGAACAGAACAAAGACACGATTGCTTCGCCGCATGGGCGAGGCCATCCGCGACTTTCGCATGATTGAGAATGGCGACCGAATAATGGTCTGCCTGTCGGGTGGCAAGGACAGCTACACACTTCTCGATCTCCTCCTCGATATTCGCACCCGCGCGCCCATCGATTTTGATTTACTTGTCGTCAACCTCGATCAGAAACAACCCGGCTTCCCCGCGCACATACTTCCCGAGTATCTGGAAGGCCGCGGCGTACAGTTCCGCATTGTTGAGCAGGACACATACTCGATCGTCAAACGACTGGTGCCTGAAGGCAAGACTTACTGTTCGGTTTGTTCGCGCTTGCGCAGGGGGATATTATACAACCTGGCGGTGGAAGAGGGTTGCACCAGGATCGCGCTCGGTCATCACGGCGATGACATCATTACAACCCTGCTTTTGAATCTCTTTTACGTCGGGAAATTGAAAGCGATGCCGCCGATTCTTCGCTCACTGGATGGCCGCAATACGATCATTCGCCCGCTCGCGTATTGTCGCGAGTCCGACATCGCAGAGTTTGCCCGCGGCGAAGAGTTTCCGATCATCCCCTGCGACCTCTGTGGTTCGCAGCCGAACCTAAAAAGAGCTCGCGTTAATCGTTTGATCGCGGAACTCGAAAAAGAGATCCCAAACATTCGTTCCTCGCTGTTGCGCGCGGCCGGAAACGTCCTGCCTTCGCACCTCCTGGACCACGGAATTTTCGATTTCAGCAAGCTGACAGCAGGGACCGGTGATATCGAAGCCGAACTCGATCTCGCAGTGGGTCATACGGACGCTGAACTCAGCCTGCAGCTCGTTTCGCTCAGTTGATTCTCATGCCCGTCAGAAGGAAAGACCAGCTCGACTTCAGCAAATTCCCTCCCGGTACGGTTACTGAATATTCGACACTGGTTTGCCTCGGCTGCATCTTCGACATTTTTACGTCACAACTCGGATTGGCGCCGCGCACTGCCTACTCAGAGATCAGACGCTACGCGCCGACTTTGGCTGAACTGACCGCGCGACAGGCAATCCTCCCGTTCTTCGACAGCGAAGAAAAAAGTCCGCGCTGTCCCTACTGTAATGCCGCGAAGCGCTGGCATGCGCGGCTCGATACTTATTCAATTGAAGGTGTGAAGGCCACTGACACAGCCCGACGAGAGTTGACTAAGTCCCTGCTGAAGAAAGACGAGCAGTTTCGGCTGGTCGAAGTTAAGTCTGACAAGCGCCAGGTCTTTTTTGATTGGCTGGATACAATTAAGGCAGGTTTGGATCTGGAAGATGAGCGCTTGTTATTCGAAGTCTCAAAGTCATACCTGAGCAGGATCGAGCCGAAGACTGATTGGTCTCAAGTGTTCACGAACCTCAGTAAAATTCGGCCCTCGCGAGAATTAAGTTCGGGTTGGGAACTCGTGGGCTCGCGATTGTTTCTGGCGCCGCAGACTTATAACCAAGTGTTGGTGGTTCAGTATCTCGTTAGCCGTTCACATGCTCATGGTGGACGCACGCTGGAGGGACGATTGACGTTTGCGGAGTTGCTGCGGCGCCTCAGATTCTCCGGCTATCTCAAACAGCAGGATATTTCCGACGGCGATCAAATTGAGGTGTTTGAGCAGGTGCTGGACAGACTTTCAGGAGGGCCGGGCGCGGTGAAGACCTACCATCTGGTGGATCGTCGAGAGTTTTTGGAGAAAGTGAAGTCGGTTTACGCGAAGTATGCGGGCTAGGGTGCGGACGCGCTAAACGGAACACCCTACACCCAAAACCTTTCTCCCTTACGGCTTCTGCGGCTTGTACTTATCAATTAGCTGCTGCATCCCGTCGGTCGAATTGTTATGCCGATACTTGTAATACAGTTCCATATTCTGCCGAGCTTGATCGGCTAACGGTTGATACTCAGCCCTTCCGCTAGCTACCCCGATAGCATGAGCATAGGCCTCAATTACTTTGTCCAATTGTGCGTTTGCTTTCTTGAGTAACTCGTCTTTCTGTGCACCGGCGGGCGCATCCTGGAAAGCCTTCACAGCCAACATGTACTCTTCGTCGAAAGTGCTGGCCATCATCGCGTAGTTCATCGGATCGTCCGGAGCCAAACTTGACGCTTTTTCGAAACGAGCTTTCGCGCCGGCAAAATCTCTGCTGATGAGCGCGAGAATCCCGATCTCCTGATAGAGGCGCGGGCGCAACGCCGCTTGGGCGGTCCATTGCGCGTCATCCATACCAGCAGGTTTCTTGTTAGCCTCGATTAGTTCGATCGCCTTTGCGCCATATTGGTTTCCGGTGGCGATAAACTTTCCATTCTGTTTCTTCGCGGCGTTGCTGCTTGCGAAAGCCAGCTCAGTCAGGATAGCTATGTCTTCAGGATTCGCGGCAAGTGCTTTCGCGCCCAGCGCGAAGGCGTCATCCAGCCGATTAGCGTCAACATAGGCACCGATCAACACGGAGGTGACCACCGGCGTGTCGTTACCGGGGAAGAGTTTTTGCAACTCTTCGGCAAGTCTCACTTTCTCAGCCGGATCCTTTATCGGTGAGATATGACCGGCAATATGTCCCGCAACGTTCGGCCGCAACGAGCTCTTTGGGTACTTGCCGAGGAACTTCGTCGCTGCCGCAAGCTTGGCGGGAACGTCGATCGCCGCATCAACCAGCGCCGCCGCTTTGTTCTCCGCCTCAGAAACGTTCGGTTGGTTACCGTCCTGCGGAGCTGGTAGCGCGGCGGACGAAATACTGGTCGCCAACAGCAACGCCAGCAGGAACAAGGAACGAGTGGAGAACGGGAATTTGATCATCGGATTCACCAGTGGATGAAGAATAGAATACAGAACACAGAATACAGAAAACAGAAGTCAGAGGTCCGAAGTCGGTAGCGATCCGGGTCACGCTTCTGACTTCTGTATTCTGTGTTCTGTATTCTGCTTTGCCCGCCGGCGATAGCGATGCGTGATCGGACGCCGCCGGCCAATACCAATAGCGTTCCTCGAAATGATCAGCGTCGGCGGAAGTTGCCGGCGTTTGAATTCGTTTGCGGGCGACTCGACACGGTTCAAGATGTCATAGACCATTGCAGAGTCATTTCCCGCGGCAATGATCTCTTCCGGCGTGGCCTTCTGCTCAAAATACATTTTCAGAATCGGATCGAGCCGATCATAAGGCGGCAGGCTTTGATCGTCATACTGTCCCGGTGCGAGTTCGGCCGAGGGGCGCTTCTCAATAATAGAGTTCGGAATGACTTCCCGCTCGCGATTGAAGTGGCGAGCAAGGGCGTACACTTCCGTCTTAAGGACATCACCGATCGCTGCGAGACCGCCGTTTGTATCGCCGTAAAGCGTGCAATAGCCGAGGGCAAGTTCCGATTTGTTCCCGGTTGAGAGCAGCAGCCGGCCCTCGAAATTAGAGATCGTCATCAGGATGTTTCCACGCAACCGCGACTGCAGATTCTCAGCCGCATGTGAACTGCTCTCCAGACTGGGAGGCGGTAACCCGAGCTGTTTCAGCAGCACCTCATAAACATCGCTGATCGGACGCTCGATGGTCTTCATCCCCAGGGTTTGAGCCAGCATTACTGAGTCTTCTATGCTCGAGCGCGACGAATAAGGCGAGGGCATCATCGCCCCGAGAACGTTCTCCGCTCCCAGTGCTTCACAAGCGAGCGCGGCGACCAGTGCCGAATCAATGCCACCCGACAGCCCCAGTACCGCAGTGGTGAATCCGTTCTTGCGGGCGTAATCGTGAATACCCAGCACGAGGGCGCTGCGAATGGTCTCAATATCATCGCCTGGCAGGCAACGGTCATCGGCCACGCCACATTCGAGATCGACGGTCTCAAAGAACTCTTCAAACGGGGGCGCCTGCAGGATGATCTCTCCCTTGCAATCAGCGACAATGCTCGCCCCGTCAAAGATGACGCCATCATTGCCGCCGACCAGGTTCACAAAAACAATTGGAATACCCGCAGCTCTCGCACGATGTGAAACCATGGCGCAGCGTTGGCCCATCTTGCCCTTGTTGAACGGAGACGCGTTGATCGAAACAAGCACATCTGCGCCGAGCAGGATTAATTCATCCGCGGGATCCTGTTGGTACAGCCGGTCTCTCCAGAAGGTTTTATCGTTCCAAAAATCTTCGCAGACGGCCACGCCAAGTTTCGCATCGTTAACCGTAAAAAGATGACGTTCGGTTGCCGCTTCAAAGTAGCGTGGATCGTCAAAGACGTCATACTCAGGCAGTAGGGTCTTATCAGCAAAGCCAATCAGTTTTTGATTGCTAATGATGGCGGCGGAATTGAAGAGTCTGCGTCCGGTGGGCAAGCCGCTTGGCCTGACCGTGCCAACTACGGCTGTGATTCCTTCAGTGGCCTGGATAATCTGTTCCAGTGGTGCGAGAACGCAGCAGGTGATGTCACGATCCAGAAACCAGTCGAGCGAGGTATAGCCCTGAATCGCGACCTCCGGAAGAATGACCAGATCGGAACGGTCCTTTTTTCCCTGTTCGATCGCACGTATCACGCGCGCAGTATTGCCGGCGTAATCTCCGTTAGTGGTATTGATTTGGCCGATGGTGACGCGCATCTATCTTTGGGATTGGGTCTTTGGGCTTTGGTCTTGGGCTTTGGTCTTGGGCTTTGAGCTTTGAGCTTTGAGCTTTGTTCTTTGTACTTTGTTGTTGGTTATCTTCTGCCCCGAAGATCGTGCACGTTTCCAAGACAGATCGCAAATTAGAAATGCCCAGAATCAAAGCACAAAGTTCTAAGTACAAAGCTCCAAGTACAGAGGCTCCAAGTACAAAGGCCCAAGGCCAAAGGCCCAAGGCCCAAGGCCAAAGGCCAAAGGCCCAAGGCCAATCAGAACTCGGCTTGGTTTCAGATTTTGTCTTGAGTTATATTAATTTGCTTCACGCGGCTGGAGGGGTCGCATAATGGTAGTGCAGCGGTCTTGAAAACCGCCGGCCGAAAGGCTATGCAGGTTCGAGTCCTGTCCCCTCCGCCATCTCTTTTCACCCAGTCATATGATCACGGTCCTTCCAAGCTGGCGCGATCGGGTCCGATTGAGACCTGCACTGAAGCCGCATTAGCTGGAAATTCCTCATGATTTGAGGCACCATTCCTCGTCTCAACGTTACCTCGCTGCTTGCTGCGGAGTTGTCTTTGCCCACTAAAGCCCGGAAGAGCAAAACGAAAGGTGCTGAGCCTCGCCTGGAAACCACGCTGTGGGCGGCGGCCGACAAGCTGCGCGGGCATATGGATGCCGCGGAGTACAAGCACGTCGTCCTCGGACTGATCTTTCTGAAATACATCTCCGACGCTTTCGAAGAACACCAGAACAAACTGCGAGAAGACATCGGGAATCCGGATAGCGAACTTTATCTGGATAAGCCGGAGGAACGCGAGGCGGCGCTTGAGGATCGCGATGAATACATCGCGGCAAACATTTTCTGGGTGCCGCAGGAAGCACGCTGGTCACACCTACGCGCAAACGCGAAGCAGCCGACGATCGGCAATACGCTGGACGACGCGATGGTTGCCATAGAACGCGACAACCCTTCACTCAAAGGAGTACTGCCGAAAGACTACGCACGGCCGGCGCTGGATAAGCAACGGCTCGGTGAATTGATCGACTTGATTGGGACGATTGGCCTCGGGGACAAGGCGAATCGCTCAAAAGACATCCTTGGTCGTGTCTATGAATACTTTCTCGGCCAGTTCGCCAGCGCCGAAGGAAAGAAGGGCGGACAGTTCTACACCGCGCGTTGCGTCGTTCAGCTTCTTGTCGAGATGCTCGCTCCATACAAAGGCCGTATCTTCGATCCGTGCTGTGGTTCCGGCGGCATGTTTGTGCAGAGCGAGAAATTTGTCGAAGCGCACGGGGGACGGATCGGCGACATCAGCGTCTTTGGCCAGGAGTCGAATCCGACAACCTGGAAGCTCGCGAAGATGAACCTGGCTATCAGAGGTATTGAGAATAATCTCGGACCTGAAAACGCAGACAGCTTTCATCGCAATCTGCACAAAGACTTAAAGGCCGATTACATCATCGCCAATCCGCCTTTCAACATGAGCGACTGGGGCGGCGAGCGTTTGCGTGAAGACGTACGCTGGAAATACGGAGTACCGCCGGTCGGCAATGCAAACTTCGCCTGGGTGCAGCACTTCATCCATCACCTCGCGCCAATGGGTCTTGCCGGCTTCGTCCTCGCCAACGGCAGCATGTCGTCTAATCAATCCGGTGAAGGCGAGATTCGCAAAGCAATCATCGAAGCCGACCTGGTTGATTGCATGGTTGCGTTGCCCGGCCAACTTTTTTACAACACGCAGATTCCCGTCTGCCTCTGGTTCACAGCTCGCGACAAACGCAATCACCGCTTCCGTGATCGACGCGGCGAGACCTTGTTCATCGACGCGCGCAAGATGGGCAGTATGATTGATCGTGTTCATCGGGAATTGACTAATGAAGACATTCTGAAGATGGCGAGCACGTATCACACTTGGCGGGGCGACAGAGACTCGAGCAAATATGAAGATGTTGCCGGTTATTGCAAGTCGGCTAAGCTCGACGAAATTCGCGGCCATGGGCATGTCCTTACACCTGGAAGATACGTCGGAGCCGCGGAAGGCGAAGAGAGCGAAGAGCCTTTCGACGAACAATGGAAACGGCTTACCACAGAGTTGGAAAAGCAGTTCATGAAATCTGCGAGCTTGGAAGCATTGATCCGAAAGCGTTTGAAGCAAATATACTAAATGCACGATAGATATGAGGCGATTCCAGTTCGTGAGTTAGTTGCAGGCGGAGCTTTGCACATTACCGACGGACACAGAATGAGGAACCTCGAACTAGCGCCCTCTGGAATTCCATTTGTTAGGGGTGCTGACATTGGTGACGGAAACATAAACACAAGTACACAAGACCACATCGCGATTACGTTCGCAGATCGTATCCAGAAAAAACTGTCGCACCCGGGTGATGTCGCATTCATAACCAAGGGGACGGTTGGCAGGGTTGGATTTCTTCGAACTGACCAACCCCAGGTTGTTTTCGCTCCACAGGTCTGTTGTTGGAGGGCTCTTGATCTCGAGGTCTTAGAGCCCCGTTTCGTTTTCTATTTGTTAAAGGGTCCACAATTCCAAGCAAATCTGGATGCCGTGAAGACACATGGCTCAATGGTTGCCGACTATGTCAGCATCACCGACCAAATGAGTTTCCGACTGACAATTCCTCCTATTAATCAGCAGCGGGCAATCGCAAACGTCTTAGGGGCGCTGGACGACAAGATCGAATCGAATCGGCGCATGAACGAGACCCTGGAGGCATTGGCTGGGGCAATTTTTGAATCTTGGTTTGTAAAGTTCGATCCGGTTTGCGCCAAAGCTGCCGGAAAGACGCCGCTTGGGCTTGACACATCGATCGCCTCCCTTTTCCCCGATCACTTTCAGAACTCAGTTCTTGGTCAGATTCCGGCGGGCTGGACTTGCGGCTCACTCGGCAGATGCAAATACACGCGAATCTTGCCTTCTGGTATTTCGTCGTTCGCAGGAAAGAAAACCTACTTTGCTACAGCTGACGTCCACCGCGGCAGGCTTATTGGAGAGGGAGAAAACGTGGACTTCGCAAACCGAAGGTCACGAGCGAACATGCAGCCAGAAGTCGATACCGTTTGGTTCGCCAAAATGAAGGACAGCCCCAAACATTTTCTAATCAACCAGAGCTCAGCTTGGATTGCCGAACGCGCCATATTTTCTACTGGCTTTACGGGGCTTCGTTGCTTATCCGAAAGTTCACCATTCGTCTATTCTTTCATTTCAAGCGCGGATTTTGATACGCAGAAAAACAGCCTAAGCATTGGCACCACGATGCAGGCGGTTAACAACGAACTTATTCCCAAACTTTGGATACTGAACCCCCCGACGGAGATTGTCTCTTCTTTCGCTCACATTGTCGGTCCGCTATACGAACGTTTTGCCCAGAACGAGAACGAATCCCGTTCGCTTGCCGGCGTGCGCGATGCGCTGCTGCCGAAATTATTGTCAGGCGCAATTCGTATTGAGACCACCCATTGAACCATCGCGCAGAATAGGGTAATAGCTTTAGATATGCCACGAAGCATTCCAACCCAGGTTCGACCCGAGCTTTTGGTGTGGGCCCGAGAAACTGCCGGTCTCACGCAGGAAACTGCTGCGAAGAAGGCCCACATAAAGCCTGAAACCATTCGCGAGTGGGAAAGCGGTACTTCAAGTCCAAGCGTTGCTCAACTGCGAAAGCTGGGTGAGGTATACAAACGACCGCTGGCAGTTTTCTTTCTTTCCGAACGGCCAAAAGGATTCGATCCACAACGAGAGTTTCGCAGGTTGGCGGGCGTTACACCGCAGACGGAATCGCCCGAATTGCGATTCGCTCTACGTACCGCGCTTTTCCGTCGCGAAGCTGCGCGAGAATTGTACGAACGTTTAGGTGAACGAGTGCCAACACCAGATGCAATGGCTTCTCCAAACGAAGATCCAGAAACAGTGGGTATTCGGATACGCGAACTCCTGGGCGTTAATTGGGAAACGCAGGTTGGCTGGCCCAGTGCTTATGCGGCTCTGAACGCTTGGCGGGAAGCCATTGAGAAAGCGGGCGTGCTCGTTTTCCAAACTGGCGGAATCGACTTGCAGGAGATGCGCGGCACGAGCATTCCTCATGGACCATTGCCTGTGATTGTTATCAACAACGCAGACGCACCACATGGCCGTATCTTTACACTACTCCATGAATTCACTCACATCCTGCTGAACAACAGCGGCCACAAGACAAGTTCAATGGAGGGTCAAAGACTGCCTGAGGAACAAACGCTTGAGCAAGTAAGCAACCGTTTCACTGCTGCTGCGCTTATGCCCAAGCAGGACTTCTTGCGGGAACTAGAGTCCCATCGTTCCGTTCTCCGCGGCGACGATGTTGCGCTTCGTCGTTTTGCAAATCGCATAAAAGTCAGCCCGGAAGCTATTCTGCGGAGATTGCTCTCACTGCGGCGCATTTCTGTCGAACTGTACCGGAGGAAACGACAAGAATGGCAAGGTCGCACGTGGTTTGCTCAGCCTCAATCTGAGGGCGGCGTAAAAATTCCCATCCAAGTCAAGGTTATCTCAAAGGTCGGACGGTCTTTCGTTTCACTAATTCTGGAAGGTTACCAGCGAAATGTGATCAGTAGCGTTGACGTTTCTGACTATCTCGGAATGCAATTGAAGTATTTGGACCGCGTTGCAGCCGAGCTAGTGACGAGGCCAAGTGCTCCCGCCGTCTAATCTATGCCTTATTGCGTCGACACAAGCGCCTGGATGGACGGTTGGATTCGCTATTATCCGCCAGATGTTTTCCCGACGTTGTGGGATAACCTTGATGAATTCATCTCGGCTGGCGAGATTGTTTCAAGCGAAGAAGTCTACGTCGAGACTTCAAAGAAGGCCGACGAGCTTCACGAATGGATTAAGGATCGGAAGCACATGCTGGTGCCTTTGAGTCCGGATATTCAACGCGTCGCCACGAAGCTGCTAAGTGACTATCCTCGATTAGTCGACACACTCAGAGGGCGATCACAGGCTGATCCGTTTGTCATCGCTACCGCGGTGGAAATGAACGCCGTCGTCGTTACAGGCGAGATTCGCACCGGTAATCTGGCTAAGCCACGCATTCCTGACGTCTGCGACGCAAAAGGCATTCGTTGGATCAATTTCCTTCAAATGATCAGAGAATTAAAGTTAACCTTCTAATGCTGAATGGTTTCACTGAATCGGTCGTTGAAGAAGGTGCGCTGGAGTGGTTCGGCGAGGTTCGTTATTCGATGGCTGCGTGCGTCGACCTCAACCACAGGAATATTAGACGCCAGTGGTGGTATTGAAATAGATGCATACCACGATTGAACAAATCGATCTCTGGCGGAAGAGTCCTTCGGAGAATCAGCATTTTGAATTCAAAGAAGCCAAAGAGGCAGCTCGACAATCGCAAGCTCAACGAATTACTGCGTAGCCATCGCGAACGAGCCACGGCCAAGCCGACGCTGACATAGAATGAAAGGTTCGAGAGTCAGTGATCGCCAATCGAAGCGTCGTTGACAGATAGTAAGAGATGTTTGGCGATTACATAGTTTTTGTGGATGAGAGCGGTGACCACGGGATGGCGGGCGTCGATCAAACCTATCCGATGTTTGTTTTGGCCTTTTGTATCTTTCGTAAACAGGATTACATGGAAATTGTTTGCCCTGCCATGCAGCGGCTCAAATTTAAACATTGGGGGCATGACGCGGTCGTGCTACATGAGCATGACATTCGAAAGCCGAGGGGCGTTTATTCCTTTCTGCTAAACGCGTCGCGGCGCAAAGAGTTCATTAACGATGTTACCCTTTTAATGGAAGCCGCCTTTCACCCTGATCGCAGCGGTGATTCGCAAGCCTGAC
Source organism: Pyrinomonadaceae bacterium (assembly GCA_041742785.1). Taxonomy (GTDB): domain Bacteria; phylum Acidobacteriota; class Blastocatellia; order Pyrinomonadales; family Pyrinomonadaceae; genus PSRF01. Next base: position 4,942 of record JBGTOA010000033.1, on the reverse strand, counting down.
TTGGGGAAGCAATACCATGCTCCTGAGAATCCCTACTCTATCGCCCTCGAGTTCGGGTTGGAGCGTCTCTACAAACATCTGGAAGGATTAGGTCAGACGGAGCGCCTAACTCATGTCGTGGTTGAGCGCCGGGGCAAACGGGAAGATGAAGAATTGGAACTGCAGTTTCGCCGCATTTGCGACGGCGCCAATTTTCATAACACGCATTTACCCTTCGAAATTGTGATGGCGCCTAAGGCTTCTAACGCGCCAGGTATGCAGCTCGCCGATTTAGTTGCCCGGCCAATTGGTATCAAGACTCTCCGGCCACAGCAGTCTAACCGGGCTTACGACATCTTAGAGACAAAATTTCGACGAAGTCCGAATGGAGAGATTCGAGGATGGGGATTGAAAACCTTCCCTAAATGCGAAGGGCCCCCAGGAATTTCCAGGTGCCCAGCGCCGACCGGACATTTCCAGTCCAACTTGAGTCCTAAGATGCCAGAATCCGAGTTAGCCGTCAATCGCAGCCTGCGCCTTGTCGTGCCCTTGCACCTACTCGGACTTATTTAAAATGAACGCCTTAGAAGAGCGGTGAAAAGCCTTGAACTTGCTGAAACGCAAGAACTTGTTTATTTAAGCGCAATCCCAAATTGATTACCTTTACTGAATCAGTTGTTGAAGACGCCGCGCTTTCCTGGTTCGGCGAACTTGGCTATTCAATTTTCGCGGGCCCGGAGATCGCGCCGGGTGAACTGCTAGCTGAGCGCGATGGCTTCAGCGATGTAATCCTCACCAAACGACTTCAAGCCGCCCTTTACTCGCTCAATCCAAAAATTCCCAGCGAAGCAATCGATGATGCGCTGCGAAAGATAACTTTTCCGGAAGCACCGTCACTCGTCGCAAACAACCGTGCGTTTCATCGGATGCTGGTTGAGGGTGTGGAAGTCGAGTACAGACGACCCGACGGAAGCATCGCAGGTGACCGCGTTCGATTAATTGATTTCGACGACCCCGCCGCGAACGACTGGATGGCAGTCAACCAATTCACCGTAATTGAGGGCCAACAGAACAAGCGGCCAGATATTCTCGTGTTCGTAAATGGCCTTCCTCTGACAGTGGTTGAACTGAAGAATGCAGCAGATGAAGACGCGACCTCCTACAAGGCTTTCAAAGATCTGCAAACATACAAGCTGCTGGTCCCTTCACTCTTCGTGCACAACGGACTACTTGTCGTCTCCGACGGAACGTGCGCGCGAGCGGGAAGTTTGAGCGCCGATTGGGAACGCTTTATGCCGTGGCGCACGATTGAAGGCGAAGAGTTAGCGCCGCGCTTGATGCCGGAGCTGGAAGTCCTGCTCCGCGGGATTTTCGACAAACGTCGTTTCCTGGATTTGCTGCGTTACTTCGTCGTCTTTGAAGAAGATGAAAGCGGCGACGTGATCAAGAAGATGGCGGGCTATCACCAGTTTCACGCCGTTAACAAAGCTGTCGAGGAAACTGTGAATGCCTCGTCGCCTGACGGCTCACGGCAAATCGGAGTTGTCTGGCACACGCAGGGTTCAGGAAAGAGTCTCACGATGGCTTTCTACGCGGGCCGCATCGTGCTTCATTCGGCGATGGAGAATCCCACAATTGTCGTTATAACCGATCGCAACGATCTCGACGATCAGTTGTTCGGCACGTTCTCGCGCTGCCACGAGCTGTTAAGGCAAGCGCCGGTGCAGGCGGAAGACCGGGACGACTTAAAAAGAAAACTACAGGTCGCATCAGGCGGAGTCGTCTTCACCACCGTGCAGAAGTTCTTTCCCGAGGAAAAAGGCGCGGTTTATCCAATGCTCTCTGATCGGCGCAACATCGTCGTGATCGCGGACGAAGCGCACCGCACTCAGTATGACTTTGTCGATGGCTTTGCCCGGCACATGCGCGACGCCTTACCGAACGCGTCCTTCATCGGCTTCACCGGCACGCCCATCGAGTTGAAGGATGCGAACACGCGCGCGGTCTTTGGCGATTACATCAGCATCTACGACATCCAGCGCGCGGTTGAAGACAAAGCGACGGTGCCGATTTTTTACGAGAGCCGTCTGGCGAAACTGGCGCTGGACGCGAACGAAAAGCCGCACCTGGACGAAGACTTTGAAGAAGCGACCGAGGGCGAAGAGGTTGAGCAAAAGGAGCGGCTCAAGAGCAAGTGGGCGGCGCTGGAAGCTGTAGTCGGAAGCGAGAAGCGAATTGCGCTGATTGCCGACGACCTGGTGCGGCATTGGGAGGCGCGGCTGGAAGCGATGGAAGGCAAAGCGATGATCGTCTGCATGAGCCGGCGCATTTGTGTCGACTTGTATGAAGCAATCAGAAGGCTTCGGCCAGAATGGCACGAGACGGACGATAACAAAGGCATCATGAAGATTGTCATGACGGGCGCGAAGTCTGACCCGCTCGAATGGCAAACGCACATTCGCGGGAAGAAGAAGCGGAGGGACCTCGCTGATCGATTCAAGAATCCTGCCGATCCATTCAAAGTCGTCATTGTGCGAGATATGTGGTTGACGGGCTTCGATGTTCCGTGCCTGCACACGATGTATGCGGACAAGCCTATGCGCGGGCATGGACTGATGCAGGCAATCGCGCGCGTTAATAGAGTCTTTAAGGACAAGCCGGGCGGATTGGTGGTTGATTATCTGGGCCTCGCGCACGAACTGAAGAAAGCTCTCGCGAATTACACCGACAGCGGTGGCAAGGGGCAGACCGCAATCGACCAGGAAGAAGCGGTCGAGGTGATGCTCACCAAATACGAGATTTGCCGTGACCTGTTTTATGGGTTTGATTGGACTTCGTGGGCCGGAACACCCGCGCAGAAGCTGAGTCTTTTGCCTCCTGCCCAGGAACACATTCTGAAGCAGGAACAAGGCAAGGACCGTTTGTTGAAGGCTGTTACGGAATTGACCCAGGCGTTCGCGTTGGCTGTGCCGCACGACTCGGCGCTCGCGATTCGAGATGATGTTGGATTCTTTCAGGCGGTTCGTGCGGTGATTGCGAAGACGTCTTCTGATCGGCAGAAAAAGACCGAAGACGTTAACTTCGCCTTGCGCCAGATTCTTTCACGGGCTGTCGCTTCGGACGAAGTGTTGGATATCTTCGCCGCTGCTGGATTGAAGAAGCCGGACATCTCGATTCTATCGGAAGAGTTCCTGGCCGAAGTCCGAGGCATGCCGCAGAAGAACCTCGCGGTTGAGTTACTACGCAAATTGCTTAATAACGAAATCAAGCTTCGTTCTAAGAAGAATGTTGTGCAGTCACGGCTGTTCTCTGAAATGCTGCAACAAGCAATCGTCAAGTACCAGAACCGCACGATTGAGGCCTCCGTTGTGATTCAAGAGTTGATTGGTCTCGCGCGTGAGATGCGCGAAGCCGAGCAGCGCGGCGCAGAGCTCGGTCTCAACGAAGACGAGAAGGCGTTCTATGATGCGCTCGGCGTGAATGATAGTGCCGTACAGGTCCTGGGAGACGAAACTCTAACCACGATTGCGCGTGAATTGGTTGACATGGTAAGGCGCAATGTAACTATCGATTGGACCGTGAAAGAATCGGTCCGGGCGAAGTTGCGAATCATGGTTAAGAGAATACTGCGTAAGTATGGTTATCCGCCGGATAAACGAGAGAGCGCCACGCTGACAGTGTTGGAGCAGGCGGAGCTTTTGTCGGCAGATTGGGTTGGGACGCTTTCGAGCGACTATCAGCCTGAAACCGGGTTCCGCTTGCGTATAGTGCAACCGAGGCCGGAGGATCGTTACGTCACCTGCGTGCCTTTTGTAGCACTCAAAATGGCAGCCGGAACATTCGGTGATCCGCAACACGTTGAGGACGAGAACTGGGAGTGGGTTGAGGTTAGAAGTAAACACCGGCTGCGATCTGGCATGTTCGTTGTCCAGGTTACCGGGCGATCGATGGAGCCAATGATTCCTGATGGTTCCTATTGTTTGTTCGCATCACCAGTCGAGGGCTCGCGTCAGGGCAAAACGGTGCTCGTCCAGTTACGCGATGCGGTCGACCCAGAAACTGGAGAGCGCTTCACAGTCAAACGCTATGAGAGCGAGAAGGTTCAGAGCGAAGGTTCCTGGCATCACACTAAGATTACACTAAAGCCGTTCAATGCTGAGTTCGAGGCTATTGAACTTACTGACGTACAAGAGGGCCAGCTGCAGGTGATTGCGGAGTTCATTGAAGTTTTGTAAGCATGATTCGCGTCAACATCAAATCGGAACTACTGACCTGGGCACGCGAGCGAGCGGGCTTGGAAACTGCTGACCTAACCCATCGGTTTCCCAAGCTTGCGGCGTGGGAGAAAGGGACCGTCAGGCCAACGCTCAAACAAGTCGAGGACTTCGCCAGAGCTACGCACGCACCGGTTGGCTTTTTGTTTCTCGAGGAGCCGCCGGTGGAAAAAATCCCCATCCCTGATTTCAGGACGATCCGAAACAAACACATCGCACGTCCCAGTCCCGACCTGCTCGACATGATCTATGTTTGCCAGCAGCGCCAAGAGTGGTATCGCGACTTCGCGCGTTCCGAACGAATCTCCTCACTCTCGTTCGTTGGCTCGGCGAGTTTGGACAGCAGCGTCGAGTCGATTGCGGCAATCATGCGCCACGCGTTGGGCTTTGACGTCGAAGAACGTCGCCGAATTCCAACCTGGACTGACGCGCTGCGACTTTTCATTAGCCAAGCCGATGAAGTTGGAATTATGGTCATGTGCAGCGGCGTGGTGCTGAATAACAATTATCGCCCACTCGATCCAGAGGAATTTCGCGGGTTTGCACTGTCGGACAATCTTGCACCGCTCGTATTCATAAATGGTGCTGACACAAAAGCCGCTCAGATGTTCACGCTCGCGCACGAACTCGCGCATATCTGGCTTGGTCAATCAGCGGTTTCCGACTCGCAAGCTTCTTTGGTTCCAGAC
>JBGTOA010000020.1:0-30081 GCA_041742785.1 Pyrinomonadaceae bacterium | reverse complement strand
CCCCCCCCCACGGCCACGCCCCTAGTCCTTCGGCGCAGGATTGTAACTGCGGAGATAATTCAAGAGTCGCGAGTAGCGCCGGAACTGCAACTCGTTACTCGTCTCCGTCACTGCCCCGATGGTGATCTTACCCGGTCGCTCGCGACGCCAACCCCGAGAGGCTGTTTGCTTCTCAGATGACCACACCGGTTCAAGCGCCGCACGCATCCGTCGGTAGGAATCATCGAAGGTGGCCTGCGGTGCGCGTTCACTGAAAACCTGCAGCAGGGTCGCGAAGTTATCTTTCGCAATGAGCGCCTTCCGTTCGCTCAGGCAGGAAAAGTCGAAACTGTTGGCGGCGATACGAAGATTTCCCTTCAGCTTTTCACTATAGACGTCGATTATCGATTCGTCAGTGTAAGTCTCGCTGGCACCAACCAACTCGTTCTCATGCCGACCCGATTTGCGTTCTTTAACTTCCACGCTCTTCGTTATTAGTCGGCCCTGGACCACCAGCGTAATGCTGGACCATTCGACGCGTAGACCCTCTTTTTCTCCGGTTTGATGGGCAAGCAAGGACTCTTCTGCGAATTTAGCCCCGCGAATTCGCACTGGCGGAACTGCCTCCATTCCCAGCACATCGTCCGGGACGATCAACGTCGCAATGCCGAGATCCCGGAGACGCCGCTCAATCAACTGCGCCTCTTCGCTCGTGGACGCGCGTGCCAGTGGCAAGGGCCAACTCATCTCGAAAATCCGCATCAGGTCTTCGCCGCTCAGTTTCAAGAACCCGGTAAGCTCATCGTGGGTCTTATTGTCAATCCGGTTTGTGACGTTCGGTAGCAGAATATTGCTGTATCCTTGTTCCCACTTCTCGAGTGGTCGTAGGCTCGGCTTCTGTTGGCCAGCGGTCTCCTCTTTGAAAGCGAAAGCAGCGCCGCAGTAAATGCAACTCACTCGCGTGGGGCCATTCACGCGGTTGCATTTCTCGCAGCGGACCAGCTGCTCCGGAGTAAAGCCGGCAGGCTCAGAAGGGCTCAAAGGCCCAAAGTCAGGTAGGGAAATGTTTTCGTAATCTTTAGGCAACAGCTCCTCCAACTATTTTGATTATAGGATCGCAAAGCTGGATACACAGCACTCAGATGAACACTACTCGAGTTTTATCAAGTCCATTACGAAATCTGATTCTGCTTGTCATATCGATGCTGACGACAAGCTGCGGCGCCATTCACCCACCTGAAACTGGCGGACCACGCGCTAATCAGCCTGTGTATCCGCCAACGATGAAGGAAGATCCGTTGAGACGCGATGCGACTCTCAATGCGGTTTACCAGGTGCTCGCGCCGCAAGGCTCAGTTTCGGAAATCGCATTGCAGCCGGTCACTGCGACAATTCAAAGCCTACCTGCAGAAACAGTTGCACTTTACCTGCCAAAGATCGGGACCGAACCAACTATGACGGAGGAAGAAACACGCGAATCACTGCGACGCTTTATTGAAGAATGGCGCCATATTATTGGCGCGGATCCGAATCAGCTCTCACTCGTGCAGCGAACCGACCAGCCGAATGGCAGAAAGATTGCGGCCTATGACCAGCGGCCCTTTCGCCATCCTCTCCGCGGGAATTTTGGGAAGCTGGAAATCTCATTTAATGCAGAACGGCGCGTGCTAAACCTGACCAGTAGCTGCATACCCGACGTCGACCGCATGCAAGGCCAACTCGCCAGTGTTACCCCAGTGCTCACTTCTGCGGATGCCGTAAAGTTCGTACGCGAAAGAGCTGTGAACTACGCGGACCCGAGCGGGCGCCAGCAGTTGCTTTCAATTCCCCCGAATTCGGCAGTGGAGGCAAACGAGTTGGTTTTCTATGTTAAGCCAGGCCAGCTGGATACTCTCGAGTTTCACCTAGCCTGGGCGGTAAACGTGGCCAATGCCCCGTTCAAGGTCCTTTACCTGGATGCGGTAAAAGCTGAGGTTTTAGCGCTGGAATAGAACCAGATTGGCACTTCGAGCTGGCCTCTCCACTTGACCATTCAGCCGCAACCAAGCATCCTAGGTTTTTAATAAAGAGAACACATTTGGGGTACCTATCACATGCACAATTTTGATCCTACTAACAATATTTCATGGCAGCTTGGACATCGTGGCCGGGTGGCCGTTTTCATTGACGGCAACAATCTTTTTCATGCGGCGCGATTTCACAACATCGACATCGACTACAACAAGTTGTTGCGGGTCTTGCTGGGCGACGGGCGACTCTTGCGCGCGTTCTTCTACACCGGCGTCGACATCGGCGCGGAACGGCAACAGGGTTTCTTGCTCTGGATGAGGCGTAACGGTTTTCGCGTCGTCCAAAAAGAGCTTAAAACGTTCTATGACGGGACGCGCAAGGCGAACCTCGATGTGGAAATCGCCGTCGACATGCTGTCGCTGGCCGGAAGATATGACACTGCGGTGCTGGTTTCCGGAGATGAAGATTTCGTTTATGCGGTGAACGCTGTCGCTTACAAGGGTTGTCGAGTTGAGCTAGCCGGCTTCCGCTCAAACACGGCGCCGAAGTTGATCGATGTCGCTGACTATTTCATCGATCTCGGCGAGATCGCAGACAAGGTACGAAAGGAAACAACTCACGGCGCGCGTTACGACGAACGCGATCTTCACGATCATCTGCCCCCCCAATATCTGCATGATGAGCTGCATATTCAGCAAGGGAACTCGGTCGTAGGTTTCGAAGCAGCGATGCGCGTGGTGCTCGAAACAAGTATCGAGGAAGACGCCGAGGCGTTGGAGTGCGCTAGCGAGTTTATCCGCGTCACTGACGAACATTAATCTCGAGATAAAGCCTTTGCCGGTGCAGTAGCCCGACTATCAAGGAGGGCTCTCGGCGATTGATTTCCAATGAAGATATTCACAGTCGAAGAGGCTAACGCTCTTCTCCCCACCGTTCGCGGGATGGTTCTCAGAATCCAGCGGTGTCATCGCAAGCTCTACTCATACAACGACGTAGCCAAGCTGGCTGCTGAGGCAGCAGAACAGGGTGGCGGTGGAATCGCTAATGGTGTTCATTACGCCGCGCTGCTTGTCGATCTGACCACTCTGATCGGCGAAATCGAGACAATGGGGGTGCAGATCAAGGATTTCGATCGCGGTTTGATTGATTTCCCCTCGCTACGCGATGGTCGAGTCGTACTCCTTTGTTGGCAGATTGGCGAAGGTGACACAGTCGAGTGGTGGCACGATGTCGACGCGGGTTTTGCCGGCCGCACGCGCCTTTGAAAAGTTTTCCACAGTCGAACCCTCCCACGAATGAGCGGACCTCCAACAGGCAACTCTAATCGCTCGTATATTTTCTGATTGACCAGTTAAAGTTATTCCTGATAGCATGCGCCGCATTGCGAAGCAGGTTTGACGCGTGCCGTTAATCACTGTCGCAAGGTTCCAAGCACAAACGAATACCTGCGGAGGCAATTTGTTTATGCCCGGTCCCTCGTGCGGCAACGTCGGTGATGGCTTTAGTACCTGCGGATGCGTCCCACAGTCCGGTCACCCTATGGAAACACTGGAAACTGAATCCCCGACGTTCGACGCTTGCTTACCAGCTGAAGCGCAGGGGTCTGCGGCAAATTCAATGGAAACCAGAACGAACTCGCGATTAATTGAGTTTCCGGGAGTCTCCCGCAGTTCGGTTCCTGGCTGGCGGAAAGAGATTACTGAGCGCGTACGCGAAGTCCAGGAAAGGCGTGCGCGCGAAGCTGCCGCTGAAGCTGCCTCGCTGGAACTCGCTGCGGATTCCGACTCGGCCAGGAGCACACCGCAACTGGAACTGTTGCCGCAAGCCGGAACACCAGTGGTAAATCCGCTGGTGACCGCCGCGCTCAAGCGAATTGAACGCGCACATGTTGAGCCGGCCCCGGTGTTCGTCCAGGCAAATCGACCAGATCAACTCGCCACCTTAGCCTATGCCGTAAACGAGAACTTTGAAGGTTCGAGTAGTGCAGAAATGCCGGCGATGGCAGTTGGCGAGATCACTAACGCCACTCATGACGAGATGGAACTTCATTCGGAAGAAGCTGTTGAGCCGAACAAGACGCACAATCTCGTGGTTGTCCCGCCGCCAAAGACTGCGGTCAGCGAGGGTGAGACAATTAAGACAAGACCTCGTCGAGTCATCGGCGAAGATCCAAACAGCCCGGCCCTGAACTATCTCGATTCGATTGAAACGACTATTCACATCGAAAACCCAAGCAACCGCGCGCCTACACCCAGACGAGTGGTGGCGAGTGTCGTTGACCTGTTGGTCGTTGGATTGCTTTGCTCGCCTTTTGCTGCTGGTGTCGTGCTGATGGAAGCGAACTGGCGCGATCCGCAAGTGCTTGCTCTTTTCGTGTCGATCGTTGTGCTGGTCAAGTTCCTTTACTCAACCATCGCCACAGCTTTGACTGGGCGCACCCTGGGAATGAGACTTTTGCAACTGCGAGTAGTTGATGCCCGCACCGGGTTAATTCCAACGGGCAAGCAATCAGCAGGTCGAGCTTTGATCTATCTTGCATCGTTGTTCAGCGCCGGACTGGCGTTAACGTATGCGCTCGTTGACCGCGAAAAGCGAACCGCCCACGATCGCTTTACTCAAACCGCAGTCATCAGAGCATAAACAACTTCGTTCCCCTCGAAGTTTGTAGGACAGACATTCGTGTCTGTCCTTTTTTCTTTGCCGTTGGGACAAACAGGAATGTCTGTGCCGATAATAGTTGGCTTGGGCGAAATACGAGCTGTTCAGATTGAGGTCAGCACCACCTCGCGGTAAGAGGCGGTCGAGTCTGTTCCTAACCAAGACTCCTAAATGGCAACTGGCCAGATGCACAGTCTCACAGTGAGGAAGGCGGACCCTGTCCCCGCGCTTCTTACACCGAAGGTGTTGCGACCTCCAGCCCAGGGTTGTGCGCTTTGGCGCTACCCTGGGATCTCTCGAGTTTGAGGGTTCTACCCCAACCCGCCTAATCGATGTAGGGATGGTTCGGAACGCAGACACTTAACACCATCAGTCCGTCAATCCTACTTTTGATCGATCGTCAAAACTGCTAGGCTCGGCAACGAAAGTCGTGAATCAACAAACAATAAAAGCGGTAGTAGACGAAGCTCGTCCCCTCATTACCGGGCGTTACCTCGGCCACATATTTCAAGTCTCGCGCTTTAGTTTGGCATTCGATTTTCGGCTGCGCGAGGGCAGTTACCTTCTGCTAAGCGCTGAACCAAGCGAGCCGAGGTTGCACCTGATCACTCGCCGCATGAAAGATCTTGAAAAGCAATCGCTCTTCCCCGGCCCGTTCGCGCAAGCTTTGCGCAGCAATCTAAGTAACGCGGAACTCGTAGCTATCACCACGCATGAATCTGAGCGTATCGTTCGTCTCCAATTCTCGGGAGAAGATGAGATTAGTGCGAAGTACGAGCGCACTCTCCTGGCACAGCTAACCGGGCGTTCGGCGAATCTACTGGTGCTTAATGCTCAAGGCGTGATCACGCATGCGATGCGACCTCCGAAAGGCGAGGGTCAGCGGGTTGGCGATCTCTACCAGGAACCACCGCCGCAACTCAGCGTCAAAACAAGTGAGGCCGCGATCGAAAAAGGAGAATTCCCTTCTCTCTCGGCCGCAGTCGATAACTACTTCATTAGTCTAGCCGCCGAAGCTCAGTTTGGCGCCCGTGTCCAGGCCGTTCGCGATCGCTTGCGTCGTCAGATTTCGCAACGAGAAAAGCTGCGGTCCAACCTCGCAAAGGATCTGATCAACCATGGCGACGCTGACCAGCACAAGCGCTTGGGTGACTTACTGCTAGCAAATCTCACGACCGCGGAACGATTGGGCGCCATGGTCCGAGTGAAGGACTACTTCTCAGAAGGCGAGCCGCCGTTGGAGATTGCCATTGACGAAAACAAATCCCTGCAAGAGACAGCAACGCAATATTTTTCACGTTACACGAAATCGAAGCGCGCGAAGGAGGAGATTGCAGGTCGCATGGCCCAGCTTGAGCAAGAACTCACTGAGCTTCATCGGCAACAGGTCAATGTCGAAGAGCTGATTAACAACGAAGACGCGGTTGGGCTCCTTGATTTTGAAGAGACCAGAAAGGATGTCCTCCCCAGCAAGAGAAAAAACACCGCTCCAAACCTCCCCGGTGTGCGACGTTATTGCTCGTCGGACGGATACGAGATCCTTGTTGGCCGCGCGGCTCGAACGAACGACCAGCTGACTTTTAAAGTCGCAAAGCCTCACGACCTCTGGCTGCATGCTGCAGACTATCCTGGCTCACATGTCGTCGTGCGCAACTCCGGTCGCAACGAAATACCGCAGCGCACCATGATTGAGGCGGCGCAACTGGCCGCGAAGTTCAGTCAGGCGGGCGAGGATGCTAAGGTAAACGTTCACTACGCCCAGCGAAAGTTTTTGTCGAAACCAAAAGGCGGAGCGCCCGGCCTGGTGCGGATGTCGAGCTTCAAGACAATTACCGTGAAGCCGGGAGAGAACATCGAACGCATTTGAAGAAAGGACGAGGGAAGAGTGACCACACCGATCACAATGCATGAAGCGCGAATGGCGCTTAATCGTGATTACGACCTGCGCGATTGGGCCGAACAGTATTTGAAAGAGAAAGAGCGAGCCGTTAGTTCGGGGATGAGCGATGACGAATTTGCAAAGCACTGGCTCTACGTGAGGCCGGAAAGAATGCACGAAGGAGCGATTGAAGCGGTGACCGCGTTTCGCGAGCGGAAAGATGAACACTAAGGACTTCCAGAGTGTCAGGCTCCAGTCTCACGCTCTTGGTCGACTTCAAGGGCTAGACCTCAATCTGAAATCTGAGATTTCAGATATTTCAGATCTCAAAGCTTGAACTTTAGACTTGAGACTTGCGACCTGAGACCTGAGACCTGAGACCTGAGAACGCAAAGGCTAAGCAAGTAGAGTAATATAAGCCACTAGTGAGAGATTCTTATGTTTGAAAGACTCGACCAAATTGAAGCGCGTTATGAAGAGCTATCCAACGAATTGTCGTCGCCGGAGTTGCTCGCGAACCAGTCTGCCTACACAAAAGCCACAAAGCAGCATCGCAGTCTGGGTGAGATAGTTGAAAAGTATCGCGCCTGGAAATCGCTCAAAGAAGAAGTTGCAGGCGCGCGCGAGCTTTTGTCCGGTGCGGAAGACGCAGAGATGCGAGAGATGGCCCACCTCGAACTGGCAGCGCTCGAGCCCCGCGTTGAAGCGATCGAGAATGAACTCAAACTATTGCTGGTACCTTCGGATCCGAATGACGAGAAGAACGTGATCGTGGAAATCCGCGCCGGAACCGGCGGCGACGAAGCAACATTGTTCGCCGCGGAGATGCTTAGAATGTACGGCCGTTATGCCGAACGACAGGGATGGAAGTTTGAGATCCTGGACGCCTCAGAATCCGGCATCGGCGGAATCAAAGAAGGCATCGTGCTGATCGAAGGCGACAAGGTCTACTCAAAACTCAAGCATGAGTCGGGTGTTCATCGCGTCCAGCGCGTCCCGCAAACTGAAGCCAGCGGCCGGATTCATACTTCCGCCATCACTATCGCAGTCTTACCCGAAGCCGAAGAGGTCGATGTCAGGATTGACCCGAAAGACTTGCGCATCGATACGTTCTGCTCGTCAGGTCCGGGGGGTCAATCGGTAAATACGACTTACTCCGCGGTGCGCATCACGCACATTCCAACCAACGTGGTGGTTTCAATGCAGGATGAGAAGTCGCAGATCAAGAATCGCGAAAAGGCGATGAGAGTTTTGCGCGCCCGCCTGCAGGAACTGGAAGAGCAAAAACAGCACGATGCGCTGGCGAGCGAACGTAAGTCGATGGTAGGTTCCGGCGATCGTTCAGAAAAAATTCGCACCTACAACTTCAAAGAGAACCGCGTTACCGATCACCGCATCGGCCTAACCATTCACCAATTGGATCTGGTGATGGCAGGGGCGCTCGACGAAATCATCCAAGCCCTCATAACCCACGATCAACAGCAAAAGCTCAAGGCCGAAGCGATCGCGGCCTAGGGGTAACGCAACTCAGTACTTAGCTTTTTCTCTCCCGGTTTGCGTTCAGCCATTTAGAATCTAGAATTTCGTTATGTCGTTCGTTACTCAAGTTGTGCTCATCCGGCACGGCCAATCTGAAGGCAACGCTGCCGGACGTTTTGGAGGGCACACTGCTACCCCGCTTTCAACGCGCGGCAAAGCACAAGCGGAAGCTACGGCGCGTGCGCTGGCAAATGAAAAGTTTTCGGCAATTTATACGAGCGATCTGCTGCGGGCTGTACAGACTGCCACCCCCCTCGCCAGGCTCGCGAAAATTGAACTGCAACTTACCGATGCCTTTCGCGAACGCAGTGTGGGTGTGATGGAAGGGCTCACCTTCGAGGAGGCTGCCGAGAAGCATCCCGAACAGTACCAGGCACTCTTGCGCCGCGACCTCGATCACGTTCTGTCAGGGGGGGAAAGTTATCGCCAGATGTTGGATCGCGCGTCGCGCAAACTGGACGAGGCGATTGCCGAACATCGAGGTGGCAGGATCGCTATCTTCACTCACACAGGAACAATCTGCATCCTGGCCTTGCATGTCATGGGCGCGCTCGATGCTCCCGAATTAAAGCCGGTGTGGATCGCTACGTCGAATTGCGGCATCTCTCGCTTTGAATTGCGCGCACGTGATTTCGTTCGCGTACCCGTGCTCAATGACACGCGGCACTTGGCGGGAGTAGTTTGACGAGTGACACGTTGACGGGCGACGGGTTAACAGGTGACGAGTGACAGGTAAGAGTTATTGATGGTTGAGCTTTCAACCGGGTTATTTATTAATTCGGAAGAAGGTTTAATTCTCTTACCTGTCACCTGTTACCCGTCACGTTCTTACTTGTCAACTGCGACTTTCCTTCGCTCGCCATCCGTCCACTCACACAGAACCTTAATGTCATCGGCCGAGAGCAACGCCTTGCGGTGAATACGCGTATACGAAGTCATCGGCATGAACCCCGCTTCCGCTTCTCTACACATCTGTTCGAGTAGTTCTTCAGCTTCACGCTTCTGGTACCTGCTCCACTCTGAAAAATTCAGATGACTGCGACCATGATTCACATGATCGATTACGAACCATGAAACTGGCGCGACGTTGCTGTACCAGGGCCAACGCGTCCTGTTTGAATGACAGTCTGTGCAGGACCGGTCAAGAATCGCGGCAACCTGCGGAGTTACGTGCACGTGAGCATTTAGGGACTGCGATTCAGGAGCTGTGGGATTGCTTCTGACCGGACGGATGAACTGAATTGCAATCAGCGCACACACTATTGTGATCGCCAGCCACTTTAGGATTTTCATTACTCTCATACGGATGACCCGCCATGCGAAAGGTTAAGGATCTGTTCGGGGGCACTAACTGGTGATGCAGTTACGCGAGCACCGTTCGATTCTGATGTCACGAACACCTCGCAATACACCATCAGGCCCTTTGGTCAGGGACAGGATCGGATTGAACCCCTTGGCTGCTGAGATCCTTTGGCGCTCTGCAGAAGTTATCGCCGGGTCGCCTTCGAACACGTAAGACTCAATCCAGTATTCGTGATAACCCGGCCCCAAAATATGGGCGTGAATGTGGGCTGGCGGCGCCACGCCGGGATACGGTGCGGGCTTGATCGTGTGAAACTCGTAGCGGCCGTCTGCTTTAGTCGTCATCAAACCGCGAATCCGAGTGTCGCGAGGACCACCCGAGTACACGCCGGTCACATCCGTCTGATAGACGTAAAGGCTTATTCCTGCCGCCGGCGCCCGGCCATCCGGAGCGTAGATAGTCCCCGAGACAATAAGTGGTTCACCAGGTTCTTTGTCTGAGACAGTTGAAATCTTCCACGGCGCTACCAAAGGCCTGGAATCATTTCCGGCGCGCGCTGATTGTGATTGGCTAGTGCATCCCATCAGCGTCAAGTCCAGAGCCGGCAAAGCCAGCGCCATCATCGATGCTTGCTTCAAAAAGCTTCGTCTCTTCAGCAGTGCAGTCTCGTTCATGGCTCACCTCTTCTTGTGCATTGATTTGACTCTTCCAACGGCGCTCGACCAGATCTTCAGCCAGGTCTTCTTCAAGGTGCCAGGACCACCCCAGGCGCGCTCGAGGTTGTCTTTCCAAAGTTGCAGCATCTGCTCATCGAGCTGGAGGATTCCCTCGCGGGTGACTCCCGCTGGTGGCGGCTTCATCTGGGCCAAACGTTCATAAACGCGTTCACGAGCGCCGCCATTAACGCGCGCCAGTAAGTGCCAGAGTGTCAGCGTGTCGCGCAGGCGGGCCTGCAAGAGCACTGTCTCGAGCGCCGAATCCAACTCTTTGCCTTGAAGCGAGTCGAAATCTATTTTCGCAAGAGCATCACGAAACGAGGCTGAAGCGTCCTCGAAGTATGGCGTGCCCGGTCCCACGACTGGGCGAGTTGCGCAGGCTGCCCCTGCCGGCACCATTGACTCGCGTCCATGAAGCTGTAGTGCCACCCAGCCCGAGGTCACTCGCAGCAGCCCCGCGCCGGTGTCATCTACTTCCAACGTATAAGCACAGCCGAGGTCTGCGGCTACGGCTGAAGGAGTGTCGACAAAAAACAGGCGCGGCGGGGCCCAGATGTGGGCACTCAACCGGCCGCGTGCGAGTTCCAGCCGGTGCTCGGTTGGTTTGTTCTCTAACAAACGAACTCTCGTGTTCGGGTCGATCTCCACCTGGCCGATTGAGCCCACCTCGATCTTCGCACGCGAAGCAGCGTCCGTCTCAAGCCATTCCCCAAGCCCGAGCCGGCCCTTGTCATCAATCGTGGAGCTCCCAATCGTTGGTGCTCCAGCGATTCGCGCGACAGCCCAGAACGGTCTGGATTCACGCGAATAGATCCAGACGACCGCGACCCCGATTGCGATCAAGAGCGCAGCTGCCACGGCCACTAATTGCGGTCGCCACCAGAATGGAACCCGTCTTCCCGCATGAGTGGGCGATTCGCTCGTCGCGTTCATTCGCGCTTCGAGCATTCGCGCTTCGAGTTCATTCCAAAGTGAATCCGGCGCAGGCCTCAGCGGCAATTGACTCGCCAGTTTCACGCCCAGCTTTATCTCTTCAAAGTCAGCTCGGCACTGCCGGCAAACAAGCAGATGCTCCGCAACACGACGCGACTCATCGGCCGACGACTCGCCGTTGCAGTAGGCTGACAATTCTCTACGGGCGTGCCTGAAAAACATTGCTACTCTCCCACCGCAAGCTGTCCCTGCAAGTGCTGAAGACGCTTTGCCAGCTCTTTGTGCCCGCGATTCAAACGGGAAGCGACTGTGCCCTGCGAACAATCAAGCACCACAGCGATGTCCTGGTATGACAGTCCCTCCACGTACTTCAAGAGAATCGGCAGCTGCAGTTTTGGGCTGAGCTGAGCGATCGCGGTCTTGACTGACTCAGCGAGTTCTGTTCGGGCGAACTGCTTTTCCTGTGGCCTTCTGTCTTCGATTCTGCTCACCGGAGTCATCTCTCCATACTGCAAGAAGCGCTTTCGCCTGCGGCGCTCGTCCAAACACGCATTGACTACCAGACGATAGAGCCAGGTGGCGAAAGCCGAGTCGCCGCGAAACTGTCCAATCCTCGTCATCAACTTCAGGAAGACCTGCTGTGCTACGTCACTAGCGGCCGACTCGTCACCATTTAATGAATAGACAGCAATTGAAAACACGCGATCTTTATAAGTCTCAAAAAGCAGTCGAAATGCCTCGCGATCGCCCTGACGGCAAGCTTCGATCACGCGCTCGTCAATTTTTGTTTCAGACATTACGGCGCGCTGCTCCATCTAAGATCCTCCGCCAGGTAAGACGAACAATCATTAGACGGAGGTCGAACAGGTTTTCTTCCGTTTTTCTTTGCCTGGCCCCGAAGGTCGGTTTTTAAGGGGTTTACGCCGCTTTCACGACGAGTCACAGCGGGGTGGCCACGTGGGAAACTCGAGGAGTGCGCCAAAGGCATGAGACCGAGAGCGGCGAATGTGGCCCTCGATCTCACGGTTGTCTAATCTATCTGTTACCTCGTAACGTGGACTAAGAGTTCAGTCCCCGACTCGATCTTCAGCTCTTTACTTCCCTTCACCGCAAGTGAACCGGCGCCGCCCGCACCACCGAGAATCAAACCGATGCCCGCGCCTTTACCGCCACCTGCAATGCCTCCAATAACCGCGCCGGCCACGGCACCGATTCCGGCCCGTTTTGCAGTCTGTTTACCACGACTGCCTGATTCGACGCCACCTTCATTGTCCGCCCGGCCGGAACCGTCGCCATAAACTCTCGAGACATAGCCGTGGACTGTTCCAGTCCGCCCGTCAAGCAGCCTGAGCGTGTCAAACGCCAAGTTCATCGTCGTGCGGCCCTCAACCTTTCCAGATTTTTGAATCGAATTGACATGGCCGTAGAGCGTTCCTTCTTCGTACCGACTGGGGGACAATACAGTCATTGTAAATCGATCTCCCGCGCGAGCCTCTTTACTCGACAGGGTTTGGTTCAAACGCACTTTGAGATTGGTCCCCACCGGCACGCTCACTACCATTGACTTTGTAGCAGTCGTCCTCCTGGTGGTTTTCTTTCGCCTGGTTGTGGTGGTCTTCTTTGTGGTCGTGGATTTTAAGACTGGCTTTCCCGGCTCTGCCTGCGCGGCCGCATAAATCGGAAAAACCATGACCATCGCGAATGTGAGCAGAGCCAATCTGAGCTTCGCTAAACTTGTTGTCATAACTAAGTCTCCTCAAGAGTTTTTGCAAGACCCTCACGCGCACACAAACCAGATGCCAGCTAAGAAGGCAATTCTAAAGGCGGCGTTGCTTCGCTTGGGGCATTCTGGATATAGCCAAACAGATCCCTGTCGGGAGCTGGAGGCAACATGTCCGCTGTGACGAGTGTCTCGATGTGTTTCTTCATCTTCGCCGAGATATACAGGCCAATGGCGAAAACGCCTGCCAAACCTATGGCGGTGTCGAAAAACCTTCCAAGGAGCACCGAGGCTAAAAGAACCAGGCCAAGCAAATGGCCTGAAACCATAGTCACTCGGCCCCGAGACGTCAGGTATTCAGAGATACCGGCCGGCCAGCGAAAGATCCATACGAAGTTATAAAAAGGGATGAGATGCTTCCAAACTGCTTCGGCCGGAGTGATGGGGTATTGGTTTCTCGAAACTTCGTTGAGGATCTTATGAAATCTATGAACACAGACAAGCCAGTAAATCCACCCGCCGAGGGCCAGCGGCGTCAGCTGCAACATGCCGGCTTCATCGCCTTCAAAGTAAAGCAGGACGAACTCTCCCATTAGAAACGCTGCCGCGAAGATAAATCCTATCCAAACTCGCGGCAATGAGCTGCGCGCTGGTCGTTCGTCAAGTGATTGGGGATTGAGCGTGAGGGAGTTGAACATTAAGTTCCTCTCTTGGTTGAACAGGGACGAAGAGGAACAGCATTGGCGAAGCTTATCTGCCGGCAGTGACTATGGAGCCGGGTTCATTGCTTATCAACGCTGCTTTCGCTTCGTCGTCGTCGAACGAACGCTGCCGGTGAACGGTGCCATCGGAGTCGAAGATGTAAGCTGATGGGGATTCGCGCATGATGATGTCCTGCAACCTCATCAGGCCGTAAAGCAGTGCCTCAGGGCGTGGCGGGCACCCGGGAATGTAAACGTCGACTGGAATACAGCGATCGACACCCTGCATCGTCGAGTAAGAATCAAACGGACCGCCCGTGGATGCACACGCACCCATAGCGATGGCCCACTTCGGTTCCGGCATCTGATCGTAAACTCGACGGACGACTGGGCCCATCTTCAGCGTCACTGTTCCCGCGATGATGATCAGGTCGCTTTGCCGCGGACTTGGACGAAAGACTCCGGCGCCGAAACGATCGATGTCGAATCTTCCCGCACCAGTGGCGATCATCTCGATGGCGCAACAGGCGAGACCAAAAGTCATCGGCCAAAGCGCTGACTTGCGCGCCCAATTGACTACCGGCGCGCCGATATCCAACGCCTTGGCACCGACGGTCCTGCGCACCGCGTTCATCAGCGAATCGAAGGTGGTTAGCACAAAGCCTTCTTGATGTTCAGCCATAATTAAGCTATCGGAGTCTCAATCAAGAAATGGGTGAGCTAATCGTCATGTTTCTTAGTGTGTTCAAGGGAGTAAAGGGTAGACAACTCGGAATCGAAACCGAGTTGTCATCGCTTTCCCAAAACCTGAGCCAATATGGTTTGCGGTAGTGCTGCATAAAGCTTAATTATTCGCAGTGCGAACTCTTTCGTGCGTTTTCTCAGGTCTTGACGCGAATTAGAGTTCATCCCTCATTCCTCAGCCCTGGTCAGGCCCATTCCAGCGCGCCTTTGCGCCAGGCGTAGTAGTAGCCGACGACGAGGATGCCGATGAAGACAAACATTTCGATGAGCGCGAACTTCGTGAACGAAAAATCGTCACCCATAAAGACTATCGCCCAGGGCAAAAGAAAGATCGTCTCCACATCGAAAATCAGAAACAACATGGCGACGATGTAGTAACGAACTGTAAAGCGATCGTGCGCTTCGGTCGTGGGATCGATACCGCACTCGTACGGCCGCATCTTTCCTTTCTCGTATTTGCTCGGACGAAGGAAGCGGCCGAGGATGATTGGCAACACCGGAAAGATGATGGCCACGAGAAAAAAGATCATGACCGGCCAGTAAGCCGTAATTGGCCCACCGACAATCGGCGCAGTCGCAGTCGTTTGCAGCAGCATTCAGTTTAGAAAATCAGTTAACGGAGGCTCCGTCTGCACTTATGGAGAGCGGGAAAATCTTAAGCGTCAGGACGAACCTTGTCAACGAAGACGTTTTCAAATTGAACGCGGATGACGGTTTTATCAGGGTTCGTGACGAGTATTTCCCGCCAGCAGGTTGACGGCGTGGTTCAGAACAGGAGCAATGACGGCAAAGCTTTCGCGTACAGCTTTTGGTGAGCCGGGCAGATTGATGATCAGCGCGTCCGAGCAAACACCGCAAACCCCACGCGAAATCATTCCCATTGGAGTGTGCCGCAAACTCTCGGCCCTCATTGCTTCCGCCAAGCCTGGTGCCTCACGCTCAATAACTTGAAGCGTGGCTTCGGGAGTGTTATCTCGCGGTCCCAATCCGGTACCTCCTGTGGTGATGATGAGATTCACATCGTCACGCCCAGCAAACTCGTTTAGCGCCTCAACCACACCCTCTAGATCATCGGAAACGATGCGCGTTTCCAGTACCTGAGCGCCGACCTCCTCGAGTAATTGCTTCAGAAGGATCCCTGAGGTGTCTTCACGCTCGCGGCGAAAGCACGCGTCGCTAACTGTAATGACGACTGCGAGAATGGGTGTGGTCATACTCCTTAATTCCTTTACGCCGAAGGCGTTGCCACTTCCAGCCCAGGGTTGCGAGCTGTGGCGCTACCCTGGGAAGAAGGTTGGTCCAGATTCGCTACCTCAGCGGGGTTGCGTCGGATTCTGTTCAAGCGAATTCGAAGAGAACTTACAGCCTTCTACTTCACCACTGCACCAGTTCCTAGTGCGTGTAACTCCTGCAACGATCGCACCGCCATCGGAACGTCACCACCACTCGCCGCAATGGCTTCAACCACAGCTTGTGCTCCAGTCATCGTCGTCACGCACGGAAAGTTGTATTGCAACGCCGCACGGCGAATCGCCTGTTCGTCAAAGTGTGAAACGCGCCCGAGAGGTGTGTTAATTACCAAGGCAATCTCCCCCCGCTTAATGAGGTCAACGATATTAGGCCGGCCTTCGTTTACTTTGAAAACCGTGTCGACTGTTAGACCAACTTCGCGCAGCCGTTCAGCAGTTCCCAGCGTTGCTACCAGTTGGAAGCCTAGTCGCACCAATTTCCGCGCGATCAAAACAGCTTGTCCCTTATCAGCGTCGTTCACACTTAGAAACGCAGTTCCTGTCTGCGGCAGAGTGAGACCTGCGCCCATCATTGCCTTTGCATAAGCTTCACCAAACGTCTCGCCTACTCCCATCACTTCGCCAGTGGAATGCATCTCGGGACTGAGGATCGGGTCAACGCCAGGAAACTTCACGAAGGGAAATACGGGCGACTTAATGAAGAAGCGACTGACAGTCAGGTTTTCGGGGAGGTTGAACTCAGCGAGATTTTGGCCGGCCATCACCAACGCCGCGATGCGGGCCAACGGAACACCTGTCGCCTTGGACACAAAGGGAATCGTACGCGACGCGCGCGGGTTAACTTCGAGTACATAAACACGATCGTTTTTGATCGCAAACTGGATGTTCATCAGCCCGCACACAGACAAGGCTTTTGCCAGCTTGCGAGTGTAGTGGCGCATAGTCTCGAGATGCTCTGGATCAATACGCAGGGGCGGCAGCACGCAGGAAGAATCGCCGGAATGAATCCCCGCTTCTTCGATGTGTTCCTGAATGCCGGCGATCACGCACGTCGATTCATCACACACCGCATCGACGTCAAACTCGGCGGCCTGCTCGAGAAACCTATCGATCAGCACGGGCCGGTCGGGAGTGAAGCCAACAGCGTTGCGAACGTAATCGTCCAAACTCTCTTCGTCATAAACAATCGCCATCGCGCGTCCGCCCAAGACATAACTGGGACGCACGAGAACCGGATAACCAATCTCGCCGGCAATCCGTTTTGCCTCTTCACCAGTCGCGGCCATGCCACTCGCCGGCTGCGGAATAGCAAGTTCACGCAACAGCGCGCCAAACCGTTTGCGGTCCTCGGCGAGATCAATCGAGTCGGGTGTCGTTCCGATGATCGGCACGCCGGCTTTGTGCAATCGCATAGCGAGATTCAGCGGCGTCTGTCCTCCAAATTGAACAATCACTCCTTCCGGCTTTTCCACATCGACGATGTTCATCACGTCTTCAAACGTGAGCGGCTCGAAATAGAGGCGATCGGACGTGTCGTAATCAGTTGAAACCGTCTCGGGGTTACAGTTGACCATGATGGTCTCAAAGCCGGCATCGCGAAGAGCAAACGCCGCGTGACAACAACAGTAGTCGAATTCAATTCCCTGGCCGATTCGGTTTGGCCCCGAACCGAGGATCATTATCTTGCGCTTATCAGTTGGCTGCGATTCGTCTTCCTGTTCGTAGGTTGAATAAAAGTATGGAGTGAACGATTCAAACTCAGCGCCGCAAGTGTCGACCCGTTTGTAAACCGGGGTCACACCGACGCTTTTCCGGTACGCGCGCACTTCGCCTTCATTGGTGTCCGTAAGGTAGGCCAGGCGACGATCGGAGAGTGCGAATTCCTTGAATACGCGGAGCAGTTCAGTCGGAATATCCTGTAGCCGCCGACCTTCAACCTCACGCTGAATTTCCATTACCTGTTTGAGCTGCTCCAAAAACCATGGATCGATCCGCGATAAGCGGTAGATCTCCGCGGTTGGTACGCCATGCTGCAGCGCGTAAGTTATATAAGAAAATCGCTGCGAATTCGGGCGGGCGAGCTTTCGCTGCAGCTCGTCATCAGGAATATCTTCGAGTCGCAACGGCTTTACCGCCTCCAACGAGCGCAGGCCCTTAAACAAAGCTTCCTTAAAGGTGCGGCCAATGGCCATCACCTCACCTACAGACTTCATTTGAATCCCCAGAACGTCTTCGGCTTCACGAAATTTTTCGAAGTCCCACTTGGGAATCTTCGCCACGACGTAATCGATTGTCGGCTCAAAGGACGCCGGCGTTTTCTTCGTGATGTCGTTGGGAATCTCGTCCAGGGTGTAGCCGACAGCAAGCTTGGCGGCGATCTTGGCGATAGGAAATCCGGTAGCCTTCGAAGCCAGGGCGGAGGAGCGCGATACTCGCGGGTTCATTTCGATCACGCGGATCTCTCCGTTCTCCGGATTGACTCCAAACTGAATGTTCGAGCCTCCTGTTTCAACCCCCACTTTGCGAATCACGGCGATAGCCATGTCTCGCAACTCTTGATATTCGACATCGGAAAGCGTCTGCGTTGGAGCGACCGTGATCGAATCACCGGTGTGCACACCCATTGGATCGAAGTTTTCAATCGAACAAATAACAACGACGTTGTCTGCGATGTCGCGCATCACTTCGAGTTCGAACTCTTTCCAGCCGAGAATTGATTCTTCGATTAGGACTTCATGAATCGGCGACGCGGCCAATCCCGCTCGCACTATCTCTTCAAATTCCTCCGGGTTATAAGCCGTGCCACCGCCCGTTCCTCCCAGGGTGAATGACGGCCGGATAATCGCCGGATAACCGGTAGCATTTACGAGTCCCTCGGCATCGTCCCAGGATCGAGCAAACCCTCCTCGAGGCATTGGCAAGCCGGCTTCGTCCATGGCCTGCTTGAAGAGGCGTCGATCTTCAGCGATTTTCACCGCCTCGCGTTTGGCCCCAATCATCTCGACGCCACACTCTTCGAGGATGCCCGAGTCTGCGAGCGCAATCGCCAGATTCAGCGCGGTCTGTCCACCAACTGTCGGCAACAGTGCATCCGGTCTTTCGCGGCGAATGATTGTGCTGAGGACTTCGACCGTGAGCGGCTCGATGTAAACAACATCGGCGGTATCAGGATCGGTCATGATGGTCGCTGGATTGGAATTCACAAGCACGACCTCGTAACCTTCCTGCCGTAATGCCTTACAGGCCTGGGTTCCGGAGTAGTCAAACTCGCAAGCCTGGCCTATGACAATAGGGCCGGATCCGATGATTAGGATTTTTTTGATATCAGTGCGTTTGGGCATCAGGGCAAGACACGACAAAAGTCATCTTAAGGCGGCGAATTGTTCAAGTTTTGACCCGGTTGGAGTCAAAGCATTATACATAAGCGCTCTTCGACACACGACTCACCGTAACCACTTACTTGTAATGAAGAAAAACGGATGCGCTGAGCTAACGCAAGACTGACAAAGAGGCCAGACGTGATTTGGGAAAGCCCTTGCCTTGGATCCAGGTTTAAGAGCGGATATGAGGGAGTTTGTCGGGCAGCGGTTATATAAGCCAACGCTCTGAAGTCGGCCAGAGTGTGAAGTTCGGCTGTTTATCCTTTTATCTTCCGGAAGTCATCACCCTTTATCTGCACCGTTAGACACATCTCATAAAGGCGACTGCGCAAAGGAACGCCAATGCGTTCATCCAGAGTATAAGAAGTGATGGGCTGGACTCGCTTGTCGGTTCGCCTGACGTTGCTGTTCTCTTCAGCGAGCGGACGTTCATCCGAGAAGTTTGTAGTAAAGATCGTAAGTTTGCGCTGATTATAGCGGTGGTTGATGATCTGATACATCGTGTCCCGGACCCAGTCAGTCGGTACCGAAGCTCCCAATTCGTCGAGCACGAGCACCTCGGCTTGATAAACCGGCGCCAGCACGCGCATTTCTGAAGTCTGAGAAATCGGATTGTAGGAATCCTGGATCTGCTTTAGAAGCGATCCGAACTCATAAAACAACCCCGGGAATCCATTCGCGATGATCGCTCTTAAGACGCCTACCGCCAGGTGGGTTTTGCCGACACCCACCGGTCCCATAAACAAGAGTCCCCGATTCACCGCCGGGTATTTGGTTGCGAGTTCCCAGGCAAATTCGAAGGCCTCGCATTGACTAGGGCTGAGAGTCTTGTAGTTCTGCAACGAACATCCGGAGTACCTATCGGGAATACGCGCGCCTTTCAGTACTTTCTGTTTGGAAGGTGCAGTTCGGCATTTGCAGGGTCTCGCTCCCCTATCCGGCACTACCTCGACCCCAGTGCCAAAGCAGAACTCACAAACGGTCACCTCCGTGACTTCATCAGCAGATGAAGGTTCGGCGGTTGGGGTTCGGCTTAGTAGCTTAAAACCTTTTTGTTCTGATTGCTTGGAAGACATCGGGTTTGGATCCGCGACTCGCGTTTCGAATTACTTGTCGTGGAGCGCATTATAACATCCGAACAGTTGAACAGAAATTTAACCCTGGAAGAGTGTGCGTTATATATTTGCCAAGTCTCCCAACTCGCCTTGCAGGATCCTCCAAAGTTGAATCGTTTGTTTCGTGTGCTATATTTTCAGGCATCCGAACCGCCTCATTTTCCAATCATAGCCACGCAAACATTATTGGCGCCAACGGAGGCTTGAAATTCGACGCACATGAGTTTGTTACATTCACTGTTACGTAAGCTTGGATTCAGCACCACTGCCGAGCGCCATCCGATCCGAGTTTTCCTTCTCGACGACGACCGCAGACGACACCGATGGTTCGCTGATCGATTCAAAGGCGACTTCATTGATGTCGCCGAAGATGTCAAAGCCGCTCAAGGTTATCTGCAAAGCAATTCGTATGATGCCCTGTTTTTGGATCATGACCTTCACCCTGAGCACTACAACTCCGATAGTGAGGACGACGAGCGCACCGGGTACGCCATAGCCTGCTGGTTAGCTTCAAATCCGGAGCTGCAACGAGCGTCGACCATCATGGTTCACACGCGAAACGCCGACGGGGCGATGAGAATGGTTGAAAAGCTCAGAGGTGCAGGCCGAACAGCAGAATATGTACCTTTCCCGTTATTGGCTGAAAGGATCAAGAATTATTGGAGAAGATGAAAAGGAGGGACTAAAAAGAGCTGTGCCAGCTCGAAGGTAGCGACTGCGGGGGGCGCGATCGGCGGCCGAGCTGGCACTGGCGGGCACTGTCGATTTTGAATCGGATGTCGTCTTTCAACTGGACCAACGTTTGGGCGTCAGCCCCATCCTCAACGCGACGGATTATACACCTCTCAGGTTTTCAGTCAACCACTTTTTGTAACTAATCCGACAGATTCCGCGGAATAGCCCAAAGTTGACCTTCTTTTGCTCAATCCCTATACTACGCGCTCTTCCCAGCTTGTTTGGCCAGGTAGCTCAGTTGGTAGAGCGCGGCCCTGAAAAGGCCGGCGTCGGCGGTTCGATTCCGTCCCTGGCCACCAAAACTCTCAACAACTTACCGGCACTCAAAAAGCGTGAAAATTTCGTGCGCGTACAATACGCGTACATCGGTTTCCCTCATTTTCACTTTTGGCGTCGCTCGTTCAAATAACTTCCAAGTTTTTTTTCCCGCGGTCGTGCTGGTTTTTGCGATGTGCTGGAGCGCCAACTTTGCGTAGCGCTCCGTCATCTTAATGTTCGAGTGGCCCAGGTTTTTGCAGCTCGTAAAGATGGCCGCCGTTCATCAGTAAGTTCGGGAGCGATCGGGACGTAACAAATCCTTCCTCCCTTCAGCTTCGCCCTCACCGCCAACAGTCCCTCGTTGTACATCGCATCAGGCTAATCAAAGGAACCTGTCAGAATTAACAGTTTCCTCGCACTTGTATGACTCATAGAATCAAACGACTAGTTCTTTATCCCCAGTACGAACCATTTTGGAAGCTGTTAAGTAGAAGCTAACGAAACGTGTGCAAAAGGACTGATGTCTGGCGCCAACCAGTTGACCCGCCATTTTGTTCAGCGTTTCCACTCCAAACCAAGGTTCCTTCCTGGAATAGTAATTATTGCCGAAGGATCACGGCGATCAATGCCACGATCCCCAGAAGCCCGATTAACCCGGCGAGTAACGCAGCCAGCGAGCGGGGAACTTCAGGGTCCATCCGAATAAGAGCCGTCCTGTCTCGCCGGTGCTGCAAAGTCGCCAACATGAGCGAAATCAGGCCGGTACTAATCATTATCAGCGCGAACTCGCGTGGGCCGATGAGACGTTCGGCTTGGCCGCTCCTGTCGATCTCGATCTGAAAGAACTTATAGACGGCGAAGCCGAACGTGATCAGCGAAGTCGCGGTCCTGGTCCAGGCCATCATTGTCCGGTCATGGGCGAGCCGCGTGCGATTCGAACGCGAGTTTTGTCGAGACGTTGAGAGTCGTCGGATTTGCCGCAGCTTGATTTTCCATCTCGATGGTTTCTCCTTACTGCCTCTACTGCAATCACGATACACTTCAAGACCTGCTCATATAGGCCTCTGTCTCTCAGTCTATCGCTATGCAACAAGTCAGTTAACTATCAGTTTTGACAGCGTGGAGGAGAAGGGCGGAGCTTAAGACTCAGATAGAACCAACCCAGGCTGCCTGACCGGGAGCTTGCGCCCCGAGGGCGCCGGCGAGCTATGATTTCGCCGGTGCCGATGGGCTGGTGAGGTGAGGGAGATTGCGATGTGAACGGATCCATCACAAGGATGAGCGTAGGCAGCAGACTGCGGCTGAGGTCATATTTGTGCTGTGGAAAGTCAACAAATATTGACTCGGAATTGCTTGGTTGCGCTATTTCTCATGGTCGAACGCACCGCCGTGTTCGGCCCGTCCACCAGCCGAAAGACGAGCGCGCTAGGCAAATGGTCGGCGACATACAACACGAGTACATCGAAGAGCCTGAAACGGCCTAAATCATCCTAAGCCATCCTAACTCGGATACGGCGTAAGCTCTTTATTCTATGGACAGCCGATGATTTCAAGCCTCTTCGGCGATTCGGTGGGCGGCCCTCAAAAGGCCGGCGGCGGCGATTCGATTCCGTCCCTGGCCACCACCCCCTTCAACACTTGCGAAAAAGCGTGTAGAAGTTTCTCGCGCGAACAATACGCGAACATTAGTTACTTCAGGTTTTTCGCTTTTTGGCGCCGCTCGTTCGAACCACGCCGCAGAACTAAATATAACGTCTAACCTTTCTTAAAGTTGTGATCCGATCATTCGAATGGGGGCTCCTAATTCGACTAGATCACCAGTTCATCGTTCACCAAGACGCGTCTCCTGTCGCAATTCTCAACGAAGCGCATAGTGAATGCTCGGACCGATGGGTGACTATAGTCAGCACGAATGGTGAGATACTAGTTCACATCATAAAGCTGGAACACCATTGGGCGGGCATGAAGAAATGTTTCAAAAGATCGTTTCCCCTGAGGGGGATCGGACTCTCAATTTCGTTATAAGAATCGGGCACCTAAAAGTCGGTCACCGGGCCTCAATAGCAGCGCACTCAAGCGCATTTCATTGGAGGCAGAAAAGAGAAAGTCCGATGAGTAAACTTCCTACCCTCCTGCGTCGTCGGCAGTTTATGGAACGTGAACGACAAGGCAACCGCCGAACTGATGACGAAGTTCTACGAGAAAATGTTGAAGCGGGGCGCACGCCGGGCGGCGGCGTTGCGGGCGGCGCAGGTGGAGATGTGGTGACAGCGGCGGTGGCAGTCGCCCTATTACTGGGCGTCGTTCACGATGCCGGGCGAGTGGCGGTGAAGTTGAAGAATCGAACAAGTGAGCTTTTGATTCAGACCACCCTTGCGGTGGCATTATTGCTTTGCCTGCAAACTGCGGCACACGCAAATCATCTCGTTAATCAAGCGCAGGACGAAATCCGAGAGCTCACTCCCAGACAGACAATTGAGCGAGAAATATCGGGTGGGCAGGTGCATCTCTATGAAATCTCGCTCAACGCCGGACAGTATCTGCTCGTTACGTCTGACCAGAAAGCGATCGACCTTCGACTGACGTTCACCGGACCTGAGAGCAAGCAACTCGCGACGATCAACCTAATCCGGCCTGGCGGGATTGAGTCGCTGGCCGCGGAAGCAGAGGCAGATGGAGAATATCAGCTCGCTATTCGCGCCTCCGGCGCCGCCACAGTCCGGGGAGCGTATTTGCTACGCGCGGAGAGGCGCTCACCAACCACGGAAGATCGAAAACGTCTCATGGCCCAGAATCTGGTGCTGCGAGCGAAGCACTTGATTCAACAGGGTCCAGGCAGCGCCCAGCAGGTCGTCGAGGACTCGGAACAGGCGCTGGCACTCTGGCGCGAACTGAACGACCAACAAATGATCGCATCATCGCTGGTAGAGATTGGCGGCGCTAACTTTATCCTGGCGCGCCACGACAAGGCCACCGAGTATGCCCGCCAAGCGCTGGCAGTCGCGCGTGCAGCCAAAGATAGAGGTGGGGAAGAATATGCCCTCTACCTGATGGCCGTTATATCCGCCTCTCTGAACCAGCACGAGCAGGCGATCCAAATCGGCGAGCAAGCGCTACAGATAGCGCGTGAAATCAAGGATCGCTATTACGAAGCATTTTTCCTCAGCACAATTGGGTTCCCGAACTATACCCTGGGCAGGTATCAAAAGGCTGCCGATTACTACGAGCAAGCGCTCCGGATCGCCCGGGAGGATCAGGATCGCCGGACTGAAGGCGTAACTCTCGTCAGGCTGGCAATGGTTCAGATGGGCCTTAGCCAGTCTGAAAAAGCAATCGAATATCTTGATCCGGCAGTGGCAATCTTCCGTGCGTTGAAAGACAAGCAAAGTGAAGGCTGGGCGCTGAGTAACCTGGGCGCCGCTTACTCGTACCTGAGCCACTATGATAAGGCGACCGAAATACTCCGCCAGACACTGGGGATCGCGCGCGAAACGAAAAACTCTGGTATGGAAGGAGCCGCCCTCCTGACGCTGGCAGGCATCGAGGCGAACATGGGTCGGTACGAAGCCTCGATCGAATTCAGCGAGTCTGCTCTAAGACTAGCGCGTGAAAGTAAAGATCGCGTCCTGGAAGCCAGGCTGCTCCTTCAACGAAGCAACCTGTCTGCCTTGCTCAACCGGAACGACGAAGCGATCGATTACGCCGAGCAAGCACTTAAGATAAATCGCGAGACGAAGTATCTGAACGGACAAGGCGACACGCTCAGCGCGCTGGGCAGCGCACACGCGAGACAGGATCGCTACGACAAGGCCATCGAGTACTACGAGCAATCACTCTCGGTGCGGCGCGAATTGAAGGATCAGGAGGGAGTATCGGTGTCGCTCAGCAACATGGCTCAGACGTATGTCTTGTTGGGTCAGGCTGAGAAGGCCGTCCCGTATTACGAAGATGCGCTTAAGATCGGGCGTGAGATCAACTTGCCAACCCGAGAGGCGGGGGCGCTGGCCGGACTTGGAGACGCGTATCGCAGACTGGGTAAGTTTGACAAAGCAGCCGAATTGCTCGCGCAAGCGCTGAAGATCAATCGGGATTTGGGAAGGCGACCAAACGAAGCGTCGATACTTTACTATCTCGCGCTCGCAGAGCGTGCTCGGGGCAATCCATCGCTCGCACGTTCGCACGTCGCCGAGAGCCTTCGGATTACCGAATCAATTCGGACCGAGTTACTCAGCCCTGATGCCCGCGCCTCATTCCTTTCGGACGTACAGGATGCGTACCGGTTGGAAATTGATCTACTGAT
The DNA here is from genome assembly GCA_041742785.1 of Pyrinomonadaceae bacterium. GTDB lineage: Bacteria > Acidobacteriota > Blastocatellia > Pyrinomonadales > Pyrinomonadaceae > PSRF01. The sequence continues at coordinate 4,861 of JBGTOA010000020.1, read as the reverse complement.
GCGTCATAGCAGCGCCGGTTCCGCAGTGGAAGAGACGGCGGAGGCATTGCAGGTAAACGAACGCCGGCGAGCACGAAGCCTCATCGACCTGCTTGCAGAGGCCCGCGCCGACGTGCGCCAGGGCGTCGATCCCGCGCTGCTGGAGCGCGAACGCAACCTGGCACGGCAACTAAACGCCAGGGCGTCCGCCCAGGTAAAATTGCTCAGCCGTTCCCACACGCCAGAACAAGCAGCGGCGTTGGCCCAGGAGATCAGCCAGTTACAGAACGACTATGAGCGAGCCCAGGCTGAGATCCGCCGCCGCAGCCCGGGCTATGCCGCATTGACGCTGCCGCAGCCACTGTCGCCAACAGAGATTCAGCAACTGCTCGACCCAGACACGCTGCTCCTGGAATATTCGCTGGACGCGGAACGCAGCCACCTTTGGGCCGTCAGTCGTGACTCGATCGCCAGCTTTGAACTGCCGAAAGAAGCGTCGATCAAAGAGGCGGCCACCATTCTGTATAGTCTATTGACGGCGCGAAGTCGGCTTGTGAGGGGCGAAACTCCTCGACAGAGACTGCAACGGCTGCGCGAAGCCGACGCCCGATTACCGCAAGCGGCACAGGAATTGAGCGCGATGGTGCTCACACCCGTGGCTGCTCAGCTGGGTAACAAGCGGCTGGTCATCGTCGCCGACGGCGCGCTGCAATACATTCCGTTTGCGATGTTGCCGGAACCGTCAGTTGTCAGTAGTCAGTTGTCAGTTGCCAAGAGCAACGGACCACGGACTACTGACAACGGACAGCCTTTGATCGTCAATCACGAAGTCGTCAGTCTTCCGTCCGCGTCAGTGCTGGCGATTCAACGAAGCGAGTTGGCTGGCCGTCAGCTGGCGCCGAAGATGCGGGCCGTTATTGCAGATCCGGTGTTTGATCGCTCCGATTCACGCTTCACCACTCCGACGACCCAGACCGGCGACAAGACTCAGACGCAAACCATCACCGCCGACGACGCCCGCAGCATCGAGCATCTGGCGGAGAACTCCGGCGAGAAGTCAGGTGTCACAACACTCAGATTGATCCCGCGTCTGCCGTTCACCAGACAGGAAGCTACCCGAGTGCTCGCGCTCACACCAAAGAATTCCAGTTTTGGCGCAGTTGATTTTCAGGCGAGTCGCACGACGGCACTTGATCCGGCTCTGGGCCAGTATCGTTATCTGCACTTTGCCACGCATGGTTACTTAGACAGCGAACGTCCGGGCCTGTCGGCGCTACTGTTCTCGATGGTCGACGCCCAAGGCAAGCCTCAGGACGGGTTCCTGCGCGCCAACGACATTTACAATCTGAAGCTGCCGGCCGAACTCGTCGTGCTCTCGGCCTGCCAGACGGGGCTGGGCAAGGAGATCAAAGGTGAAGGACTTGTCGGCCTCACCCGCGGCTTTATGTATGCCGGGGCGGCGCGAGTCGTCGTCAGCCTGTGGAACGTCAACGACAAGGCGACCGCCGACCTGATGACGAAGTTTTACGAGAAGATGTTGAAGCAGGGCGAGCGCCCAGCGGCAGCTTTACGCGGGGCCCAGGTGGAGATGTGGAAGCAGAAGCAATGGCAGTCGCCATACTACTGGGCCGCGTTCACCATGCAGGGCGAGTGGCGTTGAGATTCTCTAATTGAGAAGGTGGTTGATATGTTCACCCAAAGATTATCCGCATGTTTCCTTCTTGGTTTGTCGGCTGTCGCGGCACAAGCACAGGTCGGTCCGGGTTCAGCGACGCTTCTCCCGGGACAATCGGTGGAGCGCACGATAGCGAACGGCGAGACGCACACTTATCAGATCAGCCTCGCGGCGGGGCAGTTCGCGCGCTTCCGCCTGGAGCAACGGACGATTGATTCCGTGTTAATCCTGACTGCGCCGGACGGCAAAAAACTGGTGGAGATGAATCTGACCGGGCTAACCAGGCTAGGCGAGCAGGAATCGCTCTCGCTGGAAACGCCGATAACAGGCGGCTACCGCTTGACGGTGCGGGGCGCTGAGGCGGCGGTGCTGCGCGGGTCATACCGCCTGGAGGCAACCGTGCGGGCGGAGGCGACGGCGCAGGACCGGCAACGCCTGAAGGCGGAAACGCTGCTGGTTGAAGCCAATGAACTCAGCAAGCAGGAGGGCAGGACGGCACAGCAGGTGATCGAGAAGATGCAGCAGGCGCTGCCTGTGTGGCGCGAACTGGGTGAGCCGCACTGGACTGCGTATGCGCTCTCCCTGGTTGGGACTGCGTATTTCGATTTGAGTCAGTTCGGGAAAGCAATAGAGCACTTCGAGCAGGCCCTGGCGAGCTGGCGCGAGGTGAAGGATCGGGCGGGCGAAGGACACGCGCTCAACTATCTGGGCCGTGCCTTTTCCACTCTGGGCCGCACCGAGAAAGCGCTTGAATCTTATGAGCAGGCCCTGGCGATCTGGCGCGAGGTCAAGTATCGGCGGAACGAAGCAGTCTCACTCAACAATTTGGGCAGCGTCTATTCAGGGCTGGGTCGCACTGAGAAAACGATTGAATACTACGAGCAGGCGCTGGCAATTGCTCGTGAGATCAAGGATCGGGCGGAAGAAGGAAGAACGCTCAACAATCTGGGCATCGTATATAGGAATCTGGGTCGCAATGAGGAAGCGGTTGAATACAGTGAACAGGCGCTGGCGATTGCCCGAGAGGTCAAGAATCAGGCGCACGAAGCCACTGCGCTCAACAATCTGGGCATCGTCTATACTGTGCTTAGTCGCTATGAGAAAGCGATTGAATATTACGAACAGGCGCTGGCGATCAGCCGCGAGGTCAAGAATAGGATTGGCGAAGGATACCTGCTCATTAATCTGGGCCGCGTCTATTCGTGGCTGGGTCGCACTGAGAAAGCGATTGAATACTATGAGCAGGCGCTGGCGATCTACCGCGAGGTCAAGAATCGGGCGAACGAAGGAAGTGCGCTCTTAAACCTCGGCAATGCTTATTCCGACTTGGGTCGCACCGAGAAAACCATTGAATACTACGAGCGGGCGCTGGCGATCTACCGCGAGGTGAAGAATCGAATTGGCGAAGGAGACACGCTCAATAATCTGGGCGACGCCCTTCGCTCACTCGGTCGCCCGGATGAAGCCGTCAAATACCATGAACAGGGCTTATTGATTGCGCGCGAGCTCAAATCACAAACAAGAGAAGCAGGAGCGCTGACCGAACTTGCCACAGATGAACGCGACCGTGGAAATCTGGGGCGGGCGCGCACCCTGATCGAAGAGAGCCTGGGAATTGCGGAGTCCGTCCGCGCTGTCCGTCAGTCAAGAATCCCGCGCCGGGTTTCTCGCCACCGTTCAAAGCTCTTACCAATTTTACACCGACCTGCTGATGCGACAGCACAAGGCCGAGCCAACGAAAGGTCTTGATGTTCTCGCGGTTGAGGTCAGTGAACGACAGCGTGGACGCAGCCTGCTCGACCTGCTCAGCGAAAGTCGGACCGATGTGCAGCAAGGCGTAGATCCCGTGCTCATCGAACGCGAGCGCACGCTGGCGAAACAACTAAACGACAAAGCGCAGACACAGGCCGGCACGCCAGAACGGGCGGCCGCACTTAAACGCGAAATCAGCCAGTTGGAAACTGATCTGGAACGCGCGCAGGCTTCCATCCGCAAAGCCAGTCCACATTATGCAGCGCTCGTGCAACCGCAGCCGCTCAAGCTCAAAGAGATTCAGGCGCAACTCGACGCGGACACCCTGCTGCTGGAATACGCCCTCGGCTCCGAACGCAGCTACCTCTGGGCCATCACCAAAGATTCGCTGAAGAGTTACGAGCTGCCGAAAGGTGAGTTGATCGAGAAAGAGGCGCGGCAGCTCTACGAACTGCTGACGACGCGGAGCATAAACACGCGCGGCGAGACCGCCCCGCAAAGACAGGCGCGCATCGCCCAAGCCGAGGCCGCGCTGCCCGCCGCAGCCCGCGGATTGAGCCAGACCATACTCGCACCCGTTGTCGCGCAGCTTGGTAACAAACGGCTGGTCATCGTCGCCGACGGTGCGTTGCAATACATTCCGTTTGCGATGTTGCCGGAACCAGTGGGCAGTGGGCAGTGGGCAGTTGGCAGTGAAAAGAAAAACTCTAACCGACCACAGGCGACCGACCACCGACCACTGATTGTTGGGCACGAGGTTGTCAGCCTGCCGTCGGCCTCAGTGCTGGCGATTCAACGAAGCGAGTTGGCTGGCCGTCAGCTGGCGCCGAAGATGCTGGCCGTTATTGCAGATCCGGTGTTTGATCGCTCCGATTCACGCTTCACCACCCCGGCGACCGAGACCGGCGACAAGACGCTGAGGCAAACCAACATTGGCGACGACGGCCGCAGCATCGAGCATCTCGCGGAAACATCGGGCGACAAGTCAGGTGTGACAACGCTCAGATTAGTGATCCCGCGTTTGCCGTTCACCAGACAGGAAGCCACCCGAGTGCTCGCGCTCGCGCCGAAGAACTCCAGTTTTGGCGCGACCGATTTTCAGGCGAGTCGCACGACGGCGCTTGATCCGGCTCTGGGTCAGTATCGTTATCTGCACTTTGCCACGCATGGTTACTTAGACAGCGAACGTCCGGGCCTGTCGGCGCTGTTGTTCTCGATGGTCGACGCCCAAGGCAAGCCTCAGGACGGGTTCCTGCGCGCCAACGACATTTACAATCTGAAGCTGCCCGCCGAACTCGTGGTCTTGAGCGCCTGTCAGACCGGACTCGGCAGAGAGATTAAAGGCGAAGGACTCGTCGGGTTGACACGGGGCTTTATGTACGCGGGCGCGGCGCGAGTGGTCGTGAGTTTGTGGAATGTGAATGATAAGGCGACCGCCGACCTGATGACGAAGTT
>JBGTOA010000070.1:0-11201 GCA_041742785.1 Pyrinomonadaceae bacterium | reverse complement strand
GGGGACAAAGAGAAGCTGCGAATCGGATTGGCTTCGGTCTAACGGTAGGAGCGAAGGGCCGGTTTTCGGATGCTCTAACGAGCGGCTTCTGAAGTTGAAATCAGCCTGCTCTCGAACCATCCAAACGCCGTCGCTAACTCTTATATGCGCGGGGCGCATCACCGTCGATGCGCGAGAGAAGGATTAACCGTGCGCCACTATGCACTATTTACCCATAACTAGCAAGGGATCAGGCTGTGTAAGTATTTTAGAAACAGCGCTATCGGGGTGCCGAGAAGTCAGCCGTAAGCTTAGGTTTGAGCCTCGCCCTCGCACAACTTCGCCCGCCAGACTTCACGCGAACTCCAATTCAACTCCGAAGTCATACTGCTCCACTTCAAAGCCGGTTCTGAACGCGTTCAAAACAACTGTTGACGGCGAGTCCCGGGCAAGCGTATTCTGCATTTGAGTTGAACGTGTTCAAAACTTGAAGGAGGCTCATCATGACGGTAGCAATCACCACTTATCTGATTTACCTGGCAATCAGCATCGCCCTGACCGTGTGGGTGGCCAGAACGCTTCACAAAAACGGCAGGGTGTTTCTGGTGGATGTTTTCCACGGGAATGAAGCCCTCGCAGATTCGGTGAATCACCTGCTGGTCGTTGGCTTCTACCTGGTCAATTTTGGGTATGTCAGTCTCGCGCTGAAATTGGGTTACGAGGTAGGCTCGGCTCAGGAAGGTATCGAGGCACTATCTCTGAAGGTTGGAATGGTGCTGCTCGTTCTCGGCAGTATGCATTTCTTCAACCTCTTCATCTTTAGCCGGATGCGAAGGCGCGCCAGTTCGCACAACAGCCCGCCACCAGTCGCTCCTGATGCTTTCACCGCAGTCCACCAGGGAGCGTAATTATGTCCGTGCTAACTGTCCTTTACGATCCGGATTGCGGTTTATGCCGTCGAGCGCATGAGTGGTTGGCGCCGCAACCAAAGCTAGTGGAACTCAGATTCGTCCCAATCGTATCGGACGAGGCACGACTGCAGTTTCCCGAATTGAATCATGCGCTGACTACCAGGGACTTGACGGTGATTAGCGACGAAGGCGCAGTTTACTTTGGACCGAAAGCGTGGCTGATGGTGCTGTGGTCGCTGTGCCAGTACCGAGAGTGGTCTTACCGACTCTCATCGCCGGAACTGTTACCCACCACGCGCCGGGTGGTCTCGCTCATATCGCAGCACCGGTATCAGATAGGCCGAGTGGCCGGCCTTCAGGAGTGATGAATGCGCAAGGGCAAGTGTGCTACCGATAAGGGTGGACAAACGAAGGCACGTATCCTTGAAACGGCGCTGGAGATGTTTCAGCAGCGTGGTTATCAAGAGACTACAATGCGCGCCATAGCGAACCGCGCCGGTGTCTCGTTAGGAAGTGCCTATTACTACTTTCAGTCAAAGGAACAGCTCATTCAGGCGTTTTACCACCGCACCCATGAGGCACATCTGGGCGCCTCGCAATCGGCCATGAATGCCAGCAACGACCTGAAAGCACGCCTGCGGGAAGTGCTTCGGCTCAAGATTTCAACGCTTGAACCCTATCACCAGTTTGCAGGCGTGCTCTTCAAAACCGCCGCTGATCCGCACAGTCCGTTAAATCCATTTTCGCAAGAGTCTGATCCGGTGAGACAGGAGAGCATTCGGTTGTTTGCGCAGCTGGTCGATGAGTCGGCTGATCGCGTCCCATCTGATCTGAGAGAGGAACTGCCTTATTTACTGTGGGTCTATCACATGGGCATCATTCTGTTCTGGATTCATGATTCTTCACCAAAACACAGACGCACATACCGATTGATAGATCACACGGTAGACCTGGTAGCTCGTCTCGTCTCGTTGGCGAGTAACCCACTAATGCGTCCGTTGCGAAAGCGCGCGTTGCATTTGGTTGCGGATGTGCGAGACGTCGCGGGCAAGGATGGAGATTCAGACATTCTTACCGATGATGAACAAGAGGACAGCGAAGACTTAGTCGACGGTACAACGGTTTGATGGCTGAATCACTGACGCGGAATCATTATGTTCACAGAAACTAAATCCAACAGCGTTGTCTTCTATGACGGAGTATGCGGGCTTTGCAATCGACTCACGCAGTTTCTGTTGAAACATGATCGCTACGATCGCCTGCGGTTTGCTCCGCTGCAAAGTGATTATGCCACCGCCCTTTTGCGACGACATGGTATCGATTCTCATGATCTCGACACAGTCTACGTCGCCCTCAAGCCGGGCCAGCATGGCGAACGAGTGTTGGCGCGATCGGACGCGATTCTTCACCTTGCCAGAGAGTTGGGTGGTGTTTGGCGCATAGGCGAACTCGGGAAACTGGTTCCGCGATTCCTCCGCAACAAGATCTACGATGTCGTCGCTCGCAATCGGTATCGGGTATTTGGCAGGTTAGACGCTTGTATGTTGCCTGAAGCGAAGCATCGAAAAAAGTTTCTGGAACTGTGAGCGTTCAGTGTTCGTCTGGATTGAGAAGCCATTCAAGCTTGCCGCTCCCGGCCGTGATCTCGGTCCACTTTGAGACCGGGAACATAATCTTAGCCAGAGTCCCAGCCGCGAATTCTCTGTGCTTTTTCGTAAGAGACCTGAGGCACGCCTCCATTCCCGGATTGTGACCCACCATCAGCGCAGTATTTGCTTGCGGTTCAATTGAGACTACCAAGTGCATGAAGTTGGGAGGCCGTGGCCTCAGATCGCATCATGGTACTGAACGCCGGCGCTGAGCGAAGCTGTCTGGTGGGCTATTTCAATCGTTTCTTTCGCCCTCACCGCTGGGGAACTCATGATCAGCTCGGGATCGATCCGTTCTTTCGACAACAGCATGCCAATCGCGTTTGCTGCGATTCGCCCCGCTTCGCAAAGAGGGCGCTCAAGGTCTGTTATTGTCGCGGTTTGCCAGACGGGCTTGGCGTGCCGCAAAAGAAAGAGCGTTTTCGTCTCAGTCACGATTACTAAAATCCTCCTGAGCCGATATTCTAAGCTAACTCCGTCCGTGAAGGACTGAAAAGCGGGCCATCGTCAGTTAGCCGCTTGAGTCCGCAAAGTTTCTCCAAGCCGGCCTTTGGGTTTCGTATTTGCGAATGGCGTCCTGTTGTTGCAGCGTCAGTGAGATGTCGTCCAATCCTTCAAGCAAACACTGCCGCTTGAACGCATCGATTTGGAAGGGAAAAGAGAGGCCGTGTGAGTCGGTAACCGAGTTCTGCTCAAGATCCACCGTGAGTTTGTATGTTGGAATTTCCGTCGCTCGGATCAGCAGGAGTGCAACCCCAGTATCAGGAAGGACAACCGGAACAATAGAGTTCTTCACGCAGTTATTGGCGAAGATATCAGCGAAGGATGGCGCGATGATCGCGCGAAAGCCCCAATCGGCCAGCGCCCAGGGCGCATGTTCCCGGGACGAACCGCAACCAAAGTTGTTTCCGGTGACGAGGACCGTTGCGTTACTAAACTGCGGTTGGTTCAGGACAAAGGAAAGGTCGGGTGTTCCGTCGGTAGAATAGCGCCAATCATTGAATAGGAATTCTCCGAAGCCCGTTCGCTCGATTCGTTTCAAGAACTGCTTGGGGATGATCTGATCTGTATCGACGTTTGAGCGGTCGAGCGGTGCGACGAGGCCGGTATGGGTTCGGAAGATCTTCATTGGAAGTTCAATAATCAATCTGCTCCCCAAGTTCAAAGTTCAAAGTTCAAAGTTCAAAATCCAAAGACCAAAGTCCAAGTCCAAAGACCCCTGTCCATTGCCACAACTACTATCGAAATTCCCACTTCCTTACATCGGTAAAATGTCCTGCAATCGCTGCTGCCGCCGCCATTGCAGGGCTTACCAGATGCGTTCGACCGCCGCGTCCCTGTCGTCCTTCAAAGTTTCGATTGCTGGTCGAGGCACAGCGCTCACCCGGTTGGAGTATGTCCGCATTCATTCCCAGGCACATCGAGCAGCCGGCCTCCCGCCATTCAAAACCAGCGGCGTTAAAGATGCTGTCGAGCCCCTCCGCTTCCGCCGCGCGTTTCACATCCTGTGAGCCCGGCACAACCATGGCATTCACTGACTGTTTGATTTGGTAGCCTTTCACCACGCGTGCCGCAGCCCGGAGATCTTCCAGGCGAGCATTCGTGCATGAACCAATGAAGACTCGATCAATTGCGATCTCTTCGATCCGGGTGCTGGGTTTCAGGGCCATGTACTGCAGTGCCCGTTCGGCCGCCTGGCCATCGGAAGCATTTCTGGCCTGGGATGGATCTGGAACCTGACCTGAGATCGGCGCGACCATTCCCGGACTAGTTCCCCAGGTGACGTATGGTTCAAGCGAGGCTGCTTCGATCTCTACGATACGATCAAAAAGGGCGCCGTCATCAGACTTCAAAGTCTTCCACCACGCTACCGCCTCGTCCCACGCCGAACCTTTAGGGGTAAAGCGACGGCGGTGGAGATAGTCGAAAGTCTTTTCATCCGGGGCGATCATTCCCGCGCGAGCTCCCGCCTCGATGCTCATATTGCAAAGGGTCATGCGGCCTTCCATTGAGAGTGCATGCACCGTCTTGCCGGCATACTCAATCACGTAACCGGTGGCGCCGTCGGTCCCGATCTGCCCGATGATTCCCAGTGCCAGGTCTTTCGCGGTCACACCATCAGGTAACTCGCCACGGGTCTGGATCAGCATTGTCTTTGGACGGTTCTGCATCAGGCACTGGGTGGCTAGAACGTGTTCGACCTCGCTTGTGCCGATACCGAACGCAAGGGCGCCAAACGCGCCATGAGTGCTGGTGTGACTGTCGCCGCACACGATCGTCATACCCGGTTGAGTAAGTCCAAGCTCGGGGCCAATAACATGGACAATTCCCTGTTCCGGAGAATCAATGTCGAACAACCGAACGCCGAACTCACGGCAGTTGTCGCGCAGCGTTTTGATCTGTTTGCGAGCCGTTGCGTCCGCAATAGGGAGACCGCGCGCTGTGGTCGGGACGTTGTGATCAACTGTGGCCACCGTCAGATCTGGTCTGCGGACGCTTCTGCCTTCAAGTCGCAAGCCTTCAAACGCCTGCGGGGACGTGACCTCGTGGACGAGATGAAGATCAATGTAGAGCAGGGAAGGCTCTACCGCAGCTTCACGAACCACATGTGCATCCCAGAGTTTCTCAAATAGTGTTTTCATAAAGACTTGTCAGTAGTCCGTTGTCAGTGACTATTCATTGACCGTTAAGCAGAATCATCAAACAGCATGATAAGCGTGCCGTCGATCCGCTAACTCCACAACTGCTTCAGCTACGAGTTGGCCAATTGCATCAGTTCGCGCCAGATGAATGCCGCGCGATCCATCAGCGCCATTTCGTGCAATATCCGGTGTGCGATAACCTGCGTCCAAAACGGATAGAATCGCTTGCTCGATATCGCGCGCGTCCTGCTCCATTCCCGCGCTGAACCGCAACAACATTGCCGCTGAAGCAATGGCACCAAAAGGATTGGCCGTCCCGTGCCCGGCTATGTCAGGCGCCGATCCATGCACGGGTTCGTAGAGGTCGACCTCGCCGCCTATCGCAGCCGACGCGAGCATTCCCAGAGACCCAGTGATTACTGCAGCCTCATCCGAAAGAATGTCGCCGAAGAGATTCTCGGTGAGGATTACGTCAAATAGCTGAGGATTCGTCACCAGGTGCATCGCGCAAGCGTCCACGTAAAGGTGCTCGAGCTGCACATTTGGATAGGCCTCAGCAACTCGAGTCACCGTCTGTCTCCACAACTGCGAGGTCTCCAGTACGTTTGCTTTATCGACGGATGTCACTCTCCCCCGGCGCTTGGCAGCAGCTTCAAAAGCGACGTGCGCCACCCGCTCTATTTCCCTCGCGGTGTAACGCATTGTATTGTGCGCGGCGCCGTTGCCGTTCTCGCCGGTAAATCCGCGCGGTTCGCCAAAGTACAGCCCTGCAAGCAACTCGCGAACGATGAGAATATCTGAGCCTGCAGCAATCTCTGGCCGCAGCGGCGAAGAATCTGAAATCGCTGCATAAGCGACTACGGGCCGAAGATTTGCGAAACCACCAAGTGCTTGTCGCAACAGCAGCAGTCCGGCTTCAGGCCGCTGACTCGGGGGAAGCGCATCGTATTCCGGTGATCCGACGGCCCCTAGCAACACAGCGTGGCTGGCAAGACAAGCGTCGAGCGTCGTGCGGGGGAGAGGTGATCCCGTTTTCCTGATCGCCGCACCACCGACAGGATGCTCGTCGAACTCAAATTTGTAGTCTTGCAGAGTCGCGACGGTCTGAAGTATGCGAATCGCCTCGTGGGTTACTTCCGGGCCGATGCCGTCACCGGGAAGCACTGCTATTTTCAGTTTCATCTATTGACCTCGAAAAGAAAAACGAGTTGACCCGCGCTGACCAGTTCGCGTACTTAGTGCAGACTGGCGGCTTCCGCAAATGCGGCTTGCGTTTCCTCACTTGCCTCGACCTGTTTTTCCTGAGTACGAACGGAAGTGGAGACCAGGGAGAGTAAATCCTGATCGTAGATGCGCTTCTTTCGATCAGCGAGCTGCGTAAAACGTGTGTACGCAGAATCCAGATCGTTTGCCGTCAACACAATGCCCAGCTGGACATACCGTGCCGCCAGGGCGTGCCTGCCGGAATGCTTGCCAAGAACGAGCGTGTTTGCCGGAACACCGACCGATTCGGGAGTCATGATCTCGTAACACAGGGGATTATTGATCACGCCGTGTTGATGTATGCCGGCTTCGTGAGCAAACGCATTGCGCCCGACGATCGCTTTATTTGGCTGCACATCAAAACCCACGATCGCCGACAGCAAGCGGCTGGCAGGATACAGTTGAGTAGTGTCAACTGAAGTCTCGAATGGCAATCGATCGGCTCGCACATGCAGGGCCATGATCAGCTCTTCCAGCGAAGCATTGCCGGCGCGTTCACCGATGCCGTTTATAGTGCATTCAACCTGGCGCGCGCCTGCCTGGACTGCGGCCAAACTGTTTGCTACCGCCAGACCCAAATCGTTATGACAATGGACACTGATCGTTACCGGCTTGTTACCGACCACTCTCGCAGCCACTGTTTTGATTAGCGCCGAAAACTCGGTCGGCAGCGTGTAGCCCACGGTGTCGGGAACATTGATCACAGATGCGCCAGCCTCAACCGCGGTGCCCAGGACTTCGCAGAGAAAATCGACGTCGCTCCTGGTTGCATCTTCCGCGGAGAACTCAACCTCTTCCGCATAGGTGCATGCGAGCTCGACCGCTGCGCGCGTCATCTTCAACACCTCGTCACGACTTTTTTTCAACTTGTGCTCGAGATGTATGTCCGACGTTGCCACAAATGTGTGAATGCGCGGATGGGCCGCGTCACGTAGCGCTCCGGCGGCGCGCATGACGTCCTCAGCCGTGGTGCGGCAAAGTGCGGCAACCTTTGCACGCCTGCATTCGCGAGCTACCGCTCGTACGGCTTGAAAGTCTCCGTCCGAGGAGATCGGGAAGCCTGCCTCGATGATGTCTACTCCCAGACTCTCGAGTTGGCTCGCCATGCGGATCTTCTCGTTGAGATTCATCGAGCAACCGGGTGACTGCTCGCCGTCACGCAGCGTCGTATCAAAGATCGCGACCCTATCGAACACCATGGGCGGTCCTCCCTCTTTGGGTTAATTGCCCCGAATCCTAGAAATCCCGTGGTCTAAAGTCAAAGTTATAATATTTATGAAAAGATAATTTCGTGTGATACCATAACCGCGACGCGTTCAAGGTATAAGTTGTGACACCTGGGAGTGCCGGGTCAGAAGCCGTATGGGCTTCCTGTTTCGGGGTTGAGGTAGGGCACGGGCCTGGGCCGAATCCACGGACAGCGCTGAGGATCAGGAGAGGCGATTTGGACGTAAATCAACTTGAAGTGATGATGGCGGTTGCAAACGAGCAGAGCTTCTCTCGGGCGGCAGGCGCCCTTCATCGAACGCAGCCGGCTGTGAGTCAGGCAATCCGTCGCCTCGAGGCGGAACTTGGTGAACCTCTCTTCGATCGTTCTTCCAACGACGGCACGCTGACGGCGGCCGGCCGCGTGCTTTACGAATATGCAGAACAGATCCTCAACCTGCGTAAGAATGCGCATACAGCCATCAAAGAACTCAAAGACCTCCATCGGGGTAAAGTAACTCTCAGTGCCAACGAGTACACGGTGATGTACTTGCTGCCTGTGCTTCCGGTGTTTCGTGCGCGCCATCCACACATCAAGGTCGAGATTAAGAGAAGCCTGGCAAGTCGCATCGCTTCGGAAGTGCTGGGCCGAGGCGTGGAAATCGGGGTTGTGTCTTTTAAGCCAAACGAAGCAGCAGTGGCTTCGATTCCAGTCGCGACGGATGAATTGGCGCTAATTGTTGCTCCGGAGCATTCGTTGGCGGAAAAAGAGACGGTGTCAGTCAGGGAGTTAGGTGCGGAATCCTTCATCGCTCATAACGTGCCATCTCCCTATCGCGAGCGCGTGGTCCGTACCTTTGAGAAGTACAAGACCCCTTTGAATATTTCGCTGGAAATGCCAACGCTCGAAGCCATTAAGCGGCTGGTTGAAAAACAGATGGGTGTCGCGCTGGTGCCACGGTTGACGGCGCAGTCCGAGATCGCTCGGCGACAATTGGTCGCGCTAACTGTGCGAGAAATGCGACTCGAGAGACGGCTGCATCTGGTATATAGAAAAGGTGCGACACTCTCTCATGCTGCAAAAGCCTTTCTTAGGGTCGCTAAGGGAATGCGTCATCAGGAACCAGTCTGAGTGCACGAGTTGAGAGTGCTGGGTTCAATTATCAGAACCCCGACCCTTGGCGAGTAGAGTTCGCGGCCAATTCAAACGAAAAAGTCAGGACCAGCGAAGAGCGCGACGGCTACCTCGTTTTGTCGAGGCGAAGGTGTTTGTTAAGTCGACTGATTAGTTGTCCCTAACTCCATCAGGCGGGTTTCACCTGCGCACACAGTTCAGGAGTTTTGAATGCTGGAGATTTGCAAAGCTCATCGAATTTGAAATTATACGGCGTTCATGTTACCGGTAACGGCGGCTGGCCAGCCATCGGCGTTGAGATGCGGGCAATCGGACTTTGCGGTTCCCTGGTTCAAAGTCCTGTCGTTAGCACTGAAGACCAGCAACTGATGAAACCTGCGGACAACCTTTAAGAGGCAACTGAATGAAGCTTGCTCAATTCAAAAAAGATCCTGCCGGTCCACAGCGACTAGGGGTTTTGGTGGACGACAGAATTATCGACGTCGCAGATCTCGCGCTTGCAGTGCGCCGCGCGGGCGGCGGGCCCCCGGATTGGTTGTTCAAAGTCAAAGGCACTCAGAAAGTCATCGAGGTTGGCCAGGCCGCGCTTAATGACATCCAAGAGCTAATTGATGCAACTGGCCCGGGCATCGATCTACTGGGGGATGAAGTGGGCTTTGCGATGGACGCGGTAGAGTTTCTTCCTCCCGTGTTTCCCGGGAAGATTTTGGCAATTGGACGAAACTATGTCGACCACGCAATCGAGCAGGGCGCGGAACCACCTAAAGCCCCGATGCTTTTCAACAAGCTTGCTAATGCCCTCAATGCCCATGAGGCCCCGATTGTTCTGCCAGCGATCAGCAGTAAAGTTGATTATGAAGCCGAGCTGGCTGTGGTGATGGGCAAGCGTGCTTCCCGCGTCAGCGAAGCGGAGGCGCTCAATTATGTTTTTGGCTACGCCCCGTTCAACGACGTTACGGCGCGCGATCTCCAAAAGGGTGACGGCCAGTGGACGCGCGGAAAAGGTCTCGACGGTTTTGCCCCGTTAGGACCCTTCATCACCACACGTGATGAAATAGCAAACGTTCACGAGCTCCAGATCGAAGGACGGTTAAATGGCGAAGTGATGCAGTCTTCAAACACGGGCAAGATGATCTTCAAAGTACCGTTCCTCATTTCATATCTTTCACAAGGAATCACGCTGGAGCCCGGCGATGTGATTGCGACCGGCACGCCGGAAGGTGTCGGCATTTTTCGCGAGCCTCCGGTGCTGTTGAAGGCAGGAGATGTTTACGAAGTGACGATTGAAAAGCTCGGCACGCTGAGAAATCCGGTAGTTGTTGTGTAATCAAACCGCTGTTTCCTGTCATGAGGCTAAGCTTTTCAGGATCATTATGAGGCGTATCTTCGGACAGCTTCTCTGACTGAGGTATGCCGTACGCTTATTACAAAGAAACAGCGAAGCTGCACTCAAAGACATGGTTTACAGACCTCGCAACACTCGGGTATAAATATTCTCGACTGTTCGGTAGTTTTTCGGGCAGTAAAAATTCCCCAAAATCCCCCAGGTTCTTGCTCTTCCCCCGGTCAGCAGCTGGAGTAGCTATCGCTCCGTCTTCAGCGCCGAACTGGTTTATGACGAACCGGCTTTTGGCCAATCTCACCATCTCGTGCAACTCGGAAGGATAATATGCGAGCCCAAACCCGAACTCCCGAAACCCTGAATGCTAAGCAGCTTCTTAGAGTCCTGGTGGCTTTCAAAAAAGGCGACTTCTCTGTTCGACTCCCGGGTGAATGGACGGGAGAAGCCGGAAAGATTGCCGATACGCTAAACGACATCATCGATTTAAGTGACAAGACGGCTAAGGAACTCGACCGCGTCAGCCGCGCGGTTGGGCGCGAGGGAAAGATCACGCATCGCGCGGCGGTTCCAGCTGCCGCCGGGTCGTGGCTGAGATTGATTGACTCAACCAATTTGTTGATCGATGACATGGCGCGCCCCACGAGCGAGATGACGCGCGTTATCGGCGCTGTCGCAAACGGGGATCTGTCAGAACGCATGACACTCGAAGTGGACGGCAGGCCCTTGAAGGGCGAGTTCCTGCGCACGGTAAAGATTGTGAACTCCATGGTGGATCAGTTGGGTTCGTTTGCTTCGGAAGTGACGCGCGTGGCGCGCGAAGTGGGTACTGAAGGAAAACTGGGCGGCGAAGCGAAAGTAAAAGGCGTCGCGGGTACCTGGAAAGACCTCACAGACAGTGTGAACTCGATGGCCAGCAACCTCACAAGCCAGGTACGCAACATTGCGGACGTGACGACGGCGGTGGCGAACGGCGACTTATCAAAGAAGATCACGGTGGATGTGAAGGGCGAGATTCTGGAATTGAAAAACACCATCAACACGATGGTGGATCAATTGAACTCGTTCGCGTCGGAA
>JBGTOA010000041.1:0-93547 GCA_041742785.1 Pyrinomonadaceae bacterium | reverse complement strand
CTGGATCTCACCCAGGCTCGAGTTGGCGACACCCAGATTGTTCAAGCTTTGGCCCTGACCGAACCGATCTCCGGCCTCTCGTTGCAGCGACAGGGCTTTTTCCATTTCCGCCATGGCCCCGTAAACGTCGCCGCGGATCTGGCGGAGACCGGCAAGACCCGTGATGGCCTGGGCTTCTTCGCGCTTGTCACCAAGGGACCGCCAGAGTTCAACGGATCGGTTCAGACACGTTAATGCCTCTGCCGGCTTTCCCGTAATAAAGTGCACTTCGCAGATCTTTGCTTGCGCTTCAGCCTCGCCGTGCGCGTTCGCGAGCGACTGGAAAAGAGAGAGCGACTGTTGAAATTTCTCGAGCCCTTTTACGGTCGAATCGGGTGTCTGCTGCATCACCAGCCGTCCGCCTTCGGCAAGGCTTCTCTCAGCAAGCACAAGTTTCTCATCAGCAGGTCCGGCCAGCCGGAGCTCTGCGATCTGCACTTCGTAAGTACCTCGCGGCGCACCCTTCTTGATGACTGTAATGTCGAGGCGGTAGTCACCTTCTGCGGACGCAATCACTACAACTCGGTGCGGTCGCCTGAAGCCCACCCGGTTGTTCATTTCCCCCAGATCCTGCCCGTCTGGCCCACTTAGCTTCACGCGAATCTCCGTGCTTCGCTGGAAGACTATCGCCCTTAGGAATTCCCCAGGTTTGAGAACGATCTGGTAGGGATGCGTTTCACCCTCGGCAATCTCTCGTGAGACGGTCGTTCCGGCCGACAGCCGTTGGACGTCGCCCTGTTCACTGGGCGTTACCGGCGCAGGTAGTGAAATCAAGAGAAGCGACGTTACAAGCGCGACGCTGAAATTATTGATGTGCATGGATGCATCCTCTCGGATCTGCCAGCTTGGGGCAGAGTAAGTCAGTGCAATCAGCGGCCTGCACTTATACTGTCGTGAGACTATGAGACGTTTCCCACGTTGCCTCTTCATCTCTAACGTGTTGAAAACGTGAACGGGATAACGGACTCGGTTTGGGCCACCGATTCTAGCACCGCTATCGTAGGGGTAGAAGCAATTGCCAACTGTCTATATGCTTCAAGCTCTCTGACGGATCAAGTTGTAACGGCATATCAGGAGCGATAAGACTGCCTTATAAAGGACCATGAGATTTATTGTCCTGCTGCAACGACAGCGCACGCTGCAATGTCAAAACTCATCTTTTAAGTGCCCAAGAAGAGCACAACGCGTTTTCGGAAGGTTTGTAATATAAGAGAAAGCGCGACTTAGGAGTGACTGCTCATTTACTGAGCCAAGCGGGCGCCGTTAACGATTAAGTGCAGTCTACACAACAAATGTTTTCACCGTAAAGTTTACCGAAGCGCAAACAGTTGTCCCTCCTGTCGCTCGTGTACAGCTGGACGCAATGAATTTTTCTGCTGGTGCTTTACTCATAGGAAGCACTCAACGGCTACTATTCGTGTGTGTGTAGACCGTATGGTCGCAGCAAAACAAGTCACTGACTGATCGTGAACTGATAACATCTGCTTGTCCGCACAACCAAGGAGGTGTCCTCCTCGATGACTCGAAAGTGGAGGTCAAACTCTGAACCAGGAGGGAAATCAATCGACATCGGAGAACCGTTTTTCTTGGTCTGGCAACACTCGTCCTTACGGGGATAGGCATTTTCTTCGGATGGTCCAAGTTCGCTGTTCAGACTTTTCAAAGAGGAGCAAGTGTGAAGCGGGTAGCGCCTTTCCAAACAAATGAAAATCACTAGGCTGACAAACGGCGGTAAAGCTAGCGATGCGGCGATATCTCGCGACGGCAAATATGTTGTTCATGTGGGCGTGGAGGAGGACGGAAAACGGAATCTCTGGGTCAGACAAGTTGCAACAACCGGCGACCTGCAGATAGTTCCAGCTGCCAACGTTAATTATGGGGGACTGACTTTTTCCAACGACGGAAACTAGATCTACAACGTAGAGGAGAAAAGTACTACTGAGCGCGTGCTCTATGAAGTGCCAGCACTAGGCGGCATTCCGAACGAGGTATTTGCGTAAATCTGAGTCATGGAGAACCGCCAATGAGAACCTTGATTCTTGTTCTACTCGTCACTTTCTTTTGCTCAGCCAGCTTCGCGCAAACTCCTCGGGAGGTTTCAAGCAAAAAGCGGGGCGATGAATATTCCAAGCGGGACTTGCCACAGGAAAACGCTGCGTTGGTTGAGCGTGACAAGCTAGAAGCGATGCTACCGCCCTGGGCCAAACCAAAACTTAACGCCGCTGCTAAGTGGTTCCTGCACCGGCTGCTCCGAGAGAAAAAACTTCTGACTGTTTCGAAACTTGCCGAGCAAGAACTGGCGCGAGAGTTTGGTGAACTTTCCCCCGCCCAATCAAAGGTTCTTACATTTTATCTGCTGACGGGCGTAATTAAATTGATTCCTCCGCATGCCGAGAAAGAAGGGGTGAGTGCGAAAAAGGATGGCATTGGCAAGATGAACGAGATGGATATGCTCCTGTTGCAGCAGATGATGGAGAAGAAGAACCAGTTAGAAGTGATGATCTCCAATATCATGAAGGCGGGATTCGACGGGGGACAAGCCGCAATCCAGGCACTCAAGGCGAGCTAAACGCGCGCGACGACCGTCTGAAGCGACGTGTGAGAGTGCGCGGATCGTGTGCGAGAGATTTGGCGACATAGCCTCCACGAAATCACACAAAAGAATATCGGACCTTCCAGGTTGTAATGGCCGCACTGCACCAGACCAGAGAAATGTTCTGATTGACGCGTGGAGAACCAACAACTGCGTTACCGCACTGATCTGGGATTCGTCGAACGCGCACGATCCTGAAAAAGCCCCTGTGCGCCGTCGAGTGGCGATTAACTGGGCGCCGCCGAGTGGCGGTTAACTGCGGGCGCGACCGAGTGCCGGTTGAGTAGAAACAGCAGCACGTAGGAAACAGCCAACGCTGCGAAAACGGTCAGGATGCAGTGGAGCGGTAGCGCGTATCTGATCTCGGTGTGAGCAATCGTGCCCGGAACCAAATAATAAAGAACCGTTGCGAATAGCAATGAGGTAACAGGCCAGTAACGAAAAGCGGCAAGAGAAAGGCCAATGGCGGCCAACGGTAAAAGGAGATGCCGAGCAACGCTCTGCGCCATTCCGATCAGATTAACGGCGACGGCGACAGTTCCCATTTGCCAGTTCGGTGGCAAACATTTCCTGCTCGTCACGTTAATTCCAGAGCTTCCGTAAAATGGCAAGGGCTCGCCGGCAAGCTTCAAAATTCCCCACATTCGCCCAACCATCACGCCGCTGTACCACACCGGATGTCTGGCAATCACCGATAACGCTTTTCGTCCACGCTCACGATCGCGCCGCACGCCATCGGGATAGTAAAGACCAAAGCGCTCGTCAGCCAGAACACCCATCGCCGCGCGTTCCTGTTCAACCAAAGCCTGGTCGCCATAGACCGCGCCAAACTCGGCCGCGCGTTCCGTTTCGCCTAGTCCCTCCCAAAGGTTTGTTCCCATTCCCAATCCTGCCGGGATAAAAGCGCGGAACGCAATCGCATTTCGAATCATTAATGGCGTCACCAGAATCGCTGCTCCTAGAACAATGCCGCCGCTCAACAACAACCTCGAGCGCCAATTCACTCGTCGCAAGCACAAGATCGCAAATACCCAAAAAACAACAAGCAACAGCGCGTTAATGCGTAACCAACAAGAGGCGCCTACCGCAATACCCGCGCAGATAGCCCAACCGAGCTGTTGTCTTTTGCAGGCCAGTACCAACATCCAAACGCCGGCAACAACCAACCAAGCTGTTGGAGAATCTGCACTCGGAGTTGCTCCGTAAAGCGCGAGCACTGGTGAAAGCGCAGCGAAAAGACCGGCCACAAGTCCCGCAGTCCAGTTGTAGGTTGTTACTCCAAGGCCAATAACAAGCAACACTGATAGTGAATCCAATATCCACTGCACTCGTTGCGTGGCGACGGCCGAACGTTCTTCGCTTATGCCGTAAATAGCAGCGAGAGACATCGGGTAACCGGGTGGATAGATCGCGGCCTCAGTTTGTGCCGGGTCATCAATCCAAAAGATCGACGCCTTGCCATCGAGTATGTTCATCGCTTGCCGGTGAACAACAGTATAGGAGCCCGATTGAAACCAGGCGGGATCGGATAGATGATCTCTTATGAAGCGCATGGTGAGGCCGCGCACGCAGAAGGCGATTGCGAGTATGAAGAACAGCGCCAACATACATCGCCGGGACACGCCTTTGTCTGAACTCAACCCTTGCGGAAGAAGACGCAGCTTCACTCTGTCACTTCCTCGCAGTGATTATAAGGTTCCAACCAAAGTGCTTTTTCAAAACCTGAAACAATTTTTCAGAAATGAGAGAACTGAGCACGTGAAGTTCTCCTCGTGTCATTTGCTCGATCTCAAAATCAAGGCTAGCGAAATGGTTGAATAATTTTCGAGCATCTGACCGACTATAGACTTTCACCAGGGGCTCGCGACTTTGCTTCCCATATTCCACCCAACGACTCATGATCTGTTCCGGAGATTTACCGCGGATTAGCTCGCCACGAACCAGGCCCCGGTGAACAATCATGGCGCCCCAGTAGTTGAGTGAGTCGCGGTAATAGAGCATCACTTTGGCAATGCCGCCCGGCTTCAGCACCCGATGAATCTCGCGGATGGCGCCTGCCGTATCCGGTGTGTGATGCAGCACGCCATGCGAATAGACTACATCGAAACTCTCGCCGGCAAATGGTAGTCGCTCGGCGTCTGTTAACAGAAAATCCCCGGGCAGTCCATAAACAGCAAAACGATGGCGTGAGATCTCGATTGAGCGTGGCGTCAGATCAACTCCCGTACAAACTGCCCCGCCGCGGGCAAACTGAATCAGATCGGTTCCCATGCCGCAACCGATTTCGAGCAATTTGCTGCCGGCATACTGATCAAACCCCATCACACGTGGCATCCAGGGAGCATATTCCTGATAGCGATGTCGTTCGACTTCGTCGAAGAATTCGCGCGTGCCGAATTTCTTTTGCCGGCCATAAACGGCGCCGGCTGGATCGTCGGACCACTGCCGGCGAGCTCGTTCCTTTTCGGCTTGAAGCGACACTTCACTTTCCGTCTTCATGGCTGGCCATAGTTCTAATCATTCTTCGAGCCAGGCGCGGTACGTGTCCAGTACTACTTGCGCGTTGCGCTTCCACGTGTGATGTTTGATAGCGACTTGACGCGCTGCTGCGCCCAGACAGTCGCGTAGAGTTTTTGCCTCGGCAAGGCGAACAATTGCTGCGCTCAATTGTTGCGCGTTGCCCGGCTCGACCAACAAAGCGGTTTCTTCGTTCCTCAAGACTTCGCCAATCTGGCCCAGCCTGCTGGCAACGATTCCTTTACTCATGGCCATGTATTCGAAAATCTTTGTGGGCGAGCCGAAGAATTCGCTGCCATCGCTGAGTGGCACATGAGGCGACACGAGCACGTCGCAGGCATCGAGCAAGGCTGGCACTTGTAGGTGCTCAACTGAGCCAGTGAAGATGACCTGACCCTTTTGCTCTTCGGCTTGCAATCCTTGTTTTGCTTTAGCGTGCAGACTGCCACTGCCAACCAGCAGAAAACGCGCGCGGGAGGCTGCAGGAATTGCTCTGATTGCGTCGACAAGAGTCAGCACGCCATGCCACGGACCGAACGTGCTGACGAAGCCAATGAGTGTTTCGTCGTCAAGTATCTCAAGATGTTTGCGTATCTCGTCACCACCAATATTCGGGCGAAAAATTTCCGTATCTACGCCATTCGGGTTCACTATGATCCTGTCAGGACGTATGCCAGTGCGTTCAAGGTTGCGACGTTCTACTTCTGAAACCACGAAAATGCGAGACGCCGCCGCCAAGTTCAAGCGTTCATAGTGTTCCAACATCTGAAGCATGCCCACCTGGTCCCAATGCCGGCCAACCCAGACCTCTGAACCGTTGTATTCGAGAAACAGGGGTCGTTTGGTGCGTCTGCTTGCGATCACTCCGGCCCAGCCAAAACGCGCATAGCGCTGGTAAATGAAATCAGGGGGATCGCTTTCAATTAACGGCAACGCACCGCGAGTAAAGACGTTGTTGTTATGGATTTCAAAAAGAGCCCGCGACCCTCCTCGAGGTTCCGGTGGAACAATGGTCAATGGGACCTTCTGCTCATCGAGACCAGCGATGGCGTCATTGCTGACCATGCGAAGTTCAGCGCCCAGTGACAGTAAGCCTTCTGCAACGCCATTGATGTGAGTGGCGGCGCCCCCAGTTTGAGTTCCGGGTCCGGGCGTCGCTCGCAGATAAACGATCTGTATCTGAGTTTTACTCTGGCCGTTAGACTGACGTTCACAGCAGGGGACCGATCCGCCGTTTTGCATTTCTGCTTCGAGATTTCGAAGCTCGCGTTTCGCGCGGGCAAGGATGCCGGCACTTGAAGCAGTGGTTTGCAGGAGCCGCTCGGGAGAACGCCGAAGCACCTGTGCGCGGGACTCGCACCTCACACCGCCGTGAGCATCGAGCATGACTAACGTCTGCGCGCCGGCCATCGCGCCAAACAACATGAACAAATCCTGGCCACGTTGCCATTCCAGACGTTCCGTGGCAATGACAAAAACTGCGGGACGGCGAGCTCGCAGTCGTGCGAGTCTTGCTGGCAGGCTTCCGACCTCAATTTCGGAACGAGGAATTATTTCAATCGTGGCTTCAGGGTATTCTTTGGTGAGCGTCTCGTGCGCTTGCTTTGCATCACCGGTGAGGACCACCAGGACGATCTTCACTCTATTGGCTTCTGACTGACTTTCTGATTGTTTGGCGAACCGCAACGCAAAGTACCATCCACTCGCCAGCGACATGGGTAACCTGTCAGTCACCCGGGCGTTCCAACTGATAAATCGCGACGAACGAGCTAGCGAATGACCGGCGAATGGTCCCGCAAAGAGGCTGGCTGCGCCTTCGCGCCACACAGCTAACCCGCATTCTCTGAAAATTCTGTACAAACGACCGCGCGTAAAAAATTGTACGTGGCAGCTGTGGTCGTTATCAGTGGATGCGATGGTCCGGGATTCCTTAGTCGCGAACCGGTCGACGATATGCCGCATGCCGAAAACTCTGAATAGCCAGGAATCGATCTCAAACTCACCGAAACCGTTAGGGGTAGTCACGATTACGATGCCGGGCGGCTTTAAAAGCCGGACGGCTGCCCTCAGAAGCGTTTCAGGTTCTTTTACATGCTCAAGCACTTCGGAAAGGATGACAACATCAAAAGTATCCTCGACGTCCTCGACCGACGCGCGTAAAAAGCGAGCCTGGGGAGTGTTCTCGGCCAGTCGCAGGGCATGTGCGATCGAGGAATCGTCAGGATCTATCCCCGTGACATCAAAGCCAAGATGCGCGAGCCGTAGAGACAATTGCGATCCGTTACCACAACCGACATCGAGAATCTGAATTGTTGCGGGATCCTTAGATGGAAAGTTGTTCCTGATAACGCCCTGAACGAACGCAAGGCGTTTTTCATAGGCCCAAAGATTTTCCCGCTGGTTCTTGCTCATCATCCTTGCATTTCACACTATGATGCCTGCGGCTTTCTCAGATTGATGACACCACGGAGCTCATACGGCGATAACAAAAGTATTGCCGCCGCCGATTTTCCCGTGCAGGCTTTGAAATAAAAGAGCATCAGGGAAAAGATCATTGCGTAACTCAGGCTGGAAGCCAACGCAGCGCCGCGTCCGCCCAGGGACGGAACCAACACTATGAGTAAGATGACGTGTGCGAAGAGAGTTATCAACCAAAGAGCCGGTATCGTTGGTGGTAGACCTATTGCATTGAAATATTGTGCCAGTATTGATTGAACGCCGATAAGATAAACCCCGGGAAGCAGAATCAACAATTGAACACTGACTCCTGCGAATGCTGGTCCATACACCGCGGGCAGAAAAAAGCTAATGGGCACGGCAGCCAAACAGATGAAGAGCATCACAAACGCAGTGATTCGCGTAACCCTCGAGGTAGTTTCTCCGCGAGTGTCCTCGGCAACGGTGAGGCGCGGAAACAACAGAGTTGCGATCACGCCGGGCAATAACATGAGCATTGTGGCCACCTGGGCGGCAACGCTGTAAATCCCGGCCTCAGCCGCGCCGTGAAAATGGTTCACTACCAACAGATCTGCGCGAAATATCAGGGCGGCTGCAAGAATAGATACGTGAAACTTCATTCCATAACGAACCATGCGTCCCAGCAGTCGCAGATCAAAACGCCAGCTTGCAAATCCATTCCTTAATTTCGAGCCATACTTGCCGACGAGGCTTGCAATCACAATCCCGGCGCCGGCACTGGCGACCGCATTCAGGAAAACGAGCGTCAGAAGATCTGAGCGAAGAATAATCAAGGCGACAATGGCATTGACCAGTACAAACGACTGGCCGGCCAGGTCCAGCAGATTGAATCGTTTGACATCGCCAACGGCGAGAAAAATGTTGAGACCGATGAGCCCGATGAGTTGGAACGGAATCGACATAGCAGCAATTCCGATCAAGCCAGGCGCAACGAACCCAAACCACTCGGGCCGAGTGGTCGCCATTATAGTTAAGCCAAAGGCCAGCACGGCGCCAACTACGACTGTGAAAAGCAACGAGTTGAGGGCCACGGTGAAGAGATACTTTGTGTCTTTTGCGATGAAGTAGGTGTTAGCGGAAGGAAGGCCTGCGCTGCCCAGTTGAACAAGTATCACTACTGAAACATTGATCACTGCGAGTTGGCCAATGCTCTCGGCGCCAAGCCAGCGTGCCACGACGATTCCCGCAAGGACGCTCACGGCGGTCATCAACAGACGAACCACGATCGTCCACCCGATTTGAGACGCGAACCGCCGGCCAATAATTGGCGAGGAGTTCTCAGATGCGATCAATCCATCATTCATACCCGAGCGTCAGATTCAGGCGCGCGAGGGAACTCGCGCTGAAAGTTGCCGCGAACAGCTCGCGCTGCAAGGTGCCGTGAACAAGGTAGTGGCAGTGGTTGGTGGCTCAGGCGTTCGGAGTTCAAGCTTTAACTTGCTAACCAAAGATCATCTTGAATATGCAAAGACAACAAGCTAAAGGTTGAACTCCGAACGCTTGAGCGACTGACCACTGATTTGGACTATTCCGAGTCGGTCCGCTTCATTCTCTCCGGCGTCAACCGGCACCAACTCCCACTGGAACTTGCAAGAAACAGTGGTTGTTATTTTCCAGCACACTGTTATGGACGACACCTTCGATCCATAGTCACGCGAAGTAAACTGCCTCTCCAACAACGGCCTTTCAATGTCCAGCGAGCGCAGATAAAGCTTCGTGCCGCTAACCAAGTGGCATGCCATGACGGACCAGTCGTCGAGAACACTGACCTGAATACCTTCGTCAAAATGAAACCGCACGGCGAAATCGTGTTTCCCAATGCCGAAAAATTCGTCTTCAACCAGCCATGAGCGCTTGCCTTTGTCAAATGTAATGGTTCGACGATGTGTAACCGGCTCCGGCAGCCGCAAGTACCCGCAATGCTCAGCACTTATCCGGTCCCATTCAGCGCCCGTTTCCCAAGTTAATACCTTCGGCCGCGCCTCATTACCGATCACGAAGGGCAACAGTTCTTCGATAGTATTCTGTTCAATTCCATCAACCTGGACAGTTGAGTGATACGCCGTTGAACGGAAATCATGACGTTCTTTCAAGTTTGCAGTGTACACAGATGAGCCCGGATCGACGATAAACGCATGCCCACAAGCTGAGACTTCGATACTCAACGCGTCGTTATGACCATGCGAACCGCGGCCGCTAATTCCGGCTCCGGAAGTATTCAGCAGAAGGTAAAGATCCCGATCTCGCATTAAATGAATGCCGCCGTGGGAAAAACTCTCCGACCGCGCCGCGCTTTCAGCAGCGGCCAATGACCGATACTCGGCAACGCCCTGTTCGCCCAGCGTCCAGAGTAGTTCCTCCGGCATTCCAAGGTGCTGGTCTTTCAAGTTTGAGTCCTGGAACATTACTGCGCCGATTGCCAAAACGTAGGCATGATCATCTCCAGCGTGCGCTCGAATGGGAAACACCTGCCCGCTGTCGCAATCACCGATCAGTGGCGCATGCCCGTCAGGTCTCAGGTAAGCGCGTACATAGCCAAACATCTGGTGCAGCTTTTCCCAGTATTTAGCTTCGATCTCAATTTTGTTTGCGCGACAAAGGATGAAGGATAGGGAGAAAAGCTCGAGAACGAAACGATGGTAGCCGGTTGATGATTCAAAATCGACGCCATCTGGTAACACCTGTTTGTTCATTTCGCGCAGCATTTCACGCAGACCAAATGCTCGCCACTCATCGGCGGCAGCCAGTTCCGGCAACAAGATCCCCAGCCAGAGCAATCCAACAACGTTGGAAAGGTAATGGTTGCTGGTCGCCAGATAGGAAAACTCAAGGTGTGATCGAATGAACGCGCCGTGTTGATCAAACGTCGCAAGTAAGTTGGCAAGGTTCTGTTTGTTAAGTAACGGTGAATGACGAAAAACTTCGAACGCACCCAGCAGGTTCATAGCCCGCAGCGCAACTTCCATCGCGCAATTCCAGTTTGCGCCATAACCGTACGGATTTTGCGCGCGCCAACTCTCAACCTGTGCAAAAAACTCAGCGGTGAAGCGTTCGTCGTTCGTCAGTGCATAAGCCCGCGCCAGCTGGACGACCTGCGACATGCGATTCAACTCCCAGAGTACGCGCACATCGGAACCATCGCTTCTGAAGAGGTTCAAATTGCCGTGATATTCAAGCGGCCACTCAACCGCGGAAATTGGATCCAGATGCCAGTTAATCTGCTCTCCGAAGTTTTTCTCGCCCAGGCCCAGCAAAGGCCAGGCGTGGTTATTGACGATGCGCTCGGTCGACTCAAGTAGTTTCCTGGTTTCTTCCGGAAAGAGAGTTAGTTGGGAACTCTCGGTGTCACGAGAAAAACCGGGCATAAAAAGGGGCTTTGTGCGGAGGCGAAAATGGGCAAGCAATTCTGCCGCAGGCATACGAGTAAATGAGGGCCGCAGGGCCGCCCTTCGCTCGATTGACTTACTTAGCGTCGCACGCTCGCGTCTGGACCGAATGGCGATGCTGCTGCGTCTGATCACTTCAAGCGCAACGGCTTTCGCGTTTACATCGCCTCGCGCAACTCGTTTGATTTTTCTAAGAATACTCATTTGCTCAGGACCGCAGCCGAACGCGGTCTTCGAGCAGAAAGCTTACGATGCGCTCAGCAGTTATGACCATCTCAGAGAAGAGGTACAGCTTCAACGCTCGTATTTTGAGGATCGGTTTTGGCGTCATAACACTCGGACAAGGATATTTTAGAAGAAAGGTTGCAAGAGAAACAGAGAGAGTGTGTGTTAGGTGATTATTGTCGCTTCCGTGCCCGTGCCCGAAATCCGCAACGGTTTTCCGTTGTCAGTCATCGACGAAGATCGAAACTTCGTTGGGCCCAAACGTGAAATCGATCTGGTCAAGGACCGTTTGAAGAGACTGAAGGAGAGGTTGCGATAAAAAGGGAAAAGCTGGAAGTAGCGAGGGGAAGCGGAAATGTTTTCCGCGAGCTTGGACACAAGCATGCCGATCAGCACTAATGTCGGAGGACATGGCTGGATAGCGCAATTCCGATCAACTGCTGACGAACTCTCTCAAGAGCTGGTAGCCTGGACCTTCGCTTCCGACTTCCCCGGACTCCCGTGACCATCGACCTGGTTTAGAAATGGAGTGAAGAGATCAATTGGAATCGGGAACACGATCGTGGTGTTATTTTCACTGCCCACATCAGCAAGAGTCTGCAAGAAGCGCATCTGCATGGCCATTGGTTGATGCTGGATGATCTCGGCAGCCTCCCGAAGCTTGGTCGCAGCCTGAAACTCTCCGTCCGCATGGATCACTTTCGCCCGCCGCTCACGCTCGCTCTCAGCCTGTTATGCCATGGCTCGCTTCATGGTTTCCGGCAAGTCAACGTGTTTGACCTCCACCGTCGAAACCTTGATACCCCACGGATCTGTCTGGTCATCGATGACCTCTGTCAGGCGCCGGTTGATGCGATCACGCTCTGATAATAATTCGTCCAACTCAGCTTGTCCGAGAATACTGCGCAAGGTCGTTTGCGAGAGTTCACTCGTCGCGTACAGGTAGTTCTCAACCTCGAGAATTGCCCGCAGCGGGTCGACGACTCGAAAATAGACGACTGCATTAACCTTCACCGAGACGTTGTCTCGAGTGATCACGTCCTGGGACGGCACATCTTTAACAAACGTGCGCAAGCTTAGTCGCACCATCCGATCAACCGGCCAAAAGATCATTATGATCCCTGGGCCTTTTGGGTTGGGTAACACTCTCCCGAGGCGGAAAACCACGCCACGCTCGTACTCGCTTATTATGCGGATACAACTTAGGAAATAGAGGACTACCAGGCCAATAACCATGCCAAGTACGCCTATCGTTTCTAAAACCATCTCTTTCTCCTTTCCTTAACTGAATCTTCCGGTTCCTGGTTGCTCTTTCGCTCTTCCTGAATTGATAAGACCTTCTTCTGACCGGCCGACTTCACGATTAGAGTCAGGCCATCACGGCCCTGGACCTCAACCCGCTGGTCGGCAGCCACCGGGGAGCTGCTTATCGACCGCCACAATTCTCCCCTTGCGCGCACCAACCCGCGATACCGTTCGCCGTCGCTCTCAAACCCTTCCACGGCCACTGCGTCCGCAGTTAACATCTGCCCGCCCCCCGTTTGGGGCAGAGTCCGCTGGGCCTTGATGATTCTGCTGACCAGGAAGAAAGTGACACCGGCGGTCGCTACAGCAAACGGGATAATTATTCTCAACGACACACGCATAAAGCCGGCGGGTGAATCGACAAGCATTACTCCACCAATCACCATACAGATAACGCCACCGATAGTAAGGAAGCCGTAGCTCGTGACGAACGCTTCTGGAATCATACATGGGAAGGATTGGCCGTGATGAGCGGGCCGATTCTGTTTCGAGTGTTCCTGCTTCAGCGACCGGTCGCGGAATTGGCCGTCGTTGCCGAAAGCTTTCACATCAAGCCTTTGCGACGCTTTCTGCAATCCGTCGGTCGTTTTCAGATTCTGGGATTGAGCCTCGGCAAGATCCAGCTCTTCGAGGGGAACCGCGACGCGCTTGACGAGATCGATCCGGCTGCAGGAGTCCCGCGGACGATCACTGAGTCCCTGGGCGATGAGCTGACGGCGCCGCATGTGACCGTCGCCTCTTATGGCGGCGTCGGTCAGGGGAGCATGCCCATGCACCACGGCCATGGCGGGAAAAGGACCAGGTGCAGACTGACGCGGAGCGTCGGTATTGACTAATCACAATCACAAGGAGAAAACCATACAGATCCAAATCAATACCGACCATAACATCCAGCGTCACCAGTTACTGGCCTCTCAGATCAGCGGCTTGGGCGGTCGCAGCGTTGTTTGGGGTCGATCCAAAACACGAGATGGACGATGATCTGATGCGGATGAAGTCGTTTCTCGAAACCGGAAAAAGACCTCACGATGCCGCCGAAAAGCTCGGTGCGCCGGTTCGATGATTTAACCAGGCGAGACTCCGCAACGCGCAGGTGCGTAGCAGTGACAGGTGACCCGGCGAGACCTGGCAAAAGCAATCTTTGTATTCAGCTATTCCTGAAAGCGACAAAATGATTCGAGACGCTCAGGAGTTAGTTCAATGCGAAAAACTCTTCTGACGCGTTGGTTCATTATGCTTTTGAGCATGACCACGACTGCCCAACCGCAAACTTTCACCAGAGACTTTCTCGACTATGCATTAGACCTGCCCTCGCCTCTATGGAGGGCTGTCCCTCGTCTTGATGTGCATAAGCACCTTGATTTCATCAATGGCGATGATCCCAGGAGCGGCAACTTGCGTTTGCGCAAGAAATTCGTGCCCTCGGGTACCAATCCCGAGGCCATGTTTCGTGAAGATGAGAAGTGGGAATTAGAGAGGCTGCCTGGTTACATAGTGTGCAGCGACTGCAACGGGACAGATTTTAGCGGACACTTGAAGGGAACAGAGTTTTCGTATGTGTACGTTGCCAACGGAATAAACATGTACGGCCGTATCTACTATCTTCAACTGGATAACCGGACTTATTACCTCCTCCACTTCACGATTGCCAGTGACAAGCTTGAGAGCTTTCGAGATCAAATGGATTCTATCGCCCGAAGTTTTCGTTTGAAGTGATGCATTGATGGGAATAGAATTTTGCAGTCCCAATTGCGACCGGCATTGAAGTCCGAAGGAGGGCAGGACGCCTCAGTCAAATGAGTAGTTTTCGCGCTGCACCAGGAAGGCAGGTCTCTGCAATTGCCGTCCTGTCTATTCCACCTTTGCTAATCACCCTTCTGTTTATTGGCCCTCGTGCGGTGTCCTGCCTGACCCAAGCCTCAGCCGAAGAATTCCGAGACGGTGTAAGCGCGAAGACTGGCCTCACCGGCAAGGGCGTTCAGCCAATCACAACACCAGAGAAGGCCCTTGAAGAATCTCAATGCACAAATGTGGACGGTAAACCCTTCAGCGTTGCACCCAGAACCCCTGGGTCCTTAAGACGGGGCACAGTAAACCGCGTGTTCTTTGGTCAGGCAATGACCGCTCCTGGTTATAGCGCTCGAAACGGATGCCTCCAAGGGAGCCATCTACACAGCCAGCAGTTGTTTGAATCTGCGTTACGCGACCAACAGATGATTACAGGAGCACTGTTCTATTGTAATCTGTCGGCTGACTTCCGCTTTTTAGATCAGACCCTCTTGAATCAGTCTATGAAAATAATCAACATCCTTCTTGTACTGCTCGCCAGTTTGACTACTTCCCTGGCCCAGACTCCTGAGCGCCAACAGTTCGTCCGCGTGGAAGCGCCGGTGATCGCGCTTACTCACGTTCGCGTGATCGACGGCACCGGGGCAGCGCCGCAGGAAGATCAGACAGTCGTGATCGCTGAAGGCAAGATCCAGTCGATTGCACCAAGCGCCGCTGCGAACGTCCCCACCAACGTACAAGTACTCGATCTCAAAGGCTACACCGTCCTTCCTGGTCTGGTCGGCATGCACAACCACATGTTCTTTCCTCAAGGCGGCTCCCCGCCGATGTATTCGAACATGGGTAGCAGTTTTCCACGTCTATATCTCGCGTTAGGCGTCACGACGATTCGCACCACTGGAAGTGTCGTTCCCTACACCGATCTCGAAATAAAAAAACTGATCGATAGCGGGCGGATGATTGGCCCAAAAATGCACATCACCGCGCCGTACCTGGAAGGCAAGGGCGCCTTCACGCCGGTAATGCACCAGCTTGCCGGCGCCGATGACGCGCGTCGCATGGTGAACTTCTGGGCCGATCAGGGCGCGACCTCTTTCAAAGCTTATATGAACATCACGCGCGAGGAGCTGCGAGCGGTTGTTGAAGAAGCACACAAGCGCGGACTGAAAGTCACGGGCCATCTCTGTTCGGTAGGTTACCGCGAAGCCGCCGAGATCGGCATCGACAACCTTGAGCATGGCCTGTTCGCAAATTCAGAGTTTGTGCCGGACAAGAAACCCGATCAGTGTCCGGGCGCTGCTGTCTCGGCGAGCCTGCGGCAACTGGATCTCAAGAGTGCTGCTGCACAGGAGACGATTCGCACGCTGGTGGCGAAGAAAGTGGCGATTACTTCGACGCTGCCAGTCTTCGAGGCCGCTGGTGCACCCTTAACACAAACTGGCATCGGGGCTGCCGGCGCGCTGATGAATCCTCGCGTGTTTGCGGTGATGTCAACCGACGCACGAGTGCGTTATCTGACCGCGCGAGCGCGCGTGCAATCAACTTCGGATTTCGTAACGCTCTTGCGCAAAGCGATGGATTTCGAGCGTGCGTTTGTCGCAGCCGGTGGATTACTGATCGCGGGATTGGATCCAACGGGCAACGGTGGTGTCGTGGCAGGTTTCGGCGATCTCAGGCAAGTTGAGCTACTGGTGGAAGCCGGGTTCACACCTGTCGAAGCAATCAAGATTGCCAGCTTCAACGGTGCAAAGTTTCTCGGAGAAGACGCACGCATCGGCTCGATTGCGGCGGGCAAGCAGGCGGACTTGATGATCGTAAAAGGTAATCCGGCGGCCAACATTCTCGACATCGAGAAAGTCGAGATCGTTTTCAAAGACGGCATTGGGTATGACACTGAGAAGCTGATCCAGTCGGTTCAGGGCCTGGTGGGAATCCGCTAACACCTCGTCCACAGATTACACGGATGAAACAGGTCAGAAATCGCGATAATGAATTGATCGCCACCTCGCACCCGTCAGTTCCTTTTTTCCTTGGCTTGATCTCTTCCAGTGTGTGTCATCTGTTTAATCTGTGGATAGTCTTTCGTGTCACTTTCCAAACGCATACAACGCACCCCGCGTCCTGATGTAAATCTTTCCATCTGCGATCGCCGGGGTCGCGAAAACTTCATCATCCAGCTCATTCACCCTCAGCACTTCCCAATCACCCGCTGCCTTCAACACAGACACCTGACCGCCCTGACCAATCAAAAACACTTTGTCGTCAGCGGCCACCGGCGATGAAAAGTATTTATCAATCGCACCGTGCAGACGTCCCTGCTTGATCACGTTCCCAGTGACCGGATCAAACGAAAGCAGAATCCCGCTATCGTTGATCATATAAAGCACGCCCTTGTAGAGCAGCGTGGAAGGAACCTGCGGCACTGGTTTGGTGTAGCGCCAACGAATCGCACTCGCGGTCTGATCGCCTATGCCGCCGAGTTTGATCGATAGGAGCCCATTCTCTGAAGCCATCATCGCGCGGAACACTTCCCAGTCTTTCGGGTTCAACTTCTCATCGCGGTCCATGTCAAACGCTTCGAACGCCCAGGTCAACATCTTGTCGATCGGATCGGTGCCGGTGACTTCCGTCTTTGCGATCTGCTTGTCACCATTCTTGTCGTACTTCGGCAAGGCCTCTTCCCACGAAATCGTCTTCACCTGGGCGCCGGGTTGGTTCTGAGGAAAGCCCCAGCCGTTGATGTAGAGATGTTCGCCATCACTGCTCGCAATCGATTTCATCTCGCAAGCGAGCCCGCGAACCCACCAAACGCGTTTGCCATCTGTTACTGAATAAGCCGAAAGTTGGAACGATTCGGGAATGACGATCTGTTTCGGACCCTGCTTTGGTTGGTAGATCGTGGGCGTTGAGTAACCCGAGATCACCACCGGCCGGTCAACCCTCCATCGCACGCGCCCGCTGTTCTTGTCAACCGCAATCAGGTAAGAACTCGGGTTGTCCTGATCGACTGGCAGAATAATTTTGTCATCGACGAGAATTGGCGACGCGCCAAAGCCATAGAAGATGTTGAATGGACCAAGCGGCCGCCGCCAACGCTCTTTGCCGGCAGAGTCGTAGGAAACGAGGCCAAAATCCTGAAAAAAGACGTAAACATTCGAGCCGTCGGTAACCGGACTCGGCGACGCTGGATTGTTGACGTTCTGCAGCCGCCCTTTAAGCGAACGCGGCACTTCCCGCTGCCACAAAATCTTTCCCGTCACCCGGTCGAGACAGATGACGAGTAACTTGTAATTGTCTTTCCCGTTAATTTGAGTATTTGCTTGTGCGGTTCCGCCTGGCTGTTTGGCGCTAACTGTTTGCTGTTCGCTATACGCAGTAACAAACACTCGATCATGCGTCAGCACCGGCGAGGAATGTCCCGGGGGCAGCGCGGTTTTCCAGACCACATTCTTCTCCGGACCAAACTCCGCCGGCAAACCTGTGGACGCCGACACTCCACTGCCGTTTGGGCCGCGAAACTGCATCCAATCTTCAGCCGAGGCTGTGGTCCACCCAACGACAGACAAGAGAGATGCGAGCAACAAGGCCAGCGCTAAGTTCCTCTGGACCCAAACAAGTTTCATCAAGCACGAGTGATAGTCTGTTTTCCACATGATTTGAATCGCGATTCAGGGGAGTCTGGTAGAAGAGCGATTGGGGAATAGGCGCCGAAGCGTTGATGGATTTTAACCCAGGATAATCACCTGGCCTATAGCGAGACGTAAAGAGCTACTAATTTGGCTGGGGACTCAGAAGAAGGCAGAGGCGTTCGCCGTTCACGAACGCCTTTGACTAGAGTTGGCCGAGCATCCGCCGTGAATCGCAGCGTACGGCTGACTATTCAACTCTATTGCTCAAGACCTTTCGGGCAAGGAGAAGCAACACTGAAATTCCCACTAGTGCAACTCCTCCCGCGATTAGAAGGCCGCGAGTCGAGCGAATTGATTTCAGCTCCGCCTGATCCAAAGGAAAGCCCCGGGCACTCTGTTGGTACGCCAGCGCATCGGCATTCGCAATGGCCGCCTCGAGACGCGCTCGGCTGGCTGCGAGTTGCTCCAGTTGTTCCAAAGTACTCTTCTTTTCATTCTCGAGCTGACGCCTGCGTTGTTCCCGTAACTCTTCAGGTCTGGTTGAACCGACACCTGCCAGCGCCCGTTCGATGTTCTCCGGCTTCAGATTCTCATCGAGCAGCAGCACGCGGTTCTGCAGCTCGCCTTCCTTCTCCTGCACCTCGACCAGCTGCAAACGAAGAGTTGCTGACTCTTCCGCGGCGGTTGGCGGATCGTTCGCCACCCCGCCTTGAGGATTCTGAGCAAAGCTCACGGAGGCCAACAAAAGAGTTAGAGACGCGCTGAGTACTATTTGGTTCAGCTTCATGGTTTGCCTTTCAGAGAGTTTGCTCTCCACTCGTTTGGAAGCCGAATTTCTCACTCATTAGATTACGCGCGAATCGTACCGCTTTTCCATCACCAGATCGAGTAGCCGCCTTTATGTTGGGAAACCCCACTCTGCTGATGTCTGCAAGCCAGTTCGACCAGGGAGTTCAAACAGGGACGGCCTCTGACTTCAACCGTTCAGCTTGGGCCGACAACGGTGCAGGCGAAGCCGCACACCAGAATGCCCAAGTCTTCCGTATGCTATACTTTCCCGCTTAATTCAAGCGCTGGTTTCAGACAGTATCGGTCGGTTTATGGAAGGTGGAACAAGGCGTGGCTGGAGTGTTGGAGATAATACCGCTTGGTGGCATTGGCGAGTTTGGAATGAACTGCATGGCCGTGCGCTATGAGGATGAGATGCTCATTCTCGACGCGGGTATGGGGTTTCCCGAAGAAACCGCGTTCGGAGTCGACGTTTGCATCCCAAACTTTGATTTTCTGGAAGAGTATCGTGACCACATAACTGCCATCGTGCTGACTCACGGCCACGAAGATCACCTCGGCGCGCTGCCTTATCTCCTCAAAAGATTCAACGTTCCTGTTTACTGTTCACATTTCACTGCCGGACTCGCTGAGAGCAAGCTCGAAGAACACGACCTCACCGCGAATACCCTGATGCATCGAGTAGAGCCGCGCGATGTGAAGGACATCGGCGTGTTCAGTGTTGAATTCATCCGCGTCTCGCATTCGTTGGTCGACTGCTTCTCCCTCGCGATCAAGACTCCAGTCGGTACAATCATTCACACGGGCGACTACAAGGTTGATGAGACTCCGGTGATTGGTGAGCCGATCGACTTGCGCTCGTTCCGCCGGTATGGACAGGAAGGCGTTTTGGCGCTGTTGTCGGATTCGACAAATGCGACCGTTCCGGGCCGTACACCTTCAGAGCGTGCCGTTATTCCAGCATTTGTGGAGATTTTTGCCGAGGCGCATGGCCGGATCATCGTGGCGGCTTTTGCCTCGTCGATTCATCGCCTCCAAATCGTGATGGACGTTGCGCAGCAGTTCGATCGAAAAGTTTGCGTGCTCGGGCGTTCAATGCAGAAGAATGTTGAGGTCGCTGATCGGCTTGGATACCTCGATATCCCTGATGGCTTGCTGGTCTCGCTCAACGAAGCGAAACAGATGAGCGATGAGGATATCGTTTTTCTCGTTACCGGTTCGCAAGGTGAGTCGCGCGCCGCTCTATCTCAGATGGCGACGCAGGTCTACAAGGGCATCACCATTGACGAAGGCGACACGGTCGTGCTGTCCGCGCGCATCATTCCCGGGAATGAGCGATTGATTTCGAGGATGATCGGATTTATCTACAAACGCGGGGCAAACATTATTGAGGAGAAGCGACGCCTGATTCACGTCAGCGGTCACGCATCACAGGAAGATATTCGCATCATGACCGAAGCCGTGCGTCCTAAGTTCGTGGTTCCGATTCACGGCGAATACCGAATGCTTTTTCGCCACAAGGAGTTTGTTAAGAACCATCTCGGTTATGACGAAGCCAATATTATTCTGATTGAAAACGGTGACGTACTGGAGCTCGATGGCGAGCGCGCAGCCGTGATCGATCGGCGCGAGATTGGCCGTACCTTTATCGATGACTCCGGATTCGAAGAGATCGAGTACGACACGGTGCGGCAGCGAAAACAGCTTGCGTACGATGGCCTGGTAACGTTGGTGGTGGTTATCAATGCCGAGACCGGTCTACTGGAAACACCTCCCGAGATCGTCACGCGCGGCGTGCGCGGCCTGGATTCCAGTAATGGTCACGTTAAAGATGCGCTGAGAGTTGTGGAAGCCGCGCTTGCAGGAGCTTCGCGCGAAACGCTCAAGGACGAGAGCCTTTTAAAAGAGCACCTGCGCGTGGAACTGAAGCGATTCATTCAGAAGCTTACCGGCGCAAAGCCGGTCATCCTGCCGGTGGTCAAGCGGGTGTGATTTTTATCCACGAACACGTTTTCACTTCTCCGAAAAAAATCGATGGATTGGTCTAACAAAGTAGTGCTGATCACGGGTGCGTCTTCGGGCATCGGCCAGGGCCTGGCACTCGAACTTGCCCAGCGCGGCGCGAATTTAGGTCTCGTCGCGCGACGTAAAGACACGCTTGACGAGATTGTTCGGCAGATCGAAGCGACGAGTGGCAAGGCTTTGGCGCTACCCGCGGATGTGAAAGATCTCGAATCTTTAAGAACGGCAGCAGCGCAGTTGCGCGAGGCCTTCGGCAAGATTGATGTGTTGATCGCAAACGCCGGTATCGGCGCAACTACTGATGCTGCCGATCTGAATGCTCACGAAGTAGCCGGTGTCATAAACGTAAACGTGATTGGGGCCTCTAATAGCGTGGCGGCAGTGGTCGGCGAGATGGTTGCCAGAGGCGAGGGCCAATTGGTAGTGATCTCGAGTCTTGCTGCTTATCGAGGCCTGCCAAAATCGGCCGCGTACTGTGCCAGCAAAGCTGCCGTGTCCGCCTTCTTTGAGAGTCTCCGTCTCGATCTCCAACCAAAGGGCGTGGATGTCACCATCATTCATCCCGGATTCATCAAGACTCCCTTGACGGCAGGCCGGCAGGCACAGATGCCGTACCTGATGGAATTGGACGAGGCGGTGTTGAAGATTGTTATGGTGATCGAGAAGCGAAAGAAGTCCTATGCCTTTCCCTGGCAGTTAGCGAGTATTGTCCGGGCGGGGATGATCATGCCAAATTTTATGTACGACTGGATCTCGCGCAGAAACTCATTCCGGGAATGACTGTGGATGTCGAGTTTAGGACTGATTTCAAAAGCTAAAATATGTCAAACCTAAGACCAAAATCCCAGCACCTAGCTTCCAACCTCTAACAACTACCCCATGACTCTTTTCCAGGCAATCATCCTCGGCATAGTCCAGGGTCTAACAGAATTCATCCCCATTAGTTCCACGGCGCACCTCGTTTTTGCAGCGCGAGCTGTAGGACTCTACGACGGCTTCGAAACAACTCTGAAGGCCCATCAGACCACCGCAACTATCGCGGTTATTCAACTGGGAACACTGCTCGCCGTGTTGATCTACTTCGCCCGTGACATCCTGAACATCTCGACCGCATTCGTCCGCGACCACGTGGCGCTGATTAGTGGCAACCGCAGTCCGGTAGTTGCAGCAAACAACAATTCGCCGTTTGGGGGCCGCTTATCGCAAGATGCGTGGCTTGGCTGGTTGGTGATAATCGGTTCCATTCCGGTCGGTATTGTCGGGTTGTTGTTCAAGAAGCAGATCGAAGGGACTTTTACCAAAAACCTTTGGATCATTGCGACGATGATGATTGTTGTCGCGCTTCTGCTGGCGGTAGCAGAATGGGTAGGAAAACGAGAGCGGACAATGGAACAACTCGGGTTGCGGGACGCGCTCGCGGTAGGGTTTGCGCAGATTCTGGCTTTACTGCCAGGTTCCAGCCGGTCGGGTTCAACCATCATGGGCGGGTTGTTTGCCGGCGAAACTCGCGAAACCGCGGCGCGCTTCTCTTTCTTACTTTCAATTCCGGCTATTGCCGCCAGTGGCTTGCTTGAGTTGAAAGAAGCCCTGACGAAGTTACCCTCCGGAAGTTTTGTCCCGCTCGTCGTAGCTACGCTGGTTTCGGCCATCGTCGGGTACGCCTCAATCTGGTTCCTCCTGCGCTTTCTGCGCACGCATTCAACCGGCGTATTTATCGTCTATCGCCTCATAGTTGGTGGAGCGATCCTGGCCGCACTGGCCGGCGGTTACCTCGCAGCCTCTGTCGACTAAGCGCCTAAAAGTCCATTCGGCATCAGTACTGCTTCGCGGCAGGGCGCGGGTGCAATGATCTCAACGCGGTGGTACTGGCCGCATCACTTCAGCGTGTTGATGTCGAAGCAAAACCGGGTATACATTCAGTTCTTTAAAACCCGACACCCGAGCTTTAAGGAGGCCGCCGGTGACACAAGAACGAAGACTAGAAGGCCGGATACCGGTGCTGATGGAAATCCAGCTGCTGAGCACAGCTGGGAAGTATCAGGCGCGCACTGCCGACCTTAGCAATGGCGGCTGCTTCGTCGAGACACTGGGGAAAGTGGAAGTTGGCGAAGTGATTCACTTCAAGCTGCGTTTGCCATCCGGTGAGTGGCTGGAACTTGAAGGCCAGGTAATGTATGAATATCCAAACGTGGGTTTTGGTCTGCGCTTTACAGGTATTTCAGAGGCGCAACAAAAGCGGCTCGAGTGGCTCGTAAAAGCTGAGCGATACCGGATGGAACGACAAGAGGGAGTCAGAATTGAGGACGAGTAAGTTCATTTGCGTCGGCGGTTTTTGCTTTTTCGTGTTCATCGTGGCGATCGACACAGCGGCCCCTGTCGCGCAAAAGCCATATCGCTCAAAGCCCAGTCCGATGCGCAAGCCTGACGTCATCTTCGTACCAACTCCCGCCGAAACTGTCGACGAGATGCTTAGGCTCGCGAACCTCAAAGAGGGTGATGTGCTTTACGATCTCGGATCGGGTGATGGCCGCATTCCGATCCGCGCGGCGCAGCTCTACGGCATTCGAGCAGTTGGCATAGATATCGATCCCGCAATGATTACCGTGGCAGAGTTTGCAGCGCGCGAGGCCGGTGTGAGTGATAAAGTGCGCTTTCGCAATGAAGACATCTATCGCGCTGATTTTCGAGACGCTAACGTTGTCACCCTTTACCTGTCAGATGTGCTGAATCTAAAGTTGCGCCCCAAACTGTTGCGTGAACTCAAACCCGGAACCAAAATCATCTCGCACGATTTCCGTATGGGTGATTGGGCGCCTGAGCGAATCGTACGCGTGCCCTGGAAGACGTTGTATCGAACGGTTTATATGTGGACTGTACCGAAGGGCGGAAGGATAAAGAGGATCCAGCGTCAGGGTCAGTCTCAGGTCTCAAGTCCGAGGTCTCACGTCTCAGGTCTCAAGGCGCAGGACTTTGGTCTGAAACTATCTGAATCAAAGATCTGAAATTCTGAAATCTCAGATCTGAAGTTGAGACTTGAGATCAATTTCAAACACATGAAAAAACAGCTCCTTAACACCCTGCTTCTAACGGCCGTATTCATCCTGGCCACGACGCTCGCCCAGGCCGCAACGCCTCAGACGATGCGGCTTGACTACTACCATTCAGGCAACGCCACCCAGGAACTCTTCAGTATCGACAAAGTTGTCCTTGAACCACTGCCGTGGCCCGGCACCCTCAAACAGAACATAGACAGCACCAATCTGGGCAAATACCTTTTCGAAGTCCAAGACCAGAAGACCGGCCAGCTACTCTATTCCCGCAGCTTCGCATCGATCTACGGCGAGTGGGAGACAACCGCTGAGGCGACAAAACTTGCTCGGACCTTTCACGAATCGTTGCGTTTCCCTGCCCCAGCCGCTCCGGTACAGATAGTGCTGAAAAAGCGAGATGCAAAAAACGCTTTCGTCCCGGTCTGGACCACCGTCGTCGATCCTGGTGACATGTTCATCGATCGCTCCCGAACTCCTCCGCCGGCGCCTTTGATTACAATTCAGAAAATGGGAGAGCCCGGTACCAAGGTCGATCTCCTGATCATGGGAGATGGCTACACCGCCAGCGAGTCCAGGAAGTTTGAGGCCGATGCGCGACGATTGACTGAAGCGCTCTTCACTACCTCCCCTTTTAAAGAACGCCGCAAGGATTTCAACGTATGGGCGCTTTGCCCACCGGCTGCGGAGAGTGGTGTTTCGAGACCATCGACCGGGATCTATCGCGACTCGCCCCTGGGTGCGACCTATGACGCATTCGGTTCGGAGCGTTACGTCTTGAGTTTCGACAACCGAGCGCTTCGCAAAACGGCCGCATTTGCGCCCTACGAGTTCATTGAAATCCTTACCAACACCCGCACCTACGGAGGCGGTGGGATCTTTAATCTGTACAGCACCGTGGCGGCCGATAACGCGTGGGCCAACTACCTCTTCATTCATGAATTCGGTCATCACTTTGCAGCGCTCGCGGATGAGTACTACACCTCGCCCGTCGCTTACGCTCCGGCTGGTGAACGAATAGAACCTTGGGAGCCAAACGTCACCGCACTCCTCGATGCCGCCGGCCTTAAGTGGAGAGACCTGGTATCAACTGAAATTCCGCTTCCGACGCCGTGGAACAAAG
This sequence comes from Pyrinomonadaceae bacterium, assembly GCA_041742785.1. Lineage (GTDB taxonomy): Bacteria > Acidobacteriota > Blastocatellia > Pyrinomonadales > Pyrinomonadaceae > PSRF01. The sequence goes on along the minus strand of JBGTOA010000041.1, from coordinate 68,606 downwards.
ACGTTTACGAGGCGTACTCACGCGAGATTCAGCAGCGACGCGCAAAACTGCGCGCCGAGAAACGTCCTGAAAGTGAGATGGAAGCACTCTTTGCCGAGCAACTCGCCAATGAGAAAGGACTCTTCGCCAGAGAGAAATACGCGGGAAGGGTTGGCGCATTTGAAGGCGCGATGTACGAAGCCAGGGGATACTATCGGCCCCAGGTTGATTGCATCATGTTCTCGCGTACGGACAATTTCTGCGCTGTGTGCGGTAGAGCGATCGAGACAATAATTAACCTGTACGCGCAATAGGAGTGGCAGAGGAGGTCCCTCCGCGGGGCTCCCCTTTTGCTCAATGACCTTGATTGGAGACAAGGGGCACGCTCCAGGGGACGCTCCTTACATTTACTTTCACGGAGGTGCTTTATGTCTACGCTCAAAGCAGCAGTTCAGTTGGCCTTAATCTCATTGTTCGTTCTTACGCCATCAGTCATCGCCCAGACCCAGAAGTCCGCTCGCGGTTTAAAAGTGCAGACGGCTGCTGAGGTGAAGGCGCTGCCTGAGACTGAAAAGCGTTACGCCATTGTGATCGGAGTCGATCAATATGCCGACACACAGATCACCACACTGGGCGGGGCCAGCAACGACGCTCGTGCGCTCGCGAACGCGCTGGTCCAGTACGCGGGCTTTCCGAGCGAACAAGTCACGCTGCTGGCATCCGATCAGCCTGCCGAACGCCAACCAACACGAGGAAACATCCTCAGGCGACTCTCAAACATGGCCGCGGTGATTCCCGCCGATGGGTTGTTGCTGATCTCGTTTGCCGGCCACGGCATCGAACGCGGCGGTCAGGCTTTTCTGCTGCCATCAGATTCGCAAGTCAGCAACGATGTGGACTTGTTGGAGCAGACGGCGATCAACGTGGCGCAAGTGAAGGACCGGGTCAGAAGAATTGGGGTGCGACAGGTGCTGGTAATTCTTGATGCTTGTCGTAACGACCCTGCCGGTCGCGCCAATGCCGACAATCCGTTAACCGCGGCTTACACGCGCGGTTTCAACTTCGACACGCGCAATCGTGAAGTGCAGGCTTTTGCCACGTTGTATGCAACGGCAGTGGGACACCGGGCTTATGAGTACAAAGAGAAGAAGCACGGGTATTTCACCTGGATTCTTGTGGAGGCCTTACGCGGTGATGCGGCCAACGAGAAAGGTGAAGTAACACTCGGGACACTCGTCAGGTATCTACAGGAACGCGTGCCTAAACGAGTGCTGCAGGACCTGGGCCCAGGTAAGGAACAGAAACCCTTCGCCGTGGTAGAGGGGTACCGCGCAGATGAACTGGTTATCTCAGTGCGCGGCGCAAAAGTGGCAGGCCCATTCGTGCCGGGCAACGATCGCAACGGAGCAAATTCCACGAGTGCGGCAAACGACACCGGCAGCCGCGATACGGGTATTGACTTGAAACCGCGTGACGCGGCTGGGTCCCTGGTGGGGACTACCTGGACCGGGAGCAGTCCCTCCTCCGGCGAATACACCATTCAGTTACTCGAGGATGGACAACTCAACTACATCATCAATGTGATGCAAAACGGAATCACCTCACCGCGAACCGTGAAAGGCAGTTGGAAACAATCTGGCAATAACATTCAGCTCGTGATTGGCAATTCTTATTCAGTAATGCAAGGCACGCTCGACGGCGCCCTCATGAAAGGCGAAGGCACCAATCAAGCAGGTGAAACATGGAAGTGGACCTTGTTTAAAAAGGAGTAACCACGAAGGGTTGCTGTAGTTGAGAGGATGACTGCAAGAGTCGGCTTTTTGAAAAAGCAAGAGGCACATAGTCGCGAATCGGCACAACTTGCTGGCTGGATTTACCCCGTTCTCCGTTCGAGACTATCCCGCCGCCGGTCTCAACTCTTCCGCAGCAGACTTCGCTACATTTCTCGCCGCCCTGAACACGAATAGAGTCCTGAGAGCGGAAACTCGCGAACTGCTTTGGAACAAAACCACGCTCACAGACGGAACCCAAAGGGGTTACGGACTTGGCTGGACAGTGGGTGAACACAAGGGTCGAAGTGTAGTGGGCCACGAAGGTGGCGGGGCAATCTGGTTGGCGCGCTTCCCGACCGAGCAACTCTCGATCGTCGTGCTGTGCAATTTGAATGGCGCGCGAGCCGACGAAATTCAATACGGAATTGCGGATATTTATCTGAAACCGGCGGTTGCCAGCATGGTTTGGTGAGGGAAAGTTTGATCGAAAAGCGCTGTACGCAACTTCCACGATGCGCGGCGGCGGAAAATTTGGAAGATCCCGGTGTGAGTTAAGGGCGCCAAACTGTATCGGTGAGTTAGTGGTCAGTGGGCGTAATCTCTCACCAGAGTCGCAATCAATTCAGAAATAAAGACTCCTCCCGCTCAAGAAGTGCGGAGGAATGCTCAAGCACGAGCATCAGTTTTTGATATTGATTGATTACTTCTGGGGCGAACAATACAGGCTGAGGAAAGAAAGGAATGCCGTTCGCCCCGATAATTTCTCCAGATTTCTGTTGAGCCAATCTGAATCGGTATAGGATGCGATAGGTGCAGCCATTCTCGTCGTAAGCACGATTTGCATGAAGCTCGCCTGGATGAACGATGAAGAGTGACGCGGCCGGAGTGTGGTTCCATTCGCCACGATAGAAGAGGTCGTCGCCCGCCTCTATCGCGCAAAGGTGGAACTGTTCATGTCAATGCCGCGGGCAATAGCTACCGACCGACCCAAGTGAATTTCACAACTCCCACCCTCGGGCAGGTGAGAAACGGTAATCGATTCGCGCAACATGGGTCAACAGTATTCCTGAGCGAAAAGAAAAACGCCCGCTGGAGCTTTTTGTCAGAGGCATAGAAGACTTACGTGGTCAGTTTGATTACGAAACAAGCCGAAGTGCAACTTTTTTGCTTCGAAGGAGGCTGCCGCGCATGGTTCTGACGATCATGAGTCATGAATCTATCCAATCTCAACTGATTGCCTCAAACCCAATCCACGCTCTATGATTCCAACTCACTCATGAACCTTATTCCAACGGACGCTTCCATTCAGAAACCCAGCCCAGATCTGACCGTTGTCCCGTCGTTGGTATTTCAAGAAGACCAGGAACGATGGCTGTCACCCCTGAAGTGGGTGGCCTTGCTGGTCTTTATCGGCGTTCCGGTTTTCAGTTTCCTGTTCCCTGCTCTGGCGGGACGAGTGGTGTGGACCATGGTGGTCGCTGCGTTACCGCTTTTCATCGTCCTCGTCGGCTATCACCGCTGGCGAAAGATCTGTCCCTTGGCATTTTTTACCCGACTCCCCATCGCACTTCACCTCCAAGGTCGTCGCCGAGCATCAAAGACACTCGAGCTCAATTATTACTACGCCGCGTTCACAATCTTTTTCATCTCGTTATGGTTGCGTCTGATTGCGACCAACGGTGACGGGCGAGTACTGGCTCTCGGATTCATTGCGATTACTGTGATCGCTTTCGTGGTTGGTGCATTCTATACAGGCAAGACCTGGTGTAACTATTTCTGCCCGCTCTCCTTCATTGAAAAAATCTACACTGAGCCGCACGGTTTGCGCGAGACGGACAACTCTCAGTGCCACAAATGCACCGCCTGCAAAAAATCCTGTCCCGACATAAATGAAGAGAACGGATACTGGAAAGAGATCGGCCTCAAGTCGAAACGACTGGTTTATTTCGCGTTTCCAGGCTTAGTGTTTGGGTTCTACTTTTATTACTACCTGCAGGCGGGCACGTGGGACTACTACTTTGGTGGTAGTTGGACCAATCAACCTGATCTGTGGCGCACCGCTTTTTCACCGGGTGGCGACGCGAGCACCGCAGGCTTTTTCTTTGCGCCGAGAATTCCCCGCGCCGTTGCGGCAACTCTCACGCTCGCGATTTCAGCCTGGTTCAGTGTAGCCGTTTTTGTCCTTCTCGAAAGAGTTGTCGCTCTATACACGGGAGGCGTAACAGCTCGTGTGAGACATATCGTGCTCAGCGCAGCTGCCTTTGCCGCCTTCATTCTTTTCTACACGTTTGCGGGTGCACCCTCACTACGGAAACTTCCCTGGGCTTTTCCGCATCTTTTTCTAATTGTGGTGGTACTCGTCGCGACGTTGTTTCTGACGCGCAGACTGATGAGAACCCAGGGAGATTTTGCCGAAGAGACTTTGGCTCGGAACATTATCAAACGCTGGCAGTGGTCTGACGTTGAGCCGCCAAAGAAACTGCACGAGGCTTTGCTGATTCACCAGATCCGGACACAGGAAAAAGCAAAAGACTCGGTCCAAATCGTAGAAATCTATCGTGACGCCGTTCAGGAAGCGCTCTCAGACGGGTTCGTTACGCGCGAAGAGGTACAACTACTCGCATCGTTACGCCATCAACTGCAGCTCAAGGATGGGGACCATGAAAAGGTGATGCTGGAACTGGCTGAAGAACAGTCAGCGCTGCTGTCTGATCCGCTGAGTCACCTGGCAGTAGAAAAGCGGTTACAGCTGGAGACTTATGAGAAGGCACTGAAAAAATATTTTGATGGAAACACGTCGGGCTCCGCGAAGGCGGACGAGAGTTTTATCAAACGGCTAAGATTGGAATACCGCGTCACCAAAGAGGAACACGAAGCCGTGCTGAGGCGGCTGATGGGCGACAAGCAGGGACTGGCACTCCGTCTCGGTGAAGCGGTGGCGCGCATTGAGAACGCGGCTCTGGGCATTCAGACGTTGCGGCTGTCGCCCTCCGGAACGCACGATTTCCTTATCGAGCTCTTGCACCTCATGCGTCAACGGGCGATTGAACGTTTGCTGCGCGGGCTGAGTTATAGCATTACTGACGAAAGCTTGCGCCGAAGCCTGAGGGACTCACTCTCGTCCCGGAACTCTGCGCAACGAGCATCAGCTCTTGAAGAACTACGCGCACATGTAGCACCTGAGATTACCGAAAGGATCCTGGCCGCCCACTCCAAGCTCGCTACTCGCGAATCGATGCCCACCGTCGCGGACGTTTTGCGGGAATCTCTTGGCAATGTCGATCCACTGATCCGCGTAACCGCACTCTACGCCCTGTTTGAACGAAACGATGTTTCGGATGAGCTACTCCAAACAATGTCTGACAGCGGTGAAAAAATCCTTCGCGAAACCGTAACAGGATTGCTCGCGAGGATTCTGACCGGCGCTTCAAGAAATAAGTACGAACCTCTAACGATTGAGAAGGTGTTGGCACTTCGTCGCTTAGATCTCTTCCGAGACTTATCACCTGAGAGTTTAGTATCGCTGGCCCAGACCAGTGAGGCTCAAACTCTCTCGCCGGGCACAGTGCTTTGTCGGGAAGGCGAGGAGGGCAGTGAAGTATTTATCGTACTTGACGGTGATGTGATGTTTTTCAAGCAGGAGTTGGGCCGGGAACAGCCGGTTGGCAAAGAGGGAGCCGGAGGCTTGATTGGCGAGATGGCGATCCTTGATCCGGCGCCGCGTTCGGCAACCGTGGTAGCCGGTGAGCGCGGAGTTGACGTTCTGCGTCTTAACGGCGTTGCGTTTCGCAAGTCTCTCGAACAACATCCGTCGATTGCAGACGGTGTGATTAGAACGCTGGCAAGACGAATCAGAGCGCGTAACGCGGGAACCTGATCTCGAACCAAGCAAGGTTCTCCACTCTCCAATCTTTTCGCCATTACCATAGGAACTCGCTAAAAGATTGCATCATTTCTCAGGCCAATCAAAGTGGCGCTGATAAAAAGAGCTGGGGTCAGGACCACTGAACACGGTCAGTACTCTGCCATCTATTTCCCGAGGCTAATGTGCCCGTTGTGCAACTCAGCGTCTATGAAACACAAGTGCCGCAGATCACCATGAGTAGGGGAACCTCAGCTCGCGATGAAGGAGTGTTGATCAGAGGTCGCGGCAATCTGGTTCACAATCTGCATACATACGCTTGGGAAAAGCACGACGACGAGCCCTTCGACCGGGTAGTGCGATTTGAGAAACCTGCACGGGAGTTGGTGCTGAGTGGGAACCCTCCGGTGGTTCGATCTCCATGTTGACGGTGAGGTTCGGGTAACGCCGGGGGCGAAGCTGCAAACAGCGAACTGACTATCGACTAGCACCTTCCAACGTTGTTGGTTTTCTCTTTATGTCTTAGACTGTTTGCCGAAACCAAGTAATCCCAATCGTCGAAGAAATTATCGGCCCCCCCCCCCCCAGTGGCTTCTTCGGCGCCTCCCCCAATTTTTCAAGTTAGATCTTTTTGTTCAAGTAAGGAGGCATAGCTATGGGTCTGTTCGACAAAATGTTTGGCAGAGGTGCATCCGATGCCGAGCAGCAACAAGGCGCGCAACAACGGTTTAATGAACTCAAGCAAAAGTACCAGTCGGTACTCAACATGGCGGACCAACAGCAGATTCAATTCATGAACCTGCATGTGGAAAGCAACAAGCTCTACATTAAGGCAACCGCCCCATCGGAAGACGCAAAGAACAAGTTCTGGGATCAGGTCAAACTCGTGAATCCGAGCGCTGACGACATTACCGCCGATATCAGCATTGATGAGCGGCGAGCATTGGGCGCAGCGGCTGGCGGTGGAGCGGGGCAAGGCAGCCAAACCTACACGATCGTCTCCGGCGATACGCTCTCGAAGATCAGCAAGAAGTTCTACGGCGACTCGAACGAATATATGCGAATCTTCTATGCGAATCGTGACAAGTTAAACGATCCGGACAAGATTCAGGCGGGGCAGCAACTCGTCATTCCTCCGGATGAGACCAAGTAGTCTTGAGTGGGCTGGAAACGCTCGCCGATCGGCGGGCGTTTCTTGATCCGGAGTTTGTGCAAGTCTGAACTCCAGTGCTTAACTAGCGCGTGCGCTTTAATGAAGACGCACTGATGCAGCTTCTATTTCTGGTTGGATTACTGGTCGGCCCATTCCTTGTGTTGACCCTGCTTTCGCGGTGGTTTTCGAATCTTAAGTTCTTTGCTGCCGCGCGCGCTCGAACTGGTTTAACGCTCTTCCTTCTCTTCGCGGCGCTTGGCCACTTCATCCGCACCGATGCCATGGCGCTGATGCTGCCGGCCTCTGTTCCTTATCGGACTGAACTAATCTACATGACTGGCGTATTCGAACTGCTGGGCGCTATTGGTATCTGGATCCCGCGATTAAGAAGGTTAGCAGGCTTCCTTCTAATCATCATGCTGGTTGGAATTCTGCCGGCAAATATCTATTCCGCGTTTAACTATGTCGAGTTTGGTGGCCACCAGTACGGCCCTGCCTACCTGCTAATTCGCATTCCGTTCCAACTGTTGGTTATTTGGTGGACTTACTTCGCCACCATTCAACAGGGTGACTCTGTCAAGATTTTCGCGCGATGAATCCACGCTACTTCAAAACGTCTGCCGGGTTTCGCAGATGGCTGTCTGAGAACCACGCAGCGGTGACTGAGCTTTGGGTTGGCTTTTACAAGAAGGGCTCTGGAAAAGGAGGCATCACTTATCACGAAGCGGTGCGCCAGGCGCTGTGTTTCGGATGGATCGATGGGGTTCGAAAGAGCGTTGATGAGAACAGTTACGTGAATCGGTTTACCCCGCGAAAAGCCAGGAGCACTTGGAGCCTGATCAACATTAAGCATGTCGAAGAACTAAAGAAACTCGGTCTCATGGAACCAGCTGGACTGAAAGCTTTCGCCGCACGCGACCCGAACAAATCGGGTGTTTATTCATTCGAACGCGCAGCGCTCAAACTGACACCGGCTTATGAAAAAAGGTTCCGTCAAAATGAAAGAGCCTGGGAGTTCTTTTCAGTGCAACCCCCTTACTACAAGAAGGTCGCGGTGTTCTGGATCATGAGCGCGAAGAAGGAAGAGACAAAGTTGCGCCGGCTGGAAGCGCTCATCCAATCTTCCGCGGCAGCCGAGCGATTAACCGACGTGACCGGATCAGCAAAGAAGCCAAGCCAGAACTGATTGACGCCACAACTTTTACCTTCTCCGTAATCTGTGTAACCTGCGGATTGGCATGCCGACCAAGAATCCTCGCAATCCCCCCGGTCCGAAAGGAAGTCTGATCCAGGGCGTCATGCCGGAGTTTAATCGCGACTCCCTCGCGTTCATCACCCTGTGTCGAGAATACGGCGACGTGGTGAAGATGCGGTTCCTTTATCTGACCGTTTACTTTGTGTATCACCCCAACGACATCGAATACGTACTATCGACAAACGCTAAGAACTTCATCAAGTCGCGTTCACTGCGGTCGCCCTTTTTTCAACGACTTGTCGGCAAGGGGCTGCTGACCAGTGAAGGAGAGTTTTGGCGGCGCCAGCGGCGCTTGGCCCAACCCGCGTTTCACCGACAAAGGATTAGTGCGTACGGCGAGGTGATGGTCGACTACGCTAACCGGATGCTCTCGACCTGGAAAGACGGCGAAACGCGCGACATCCATCGCGACATGATGAAACTGACGCTGGAGATTGTCGTGAAGACGCTTTTCAATGCAGACGTTTCAGACGATGCAGATAGGGTGGGCCGGGTGTTGTCGGAAATGGTGAAGCCGTTTGCCTCGCAGGCGACGCTGCAATGGATCCTCGACAATCGGTTGCCGACCTCGGGGCATCGACGCTTCTACCGTGCCGCGAAAGAGATTGACGACATAGTCTTTCGAATTATCGGTGAACGCCGAGCGAACCCATCAGATCGTGGGGATCTGCTCTCCATGCTGCTTGAAGCACATGACGAGGACGACGGCTCGCAGATGAATGATCGGCAGTTGCGCGATGAGGTAATGACGATTTTCCTGGCTGGACACGAGACGACGGCGCTGACACTCTCATGGACCTGGTACCTGCTAGCAAAGCATCCTGAGATCGAGAAGAAGTTTCACAATGAACTCGATGAGGTGCTCAAGGGAAGTCCACCGACTGTAGCCGATATGCCGAGGCTTAAGTACACGGAGATGATCGCCAAAGAGTCGATGCGACTCTATCCGCCGGCATTCGGGGTGGGGCGTGAATCCATCGAGCATTGTGAGATCGGAGGCTTTCGCGTGCCCGCCAAAGCACAAGTGTTCATGTTTCAATGGGCCGTGCAAAGAGATCCGCGTTTCTTTGAGGAACCCGATCGTTTTAATCCGGACCGTTGGACCGAAGAACTGACTGCGACACTTCCCAAGTACGCTTACTTCCCTTTCGGAGGAGGACCGCGGGCATGCATCGGCAACTACTTTGCGATGATGGAAGTTGTGCTGTTGCTGGCGGGCATTGGCCAACACTTTCGGCTGCCCTTAGCGTCAGAGGCAAAAGTGGAGTTGTTTCCCGCCATGTCGCTCAGACCGAAGACTGGAATTGAGGTTGTGGTAAGTTTGCGATCTTGAAACTAGAGGGCAAAATACTACCGCAATCCTGCCCGTCCAAGGCTCCGCAATATACTCGAGCTATCGTGATCAGGAGCTTCGGTTGCGCCGATACGCGAGCCTTGTTCGAGACTGGAAAATTCAAGAAGTTTTCTGGCGTCTCTTGAACAACATCGTTGCGTGCTGCCGACACACTCAAGGACTTAGCCAGGGCATTCGCTAGCAAGGGGCATGAATCCGGATAAATCCGGCAAAACCGCTGAGATGAGAAGGAGGATCACTGAACCGACCGAGTAATACGTGACCACTCCTCGAGGCTCAAAGTTTCAGCGCGTCTTTGCAGATCGACTTCGGCACGACAGAGCACGATACTCGCCCCGCCGTGTTTCTTCAGTAACTCATTCAGCGCAGGCGGCGATGCGCGCAGGTTGTTAAGAATAGTCTTGCGTCTCTGAGCAAAGCCGGCGCTAACCACGGACCACAAGAGCTTTTCGTCCGCTACTTCCACGGACAATTCCGGCCGAAATCGCAATCGCACCACACTGCTCCACACCTTTGGCGCCGGACGGAATGATCCCGGTGCGACATCGAACAGTCTCTCCGCCTCGGTATATGCTTCAACCAGCACTGACAAGTAGCCACGTTCCTTAGAGCCCGGCCCCGCAGTGATTCGCGCGACCACCTCGCGCTGCAGCATTAAGATCATTTCCGTGAGGCAGCCTCGCTGCTCGATAAGGCGTTGCAGAATGGCGGTGGAGATATTGTACGCAAGATTGGCAACCACGCGAGCGGATTGCGCAGGAGAAATCTCCGCACAAAAGTCGGTAACGAGCGCGTCACTTTCGACTAACTTGAAATTTGAGTTCGCTCCGAACTTCTCTCTTAGCAGGGGGATTAGTAGGCGGTCAAATTCGATGGCGATGAGCCGGCCGGCACGTTCGATCAGTTTCTCAGTTAGCGCGCCTCGGCCTGGACCAATCTCGATGACGGTCTCGTCGCGGCCAGGATTAAGTTCGTCGATTATGCGATTGATGATGCGAGAGTCGGTAAGGAAGTTCTGTCCGAGACGTTTCAAGGGATGCGGACGGCGAAGCGTTGACGCGGGGACCCGGGAAGGCTGGGACGCGGAGATTTCGGAAGACCGGGACTCATAACCGCCGGGACGCATCGATCCATTTCCTCTCTCCGTGTCCCCTTGTACCCGTGTCTCCGCGTCTTCTGTCTCATCCCTCATCGTCATCCCTCATCGTTCGCCAGGTAACCTGTAATCTCCAGATCCCCGTCCCGCTGAATCACTTCGACCTCGCGTAGGTGCAAAGCATCGGCAATAGTCTCAGCACCGCTTCCGGCAATCGCGCCCGGCGCCTCTCGACCACCGATGAGCATTGGTGCGATGAACACGCTGACCTTGTGAACCAGACCCGCGTCCAGAAACTTACCCGCGACCCGGGCCCCGCCTTCGATCAGTAATGATTGCACTTCGTGGTTACCCAGTAGATCCAGAACTCTCGACAAATCGCGACCGGATGACTCGTCCCGGACAATGTCCACACCCTTTCCCTGAAGCGCCAACTCCTTTTCGGTTTCTGCGCCCCTGGCGGTAAAGACCAGCACCGGCGCTTCCGCGGTAGTTCGCGCCAGATTCGAGTCTGGCGACAACTGCAGGGTTTCATCGAGCAGCACGCGAATCAGTGGCCGTCTCCTTTTGCGGCCTGAGCGGTCCGTCAACAACGGGTCGTCCGCTAGTGCAGTGCCGGCGCCGATCAGAATTGCGTCATATTCGTGACGCAACTGATGCACACGCGTGCGCGAAACCTGCCCGGTGATCCAGCGCGAGTCCCCCGTGCGCGTCGCTATCTTTCCATCAAGCGACATGGCCAGCTTTAAATGCACGAAGGGCCGGCCGGTGCGCATGTAATTGAAATACTTCTCATTTCCGCGCTCAGCTTCTCGAGCCATTAAGCCGGTTTCAACTTGAATTCCAAGGCCGCGAAGGTGCGCAAAGCCTCTGCCGGAAACTTTAGGATTCGGATCCTCAATCGGAGCCACTACCCTTGCTATACCCGCGGAGATTAGTGCGTCAGTACAAGGTGGCGTACGACCAAAATGTGCGTGGGGCTCAAGCGAGACATAGGCAGTCGCGCCTCTTGCCAACTCGCCCGCCTGCTCCAGAGCCAGGGTCTCAGCGTGCTTAATATCCTCGAAGATATAGAAGCCTTCGCCAAGAATCTTCTTATCGCGAGCGATTACACAGCCAACCAGCGGTCCAGGACTTACCAATCCAGCTCCACGTTCGGCCAGGTTCAAGGCACGTTCCATCATTCGCCGATCAATATCGGTCCACACCGGCTTTGCATTACCTACTGTGGCGATCTTTTGTTGCACGATATAAAAGAGCACAAGCGTCTAGTTGAATAGTCCGTTGACGTACAGCTCAGGATCAAACACGACCAGGTCGTCCACTTTTTCGCCGATACCCGCGTAGCGAATCGGAAGATTCAGCTCTTTGGCAATGGCGACCGCGATACCGCCTTTTGCAGTGCCGTCAAGTTTTGTCAGCACGATTCCTGTTACTCCGGCAACTTTCAAAAACTGCCTCGCTTGTTCCAGACCATTCTGTCCGGTAACAGCATCGACGACAAGAAGAGTTTCATGCGGTGCGCCTTCGACTTCACGGCCGGCGACGCGCTTCATCTTGTCGAGTTCAGCCATCAGGTTTGACTTGTTATGTAGGCGACCAGCAGTGTCGACGATTAGCACGTCTGAGTTGCGGGCTTTCGCGGCTTTCAGGGAATCAAACAACACCGCTGCCGGATCAGTGCCTTGTTTCTGCTGAATCAACGGCACTCCGGTTCGTTCAGCCCAGATCGCCAGCTGATCAGAAGCTGCAGCTCTAAACGTATCGGCGGCACAGATCAGAACGTCGTTACCCTCCACCTTGATCCGTTGCGCGAGTTTTCCAATCGTGGTGGTCTTGCCGACACCATTCACGCCGACAATCATCATCACATAAGGCGCAACCTCATCAGGAACACTATTCTCTGAAGCAACTCCCTGGCCTTCGGACGCTCGCAATATCCTTAACAGCTCGTCTTTGATCGCGAGTTTAAGCGCATCGAGATCGTTGATCTGTTTCCGGGCAATGCCTCGCCTTACAGTCTCCAAAATATGTTGCGTGGTTGGGACCCCAATGTCGGCAGCGATCAATGCTTCCTCCAACTCATCCAACAGGTTTTCGTCGATCTGCTTGAGTCCCTGGAAAACCGTGTCGAGTTTTTCAGAGAGAGATTCTCTCGTCGCCGAAACTGCTCGCCTGAAGCGCGCCGAGAATTCCTGCTCGAGGGCGGCTTCCTGCGCTTGCAACTCTTCGATTGAAAGGTTCAGTCCAAGTACCGAGGTTTGAAAGGATGGGCGCGCAGGCAAGGGGCGGGACGGCGCGTTTTCAACCTTGCTTACTTCTGGCCCCGGATGTGGACGTGGAGTTGGAGTTGGCGGCGCCGGCACTGAGACGGAAGGAGGCACCGGGGCGGGAGCTGCTCCAGTGATGACTGGCGGCACCTCAATGTCAGTGATGGACGGCTTTGCGATCCTGTCTGCTGAGGGCGGTTCCAGCGGAGGCGTTGCTGGTAAGTCGTCCTGCGATTCTACCCACTCACGCGGTTGATTGAGTCCAAGCGAAACAAACTGATCCTTGCTTTTACGTTTCCAAAAAAGTCCCATTAGTTCTCCGCGCCTCGACACAGACGCCAATCTGACTGTATTCGTAAGTTTTTGATTATAAGCGCAACAGCCGCATCCTCACAAAAAGGACGCGGCTGCTGTGAAACTTTTGTGGGGCACTCACGGCCCACTCTGCGCGTTACCGATAAGACTCCATGAAATTGACCGAGCATCCACTGAGGGACGCCTCCAAAATCACGCGACCGAAAGCCTCTCTGGTTGATGCTCCTTTGGACTCCCTGGAATCAGGGGATCGGCAACCGGTCGCTTTTTCAGTTTTACCGAGCCCGGACGGATTTGACCGTCACGACAAGCTTCCGAAAATGCGGCGACGACGACAGCATCGTATCGTGTTCCGACAAGTGATTCAATACTCGCTACTGCGTCTTCAAACTTCATCGCGCTTTGATAGGGTCTATCGGTGGTCATCGCATCGAACGTATCAGCAACCGCGACAATTTTTCCCATCAACGGAATCTGATCGCCTTTGAGTCCTTGCGGATATCCTTTTCCGTTGACCATCTCGTGATGCATGTACATCCCTGAGAGAAATTCCTTCATGGCCGGAATTTGAGACATGATCTTATAACCCTTCTGCGGGTGCTGCTTCATGATTTCGTATTCTTCATCAGTGAGGGCGGCAGGCTTCTTCAAAATGTTATCGTCGATGCCAATCTTGCCAACATCATGTAGCAACGCGCTGATCCGAATTTTTTCACACTCGTCTTCCAATAATCCGAGGCGCTGCGCAATGGCTACCGAAATACGAGATACCCGTTCGGAGTGGCCGCGCGTGTACGGATCCTTGCCGTCAATCGCTGCTGCCAGGGCTTTCACTGTTCCGAGGAACAGTTCGCGGTTCTCGGTCACGGACGTCTGCAAATCATTGATGTAGTGTTCGATCCTGTCCGTCATCAGGTTGAATGCGCTACCAAGGTTCGCTAGCTCAGTGATGCTCTTTATTTCAATGCGCCGGGAAAAGTCACCTGAGGCGATCCGCTGCGCACCCTCGGCAAGCTCCTGCACGGGCTGGCTCAGCTTCTGCGCAAAGAAGAACCCGATCACAAGCGCTAGTAGTCCTCCTATCAGACTGATCCAAAGAGTCTGCCAACGCATATCAGCGACAGAAGCCAGCGCCGCGACCTCATCCTGGATCGCTATGACACCCAGACGCGCATTCGGATCAAGCTCAGCCGTCGCATAAGAACCCAGCATTTCGACCTTGCGTCCGTCGCGAATCGCTGTAAACGGAGCGAGGGCGGACTGGACCTGCATCCCCGACTCTTGCCAGTCTTGAACGACTTTCAGATCCGTCATCGGCTTTTCAGAGAAGGCGACGCTGGCTTCCGGATGTGCAACGGCCTTGCCATTAACATCAACTACGAAGACCACAGGAAGACCGGCGTTAAGCAAATCGCGTTCGCTCTTCGATGTGGGTTGCTGAACTGCAGTGAAGACCTCCTGGAATGAAACGATGGCCACCACCGCTGCAACCACTTGCTCGTTACTCTCACCGCCCATGACCGCAGCCGCCACCGTCAGCGCCATATCCTGACCTGAACGAATTATCTGCGGGCGGCTAACAATAACGCCCGGACCGCTCATTCTCGCGAGCACCTCGCTGACTCGTTCGTCAACTTCCTCGCGTTTAATCGCATCCGGTTGAAAAGCTCGGCGAAGCTCTCCATCGACAGGCCAGATTGCAAGCGCAATCAGATTCGGATCATCCTGCAGCGACTTCTGTAATCGTGTTTCATAACCTTCTTCAGTCAGGGACTTGATACCACCTGAAATCTCAAAAGCACGCGCTAACCCGGTGACCGCATCTCGGTATCGACGGCCGTAGAGTTCGATCTGTCGCGCCTTGTCTTGCACTAATTGCGCCTGATAGCGCCCTTCCACCGAGCGCAATTCGTCAGCACTACGAGCAGACAGCAATGTGCCGGCCAGCGCTACCGGCAACAATCCTACCAACAGCAGAACACCAAGCACGATATAAAGGAGGCGAACTCGCCTGACGTTTTCGAACATGTTTAGCAGTCGAAGGTAACTCGTTGTAGTTATGGGAATGAGTTCAAGGAAGGGGTGCCGACTTGCCGGGTTCGGGCTTCCGGCGCAGAATCATTATGTCGAGGCACTTGAAGAGTGTCAACGTCTTTTAACACCGCTGCAGTCAAAGAGTTGAACTGCCTGAGCCAACCCGGCGGCACTCTCTGCATTTCTCCAGACTTTGCTGCAAGGTTGGGCGTCTAAAGTGTTGAGAGGAAAGCCCCAGGTTACTTGAGTGGGGCTATCAACCAGGCAGTTATTGGTCGCCCTGCTCGAGAAGGATGGATACGGTTACGAGCGACGAACAGATTCTGGAACGAGCTTTAACTGGAGATGCTGAGGCTTTCGGCGAGATCGTTAAGCGCTGGGAGCGGCGGATCTTCGCCCTCGCTTATGGAATGCTGGGTCGCGAGGAGGATGCCCGCGATGCTACTCAGGAGACCTTTCTTGCCGCGTTTCGCAGCTTGCGAGGCTTTCGGGGCGAGGCAAAGGTCTCTTCCTGGCTCCACCGAATTGCTGTTAATCAGTGCATCACGCGCCAACGTCGGGCAAAAGTGAGAAACGAGGCAGCTCTTGAAGACGAAGAGGAAAAGAACGCTTCCAGTTTTTCCGCCCCGCTTCATTATTCTCCTGCGCGAGTCGTCGAGGGGCAGGAGCATATCGAAGCCGTCCGGCGCGCGGTATCCGCTCTGCCAATTGAGTTGCGCCAGGTGGTTTTGATGAAAGAGTTTGAAGAACTGACTTTCCGGGAAATCGCAGACGCCTTGAACCTGCCTTTGAGCACGGTCAAGAGCCGGCTTTATACCGCGATGAAGCAGTTGCAACTACGCTTGCAGCGCTTTGGTAACGATGTAGTTTGAACGCTGGAGAGAGTATGAACGAAGAGAAAGAACTAAGTGCTCCAGGTTGCTCGCGGCGAGAAGAACTAATTGCAATCGTCTATGGCGAAGCGACCAATCCAGAGACTCAAAGATTTCAGCGGCACATGCACTCGTGCGCAGAATGCACCGAAGACTACGCGGCGTTCAAAGGTATTCGCAATTCCGTGTTCAGCTGGCGTCAGGAAACATTGGGCTTCATCACGCAGCCTGAACGCACTCGCCGGCCTACGGAGCGTTCGGCGTTAGCTGCTATTCGCGAGTTCCTGAGCCTGTCACCACTCTGGCTAAGAGGTGCAGTGGCGCTCGCGTCTGTCGTCTTCTGCTTACTCGCCGTATCGGTTATTTCGCGGTCTCGCCCCGACACTAATTCGGCCCTGACCTCAAGCACTACTGACGCGGAAATCGAAAAGCTTGTCGAGGCGCGTACTAAGGAAAGATTAGCGACGCTCAAGGCCAAAGAAGAAAGCAGTCCCATTATTGCCAGCGGTAATAACGAAGCGGTCAAACCGCCACAGTCCGGCGGGAAACCAGCGGCGATCACTTCGAAACAAGTCGCAATAAATCCGGAACGCAAACCACTTACGAAGGCAGAACGCGACCAGCTCGCGGCGGATTTGAGATTGACGGCCGCCGATGATGAGAGTGATTTCGATCCTTTGGGTGATGGCTACAATCGCCAGGACTAAGTGGTTAATGGAAAACAACATGAAACGAAAACTTTCGATCCTATTGATGGCGCACTTGCTGTTATTCGCAGCTCACGTCGCGGCTAAGGTGTCCGCGCAGGAATCCAATCGACCACCCGAGCCTGGCGTTCAGAGCGGTCAGTTTGAAGATCCGATCCAACAACTTAGATTGACACCCGAGCAGCGGCAGCAGATTCGCTCCATTCGAGAGCAAATGCGGGATGAGCGGGCCGCAATCAATGAAAGGCGGCGTGCAGCAAACCAGGCGCTGGATGAAGCGCTGGATGCAGATCAACCGGATGAAGCGCTGGTTGAGCAGCGATTACGCGAAGTGGCCAGCGCTCAGGCTGCCCAGATGCGGATGAACATCTTGATGGAAGTTAGAATTCGGCGCGTCTTAACGCCTGAACAACGCGCTGTTTTGCGGGAGTTGCGTCAGGCGGTGCAGTTCCGACGACAACGGCAACAAGACAATCAGCGCCGTCCTAATGCTCCGAACGGCCAACGGCGGTTTCCAAACGGCCGAAATACTTTGGGCCCTGCGGTGCCGAAAAACCTGGACCCGCCGCGACCATAACAGGTTGCATTTGAGTAGTTGAGCCGGTCGAACGAATTGACCGGCTTTTTCTATGTCTTGATCCCGGAATAAGGCCGGGCCTTACATCTAGCCTTGACGCATCGCTCACATTTTGCGCATGATAGGCCGCTCGTTAACTGCATAGGTCACAGCGTAATAGCGAGGCAACAGTTTCTAGTACAAACCAACCTTAGACCCCCGTTTCTTTCAAATTATCGGGTGGCTCCAGTGCCGGATTGGTTTCGGGCCTCGTTCAAAGACTGCTCTCATAAAAGCTGCAAATGAACTTCGCCACGCGCGCTCTGCTCGAATTGCAGGAGACGACGTTAATGGCCGCACGTGCCGCGCGTGGTCTCTTTAGACGTCCTCGTTACATCAACGAAATCGTCGCCCAGATGGACGTGATCGGCGTCGGCTCGTTGACCATTATCCTGCTGACCGGCTTTTTCACAGGTGGCGTTCTTACTCTGCAGACTTACCCAACGCTTCAGTTCTACGGGGCGCAATCCCAAACAGGGCGTCTGGTGGCCATTTCTCTGGTTCGCGAACTCGGACCCGTATTAAGTGCGTTGATGGTAGCCGGACGAGTGGGTTCAGCTATCGCCGCCGAACTGGGTTCCATGACTGTCTCGCAGCAGATCGACGCCATGCGGGCGCTGGGCACCGATCCCATTCGCAAACTAGTCGCTCCGAGGATGGTTGCTCTGGTGATTACGTTGCCGCTGTTGACGGTAATAGCCGACGTGGTTGGCATTGCCGGTGGTGGAATAGCCGCGACCACCCTTTTCGGCTTGTCCATAGACGCGTTCATAGCTTCGGTTCGTGACGGCATTACGTCGGATGATATTATTGGCGGCGTTATCAAGCCTTTCTGCTTTGCTTTAATTATCGGATCAATTGCCTGCTACAAAGGATTAAGTACCGAAGGCGGCACGGTTGGCGTCGGCCGCTCAACTACTCGTGCCGTTGTGACCGCTTCAATCGTAGTGATCATCACTGACTTTTTCCTCTCCCGCGCTTTGCAATATCTGCTCGGGATGCCAGTAACGTAGAGCGAGCTT
The DNA here is from genome assembly GCA_041742785.1 of Pyrinomonadaceae bacterium. Lineage (GTDB taxonomy): Bacteria > Acidobacteriota > Blastocatellia > Pyrinomonadales > Pyrinomonadaceae > PSRF01. The sequence goes on along the minus strand of JBGTOA010000041.1, from coordinate 50,299 downwards.
TTACCATGCCTTTCTCAAGGGAAATTCATACGACTCATCCGTCCGGACCGGTCAGCGATAATGCTGCTGAGTCCACGTTTGCGGAGATTGATGACTCTGATCGTGTCACTCCGGCTATTGAATTTCGGGATGTCGTGTTGTCTTTTGACGAGCGTGTGATTCTCAACCGCCTCAGTTTCAAAGTGATGAAGGGTGAGACGAAGATCATCCTTGGCGGCTCGGGTGGTGGGAAGTCTACGATCATTAAAATAGTGCTCGGGCTACTGAAGCCTGATTCTGGGCGCGTGCTCGTCAACGGCGAGGACATTACCGAGCATAACGAAACCCAGATGATGCGCGTCCGCAAGCAAATCGGAATGGTTTTTCAAGAAGGGGCACTGTTCGATTCTCTGTCTGTCTACGACAATGTCGCGTATCGACTTCACGAGCAGGGCATTCCGGAAGACGAGGTCGAGCCCGAGGTACGCAGGATGTTGCGCTTCGTCAATCTTGAAGAAGCCATTGATAAAATGCCGGCCGAACTTTCAGGAGGTATGAGACGACGAGTAGGGATAGCCCGGGCGTTGATCGGTGATCCGAAGATCGTGCTGTTTGATGAACCAACCGCCGGTCTGGATCCGCCTACTGCGCGCACGATCTGCGAGCTGGCAATGAAGCTCCGCGACCTGGAAGATGTTTCTTCAATATTCGTAACGCATGAAATGAATAACCTGCAATACATCTGTTCCGAATATGCAGTGGTCGATGAAGAGGGCCAGGTAGTTTTTGAACGTGAAGGTGAGCGTCTTTGCCTGACAAACAGTAAGGTGATGATGATGCGAGAAGGCAAAATAATTTTTAGCGGCACTGACGAGTCACTGCGCCGCGCTGAAGATCCCTACATTCAGAAGTTCCTGCGCGGACATTAGAGAAAGGATGTGCATGAAGCCCTCAGGCGGAAGGCGAACCAAAGCATAGTTCACGGCTTCCCCCTGAGCCTTCAGCTCTAAACAACTTATGCCAAGATCAAACAAATCAGTTAGTCTGAATCAATTACGCGTCGGCATCTTTGTGCTGATTTCGATCATCATTCTGATCTTTCTGATCCTCAACGCGTCTGGCGACCTGAATCCTTTCTCGAAGAAACTCCACTTGAAAGCGCGCTTCGTCGACGCGAATGGTTTGCGTGAAGGAGCCGAGGTGCGTTTGGCTGGAGTTAAGGTAGGTAAAGTAGACCAGATCACCTTGCTGCCCCCCTCGAACATACCAAACTCGCATCGTGTGGAAGCGGTCATGCTGATCGACTCAACCATCGATGGTCGTCCGGCAAATGAGCGAATTCGCACAGACTCGCTGGCGCAGCAGGGTTCGCCAAGTCTTTTGGGCAACGAGATGCTGATCAATATCGCGCCGGGAACGTCCGTAGGAGCGCCTGTGAAAGATTGGGACGTCCTTCCATCTTCGACATCGAATACGGTTAACGACTTTGCTACCTCGGGGACCGAATTAGCCCAGCGGCTAAGCAAACTTTCTGACGAGATCAGTATCATCGTAGGCGATGTGAAGGATGGGAAAGGCACCGTCGGCCGTCTGTTCAGCGATGAAGCGCTCTACAACAACCTGAATGCGACCATCCGTGAGGCGGAAGATGTAATGCGACAGATCCGGTCAGGCCAGGGTTCCGCAGGTCGTCTACTAAACGACCCTGCGCTTTACAACAATGCGAACAACGTCACTATTGAATTGCGGAAGATCGCTGAAGATTTGCGGGCGGGGCGTGGGACGGCAGGAAAGCTTTTGACCGACGATCAACTTTATGTGCGAATCAATCGGACGGCCGATCGCCTGGATCGGTCGGTTAACCAGATCAACGAGATGATCGCTGAGATCAATTCCGGTAAGGGTACTCTCGGAAAACTGTTGAAGGACGAGCAACTCTATAACGAGGCTCGCACGGCAATCGCGCGCTTTAACACCACCGCGGAACGAGTCGATAATGTGATTTCAGCTGCCCAGCGCGGTGAAGGGACGGTAGGTAAGTTGTTGACTGACGAAGCGCTGTATTCCAACGTGAACCAACTCTCCTCAGAAGGCGTGAAACTGATCTACGACTTCCGCCAGAACCCGAAGAAGTATCTCACCATCAAGTTCGAGTTGTTTTAGCTGTTTCGAGTTTCGAGTTTCGAGTTTCTAGTTCTCGTCACCGAAACGCTCTGGCCAGGAAGCAATCGGAACTCAGTACTCAGCACTCAGCACTCAGTACTCAATACTCAGCACTCAGTACTCAATACTCAGCACTCAGTGCCGCAACGAACCAGAACTGGAAACTCAAAACTGGAAACTTCCTGGAATTCCGCACCAACTCAGTATTCCGCCAGCCAGGTCGCTATCACTCACTGTTCTGATTGCGCCTCAGCACCAGCACTTGAAAATTCGCAGCCATTCCAGAAGGCAGGATCATCTCGCGCGCTTCCGTGCGAAGCTTCAACGCTTCTCCTTCGTTCAACCTCGCTGTTTGCGCCTCGAGCTCGTCAAGGATTCCTGAGGTGAGCAGAAACTTATCCTGTCGCTCAAATCGCACTAACTGAAATTCAAGCTCCGCACTTACTCTTCGTACGTGCGTCCAATCAATCGTTGTCGTCACATCCTGGAGACCCGGATCTGCCAACACGTCGGGCACAAACTGGTGACGACGAAAAGCCCGCAAACTTCCGTCGCGATAATGTGGTGACCGAAAGAGTTCATCGGCTTCGGCTCCGTAGTCAACCACAACTAAGAAGCCTTCCTTAAGCTTCGCCGCGACAAGTTGCAACCAGTTTTCAATCTCCAGGTTAACTTCCGCAGTTTGCCCCTCGGCCGGCAAGGAACCATCACGCAAAGAATATTGCTCGAGCGCGCGCGTAGAAGGTAGGTCAAGTTGCCATTCGAACTCGCCGTTCGCATCGACACCTACATAAAACTCCATCAGACGACCATCGCGAACTGTCACACGATGAACTGGAAACGCATCAAGCAGCTCATTCGCGAAAACTATGCCCACCATCGGTTCCAGTTCGGCAAGGTTCACAAACTGGACACAATTGCCAAACCGATGCAAGCGCTCCGCAATCAATCCCCGAGCATCGTCACTGCGTTCATCAATCAAATAACAGCAGTCCTGGTAGACACTGGGAAAGCCTGCTTGAAGAGTTTGAAGTATGCCGTGGGCGAAATAACCAGCGCCTGCCCCAGACTCGAGAATCGTAAAGACACTCGGCGACACCAGCTCTGAACTCAGCGAAACAAAGTAGCGAGCAAAGGTAGCAGCAAAAAGGGCACTGCGTTCCGGGCTGGTTCGATAGTCCCCTTTCCTGCCCCAACGTTCGCTTCCTGATCGGCAATAGTAGCCAAGCTCGGGGTCGTAAAGCGCAGCGTCCATCCAATCGCGGAAGGTAATTGGACCTGATGCTTGAATTTGGAAGCGAAGCTTTTCGCTCAGGGAGTCGTAAGCAGGCATGAGGTCGAAGTCAAAAGTACTGTCCTGAGTACTGGTATTGAGCACTGGTATTGAGTACTGAGTTCCGGTTTTCAGAGTCGGGTAGGGAGGGTTTCAGCAGAGGGAATCCCTGCGCAGGGCGTCGCACGCAAATTGCTGGGCTAGCTTTGATAGTCTTTGGAACTCAGTACTCAGCACTCAGCACTTCTCTCCTATCTCTCCCTCGGCTCTTCCTTCTCTAACAACCGCGTGGTGTTTTCCGTGATGCTGGGTGGCTGCAAGAGTTCTGCCGTGTTGGGGCGTGGTCTCCAACCCGGAACCGGATTGGCCGTTGCTGGGGGCAGTGCGCCCGCACCGTGCGCGGGCATCCCTCGTCTTACAGCGGGCGGCGGCGCATAAGGAGCCAGTGACACGGGTACTCTGGGAGGAGCGCCATCCTCAAACAGAGCGGCAAAAATCATCCTCAGTGGGCCTCCAAGAAAACAGATAATCGCGGCTACTGAAACGAGGACATCGAAAAACATCGAGCTTGAAAAGGAATTCAAGACGCCAAGAATTGGGACCAGCAGCGCGCCGGTCAGCAGCAGTATGCCGCCCTGCCGAACGCCTCTTCTCCGCGGCGACATCTCACCCGCAACCTGCGGTGTCTGATATACCGGCAGCAAGCCGCGGTTGTGCAACAAGTGCATTACACCGTCAAGCGGGAAGCCACAGCGCGAGCAATATCTGACTACATCTGCCGCTTGTTGTTGGCCACACTGGGGACAGAACATCGACTAACCTCAACGCAGGACAGACAATTGTGCCTGTCTCACAGATCAAATTGAAAAGTGGCTAGATAATAACCTCTGGCCCTCTCACCTCGAAAACTTTTTCGCAGCGGCAAATCCGTGACCCTGAAGCGCTGAGGCACGCACCAGGGTCTCCATTAGAACACTGATGAGCGGTTCAATCTGTTCGGAAGGCAGCACGATGTCCTTGAACAGATCCGCATCCTCGCGGAAACGAGCGAAGCAATGTCTTCGGGTAGCCTCGACCTCGTCAAGGTACTCAATCACCAACCGAGTGGTGGATAGCTGTTCAGGCAATGTCCATTCAAACGGATCGTCCCAGAGGTTGGAGTTTAGTCCGCCGCAGGTTTGCTCGATCGCGGCAGCGCTTCGGAGAATACTCTCGGCGATGGAATCAGTCACAGCGGGCGTGCCTGCTGAACTTAAGTACAGGCAGGCGTCCGGGGTTTGCTTGATCAATTTCCACGCCCGCTCGTGCAAACCAGCAAACTCTCGTTCGAGAACTTCGATGAGCAAGCGAGGCCTCTGCGAGTTTGATGGGAGAGTCTTCATAGGTTCAGCTCTCAGATTTGAGAACTCAAACGAGATTGACTATTTGTTCTTCACCCGCCGATCGGTCTCTTCGATGACTGTGCCGAATCCGCGGCCACCCCAATTAAAGCCCGTATAGACCTTACCCTTAACACCCACGCGGGAACCGCGCGAGGGCACTCCCCGTTTCGTCACTACCCAGATCCGGCCAGTTCCGTCATCGAGCTCATACGCTCCCTGGCCCAGCACGCCGTAACTGTCCGTTACCCGGCCGACAATCCCTGCCTCTTTGTTCCGAAACTCGCCCGGATCTGCGTTGATCCTGGAAATGGTTGTTTGACTGGGACAGGCGGTGAGAAAAACCGCCGCTATCAGGATAAAGCTGGCCAAGCCAACTCTTTTAAAAATTTGCATACGCGTCTCCTTCAGGTGTTGCATTCGAGCGGGAGAGCGCCGCATACAATTTTAAGCAATAGAGGAGAAGCTGCGGCGATTTTAGAGATGCCTCCGCGGCAGAATTCGTTTTCTGGCGCGGAGGCGATAAACCTTCTAGTTTCCAAACCAACCGATTGGCTTGCCCGAAAGGTCAACCCACACACTCTTCACTTGCGTGTAGAGCTCTAAGGCGTGCTTGCCCATTTCGCGTCCGTAGCCCGACTGCTTCATGCCGCCAAAGGGCGAAGCAGCATTGAACATGTTGAAAGTATTAATCCAAACGGTGCCGGCCTTGACCTCTTTCGCGAAACGGTGCGCACGAGTGATGTCACTCGTCCAAAGTCCGGCTGACAATCCGTAGATTGTGTCATTGGCTTGCTTCAGGAGCTCATCGTCGTCCTTGAAAGTGAGTACTGAAACAACCGGACCAAATATCTCCTCCTGCGCCACTCGCATCTTGTTGTTCACATCAGCGAGGATCGTCGGTTGAAAAAAGTAACCATTCTGGAAGGCGCCATCGAGCTCGGGTGCTTCGCCACCAGCACAAATTGTCGCGCCTTCACCGCGGCCGATGTCCATGTAACTCTTGATGCGATCAAGCTGCTCCCGCGAAACCTGTGGACCCATCATCGTCGTCTGATCCATCGGGTTGCCGACCTTAATCTTAGCGGCCTTCTCTTTAAGCCGATCGAGAAACTGGTCCTTCACACTCTCCTCGACGAACAAGCGTGAGCCGGCACAACAAACCTGGCCCTGATTGAAGAATATTCCCATCATCGCGCCGTTTACTGCCTGTTCGATATCTGCATCGGCGAATACGATGTTGGGTGCTTTGCCACCCAGCTCAAGCGAGACTTTCGTCAAATTTTCAGCGGCCGCTCTCGCAATAATCTTTCCGACTTCGGTCGAGCCTGTAAAAGCCACTTTATTAATGCCGGGATGTGAAGCGAGTGCTGCGCCGGCCGTTTCACCGAAACCCGGAACTACGTTAACTACGCCATCAGGAAAACCTGCCTCCTGGATCAGCTTTGCGAGTTCCATCGCCGTCACGGGTGTCTGCTCTGCCGGCTTGAGCACGACAGTGTTTCCCGCTGCCAGCGCCGGCGCCAATTTCCAGGCTGCCATGAGCAACGGAAAGTTCCAGGGAATAATCTGGCCACAAACTCCTACCGGCTCACGCAGTGTGTAGTTAAACATCTGACCGGGAACAGGAATCGTCTCACCTTCAATCTTCGTGGCCCAGCCGGCAAAATACTCAAAGTTCTCAGCTACTTGCGGCAGATCAACGTACAGCGACTCGCGAATAGGCTTGCCGTTGTCGGCAGTCTCGAGGGCTGCCAGGTCTTTCGCACGCTCTTCAATGAGCTGCGACAGTTTGTAGAGCAAGCGGCCGCGATCGCGAGCACTCATCTTCGACCACTTGCCTTCAAGTGCCTTGCGAGCGGCTAGTACAGCTTTATCGATGTCGGACTTGTCGGCTTCGGACACTTCTGCAAACGCTTCGCCGGTCGCGGGATTCGGCGTCGTAAAAGTCTTGCCAGAGTCGGCGTCCACCCACTTGCCGTCAATAAATAGTTGATAGTTTCTGGGATTGGAGCTTTCGATGGGTTGCGCAGATGACATTTCTTATTACTCCTCTATAGATTTTTCCGACGAGTAGATGTTTATTTCCGACCGCTCCGTATCGAGTGCTGAGGACTGTACCGCTTCGCCTCGGATGAGAACCGATCGGAACCTAGACGGCGCTTTTTTTGGAACTCAGCACTCAGTACTTTAGTTAAAAATCCGTCGTGCCGGCCAGTATCTGCCTTAACACGAACGGAAGAATTCCACCATGCTGGTAGTAATCAAGTTCGATAGGAGTGTCGATTCTGAGAATCACCGGCACTTCTTCAAGAGCACCGTTCGCGCGATGGATTGTCAGTGTCAGCTCCTGTCGCGGGCTCACCCCATTTTCCAAGCCAGTGAGATCGAGTGTTTCCGTACCATCGAGACCCAACGAGGCGGCGTTGACTCCGTCAACAAACTGACAAGGTAAAACGCCCATGCCGACCAGGTTGCTGCGGTGAATTCGTTCGAAACTCTGAGCGATGACGGCTTTGACGCCCAGCAATCGCGTGCCCTTGGCTGCCCAGTCCCGCGAACTGCCAGTGCCATACTCCTGACCGGCGAATACGATCAGCGGCACTCCCTCCTGTTGATACTTCATCGCCGCATCGTAAATGCACAGGCGCTCTCCACCTGGCTGGTGGAGAGTGACGCCACCTTCAACGCCGGGCACCATCAGGTTCTTGATGCGGACATTGGCAAACGTCCCACGGACCATTACTTCGTGATTGCCTCTGCGCGCGCCATAGCTATTGAAGTCTTCAACCGCAACGCCCCTCTCCTGTAGATACCCGCCCGCAGGAGAGTTGGGCTTGATCGCGCCGGCTGGGCTGATGTGGTCGGTGGTTACCGAGTCCCCGAAGATTGCAAGTGGCCGCGCTCCATGCACGTCTGACCAACTGCCAATTGCATTACTAAAATTTTCAAAGTAGGGTGGTTCCTGAATGTAAGTCGACGCAGTATCCCAGGCGTAGACATTTCCGGTGGGCGCCGGAATCTCATTCCAGAGTGGGTTCTTTTCTGCGAAGTCGCTATAAAGGCGCCGGTAGGTTTCAGGATCAAACGCAGACCTGAGCAGCTCGCTGATTTCCGACAGCGTCGGCCAGATCTGTCGCAGGTAAACGTCTTCGCCATTACTTCCCTGCCCTATCGGATCCTCAGCCAGGTTGATATCGACGCGGCCTGCCAACGCAAATGCAACCACGAGCGGCGGGCTCATCAGGAAATTCGCTTTAATACTTTGATGAACGCGAGCTTCGAAATTGCGATTCCCCGAGAGGACGCTGGCGCCGATTAGATCGTGCTCTATTACCATCTCTTCGATGTTTGGGTCGAGTGGGCCTGAGTTTCCAATGCAGGTCGTGCAGCCATAACCCACCAGATTGAAGCCCAGCTTGTTTAAATAGGTCTGTAATCCCGTTCTCTCCAGATAGTCAGTCACAACTCTTGAGCCCGGCGCCAGGGAACTCTTAACCGCTGGGCGAACTTTCAACCCCAGCTCGACTGCCTTCCTTGCAAGCAGGCCGGCAGCAAGCATCACGCTCGGGTTCGAAGTGTTCGTGCACGATGTGATCGCTGCGATTAGAACATCCCCGTGCCCCAGTTCAAGCTGGCCCGATGGAAACTCTTCAGGAACAACCTCTTCCAGCCGGTCGGGTGTCGGACGATTATTGACCATCTCAGTTTCCGTCCAGACGCTTGTATGTGACGGCGTATCCTGGCCGCCAGCGGCAACCGGCACTGCGCTCAGTCTTTGTCGTCCACCCCCGGCGAGCGGCAGCTTGGTCACCCCGACCGTGCCCACATTTGTGAAGTAACGGGCGGTAATATCACCATCAACTTTCCCGTAACCGCCGTCAGCAGTAGGAGTCTGAAGTAGTTCCAGAAATCGCTCTTTCAATTTTGGCAACTCGATGCGATCCTGAGGCCGCTTTGGTCCTGCCACACTCGGTTGAATAGAAGCCAAATCCAAATCGACAACAACTGTGTAATCGCACTCCCCTTTCCTGGGAACACCAAACATGCCCTGGGCGGTGTAATAGTTCCGCACCGTCTCAATGTGCTCAGCGCTTCGACCGGTGGCCTTGAGATAGATCAGGGTTTCTTCATCGACCGGGAAGAAGCCCATCGTTGCTCCATACTCCGGAGCCATGTTCGCGATGGTGGCGCGATCCGTGACCGACAAGCTCGCAGCGCCCTCACCATGGAACTCTACAAATTTACCGACCACCTTCTCTTTGCGCAGCACCTCAGTGACGCGCAGCACAAGATCGGTAGCCGTAACGCCCTCACGCAGAGTGCCACTCAAGTGCACCCCAACCACGTCCGGAGTAAGGATGTAGACCGGTTGGCCCAGCATCGCAGCTTCGGCTTCGATACCGCCTACTCCCCAGCCGACGATGCCTAGGCCATTGATCATCGTCGTATGAGAATCCGTGCCCACGAGAGTGTCAGGGTAGTAGACGCCATTTCGTTCCCACACACTCTTGGCGAGAAACTCGAGGTTTACCTGATGACAGATGCCAATGCCGGGAGGAATTACTCCGAATCCGTCAAATGCCTGCGTACCCCATTTCAAAAACTGGTACCGCGAGTTGTTACGCTTGAACTCCATCTGCATGTTCTTCTCGAAAGCATCTTTCGTGCTCGAGAAGTCCACCTGCACGGAATGATCGATGACGAGGTCAACGGGGACCAATGGCTCAATCACACCCGTGTTTTTTCCCAAATGCGCAACCGCAGATCGCATCGCTGCCAAATCTACTAAAAGTGGCACACCGGTGAAGTCCTGCAGCAGGACTCGGGCGACTACGAACGGAATCTCTTCCGTGCGATCAGCATTTGGACTCCACCTCGCCAACTCTCGCACGTCATCTTCGTTGACCCTGTTTCCGTCGCAGTTACGCAGCACGGATTCAAGCACGACGCGGATGCTGACAGGCAGGCGCGAGATTGGCCCAAGGCCTTCTTTTTCAAGCTGCGGCAGCGAATAAAACTGGCCCTGCTCTCCAGCACTTCGATTAAAAGTTTGTAGTGAATTAAAGGGAGCTTGTGGCATAGGTACTAAGCGCTTCCCGCGTAAAGCTTGCGATCTCTCTCGCTTCGAAGAAATGGTTTTTTGGGGCTTTTGTTGGCAGGTTTAAGTGTAGAGGGGCGTTGCTCAATCGTCAAGCAAGGGTATTTTTAGGTACTCTTAATCACGCCTGTTGTCCGCTTCATCCAGAGTTGTTATAGTTCGCCAACCCCCGCTATCAACAAACTTCGATTCCAGGACGAGGCACTGGCAACCGCTTCGGAACATCCTCGATCTTGAAGGAGAATGACTATGCCTAAGAAGCAGCCCGAGGGCTTTCAATACTTGAGCAATAATCCGGATTACGCGCCGAATCCTGAGATTGAAGAATTCATGGAAGAAGAGATTCTCCGTGCCCCGAAGGATCCGGAAATGCTTGCGCATCGACTGCGCAATAGCACGTCCGCTTCGCCGCGCGATTCAGGCGGCGACCTCGACGCTACCTGGGAAGATGTGAACGATAGTGGCGCGGAAGCTGTGGCAGGGCACAACCCGACTCCTGACCAGTCAATGGTTGAGGAGAATGCGAACGCGGTAGGCGTGAATTTTGAAGATAATGAGGAGTTAGAATTTATCGACAAGATTGACCGTCGCGACCGCGAGCGATTCGAACTGGACGAACGATCTAAAGCTAACGACGAGACGATTTGAGTCCGTAAGGACGGGCCCTTCGGCGGCCCCATATTTCGAAGCGCCCGAAATAGTCCTCTAATCTAAGAAACAAGGGACGAATAACCGCTTTTACAAGCTCTCAACAATAATCGTGACTGGCCCGTCGTTAACGAGTTCCACCCGCATCATCTTACGAAAACTCCCCGTAGCAACTTCATGAATCAGCGTCCGCATTCTGGCTGTGAACTGTTCGTAAAGCGGTTCGGCAATTTCCGGCGCAGCGGCTCCGCTCCACGATGGTCGTAACCCGCGTCGCACGTCGCCATACAGGGTAAATTGCGAAACCACCAACGCTCCACCACCGGTCTCCTTCAACGATAAATTCATCTTCCCATCTGCATCGTCAAAGATGCGCAACGCCACAATCTTTTCCACCAGGTAGTCGGCGTCTGCAGAGGTATCGTCACGAGCCACACCCAACAAAACGACGAGACCGTTTCCAATCTCGCCGACAATCATGTCTTCAACCGTGACTTTTGCGCGTGTTACACGCTGAATGACAGCTCGCATTTTACCTGGGAGGCCGGCCAGGTCTGATTTCGACCCGGCTTGGAAGGCTTCGTTGGTCATGGTGAAGTAGATCAAGCACGACCCGAGCAATGTCTGAAGGCTGAAGTTGCCAGCTTTTCTCCTCACTGGGTTCGTCACCGCCAAATTCTGTGTTTACGGAACCGGGCATGATGTAACTCACTTTGATTCCATCGTGTCGCACCTCCTGCATCAGCGCCTCGCTAAAGCCGTTCAGACCAAACTTTGAGGCGTTATATGCAGCCATCTGCGGGTGAGGGTTCGCTCCCGCCAGTGAAGAAATATTGATGATGTAGCCGCCGCCATGTTTTTTCATCAGCGGAATCGCTTCGTGGCAAAAATAGTAAACACCCAGAACATTTGTTTCCAGGACTGTGCGAAAGTCTTCCGGCGTCATTGCTTCGACGGTTCCAAATATTCCGACGCCGGCGTTGTTAATTAGAACGTCCAGACCACCCAGTTCCACCGCGGTCCTCTCGATGATCGACTTAACCTGCTCATAGTGGCGCACATCGCAAACTGAACCCGTCGCTCGTCCCGGCCCAATACTGTTTAGATCAGCGACGGCCTTGCCGATCTCGGTCTCTTTGCGGGCGCAGATCGAAACCCTCATCCCCTCGCGAATGAGTGCCTCCGCAATTCCGAAGCCGATACCCTTCGTTCCACCTGTAACGATCGCGACTTTGTCTTTCAGATCCATACTTCAGTCCGAGTTGATGATGGTCGTCCTTGAAACTCCACCGGCTGTGCCGCGTTTCTTGCGGTAAGCCTCCGGCTTACCGAGTGGTATCAGACAAATTTAGAGGCTACGCCTGTGAAGACTTTAAGGCATAGCCTCATGTGTATTTAAAGCAGTTCCGGTAAGTCATGGGCTCACCGCAAGGTATGCGGCAGAGCCGCCAACGTTTCATCTGATGCTTTGGTCACCACTTTTTCAATATTCGGCCACTCTCACGAAGCAAGTTTCGCCTTCAATCGTTCGTTCACCACTTTCGGATTGGCTTTGCCCTTCGACGCTTTCATCACCTGGCCGACGAAGAACCCAAACAGCGCATCCTTACCTGCCCGGTAGCTGGCGAGCTGTTGCGGATTTCCCGCGATAACTTCGCCGATAATGCGGTCAATCTCAACCGTGTCGCTAACTTGCGTCAAGCCACGCTCCTCAACGATCGCCACTGCTTCCTTGCCGGTTTTGAACATTTCGACCAAAACGTCTTTGGCCTGCTTCCCATTGATCTTGTCCTCGTCAACCATTCGGACAAGTGCGCCGAGTTCCTCTGCTGGTACCGGTGATTTGCCTGCCGTCAAGCCCGCATTCTCAAGCTCGCGCAACAACTCGGACCTGACCCAGTTTGCTGCAGTCCTCGGATTACCGGCCGCCGCGGCTGCCTTTTCGTAGTAGTCAGCCAGCGAACGCTCTGAGGTTAATTGGGCGGCATCACTGAACGAGAGCTCATAGTGATCTGAAAAGCGACGGCGCCGGGCCTCCGGCAGTTCCGGCATTGAATTCTTTACCTTGACTATGAACTCATCTGAAACAATTAAAGGCGGTAAATCCGGTTCTGGAAAATAACGATAATCGTGCGCCTCCTCCTTGGACCTCATTACGCGTGTTTCCATCGCACGCTCGTCCCACAAACGCGTTTCCTGTGACACGCGCCCGCCGGATTCAAGCAAACGTATCTGCCGGTCAACCTCGAACTCGATGGCCCGTTGCATGAATCGAACCGAGTTCAGATTTTTCAACTCCACCTTCGTGCCGAAACCCTCTCCCACCCGTCGCACGGAAACGTTGGCTTCGCAGCGGAGATTTCCCTTCTCCATGTCTGCCTCCGACGCTCCTACCCACTCCAACGCGCGCCGCACGTGATTGACGTAATCGTACGCTTCCCAGGACGAACGAAAGTCCGGCTCAGTAACAATCTCCGCGAGGGGTGTGCCGGCACGATTCAAATCGATGTATGAGTATCGATTGACGTCGGGCAAGCCTTCGTGAACATTCTTGCCGGCATCCTCTTCCAGATGCAGTCGCGTGATCGTGATCTTTTTCGGCAACCACTCTACCGGATGCCCTGCATCATCGCGTTCGGCGGTCATGATCTCCAGCTCACCATTGGCAGAAAACGGTTGATCATACTGCGAGATTTGGTAGCCCTTGGGCAGGTCAGGATAGAAATAGTTTTTGCGCGCGAAGATGGATTGATGATTGATCTTCAGCCCGAGCGACAATGCCGCACGAGCGCCCAACTCCACAGCCCGGTGGTTGAGCACCGGCAAAGCACCCGGCAGACCCAAACAGACCGGACACGTGTTTGCATTAGGCTCATCTCCGAAACGCGTCGAGCAGCCGCAGAAGATCTTGGATTCAGTGCTCAGTTGCGCATGAATCTCAAGTCCGATAATCGTTTCCCAGGACATAAAGGAAAGTTTCTAGTTCAGGTAGTTTCTAGTTTCTAGTTTCAAGTTTCTAGTTTCTAGTTTCTAGTTTCAAGTTTTCCGCCACAAAGTTCCACGCAGAGTTACTCAGGATCAAGAACTTGAAACTCGAAACTCGAAACTCGAAACTTCCTACGGCCTCAACCACCCTGGCGGTACGCCTGCTCTCCGCGCTTCTTCCTCCAGGTCACGCCAACGCGCGCGCAACCCCGCTCGCCGCCCCACCAGCTCATCGAGTGTCACCATTAACGCAGATTGCTGATAGCCTCCGTCGTAGAAATCGTAAGGAGTTCCAAATGAGGTCAGGTTTTGGAAAGGGATAACCGGTGGCCCCACAGCAAACTGGCCAAAACCGCCGCGCACAAAACCTCTGGTTCCAAATGCTTGGATTCCAAGACCTCCGGTCGAAAAACCCGCACGCGCTCGAACTGTTCCACCTTGAAAACCGACCCGAGCCGTCAGTGGCCTCGTACCCGCTGGCGCGGCGAATATTCGGGGACCTCTCCCAACCATATGGCTGGAACCAAAGTGCCGGCGTGGGCTGCCTAACCCAATTCTGCCGAACCCACTTCCGGCTCTGCCAAAGCCACCTACTCCCAGGGACATAACGTTCGAGACAACTGTGTAATTTGAATTCGAATACGCGGCAACTTCATCAATTCGAGCTCGAACGTACGTGATTTCCGCATCAACTGCCGCAATCTCGGCACGCAACTCGGAACCTCTCGACCGCCAATAAGCCTCGGATGCAACGTTCTCCAACCTGCTCACATTGAGCTCTTGCCTGATCAAATCAGCTTCAACTTCACGTCGTCTTCTCGACTCTTCGGCTGAGGGCAACCCCAGTTCTCGTCGCCGCTGTTCATAAGCGGTTTCGCTTTCAACTCGTGTTTGAGCGTAGGCCTGCAGTTCCCGATTGGTGATCGTGCGGTGGGCCTTTGGTATGACCTGAACCTTCTCCTGTGATGGGAGATCAAATCCCTTCCGCCGTAAAAAACTGCCCGCAGTCTCTCCATTCGCCTGTTCGGTAGCCGTCACGTTGATTGCCGCCAGAGGCATCGTCACCTGAAAACCCGGGGACACTTCGTAGGTTAAAGTTGTCTCAGTAACAATGAATCGGACTGGAATCTCTAGGCGCCGACCATCACGCATCACGATGGTGTAAGCAGAGGCAATCGCTGGGCAAACAGCCAGCAGGCCGAGCGCCAAGAGAGTGCGCGGCCACAATAATACTTCCCGACGCATACTTAACCCTCCTTGATGAACTAAACGGTTAAAAGGGGAGTGACGCCGTCAGTATAGCACCGGCTAAAACGCGCGCGAAAATAGTCACCACGATTAATTAAAACCTGCTAAATCTTTGCAAAGTTCGCCCTGAGTTTGATATACACTCCTTTCCAATCCGCCAGTCTGTGCTGACAGGTTTTTCCTCGTGTTCTGCGGTCGCATTATGAGTCCTCTGGTGCGCTGCACGGGTTCTCAACCTTTCCCGAAGGAGTGTAAAACCAATTATGGCAAAGACGGTTTGCAAGATTCTCGGTGTTATCTTCGTGGTGGTAGGACTCGCCGGCTTTGCCGCACCCACTCTGCTCGGCGCTCACTTTAATACACCGCACAACCTTGTGCATATCGTGTCAGGCATTGCCGCGTTGTATTTCGGATTTGCCGGATCGTTATCCGCAGCCCGCGCCTTCTGCCTAATTTTTGGCGTGGTATACCTTGGGCTTGGAATTCTTGGCTTCGCGATGGGCGTGGCGCCTGACAGCATGTGGACGGTCGGACCACTGCGTTTTGGCACCTCGGATCACGGCATCCACGTCATTCTCGGCGCAATCTTTTTGGCGGGGGGACTGTTTACAAAGAAATAGCTGCAGCCACATTGCAGCTAAAGTTTCAGGTTGCCAGGACGAGTTCGGTAAGCTGACGCAATTGCGTCCCGCGAACTCTGCACCTGGCAACCTGATTCATTTTTTCGGTTGTCCGTGGTCAGTTAATGTTTTGGTTTGAAGGTATGGGACTTGCCATTCGCACTAATCATTGGTCTTTGGTCTTTGGTCTTTGGTCTTTGGTTTTTGTATTTCCCGGCCCGCTTTCGCGTTTTCAATGTACAGGTCCGCTGTCGGAAAGACTCAAAAACCAGGACCAAAGATTACCGTCAACTTACAACGGACAACCACCATCATTAAAACCGCAAATTCACTCCCGCGCGTCCCAGAATTCCCGGAGCACGAAAACCATTTTCGTAGTAGGTTTGGTTCAAGAGGTTCTCTCCTCCTCCAAAGAACACGGCTGTTACGCCTTCCGAGACGCGACGTTCATAACTTCCAAACAAATCTGCTTTCGTGTACCCGGAAAACGTCAACTCCGCCATGCGAAACGGAAAGTTGTTCTCGAACACTGGAGCGACGTAATCGCCTGTGTGATTCACGTCTAAGTTCATCAAAAACGGGCCGCGGCGCTGATTGATACTAAACCCAACCTGGTGGCGCGGAATTACATACTCCCGCACCAAACCGCCGCTTACTGTTGCCCGATCGCTGTTTGTGAATGTGTACGACGCCCTGATGGAACCACCCTTCCATGGCGCAGTGTCTGCCAGGGCTTCGACACCGCGCGAAAGCCCACCGGGCTGGTTAACATAACCGCTAAAGCGGCCCAGGCCCAATGGATCATTCAAAAAACCGGTGAAGACTATGGTCCTCTGCAGTCGCGTGTAGAAGTAGGTAAAGCCAAGCAACAGGCGGTCTTGCGCTAGTCGCTGGTCTATCCCTCCATCAACACTCAGTGACTGTTCCGCTTTGAGCGTCGGATCACCGAACCTCGACAATCCGGCGCCTGGAAATGTTCCGGCGCCAAATCGCTCGAACAGCGATGGAGCACGAAAGCCATTGCCGGCGTGAGCTCGTAACTTTGTATTCGTCGAGCGGATGAAATATGCCACGGCCCCGTCACCAGTGATCGAGTTCTCTGTCGAGATGCCGGCTAAGAAACCCGGACGGTCCGCGGCGCTGACTTTGAAGAACTGTCCCCGAACTCCCGCCGAGAACTGTAGACGGTCCTCGAAGAGTGAAAGCTGGTTCTGGGCGAACACTGCAAAAGTTCGCTGGCGATCCGTCGTGTTGTTGAAAGCACTAAACGATGGCAGCGATAGTTGAAAGAGAGATTCGCGTTCGAACTCGAATCCGACCATCGTTTCGTTGGCTCGGCTAAAAGCAATCTGAACGCGAGCGTCAAGTGTGTCGGTCGTTCCCTTGGTGACGTTGATGAATTCAAAATCACCAAAGGGATAGAAAGATTGGAAGGCTAAATTGATGTTGGGGCCGTTATAGTTCCGGCGGTTGGCAGCAACGCGCTGGTAAGCCACCGCATAACAAACCTTCTCATTTACCTCCTGAGAAACCCTGATTGATCCGACAAGCAAACGATTGCGGCGACCCTGATCGGGATTGTCGAAGTCGGGCTGAAAATTCACACTGGGTATCGCTCGAGGAAACCTCTCGGCCGAATTGAATGCCGCTGGCAACGCAAACGGGCTGTCGTTTGTACGAGCGTTGCTGATCGTCCCATAAACGTTAGCCGCGATCATGATGCTTTGAGTGGGATGAAACTGTACGCGCCCAGCACCGACTGTGTTGCCGTATTGATCACTACCATCAATACCCTTCCGCACATCAATCCTGTTCAAGGCAAAACTAAAACCTGCGCGATTGTCTCCTCCCGCGCCGTGGAAACGCTCGCGAAAAGTTGTCAGTGATCCCCCTTCAAAGCCTGCTTCAAAATGCGGACGCCCGGCACCAGTCAACGGGACCAGGTTCACTACGCCACCGATCGCGTTGGTACCGTAAATAGATGATCCGGAGCCGCGCAGAACTTCCACCCTTTCAAAATTTGTTGGAACAAGATCGGTAAACAGAGACGCGGCTGAGCCATTGATGTCGGAAGCATCGCGCACGCGAAGTCCGTCCAGCAGAACTGCAGTATCAAAAGTCCGTAGGCCGCGCAAACGCACTGTTGCAAGCGCGCCAGGCGATCCCTGTTGTTGAATCCGCACACCGGGAGTTCCACGCAAGACTTCAGTCAATTGCAGCAGGTGCCTTGATTCGATCTGTTGCGCGTCGTACACCGACACTACCTTGGCAACCTCATCCACACGCTGTGGCGTACCCGTGGCAGTGATCACCACACTTTCGCTTAACGCTGCTACTCTCAGTTGAATTGATAGCTTCCTGGACTGGCCACGCACCAACGAAATCTCAGAAGCGGTATAACTGGAGAATCCGTTGGCCTTAACTTCCAGCAGGTACTCGCGTGGATTGAGACCAGTAAAGGCAAAAGCGCCGTTTTGATCAGTGGTAGTACTTAGCTGTAGCCCACCACGAGATCGAAGACGCACTTCAGCACTCTGCACCTTGGCGCCCTGTTCGTCGCTTACGGTTCCTGAGATTTCTGTCCCGGTTTGCGCGTAAATTGTTGCGGCCATCGATAGTGCAGCGAGGAGTGTTGCTACACAGGCTAGTTGTCGCGCGGAATGTTTAAAGAGATATCTGGTGTTCATCTTAGGTTCTCCTGCCCGACGCAGTGCGAGCCGAAATGGCAGCGAACAGGTTTCCTGACTCGCGGATATGATTCCCTTGGGAATCGCCTTCGCTCCCTGCCTTCCCATCTCACTCGAGACAGTGGTTAGAGTCTGGGAGCCTCGTACCGCTTACAGTTGCGCGGGCAGTGACGGCATTTAACCGCCTTCCCTGTTTTCTCCGCCTGAGTTCAAAGCCTACCGAGTGCTCTATGCACCGGCGTTATTCTCGGCACACCCGAGATCGGATGTGCATCAACCAAAACCTGGATTGCAAACGCCCGCTCAAGAAGCTGAGGCGTCAGTACGTCCTCAGGGCTGCCATAGGCAAGCGTCGCCCCTTCTTTCATTAACAAAATATGATCTGCGAACTCGGAAGCGAGGTTCATGTCATGAGTCACAACCACTGCCGAAGCGCGATCGGCGTCGCACCGGCCGCGAACCAGCGCGAGAATCGTTGCCTGGTGGGCCAGATCCAGGTTCGCGGTCGGCTCATCCAAAAGCAGATTTGCAGCCTCGGTTGCCAACGCTCGCGCCAGGACAGCTCGCTGGCGTTCGCCTCCGGATAATTCACTGAGCAAACGCGCGCTCACTTTCTCGAGATCGGTTTCGCGCAATACTCTCTGCGCGCACTCGAGATCGGCCGCTGTCTCCCAGCCCCACGCGCTGTTGCCGGCCCACGCGAAGCGCCCTCCCAAGACAAATTCAAGAACGGTTACCGGGAAACGCATATCAGCTTCCTGGGCTACCACTGCGATTCGTCGTGCTACCCGTCGCCGCGGATAATTGTGCACGGGCATACCGTCGAGAATGATCTGGCCCGAGGAGGCTCTTAAACCGCCATTCAAGGTACGGAGCATGGTTGATTTCCCTGCTCCGTTCGGTCCGACAATTGCCGTCAGTTCGCCTGGATTCAGTCTCAACGAAACATTCGAGACGGCCATTCGCGATCCATATTTCACGGTGATGTTTCGCGCTTCGAGCATCTGTATCCGTTCTACCCTCGCTTCAACAAATAAATGAACAAGGGAGCTCCAATCAGCGCCGTGATGGCGCCAACCGGCAACTCACGGGGGGCTATCACAGTTCTGGCAATACTGTCGGCGGCGACCACGAATACAGCACCGCAGACCGCGGCAGCCGGAACAATCAATCGGTTATCGCCGCCCAGAGATAGTCTAACGAGATGTGGAACCACCAACCCTACATATCCGACCGAACCGCTCGATGCTACTGAGCTCCCCACCAGCAGACTTGCTGCGACAAATACAATCAGTCTCACGCGCGAGACTTCGACCCCTAAATCGAAAGCATCGCGCTCCCCCAACATCAAAAGATTCAGCGAACGTGCCTTCGCGGCCAGTACAGTCGTGCAGCCAACAGCCACCACGATTCCAATTACGAGTAGCTCGTTCGTGGTCCCGGAGAGATCACCGAGCAACCAGAATGTGAATGAACGGATGCGCGTTGCATCCATCAAAGTCGTTACAAAAACAATTACTGAAGAAAGAAACGTCGTTACGATCACGCCCGCGAGGATCAATCTTTCCGGCGTCGCGCCGGCACGCCCCTGGGCAAGTCGGTAGACCAGGAGGGTCGCAAGCAACGCTCCCGAAAAAGCCAACAACGGACGCGCCCACTCAAACGCGCCGAGAAAAACAAGCGCCAGCATTGTGCCCACCGCGGCGCCATTAGAGATCCCGAGCAGATAGGGTTCCGCTAATGGATTTCTGAGGAGGGCCTGGTAACTTGCACCGGCGGCAGCCAGGGATGCACCAACTGAAGCCGCGAGCAGAATGCGGGGCCACCTTATATTTAGAAGAATCAGCGATTGGTCTGAAGTTAACCCGCAATCTCCCCTGCCGAACGTTCCAATAGCGCATATCGAACCACCTACCGGCAATTTCTCGCTTCCGAGCAAAGACATCAGCACCATCAGTACCAGCAGTCCCGTCAGCAGCAACAGGCACACGATAATGGTTTTGCGCAGCGTCACTCGCGCGCCTTCCAGGTGATCCGGGGATTGAACTTTTTCCATCGCCGTCATTGATTGAATGATTCCGGATGTAACGCGCGGGCTAGCGCTTCCAGCCCGGCAACTGATCTGGGACCGGGGCGCGACAGGTGATCATCGTTGATCTTATACACTCTGCGATTGATAACTGCGGGCGAGTTCTTCAAATGCTCATCGACGGTCGAGTTCGCGTCACCCATCGACCCACCAGTGGGCAAGATGATCGCTTCAGGCCGAGCGGCTAAGGCGGATTCGGCACTGTACCTGGGCCAGGCGCCGGGCACTTCTGCTGAGACCGACTTTCCACCTGCTCGCTTGATGAGATCTGTGACGAATGAATCTCGGCCGGCTGTATAAAGTGGTCGGGCAGAAACCTGATAGAAGACAGTCACAGGGGTTGCGGATTTCACAGCGTTCTCGACTGCACTTGACCGAGATCTCAGATCGATAAGAAGAGTCTGTGTAGCTGAAGTTTGGTTCAGCAGTTCACCCAAGTTAGCGATTGAACGAAATACACCCTCGAGATCGTGAGGATCAGTCACATACACTGCGATCCGCTGGTCATTAAGTTGTTTGGTGAACGCCTCTAGTTGAGAGGCAGTCGACACCAAAACCACTTGCGGTCGCAGCGCAATAATTCGTTCTATGCTTGGATGCAGTGTGTCGCCAACCTTTTCGACTTGACGAGCCTCCGCGGGATAGTCGCAATAGGTAGTATTGCCCACAAGTCGCTCGCCGGCGCCAATCGCGTAGACGATCTCCGTCAGGTTTGGAGCGAGTGAGACAAATCGATCGATGCGGAGTGGCACGGAGATCGCACGACCGGCTTCATCCGTGATCTGACGGAGTTGTGCGTTTGCCGGCTGGGGTTCGCGGGGCGAACACCCGGCCACGCATACCATGAGTAACGCAATTAAATAGGTTCGATTCAAAAGCAAAAAACCCGCCAATCTCCTGTGCTCGCGAACAGGCTACTGGCGGGACATTAATGCTAGACCCGTGCTGCCCAAACGCCTTTCCGCGAGCGTTCAAAAGCTGCAAAGCACCTGGGCAGGTCTCCTGGCTTAAAGAATCGTTGGCAACGAATCTCTTTCACAGTGGCGCGACCGCGCGGGAATTTCACCCACTTCCCTATTCTCCCCAAACTGCATGGGGCACCCAGGTGGCTTTAGATAGAAAGATCAATCCAATCCATTGAGACGCGGCGGAAAGTATCACGGGCACTCGTGCGAGTCAAACGAGCGAAATTGCCTCATCAAAAAAGTATTCCAATGGGTATCGTTGCCTCAAATAAGAAAGTCCTCGAAATAATGAAGACGTACCTCACAAAATAGTTTTGTAAGACTCCCACTGCTGCCTCACCTTCGCCAGGAACCTAACAAATCGGGCATCTTGTCGAAGGTTATTCAAATTGGGATCCTTCTCGAACAATGGATAGCACGGAAAACCGTCCTCAGCCGCAACCTCCAACCACTTCATTGCCTCGGCAGGTTTATTCATGTGCGCATACGCACAGGCGATGTGATAGGCCGTATGATGGAAGTGACCAAATCCTTTCCCTCTTTCTACGGCCGATTTAATCTTGTCCTCCGCCACGCGTTGTTGTCCGGCTGAAGCTGCTAGTACTGCCTGCAGACTGGTAAACAGGCCGCGATTGTCCTCAGGGTAATCTCTAAAGAATTGGTCAAGCGTGGCTGACGCCTCCTCTCTTCTCCCGAGATTGAAGAGAGCCCAAACAATCTGATGCCCGACCAGCGCGGGATTGACGTCTCTGGGAACGTTACGCAGAGCTGTCAGGGCCTGTTCATATTTGCCCTGAAACAGGAGCATTTCTCCGACACGAAATCGCGCAAGGGTATTGCTTGGGTTGGTGGCAACTGCGTATTCCAATTCCTGGAGCGCCTCATCAAGAAGCCCAACGTGTCCATAGACTAGCGCCAGTTGATTGCGCGCCTCATCCAAACTCGGATTTAAGCCTAGCGCGCGGCGATATTCCTTAATGACCCTTTCGTGTGGGAAATGATTGGACGGTGTCCAGAGGAGGCGGCCACGAGCCAGGTGCGCTTCGGGCAGATCCGAATCGAGGGAAAGTGCCTTTTCGACGGCAACAAAGGCTTTCTCTTCCCACTGTTTCTCATCCGGCGTGAATAAAAAGAATCTCCATACGCAAGCCTGCGCCAACTCCGCATAGGCCGCGGCGAAGGTTGGATCTGCAGCGACGGCTCGCTCAAACATCTCAATCGCTGTCTCATTGTCAGCCTTGGTTTGACGATTAAGGTAAAACCTCCCGCGTAAAAAATAGTCATACGCTGCCGGATTGATCGTGCGCGCCTCCGTCAAGCGTATTTGCTCCTGCGGAGTGGGCTTGATCCGAATCGCCTGGGTGACAGTCCGTGCCACCTCATTCTGAAGGGTCAGGATATCGCGCAAGTCTCGGTTGTAGGTCTCGGACAACAGATGCTGCTCGCCCATTGCGTGGATTAACCGCAGATTCACTTGCACCCGCTCTCCGAACCGTTGCACTGAGCCTTCGACGATTGCATCTACATTTAATTCGCGCGCTATGGCCCCCAGTGACTTTTGCGTCCCTTTATACTGCATCGCAGAAGCTCGCGAAATCACCCTTAACGCACTCACCCTTGCCAAACCTGCGATGAGTGTGTCAGTCATCCCATCGACGAAGTAGTCCTGCGCGGAATCGCCGGAGAGATTGGAGAGCGGCAGCACAGCGAGCGACTTTATTTCAGTAGGCGGTATTGGTTTCGAACTCTGGCGAAAGTAGCGAGCGAAGACAAACCCCGTAATGAGGAGCAGCCCCAGCGCGATGAAAATCAGGGTGCGCTTTCGCTTCAAGCCGAGCAGTAATAACCGGGAATCAACCCTTTCACGGTTGCTTACCGTGGCTGCCGAGCCGTCAGTCGGTGTACGTTGCTGGTGGCGCTCGACAGCAGCCCCGATCTCCAGGTCGTGCCTCAGTTCTTTCAAATCAATCAGCAAATCCTCTGCCGTCTGATACCGCTCCTCCCGCTCTTTGGCCAGAGCCTTCTTCACAATCCGTTCTAACCGGGTTGGCACTTCCGGCGCATACGTCGCCAGCGGCATTGGCTCTCGCTCAGCTATTGCGATGATCACATCCGTTGGGGTCGCTCCGGCAAACGGCTTCTGTCCGGCCACCATTTCATAAAGCACGACACCTAAACTCCAGACGTCGGTGCGCGCATCAACTGGGAGGCCCCGCGCCTGCTCCGGTGACATGTAGGCGACAGTTCCCATCACCATTCCGGGCGCGGTCTTGAGTTCCAGCACGCGCGTTTCGTCTTCCGCGTCATGAGGTCCGAACTTTTCAGTCAGTTTGGCCAGGCCGAAGTCCAAAATTTTCACGTACCCGTCTCGGCGGAGCATAATGTTGTCGAGCTTGATGTCGCGGTGTACGATCCCCGCTGCGTGGGCCGCAGCAAGCGCCGAAGCGACTTGGATGGCGGCGTCGAGCGCCTCACCGACTTTCATCCTCCCTTCCGCTATTCGCTCACGAAACGACAGACCCTCGACGTACTCCATCACAATGCAGTGGCGACCTTCTCCAGTCTCGATCACTTCATGGATCATGCATACGTTTGGGTGCGACAAGGTAGCAACGGCGCGGGCTTCTTGCTGAAACCGGTGCAAGTGTCTCTTGTCTTGAGTAAAATGTGCGGCCAAAAACTTGAGCGCCACCCTACGAGCCAGCCGTTTGTCCTCGGCGAGGTAAACTTCGCCCATTCCGCCCGCGCCGAGCGGCTCGACGATCCGGTAATGTTTGATTATTTGCCCCGCCACCATAGTCGCGCTCTGATCCTCGGACATCATCCTCGCCGCGACCTCCAAGGCGGGCGACTCGATAAAGTTTTCAGCCTGGTCTTCATACTCCAGCAGCGATTCCACGTCACGGCGCAGCGCTTCGTCGCCCGCGCAAGCTTCAGCGAGAAAAGCAGCGCGTTCCTCCCCGCCGCGCCCGAGTGCAGCGTGGTAGAGATGCTCAACGTGTTGCCACCGTTCAGCTTTCATTGTCCATCTCACGCCCCAGTTCCCTGAGGAGCCACACCTTCGCCAGCCGCCAATCGCGCATCACTGTCTCCTCTGAGACCTTCAGCACGTCGGCGACTTCCTTGACGGAGAGCCCCCCGAAGAAACGCATCTCCACCACCTGACCTTTCCGCTGATCCACTTCAGCCAACTTGATGAGCGCCTCGTCCAACGCGACCAGGTCGGCGCCGCGGCACTCGGTGAGGGATGCGGCCTCGCCCAATGAGACCTGCAGCGCGCCCCCACCGCGCTTGAGGTACTGCCTTTCACGGGCGAAGTCGACCAGGATGCGGCGCATCAACTGCGATGAGACGGCGAAAAAGTGCGCGCGGTTCTGCCAGCGCACGTTCTTCCAGTCGATCAGACGGATGTACGCCTCGTTGACGAGGGCAGAGGTTTGCAGCGTGTGGCCGGGGCGCTCGCGGCCCATGTAATGGTGTGCGAGCCGGTGCAACTCCGTGTGGACCAGGGGAGCCAGCTCTTCGAGAGCCGACTGGTCGCCGCCACCCCAAGCAACGAGCAGCCGCGTGATCTCTCTCGGGGAGGGTGTCTGCATTCAAGATCCTTTCAGCCGGGGGTGCTGGGGAAAACTACCACAACTCCCCCCCGCCTCTAAGCATTTCGGGCCGGGCTCAAAAAATTCCCGCCTCCGTTACAGTTCCCGTCCGCCAATCCCGCATTAATGGGTAGAGAACGCGGCAAGGTTGTTCAAGTTCCTTGAGAAGGCTGCGCAACTTTATTTACGCGCACTCACCATATTCGAGGCGGCGCTCTCGGCGGCTCATCCGAAGGTGACGGCCTGCCTGGGGAACTACGAACGCCTGCTGCGAGAGATGAATCAACGCTCGTGAATGCTAGTCAATGAAGGAGGGGACCATCGATGAAGTGACAGATTCCCACATTCGCTTGCATGCTCGCAATGCTTTGGAGCATGCCCGCCGGCGTTCTACACAACGTCAAGGAACAACTATCCACTAACAAAAGGACTAGTCATGAAACCAAAACTTCAAATCTGGCGAAGCACCGCCCTGCTCGCCATCTTAGTTGCAATCCCCGCCTGCGTCCGCGCCGATCCTGTGGCCGATTGGAACGCCATCGCCGTGCAAGCGACCATCACAGGCGCACGTCCTGGCCCGACCGGGGTCCTCGATGTCGCGATGGTCCATGCCGCCATTTACGACGCTGTCCAAGCTATCGAGAAACGATATGAACCGTACTACGTAGAGATTAAGGAAGCTTCCGGATCCCCAGTAGTCGCGGCCGCGAAAGCCGCGCATGATGTGCTCGTCAACCGATTTCCTGACCAGGCCGATTTCCTCGATCTAACCTACCAACAGTACTTGGTGAACCACGGCCTGTCAGAGACCGATCCGGGGGTAGCAGTCGGGACAAAGGCTGCTGCCGGGATCATCGCCTTGCGGGCATGTGACGGGGGTTTCCCCATCCCCGCACCGCCGGCATTCACCGGCGGTACCGACCCCGGCGTCTGGCGCCCTACGCCCCCGGCCAATGCGGCTATGCTGGCGCCGTGGCTGGGCAGCGTCACTCCTTTCACACTGACAAGACCCTCACAATTCCGAGCCGAGCCGCCGCCAGCTTTGAGCAGCCGCCGGTATGCCAGAGACTATGATGAGGTTAAGGCCCTGGGAGCGCTTAACAACAGCTCACGCACCCCGGAGCAAACTGACATCGCCCACTTCTGGGCGGGTAACACCTTTGTGATCTGGAACCGAGCCCTTAGGGACATCACAGTCGCGCATGTCGACAACATTGCTGACAGTGCCCGGCTCTTTGCCCTGGTCGATCTGGCGGTTGCCGACGCGTTAATCACTTCATGGAACGATAAAACCCACTACGTTTTCTGGCGACCGATTACCGCCATTCGAGAGGGGAACCACGATGGCAACCCGTACACGGCCGGCGATTCGACCTGGCTGTCTTTGATCACGACGCCGAACTATCCTGACTACACTTCGGGTGCAGTAAATTTTGCCACTGCCGCCACCCGCGCACTCGAGCACTTCTTCGGAATGGACCGTATAACCTTCTCAGTGACGACCACCAACACAGGGCCAACCGTCGAGGACACACGAACGTACCAACGCTTCTCGGACGCGGCCGAGCAGGTAGTCGATGCACGTGTCTATGCAGGAATCCACTTCCGCTTCGCGGACGAAGCGGCGCGGATTCAGGGAAGACAAGTTGCCGATTGGGGCTTCAAGAACTTCCTTCGGCCTCGCAACCGTCACAACCATGCCAAGCAGGGTGACGATAATTAAAATGCTTATCTACGTTAGCCCCGAGGGTAATCCATGTGGCCGAGGACATGGGCGGTTATGGCCGCACGACCGTAGTGTCGCCAACCTAAATACAAGGCGTTGGGGCAGAAACGCGGCCTGCCTCATCAATCGATGCAGAATCTGACTTATGAGGCAAAGCCGGCGGTAGAGACGCTCAGCCCCGCGACCCTGAAACGAATGCTCGATCGCTTGCAGCAGCGTTCCCTCAATACGAAAAGTAATACGAACTGGCGTGAGTGCGCACGGATGATGGCTGTAGTAGCTGCCCAAAGGACTAGCAGACCAGCCATGAGTTTATCGCTTTATCGAGTGCCGGATGGGCCACGGAGAAAAAGGGCAGAGCTATTCGCCCTGCCCATCCGTATACTCACCGACGTCGGCGCTCGGGTCGCTCTCCAGCGCGGCCCTCTCTCCGCGCCGGCTCAAACTCTATCCCTGCTGTCAACGGAGACAGCGATTTTCATCCACTGTTCAACAACCCTGTCGAGCACTATTTTACGTGAGGCAATAAGACAAGTGGTGGCTCGACAGCACTGGCATTTCGATTCCTGTAACCGGCGCACAACTTTTCTTTCAACGTCTCGTCCAGTAAGATTCGGCGCAAATCTCCAGATTGAGGAACCTTCCAAAAAACCAATGATTAAGACTGTCGAATGGACAACCGAGGGCGTACGGATGCTGGACCAGCGCCTGCTGCCAACTGAAGAGAAATACTTGATGCTCCGTTCTTATGAGGAAGTTGCTGAAGCCATCAAAAAAATGGTGGTCCGAGGCGCGCCCGCGATTGGGGTATCGGCTGCGTTTGGGTTGGCGTTGGGCGCCAGTCAGTCGGTGGGCATGTCGGTTGGCGACCTTGAAGATGATTTTTCCTATATGTCCAAGGTGATGGGACAGACAAGACCTACGGCGGTCAACCTTTTCTGGGCGCTTGAAAGAATGCGCCAACGCTTCAATCTCGAAAAGGGGAGGACTCAGGACGTCGAATCGATCAAAGCGAGTTTGATCGAAGAGGCTCAGAAGATTTTTGACGAAGACATTGCGGCAAATCGCGCTATCGGCCGCTTCGGCGCCGAGTTGGTGAAGGACGGGGCCACGGTGCTCACTCATTGCAATGCGGGCGCTTTGGCGACGGCTGGCGACTATGGCACAGCATTGGGAGTGGTCCGAGGAGCGCGAGACGCTGGTAAGAGGGTCGCGGTGATTGCGGATGAAACACGGCCGTTCTTACAGGGGCTGCGTCTGACTGCGTGGGAGCTGGCTAAAGATAACATTCCCGTCACCGTGATTACTGACAACATGGCCGGTCACATGATGAAGGCCGGCAAGGTCGATATTGTTGTGGTTGGAGCAGATCGCATCGCAGCAAACGGCGATACGGCAAATAAGATCGGGACTTACATGGTTGCAGTCCTCGCCAATCGACACAAGATTCCGTTCTATGTCGCCGCTCCGATTTCAACGCTGGATCTTTCACTTCCAACCGGCGAATCGATTCCCATCGAGGAACGGGATGGTAAGGAGATAACGCACATCGGCGGCAGCCAGATGGGACCAGATGGACTTAATGTCGAGAACCCAGCGTTCGACGTTACCCCGCATGATTTGATTGCTGCCATCATCACCGATAAGGGAGTCGCCCGGGCGCCGTTCGAGATCAGTTTGAGAGAGTTGGTTGGTGAGCTGAGTCTGTGGTCGCAGGCTTAAGTTGATCTGGGCGCGAATCGACTGTGTTTCCACCACTCGATTGTTAACTGCAGTCCTTCGCGTAAGCCGACCTTGGGTTGGAATCCGAGAAGATCACGAGCGCGACTTATATCGGCCTGGCTATGCTGGACGTCGCCGGCACGGGGCGGCAAATATTCTGCGCTGATCCCCGTTGTACCCGCGATTTCCTTTAACTCGTGAAGCAACTGGTTCAGTGAAATGCGAATGCCGTTCGCGATGTTCATCATCTCCCCGATTCCCTCGACCGTTTCAGCTGCCTTAACGTTGGCGTCGACCACGTTAGCGATGTAAGTAAAGTCTCGCGTTTGCTCACCATCGCCGTAGATTTTGGGCGACTTCCCGGTTAACAACGAGTCAATAAACTGCGAAATCACGCCTGAGTAGGCTGAGCTCGGATCTTGCCGTGGGCCAAAAACGTTGAAATACCTGAGTGACACAGTTTCGAGCTTATAAACCCGAGTGTACACTTGGCAATAATATTCACCGACTAGTTTTGCGACAGCATAGGGCGAGCGCGGATCTGGAGCCATCGTCTCAACTTTCGGGAGTGTCTGCTGGTCTCCATATGCTGAACTCGAAGCCGCGTAAACTACTCGTCGCACACCTTTGGTACGAGCACCATTCAGCAAGTTCAAAGTTGAGTCAACACAAGCGATGTGCGTCTGCTTTGGTTCCAGCACTGAGCGCGGCACCGAAGGAATCGCCGCTTCGTGAAACACAATCTCCACGTCCTCGAGGACACGCAGGACAGCCGCTTCGTCAGCCAACGTTGCCTGGACGAAATCGATGTCGCCGTCGATCTCTTCGATGTTCTCTCGATATCCGGTTGAGAGATCGTCGATGATCCTGACTCGCGCTCCACTGGCCGCAAGAGCGGATGCGATATGAGAGCCTATGAATCCGGCGCCACCAGTGACCAGAGCAATTCCTGTAAGCGGCATAGTTTTTAGGATGATCGAAGCGGGCTTTACTTGCTAATTATCTGCCGACGCCAACATAACTGAACCCTAACTCGCGCATGTCTTCCGGCTCATAGATGTTTCGCAAATCCGCAATTCGTGGAGCCTTCATCAGATCACGAATACGCGACATGTCCAGTGCCCGGAACTGATTCCACTCGGTTACAAACACCAAGGCGTCAGCATCCCTAACGGCAGCATACTCATCTTCGGCGTAATCAACCTCGGGTAGCAGTTTCGCTGCTTCAGTCATTGCCACCGGATCGTATGCCCGAATTCTTGCGCCTTTTTCAATTAGGCCCCGCACAATCTCCACCGACGGAGCATCGCGCATATCATCGGTCTCAGGTTTGAAGGCAAGCCCCAGAACCGCAATGGTCTTACCTTCCAGCGTGCCGACCAGCCTCTCAATCTTAGGGAGCATTGCCTCTCTTTGCCTGCGATTTACCTCAATCACGGCGTCAACAATAAGGGAACTGCTATTGAATTGACGGGCAACCGAAGCCAGCGCCTGAGTGTCTTTGGGGAAACAAGATCCGCCAAAGCCCGGCCCGGGATGAAGAAACTTTGTTCCGATGCGTTTATCCATACCGATACCACGAGCGACATCGTGGACATCACAGCCGATGCTCTCGGACAGGTTGGCAATTTCGTTGATAAAGGAAACCTTCATTGCCAGAAAAGCATTGGCGGCATATTTGGTTAGCTCAGCAGCCTCCAGTGACGTAATTACGAAAGGGGCTTCAATGAGGTACAGCGGTCGGTACAGATCTTTCATAATTGCGACCGCTTCTTCGTCGCAACTACCCAACACCACCCTGTCGGGTCGCATGAAATCATTAAGAGCTGCGCCTTCGCGCAAGAATTCCGGATTGGAAACAATGCCGAAGTTGATTCGGCTTTTGAGGCGTTTGCG
Organism: Pyrinomonadaceae bacterium; assembly: GCA_041742785.1. Taxonomy (GTDB): domain Bacteria; phylum Acidobacteriota; class Blastocatellia; order Pyrinomonadales; family Pyrinomonadaceae; genus PSRF01. The sequence goes on along the minus strand of JBGTOA010000041.1, from coordinate 20,222 downwards.
GATTAGCTGACGAAGGAACTCACCGGTGCCGATTGGAACTGTGGACTTGGTAACTATCACCTTATAGTCGTTCATGTGATCGGCTACCGATGATGCAGCAGCTTCCACGAAACTTAGATCAGGTGACCCATCGGGCTTGGGCGGAGTTCCCACAGCCAGGAAGATTACTAGTGACTGCTCCACGGCTTGCTTGATGTTTGTGGTGAAGCGAAGACGTCCCGATTGGGTGTTCTTGGCGACCAACTGCTCGAGCCCGGGTTCATAAATCGGCATGATCCCAGCGGATAGATGCTCGATCTTCTCTTCGTTGATGTCAACACATGTTACGTCAACTCCAAATTCGGCAAAGCAAGCTCCGGTGACCAGGCCCACATAGCCAGTTCCTATAACAGCAATATGCATCTACGGATATCCTTAAGGACTTATTGGCAGGAATAATCTGGACAATCAAAACCTTGCGGGTCGAACTCGACAATGTCGAGCGACCCGCAAGGCTCTGGCTATTGACTGCGACGCAAACTCACGTCGAAGTGTTTTTCCAAGGTATTTCAGCGACTACTTGGTGGGGCTAACTACGGTAACCGTCCCACCGAAGTTGATGTCGTTATTGTGCGTCACAGCATAGATGATGGCCGCAACCGCGCCACCAACTGCGAGCAATAACACCGCCATCTCTCCACCACTCAAACCATCATTGTCCGTGCCTGTTTGCGGATTTGGCATTCCCGAGGTTGCTGTCTCGCCAGCCGCCACCTGCTTGACCGCACCACCAACGCGCAGTTCAGCGACGCCGGCCTGGGTTGCAAGAACGGTATTGCCCTGAGCAACATTAACGGTAAATGAGGTGGCTTGAGTTCCATCAGCGACCACTGCACCATCTGTGGTCGTGAGGTTGACTGCGATCCCTGCGAGAGTCGAGACGTGCGCACTACCTGACTCAAGAAGGCCCATAACACTGTTGTCGGTGAACGTGAGCCGCAGACTGGAATTGGGCGCTAATTCAACGCGACCCAACTTGCTAATGCTAACAGTCGCACTGCTCTTTTCGGCGGTGGCAATTACGCTATCCGAAAACAGCGTTCCTCCCGAGATGACATTCTGGCCATTGACAGTAACCTGCCCCAAAACTGACAACTCGCCCGACGGTGCCTTTGCCCCTGGTGACGCCAAAGCGACCATCGAGTAGACACTCAAAACGGCAACTGCCAAAGAGGCCGCGATTGTTTTGCGGCTCCAAGTTTTGCTGATCATTAACTTTCCTCCCGTATAGTGAAACAAGAATTCTTGATTGCGTGCCGCGATGGCCTGGAAACCCGTGTGGGAGACGGAGGTTATTTTATTTACCAATCTCGCCTCGTACCTTTTTCGAATGCCGACGCGCAATTTGCATCCGTAAAGGCTTTAAATACCCGGCTTTTATTACACTAATCCCAACCCTCTGTCAACAAACAATTATTGGCATTTGCTACAAAATTGTGCTTTTTGCGGGCGAGCGCTTGTTTGAACGCCTGCTTGCAGAGTTTCAGAATCTGCGGGGATGGGCGAATGTTCGCTCAGTACATTTTCCACTATTTTGAAGGCTCCCAAGTCCGGATCTCTTCGAATTGCTCGAAATGGCGGTGACTTTGGAAATTCCTTCTCAAGGGACAGTCACTCGACGTTCGCGAATTCCGGTCTCCGGTCGCGACGCCCCGGATGGGCTGACCCTGGCTTCATCGAGAGTGGACTGTGGCTGCAGCAGCTCGGCTTGCTCGTACGGGTCCAAGCGAGCAAAAACGTAAAAAACCTCAGATGTTCGAACGCTACCCACGAACCGGAACGTCCCTCGAACGACTTCCCCAACTCGGAGGGTTTGCGGTTGTGGAGGTCGCTCGAAAAGGAGCCGAAGTTCATTTCGCGTGACCGCCTCCAACTCTGGAAGGTAGTCATTATTTGTTTCTCGAGCAATGCGCACCGCAATTTGGCGTAAGGCTCTAATACGGTTCGAGTTCCGGCGGTAGTAGGTGGGACTCACTTCGTGCCTGCTGACTCGGTCATCTACTACTTCCTGCTCGTTCTTCAAGTAACCCAGGTAAGCTCTCACAACTGGCCCAAACTCCTCGTCTTCGACACTGGGAGACTGCGGAACAGAGAACGCACTCATACCTGCGCCAAAAAAGATCATCAGCGCGATCAACCCGCCAATCCTGAAATTCAACAGTCTCATGAGGCTCATGAATACTCAAAAAATGGTTCGAAATAACCCTACGCAGTTTATCTCAACGGCCATAGAGGGTTCATTGCGCGACCGTTTCGGCAATGTTACATTGATCTGCACTTTACGAGTAGTACCGCATGCCATCGACTCCTTCAAAAAATCCTTCTTCGGCGCCACGAATTGCGCTCGGAATCAGTGGTGGCATTGCCGCCTACAAAGCCGCTGAGGTGCTTCGCGGGCTCCAACGCGCTGGCTGCGTGGTTAGGGTCGGTATGACAAAGCGCGCATGCGAGTTTATCCAGCCTTTGACGTTCCGAGCTCTCTCTGGTTCACAAGTTATCGTTGACGACTACACCCCCGAAAACCCGGATCCAATTGCGCACATCACTTTTTCACAATCGGTGGACCTTTTCATTGTCGCGCCGGCTACCGCAAACATCATCGCTAAGTTCGCGAATGGAATCGCCGACGACTTTTTAACGTCCACTTATCTAGCCGCAAACGCACCTGTTTTGATTGCCCCCGCAATGAACACGACGATGTGGCATCACCCCGCCACACAACGCAATATCCAGCTGTTGCGTGAACGCGGAGTTCATATTCTTGAACCAGACGAAGGAGAAATGGCCTGTGGCACGGTGGGGCCAGGAAGGCTTTCCGAGCCTGATCGTATAGTGTCCGCAGCCCTTAGTCTATTGGACAGTCAACGATCAGCTCAGGATTTGGCAGGAGAGCGTATTCTGATCACCGCTGGCGCGACCCGCGAAGACATTGATCCCGTAAGGTTCATCTCAAATCGCTCGTCGGGGAGAATGGGATTTGCTATTGCGGAGGCGGCCCACTCCAGAGGCGCCGCAGTTACGCTCATCGCTGGGATCACTACTGCCAGCCCCCCACCGTCGACAGTTCGTATTGTCCAGACGGTTTCAGCTGACGAGATGTTCAATGCCGTGATAAGCGAAATCCCGAGCACTACCGTCTTCATAGCGGCCGCTGCGGTGGCCGATTACAAACCTTCGGTCCGCGCAGAAACCAAGCTTAAAAAGAATGAACCTACTTTGATGATTAAACTCGAGCGTACCAGAGACATACTTCAGGAGGTCGCCGCTTCAAAAGACGCCAGATTGCTGGTCATCGGCTTTGCTGCCGAGACTCATGAGTTGATTAAGCACGCTCAAAAGAAACTTCGCGATAAGAATCTCGACGCAATTGTCGCTAACGACGTGTCTCGCACTGACTCGGGCTTCGACAGCTATAACAACTCGATAACGGTCCTCTCCCGTGACGACCCTCAAGCCACTGAGCTGCCGCTGTTGTCGAAGATCGAAGCGGCGCATAAGATTCTCGACGAGGTGGTCCGACTGCGAATGAAGAAGAGTAAGGTTGCCGCAATCTAACGACGTAATGATTCAATGACGACAAAAGCCGCCGCAGCTGAGCTGCGCACAATCCTGGAGGCTGCTCGCGAGCAACTGATTTACCTGAGCGAGCTCGGCGTAGCACTGGTCGAGCCTTCGAATCTGCCTGCAGCGTCCCCTCGTCACGCGCAGGACCCAGCGCACAAGGACGAAGCCGTTTCAGCTCGTGGCAGGTTGCCGGTTCCGCGGCCGTCAACGAATGCAGCCAGCGTTCTTGGCCCAAAGACTCTCCCATCGATTCCCACAAGGGTCCTTTTTGAAAATCTCATCAGAACTTCCGAGCAGCTTACAAAATCGAACGAGACGCTCGAGGATATTCACGCCGAGATCGGTGACTGCACTTTGTGCGGACTTTGTGAACGCAGAAGAAATGTTGTCCATACCGAGGGAAATCGGAAAGCCCGGTTAATGTTCATTGGCGAAGCGCCAGGAGCCGACGAAGACGCCCAGGCACGACCTTTCGTTGGGCGCGCCGGCCAGTTGCTAACAAAGATTATTGAGGCTATCGGTTTTAGGCGTGAGGAAGTGCTCATCGGCAACGTAAATCGCTGCCGCCCGCCCGGAAACCGACCTCCAACGGACGAGGAAGCAGCTGTCTGCAAACCTTTCCTGTTGCGTGAGATTGCGAGTGTTCAGCCCGAAGTGATTGTCGTACTCGGAAACACAGCCACCAGAAACCTCCTCGAGACGAGGGAGTCAATCGGTCGATTGCGCGGACAATTTCTTGATTACAAAGGCATCAAGGTCATGCCTACTTTCCACCCGGCTTACTTGCTTAGAGACCCTTCGAAGAAGCGTGAGACCTGGGAAGATCTGAAGAAGGTGCGTGCCTACCTCGACAGCGCGACCAAAGTCTGATCCCGCCTAACATTTCTCACCTCAGTGCTTTCCCATTTGGTAGTTTCGCGTTAAGTTCTACGAGTGCAGGAAAGCCCCGCGAGTCTTAAGCCTCCAACCGAAAAACAAGATGTGAGCACTCCAGCGCCAGCGGACGGGGTTTACGCTGAGGTAGCCGTGCCCGTTCACGTTTTCCAGACTTTCACCTATCGAATCCCCAGCAGTCTTCAACATTTGGCGCAGCTCGGCGCACGCATAGTGGTGCCGCTTGGTCGCCGCCAAGTCACCGGCTACATCGTCGCGCTTCACACCGCATCAACGCTCGACCCGAATCGTGTCGACAGCGCGGTGAAAGAGGTTTACGAAATCCTCGATTCAATTCCTGTTCTTACTCCTGAACTATTGGACGTGACTCGTTGGGTCTCGGATTACTACGCCGCGCCGTGGGGCGAAGTTATAAAGGCAGCCCTGCCGCCGGGGATTAGCCCTTCGATTGAACAGTTCGTATCGCTGACCGAACTTGGGCACGCGAGAGTGGGAAACCAGGAGGATGCCACGACCACTCATCCGCTGCTGAATCTGATATCAACCGAACAGGAACCAAGTGTGGAAGCGCTCTCGAAGTCGCTGGGCCGGAGCCAGGCTCTCAAGGCCATCCGTGAATTGGAGCGCGCCGGGTTACTCGAGCGAACGCACCGGGCCAGCACGATATATGTAAGGGCAAAACGACAGCGGGCAGTCCGGCTGACTAATCGCTCGGACGCTGGGAGTAGATTCGCGAACAAAAAGCTGACGCCAGCGCAACAACGGATCATCAACGCGCTCGTCCAGAGTCAGTCAATGACGTTACAGGAACTCTTGTCCGTTGCAGACGCAGGCGCCTCAACGGTAAACACACTCAAGCGTCGCGGTCTAATTGAGTTCTTCGAGCAGAACCTTCGCCGCGATCCGCTCGGCGGACAGAGCTTGCCGGCTACCGAAAACTACGAGCTCACTCCTGAACAAACCGGCGTTTTGACTGAGATTGAAGAGCGGTTGCGAAAACAAACGTATGCGGCATTCCTGCTGCATGGAGTGACCGGGAGTGGAAAGACCGAGGTGTACATTCGTGCCATGCGCGTCGCACTTCAGCTTGGCCGCAGCGCCTTAATGCTGGTACCTGAAATCGCGCTAACGCCGGTTTTTTCCAGACGTCTGCGAGCGCATTTTGGTGATCGCGTTGCCATCTTCCATTCGGCCTTGTCCCGCGGCGAACGTTTCGACGAGTGGACCCGAGTAAGAAACGGTAAAGCCCGAGTGGTGATCGGCACGCGATCGGCCGTTTTTGCGCCGGTCGAAAATCTGGGTTTGGTGGTTGTCGACGAAGAGCATGAATCGTCTTATCGGCAACAGGACTCGCCTCAGTACAACGGACGCGACACGGCGATTGTGCGAGCACAAAGAGCGGGCGCGGTGGTCGTGCTCGGGTCCGCCACTCCGTCACTTGAATCTTTTCACAACGCGCTCACGGGAAAGTATAGCTATCTGTCGCTATCGAATCGGATCGCCAACCGCCCAATGGCTAGTGCGCGCCTGATCGACATGCGAGAAGTTTTTGATGAGCAGAAGAAACCGCAGGTCTTCTCTAAGGAACTTCTGCGGGCCATTGAGGAAACGGCTGAAAAAGGTGAGCAATCGATTGTGCTGCTCAACAGGCGAGGTTACTCGAGCTTTGTGCTCTGTCGCTCCTGCGGCGAAACGGTCCAGTGCCCCAACTGCGACGTTACCCTCACTTACCACCGCAGCGAACGAGTAATCGTCTGTCATTACTGTAATCATCGCGTGGCGGCGCCCACCCAGTGCCCGAGCTGTGAAGGTAAATACATCTACTACATTGGTGAAGGAACCGAGCAGATTGAAGAGTTACTGAAGGAGCGATTTACTGCACTGCGCATTGCGCGCATAGACCGCGACACCGTTTCGCGGCGCCGGAAGTTCGAACAAATTCTGCAGGAGTTTAGCGAAGGTCGGCTTGATATCCTGGTGGGCACGCAGATGGTCGCGAAAGGACATGACTACCCGAACGTCACACTGGTCGGTGTCGTTTCAGTTGATGCGGGTCTGGCGTTGCCGGACTTTCGAGCTGCCGAGAGAACGTTTCAACTGATTACTCAGGTTGCCGGTCGCGCCGGACGCGGTGAATTGGCGGGACAAGTCCTCATTCAAACATATCACCCTGGCCATTACGCGCTTCGTCATGCGAGCGCTCAGAATTATCAGGGCTTTTACGATGAAGAGATCCGCCATCGACAGAACCTTGTTTACCCGCCATTTGTTTCACTGGCCACGCTTTTAGTTCGCGGACCGGAACTGAGTCGCGTGCGAGCGGATGCGCTTACGTTGCGAAAGGAGTTGGACCAGGCGAACACCGAGAGACTGAGTAGAGTGCTTGGACCTGCTCCGGCTCCCCTTGCCCGATTGAAGGGTGAACATCGATATCAACTGCTAATTAAATCGCGCAGTCGCAAACAACTTAGAGCTATTGTGGACCGGGCGATTCGAGCGGCCGTCGAAAGCGGCATCAACGCTCGGTCGCTGAATCTTGAGATCGATCCCGTGTCGGTGATGTAAAAGAAAGCGACCAGTGACAGGTGACAAGTGGATAGGTGACAAGAAGGAACCGAGACTTGCTCGCTGTCTGTCCGTAGACGAAATGTAGGGCTTGCCCCGATGAGCGTTTTTCTGTCTTACTTGTCACCTGTCAGCTGTCACGCGTGCTTTGCTACACTCTCTTCCTTATGAAACTTTCCGAACTCGCAGCCGCCACAGGCGCACAAATCAACGAGCAACATCTCGAAATAGAGGTCGAGGGGGCTGCCGGTCTGGACGAAGCCCGGGCGGGTCAGATCACGTTTCTCGCGAATCCGCGCTACACGCCACGCGTGAAAACAACCAACGCATCGGCGATCTTCGTAGCCGAAACAATAGAGATTGAGCGTAATGACATTGCGGTCCTGCGTGCGAAAGATCCCTACCTGGCGTACACCCGGGCACTCAGACTGTTCCATCCGGAGCCGGCCCTTACCCCGTTCGTCCATCCTTCCGCGGTTATTGACGCCACCGCCACAGTTGCATCGGATGTTTGGATTGGGGCGTGCGCCGTCGTGGGACCAAAGGCTCGACTCGACCACGGAGTTCGCATCTATCCGAACGTGACAATTTACGAAGATGTCAGCGTCGGAAAGGACTCGGTCATTCACTCGGGCACGGTCATTCGCGAACGAACACAAATCGGCGAGCGCGTCGTGATTCACAACAACGCAGTCGTCGGCTGCGACGGCTTTGGCTACGCAAAAGACGAAGAGCGACGCTGGTTGAAGATTCCGCAGACTGGCCGTGTGGTAATTGAGGACGACGTTGAGATCGGTGCGGGAACGACCATCGATCGCGCTTCAGTCGGCGAGTCGCGCATCGGTCGCGGTAGCAAAATCGACAACCTGGTCCAGATCGGGCACTCCTGCACAATCGGGGAAGATAGCCTGCTCTGTTCACAGGTTGGCCTGGCCGGAAGTTCGCATATTGGCAATCGAGTAATTCTTGCGGGCCAGGCGGGGGTTGCCGGTCATCTAAAGATGGGTGACGACGTAGTGCTTACGGCAAAGAGCGCCACCAGTCATGACGTGCCGGCCGGAAAAGTCATCTCCGGAATTCCAGCATTTGATAATCGTGACTGGCTTCGATCTACGGCGGCGTTTCGACGGCTCGGTGAGATGCAGCGCACGATTCGAGAGTTGGAAAGGAAGCTTGCGGAGGTTCAGGGTCGCCAGTGAAGTTCAGGTCTGTGGTCCTTTAAGTAATTGCCCCACCATCAACGATCACTACCTCGCCGTTCATAAAACTGTTCCGGTCGCTAACCATAAATGCAGCGTACTCCGCCAACTCTTCCGGGCGGCCCAATCGTCCGGCCGAAGCCCAGAACGCGTGCATCTGAAGCAGCCGTTCCGGCAAAGCAGACGCGAGGTCAGTATCGAAAATTCCCGCCGCGATCGCATTGACCTTCACGCCAAACGTGCCCGCCTCGCGAGAGAGACATTTCGTGAATCCAATCATTGCCGCCTTTGAAGTTGCGTAGTGCACCGACGTCGGCAAAGCACGCAATGCGCCGATGGAAGTGATGTTGAGGATGCTTCCCTTTCGTTGCCGAATCATCTGTTTGTAGATTGGTTTGGTGACTGCGAAGAGACTGCCGACGTTAGTGTTTATGACTTCGTCCCACGCGCGATCCGTAGTGGTGGCAAAGTTGTCGCCGCGATTAATCGCCGCATTATTAATCAGGATGTCGATGCCACCCCACGCTTCCACCAGTTCGCGAGCCAGTCGCTTGAGTCCAAGACGATCGGTGATAGAAACCTTGAAGGACCTGGCCTCACGCCCGTGCGCTGCGATTTTCGCCTTAGTCTCCTCAGCCAGATCGTCTCTGCTTCCGTAATTGAAAGCGACATTTGCTCCTTCTCGCGCAAACACTTCACACAGTGCGGCACCAATTCCCCGCGTTCCTCCGGTTATGAACGCGCGTTTTCCTTCAAGCAGCAAGCTCACCAGCTGGGTTTTCTCCTAAAAAGCCCGCTTCGGGGGCATAAGCGGGCCAGACTCATGGAATGATTTCGTTATTAGCGGGGAAATTAAATACTCAAAAGTAGTTACAGTCAACGCGGTCAGGCGACTTCGCTCAAAACTGCTTCTTCCGTAGCGGGCTGTGGTTTCGGAATGAGCGCGGCAATCTCTTCGACAATCCGGCGGGTGGCATTTGGCAGGGTCACACCCACAGTTGCCGCGCGCATTGCTGAATAATGTGCGGTGTCTTCCACCATCCGGCGAATAATCGGGACGATATCGGTCGCCCGCTCAAGCAAGACGCCCGCGCCTCGTTTCGCGATCATTTTTGCGGCACCGGCCTCCTGCGGCATTGGGCCGGCGATCACGTCGGCGATAATCGGCACTCGGCACGCGAGCGCTTCAAAAGTCGTCAAGCCGCCAAGCTTCGAAATCATCACGTTCGCAGCGCCCATCAACTGTTCGACATGTTCAGAATAACCGATCACCTTGATTGGAATCGTCGCATCTACCGCAAGAGATTCTGCTCTGGCTCTCAATTCTTCATTTCGTCCGGCAAGAAAGATCGCCTGCACATCCAGTCCACCGCGTACGAGTTCGCGGAAGATCTGCGGAATGTTGCCGCCGCCTTCCCAACCGGCATTCACGAACACAGTGAATTTCTCCGGATCCAGACCAAGAGCGCGACGGGCAACCTGTGCAGCTTCTTCACCTGGATAAGCAAACTTCGGATGCACCGGCATTCCGGAAATTTTGATCCGCGAAGCCTCAACGCCGTAGTCGATCAACTGCTGCTGCGCTTCCTCGCTCGCAACCAAATACAACGTCACATCGTTGCAGGCCCAACCCTTCCAAAAGCCATAACAAGGATCGGTGACAACTGAAACAAGCGGAATTCGATCCGCGAGCTTAAGTTCCTTGAGCACGCGCGCGAAGATGTGTTGCGTCAGTGGGTGAACACTAACCACGACATGCGGACACCAGCGTTCGAAGAGTTCCGCGCAAAAAGCAATGCAGCGGCGATGAAAGAACTCTCGCGTCTCCGGCCGAAATCGGTTGACGACCCAGTAAAGATATTTCATCCAACTTTGGCGATTGCGCAGCAGCCAGTTGTATAGCGCGACGAGTTTTGCTGTCAGGTGATGTGATTCTTCGACTGCCCGAACGACGCGCACGGCGTAGGAGTCGCTGTCGAGAAACTTCTGGACGCCGGCGACGATCGCCGCCGCCGCCGAACGATGACCACCGCCCGTGTCGGAGGAGATGATGAGAATTTTGGGAATGCGATGAGGCATTATTGGTCTTTGGTCTTTGGCTTTAGCTCGTCGCTGTTAGCTGTTCGCTCTTTGCTATTCGCCGTCCTACGCTTGCACGGCAACGCCATCAACCGCTTCGCCGCGATCCATTGCCTTGCGCGCCTTCTTCATTTCGCGCTCGAGCTTCTTGATTTGGATCAGGTGCTTCGGATTAAAAGGCAGCGACGGATAGTAGCTATTCGATTCGTGCGTGCAGAAACATCCGTCCGCAGCCTTCTTCCGCCGTTCCTGCATCGCGGGTGACAACCAGAGTTTCTGAAAGTTCCAGTCAAAGTCGCGCAGGTTTCCGATAGCCTCGAGGTTCTCGCAAGACGAAACTGTTCCCTCGTCATAAATCACACCGCCGGCAGTTCCCGCATAACATTTCATCTGCGCGGTCTGCGTTTCCTGCGTCTTCGCGATCAAGCCATGCATGTAAATGTCGATCGCTGCCTTAAAAAAGCCGGCCTTGCCGCCATAATTGTTCCTGAGCGCTGCATTGCGAGAGTCTTCATCGATCATCCCGGCCAACTTTGCATAGCGCGAGTGATCTATCTGCAACTCGACGGGATCGGCTGAAGGCGGACGAATATAGTTGAAGTTAACTTTGTCGGGCTTCAGGTCGTACTTCAAAAAGTCGTACCACTCAAAGATCGTGTCCTGATTGGAATTCATGAAGCAGGTGCAGGTCTGCACGTCGAGCCGCGGATACTCTTTCTTGAGGTTCTGCAGTTCGCGCGCGGTCTCAATCGCGATGTCCCAGGAACCCGGCTTCTGGCGGATCTTCTCATGCGGGTCTTTCAGTCCATCAATCCCCAGCGCCACCGTCACATTGAGGTTCGGACACTCTTCAAGAACACGGGTCACGTCCGGAAAGATTCTTTTCTGAATCTGCCCGTTGGACATGATGTAGATCGACTCGAGCTTGTTGTTTGTGTAGAAAGAGCGCGCGATCTCGGGCAGGTCCCTTCGCGTGAACGGCTCTCCGCCGGCGAGTATCAAGACGCCAAGGTTGCCACCAAGTGTTTCGGAAATGCGCTCAATCTCATGCGTTTTCATCTGCAACTTTTTGCGTGGACGATCGTCGAGTTCTTCGGTAAAAAAGCAGTGAGTGCAGCGCATGTCGCAGACCGAAGTCACCAGGATGTTCAGCAAAACAGGCGCGAACGGCTGCCCGACAGCCAATTTCGCGTAACGTTTCAAAAGCTCTTTCGTCGTGTAATCCATTAGTTCCTCAAACTTTGCGAGCAATAGCGCTCGAGCGCGAACAACTCTAACAGATAAGTTATCGCGCTTGCACTGTCAACGTGAGGTCAGATGAAGGTATGGACGCGAGAGTTGTAGGGGCGGCCACGGAGTCCCTAGAAAGCGCGGTTTTGGATTCCGAGGGCACGCATGCGCCGGTAAAGATGACTGCGATCCACGCCCATCAGTTCGGCCGCGCGCGATACGTTCCCTTCCGCCTCTTCCAACTTCCTTTGAATGAACTCGCGATGATAAGCGTCCGTGGCGTCTTTGAAAGATGGGAAACGAAATGAAGCGGCCGGCGCTTCGTCTTTACCGCGCGGAGGCAGATCAGCCGATCCAACCTTAATCGCCGGGACCATAATGACTACCCGCTCGATCGTGTTGCGCAACTCACGCACGTTGCCCGGCCAGGAGTAGTTCCGCAGATCTTCCATGGCTTCCCGCTGAAAGTCTTTCGGTTTTTTGCCGTAGGCGAGTGAGAAGTACTGATTGAAATGTTCGACCAACGCCGGCACATCCTCCAGCCGTTCGCGCAACGGTGGCAGTTCGAACGGAATCACGTTGAGCCGATAAAAGAGATCCGGACGAAAGGCTCCCTGCTCCATCTCCATGTCCAAACGCTTGTTCGTGGCCGCGATCACACGCACGTCGACGGTGATCGCTGTTCCACTTCCGACTGGCTCAAACCGCTGCTCTTCGAGGACGCGCAGAACTTTGGCCTGCACCTTCGCACTCATATCGCCAATCTCATCCAGAAAAAGCGTGGCGCCATCAGCAATCTCGAACTTTCCCTTCTTTGCAGCCGTCGCGCCCGTGAAGGCGCCCTTAACGTGGCCGAAGAGTTCAGACTCGATCAACTCTTCAGGTATGGCGGCGGAATTGACTTCTACAAACGGCGCTCCCGCACGGCGGGACTGCGCGTGAATCGCCCGCGCGACAAGTTCCTTGCCGGTACCTGACTCGCCATAAATCAAGACGCGGCCATCGCTGGGCGCAACCACTGAGATCTGCTTTCTGAGCGCGCGCATCGCTACCGATTCACCGACCATCTTGTACTGCGGCGTTAACTCAGCAGCCATTTCGGCATTCATCAACTCGAGCCGTTGCTGGCGCATGGCGTTGCGCACCGCCAGCAATGTTTTCTCGATCGACAGAGGCTTTTCAATGAAGTCGAAGGCGCCGAGTTTAGTTGCGCGCACCGCGGTTTCGATATTGCCGTGTCCTGAGATAATCACTACCGCCGAGTCGCAACCCGCTGCTCGCAGTTTGCCCAACGTCTCCAGCCCATCCATCTTCGGCAACCAAACGTCGAGCAGAATGCACCCATAAGCCCGTTGCTCGACCGCTTTCAGACAGTCTTCGCCCGTGCCGACGGCGTCAGCGACAAAGCCTTCGTCCTGCATGACGGCACAAAGTGTCTCGCGAATGCCGCGCTCGTCGTCAACGATTAAGATCGAATCGGCCATAGAAGAAAGTGCTGAGTGTGAGTACTGAGTACTGGTTTCAAGTTTCTAGTTTCAAGTTTCCAGTTGTTTCAGATTTCCATTTGTTTCAGCTTTCCAGTTGTTTCAGGTTTCTAGTTGTTTCGAGTTTCACGTTTCTAATCTCAGTTAATCTCAGATCATAAATCTCGGATCTCATATGACGTGAAATTAGAAACTTGAAACTAGAAACTTGAAACTAGAAACTTGAAACTCAAAACCGGAAGTCACTCAGTACTCAGACTCCGCCTGTAACAGGTAATTCAATGACGAACTTTGCGCCCCGCGGATGGTTTGCTTCGGCGCGAATATGACCACGATGCTCAAGGACGATGCGCTGCACGATGGCAAGTCCCAGACCCGTGCCGCTGCCTCTGGTCGAAAAGTACGGTTGAAAGAGTCGCTTGAAATCCGCAGCCGAGATGCCATGCCCAGTATCCGCAACCTCAGTCCATAAAAGATTGCTCTTCGAATCGTAAGCAGTCGAAATTTCTATCGCGCGCTCACCTTCCGAGACAGCAAGCGAGTTCAAAGCGTTATCAATCAAGTTAACAAAAACGCGCCGTAGCTGCTCCGAATCAAGCATTGTCCGAGGGAGTTCCTGATCCAGCTTCAGGATCATCTGCACTCCATTAAGCCGCCCTTCGTAAAGCGCCGCGGCGTGCCGAATCACTTCATTCAAGTCGGCCAGCGACATCCTGGCAATAGGAAGACGGGCGAACCGGGAGAACTCGTCAACCATCGCTTTCAAGCCGGCAACCTCGCGCGTTATGGTTTCAGTGCACTCTTCAACGACCGCTCTCACTCGCGCTTCATCGAGTGGCCCGTCAGACTGGCCATTACCGTTTCCGTTAGCCTTAAGCCGTCCATAGCTTTTGGCGATTCGTTCGGCTGAAAGTTGAATCGGCGTCAAGGGATTCTTGATTTCATGGGCCATGCGTCGCGCAACTTCACTCCAGGCTGCCGCTCGTTGCGCAGCGAGCAACTCGGAAAGATCTTCTATCACCAGTACGACGCCACGCCTCTCGGCTGGTGCGTTTCGCAAGGCCGTTGCCGTCAAAGCAACCGGGAGGGATTCGCCCTGTTCGCCGCGACCGACAATCTCTGCCTGGTCGGAGGCTTGCCCGGTACGCCGCGCCCTGCTCAAAAGCTGGGCAATCGTTAACTGATCCTGGCTGCTGATCAGTTCACTGAGCCTTCCCTGAACAGCCGACTCCGCAGGCAGCTGAAGCATGCGCGCGGCTGCTGCGTTAATAGTGGTGACGCGATCGCCCTCATCGAGTGAAACAACTCCGGTCGACAGAGACTCGAGCACAGTCTCGATGTAGTTGCGGCGTTCCTCCAGCGCAAGGTTCTTCTCCAGCAGCTCCTTTGAGCCCACATCGATTCGGCGGCGGTTCTCCTCAAGCTGGGCCGTCATCTGGTTGAACGAATGGGCCAACAACGCCAGCTCATCCTCAGCCGCCGTCGTTACACGATGCGACAGGTTGCCTTTTGCAATTTCGTCGGAGGCTTCCGCCAGCGCTTTGATGGGCGTGGCAATGCCGCGCGCGAGATAAATGGCCACCCAACTCGAAACGAACAGCAGCATCAGCGTCATCAATCCGAGTGTCGACACACCCAGCATGCGGACTTTCCGCTGCCGCTTTACGAGTTTCTGATACTCGCTTTGTGAATCGGCAATCGTGTCGCTCAGATCAGTGTCCGCGCGTCGCGCCGGCACTATTAGCAACTTTTCATTGTTGCCGAGCGAAACTGCAATGACATCAAATGCTTTTCCGTCGGCCAGCCTTTCTTTGATGTCCGCGGGCGAGCCTCGCGCCTGCAGAAGCAACTCCTCCATCTCTGCTTCGTGGAAACTGCTCAGCTTTCCTCTTGCTTGCAGGATTGTCGTTCCGTTGCTGCTCACGATCTGAAGTGCCGCAAAGTTTCCCTTCGCAACTATCTGCTCGAGAGTTAGCTGGCGCTCGGTCTCGGTTTGGCGGTTGAGTATTTCAGCAAGCAATACACCAGTCTCCAGTAGGCCTCGATTCTGGCGGGCAAGCGAGTCGCTCCGGACTTCACGAGCCTCTTGCACCACGCCTTCAGGGAAGGGACTGAACCACTTCTCGAGTGAGCGATTGAGAAACAGGTAAGAGAAGACCGCCATCGCCGTGATGGGAAGAAAGCTGATGGCGATAAAGTAAATCAGGAGACGTGTTTTGATTTTTGAACCCAGTTGCTTGTCGCGGCGTTCGCGGCGTAGTTTGACCAGGTTGCGAACGAAGATGAACGAGAAGACAACAAAGGCAACGAAATTCAGGGTTGAGAGAGCGTAAAGAAGCAGAGTGTCGGATGCGGTATCGGGTTGCACTACCGTCCAGAGCCAGGTCTGCTGCGACACGATCACGGCGAGCAACAGTAGAACTGTGAGGCCCAGCGACCAGAGAAAAACCCGGCGGCGCTGGCTGAGTTTTCGAGGTCTTTGCGAAGCAGGGTTTGAGCTCTGATCGTCCATTGATTGTGGACCGAAAGTTTAGCACGTAGGAACCTCATTCGCAGATTTAGCGGGAATGGCTATGTGCGTTGCGTCAGCGCCCGCTTGGCTTGGGCCGCCCGCAGAGGCTCCGGCTTCGGCCAAACCGACTGCCTATGAACCAGTACACGGGAAAAGTGAGCTCCAGTGGAGCTGAACAACGTGAGAGACTGGATTCGCGACCACACCATTCTGATCCTCTCGCGGCTGTAGAGGCTAAGCTCGCTGACGATAAAGATTTAATCCTTCCAGAATTTCGGCAGAAATGCCGCTACTATGTCCACCCACCCTTCATCGACTATGATGCCGGCGCCCAACTTCAGGTCGCGACCAGTTCATGATGCTAAGAACAATCTTTCTGAATGATGTCGGGCGACTGCGAAGTGGCTGGCGGTTGCTGCTTTTCGTGGTCGCATTCTATGCGTCTCTTCTGGGGCTCGGCGCTTTCGTAAAAGTAACCTACTACCTGCTACTTAACTTTGTTCCCACCCTTGGCTCGCATTCCTACATCGAGAACATGGTGTTCCGGATCGTGCTCTTGCTTGCCGCGTTGATAGCTGGTTACGTATGCAACCGCTGGCTGGAAGGATTGCCCTGGCGGGCACTAGGCCTCGGTTTGCATCGTCGTTGGTTTCAACACCTTCTGGTTGGCTCAGTGATAGGCTTGGCGTCGCTGGCTTTCGCCACAGCTATTGCTACTGCGGGCGGAGGGCTCAGCTTTAAGGTCGCCCCAGGTGGACTATGGTTACTGGTTCTCCGCACGCTCATCTCATCAGCAGCGCTCTTCCTCGTGGCTGCATGTGCTGAAGAAGCCCTGTTCCGAGGCTACCCATTGCAAACATTAACGCGAGCACGACTCGCATGGCTCGCCATTCTTCTGACTTCGCTTCCGTTTGCCGCTGCGCATCTGGAAAATCCGAACAGCGCCTTACTCGGCTCCATCAACACCGCCCTCGCGGGTGTGTGGTTCGCGGTTGCTTACCTGCGAACCAGAAGTCTGTGGTTTCCTCTGGGCCTACACTGGGCATGGAACTGGGCACTGGGATCGTTATTTGGACTTCCCGTGAGTGGGTTGAGTCTCACACAAAACACGCTTTTGCGAGGCGCCGACCATGGCCCGGCATGGCTGACGGGCGGGGCCTACGGAATCGAAGGTGGGATCGCATGTACGATTGCTTTAGCTTTTTCAACGATCTTTATCTGGAGGACGCGTTTCCTGAAGGCTGATGAAGAATTAGTGAAGCTCACCTCTCAAGAGAACCCGACCAAGCGTGACTCCGTAACCATCCCCGGCAGCGAAACAACTGCTCTTCAGAACCGTGAGCGGGTTGCGCCCGGACCGTGAACTGAACGGTTTCACGGTTTTGAATGGCATATCTTGAGATTCGCGTTAAGAGCTTCTTCGACCGTCGCTGCCGCACCCGGTTCGTGGTGGGAGAGGGCAATGAGAAATCTGATGACCACAAACCTCGAAAGGCGAATTGTTTCCTTCTTACCGTCGGCGACTGAAATGGCCTGTGCCCTCGGGCTGGTCGATCAGTTGGTTGGCATCACGCACGAGTGCGACTTCCCGCCTGAAGTCTCGGGCAAACCAATCGTGGTTCGCAATGTGCTGCCGGTTGAGACAATGACGCAGGCCGAGATCGACTCGGCCGTGGCAATGCGGATGCGAGACGGCCTGAGCCTTTATCAGGTGGACGAGCATCTGCTTGCTGAACTGGCGCCGGACCTGATCCTCACTCAAAACCTCTGTCAGGTTTGCGCGCCGTCCGGAAACGAAGTAAGTCAAGCCTTGAAGCTTCTGGAGAAAGAGCCACAGATACTCTGGCTGACGCCGCGGACAATCGCTGAGATCTGGGAGAACCTCCGTGAGTTGGGAGAGGCGACTGGTCGGATCACTGAGGCTAAAGAGATGATCGCAGCCGGCCAGTCGAGGCTGGATGCAATAAGAAATGTTACCGCGTCACTGCCAACTCGTCCGCGAGTGTTTTGTATGGAGTGGCTGGATCCAATTTACGCAAGCGGACACTGGATGCCGGAGATGGTCGAGATGGCGGGTGGCGTTGATGCGTTGGCGCGTGCGGGAGAAGACTCAGTCAGAATTCCATTGGACGACGTTGTTCAGTGGGCACCGGAAGTGTTGATTCTCACACCATGTGGCTTCAACCTCGAACAAACAGTTGAACAATCATTGCTGTTTCTTACTGCCAGTGCGTCAGGTGCGCTGTTAGATATCCCAGCGGTTCGTAACCGACAGGTTTATGCGGTAGACGCAAACTCCTATTTTGCTCGGCCTGGCCCGCGTGTCGTTGACGGGAGCGAACTCCTGGCGCATTTGATTCATCCTGAAGTTTTTGGTTGGAATGGTCCGGCGCAAGCGTTTCGACGAATTGAGTTGTAGCTTCAACTCCGCAAACGGAATTCACGAATTCCAGTCTCGGAGTAGTTTCGGTGCCCGGCGAAGGCGGATACGTAGTAAGCCAACTCCACAAAACCCCTCTGTAACCGTGCCTTCTGAGTTAACAGTTTCAATCTTTCTCCCGTCTTACAACTGTCAGGCAATGACGCACTTATGAAGACAACGGGCGCGACGGTGCCATTTCAACTCAACAAAGTCGCGTAAAGACGCTCCCATGTACGAGCTACAAGCTAATGCCAACACGTTGATATTGAGCGCTGAACCGCGTCGCGCGGCTCAAGTGGCGGCTGCCCCAATCGACAAACGTGACTACGAAGCTGGACTCGTAAAGCAAATACTTGAGGGCAATCGCGATCAATTCGGAAAGCTTTATGCGACCTATGCGCCGCTGGTTCACGGAATTCTGCTGGCCAGAGTTCCCCGCGGCGAAGTAGATGATCTAGTGCAAGACATCTTCCTGCATGCGTTAAAGAAACTCCACACGCTGCGTGACCTGACTGCGTTTGGCCCCTGGGTAGCAATGATTGCGCGGAACCGGGCAGTCGATTTTCACCGTGGCTCGCGTGAGACGGTGGAAGTCACCGACGATTTACAAACAACCGGTCCGACGGGCCCGGCCGCCTGCGGAGCCGCCGAGATACTCGAGATCATCTGCCACCTGCCTGACGCGTATCGAGAAACGCTCGTTTTGCGATTGGTGGAAGGCATGACCGGGCCCGAGATCGCTGGTCGCACCGGGCTGACACCGGAATCCGTGCGGGTGAACCTGCACCGCGGCATGAAGATGCTGCGACGAAAGTTGGGCTTAACGGAGGCAATATGAACGACGATTATTTGTGGGACAAGACCGGCGAACCGGACACCAAAGTCCGTGAGCTCGAGAACATTTTGGGGACGCTTAAGTATCAACCGCGACCGCTTGAGATACCTGAATCGATGCCCGTTGGCAAACGACGACTTGTGATTCCGATTTCGCTCGCCGCTGCCGTTTCCCTGGTGTTGCTGGGCGTAGCGCTTTGGCTCGGCTTTAACCGGCAAACTAAAACACCCGTCGTAGTCGTGCCAGCGGAACGAGAGTCGCCGAGGCCCGCCAACGTAACCCAACCCAATCAGATTGAGGTGGCAATCAACAACGAGCCGGCGGGAGACGTCCTTGAGCGTCGACCGAATACCGGTTCCCCTCGGCCTCGTCGCGTTACGCGAGCCGGCACTCAAGTCAGCTTACTGCGGCGAGCCGAAGCTGAGAAAGCAAAAGCGGAGTTGTTGCTGGCGTTGCGGCTCACCAGCGTAAAACTAAATCTGGCACAGAAACGGACGCAGGGCGCACCGGCTCACCAGATCCGCAACCAACACAAAGTAGGATGAACGGAGTAATCATGAAATCTTTATTTACTAAAATCGGCATGCTCGCCTCGCTGGCATTGCTTTTTTGCGGGATGACCGTACCCGCCAGCGCACAGGACGGCAGGATCGAGTTGGGACATTTGGAACACCTAACCGCCAAGGCGAGTGAAACTATCAATGTCAGTCTCGATGAGAAGTTAATGCAGTTGGCTGCAAAGTTTCTCGCCGGCAAAGATCCGGATGAGATGAAAGTCAAAGAGCTGATTAACGGATTGAAGGGAATCTACGTCAGGAGTTTCGAGTTCGAACGCGAGGGTGAATACTCTGCGGCGGACCTGGATTCGATCCGCACACAGCTCCGCGAACCCGTTTGGAGCAACATCGTCAACCTCACCAGCAAGAAGGAAGGCAACCTTCAGGTCTATTTGATGAGCGACACGAGTCGTCTCGGTGGCCTCGCAATCCTCGTATCCGATCCCAAGGAACTGACCATTGTGAATATCATCGGGCCGGTGGATCTCGAGAAGCTAAGCCAGCTCGAAGGCAAGTTCGGTATTCCTGAACTCGACATCGCAAAGCCAACCAACAAGCCGAGGAATTGAAGCCATGAAGCGCACAATCAATCTCGGATTGATAGCGGTGTTCCTGCTCGCTCCTGTTTCAGCCGCGGCCAAAGGCGACGATTTCAAGCTAGTCGTAAAGACAATCGAGCAGTTCTACAACGTCAAACACAAGAGTCTTCCCTTCCTCGCGAAGGCCGGATTAAAAACGGCGACTACCGCAGCACGGATTGCCGGCGGAACTCCGAAGCGTATTGCCGAAGCAGGCAGTGTGAGGGTGGCGTTCTTTGAGGACCAGGAATTCAACTCGCGCGG
>JBGTOA010000017.1:0-33830 GCA_041742785.1 Pyrinomonadaceae bacterium | reverse complement strand
TCAATTCCCGATTTTTCCGTCGTGATAATCACTTGCATTCGGAATCATTACGAACCTCAAGCGCAAAATGTCCTGAATTTAAATTTCAGGCGCCACTCAATTTGGCCTGGGGGAAGCAACGATTCCAGTTGCTTCTAGGTCGTCCGGAACCAAACCGCACTCACGCAGCTGGTGGTTTGGCGCTGTCTCTGCTCCCCGGTTCCGTTTGACACGTCGCCACGCACCTTCGGGATTTCGCGGATCGACAACCTGCTCCATCAAACCTGTCTCGGATGAGACGTTCAGGGACGGCGTGTCGGCCAATGCCGGATCGGTCACCTCCGGGCGGAGGAATTCAGCGGGCAGCGTCGTGTCGTCTTCGTTCCCGAAGTCGAACGATTGCTGCGTGGCACCTCGATCCAGATTCGTCGATCGCTCCTCCCTGTTCTTCATGGTTCGGTTTTTAACGACGCATTCGCAGGCTTCCTCCCCACGGTTCGTTACCTCGCCGCAGTTGCCCTCGTCTGGTACTTTGTCAATCGGAGTCACAGTTGGTAAACTGCCTTCCTTAAGACCTTCTTCCTCGTACAGGGGACTTTCACCCCACAAGTCACACGCCATGCCTGGCGTACCAAAACGGTGCACCCAAGCGGCGATTGGGCGCGTTTTTGAAATGGAGAATCACTTATCGCCGCTGGGTGACCTCGGTCGTTCGTCAGGACAATCGTACTCGTACTCAGTGCAATGGTACTCGTACTCGTACTCGAAAGGAGCGTGATGCCGGAATCAGCTTTCGACCATGAACGACTCGACGTCTATCGCCTTTCGATCGAGTACGTCGCCTTCTCGTACCGAATTGCCAGAACCCTCAGTGGCGTCAACCGGCAGGCGCGTGATCAATGGCTTCGCGCTGCTCAATCGATCCCGCTGAACATTGCCGAGGGTAACGGCAAACAGAGCCTCAAGGACAAGAACCGATTCTTCGAAATTGCTCGCGGATCGGCATTGGAATGTGCTGCGATTCATGATGTCCTTCGGGTATGCGACGCCATCGATGATGACTCGGATTGTCGCGGCAAATCGGAGCTGAAACGAATCGTGTCGATGCTGACTCGTCTGATCCAACGAACGCAAACCGTATCGGAGGGATCAGTCGAGTACGAGTACGAGTACCGCGATGCTGAGTACGAGTACGAGCCCAACGCCGAAACCTGCCGAACAAAGCGATGCACACGTGAGGTTTGGCTCACTCGCCTGTCCACACCGGCCTTGTATCGGGTTTCTGTTCGTAACCTCGCAGCTTTGACGAGAATGCGGCTGACGACGATTCCTTGTCAGCTTGCCGACACATTCGCGGGCTTCCTCCCCACGGTTCGTTACCTCCCCGCGGTTGCCCTCGTCTGGTACTTTGTCAATCGGAGTCACAGGTGGTAAACTGCCTTCCTTAAGACCTTCTTCCTCGTACAGGGGACTTTCACCCCACAAGTCACACGCCATGACTGGCGTACCAATTGCATGCACGGGAGACCTCGGCGCTGTCCGGCTTGAACGCCCACGTCAACTCCTCGGTCCCCGTGATGCTGGTCGTTCTGCCACTCAATCCAGGCCGCGTTCACATCCCGCGAATAATTCCATTGCTCGGCTTGCCCACGTGTGCCGCGACGGAGTACCATAGGTAGTGAGGCAATACCATGAGCGATCAACAACTGCTCGAACGCATCGCGTGTGACCCGAAGATCATGGTCGGTAAGCCGGTGATCAAGGGCACGCGATTGACCGTCGAATACATCCTGAATCTTCTGGCCCACGGTTCGTCCGCCACCGACATCCTCGACGAATATGAAGGACTTACACCGGAAGATATTCAGGCGTGCCTGCTCTTTGCGTCGCAATCGTTGTCCAGCACAGCATTCATGCCGCTGGTCGCGGAGTCGGCATAAATGCGATTCCTTGTTGATGAATGCACCGGTCCAGCCGTCGCTCGTTGGCTGCGTGATCTGCCGCACGAAGTCTTTTCCGTCTACGAAGAAGCGAGGGGCACAGCAGATGATGACATTCTCGACAAGGCATATTCGGAAAACTGGATCCTGATCACGAACGACAAGGATTTTGGCGAAAGGTCTATCGTGATAAACGGCCACATCACGGTGTGATTTTCCTTCGGCTTCAAGACGAACGAGCGGTGTCAAAGATCGACGCCATTGAGAAACTTCTTGACGGATACGAAGATCAACTTGCAGATGCTTTTGTCGTTGTTACTGAAACGCAGGTTCGATTTGGACACGCGTAAGAAACGTGGCAGAACCAGGCGTTGCACGCGAGCGGGCGGCAAGTCGGTTTTGAAATCAACGTCAGGCGCGCCCGCCGCGTGAACCTGGTCGACTATGAAGTCCTGGGTTGTGCAAGTGGGAGGTGTCCACTTTTGTGATCTTTTCTTTTTACATGATAAAACTTTCCGGCAGGTGCCTTCGTCGGAGCCGCTTGTCGGTCGCTCACCCCGGCGGAGCGAATGGCGACTGACTGGCGGCGCAGATGAATGGCACCGGTGCCTTTGTTGGTGAGCTTCGTGGGAGTGGGGCTTTCGCGGTTGACGTCGATGGCTGCCAGGGATGGTTGATTAGGCGACTATTCGAGGTGCGAACGCATTTCATTCTGGTTTCCCTGCTGCGCAGGTTGCGTTCCCTCAGTTATCCATGCACGGTTCAAGCATCCTGGGTTGGATGGATCGTTCCGCTGTGGCTGTGCAGCTTGCCTGGAGGCTTCGTTGAGCAGCAAGCTACCTTCCGTTCGACGGCACATTCTTTAAGGCGACGTGTCTGAGGTTTCGTCAATCTGCAGATTGAATCCCAGGTGAAACTTCAGTGTCAGTTGTTGGAGGTGCTGAGTCGATTGGACTGGTCTTGTCCCTGGCGTCAGTCGTTGTGTTGGGCGTTGGCGGCTCCTGCGAAGTTGGTTCGGGTTAAGTTGTTAAGGATTTGCGTCAGTGATTTGAAAGGCGAGCAAGGCCGATTCGTTATACGATGTCAGCATGCGTCAGGCATGTGCATCAGACCAGGATACTGGCTTTCCTGCTCGCCGTGGTTTGGGTTCAAGTGATGTTGAGTTTGGCTTCTGTGCCGAGTGTTTCCTTTTGGTTGTAGCCGGGCTGCCGGATTGAGTGGTGCGCTCGGTTGCTGCGGCTTTGGCCTCGCGGGCTTCCTTGCGCAGACGGCTCTTGCGTTGATCGCTGTTCTCTTTGGGCTTCATGCTGAGCAGCGTGAGTTTGAGAGGTTCCGACATCGTGCCGAACGATTCGGTGACTTCGATCATCCGTTTGGGCTCCCAGTCTTTCTGGTCTCGAAGCAGCGCCCAGGCGAGCACAGCGATCTTGCGTGCCAGTGCCACGGCGGCTTTCTTTCTGCGCGTTTTTTGCTTGCCGCTGATCCGCTCATAGATCGCTTTGGCCCACTCGTTGTAGCGCAGCGAAACCCAGGCACACTCGACCAGAATCGTTCGCGCCAGCGGATTGCCTCGTTTGGTGATGCGACCGTTGCGGTCGGTTTCACCCGACTGATATTGGCGAGGCACCAGTCCGAAATAAGCCGAGACCTGGCGACCGTTTTCAAAGCGATGCGGATCGTCGATGCAGGCCACGAGAATCTCGGCCGTTCGGGGTCCAACTCCCGGAATCGTCTTGATACGCTGAATGCGAGGATCGTTCTTGCCAATGGCCTCCAGTTTTTTGATGACCAGTTCGAGCTGCCCGGTAACGGCGTCCAGTTGGGTTAGCTCCAGATCGAGTTCGGCTTTCCAGAGTTCGTCGGGGTTGCACTGGGCCAGCGGTTTGCGAAAAGAGTCGATCAGCTCCCGGCCGGTGTTCCAGGCTTTCTCGCCCGAGTCGATCGAGATCCCGTGATTGACGAACCAGGCGCGGATTGTGCATTTCATTTTGTTGATGCGATAGTCGAGTGTCTTGCGATACTTGACCAGCGATCGAAACTCGCGGTGTTCTGCCGACGGCATGTGGACTGCCTTGAGTTCGTTGATCGCAGCCATGCGTGCGAGCTTCAGTGCGTCGTCCCGGTCGGTCTTGCGTTTGACGTTGCACCACTTCCAGGCATCTTCGTTGGTCGAGCAGACGAGCGTCTTGAGTCCCAGGCTGACGGCCAGGTCGTTGATCCATCCCGACGGTCCGCAGGCCTCCATGACCACCAGATCGATTTGGTGTTTCGTGAGGACAGTCGTCAGGTAGTTTCGTTCCGTCGCAGCGGTCAGGAACTCATACTTGCGTGTTTTTGTGTCGAAAAAGCAGCACGTCGTCTTGAATTTGCCGAGATCAAGTGCGAGAATCTTCATGGTTGATTGTCCTCGGGTTTGGGGTTGGAACGAATGTGACAGCAGTTGCTTACCGCAACTCGAGATCACGGGATTGAGTCGCCAGATTTTAGTCGAATGACTCCCAACCCAAACCCAGGACTTACATGGATTCTTTAGCCGCTGCTACGCGCTTTCTGCTACAATTATTGCCGCACGTCATGGTGGCAAGCGGATAACAAAAAGGCAAAACCAGAGGAGATAAAATCATGAAAGCAAGAATTTCAATCACCAAATCACTCGCGACAGGAATGACTCTAACAGCCCTTCTCGTCGCGACTTCCGTGCAAGCCGATCCGCAGACCGAGAAGAGTCTGTATGAACGGCTTGGCGGCGTCTTCGCCATCGCCGCGGTAGTTGACCACTTTAGCGACGCGATTGTGCAGAACCCGATCGTGGGAAAGAACTCAAAGAACCCAGCCCTCAGGAAATGGCACACCAGCAACTTGGGCAGGTTGCCCGGACTCAAGTTCATGCGAACCCTTTGGGTCTGCGAGGTCACCGGCGGGCCGTTCAAATTCTCGCCAACAAAGCCGGGTAAAACGCATTTGGGCCTTGAGGAGGCGCATCGTGACCTGAATATTTCGCCAGCGGAATTCGACGAGGTTGCGGCCGAGCTAGGGCGCTCGCTTGACTTCGCTAAAGTGCCTGCCCGTGAGAAGGGAGAAGTTCTCGCGGCGTTCGCAGCGCATAAGGACGAGGTAACGGCTGGCTACAAGGCGAAGTGATTACTAGCCAGGGGCGGGCAACGTATTGACTTTGTTGGCCGCATGGCGGGCACTTATGTCTTGCCTGATGTGATACAGGGACGCGGCGACTTGTGAGATGCTTGCAAGCACGCGTGTCCCGTCGCTAGCAACAATCGCTCGCGACGGCGCTAAGAGCACTATCTAAAAGCGTTAGTGAGACACCCACCCCTCCGAGCCACTCAACTACTCATCTCAAGATCGATAAAACACCCTTCGCCCGATCCTCAGCGGTAAACAATCTGCAAAGTGTTGAATGGCCCCATTTGAAAAGCGCGACTTGGATGAACGTTAGATTTGTTGCGTCCAAGCAGCGTTTGTCATTCATATAAGCAGGTTTGTCCCAACTTTGTTTGTTTTTCCGGCAAGTCAGTTTAAGCTGAACTGATGAAGAAGCCAGTCGGTGAAAGATGATTAAGAGTCGTTGGCTGAAATTACTGTTACTCGTTGCGTTGTGCCTGTTATTGGGCTTGATTGACGCCGTAAGGTCATACACTTCGGCTTATTACGACGGAGTGTTCCATCTCGACTGGACGGCGGCGGTGCGGTGGGATTTGGGCGCGTGGCTGGTGTGGGTGATTTTTGTTCCGCTTATTTTGCATTTGTCGCGACTCTTTCCTATCACTAATGAGAACTCGTTTAAGCGCGTGCCGTTGTTTCTGGGACTGGGATTGGCCGTGGCAGCGGCGAAAACCCTTTTCCCCGTTTTTGTTTTTTTAGGTTTCAATGAAAGTCTTAGTGGCATCTCGGAATGGATCTGGCACCGTCCGTTTTTGCTGACGGACTTTTTAGCCGCGCTCGTTTTTTACGGCTTTGTGTTGGCTCTCGCGCAGGCTTTGAATCTTTATCGGCAATACCGCGAGGAAGAACTTCGCGCCTCAAGACTCGAATCACAGTTTGCCCGCGCTGAACTGCAAGCCTTAAAGATGCAGCTTCACCCTCATTTTCTTTTCAACTCCCTGCATTCGATTTCTGCTTTACAGTTTGAAGACCCGGACGCAGCGCAAACAATGACCGCTCGGCTCGGCGACTTCTTGCGCCTAACGCTCGATAACGCCGGAATGCAAATCGTGAGTTTGCGGCGAGAGATAGATTTTGTGAAATGCTATTTGGAGATTGAGCGCGTGCGCTTCGGCAAGCGGCTGACGACCGACTTCCAGATTGCGGCCGACGCGCTCGAAGCGCAAGTCCCGAATTTGATTTTGCAGCCGTTAGTTGAAAACGCCATCAAGTACGGCATTGCAAAACAAGCCAAAGCCGGACTGATTCGCGTCGGTGCGCGCCTTGAGGCGGGTCAACTGCGGCTCGAAGTGGCGGACAACGGCCCTGGCTTGATGCAGAACGGCAATGGCTTAAACGGCCCCAATATTCATGGGCTTGGTTTGTCGAACGTGCGCGAACGGCTGCGGCAGCTTTACGGCGCGAACCACACGTTTGAACTTAAAACCGCGCCCGAGGGTGGTTTGCTTGTAATGATTTTCCTTCCTCTGGCGTTTGCTGATCAGGTCGCGCAAGGCTTGAGTTAAACCAAATGAAAATCAAAGTTCTAATTGTTGACGATGAGCGACCAGCGCGATCAATAATCCGCCGCCTGCTTGAAGGGCGGCCGGACGTTGAAGTCGTCGGCGAGTGCGAGAATGGCTTGGAAGCCGTCGCCGCCATTGAATCAAAAAAGCCGAATTTGGTTTTTCTCGACGTGCAGATGCCAGAACTCGACGGTTTCGCAGTAATTGAATCTCTGAGCGCAAAAGCCTTGCCTTCAATTATTTTCGTCACGGCTTACGAGCAACACGCCGTCCGCGCTTTTGAAATCCACGCGCTTGATTATCTTCTCAAACCGTTTGACAGCGAGCGTTTCGAGCAAGCTCTGGGGCGAGCCATCGCTCAAATCGAAAACCAGCAACAAGGCGATTTGGGCGGGCGTCTGCTTTCGCTTTTGAGCGCGCGCGACGGTGCAACAAATTATCTCGAACGCTTAATCATCAAGTCTAATGGGCGGGTCTTTTTCTTGAACACAGCGGAGATTTTTTGGATTGAAGCGCAAGGTAATTACGTTTTGCTGCACACCGAGGAAGGGAAACATTCTTTCCGCGAGCCGATCAGCAGTTTGGAAAGTAAACTCGAGCCGCGCCGCTTTCGCCGCGTTGGACGTTCGGCGATTGTCAATCTCGAATACGTCCGCGAACTACAAACATGGTCGCGCGGCGATTACAAAATCGTTCTTAAAAACGGCGCGCAGCTTAAACTCAGTCACCGCTTCCGTGAAAACCTCACTAAACACCTCGGCGGAAACTTGTGATCTGGAATCGCCGCCACAACTTCCATCAATCTCCATAACGCATTTGTAAATCCGTACGGCATCTTCGTCACAAAATCATTTCCTGCCGGCAACAGAACCGCTAACTTTCACAATGGACCTTTCCAAAGTGTTTAGAGCGGTCTTATGAAAACTTTTCAAAGCGTAATTCTCTTTCTCGCACTGTTTTCGTCGTTGCCGGTTTCGGCCCAACGAAACATGGCTGAAATTCAAGGCGAAATCGCAGATCAGAACGCGGCGGTCATTGTCGGCGCGACTGTCAGTTTGATTCAAAACGAGCAGACGATACGAATTCTTTGATTTCCAAGTTGTGAGGTAAACAAATATGAAGCTAATAGACAGGGTCGTTCTTGTACTCTTACTCACACTATGCTCGAACCTACTGTGTCTTGGTCAGACACGTGATCATCCGATCATCCCCTTTACAACAAATTTTTGGAATTACTGGGATCATTATTGGACCACATGGCTTAACGACCATCCTAAGTATGAAGCCATCGAATTGACGACATTCGACAACCCAAAATCCGACTACAAATTGATCAGAGTCTTTTTGTCTGAGAAGGCAGGTCGAAAACAGCAGTATTACTACTTAAATGACCATGCGGCGGTCGCGAGATCCCGTGCAAATACGTATTATCGTGACATCATACACAGAAGGACAGGAAAACCCGGCGGACCGCAAAATCTGTATATCAAATTCAAAGACAGGGATGATCAATTGATCGAATGGTCCATAGACTTTGATGCCAATCAAAAAATGGTGAGGCACGAAGGCGGTTTAACGCCAAGTATTCACAGCGTAGGCCTTGTGCTTTTGTATCACTTGAGAACTAAAAAAGCTGATTCAAAAACGGACAGGGTTTTATTTGATGGGAAGGACTACTCATACGCAAATACCAAAGGAGTTGAAAGAAGAAGCTCTTGGTACAATAGCGACACCTATAGTTCTGTCATTGTCTTTGGCAAGAATACTTTTCAAGTCAGCCCGGACTCAATAACAGATACCTGGGGCAGGACCTTGCAACGGTCACCGAATAATAAGCTGCAATATGTCAGCAACGACTTAGGAAAGGAAAACTTTATAAAGTTTGATGTGGATAAACGAAACCAGATCACTGAGTATCAGCATACGAGCTTTGGCCATAGTTTCACATTTAGTTTCAATCCTGCGTTGCCCTGTGCGGCGACCGCAAAGGACGGGCAGGTAATTGATTATTTTGTGTCATTTGATCGGTACAGCAAACTAATGACCGGCAAGATCTATGTTTTAAGGAATGACGATGAGATTGTTCTGACCTGGACGCACTTCAGCCCGGACTGGGCAAAAACCAGATCATTCAAGTCTAGTATCAAGCTGGATAAGAACGGCTATGTACTGACGACTACGGAACGTCAGGAACCGGCAAACTGAGCATCCTCGCGGGCGACCTCCAAACGCCGTTCTGGGCCTCGATGAGAATACACTTTCTCTACGCGCGGGCCTCCGCTTCTTCTGTAGACTCCGTTTGAATTGTAAGCATCCCCTAAACTAGTACCACTGATAGATGGCGTTTCCGGCCGTTCGAGCCGGCGCGCGGTGTGGGAGGCATTATTACGACTTCATCGTGCGCGAAGTGGCCAGTTGGGAATAGCCATCACCGATGTCTCTGGAAAGGGCTTGCCGGCGGCACTGTGATGCCGGCAAGCATACTACGCCAGTTCAATGCGCACCGTCTGCACGCCGTCTCTGACAGAGACTTCGACGACCTTCGGCTCCCGCTCGCGCCTGATGACGCTGATGTCGCCGTTACGCTCGAAGCACGCGAGCCTGACTTCGCTCACGTCGGTGACCTTCCCGTTAATGTGCAGTGCGCCGAGCAGGTCGTCTTTACTGATGTGGCTCTTGCGCATGTTGTCCCAGTGGATTTCACCGTCTTCAACGAGGCGGCGTTCGCTCCCTTTAATCATCGTGCCGAATCGGTCGGAGTAAAAGGCGGCGACGGAAAAAAGCCAGTGCAGGCCGACCAGCAACGCGCCGGCGCCGAGGGTCTGGAAAAAGCCCGCGTTGCCGGTGATGGCGCGGCTCAGAACGGAGCCGAGGATGATGCCGAGGATCACGTCGAAAGCCGTGTTCTTACCCATGAAGCGTTTCTCGCCGAGCCTGACCAGCGAGATCGCCGAGACGTAAATGATGAGGGCACGCAGAGCCATCTGCCAGACCGTCAACTCCTCCGCACCCAGCCCGATAAGGTCGCCGACTGCGCCCCAAATCTCTTCAATCATCCTTTTCAACTCCTTTCATCCCTGCCTAGCTCGACGCTCCAAACGCTTCGCCATTAGAACCTCGTGACTATGGTGCGTGACGTTGCTCTATCGCTCCGGGTTGGTCGTGCCTCCGGCCTCCTCGCCGAGCGCCGCGAGTGCGCGCCGGAATGAGTCGTTCAGTTGCGAGCGGTCGTACTCAGGCTCGACGCTCCGCTCGGCCGTCTCCGCCACCAGACGTGCGTGCCGCGCGAGGACTTGTCGCCGGAGCGGGCTGCCCGTCCCGCTCGCGAGCCGCTCGACCGCGCCCAGCATCCGAGCGAGTACGGCGACGTTGCCTTCCGCGTTCTGCCTGATCTGGTCGAACGATGCGGCCACTAACCCCGCGTACGTCGGCCCCACCGCAATGACGCGCAGCTCCCCGCCGTCCGCGCGGTAGCGCGACTCGACGCGCTTTCGCGCGAGCACGGACAGAATTGATGAAAGGTAATCGACGCAGGTCGTGGCGGTCGTCGAGTCGTTGATGCCGGGCGAGAGCGCCTTGAGAGCGATGTCCACGAGCTGCCGGATGCCGAAGGCCGCGTCCTGCTCGACCGTGCGGGTGTGGTTGATCGTGAAGATGTCGTTCAACTCTTCGGTCGCCCGCTCGTCGGGACGCCCGCCAGCGGAAAGCGAGACGAGGGGCGTCCCCTCGGTGACGAACTCACCGATCCGGCGCTCCATACGCGCCACCACCCCGCGTCCTCGGGCGAAGCCGAGGAGGGCCTCCGCGTCCACGTCCTGAATGTAGCCTGTCTTGAGCGCCGGGACTTCGAGCCACTCGGTCCCGGCCTCGTCCCAGCCGGGCGGCGCGCTCGTCGCGTCTTCTTCGGCGCCTTCATCCAGCTCCTCGGGGAACAGGCGCTCGATTGCGCGGGTGGTTTCGTCGGCGACCGAGGAGATGACGTGCGACGCCTGGATGGAGGTGGCGACGTGGTGAATGAACAGGATGAGCACGCCGACGCCGACGAGCGCCAGCACGAAGCCGAAGGCGACGGCGAGCGAGGGGATAAAGCGGCCCTCGTCGCCGCCGCGAATGGTGCGCAGCACGACGAGGCAGTAGGTGAAGATGCCGACGAACGTGCCGAGCACGGCCTGGTTCGCGCGGTCGCTCATGAAGTTGCGCAGGATGCGCGGCGTGTACTGCGTCGAGGCAAGCGAGAGCGCGACGATGGTGATCGAGAAGGTGACGCCCGCCACCGTGATCATCGAGGAGGCGATGGCAGTGAGCATCCCGCGCGAGCCATCCGCGCCTGCCCCGAACAGCCGCGGCCACCCCTGAAAAAGCTCGCCGCTGACTCGCGCGTCAGCCTCGATCAGCCCGACCGCCAGCGCGATGGCCGAGGCGACCATCAGAGCCGGGATGAACCACAGGCTCGAACGCAAGTAGGTCCAGATCCTAGTGAGTTTTATCATAGCCCTGTACGGCAGAGAATATCATGCCCACTCCGGACGGAATGGGCGAAACGCCACCTGTCGCGTAACTGGCTGCGGGCTCGCTCCCGACCGGGTCCCGCTACAGCTATGTCAGGAGAATTACGTAACCAGCTTAATCTGAAACGGACACGACCGCTCCTAATATTTGCAACAGTTAACGCGCGGATCGTGCCAGCACTTTTAGGTAACCGGACTCCTCAAAAGTGGGAAAAATGTCGCCGCCATCTTTTGTCGCCATCTTCCCGCGACTCCCCATCCCCGCGTCTCGGTGTTCAGCCGCCAGCGTCCCTCCCTTCCCGCTCTCGATTCCTTTTTCCTTTTCGGGCTCAGGGTTGTTAGAATTTCGTGCGCTTAGAATCTCGCTCGATTTGAAAGGTCTCTTAATGCGTCAAAAAACCTGCCTGGGGTTTGCCATAGCCTTCTTTCTCTTCACGATGACCCAGCCTGCCTCCGCCCAGGACAAGGGAAAGTCCTGCTTTACCGCTGAGGCGCGCGCAACCGCCGAGCGGACGGCAAAAGTTTGGCGAACCCCCGATCTGGGTTACGACCCAGTGCGCGGCGTCAACCCAGCCAAAGGACCACGTCGTGGCGCTCCTATGGTTGACGGTAACGGATTCGCCCTGCCCATTACTTGCTTTGCCAACAAGGACGAGAGCAAGGGCTCCGGCACTACGCCGAAGTTTTATTGCTCGATTCCACGAGTTGTCGACGAAGGCGGAGATTTGATTCGTTACAAGGTGAAACCACATTTCAAAGGACAGTCGGCTGACAAGCGCAATGGCGAGATCTATGGCGAGTTCCTCTCATCGCGTTTTTCAAAAGCTTTGGGCTTTTTCGCTGACGATGAGTGGGTCGCCGACGTTACCTGCGCCGACTGTCAGAAGAGTCTGACCAGCAGTTTTCAAGGCGCGCCGTTCAGTCCCTTTCAACCGGCCGCCGGCATAGAGCTCGCACTGGGAAGCGGGATCGATGTGCAGTGCAACAGCAAGGATGCCGCCGCGATCGCCAACACGCTCGGAAATCTGCTAAAGAGCGGTACTCCACGGGCTGAGATCGACGCTTTCAAGCTTTGGCTGGCATTCATCGATCACGGGGACACGAAGACGGACAATCAGAAATTCACTTGTCTCGATTCGACGAAGAATCGGGATGGCACGCGCACGTGTAAACCTGGGCAGGCGGTTTATTACGTGAGCGATATGGGTTCGACCTTTGGTTATTCGGCTTCGAGTGAAAAGAAAGCCAGGCTCGAGGGATGGAAGAAACGCGATGCCATCAGCGTAAGCAAGGGCCGTTGCACTTCAACCGCGAAAAGTATTGGCGATGCTAATGTCACAGAAGCCGGACGGAAGCTTTTGGCTGATGGCCTACAGAGATTGCTGGCTGCGGAACAAAGAAACGGAACCATCACGCGGGTCTTCCGCGCCTCACGTAATCATGAGCGCGACGCAGCTCCGGAAGCGTGGACCGCTGAGTTTATCCGCAAAGCGCGCACGATTATCGATGCGCAGTGTGGGAACTGACCCCCGGTCAGTTTCGAGTTTCTGGTTTCCAGTTTCGAGTTTGAAGCAAGGAGCTTCAGTGCTGAGTTGTAACCTTTGAGTTTCTGAGTTCTCTTTAGATTGACAATAGTCGCTTATACCTTTTTGATAGTAGGCGAAACCAGAAACTTGAAACTAGCAACTTGAAACCAGTAACTTATTCTCCCCGACGGAGGCACCTTCAATCACTTCCAATCGCTCATTACTCCGTGCCGCGGCTGATGGTGACGCTGAGACCGTAAGGGCATTGCTTTCCGAAGGGGCGGCTGTCGACGAAGCTTCCGAGGGCGGTCAAACTGCGCTGATGCTTGCCGCTGTGTTCGGGCGCGAAGAGATCGTCGCGGTTCTACTGCTGGCCGGCGCCGATACTTCGTTGAGAGACGCTCGCGGACTCACCGCTTATGAGTGGTCTATCAGGAGGGGCTTTCACGATGTCTCTCAAATGATTGCCAACGCCCCAGGGAAAAGACCCCAATCAAGTGAGAGTGTTTCGCGCCAACCGGCGCCCGAGAACGAACGCCGCGCAGACGAGCCACCTTACCAACTTGAGAACGAACGGAATCCAGCCTCGCAGTCAGATGAGGAGACCACAGGTGGAGGAGTTGCAACACCAAAAATGGGTGGGGCAGCCGCGGCAATTTTGAGAGATCACGTGGCAAGTCCAGGGGAAGCCAGTAGAGTCATTCACTCGCATTCTGAAGAAGAACTGGATGAACCAGTCGTTTTATTCAGCGAAGCAGTACGTGCGAGCGCGGAGCACGAGACGCCCTGGCTGCCAGGCCAACCGCAGGCCACAAGTAATCAAGCCGTTGTCGCCGAGCCCAAAACTGCATCTGAAGCACAACCACCAATCGATGTCGCGTCCCCACTCGCAGCGCCCGACGAACAGCCGGCAACTCCCATTGAACCGCTCTCGGCGGAACCCGTTCCTGAAGCACCGTTCGCCACGGCCGATCTCGCTCCTCTCTTCACGGCGAATGATAGTGACGCGGAACAAACCTCTCCGTCGCTCGCACACGTGTTTAGCGAAGACGCCACAGCGGAAACTTCAACGGCCGCCCCGAAGGCAGACGCGGTTTTCGAGCGTGCAGAGCCCAGTTTGATCCCATCGAACCCTGCGGTAACTACACCCACATTTACTTCGTCTTCGGACGAGGACACAACGCTATTTCCTTCGAAGGATATGCGAACATCTGTGCCACCTGCCTTTCTGGCAGATTCAACGCCGCAATCAACTTCGGGACGGCCGTTGGTTTGGCTGCTGGTGGCGATCACGCTGGGTGGCAGTGCCTTCGCCGCGTATCGCCTTAATAACTACTTTTCTCGGACGCAGCAGGCGCCGGTCGCTGCAACCGACATGTCGCAACCGGCTCCCGTGGCACCGCCAAACCCGGCTCCGGTCATTGGAGGCGATCTCGCCGGAGCTGAAGTAGACGTCCCCCAACCAGACTTTCCACAGAACAGGGCGAGTCGCTCGTCCACGATTACGGTTCGAGTTCAGGTTAATCAAAGAGGCAAAGTGGTGTCTGCGCGCTCGGTCGATGGCGATTGGTCGCTGCGCGCTGCTGCCGTGAATGCCGCAAGGAGGTCAACCTTCTCTCCTGAGAAACTTGCCGGCAAACGCAGACTGACGACCGGAACCATTACGTATAACTTTGTCCCAAAGCAACTCGAGTCTTCGGCTGCGAAATCGCAGAGTGCAACGACTTCACCGCCATCTGATTCGGCGGATGGCGCTACTGGACAACCCGCTGAAGCGACCTCTCCTGTAACCGGTGGGCCACTCGCCGGCGCCGAAACCTATTTGCCCGACGCTGAATACCCTGCAAACGCGCGCCGGCAGCGAATCGAAGAAGTGATCACGATCACTGTTCGCGTGAACCGCGCGGGAAGGGTCATCTCGTGGAAGACGGGATCGGGCAACGCCACACTGCGAGCCGCCGCTTTGAAAGCTGCCAAGCGCTCAACTTTCTCACCGGCAAAACTTCCCGGCAGCGGTGAAGTGGTCGGAACGATCACCTACAACTTTAAGCTGTTAAGTTGAGGAGTTGCGAGTTTACGACCTCAAGGCTGCGTTCTATGAGATCTCAAATCTCAGATCCAATCAACCCAATCCGACGAAGCCTGGTACTGCTCCACAATCTAACGGAGCACTACCCGAAGCTTTGCTTTGTTGACGGATACTCGCGCTTGCCGTAGGCTCCCCTTACCCTTCCACAGGTTTGATTCGCAAACGTGCGTCTCCTGCCTAACTTCGCAGTAACCTGATCCTTCCTGCATCTTCAGCTTGACCAGGTTAGCGTCACTTTAGCATCAGAAAGTTTTCTATGGCCCTCCATTGTCCGTCGGCAAGCAATAACTCTGGAAAAAACTATCTCGCACTAAATAATTCCCGGTCGCTATCGCCCGTCTGGCAGCAGTGCTCATCACTGGTACTTCTCCTCTCAGTCGTTTGCGCGCCGCTCTCGATATTCGCGCAATCAAAAGATGAAGAGAAACGAGGGATCGGGATTCAGTCGGGTGCAAAGCAAACACCCGCGCCAGTGGCACCAACCACTCGCGGCGATAAGCCGGAGTTGATCCTGCAAACGGGACACAATCGATCCGCCAACGCATTAGCCTTCGGCCCCGACAATTTTTGGCTGGCCTCGGGGGGCAAAGATAACGTCATCAAGATTTGGGATCTGGCCAACGGAAACGTGTTACGCACGCTCCACGGTCACAGCAGCAATGTTAACGCCCTGGCCGTGAGCACCGACGGGAAGCTCCTGGCTTCAGGCAGCGGCGATATTAACGACAAACGCGATCTAGCGACCTTCACCCAGGGCGGCGTTGTCGGAGGTACCGGGGATAATACCGTCAGGATCTGGAGTGTTCAGACTGGGCAACAGTTCCAGGTTTTGCGCGGGCATGAACTGCCCATCGGCGCCGTCGCGTTCAGCAACGACGGGAACTCGCTAACGAGTGCGAGTGGCGATTCCGTCAAAGTCTGGGACGTTAGGGCGGGCAGCGAGTTGCGATCTCAGAAAACGAAATATGGAAAGAGCGGCATGGAGAAGCTGAACACCTTAGACTCTTTTGGCTGTATTTTGGGTTGTGGAGACAAGCAACGGAAACAAGAGGAGCAACGCTTAAAGAATTTCAAACTGTCGGCGTCGAAAATAGCAGTTAGTTTGAACGGGCAAGTCGCAGCGGTCGGGCAACCTGATAAAGCAGTCGAGATGTATGACGTACAAGGTGGACGCGAACTGCGCGAATTGTCATTCAAGGCCACCCCCGAGGCGGAGAACTCGAGCCTTGCGTTTAGCGCGGATGCGCGCCTCGTCGCGTTCGCCAGGACGAGCGAAACGGTCAGCGTCCAGGAGATGGCCACCGGCCGCGAGCTTTACAGTGTCAATACGGGTTTCAGCAAATCATCTCAACGAGTGCAATTCAGCTCTGATGGGAGATTGCTCGTTACGGCGACCGATAAAACTTCAGGGATGAAGTTGTGGGACGCTACGACAGGTCAATTCATACGCGATCTAGTCGGTGGAGATGCAAGCGTCCGGGTGATTAGCTTCAATCGCGACGGCAGCTTGATTGCGACGGTTGCGGCGGGAGCCAAAGCGATCAGAGTCATTCATTCAGCAACGGGTCATGAATTCCGCACCCTGCAAACGAGCACGACGGATCAAGTTGTCCGAGAGGAGCGAGCGGCGTTCATTAAGGCTATCGATCCTAAAACGATGGCCACACTTCAGAAGCGTGATATCACGACGCCGGAACAGATCATCGAGGCCGTCGAATCCCTCGCAACTATTTCAAGCGAAAAACTTCAGGCTGGTGGCGCCGTGAGTTTTAGCCCCGACGGTCGCTTCCTGATTTCGAGTCACGTGCTTTTGAAAACCCTGGCGACGGAAGTGTGGGATACCGCTGCGGGAACGCTCGTGCGTGGCAGCGGCGACGCATCGCTTCGGGAACGTGGCAAGCCTTTCTTTAGTCCGGACGGACGCTTCAGGGCAGCCCCGTTCTACGGGATGAAGGAGTTCTACACTACCGCCAACGCTATGAATATCTTTAGCGATGTCTATAAAGATGTGTACAAACAAAGAATTGATCTCTACGACGGTCTATCCGACAAACGTCTGCGAGAGTTGGACGGAGGCAAAGCACCGGTAACGGGCATCGTTGCGTCTGCGGGTTTTAGTTTCGACGGCAAGCTCATCGCGATGACCGGATTCGAAAAGAAAGAGCGTTCCGTCCTCATTTACGAGACGGAAAACGGGCGCAAGGTAAACAGTTTTCAGATCAATGAGGACGACCAAAGCGGGGTGGTGACAACTCTTTGCCTAACCGCGGACGCGCGTCTGCTGGCCGCGGGATACGCTGCTAAGATCGATATTTTTGAAGTAGCCTCGGGCAGAACCGTGCGAACCTTGCCGCACGCTGGTCGCGTAATCTCTCTCTCCTTCAGCCCTGACGGACGCTTTCTCGTGGCCCTCGGAGAAAACAACGATAAGTACATTTGGGACGCGTCGTCTGGCGAAAAGCTCGCCACGCTTGTGAATCTCGAGGGCGCACTGAACAGCCGCGGCAACGACTGGCTAGTTGTTACTCCCGACGGTATGTTCGACGGCTCACCTGCGGCCTGGAAGCAGATCCTGTGGCAGTTTGGAGGCAACACCTTTGACGTCACGCCTGCGGAAACCTTCTTCAACGAGTTCTACTATCCTGGCCTCCTCGCTGAAGTGATGGCCGGGAAGAAACCCCGTGCGACGAAGAACATCTCGCAGCTCGATCGCCGCCAACCCGAACTGAAACTAATGACTAAGGACGGACAGGCGAACTCCGCAAGTACGTCGGAACGCAATCACACAGTGAAGATTCAGGTATCCGAAAAGCCGGCCGACAAAGATCACCAGGCGGGAAGCGGCGCACGCGATCTGCGGTTATTCCGTAACGGTGCGCTCGTAAGAGTTTGGCGGGGCGATGTGTTGAAAGGCCAAACTGCAACCACTTTGGAAACCGAGATAGCAGTCGTCGCAGGAGAGAACCGGTTGGCGGCCTACGCTTTTAACGTTGATAACGTTAAGAGCAAGGATGCTACGTTTAACCTCACTGGCGCGGCAAGTCTCAAGCGGCCCGGCACTGCTTACGTTCTGGCCATAGGCGTCAACGCCTATTCGAACCCCCAATACAATCTTAAGTACGCAGTCGCGGATGCGAACGCATTTGGCGAAGAAGTAATGCGCGAACAACTGCAGATTGCGAACTACGACCAAGTTCAAATCGCGTCACTGCTTGATGGACAGGCCACGAAGGCAAATGTTCTAAGGGCCTTAAACCGTCTCGCCGGAAATCAGGAAGCTTCGAACACCGATGATCCTGTCGCACTCCAAAAGCTAAAGGCCACCCAGCCTGAAGACGCGGTATTCATCTACTTCGCCGGACATGGGACCGCTTTTGGACAACGGTTTTATCTATTGCCGCACGATCTGGGCTATGCGGGTGAGCGAACCGGGCTTGATGCCGCAGGTTTGCAGATGATCCTCGACCACAGCATCTCTGATGAAGAGTTGGAGCGCGCGGTCGAAGGAATCGATGCAGACAAACTGCTGATGGTTATCGATGCCTGCAATTCCGGACAGGCTCTCGAAGCCGCGGAGCAACGGCGCGGGCCGATGAACTCAAAAGGTCTGGCCCAACTGGCTTACGAAAAGGGGATGTACATCCTCACCGCGGCGCAGAGTTACCAGGCGGCGCAGGAGGCATCACAACTTGGCCACGGGCTGTTGACCTACGCACTCGTCGAGGAAGGACTGAAGCAGGCCGCGGCAGACGACGACCCGAAAGACGGCGAAGTAGGCGTGCGTGAATGGTTCGACTACGCGAGCAGACGCGTGCCCAATATGCAAATCGAAAAGATGAAGCTGGCGCGTGGTGTCGGCGTGAAACTCTCATTCACTGAAGGAGAGGAACGCACGCCGGATCTGGAGCGGCGTGAAACCCAGACACCGCGAGTTTTCTACCGACGTGAAGCAGAAGTCAGGCCGTTAATCGTTGCGAAACATTAGGGTCGGATGTCAGATGTTAGCTGTCAGAGCAGATCGCAATTAGGATTGAGGCTTCGATAATTTCGGGGAAGGAAGGACGGTTTACCGCCCTCCCTAACCTGCAAAATTATTCCCGCTTGAATCCTCGTACCCGGCTCCTGACATGCGACTACTGATGTCTGACATCTAACATCTGACATCTAACATCTGAAATCTGCTCTCTGCCTCTTCCTCCTTCATATGCGGGAGCGACGCACGATATGGTGCCCGATTCAGTTGGGCAGTCTCACGCAACTACGCGAATTAGCCGATTTCCATCCGATGAGCCTAAGGCATGGCGGTTGCGCTGCATTCCTCGAAGGGGAACACACAAACATGAAAATTTCAGGAAAAGGGATTGGCGGGGCTCTTTTGTCACTCGCATTCGTTCTTGGCATAACTGCAGCAGCCGGGCTCACCGCCCAGGCCCAGTATCGAGATGGTGATGGGCGCTATCAACGTCGTGACCGCGACAGTGATGGCAAGAGAGACAAGCACGGCAAGTGGAAACGAAATCGCGATCGTGACGACGATAACCGGGATTGGAATCGCAACCGGCGTCAGGGTCGGCGCGATGGCCGCTATGACAATAACGGCGTCCGCAACCGAGGACGCGGGAATGGTCGCGGTTATGGCAATACCGGATACGGCAACATCAACCAGGCTGAGCTGAACCAGGGCTACCAGCAGGGCCTGAATACGGGTGCCAGCGACGCCCAGCGTGGCCAGAGTTTCAATCCGCAAAGATCGCGTTACTACAAGAACGCCTCTTCGCAGGCTTTTCGTCAGGGCTTTGTTCAGGGATACGAGCAGGGTTACCGGCAGTATGCCGGCTATGGAAACGGACGCAATCGAAACGGCAATCGAAGTGGAATTGGCAGCATTCTGGGTGGCATTCTCGGCCAACCCTAACGACAGTGACAGAGGTCAGAGAACAGAGGTCAGAGGACAGGGATACCGATTCATTCGGCGCTCAGGCCTTTTTGATCTCTGACCTCTGACTTCTGACTTCTGACCTCTGTCCTACGATTCCACCGCCCGGTCAGTAATCTCCAGGCCTTTATCAATGATCGCAAACGCCTCGCGCAGCTCCGCTTCGGTAATACACAGCGGCGGGTTCGTGAAGAACGTATTCCAGCGCACAAACGTGTACAGCCCTTCCTGACGAAAGAACTTACCCAGCGCCTGCATCTCGGGCGAGGTGCCGTTGAAAGGCGCCATCGGTTCCCGCGTCGCCGGATTTCGCACCACCTCGACGATGCCAAACAATCCAAGGTTGCGGGTTGTGCCCACTGACGGGTGACGACTCTGCAAATCCTCGAGCATGCCGCGCATCAACTTCCCCATACGCCGCGCGTTTTCGATCAGCCCATCCTCTTCATAAACAGCGATCGTTGCCAGAGCCGCCGCGCAGGCGAGCGGGTGGCTGTTGTAAGTAAGACCGCCGTAGAAAACGTTGTTCTGAAAGTGGTCGGCAATACGTCGTCGCATGCCCACCGCACCGAGCTGCACGTAGGCGCTCGTCAGTCCCTTCGCCATCGATATCAAATCTGGCACAACCTTCCAGTGGTCTACCGAGAACCATTCCCCGGTACGTCCGAAACCCGCCATCACCTCGTCGGCGATCAGCAGGATGTCGTGCTTGTCACACAGTTGCCGTAATCCCTGCATGTAACCGTCAGGTGGTATCAATATTCCGTTAGTTCCGACAACAGGTTCGACTATGATCGCCGCGACCGTTTTTGGGCCTTCGAGCTCCAAAACCTCTTCGGTGCGGGCAACAACCTCGTCCGTCGTGTCCGAGCCTCTCTGAATCCCATGATAAAAATCAGGGATGCGAAAGACGCCGGGGATCCCCGGCTCTGCGGCCCAACGGCGCGGATCTCCAGTCAGGGTAAGGGCGCCTGCCGTTCCACCGTGATACGAGCGATACCGCGCGCCAATCTTATGACGCCCACTAAACATCCGCGCGATGCGAATGGCATTCTCGTTCGCTTCGGCCCCGCCGTTAGTGAAAAAGAAGGCGTCGATGTCCCCCGGTGTGATCTGCGCGAGCTTCACGCCCAAACGCGCACGCACGTCCGTCGCCATGAACGGATTGGCATAAGGAAGCTTGGCGGCCTGTTCCTGGATCGCGCGGAGCACTCGCTCGTCGCCGTGCCCGATGTTGACGCACATCAACTGGCTATTGAAGTCGATGAAGCGCTTCCCTTCCGGTGTCCAGAAGTAAATGCCCTTAGCGCCGGCGACTGGAATAGGATCAACCGCCGCCTGCGCTGACCATTCAAACAGGGTGTGCCGGCGAGAGAGTTCGACAATCTCGTTTCCGGTCATCGATTTAGTAGGTGAACTCATTTGTGCGCGATGCTACTGAAATGGAGGGCGAATGACAAACACAAAAAAACTCTTTGGACTCTCATATTAATGATTAGTTGCAGTCAGCCGCAAAAGATACATTAATCACTCGGTCGAGTTCCAACGTTTGTCACAACCTCCACCAGGACCGGAGCGTCCCGCTTTATTCAGTCGTCCGTAATCCGCTGCCGGACGCCCAGTTCAAGTCTCGGCGCCTGGCGCGGTTTTTTTGCTTCATAAGAAGAAAGAATAGACTCCGATTCGAGTGTGTTCCCCGGTGCTCTGACGACCTGAGTGATTTCATCGACTCTTGTCTCCGTTCCAACCACCGTGATAGGCTCCTGCTCGCTTCAAATACCCAGGTAATCACCAATTTATTAAAACTCCAGATTCGTGCTGACGATGCACACCATCATCGAACTGCTAGTGATAGTCTCTAGCGAATCGGCTTATGCGGATTACAGTAGTGCGACGGGTAGAGGCGATCGACTCGTACAGACTTTCGCCACCGGCAACGGTCACTGTGCTTTCTAGTGGACCGCAGATACTGACCGTGGTCGGCGCGAGCGACAACTGGGTGCGCAACAGCACTAAGCCAACCGCGGTTACTTATCCGGCGGCGCTGGGCTTCGCTCCCGGTTTCGTGCCAACGCTCTTCCCGCAACCGTGACGTCTCAGCGGAAAACAACACTGACCAGGCCCACGTTCGACATAGCAGTCATCGGAGCAGGCGTCTTCGGCTCCTGGAGCGCCTATCGTCTCGCGTTAACCGGCGCCAGCGTGGTCCTGGTAGATGCCTACGGACCAGGAAACAGTCGTGCCAGCTCCGGCGGCGAATCGCGAATGATCCGCCTGGGTTATGGGCCGGACGAAATCTACACTCGGATGTCGCAACGCTCGCTCGAGTCGTGGCGTGAACTCTCAGCGCAGGCGGCCTCACCACTTTTTCTTCCGACGGGCATTCTTTGGTTGGCCCAGGAGCATGATTCCTATTGTGAGGCGACCCTCGAAACTCTGCGAAGATGCAACATTCCCTTTGAGAAACTGGATCCGGATGAACTTGCCACGCGTTACCCGCAACTGCAGCTAAGTTCGACTACGTCGGGAATTCTCGAGCCCAACAGCGGCGTGCTTCTGGCCCGCGAAGCTGTAAAGAGCGTTGTCGCCAAAGCGCGTGCCAAGGGTGTGACCTATCTCCAGGAGAAGATCACCTCACCGGGAATCGCAGGCGAAAGCTTCTCAACGAGCGCCCCCTCGGGTACTCACCGCTCGGCAACGCCTCGGCTGCTCAATTCAATTGAAACCGCATCGGGTAAGGAAATCTTCGCGGGCCGATTCGTCTTCGCCTGTGGGCCATGGCTACCTAAGCTCTTCCCGGATTTGTTGGGCGATCTGATTCGCGTCACGCGGCAGGAGGTGATCTTCTTTGGCGTTCCGGCGGGCGATGATCGTTTCAACCCCGAACGACTTCCCGCCTGGATTGACTTTAATCACCTCGTCTATGGCATCCCCAATCTCGACCATCGTGGTTTCAAGTTGGCCATCGACGCGCATGGCCCACAGTTTGATCCGGATGCCGGCGAGCGCGTCGTTAGCGACGAAGGGCTACATGCCGCCCGCTCGTTCCTCGCAAAACTGCTGCCTGCGATGGCTACCGCACCCGTAACTGAGAGTCGCGTCTGCCAATATGAAAACACTGCAAACGGCGATTTTCTGATTGATCGCCACCCCGCATTTGAAAATATCTGGCTAGTTGGAGGCGGCTCCGGGCACGGCTTCAAACACGGACCGGCTGTTGGCGAGCATGTTGCAAACCTGATCTCAGGACGCGCCCACATCGAACCGCGCTTTTCACTCGCCAACAAGGACACATTGCGCCGGCGCCTTGTGTTTTGATCGTTGGTAAGCGTGCCTGAAAACGCGAACGGTAGAGCAGTCTAAATTTCTCTTTAGAACCGTTCAGAGCGCGAGCGGTAACGACCGGGCGGATTCCAAAGAAGCATGGGCTTCACAGGCTTTTCACAACCAGGCTGGGTCTTCCCCAACGGCCCGGTCGCTCTGCTCGCGCTTCTGATTGACCATCTCCACGCAACTCCAGGTTGAAATTCAATCCGATATAAGCAAGACTGCCCAAGCTCAATTCAAATGAGAGGTTGCGATGACACCTTTGATTACGAACGACGCGGTCGTTCTCGGGATACTGATGTGCATCCTGGCGGCAGTCTTTATCACCTCCAGCAGCGCCG
Source organism: Pyrinomonadaceae bacterium (assembly GCA_041742785.1). Taxonomy (GTDB): domain Bacteria; phylum Acidobacteriota; class Blastocatellia; order Pyrinomonadales; family Pyrinomonadaceae; genus PSRF01. The sequence goes on along the minus strand of JBGTOA010000017.1, from coordinate 10,499 downwards.
CCCCCTTTTGGAAGAGATTCTATCGCATCGTTCCCCCGTTACTACTCTGCTACTTCATTCCTTCAATCTTCAGCACGCTGGGCCTTTACTCCGGCGATGTGTCCAGGCTCTACACCGTAGCGTCGCAATATCTTTTGCCGGCGAGCCTGGTGCTTTTGACGATCAGTATTGATCTGAAAGCGATCGCGCGGCTGGGACCAAAGGCCGTCATCATGTTTCTCGGTGGCACGATCGGAATCATACTCGGCGGTCCACTCGCCATTCTGATCGTGTCCTTTATCGATCCGGGATTGGTCGGTGGCCAGGGGCCCGACGCAGTCTGGCGGGGTATGACAACAGTCGCAGGAAGCTGGATCGGCGGAGGCGCGAATCAGACGGCAATGAAAGAAGTCTATGGCGCCAGTGACAATCTCTTCTCGGTCATGATCGCTGTAGATGTGCTCGTGGCAAATGTTTGGATGGCTTGCCTTCTGTTTCTGGCTGCCCGCGCCGACAGAATTGATGCGCGTATCGGTGCAGATACTTCGGCGATTGATGAAGTCAAACGAAAGGTAGAAGAGTTTCGTAATCGCGTCGCCAAAATACCTACGCTCAAGGACACGATCGTCGTTCTGGCCGTAGGCTTTGGCGTAACGGCGATCTCTCATTTAGGTGCTGACATTATCGCGCCGCAGATCGAGCGCCATGCACCGGGACTCGCGCAATTCAGCCTGACCAGCAAGTTCTTCTGGATTGTCGTTATTGCCACCACGGGCGGACTGCTGCTCTCGATCTCATCAACTGTGCGCGCACTAGAAGGCGTCGGCGCCTCGCGCATTGGTTCAGTCCTTCTTTATGTGCTGATCGCTACCATTGGCATGAAGATGAATATCCTGGCAATCTTCGATCAACCCGGACTTTTCCTGGTCGGCGGAATCTGGATGCTTTTTCACGCTACGACCATGCTGCTATTGGCCTGGCTGATCAAAGCACCTACTTTCTTTCTGGCTGTCGGCAGCCAGGCGAATGTGGGCGGTGCGGCCTCAGCGCCGGTGGTGGCGTCGGCGTTTCATCCGGCACTCGCGCCGGTCGGGGTGCTGCTGGCTGTGCTGGGTTATGCGCTGGGAACTTATGGAGCGTGGCTTTGCGGCTTGTTGATGCAGGCCGTTGCGCCGCAATAGAGTGAATCGAAGCCAGGGCAATCGAGAGATGCAAAGTTGCGCTCCCGCAGAACGGCCTTTTCAATTCTTATTGTGAAAAGCCTTAGTGAAGTTGGGGAGCGGACTGACATTCACCGCGAGCCGCAGCTACCGTGCCGATTTCAGCGCAGCCATGGATACTCTTGAATGATCTCGCTGCTTTATGAGATCGTGTACGCGGGCCACAGCACGATCCGGTTTCCGACATCCGGCCCAAGGTTCTCGCTCACTGACTCCTCCTTAACTACTATGAAAAAGCTATTCCCCCTACTCCTTTTTGTCGCCCTGACCGCAAACGCCACCCCGCAGTCCGGGCGAAGGACCACCCGAATTCCCACGCCTGTAGAACCTACGGTCGAATCGTCTTCATCGTCGCGGCCTCCCACTACGCCCTACCTGCGACCGGAGATGAGTGCCCTTCCGGAAAGTCTCCGCGAGCGCCCGATAAAATCGCTCGACCAGGGCAGCTTCCGCCTCGCTGACTTCGAAGGCAAGGTGATCGTGGTGAACCTCTGGGCGTCGTGGTGTGGCCCATGCCGTATGGAAGTTCCTGAGTATGAGAAGGTACGCAAGGAGTACGCAGGGCAGGCTGTCGAATTTATCGGGCTAACCACTGAAGACCCGCGCACCTCGTCCGAGCGCGTGAAGCAGTTCGTGCGCAGCGTAAAATTCGGGTTCCGTCTGGGTTGGGCCGACCGCGACACGGCTTTGACGTTGATGAACGGCCGCAAGGGCATCCCGCAGACTGTGGTCATCGCTACCGACGGACGCATTGTCGGCCAGTGGACTGGTTACTCGCAGAGACGCAGCGGCGACCACCTGCGCGAGATCATTGATAGCGCCCTCTCGCAAACCATCTCAGCCAATCAACACTAAACGCATCCTCTGTTAAGGCTACGCGGTCCAGGTCATTGCGTGAGCGAGTCGCTGGGGACTGTCACCGTTAGGTTCGTTTGGCTCACCTCAAGAATTCCTCAAGTCACCTTCTTACAATCCAATCGTCCCAAAAGTTGAACACTACTTCGTGAAATGTCGTGTTGTTTCGTGGATCATCTGGCGAAGCCAAGCGGACAGTCGGCTTGGTCTCCATTCACTATTGACTATTTTCCTTTCGCTGCTTTGCTTTTCACCTTTCACGCCTCACCGATTCTCCCCATTCCCGAACTTCTTACTCTTCACGTTTCACGTTTCACTTTTCACCTTTCAGGCGTAGGATCCGAACCATGCGTACTGCCATTCTATTATTCGCATTATCGATCGTGTCATACGAACTGGCGCGCGTTGGCATGCCAGGAAATGAAGCAGGGCTACTGCCGCAATCTGAACAATTTGGTTAGTTAAGTTTTGCACTCACAGCTTCGACACCGGCGCCCGCGCGTGTTGATTTCGATCGCGACGTAAAATCCATTCTTCAGTTGAAGTGTATGCCTTGCCATTTCAGCGGCGGAAAGATGTACGACCCATTACCCTTCGATCGCCCGGAGACAGTCCGCAAACTTGGCGAAAAATTGTTCACGCGAATCCGGGACGAGAAACACCGCCGGGTCATCAGAGAATTCCTCGCCCAACAACCTTAAGATGATCAAGTCAGTGAGGTTCCTGTGTCAGCAAAGCGGCGTCGTATTTAGCAATTTCGGCTGCAACATTCTCTGGCGACGATCCAAAATGGGAACTTCAGGTCTGCCAATAGATCAGATGTCAGATGTCAGATGTCAGCTGTGAAGCAGGTCACGCACTTCGAAAAAGAATTTGCGGGCGCCTTCAGCGTATCACCCGACGGCCAATGGGTGGTTTTCGAAAAATCGAAGTCGCTGGATGAAACCGCGACATCGATCTATGGATCGTGCCATTAAAAGGTGGCGCACCACGGCTTCTGGTACGCGACGGCTTCAGCCCTTCCTGGCGTTAACCAGGGAAGCGGCTTCGCCGCCGATGTGCGCAAGGCTTCGGCTTCCGTCTGAGGCTCTTAAATTATCTGGAGGCTACGCTTCCTGCCAGCCGGTGAGCTTTTGGTGACGCGACTACAACGCATCGCACGCGGGCTGCCGCGGGCGACGGCGCAAGACGCCCCCCCTCCATTGACATCTAATCTCGTTTGACATAAAAATCCATCATTAGCCAATCCTAAACGCGGAAAGCGTTTCGACCTCCCAGATCTTCAGTCGAAATGCCATCCCTTACTAAACCTCCCGCAGTGCGGAGGGAGTACCAAAGAAAGGTCCACTTACATGAACAGAAACATATTTCGTCTCCCATCGATAACATTTCTTCTTTTGCTGGCCGCGTTGCTGCTTGCAGGCGTCGACGCCCGGGCACAATGCACGGAAGTAGTTTCGGGCCTCCGTAATGCGCTGGGGATTACCCAGTCCAATCAAGGCAACTTGATCGTTTCCGAAACTGGGACGGGCGCACTGCATACGGGTCGCATCTCGATTGTTGAGCCGAGCGGCAATCGTCGAACACTTTTGGACGGGCTGCCTTCAGCGATCAACGATGTGCTCGAACCTTCTGGACCTGCCGGCGTTTTCATGCGCGGGCGAACCCTGTATGTAGCCATCGGAATCGGCGACAGCATTATTGCGGGCGGTCCAGGAGTCGCTTTTGCAAATCCAAATCCTTCTTCGCCGATCTTTAGTTCTATTCTCGCGCTCCACTTCAGTGCCAATGTTGAGAAGGACACCAGCGGGTTTACTCTTTCGCTGGCCCAGCAGTCAGCACTCGCAGGTGGACAAACCGTGACGCTTTCGAATGGCAGCCACAAGCTCACGGTGGAATTAATTGCAAACTTCCCCAACTTCACGCCCAATCCCTTCCCGCCGGTGCCAGGGAACGTGCGTGGCGCGAATCCTTTTGATTTGGTCCTCGTCGGCAACCAGATCTACGTGACGGATGGTGGTCAGAATTCAGTCTGGAAAGTTAATACCGCGTCAGGTGAATTCTCAACACTGGTAACTTTTCCCAATCTCCCCAACCCACTGTTTCCTGGTTTAGGTGGGCCCACTGTCGAGGCGGTGCCAACCGGCATTGCGTACAACGATGGCCAGCTTCTGGTAACGCTTTTCACGGGCTTCCCATTTCCGCCGGGTGCGTCGCGGGTGCGACAGGTTGATCCTTCGACTGGCGCAGATGCCGACTTCATAACCGGGCGCAAGACTGCCATTGACGTGATTCCCCTGGAATTTGGTCACAACACTGATTATCTCGTGCTGCAACACGCCTCCCCGTTTGGACCATTCTTTCCTCCGCCCGGACTTGTGTTGCACTTCGAGACTCCGACTGGTCCACCAACAACGGTCGCCAGCTGCCTGACGCGACCGACATCAATGACCCTGGATGAAAAGGCCGATACGCTTTACGTCACCGAACTCGGTCCCGCCGGTCCGCCCGCAGGCCCATCTCGTGTTGTGAGCGTGCCCTTCGCTCCGTAGCTTCAGAGCGGATGTAAAACAAACTGTTAGTTTGCGCGTCGACTCAAACCGCCGAAGGCGCGCGCCGGAACCTTGTGACGATGACGAGATTCTCGGCGATTAAGTTGATTCCGGCAGCAAGGGACCGGCGAGCCGGTGCAGTAGCGAGAGCACTTTCATGATTCTTTCGTACTGCGTGACTTCCAAAAGGGCAGTGTCAGGACTCAATGCCCTCCCCTCGGTGCTCGAGAGGAGGGCATTTTTACAAGGCGGACGGATCAGTCGCACCTGTCAGTTAACGCGCTGATAGGAAGTCCGATTCTGTTGATTGTTGACATCGACAGTCCTGATACCTCGGCTTTCTCGTACTAATCTGAACGAACCCCACTCGAAAGTGAGAATTCCGTTCACATAACTACCGCTATGGACCTGGTTGGTATTCAGCGAGCGGATAGTAACCATGCCGCCGGGTTCAATCGTGAGATCAGTTTCGCCGTTGTTAGTCATACCTCGGAAAGTGCCGACGGCCCAGCTCGGCACGTTACCGACCGGCTGCGGATAACCGGTAACGGGGCCAGGATAGTCTACCTGCGGGCCCGACACGCGTTGATATGAGGTGCGGTTTCCTTCATTGCCAATTTCGACTGTGCTGAGCCCTCGACCATCACGCCTGAGATTGAAAGCGCCCCAATCGAAATAGAGAGTATCGTTATCGCACCTTCCGCTGTAGACCTCACCTGAAACCAACGAGCGGATGCTGGCCACGCCGTTGTTCAGGATAGTCAATTCCGATTCGCCCGTGTTTGTATAACCTCGATAAGTGCCGGTCTGGCAGTTTCGCGCGTTACTACCCGGGCGGTCATAGACTGGTCGAGTGATGGTGTAAGTTGAACCAACTTGCGGAAGATTGAAAGCCTGGGTGAGCAGGTTGATATTTCTCCGCAATCTGTTCCATTGCCGTGCCAGGCTGCGCCCACCTGGAGTGTTATTTAGCGCTGAGTTTACGAGCGTGGCCGCGATGAGCACGCGTTGCATATCGCTTCGGGCCAGCCACCAGTCGTTACGCTTATTGAAGTTGGAGCGCAAGGTGCCTAACTCGTTGGTCAGGTCTTTAACTTGCCGGTTGTACTGGTCCTCGCGTGCCTGTCCGTCGAGCGGACTGCGATCCAGCCAATTATCAAAGTCGCGGCGAAACTGCTTACTGCTCTGCTCGACGTCTCTGATTAGTCTTTCGATGTCTCGTTGATTGTAGGTGCGAACGCGATTCTGATTCTGTCCGTTCGCCACCGCTGCAGCGCCCAGAGTGATCAGCGCGATGCTCACGCTCGCCAGCGCAATAACAGCGAGCCTGGCGGCAAACCCTCGCAAGGTTCTGCAGCTCCTGGCTCCTTCAAATGTCGTGCTTCGCATATTTTTCACAGTGTTGGTGCTCATCATTCCTCCAATTGATTTCCAAAGAAGGCTCGCATTCGCGATGTTGGTGCTCGAGCATTCATTTAAATGATTCGGCAAAATAGCCGAACACAGGAGGGCCTCAAACAACTTAGGATGCGCAGCATTCTACCACTTCCGCTCCGTTTTCCGGCTAATGCAGACCCCGGATCGTCCCTTAATCGTTCCACTCAAACTGCGAACGCATGCGTCAAGGTTGCTGACTACGCTAAGGAGCGCAGTGATTTTGGATTGGTACGAATGAACACACGAACAACGGCCGAGAGTTAGCTCTTAGTGGTACTGAAAATCTTCCAAACACGCGTTGAGATCGGCGAGAAACATTTCATCATTAACAGCCTGGCTCATGAGGTCCAAACGGTCTGCGATGCTCGTCTGAGTACTAGCAGCGACTCTCGCGATGTAGCCAAGATCGCGAGGGTTTGGTTGGAACTATCCTCTCAACCGAGGTTATTCGGAGATCCGCGGTGAAGCGATTGTGGTGCCATTGCAGTTTGTTCCAGTGTGCGATGCCAAATTGCGAGACGCTCAAGCAACTCTAGCGCCAGATCAATATCCACAGCAAAACCGCTTGCCGGTCGACTAGAGTTCCTGCCGCTCGGAGGCGAACGCAGTCGCGGGCGCTATGACTCGTTGTGCGCCCTAATGGATTACTGGCTTCGTACACAAGAGCAGACGTATTCCCGCTGGTGGTTGCCCAACAGACAAAGTCCCCGCTGCAGAGGTCTTTTTTCCAGACAATCAGCTCAACGCAATCATTACCTTTGCAGAAGCAGGTCAATTCGCCACATGCAATGTTGAGAACGGAGACGCCCGGCTGAGGCGGAGTTTTTCGGTGTTGCCGTCGACAGGGTTCCGATGCGAAAGGACTGAGAACCCAATTTGAACCCATTCAACTGTCCTTTTGGAATGGTGCTTTCGAGGAAGGAAGTGACTGTTACTTCACCTCGAGCGGTGCGAACCACTACTCGATTGAAATCTATTTGACCGCCGCCGGCATTAAACTCATAAACCGGGGTCCTCCCCGACGCGCATGCAATCCTTCGTTTGCCATCCTGCAGATCCTACCGACTTCACCAGCACGCAATCCCGCGAATCAGTTATCCAACTTGTAGGTAATGTTTAAGAAGGTGAGGCTGATTGACTGAGGCGTCGGCGTTGTGATGCAGGCGAGGAATTTGATTGGCAGCCGTGGTGTCGTCGACCCGTATAGGATCTTCCTCTGATCCGCCGTCACCATACCGCGGGGAGCAATGCGAACCGTGGCGCTCGGATCAGAGCAGTCGCTGGTCGACTTGCCGGGCTTAACGAACAAAAGCGTCGCTGTCTGACTCGCGTTCTGCGCGCTAAGCAGGTTGCCCCTCGAGTTCTGGCCGAAGTTACCCAGGTACGGCACCCAACCATTGGTGATCTGCTGGGAGGACATTCCGACGCTGAACGATTTCGGCGCAGGAGTCGTGTCGATAAGCCAGCCCAGATTGATACCGTAGTTTTGGACTTTATATACGAGGTACTTTTTCACACGACTGTTGAAGAGCGCGAAGTGAACGCTCCCACCTGAGGCCGACTGGTCTTGAATCTGCCATTCGTAAACAGGCGTGTTGGTCCACTCAAGCTCAGCCTTCACGTCACCGCGGGCATAGAACATGAGATAGCGAAGTGTTTTAGTGTTGAAGATCGCGACGTTAGCGTCTTCGGCGATCGGACCCAATCGACGGTCACGTTTTCCAGATGGAGCCTGGCGCACGAAAAAGAAAAACCCGCCTTTGACACCCCGGCCGAGGTCAACTCCGAAGGTGCGGTTCTCATAGCCAATCTGGCTGCTCATGTTGAACAGCACGTAATCCGTTTCGTAGCTAATCTGGTTTGTTTTGTCGACGTTCCATTGCTTGGCAGCGGCTGGCGCGGCCCCAGAGAGGGCGGGCATAGCTATTAGAACGACCGCCCCTAGTAAGACAGCGTGAAAGCGGTTCCTGATCATAATTTGTTGCTCCTTGCTCGCCGGGATAACCGACGCGACGTTGTGGCTACAGTTCGAACGAGTCCAGTGCATTGATCCGTTTGTGCCTCGAATGAAATAGCCGAACCTATCGAAGCCGAATGGCAGGCGTAGGCGTATAGCGCACATCGTAAGTAAGTTCGTAGGCAGGCACTCTCCTTTGGAGCGGCCGAGTGTGCCCCGGCCCCGGCGGTTCGATAAAAATCTTCGTGATTTGAAGTGTGTGTACTCCGGGAGAAGAGTTTGCAGATCGCGTTGAGGCGACAAAGGCGCTATCTTCGGGCGTGCTTGTTGGCTGTTGCCGAATATTCGCGATGATGACCAACAAATCTCCCGGAGATTTGACCACCGCCGGCGGCAGCGTAAGAGCGACTTCGTCATCTTCGCTCATAGTTAGTGGAGCCGATTGCTTGAGCACAAAGTTGGCGTAAGTCTCAAGCAAAATATTTTCGGAAGCTTGATAAAGGATCGCGCCTTTATTTCGCGCTCTAAGTCGCTTTAGTTTCTTAAAGGTTACTGTGACAGGCTGCGTCACCCGGTCAATAATTGGAGGAAACCGCGGAGCTGCATCGTAAGCGATGAAGGCGAATGGATCGCCAACAGATTGGCTTCGTGAGGCGCCGATAGTAACGCAGGAAGAGTTCGCTAGCGAAAAACTAATAGCCCCCGGCAATGTGGGCTTACTCCGAATCAGGTTATTAATGAGGTCCCTGACCATGAGGACGTCTTCGATAATGTTTCCGCCTTCTATACTGGGCGGTCCCGTCTGGCCAACAATCTGAACAGTGCCGTTGCCCGTCTGCCAATTTTCGCAAGATAAGTTCAAATCAAGGGGAATGTAAATCAGGCGATCAGTAGTGACTGGAATTCTTACTTTTATTGAAATCCCTATTGGCAATTTTACGTAGTATTGATTTGGTCGGTTTGTATGCAGTGTCGCAACGCGTCTTGGCGAAAAGACTTTGAGAGGCAAGGCTTCAACCCTTACCTGCTTGGTTTGCGCACTGATCTGCCGGTTGGCCTCGGCGACGATCTCCGCCACTTTTGTTTTCACAAAGCCGCTGAGGAGACCAACGCCGAGCTGAACTTTTTCGGAACGGTATGTTGGCGGGCCGAGCGGCGGCGGTGCTTGTTGCGCAAATGCAGGCACTGAAGAGACTAGATGAAACACAATCACCGCCAGAACCGTGCACCGCCACTTCCAACATAGTTCGGGGCCGTTACCGTGGAGACGCTCGCTAAGCACAATTAACTTGATCATTTGAATATTCTCCGATCTTCTCACTACGAATAAACGAGCCTCGAACCTTGGCCGAGTTCTCGGCATTGCTCGGCGTATTCCTCATTTGGGTACCACCCTTCTGATTTCCGCCTCCGAAAATCTCTCCGGGTGTTGCAGCGCCAAAAAACTAACGCCCGGAATTTTCTTAACATCTTCACCAGCGAGGCCGAGCTGCATCCTTTGTCTAATCAGTGGCAGCAGCTCACTCAAAGCTCCAGTCTTATCGTCCTTCACATTCGTTATCTCTTCGAGTGTCGCGTGTCCGTCGCCATTACCATCGACCCGCTTGAATGCATCTCTGAGGGCGTTTTTTGCTTGCATCCCTCGCACTAGGTCTTCGCTGGTGTGCGGGACTCTGGAACGTAAGGAGCCGATGATGCTCGGGACCCGCGCGTTTATGCCGGCCAACATCTGACGCCGCCCGGCGTCCGCCCGGGGATTGGGTTTGCAGACTATCGGACGACTCGTCTGGTCAATGCTGCAATCCTCACTGCCCGTGACCCCGGGCGCGGCGGGTGCACCTCGCACGACAAATTTCTGACCCTTGCCACCTAATTCTATTGAGTAGTTGTATCCACATCTCTGGCGCTTCAAGCCAAGCGCATCAATAGAAGCGGTGTAAACTCGATGCTTCGCAAAGTAGGTGCTTTCTGCCTGGCTGATTTGTTTCAGGTAGTCGTCGGAACATTTCCTGTTTGACGCCTCCCTGACCTTCTGCACCGCGGGCACCAGCAACGCGATCAATATCGCGATGATGGCGATCACCACGAGCAGTTCAATCAGCGTGAATCCCCGCTGATTCGTTATCGTAAGTACGCGAACTGGATTGTTTCTCATTTTGGTCTGCTTGTAGTGATTTAGTAAATGACGCTGCCGCCGCTCACGCCAAAGGGTCCCCCTGAAGCACAAGCGCCAGAGTCATCTGCTCCACATATCTTGTATCCCTGTTTAAGAGTAATTTGGCATTCTTTGTAACCAACGCAAACGGTACTGCACGATAGACTGCCCCCAGAGACAGAGCAGTTGTAGCACGCGGCAGGGGCTCCTCGACCGTCACAGCCTCCGTCTGCTCCGCCGTTGTTGGCTCGGGCCGCGAACATTGCGCTGGTCAGTTGGGCGGCGTTTGTCGGAAACGGAACCGGCCAGTTCCAGCTAACCACGAATGTCTTTTCAATGCTCTC
>JBGTOA010000011.1:0-10584 GCA_041742785.1 Pyrinomonadaceae bacterium | reverse complement strand
GCGAAATGTAACTATACATCGCCGCCTGTTGCTCGTTGTCTCCCCGCATCCTGTTCCTCCGTCCTTGGCGTTGGACCAGATTATAGTTGACCATGATCAACTCGCGGCAAGAATGTTTAGTTTTTCAGCAGCCTGCTAGGGGTCTGGGGTTCAAATCCCCACGCGCCTACCATTTTTATGTCAAAGCATCTCAATGGATTAGCCACCTCGTGAATATGTAAGGGTCCCCCAATTTTCCCATTTGGCAGACTTTTGGCGGACTCTAAAATCCCAGACAATTTTGCGAGTCTCTCATTGTCTTTTCAAAGCTAACCAACCTTTCTTAACCTGGTTCACTTCCACCAGGTTCCCAGTCGTTTCAATCTCGCTTGATTTTCGACGCCGTGCAGGAATCGACAAGTTGCTTTAATTGAACGGACAGTGCAGCCTTTCCTTGAAATCGACTTCATTGCCGAGCCGTTTGTTTGGAACCCCGGCTTCTGCGACTCCTTTGAGACACTGAGGCTTCCAAAAGTGAACGATGAAGGCCCTGGCCCAGAGTGTACATTTATCGGCGGCAAATCCTCAGTTTCGCTCGATGCGAATTGAGCGTTGCACGAATTCCTGTAGCGCTTTGTCCACGAGTCGAGCGCCTACTTCGGCTGAACTCTCACCATAAATTCCTAGCTTAGCTAGACGCTCAAGCAGGTTCAGTGACTGAACGGACAAAGCGTGGTTGATCGTGTTTTCATAGCGACCATCGTTACAGTCAATTTTCTGTGCCATTTTGTCTCCTCAATTGGGTTGTCAACTTTCCTTTGAAGAGCTGATAACCTTCGAGAGTTGATTTAGCTCGACGAGCCACTCACAAAGTTCGGAATAGGTGAGACCTGAGTTCGCCAGCTCTAGGCCCCGTTCGGCGGACCAAATTGCAAATACAATCTTTTCTTCGCCTCTCAAGATTAATCCTTCTAAATGCTGAATCGAGTTTCGGATTTTCCTTAAGCGATCTTATGCACGGAGCACCTTCCATTCTCTAACCCGGATAACTATTGGAACATTATTATGGGTCAGGAGTCCGAGTCTTCGAATTTGCTGCATGAAAAGAAGAGAACGGTGGATCGAAACTAAGCAGTTTTCTAGGTGGCACACTCCGTCAAAAAAGCGATTCAAGCGCAAAAAGCTGATCGTAAGACTAAAGCTACCAGTTTTCCTTGGGCCCTCCTTCAGTAATACCAATCGAGCAAGGTGGCTAGACGCCAAGCCTCTGATTTCGGAGCCTGGAAATGCGGGCATTTCTAAGTTGTCTAAGAATCGTCTATTACTCATAGGCATTAATATAAAGTCTTAACAAAGCGAGAAGAAGTGATCGTTGGTTCAATAAGGCCTCGTCCTCATTCCGCTTCGCTCCATTCCAGCCGAGACAATTTAATTTAGTTTCCCCCGAGAAAGATGTGAGTTTCAGAAGTGAATGCGAATGAAAGGGGCCAGATCGGGCTTTTTTCACAGAAGTGGATGCGAATACATACAAGAGTCGATGCGAATGATTTCGGATTTTACAGAAGACGATGCGAACAGTTTTGATCAAGCTGCTGACGCCGAGTATGCGGTCCCAGCGCCGAGAGACGGGACGAAAAAGATTTTGCTGGACAAATGGTGACGTTCGCGGTAAGGTACGACTGGATGAACAGATTTCGATGACGTTGAGTGAAAGCGGTCCGCAGTCGGAAGACGCAAGCGGTGAGGAAAGCGAATGGCGGTTAGAAAGATCCGGGCAAACTATGGGAGCGTCACCGGCTTGGTGGCTGATGATCGATCGGCGCGCAGCACGGGTTATGAATCGAGCCTTGAGCGTGACTTCATCAAGCATTTGATCTTCAACAAGAATGTTTTCAAGCACGAAGAGCAGCCGCTCACAATAGAGTTCACGAACGCCAACGGTAAGCAGCGACGCTACACACCTGACCTGTTCGTCTCCTATCGCAGAGACCTTGCGTTCACAAAGGACTGGCGGCCACTCCTGGCGGAGGTTAAGTACCGAAGCGATCTGTTTAGACATTGGGTTGACCTGAAGCCAAAGTTCAGCGCCGCCAGGGTCTACGCAAAGCAACATGGTTGGGATTTCGCGATCATTACTGAGCGAGAGCTGCGCACGCCCTATCTCAAGAACATCACGTTTCTACTTGAGTTCAGAAAGTATCCGGTTGATGAAGTCGCAAGCCAACGGTTGCTTGAGGCTGTAGGCGATAGCAGCCCGACCACGCCTGCCAGCCTGCTTGAGTTGATCTCTGAAGATGCAACACAGAAGGCAGCATTGCTTCCGACCCTGTGGCAACTGACAGCGAACGGCCGCATCGCGGTCGACCTGGAGCAACGGTTAACGATGACTAGCCCCATTTGGTTGAGAGAGTCCAAAGAAAGGTGTAAGCGCCATGAACCAAGTGATGGGATTAGCGCCGGGAACGCCCATCGTCAGCGATGGCAGGCGCTACGTTATTACCCACATCCTGAGTCTTGAAGCCATTCTGGCCAAAGACCAGGAAACGGGCAGAAGCGTCGAGTTGAAGCTCTGCGACATTGCGCCGCCGCAGTCATCCATTCCGCTGAAGAGCGAAGCCAAAGACCTCACTTTGATCGAGCAGAAAGATTGGGTCAGCGCCGAGCTATGGTTTAGCCGGATTAGTCCTTTGCTCTTCACACCCCGAACTACTGAGATGGTCAAGGCGGTAGCACGCGAAGCCGGGGTGCATCCGGCAACGGTCTATCGCAAGATCGCGCTCTACGAGCAAAGCGGCAGAGTCTCAGATCTCACTCCCATCAAGCCCAACGGCGGCGAGGGCCACAGCCGGCTGACTCCCGAGGCGGAGGCGATCGTTGGGAGCTTGGTTAAAGAGGTTTACTTGAACAAACAAAAGCGTTCCATCAAGAAGACGGCTGATGAGATAAGAAGGAACTTCATCAACGCAGAACTCAAGCCGCCTCACTACAACACGATTCGCAATCGGATTCTGGCCGTCTCGGAAAAGGAAAGAGACAAAGAACGGCTAGGGCCAAAGACCGCAAGTGAAAAGCATGATGCCTTCCCTGGTCATTTTCCAGGAGCGGACTGGCCGCTGGCGGTGGTTCAGATTGATCACACCAAGTTCGACGTCATGTTGGTCGATGACATTCATCGCCAGTGTATCGGTCGGCCCTGGGTGACTCTGGCGATCGATGTGTTCAGCCGGATGGTGGTCGGCGTTTCCGTCTCCCTGGAGCCACCGAACAGCATGTCGGTTGGCCTATGCATCGCCCATGCGATTCTGCCTAAGGAGCAGTGGCTTACCAAGTTAGATCTCTCGACTAGCTGGCCTTGCTGGGGCGTGATGCAACGCCTCCATGCTGATAACGGCAGAGAGTTTCGCGGCAACATGCTGCAGCGCGCCTGCAAGGAATACAACATCGATCTTGAATGGCGTCCGGTAAAGACGCCGCATTACGGCGCTCACATTGAAAGGTTGCTGGGCACTTTCAACGAAGAGATCCATTCGCTGCCCGGAACCACTTTTTCTTCTCCGGCAGAGCGCGGTGAGTACGACTCGGAAAGTCAGGCGGTAATGACGATGGCTGAGTTTGAGAAGTGGATCGCCACTTACATCACCGGCGTCTATCACCAACGCGAGCATAGCAGTCTAAAGACCTCGCCGATGCAACAGTATGAGAAAGGGATTCTGGGAACTGATGAGATGCCTGGGCGCGGTCTGCCGCGGCGCATTGTTGATGAGGACCGTTTGCGGTTGGACTTAATGCCATTCTTTGAACGCGCGGTCCAAGCTTACGGCGTGGTCGTGGACGAAGTTCATTATTACAGCGATGTGCTGCGCCGCTATGTCAACGCCAAAGAGCCGAGCCAAACACGCAAGAAGCGCAAGTTCACTTTCAGGCGAGACCCACGCGACATCAGCACACTCTATTTTTATGACCCAGACGTAAGGGACTACTTCCGCATTCCTTACCGCGACACTGCTCGTTCACCTATGAGCATTTGGGAGTTTCGCGAGGCCAGGCGAAGACTTGAGAAGCAAGGGGTCAAAGAGATTAACGAAGGGTTGATTTTTCGATCGTATGAGCAGATGCGATCCATTGAAGAGCAAGCCAAGACCGAGACCAAGCACATCCGCCGAAAGAAGCAACAGCGACAGCGCCACCAGCAGATTTATCGACCGAGGACGCGGCCTGAGAAAGCGCGCGGTGGAACAGAGCCAAGCGATGGCGACGATGCTTTTCCCATCGTCCAGCCGTTTGCAGAGTTAGAAGAACTTTTTGGTTGAACTAGTCGCAAGGCTGGGAGGTGACTTTGTGAACCACGATCATTTGAGTCCCGCAGTGAGAACTGCGCTGGAGTCGAGTAATGAAGAACGGATCAAACGAGTTCGCAGTCCGCGCTGGATCGGCTATCCCACAGCCAAACGCATTCTGGATCAACTGGAAGACCTGCTTACTTATCCGCGCACGCATCGTATGCCGGGTTTGCTTCTAGTAGGTGAAACTAACAATGGCAAGACCATGATCATCAACCGATTCCGGCAGCTACACCCGGCCCAGGACAACCCCGAAGGCGAAGCGATTACGTTGCCGGTCTTGATTGTCCAAGCCCCGCCGACGCCGTCCGAAGGCCGACTCTACGATAGCATCATGGAGAAAGTGGCCTGCCCTTTCAGACATAACGACTCGCCCGCCAGGAAGCAATTTCAAGTTGTCACGGTCCTGCGACGAGTTGGCCTGCGCTTGCTGATCATCGACGAGATTCACCACGTCCTCGCCGGTAGCCTGCTGCAACAGCACAACTTTCTCAATACGATCAAGCACCTCAGTAATGAGTTGCAGATTCCGATTGTCGGAGTCGGCACCAGAGAAGCCTTTAACGCCATCCAGACCGATCCGCAGTTAGCTAACCGCTTCGAGCCGATCTTCCTGCCGCGATGGACCATCGGCGATGGCCTCAAGCCTGATACCGATCCTTACCTGCAGTTACTCGCGAGCTTTGAATGCATGCTGCCATTGAATCGACCTTCGCACCTCACGCGACCGGCACTGGCCCTTAAGGTTCTTTCCCTGAGCGAAGGATTGATCGGGGAAGTCTCGGCCATTCTTACCAAAGCGGCGGTAAAGGCCATAGCGTCAGGCAAAGAGCGTATCGATCTCAGGCTGCTCGAAGAGATTCAATTCAAGCCACCATCTGATCGAAAGTGGCGGGCCGATGCGCACGCGGCAATATGATCGAACCTGATGAAATAACTTTCACCGGCACGCTGTGGCCCGCGCATGTAAAGCCGCAGGACGAAGAGTTGCTGTCCTCCTGGCTCGCGCGACTGGCATTGGCCCACGGGCAAACCGTGGCCCCGTTTACTGCCACGGTCTGGCCGGGGCGGATCCTGGTAGCTCGAGATGTCGATCTCTGGAACGATCCAGAGATCTTTGAGACTCTGTCCACCAAGACCAGTACGCCGCTCGGTAGAGTGTTTGCGGCTACGCTGGCTTCGTATGAAGGCTGGCTTTTCAACAAACCACGTCAGTGCCACCTGCCTTGGGCGCTGCCGCGCTACTTGAACATCAGTCCGCACAGACCTTCCGGTCTGCAGTTCTGCCCCTGGTGTTTAGCCTCGGACAAAGAACCATACTTTCGACGTCAGTGGCGGCTGGGCCTCCTGGTTCTCTGCCCACTACACCGCACGCTGCTCCTTGATCGCTGCCAAAGCTGCGGGATGGCGGTCTGTTATGAAAGACAAACCACCCAAGACGGCACCCGTTGGCTGTTAACGCAATGCTATAAGTGTAGAACCGATCTACGAGAGTTTGTCGCGCATCGCTATCGCAGGCCGGTGGATTCCGCCGAACTTGAGTTCGCAGTCTTCCTGCAAACGGCTTTGCAACGCGGGTGGGTTAAGATGCCACAGAACGGAGTAATCTACTCGCATCTGTTCTTTACCGGCCTCCATCAGATAATGCGTCGGCTGACCTACGGCCGAATGGCCCAACCGCTCAAAGCGGCACTCTATCGAAGCTACTTGATTGATCTGCCAATTGATTACCTGCCCAATAAGAGTGTTACTTTTGAGCTACTCAACATACTTCAGCGACGCGCCCTGTTGCAGGCGCTCAATCGTCTGCTTCAGAACTGGCCCAATAGCTTCATAGAGTTTTGTCAGGCTAACAATCTGGCCAGTCACTTCCTAATCGGCGATCACAAGCAAGACTTGCCGTTTTGGTACTTGCGAGTTGTGCGCGAACATCTAAACAAAGGCGCGCACAAAGTTTCAGACGAAGAGATTATTTCGATCGTCAACTACGTGCGCAATGGTGGCGATCAGCCTACGACGGAAGACCTGCTACCGTTCATTTCCCGAGAGGTAGTCAAGCGAGCGCGAAGCGCGGGACTCATTAAGAGAAAAGAATATCTCGGCCTTTGTCCTCACTGCCACGCGTCCAAACGGCAGTTCAAAGGCGGCCTCTCAGCTCACAGAACTCAACAATTTCGTTGTGGCCATTGCCGCCGCGTTTATCAAAGGGACTATCTGACCGGCAGAACCAGACCAAGGCTCCCTCCGTTTTTTGCTCAACATTCCAAGCCAGACAACCGAGTTGCCTCGGTTGAGTCGTGATGGTGCAAAAGGGCCAGACTGTTCCAGTCGCTTTCTGCGGCCGGCGCTTTGCGGCAGCGGAGATCGAACTAATGCGCGAAGTGGTAGCTGATTTCGGCAGTCTCAGTCTCACCGAGATCTCGCGCTCAATCTGTGAACTACTGGAATGGAAGCGACCGAATGGGCGTTTGAAGAACCATGAATGCCGGCTGCTGTTGGAGAAGCTTGGTGCTGCTGGACTGCTTACTCTACCGCCGCTTCGAGAGAGCGGACCACGAGGGCCGCGCGTGGTGATTTCTACCGAACACGGCGCAGCGCAAGAACCATTGAGTTGCGGTGTGGGCCAACTCTCTCCCTTGACTTTGACAGTGGTTCGTAGCCGCTCTGAGAGCGCTTTGTGGAATGAGTTAGTTCAGCGCTACCACTATCTCGGGTACAGAGTTCCTGTGGGGGCCAATCTTAGATACCTCGTGCGCTCGGCCTCAGCCGATCAAGTGCTTGCTTGTCTCTTGTGGTCCAGTCCAGCTTGGAAGATGACGCCGCGGGATAGTTGGATCGGTTGGAGCAATGAAGAACGAGCCCGCAACCTTCAGTTGATCGTAAGCAACTCGAGGTTTCTCATTCTTCCCTGGGTGCGCGTGCGCAATCTGGCGAGCACGATTCTTTCGCTGTGTGCGCGGCAACTGCCAGCGGACTGGGAACGACTCTACGGCTATCGCCCGCTGCTTTTGGAAACGATTGTCGATGCTCAATTTCGCGGCACCAGTTACCGAGCGGCGAACTGGGTCTATCTCGGAGAGACTACCGGGCGTGGGCGGATGGACCGGCATCACGAGGGTCACGGACGCGCGGTGAAGCGCATTTACGTCTATCAACTACGTCGCGACGCACAACGGCTCTTGAGAGAAACTAGTGTAGTGCGTCAAACGGATCATAACTTATAACGAGCGGCCTGAGCACGTTTGACGTCGGACCCAGAACGGCGCCAAAATCAACCGCGAACGTCACGTTGACTGTGGCGCTTTCGCCGACGACCACTGGTTGCGGCGCCGCGCTAAGGCCAACGACATTTTGGAAAGGTCTCAATAAGGATTCGACACTCCATGTGTCGTGAAAAAGACAATGGAAGTTCCCGCCAAATGCCAACGTCTAATATCCGTATGAGAGACGGGAGGGAAGCCTATGGCGGCGCCGCAACCAAGTGGTGATCGGTGAGAGCGCCACGGTTAAGATCAGGTTCAGTGCTGATCTTCAGCCGTGCCGAGCGAGGTCTCAAATAAGTCGATGAAGTATCTGCTACCGTCGGTTTTGATACTACTGCTTCCGGGAGCCGCTTCGACGTTGTCGGCACAATCAACCGCGCCGCCAACGGCGCAACCCACGAATACCGGCGTGATTAGTGGCCGAGTGACGCTCAAGGCAAAGCCGGCGCCGCAGGTCGCTATGGTGTTGTACGGCGACGGCTCGGCTATCCGATTACCAAAAGGCGAGCTTAAGACCAGCACTGATGCGAACGGAGTATATCGCCTGACCGGTCTGCCGGCGGGCAGCTATTGGGTTAAGCCCATGACGCCGGCGTTTGTGGAGATGAGCCGGAAAGTGACCATCGGCGATGGAGAAACGGCTGCCGGAATCGACTTTGAACTGGTCAAAGGCGGCGTGATTACTGGCAGGATTACCGACGCTGGTGGAAATCCCGTGATCGAGGAACGGGTGTACTTGTTCGACGCTGAACCAGCGTCGAATCAGACGGCGGAAAAGGTTGGCAATGTTCGGCTTCAAAACGGCCAAACTGACGATCGCGGGATCTATCGGATTCTTGGCGTGGCTCCCGGCCGCTACAAAGTTGCGGTCGGCAATGATGGCGGAAATCTTTGGTGGCGTTCAGTAGCGCGCAGGTATCGTCGAGTGTTTTTTTCCGGCGTCACCGATCCCGCGAGAGCGACGGTGATTGAAGTTTCGGAAGGCAGCGAAACCAATCACGCGGACATCACTGTGGACGGTCCGATTCATACCTTTGCCGCCAGCGGTGTCGTATTGGATGAGCAGACCAATAAACCTGCGCCCAACATGCAATGCTGGGTATCGGAGCAACGAAAAGAGTTCATACCGCTGGAAGTCATTTCCAACAGTCAGGGGCAATTTCAGATCGACAATCTGCTTCCGGGTGATTACCAGGTGCGCGCTGAACCTAAAGAGGGCGATAACGTTCGCTCGAGCCCCGTTTCTTTTCATATCGCCGATCGAGACATCGACGGCCTGGTAATCAAGACCGGCAAAGGCGCCGGCATTGCAGGAGTGGTGGTGCTGGAGAATAAAGAACCGGTGATTATGGATAAGCTCAGGCAGCTAAGGATAGGGACTTGGACGAGTACTGGTACGGACTCATTGCCTGTCTACCACTCGTCAGAGATCAATCCCGATTACAGCTTCTCGATCAAAGGCCTGGGTGCGGGCTCGGCTCTTCTTTCGCTCGACGGTTCGGAAGAAGGCTTCAGTCTGGCGCGCATCGAGTATCCAAACGCGACGCCGACGGATCGAATACCGGTCAACGCTGACGAGCAAATCACTGGAGTGCGCCTGTTTGTTCGATACGGCACGGCGACCATCAATGGCACGGTGAAGATTGTCAACGGCCAGTTGCCTGGTGGTTCCCGCCTGTATGTAAAGGTTAAAGAAATCAATGCGCTTGATCGACGCTCAGGGGTGGAGGTAGACGATCGCGGCCACTTCACGATCAAGAATTTGGCGGCCGGGACATATCTCGTGACTCCAAATTTGTCTGTTTCCTGCGATATGAAACCCGTCGGGCCGCCGCAGCAGGTAGTGGTAAACGACGCCGCTACCGTGAACGTAACCTTGACCGCGGACTTTGGTAAAGAGGCAGGTCGGCCTATCGGAAGATGTCAAAGAGGTCCGGGCTTCTAGCATCTCCTTCAGGGTTATGCGATGCACTGGCTGCTTGTTCCCTTATTTGTGACACACTAGACTAGGAAGCTTATGGATGAGCCGGTACATGCTTCTTCAGTGTTGGGAGAATCCTGATTGACTTTCCCGCTTTCTGTTCGGCCAGCCGCAGTTCATAAAGACTTTGCAGATTCAACCAGAACTCCGGGCTCGTACCGAAGAAATGGCCCAGCCTTAAGGCAGTGTCACCAGTGATTGCACGCTGGCCCTTGATAATTCCGGTAATCCGGTTCGTCGGCACTCCGAGCTGACGCGCCAACTCAGCCGCACTCATCCCGAGCGCCTCCAGTTCTTCCGCCAAGTGCTCGCCCGGATGTATCGCTGTTATTGCCATAAAAACTTCTCCTGCTTAGTGATAATCAACAATCTCTACGTTAATCGGTCCTGGCGATTTTTCGGGCCACTCGAAGCACACCCGCCATTGGTCGTTGATCCGTATGCTGTACTGTCCTTTGCGCTTTCCTTTCAGAGCTTCAAAGCGATTGCCGGGCAAAGCAGCTAGATCCCGGAGGGAAGTCGCGGCTTCGAGACGGTCAAGCTTCAAGCGTGCGGCCCGTTCAATACCGAAGAACGCCTTAACTCGCTTTCCCCTAGCGAAGTCTCTTGTCCGCTCGTCCCGGTAGCTGAGGATCACGGCTCAACCATAAGCCATCCTTACGCGTTACGTCAAGCATAACGCCAGAAACCAACAACGACCCGAGATTCGTCAGATTAAATAGGACTCGGCTTCATTCCATGCTGTTTCATTCCAGCCGAGGTGTGAGTGCTAGAAGTTGATGCGAAGCAGAGTCCATTCGCATTCACTCTTGTAACGATTCGCATCCTCTTTTGTATATTCGCATCCACTTCTAGAACTCACAAAAGAAGAAATCTAATTTAGTTTCCCCCTCTACGGGCCGATTGTGCCACGAGAGCCCGTCCGCACAACTCTCCGCAAAGCCTACGAGTGCTCCACTCCGTTTCGCCCCTACGGGTGTGCGTTCGGGCACCCACTCGTGTCCCAACGTCCCTACGAGGG
>JBGTOA010000018.1:0-159191 GCA_041742785.1 Pyrinomonadaceae bacterium | reverse complement strand
TACTGGTTAAAAGTATCCGATTATGACTCTTCAAAAAGAGTTTTACGCGAACTTTATCGTTCAGCGTTTGACTCCCAAAGTCATTGATATGGACACGCTCTATCTAGTTTTCAAACATCGATTCCAAATTGTTATTTGGATTGCCTTACCGACGACTTGATCTCGCCCCAAGCAAACGGAGACTTTAACTGATGACTCCTAGTCTGTCAAGCGCACTTAGGTGTGCAATGAATCTACTTCTTAGCAAACAAAAGCGCCGCTCTTCTCCGTCCATTTCACGAGAAAAGCGGCACTTCTCTAAAATTAAAGTGCCTTGCGTCCCTGCATGTCAATTCCCATCTCCGGGGAATGGGCATTATAGGGACATTCAATTAGTTGTCAAGCACACCCGAAAAGTTTTCCATCACCTGTCGCGTTGGAGTGAGGACTCCTCTGCAAGCTGCGTTTAGATGCACAAAAACCGTTTGAGTTGTCTCAAACTGAACAACCCGCATTGTAACCAACAACTCAGCGGTGGTGCATCGACGCCACAAAATTCGAACGTCTTTATAGTTCACGTTTGTCGTCCACACTCTCTTTGGGACATTTTTAGACGCCGGCCGTCACACGTGTCGTGTCGCGCACGTGCCCACTAACAACGAGTTCGTCGAATGACTCGTGACGTTGAATCTCAGTGGCCCGCTAACGCTGTCTCAGGCGCTAAACGGGAGCTCAAATCGTAGATTTTTGCGACAAGCCTGGGAAAGTTGTGGTCTGTAAAGATAGGGAGTGATTCAACAATGGACTTGAGCGGAGCACTGAGACTGGGAATCTCAAACTCCTCACCACAATCCAGTCTTGAAACATAAACATCGGTGCTCCTGGCGAGAGCACGTCGCGCAGAGTTCTTAATTGTGTGACCACTTCGTCTAGCAACCATAATCATGAGGTTCAAGTTCACGTACTCCGAGAAGGTATTACCTTCAATGAGAACTCCGCGTGACCTCACTCGTTCTAACGCTTGAATTACTCCTCGTTCGATCTGGTTCTCGGTAGCTATTACCCAATGAACGTTACTTGCCCCAGCATCCCAATAGCGGCCGGTGTCTTTCCCTGACGCGTAAGTCTCTCCTTTACCCGACCGGACTATTGGCTTGTCGCTTAATAAGTGACTCACACAACACGCGTGCGGGTCCTTTCCGCAGGAACGGTAATGTCCTTTCGTTGTTTTTATTGCTTCCCAGCCGGGGAATGCCGTGAGCAAGTCACACATCAACGTCGTCTTGCCGACGTTTGACTCAAAGCCGCCCACTCCTACGATGAACGGTTCCTCAGTGCTCATAATTACCTTCTCCGCCTCTCCCTGGCGGGAACATTTGGCGCATTAATGCGAAGAATCCCCCTGGCGTCCTTATACACGCTGTACTTCAGGTCCTGCACCTGGTTGGCCGCATCCTGTATCCTGGCCGTGAAGGTCTTATTCTCACCTTGCGATTCAACTCTCAGTGGAAGAAATCCGCGCACGTCAGGACTTCGATAGGCGGTATAGTGTTCCTGGTTACGTTTGTCGTAACCAAGTACATAGATGCGATCGAAATCCGGTTCCTCAAGCGTGTGAGGTTGGTTTGAACTACTCTTCTCCAGAATCACCCAGCTACCTGGTTTACCTTCCTTAGCAGCATCTTTATCCCTTGTTGAGTTGCTTTCGCTCACATCACCATCGAGCCTTTGCCAAGCCACAAACTCGCGACCGGTGCGATAGAAAATGATGTCACTCGGGACCGACAACTCAACCTGCTTACCATAAATCCAGCCAGCCGGTGCGGGCGAGATCGCCGAGGCTAAGCGCACTTTGTACCAAAGCTCGTTCTGGTCCTCGGGCTCATTCGACGCTTCACTTCCTTTCACCAATCTTCCCTGTTGGGCGCTCCCAGCCTTTGGCGCAATATCGCTCTCGATGGTACCTTCAGACGATCCAGGCTTCGGCACGCGTTTCCACCCAATGATCTCGAAAGTGGAGCCACTGTCGAGTCTCATCATAATATTTTCATTGCCGCCTCTGTCTGGAGTGAGGCGAAGATTCGAGCTGGCGCGAAGCTGGCCTGTTGCCTGCGCGGGTATGCCCTTATCTTCCTCAGCGATTGTTCGCGATTGCTCGAGCACGTCGTTCGGCATCACGTTACGCGACTCAATCCATCCCTCAGTGCTTTCTTCGTCGTGCGCGCGAACCCTAAGCCAAGTTTCTTTCCTGGTGTTATCACTGGGATCCTGCACCTCCACGGAATCCAAAATGTCGACGACGTCGCCGCGATTTACTTCCAGCAAGTCGGCGGCAACAACCGCGGTTGAGCTGCGTATCTGAGCTCGGTGTGCGACAACCACCCCAGTATCATCACGCTTCGCCAAAGTACTGCAACCGCCGGCGATCAGAGTCAGCAGTCCCAACAGCAATATCCTGATAATCCCTAATCTCAAGTTGTCTGACATTTCTACCGCCTATAGCCAAGCGACCGTAGCAGCTTGCTCTGTGCCTCGTTCAAGTGAACAGCAATCCTAAACTGAGATTTGAACCCATCTCGTTCGACCTCGATCCCATACGGTGCAAGCAAAGTTTGAAGCTCAAGGCTACCCGCAGGTTGGATGTATCTGGCAGAAAAACCTTCCATGCCTGGTGGCCGATTCAGGATTCCGATTATAGTCTCATTTGCATCGGGAAAAAGTCTGTCTGTTGAGCCCGACAGATCCATCGAAAACAATTCCCGATATATGTCCGACGAGGTTGCCCGGCCACCGCTCGTTAACCTTAACTGCAAGTCATAAAGAAAAGCTACTAACATCGACCGGTCATAGACGAGGGATTTTGCTGAAGTCCAGCGACGCTCGGAAAGTTCAATCAGTGAGAGGCGGTCGCGATCATCGGCCAGTAGATAAGAATCGTAGACTCTTGCCAACGTTCTGAGATACTCGGGAAAATCCACCAGCCCCAGTTTCTGAGTCATTCTCAAGGCTTGATAAAGCGTGAAGCCTTCAAAGAACCAATCGTAATCACCCTTAAGCGCGACTGAATTCGGCACCCAAAGATGAAACAGCTCGTGTGTCAGTATTACCGCCAGTCTAGCCAGAAGTTGTCGGCGTTCGGCTTGTGCGCCCATCAAAAGCACAACTGAATTTCCTCTGGTCTCAGCACTCCATTGCTCTGGCCCTGCACCTTGAATCGGAATCAAAAGAAGCGTTGGGTTCTGGCGAAGTTTGAATCCGGTTAGCTTTGAATATTCCCTGGCGATCCTGCTCACCGCCTTTGCGATGTCGGTTTGGGAAGCCGGCCATTCTCCCGAGCAAGCCAGCAGCCAATTATTTGAATCAATCTTCTTAGTCGTATCCTTCAGCGCTGCTGCGGTCAAAAAAACTGAGTTGCTTAGATCGGCTGAGTATAATGCGTCGGCAACAGGCCGAGCGTTGGAAGAAATCGTCCAGCCTTCCGGGACTTTCAGGTAGATCGATCCACTTCCCTGTTGACTGATGGAGGAAGGAAGTAAGTCCGCCATCATAATCAAGCCTTCGCGATTATTAAGCCAGGAAATGTGCGACTTATTAGACAGCCGCGGAGGTTCGGCAATTCTTACTTCGTACGACAAATGTACGGCCATTTCCAAAGTCTTAAACTCACCCGGCGCCAGTTTTCGAACCGGAATATTGCGGCCGTCAGCAGTCTGCGCTGAAATCTTCTCAACGCGATTCCCCAATCCAACTATTCCTGCATAGGCATTTGGAAAAGACCAGGTATCGTTAGCCAACGGCGATTCCAACTCGATGCGAACCTGTCCCGGCGCTGTTGAAGTCACAAACAAGGTTACTTTCGGCTGCGACGCGGCACTGCCGCAGAATCCCAGGATAGCGGCTGCAACCAATGCCGATCTCGAAACAACCAAAAGGCCGGGCTCGGTTCTGCGACGAATTGATTCAATCAAGCGATTTAGCGGTGCAACGCTGAAAGGATAGAACAAGGTTCTCGGGTCGTTTGACACTACTTTTTTGCGGGCCTACTATTACCAAGTCAAGACTCTAACACAGCAGAGAAACAGGTGAATAGTACTCTCAGCAGCGGTTTCCAACTCAAGCACGGCGCGGTCGCGCGTGCTCTTTCATTGCTGCTGCTCACGTTTATCTTCTACGGTACAACGGTAGAAGCAGCTCACCGGCACGGACGTGTAGTCACCTCAAACGCGGCATCAGCGTTCTCCAGCGGCGAACCAAACAATAATCAAATTAGCCAGTTAGCTGGGTGCAGCGATTGCCTCATTTGCCAACTGCACCAGGGCTTTTCGGCAACGATCTTAACAACCAGAGCCAGCGGCGCACCGCAGGTGCAAAGTGTTAGCCTTGCCGGGACAGACGCGGTCGTTCTTCAATCTCATTACAGCACGCCTCAACGCGGACGCGCACCTCCAGTTACCACCTCTTAGCTCGCGAAGCGGGTCGCTTTTCAGCTCCCCTATCCGACATCCATCAGTCCGTTCAGAGGGTGAACGAACCAGCGTTCGAAAACCCTTTCTGAGCGAACGATCCATTCATAAGAGGTGACGAATATGACGAAATTCATTCCCAGCGCCGGCAACGTGCTCAAGTTCGTTGCAGTTTTCCTATTCCTGGCTTTCTTCAATTTTCCGTTGATGGCTCAGTCAAGCGCCAAACTGACCGGCACGATAACGCTCAGTAACAGTGGCAAACCGATTCACAACGTGCTGGTGACGCTTCTCCAACTCAAACGAACTGTTCATACCGACGAGAATGGCAAGTACGAGTTCCCCAATCTTCCTCCCGGAAAATATGATGTCCTGGCACATCTCGATCGCGTACCTGATTCGGTCCAGAGTGTCACCGTTACACCGGGGATTGAAACGGTTCTGGATTTCCAAATCGAACTCAGCGGTGTTCGCGAACAAGTTACCGTGACAGCGACAGGCAATGAGCAAGCTGTTTCTAGTTCGATTCAGGCAGTGGAAGTTATTGGTTCAGTTGACCTCGCTAAGAAGAGCACGGTTTCGTTGGGAGAAGCCTTGGATGGTGAACTTGGAATCTCAAAACGCAGTTTCGGTCCCGGTACTGCGCGCCCGGTAATCCGCGGCTTTGACGGTGACCGCGTTCTCGTTCTCCAGGACGGAAACAGAATCGGGGGTCTGGGCTTTGAATCCGGAGATCACGCGGAACCGGTGAATGTGTTAACGGTAGAGAGAATCGAGATTGTGAAGGGTCCGGCTACGCTACTTTATGGTAGCAATGCAATAGGCGGCGTGATCAATGCGATTTCAAGTCATGACTCCGCACATGAAGGCGTCAACGGGTTCATTACCGGTCTGGGAAGCACAAACAGTCGGCAATTAGGGGGAAGCGGCGGGTTTGAGTTTGGTACTAAGAAGTGGCTCTTCTGGGCTAACGGGGGTGGACAGCGGTCTCAGGACTACAACACGCCGATTGGACAGGTGCTGAACTCTTTCAGCCGAGAGGTCAATTTTTCTGGAGGCGTAGGCTACTACCCTGACAAAGGATTTTTAAGCTTCAACTACACATTCGACAAGCGACGCTATGGAATTCCTTACGATCCGGATGAAGTAGATCCGGAGATAGTGTTTCTTAACCCGCGTCGCCACAGTGTCGAACTTAAAGGTGGCTTTCGCGATAACCCGTCCTTCCTTCAAGCAGGCACGTTCTCAATCCAGTACAACGATTACGCCCACTCCGAAATTGACTTTGATACCAATGCGGTAAACACTGCGTTCACAAACAAGACATTTCTATACCAGGGCATATTTAACCAGAAAAAGCTGGGCAGGCTATCTGGCCGATTCGGCTTCTGGGGACAGCACCGCGACTTTTCTGCCGCAGGAGATGAGGCGCTTGCTCCACCAACGCAGCACAACGCTTTCGCGGTCTTTGCCCTGGAAACCTTAGACTTCGAGCGCCTCTCGTTGCAGATGGGAGGACGAGTCGAGACCAACCGCTACAGACCACAGGACACCGCGCAGCGAGGATTTCTTCCCAGCCGAACCTTCACAGGGTTTTCCGGCGCTGTGGGCGTTAGAGTTCCGACATGGAGCGGTGGTTCGCTGGTGGCAAACTACTCCCATTCCTATCGTGCGCCTTCCCTTGAGGAGCTTTACAACGAAGGTCCACATCCCGGGAACCTTGCCTTCGAAATCGGAGATCCGACGCTTGGTCGTGAACTCGGCAACGGTCTCGACTTTGGTATCCGGCATTCTTCCAAGCGCTTCAAGGCAGAGGCGAACGGGTTTTACTACAAGATCAGGAATTTCATTTTCCTCGCACCAACGGGGCTGCTCGATCCGGATTCAGATCTTGCAATTGGAGAATACCGACAGGGAAGATCGCGCTTTCGCGGAACCGAAGCCCGCGTTGATGTGGCGTTGCACTCGAACGTCTGGTTGAATGTGGGTCTTGACTATGTGAACGCTGAGTTAACCGACTCCGGAATGCCTTTGCCACGTATTCCTCCATTGCGGGGTAGAGTAGGACTGGAACTCAGATACAAGGGTCTGCTGGTTAATCCAGAGGTTGTGATGGCGAAAGACCAGAACCGACTCTTTACAGATGAGACGCGAACGGCGGGGTATACGGTGTTTGGACTCTCCGGATCCTATTTGATTGCCGGACAGCATGCAGCGCACATCATCTCGTTCAATGCCTTCAATCTGGGTAATCGGCTCTACCGCAACCATCTTTCGTTCATTAAAGAGTTTGCCCCTGAAATGGGTCGAGGACTGCGGGTTACATACACACTGAGGTTTTTCTAACCTAAGCGCAGCGGGGCGGCTATTTCGTAGTGTAGCCGTCCCCCAACAGGGTCCTGGACTTTTTTGAACCGGCGGCACGAATCCGTCGTTATAGGTATCGAGTCAGCGATTCGTTGACAGTTCAGACATGTCGTTCGTAAGATAACAACTGCTCTAACGTCTGTCTCCATCTGCTTGGGCCCTTAACAACGAGGAATTCGACCGTGAGCCTGGTCAAGATCATCGTAATTACTCTGATCGTCATTTTGAGCATCTTGCTGTTTGGGCGGTTCTTCATATAGCTCGCCTTGCACGCTCAAGACCATTGCGCTCAGGAGGGCACCTCGTCCCTGGGCCCTCATCGACGTTGCCGGCTCTGTGCCTGCACTACCGCTCTTACGTTATTCCTACTGGTCCTCTTTTCAGCATCCACCGTTTCAGCACAGGAGCCTGAGTCCGACGTTGACGTTCTGCGGTTCTCAACCGATCTGATCCTGTTTCCCATCAGAGTGGCGGATAAGCGACGTACGGGGATCCCTGTCTTAACGGTAAGGGACTTCGCCTTCAGAGATGACGACAAAGTTGTAACCGAGCCTTACTTTTCGTCCGGCTCCGGGCGCGTCGCAATGGTCTTTGGACTGGATGAATCCGGGAGCCTGCGAGAATTAATTTCGGATCAGCGTGAAACGGCGCTCGCTTTGTTTGGTCGATTCAAAAGCGACTCACGCATCGCCATTCTGCGTTTTGCTGAGAAACCAACCTTAGTCGTGCCGTTCGATCGAGAAACCGAGAAGGCTGGTGAGGCGTTCAAATTTTTTGCGGGCCCAAACAAGCGGACTGCCATCTTCGACGCAGCGTTTGCCGCGGTAAAGGTTTTTGACAGCCTTCCGAAAGATCCAGCAGAACGTCGCATCGTGATCCTTATGAGCGATGGCCTCGACAACGCAAGCGCAACGAAGGCCGCTGCAGCCATCAGCGCAGCGCAGGAAAGAAACGTCTCGTTTTATGTGATCCACTTGCCTTTGTTCGAGCCGCGGGGCGAACGGTTGGCTGTAAGAACTCCTACAAAAGGCTTTCGTGAACTCGCAGAGAAGACTGGTGGGCGCTACTTCCTTGCGGGTGATGCCAAGCTTGCGTTGACACAGCAGCAGCGAGACCTGGCGCCCGTCTTCAAAGCCATCGAGGACGACCTCAAGAGCCAATACTTGTTGGGGTTCTATATAGGCGAAACCGCTCGCGATGGCCGTTCACACCGTGTGTCCATCACTTTGTCCACGCCAGGTCTTATCTATTCAGTTGCTGGTCGTGGCTTTGGGCGGACACACCACTTCTCCGTTAATCCCAAGCCGCGCCACGATGCAACGAGCGCTCCTTAAAAAATCTCGGCTATAATCAAAGCCACATGACGGAACAAGCAGACCTGGTGAAGATTCGGCGCGCACTCATAAGCGTCTCTGACAAAAGTGGTATCGTCGAGTTTGCCCGACAGTTGCGAACGTTTAAGGTTGAGATCATCAGTACCGGGGGAACCGCTCGGCATTTGCGCGACGCAGGAATCGAGCTTCGCGACGTCTCTGATTTGACCGGTTTTCCAGAGATGATGGATGGGCGCGTTAAGACACTTCACCCCCGAATCCATGGTGGCCTACTTGCGCTACGGGAAAAC
The DNA here is from genome assembly GCA_041742785.1 of Pyrinomonadaceae bacterium. GTDB lineage: Bacteria > Acidobacteriota > Blastocatellia > Pyrinomonadales > Pyrinomonadaceae > PSRF01. The sequence goes on along the minus strand of JBGTOA010000018.1, from coordinate 150,758 downwards.
CCCAAACATATTGCAGCAATGCAGAATCACGGGATTGAGCCAATCGACATGGTCGTAGTGAACCTCTATCCCTTTGAGCAGACTGTTGCCCGTGAGGACGTAACTTTGGCAAAAGCCATCGAGCAGATCGACATTGGTGGACCGGCAATGATTCGCTCGGCCGCTAAAAATTGGAAAGACGTTACCGTGGTTGTGGCTCCAGCTATGTATGACTTTGTTGCTGAGGAAATGGGACGTCACGATGCAGCGCTGACTATCAACACGCGCGCGCAACTCGCCAAGTGGGCTTTTGCTGATACCTCTCAATATGACACGAGAATATTTTCATACTTGAGTGAGCACCTCTCCCCTACTCCGGAGACTGTGAACCTACAATCTGTTGGCCCAACGCTGCTCCGGGCAATGGAGACGTTTGGAACCCTCACGCACGAGCTTACGGGGTTGCTCAGAACCGACGAGGACGATAGCGATCAGGAATCGTTGTTCGCGCCTTATCATGATTTGGCGATGACCAGGATTAACGATCTGCGTTACGGCGAAAACCCACACCAGCAAGCGTCTTTGTACCAACTTGAGGAACGAAGCGGTAGCGCTCAGTCGCAGCAGCTTTCCGGCAAGGAAATGTCCTACAACAACTATCTCGACACTGACGCGGCGTGGCAATTAGTCTGTGATTTTTCCGAAACGACTTGCGCAATCATCAAGCACACCAATCCAGCCGGTGTGGGACAGGCAGCGACTTCAGAAGCAGCATATCGAAAGGCCCTGGCCACCGATCCGGTTTCCGCTTTCGGAGGTATTGTCGCCTTGAATTGCAAGCTTGATGCGGCTACTGCGAAGGCGATCACCGAAATATTTACCGAAGTTGTTATCGCTCCTGACTACGATGAAAGTGCGTTAGAAATTCTTAAAACAAAGAAGAACCTTCGCGTTTTGCAGGCAGGGCACCCGGAAGCGTTAACCGGCCTCGAGTATCGTCAGATTAGTGGCGGCATGCTGGTGCAGACTCGCGACACGCACAGGTTATCGAGTTCAGACCTCAAAGTCGTGACGAAGCGACAACCAACCGAGGACGAGATCTCGGCATTACTGTTTGCCTGGACTGTCTGCAAACACACGAAATCCAATGCCATCGTCTACGCGCGCTCAGGTGAAACGGTGGGAGTAGGCGCCGGGCAGATGTCGCGAGTTGATTCAGTAAAGCTTGGCGCCATGCGAGCCAGGCTTCCACTGAATGGCTCGGTGATGGCTTCGGACGCTTTCTTCCCTTTTCGTGATGGTATGGATGAGGCAGCCAGGCATGGCATCACCGCGGTTATACAGCCCGGCGGATCCGTAAAAGATCCTGAGGTTATAGCCTCTGCCGATGAACATGGACTCGCAATGGTCTTCACCAGCATACGTCATTTCAAACACTGAAGTAGGACAGACATTCCTGTCGGTCTTTTTATCGCAGGGATGCTGTCAGGGATGGAAGGCCCACTGATGACTGAACGGGAGCCTCTGGAAGTCACGATTCGTTGAATGGGAATTAGTCATGTCAGAAGTATTCGATAACGACAACCAATCCTCAGCAGACTCTATTCGCTGCCGATACTGCGGACAGCGGAACCAAATCCGCCCGGAAGCAGGCGAGCCAAGATGTGGCCGTTGCCGGCTGCCACTATCCGACGCACCTCACAAAAAGTTTGCGCACCTGGACAACAAGCTCTACATCCACGACGCCGATCGCCGTGCATTGGCGGCTCTGCGAGCAATACCCGGCATGGACTCCGCGGTCAAGAAACTATTGGTGCTTACGGGTGAATCGGTCATCCGCGTGATCTTCACGGCCAGCGCCGTAAAGGTAACGCCGCACCAGTGCCCGGATCTGCACGCAAAACTGGAAGTAGCCTGCAGAACTCTTGGCGTCGAAATGCCCGAGCTCTTCGTCCAACAGAGTCCGGTTGTGAATGCCTTTACCGGCGGCGTGGAACGACCCGTCATCGTGCTTTACTCGCAACTCATTGAACGACTGAATGATGAAGAGGTGCTCGCTGTAGTGGCCCACGAAGTTGGTCACATACATGCCGAGCACGTTCTCTACCTGACAGCTGCGCGGCTCATCGAGTTTCTTGCCAAAACCGCTGTGCTTGCTTCGCCCTTGACGATGATAGTTAAAGAGCTGCTGACACTTTCAATGCGGACAGCCTTACTCGCCTGGGCCAGACGAGCTGAGCTGTCGTGTGATCGCGCGGCTTTAATCGTCACGCAGGATGCAGACGTGATTGGCCGGACCATGATGAAGCTGGCCGGGGGAACATTTGCATCGAAAGTGGACTACGGCCTCTTTCTGGAGCAGGCCAGAGATTTTCAGAAGACGTACGACGAAAAAGCGCTCGACCGATTTTGGGCAGACGTGATTACGTCGGGCTTGAGTCATCCTTTTCCGGTTTGGCGCGTGTCTGAGATTTTAAAGTGGGTTGAGGGCGGGCAGTACAAAGAACTGATGACCTCGTCTGAAAGCGCTGCGGCATAACGTCAAAAGGCTGGATCGCCCTGTGAGAAAACATGCTTATAAGAAGTTCGGTACTAACTGCCGCTCTAATCCTCAAATCTCTAGGACCATCTGTCTGGCAGGGGATTTCTATTATTGAGTTGAGATTCTGAAACCTTGAGATCAAACTTGCGCTTAAATCTGCATCAGTTCCAACGTGTCGGTTTACACTGTCGAGTTTAGCCAACGTAACGCGCTGAACCACTCCATCTCGAAACGACGATCGAAATCGGCTGGCAAAGACTATGCTCAAAGACAAATTCGGAATTATCTTCGGTGTCGCTAACAAGCGCTCGATCGCCTGGGCCACGGCGCAGGCTCTTCACGCGGCAGGCGCGCGCCTAGCCTTCACTTACCAGGGCGAACGCCTTAAAGAAAACGTTGAGGGCCTGACGAAAGACGTAATGCCCGGCTCGCTCATTTTTCCATGTGACGTCACTAAACAGGAGGAAGTGGACGAGACCTTTAAACGCGTTGCCAGCGAGTTCGGACGCCTGGACTTCCTGATCCACAGCATTGCCTACGCACCGCGGGAAGCCCTCGATGGCGAATATCTCGACACGAGTCGCGAAGCTTTTCTAACAGCACTCGACATCAGCGCCTATTCCCTCGTGCAACTCTCAAAAGCAGCAGTGCCCTTGATGACAGATGGCGGCAGCATCGTCTGTATGACCTATTACGGCGCCGAGAAGGTGGTAGCAGGCTACAACGTAATGGGTGTCGCCAAGGCAGCACTCGAGTCAACGACACGATATCTCGCGAATGACCTGGGACCGCGGAATATTCGCATCAACGCGATCAGTGCCGGGCCAATCCAAACTCTGTCCGCTCGCGGAGTGGCCGATTTCACCACGATGTTGAAGCATGCTGCCGAGCGAGCTCCGCTTCGTCGCAATGTACAGGCCAGCGAGGTAGGCAACACAGCTTTGTTCCTTTGTAGCCCCATGTCGTCTGCCATCACTGGGGAGGTGATCCATGTTGATTGCGGTTACAACATCATGGGCATCTGAATGGCTGGCCCGACGCATTAAACCGTAGGGGACGCCCTCAGGCGGGCGCCCCTTGTTTTCGTTGCAAGGACCTACAGGTAATCGAGCGGCGCCCACGAAGGGACGCCCATTAGAATATCGAGGAGCAAGATGGCGGAAACGAAAGAACCTGAGGATCGGCGGCATCCCCCAACGCAGGACGAGCAACTGCTCGAAACTCCACGCGCCGATGAGTTCACTCACACTGACACCTGGCGGGTGTTCCGAATCATGGGTGAGTTCGTGGAAGGGTTTGACGAGTTCGCGACATTGACGCGCGGGGTTTCGATCTTCGGATCGGCTCGCACATTGCCGGAAGATCACTATTACAAGGCCGCGCAAGAGACCGCAGCCCTGCTTGTCCAGGCAGGCTTTGCTGTGATTACGGGCGGCGGTCCGGGAATCATGGAGGCTGCGAACCGTGGTGCCTTCGAAGCCGGCGGCTTATCGGTCGGATGCAACATTGAGTTGCCTTTCGAGCAAAGCCCAAATCCCTACCAGACCCGCTCGGTCACTTTCCGCTACTTCTTTGTACGCAAGATGATGTTTGTAAAGTACAGCCTGGGGTTTATTATTTTTCCGGGAGGCTTCGGCACTCTCGATGAGTTGTTCGAGGCACTCACGCTTATTCAGACGCAAAAGATCAGGAACTTCCCGGTAGTGCTTTTCGGTTCCGTTTACTGGAAGAAACTGTGGGATTGGATCGAAGAGGTGGCGCTTAAGGAAGGTAAGGTTTCAGAGAAGGATCTGAAGCTGCTGCATGTAACTGACTCGCCCGCAGAGGTCGTCCGACTCGTGGTAGACAGTCAAAATGCACTCCGCGTGATTAATACCGATATCGTTGATGAGTATAGAGTGGCAGAAAAAGAATAACTACGTTTGCGTAGGATTCTCTGGTGAAACCGACGCCGTCAGCCATTGAAGATAACGCTCGGATCCTGCGGTGATGGGAACGGCTACAATTTCCGGCGTCTCGTAACTATGGAGAGCCCCGACCTCGCGTTCGAGATAATCAAACTTTGCCTCAACAGTCTTGGCAATCAATAACACTTCGGCTTGCCGTTCGACCTTACCTTGCCAGCGATAGACCGACTCGATTGGTGGCAGGATCTGAACACACGCTGCCAGGCGCGACGCCACCAACATCTCGGCCAGGCGCGCAGCCTCTTCGCCATTCGCGGCAGTAATGAAAACCACTATTGCGTGGGCCATAACCCTCAAGCGACAGTCTCAATTCAGCTTCTTAACACACCCAGGCACATCGCCCCGTGCTCATTCATCCTCCGCGTCTCCTCCCCCACCAGTCAGCGGCGTCATATCGTCGCCAAAAAATGCTGAATAGATTTCCTGCGCGCGATCGAGATCACGCTCATCGACAAGCACGATGCTGCCAGTCGCGGTAGTTGCTAACAGCGGGGACAGAGCGTCAGCACCGCCTGATTGCACCGCTGACCGGATTCCGTTCTGTCGCAAAATATCGTTCACCATCTCGGCTTCAGCCGGTGACCCGAGATGATGCAAGTGAACAAAGCTCGCTTCACTGTCATCAGTCGCAGTGGTGGTATCCAGCGTTGGCACGAGGTCAGTGTTGTCATCCGGACAGCGAGTCACACCCGCTTCATATTCAGATTCGCAAACTGGACAGAACATTGAAACCTCCTGGAACAGACAGCAGCGAACCTGCGATGGTCCGTCCTGATTAATCTACTTCGCAGCGCGAACAGTCGCCTCAAATGGAATGACCTCGAAATAGGTCATGTCCCTAAAGGCGCGAAAGCGATCATTAATTTCATCGTGCGTTAGCCGGCGAACGCGTTCAGTACCAAACTCCTCCACGTTGAATGAAGCCATCACCGATCCAAAGATCATCGCACGTCTCATGGCTGCTTCATCCAGCGTCGCCTCGCTCGCCAGGTAGCCCATAAAGCCGCCGGCAAAGGTGTCTCCAGCTCCAGTAGGGTCGAAGACCGCTTCGAGCGGATAAGCAGGGATAGCAAAATAGCTGTACTGAGTAAACAAGGCCGCGCCATATTCACCACGCTTTACGATGAGCGCCTTCGGGCCCCATGAGAGAATCTCACGAGCGGCTTTAATGAGATTCGGGATCTCAGTCAACTGCCGAGCCTCCGCGTCGTTGATGATCACCACATCAACTCCCCTGATCGTCTTCAGCAGCGACTCTTTGGCAACGTCGATCCAAAGGTTCATTGTGTCGAGCGCGACCAGCTCGGCGCTCGGCACTTGTTCGCGAACTTCGCGCTGCAGGTCGGGCTGAATGTTACCCAGAAAAACGAGTCGCGATTTCTTTGAGTCGTCGGATAACTTCGGCTTGAAATCTGCAAAGACGTTCAGTTGCGTGTCGAGAGTGTGGGCAACATTCAAATCGTAATCGTAGCGACCTTGCCAGCGAAACGTCTTTCCTTCCGATACTCGTTCGAGGTCTGAGGTGTCGATGTTATGAGTGTCGAAGACCCGTTGCTCGTCTTCACCGAAATCTCCGCCGACAACGCCGACTATGCGAACGGACGTAAAGAAACTGGCTGAAAGTGAAAAGTGCGAAGTAGAACCGCCGAGCATCTTGTCGCATTTTCCGAAAGGGGTTTCCACGGCATCAAAAGCTACCGAACCAACGACCAACAGGGACATTTTGGGGATCTCCAGTAACCAGTATCTAAAAGCTAAATTGCAAAGCTTACACTCGCGGCCTCACCGAAAAAGTTACGGCTTACCAACCTCAGTTCTCTCTCTCGGTCCACCAAGAGCCGACAAACTCTCCTGCGCTTGTTTGAAAAACTCACTCTGCGGGTGATCGCCGACAAGTTGCGAAAAGTAGTCACGTGCATCTTCGCGCAACTGCTCAGGAGTTTTGTCCTTAGCTGCCTGCTTACCTTTGTTTTCAGCGAGACGAAGGCTGCTCTCGGCCGCTACATACAGGACCTTGTCCATGCGGGAGAAGGTGGGGTTCCCGGCAATGATCTCTTCGCAGCGCTTGATTGCGGCGACATACGCCTTCTTCAATTTGAAGTAATGCCAGGCGACCTCAAGATTGTGACTGGAATCTTTCTCCAGTTCCGGATCGCGTAGCGTAGAAGCGTCGGGTCCAGATTTGACTGCCCCCTGAGCCTGCGTCGAAGGAGTATGAAGCGCCACTACCAGGAGAGCGGCAGCCACTAATAGAAATGTCTCTTTCATAATCGCCTTTCTGGTGGGTGACAGGACAAGTAAGATTTTTGATCCCTTCTGCTTATATGGGATTCTTGAGTAGTGTCGCAGCTACCGGATTCTGACGCCCGAAAGACGTCATCTGACTTGTCACTTATCACTGTTCGTACTTTCCAATGATCGCAGCCAGCTTCTGCTTCGTGCACTGGGGCCAAAGCTCTGGAGGAGTAAAGATCGCATTCTTCAAAGACGATCCGCAATTGCACTTCCGCTCCAACTCACTTAAACGCCTCACAGCCTCTGTCATTATGACCTGAGCATTACGAACGTTCATGATCAAGTACTCAACCACGGTCTCGACGCTCACGGCATCATGCTCTGGATGCCAGCAATCGTAATCCGTGACGAGCGCCAGCGTCGCGTAGCAAATTTCCGCCTCCCGCGCCAGCTTTGCCTCCTGCAGATTCGTCATGCCAATGATGTCCATGCCCCACGAACGATAGCCATTCGATTCAGCCACGGTCGAAAAGGCCGGGCCTTCCATGCAAAGGTAAGTACCGCCACGGTGTGTCTTAACATCGGCAACTGTACACGATTGTTCTAGAACGTCACCCAGTTCCCCACATACGGGGTGCGCGAACGAGACATGCCCGACGATTCCTTCCCCAAAGAAGGTCGACTCGTGAGCACGAGCCCGTGTGCGATCAAAAAACTGATCCGGAATCACCATGTCCAGCGGCGCGTACTTTTCCTGCAAGGACCCAACCGCTGATGCGGAAAGGATTCGTTCGACTCCCATAAGTTTCATGGCGTAAATGTTGGCTCTAAACGGAAGCTCAGTCGGTGTGTACCGATGGCCGCGACCGTGGCGAGGGAGAAAAGCAACTCGCCGCGAATCCAGGGTGCCGACAATGAAAGCATCAGAAGGACTGCCGAATGGCGTTTCTACTTTCACCTCTTCGACGTCTTTTAGTTCGGGCATTTGATAGAGCCCGCTGCCGCCAATGATTCCAATTTTTACGTTCATCGAACCTGTTTCTCTGCGAACTCGGTGAAAGGCACCGGCCGCAGCTTTCCGTCATCATGAACCAATTTGCAAACTGGCTGATCCGCATCGTGATAAAAGAGACACAGCCAGCCTTCATCCGCGGCTTGAGGCAACAATCGCTTTTTTGCTTCGACTGTCTCAACCGGAAAAAGGTCGTAGCCCATTACCCAGGCGAATGGCACATGCGCCCTCATCGGCACCAGATCTGCGAAACCAAACATGGTTTGCCCTCCGCGATCCAACCTCCAGCATTGCATCGACCGGTTATGCCCCGCAATCGTCTCCATGCGCAAACCCGGCACAACTTCGTATTCAGCGTCCTTCAACTCCAGCTGGCCGTGCTCTGCGAGCGGCCGCCAGTTCTCAGGCAGATAGCTTGCGCGGTCTCGCTCGCCAGGATTCTCTGCGTGCTCAAACTCTCGCTGTGAGACGAGGTAGCGAGCATTCGGAAAGGTGGGAACAGCCTTCCCTGTTTCATCCAGCGACGTGTTTCCACCCGCGTGATCAAAGTGAAGGTGTGTGTTTACGACAATGTTGATGTCCTTCGGGATTAAACCGGTCCGTTCGCGAAGGGTTTCAACCAGCGGACGCTCGCGGGTAATGCCGTACATCTCCTTGTGCCTGGCCGACCACTTGTCACCGATCCCAGTTTCAATCAGCACGCGTTCCTTACCCGTGTCGATTAACACGCAATTCATACTCATTCGAATGCGGTTCTGATCATCGGGTGGGCAGCTGCGGGACCAAAGGGTGCGCGGCACGACACCAAACATCGCACCGCCATCGAGTCGAAATTCTGTATCGGGAATAATTTCGACTCGATAATCGTCAACCTGCATTACTTCGCTCCCAGAACCAACGGTTACGGTTGCTTTGGAGCCGGCTTGCTCGAGCCCTCAGGCTTACCTTGTTCTTCGGCAGCCGCTGGCGGCGGTCCTTCCTGACCAGTTCCAAATCCGGGAGGCATGGCCGGCATTGCGGACTGCTCAGGCTTCTTAACCGAGAAGTTCTCGGCGACACTCACGTGTGAACGCTTAACAATTTCGTCGAGCACCCGGTCACGCTTTTCCTTCTCAACCGCTTCGCGGGCCTGGTCGCGGCCGCTTTTCGGTGGTCCAAACGGATTGTCGGCAGCTCCGGCAGTGTCGCCAATCAGAATGTGTCGAGCGTGAACTTGCTCTTCCTTCTTACCATCTTTCTCTTCCGTGCGACGTTCATCCACCTTGATGATGTGATAGCCAAACTTCGATTCGACGATGTCGCTAATCTCACCGGGCTTCAGTGCAAAGGCGGCCTGCTCAAACTCGGGAACCATCTGACCGGGACCAAACCAGCCGAGATCGCCTCCTTTATCCTTGCTGCCATCGGTTGAAAACTCCTGGGCCAATTTGGCGAAATCTTCTCCGGCTTTCACGCGCTTAAGAACTTCTTCGGCCTTCGTACGCTTCTGCTTGATATCCAGTTCGGGATGCGCAGCAATATATGCGTTTACCTCATCGTCAGTCGCCTTGAACTTTTCTGCTAACTGCTCGGCGGCATATTTTTGCGCCAGGGCGCGCGCCTGCTGAAACATGATTTGCAACTGTGTAGCACGCTGGCTCTCAATGCCGGCGGCAATGCCCTTCTGCTCGCCAACCAGCACCTGGCCTAGCTGCTCGCGAAACATTTTCAACTGATCTGGTGGTATCTCACCACTGGCAAGTTGCGGGTTCTTGGCCTTGGCGTCGGCAATGAGCTCGTCGAAAAGAGTCTGATTTGCCGGCTGCTTGAACGCATCTTCAATTTCCTGTTCAGAAACGTCCGGTTTGGCGTTCTCCCCGCTCTTCTGTTTGAAGTAGTTTTCGGCGATGACAATTGCGCGAGCGATCCGCAACTGCCGCTTCATATCCGGGGTCTTGTCGACGCCCTTTGCGCGCGCTTCTTCTGCGACCGCAAGGAGAGTCTTGATGTCTTTCGCAAATTCCTTGCGCGCGTTCTCGTCTTCCGCGAGGCTGAGTCGAAACTGCGGCGCCTGGTCTTCCGCAACCAGCGCCATATCTTCCGCGGTTAAGTTCACGGATTCCGACCGCCGGGCCTTAACCTGCCATGCTATGAGAGCGATTGAGAATACGACGGCGACGCCGGCCGCAATCCAGGCTTTTGTTGTGGAGTTCAAAATAATAACCTTTCTTAAAAACTATCGATGCTGTACGAGCTCGAGCAGCACGCCATTCGCTGCTGAGGGGTGAATAAATGCGACCAGACAACCGTTGGCGCCGCGCCTTGGCTTCTCATCGATCAGTTTGGCGCCCTTATTCTTCAAGTTGACCAAAGCCGCTTCAATGTCCGCGACTGCCAACGCGATGTGGTGAATGCCGGGCCCGCGCTTTGCAAGGAACTTCCCCACCGGTGAGTTCGGGGTGAGGGGCTCCAACAGTTCGATGTGGGTCTCACCAATTCGTAACATCGTCACGCGGACGCCTTGCTCCGGCACTTCCTCTGTGTGAGCCAAGTCAAGTCCAAGCGCATCCAGCCAGATTTTCGCCGCATCCTGTAATTCATTCGTTGCGATTCCGATGTGATCAAGCTTCATATTCCGGTTAGTTCGTTGTCAGTGGTCGGATTACTGACCAGCTTCCATAATCTCTTCTACCGCAGAATAGGGATCTCGCTGACGCGTTGCAACTTCACCCGCCAATCGATCAAGTCGCTCAGATGCCGATTCGGACGCGAGGGTTCGCGCCACCAGCTTTTCTCTCAAGAGTTCAAGGATTCGCCAGCGGGCGATTGCGTGACGCCGGCCAGATCCGAGCGAAGCGTCCAAATGCGCCAGCCGATAATTGTCAATAGCCGCCGCCAGGTCTTCCAGCCCTTTGTTCTCTGTGGCCACGGTCTTAACGATTGGGGGTTCCCAGTTATCTTCACGACTTGAAAGCGACAACAGCGCTTCAATCTCCTTCTCGGTAGCATAGACACCGTCCCGATCAGCCTTGTTGATCACGAAAATGTCCCCAATCTCCATAATACCGGCCTTGATCGCTTGAATGTCGTCGCCCATCCCGGGCACCAAAACGACGACTGAAACGTCGGCGGCCTTTACAATCTCTACTTCATCCTGGCCAACTCCGACCGTTTCTACGATGACTCGGGAATACCCGGCCGCATCCAAAATGGCCACCGCATCCACCGTCGCGCGGGCCAGTCCTCCGAGATTCCCTCTTGTCGCCATTGAGCGGATGAACACGCCTTCATCCAACCCGAGGGTCTGCATTCTGATGCGGTCGCCGAGAATGGCTCCCCCAGAAAAAGGGCTGGAAGGATCAACCGCCACTATGCCTACCCGTTCGCCCCGTCGCCGATAGAGCAGAGCCAACTTATCAACGAGCGTTGACTTCCCCGCTCCGGGCGCCCCGGTGATCCCCACCACTAATGCACGGCCGGTCATCGGAAAGATGCACTTCATCAACTCGGCGGCGCGATCCGTACCATCCTCGATATGAGAAATTGCACGCGCAACCGCACGAGGTTCGCCCTTTTTAACGCGGTCGACGAGCGAATCGTTACTGTTGGAATGCATTAATTAGCCCGTCAGAAATCTAGATTGCTTGTTGCAGTATCTCGCGCGCGATGATGATTCGCTGAATTTCAGACGTTCCTTCTCCAATAGTGCAGAGTTTTGAATCGCGCCAGTACTTTTCGGGCGGGTAGTCCTTCGTGTAACCGTAGCCACCATGTATTTGAATCGCCTCTTCACAAACTTTCACGCTCATTTCGGACGCAAACAATTTCGCCATAGATGACTCTTTGGTGACCTTCTTCTCGTTGTCCTTCAACCAAGCGGCGCGGTACATCAACAGTCGCGCTGCGTCCAATTGTGTAGCCATGTCTGCAAGTTTGAATTGGATGGCCTGAAACTCGGAAATCGGCTGGCCAAACTGCTGCCGCTCTTTCGAATATCGCAACGCCGACTCGTAAGCGCCCTGGGCGATTCCAACCGCAAGCGCCGCGATCGAAATGCGACCGCCATCCAGAATCTGCATGGCGTTAACAAATCCTTGTCCCTCTTCCCCTATCCGATTTTCGTCGGGAACAAGACAGTCTTCAAAAACCACGCTTGCGGTCTCGGAGGCACGCAAACCAAGTTTGTTCTCTTTCTTCGAAGGACTGAAGCCTTTCATGCCTTTCTCAAAAATGAAGGCCGAGATGCCCTTACTGCGCTTTGATCGATCGGTGACTGCGACTGCGACGCAGGTGTCGGCGTGGATGGCGTGCGTAATGAAATTCTTCGAACCATTAACAAGCCATCCGCCCTGCGTGCGCACTGCGGTTGTCCGCGTGCCCGACGCGTCCGATCCCGCTCCTGGTTCGGTGAGACCCCATGCACCCAGATGTTCGCCGCTGGCCAGCGGCACCAGGTATTTTTGTTTCTGTTCTTCAGTTCCGTGAGAATAGATATGATTCGAGCAAAGCGAGTTGTGAGCCGCTACCGAGATGCCAACAGAGCCATCAACACGTGACAACTCTTCGATGATAGTGGCGTATTCGATATAACCCATCCCAGCGCCACCGTACTCTTCTGGAAAAATCACGCCCATCAAACCGAGTTCAGCCAGCTTTGGTTTCAATTCGATCGGGAAGTGTTGTGTCTCGTCCCACTCCATGACGTGCGGCGCTATCTCGGCTTCCGCAAACTCACGCACGCTCATCCGAATCTGATTCTGTTCTTCAGTTAATTCAAAATGCATCCCATGCTCCGTCAGTCGTAGACGTGACAAAAGGCATCCCTGCCTGCTCTAACAGCAAACAGGCAGAGCGCCTGTATGGCTGAATACGATGCCTTATTCTACCTCAGCGGTCGACAAACTTCAGTTGGCGAGGAATGATGGCCAATCGCTATCGAGATCAATTATATTGACGCGCTCGTGGCGATTTAACACGAGACCGCGGCTTATCTTTCCTCATAAAGCGCGAAACTTCATCCGGCTCAAGCAGGCGCCACTCCTTTGGGCGCAACCGGTCATCACGCAGGAACCCTATTCGGGATCTGCGAAGCTTCACGACCGAGTGACCTACGCTGTCGAACATTTTTCTTATCTGCTGGTTGCGCCCCTCTTTAAGAACCACCTCGAACCACGCATTTGACGCAGTCTCCTCGAGCTTCTTGATACCCGCCGGAGCAGTCCGCATCCCATCGTCCAAAACTATTCCCCGTCGGAGGTGCTGTACTGCCTCTTCCGGGGGCACTCCCTTCACTTTTACCTCGTAGACTTTTTGTACGTGATTACGAGCAGCCGTGATGAAATTCGTGAAGTCGCCATCATTGGTCAGGATCAAAAGTCCTTCGGTGTTGAAATCCAGACGACCAACAGGGTGGAGTTTCCCGAGAGAGGCGGGCAATAACTCGGTAACCAGGGGTCTCTTTTCCGGATCACTCACACTGGACAAATAGCCCTTTGGTTTGTTCAAAAGCACATAGATCTTCTCGCGCCGGGCAAGTGTCGGATTGATTAGCTTGCCTTTGACTTTGATGTGATCTTTGGCGGGGTCAGCTTTAGTACCAAGCTCAGTAACCACTTTGCCGTTGACTGTCACTTCGCCGGCAGTGATCAACTGCTCCGCGTGGCGACGAGACGCGATGCCTGCCTGGGCGATCAGCTTTTGTAAGCGTTCCATAACTTTGTAGGGGCGTCCCTCTGCGGGGCCCCCTCGCTTGCATGTCATGCACTGCCGACTGGTTACAGATGCCGAGTTGAAACGCGACAAGTCGGTGCACTCCAAAGGCTCCGCATTCCGAACCAAATCTACACCGATCCGCCTGCAAGATCCTGAAAGTCCTCAATGCTCGGCAACTCTGAGAGATCCTTCAGCCCAAACTGAATCAAGAACTCTTTGGAGGTGCCGTACATCATAGGCCTGCCGACGGTATCCTTGCGGCCCTTGGCGACAATCAGCCGTTTATCCAGCAAGGTCTTAATTGACGAAGGTGACTGCACGCCGCGGATCTCGAGTATTTCAGGCACTGTCACAGGCTGCCGGTACGCAATGACCGCAAGCGTCTCCAGTGATGCAAGCGAAAGCTTGGCGCTCGGTCGCGACTTGAGGAACGCCCGCACATGCTCGTGGTACTCGGCCCGGGTGGCGAACTGCCAACCACCGGCAACTTCGCGAAGCTGCAGTCCACCGTTACGAGCGTTGAACTCCTTCGCCAACTCGGTAAGCGCTTCCTCGATAAGTTGTCGGTCCTCTTTCAGCACGTCAACCATAGTCTTCGCTGCGAGCGGCTCATCCGCCACAAAGATGAGCGATTCGATGACCGCCATCCGCTCCGCAATACTCTGCAGCGTATGCAGAGGGCCTTCTGATTCTTCCGGTTCAAACGGTCCGGGTTGTTCTTCCGAGTCGCTGGACTCGAGCAAGGGATCGCCCTCTGCTTGAATGACTTCGGTTGCTTCAGTTTCGTGCATCTTAATCGTCTCGGCTGTCTGATTGGGGGGTGCAGGTCAGGAGTTTAGCTGCCTACTCTTGCCGTGATCACACCAAATGTTTCCGTCTGGAACAACCTGATCTCGGTCGTGCGAACTAATTCCAGAACCGATAAGAAAGCGATCACCAGCTCACGTCGTGAGCCGGCCCGCTCAAAGAACGTTCGCAGATTTAACTCGCCGGCTGATAACACCATATTTCGCAGCCGCTCGAGCATTTCCGCCATGGAGATCTCTTCACGCTCAATCTCGAGCATCACCTCTTCTTTGTGACGCGCCAAAATCTCCTGAAACACTTTCAGCAAATCAAATACTCCGACCACCACCTCCGGATTGTTCTTGTCAGTCTCAATTTCGGCGCGCCGAAACACAGCTCGCTCGACGGTGGCACGAGACCAGAGCATCTGTGCCGCCGCTTTGTATTTTTGATACTCCAGCAGCTGGTCCACAAGTTCTCTTCGCGGATCCTCGATCTCCTCTTCTTTCGCGGAAGGATCGCGCGGCAAGAGCATCCTGGTTTTCAGTTCAATCAGTGTTGCGGCCATGACGAGGAAATCGCCGGCAACCGCAATATCAAGCTCCTGCATCAGTCGCAGATAGCGCAGGTACTCATCTGTAATCCTGGCCACTGGAATGTCGTAGATGCTGACCTGCTCCTGACGAATCAAGTGCAGCAAAAGATCGAGCGGGCCTTCAAACTCGCCCATCACGATCTTCAGCTCGTCGCTTCCCTGTTCGGGTACGATCTCAGGCCGAGAGCCCGCGACGTTCAGGGTTGTGGGCGCTGCCGGCTCTCTTTCTTCCGGAATGATGTCCTGGTTTTCTTCCATCAGTGCACTCAACCGATCGCGCCCGTTAGACCCATCTTCCTTTTAACCTCTTTCATCGTCGCTCCGGCAATCGCTTCAGCCTTGTCGCGACCCTTCGCGAGAAGATGGTTCAACTCTTCAACACTGATTCCAAGCGCGCGTTCCTGTAACGGTTTTAAAAACTCAATCGTTGCATCCGCCAGACTTTGCTTCAGTTGCGCATAACCCCTGCCGTCAAAGTGTTCTTCGATTTGCTCCGGCGATTGGCCGGTCAAGAGCTGATAGATCGTCAACAGATTTGTAATGGCTGGGCGAGAGGCGTCGAAGCGAATCTCAGTTCCAGAGTCCGTTACTGCGCGTTTGAACTTGCGCTGAACGGCCTCGGCATCGTCGAGCAACATCACACAGCCGAGGGGATCGTCATCGGATTTGGACATCTTTCGGGTCGGATCCGACAACGACATTATTCGAGCGCCGACCTTGGGTATGTAAGCGTCGGGTACTCGGAAAGTATCACCGTAATCGCGGTTAAACCTGACGGCAAGATCTCGAGTCAGCTCAAGGTGTTGCTTCTGATCCTCCCCGACGGGGACTAAGTCTGTTTGGTATAACAGGATGTCGGCTGCCATCAGCACTGGATAATCAAACAAGCCAACGGCTACGTTTTCCTGCTGCTTACGCGCCTTATCTTTGAACTGAGTCATGCGCTCGAGTTCTGACATGCGCGCGATGCAGTTGAGGATCCAGGTAAGCTCGGCATGTTCCAACACGTCTGATTGAAGAAACACGGTCGAGACATTCGGGTCGATGCCCACTGCCAGATACAGTCGTGCGAGCTCTCGGGCTTTTTGAGCAAGCAGCACAGGATCCTGCGGGACGGTAATAGCGTGGAGGTTTACGATGCAGAAGAAGCTTTCGTACTCGTGTTGGAGCGCGACCCAGTTCCGCAGAGCCCCGAGATAGTTACCGAGATGGACGTTTCCGGTAGGCTGCGCGCCGCTAAAAATACGCTTCATTAAGTAGGCCCTACGTCCCGATGAAAAGAAGGCTCCACGCAATGGGCATGAAAACGCGAAAGATTGCTCCGAGCACGCCTGTAAACACCGCGATGAAAAGCAGGATGAAGCCAAATTTCTCCAGCGCCTCGAAGCCCGAGTCGAAGCTTGGCCCCAGGATGCTGGAGAGCACCTTGCTGCCGTCCAAAGGCGGAATGGGTATCAGGTTGAAGACGCCTAAAGCTACATTTAGCTGAAAGAAAACAAGAAGCAGTTGCACCGCCCCTTCGGCCACAATCGAATTACTGTCACTGAGACGCAGTCCCTGGATAACGCCAAGGGAATAGAGCACTCGGATTGCTATACCGGCGAGGATCGCAATCGCGAAATTACTAATCACTCCAGCTATTGAAACCCAAAAATTAGCAACTCGCTTGTTCCGCCAACGAAGTGGGTTGACCGGCGTAGGTTTAGCCCAACCGAGCAGCGGAGCTCCAGTAAAAAATGCAATCGCAGGAAACAGCAATGTGCCGATCGGATCAACATGCACTGTCGGGTTCAAGCTTATCCGCCCCAGCGACCGCGCGAGATCGTCGCCAAATCTATTGGACATCCACGCGTGGGCCGACTCGTGAACAGATAAGGAGAAAATCAACGCAACCATGAACAGAATAAACTGTCCCATTGCGTCGCTATCGATGTTTCCCATCAATCACCTGTTGATCAGACTTTGGAGAGCAAAATGAATGAAGGCTCACACTAGCATGGCCCTTTTGGCCTGTCAAAAACGGGCTTTCGGCTGCGTGATGACTTGCTCAGGACAGAGATCGGGGTTAGTCCTTTTTCGCTATTAGCCCCCTGGTGCCCACATTCAAACTGTGAACAGAATCATTTGAGGCAATCGCCATCTCCCCTGTTGCACTGAACGCCAGACCAACTAAGTTGGTTCCCGCAGCGTACATCTCAGCGCGCTTTCCATCGGGTGAGATGCGAACGATTCCGCGGCGACCGGCTAACGAAGCGGCCAGGTAGAGATTTCCATTCTCGTCAAAAGCCAATCCCTGGGGTCGACCGAGTCCACGATAGAAAATGCTAACCTCCCGATTGCTGTCTATTCGATAGATGGAGTCAAAAGTCGTCACGGTAGGTCCGGTCACGTAAAGTGCGTTATCGGGCCCAAAGGCCAGGTGATAAGCCGAGACCGAAGGCTCAAGCTGGACCCATGCCTGTTCTTCACCGATACCGTTAACCTTATAGATTGTGCCAGAGCGATCTCCGACGTACATCGTTCCGGCACTATCGAACGCAATACCCGTGGCGACTCCAAGATTCCTGACGAACGGAACGGCTTCCTTGAAAGGGGTCACGCGATATACCGCTCCATTCAAGCGACTCGTAACAAACATCTGATCGTAGTTGTCAAAAGCAATACCAGTCGGATTGGGAATGTCGCCCGAGAATTCTGCGACGGCGCCATCAAGATCGATCCTGAACAACGACACCGGCAGTTGTTCGCCTCTGGGGCCGGATCTTGTTACGAATAGCGAACCATCTTCAGGATCGAATGCGGGATTGGCTACGGGATGCAGATCCTCCGCCAGCCTTCTGGCACTTATAAAACTTGCGGCTTCACTAAGCTGGCCACGACTCTCGAGCCTCACGCTCACTTCGCCGCTCACTTTAAGCTCAGGAACTATGGCCAGAATTCTGTTCGGCCCCATCGCGATGATCGACGCGCTCTCTTCGTTGAACCAAACGGCACATTGGGCGGGATTGCTCGTATCAAAAGAAGCACAATCGATGCTGATCTCGGCACCAGGCAGGCCCCTCAACGGATCGAGTTTAAGAATTTCTGGAGATTGCGGCATGTCTTCTCGTCTGTTTGTGTTAGCGTGCGCGAATACTTCCTGTCAATTATTCGATCACACAAAAAGCCTTTCATCATAAGGCTATGAAATGGCCCTGTCTAATTCGCCTGACTCTCAGTGAATGTCCAGTGGCAACCTCTGTCGGCAAATCCACAAGTTGGCTCACTCTTTGTTTAGCCTCCCAGGGAGACCCTACAAGTCATTCGGCTATGTTATAATGCAGGCCGTCAAAACAGCTTATGCGGGCTTAACAACTCCATTGTTTTGAGGATTCAAGGGCAGCCCAAAGTTAATGTAATGCTCAAGCGAGCAAGCGAATCAAATATCGCGGAGCACATCCAAGAGTTCTTACCAGCGTCCGAAACTTACCGCTCGCAGCACTCCCTTTGTAATTTAATCCAGCGTCAGGCCAAACCGCGGCTACACTCAGCTTATCGAGCGTCATCCGCTTCGGTCTGCGCGCACTTGGGGACCGAGGAGGAACTGGATCATTAGTACTGTGCTTGGAAACACACTGGGACTTAAGCCGAATCAGCTGCGGCGGATCGAGAAGCTCTATAACCGACGTATTCCGCCTCAACAAATCGTCACGCCAGAGTTCGCTCGGCAGTTAAGCGAGTTATCACATGACACGGGTCGACAGATCGGCGCCCTGATAGATCGCAAGGGTCACGTGCAATATGTGATGGTGGGGGACAATCGCCGCATCGAGCTGCCCGACTTTAAACGCATCCGGGTTGCCGAAGGGCGTTTTCGTGGACTCCGATGTGTCCATACGCATCTGCGCGGCGAGGATTTGACTCAGGATGACCTGACTGACCTGGCCCTGCTCAGGTTGGACCTGATGGTTGTCGTGGCGGTCGATCAAGATAGCGGACTTCCCGGGATTGTGAGGGCGGCACACCTTCTACCAATGCACGCCGGAGACAAGACTAACGGAAGTGCGCAATCCTACGCCATCTTAGAACCCAGGATTCCATCGCAGTTGGATCGAAACTTTCTCGAGTTGATCGAATCGCTCGAGGACGAAATGACACGTAATCGTCGCAGTGGCCGGCGTGCCACGGTTCGCGACCAAACGCTTCTCGTTAATGTAACCACCGGGTCGTTGAACGACGCCGAAGAGTCAATGGCTGAGTTGGAGGAGTTGGCAACATCGGCCGGTGTTGTCGTGCTCGACAGGACCGTTCAAAGGCGCCAGGCGATTGATCCGCGAACGGTGGTCGGCCGGGGAAAGCTCGACGAACTTTTGATCCGGGCTCTTCAATTGGGAGCCGACATGCTTCTGTTTGATCGCGAACTGACACCCGCCCAGGTCAGGTCTCTCGCTGAAGCAACAGACTTAAAGATCATAGATCGATCTCAGCTGATCCTCGACATCTTTGCCCAGCGAGCGCAATCACGTGAAGGTAAGATCCAGGTTGAGCTCGCCCAGTTGAAATACCTGCTGCCGAGGCTGATCGTCGGGCAGGATTCCGCGTTTTCCAGATTGGCGGGAGGAATAGGCGGTCGAGGGCCCGGCGAGACAAAACTGGAAACAGATCGAAGGCGAGTGCGCGACCGAATAAATCGTCTGGACAAGGAGATCGACGCGCAACGGATGCGGCGTCAGGAACGGCGCAAAGGAAGGCAGCGAAATGCGCTGCCGGTCATCTCGATCGTTGGCTACACAAATGCCGGCAAGTCTACGCTACTGAACACGCTCACCAACAGTCACGTGGGCGCCGAACAACGAATGTTCGCCACGCTCGACCCAACCTCGCGCCGGCTCCGTCTTCCGCGAGAACAGGAAGTAATCATAAATGACACTGTGGGTTTCATTCGCGATCTACCGCCGGATCTGCTCTCTGCATTCCGCGCGACATTGGAGGAGATCAGTGACAGCAGCCTCCTGATACATCTGGTAGATGCCTCTAACCCACGGTTTTCGCAGCAGATAGAATCGGTGGAACGTATTCTCGCCGAACTCAGATTTATTGAAATCCCTACACTGCTGGCGCTGAACAAGAGCGACCTGCTTGAGGAAGATCACCTGACCCTGCTAGTTAAACAGGTCTCGCACGATGGCGCTCGCGACGTCGTGTCAGTCTCGGCGCTTGACCGATCCTCGGTTGAGCCATTACTGGAAAAAGCCGGCGCGATGCTGGCGCGCGACCTGATGGGGAACCCAATCAGGCGCCTTTCAAGAACGGCATAAAAGAATGGGTCTCCGACCGCGATTTTCTACTCCGCTGAGTCAGGCGCGCGACCGGTTGGTGCGACGGCTGATTCGTCCCTTCGACATGTTCCAACCACAGACTCGACTCTATGTCGGCTTCTCCCTGCTGGTGATCGCGACAACGCTATTGCTTGTCACGAAGTTCTCGCCCGGTCTAACAGAAAACTACAACCAAGGCGATATCGTTTTGCAGACAGTCGTGGCCCCAACGGACATAACCACCATCAACACTGCCGACACAGAACGCCGGAAAACGGCTGCACGCGAATCTACACGGCCGATCTTTAATTACGATTCGACCAGATCAGAAAGCTCTGCCCGGAGTTTTGCCGCCGCATGGAACGACCTTAAGAACCAGCAGAATGGCGATAACCCGGACGCCGCGTGGAGCGGCGAAGGCGGGTCAGCCGTAGCACGCGCAATCATTGGGCACAAGTTTGATCCCGCCGAACTGGAACGCTTAACCCGTCTGATCCGCGAAATCAGCGATCGCCACATTTACGACGACGGTGAGGCCGGCAGGCTGGATCAGGAAGTGGTTCTGGTCGACGTTCGCAACCGTGCGGGCCAGATGATTGTGGCCGAACCGCGGACGAGAATGACCTCGTTAACTTCCGCGCGGCGCAACCTTGAATTACGAGTGTTGAGTCTTTCGGGGTGGAACCGAGAGGAACGCGTGGCATTGGCAGCGGCTATGATGCCCTTGATAAGGCCCAACATAATCCTCGACCAGACGGCAACTGCCACAGCGCGTGAGAGTGAAGCTAACAAGATTCTGCCCAGTGTGATCTCGCTCAAGCGCAATCAGGTAGTCGCACGGGCAGGTGACTCGGTGACTCCGGCAATGCTCGCAGAATTCGCCGCCATCAAGAGTACTGGCCAGCAAGGCCGGCCCTGGCACAACCTTGTCGGGTTGTTGCTGATTGTGACTGCAGTCTACTGGGTCGTCTGGAAGTTCACAGAACACCGAAGCAACACCACGCCCTTGTCTCTCTCAAAACGGGGCGCATTTGCTTTGGTTGGATCTGCTGTATTGGTTCAGACGGCGCTGCTGCGAGTCGGTTTTGTTTTCGGTGACAGCATCGCCGCGCAGATGACGAAGGCCCCGTTAACAGACGCTGCAATCTGGAACTTTGCCATTCCTTTTGCCGCTGCCGCATTGCTGGTAGCAATGCTGATCGACACTCAGTTGGCGTTTCTGACCGGCGTCGTGTCATCGTTATTTGCAGGCATGCTCGCGCCTACCGGTATGCAAAAAGCGGTCTATTCATTCGTAGCTTGTGCCACTGCCGTCTACGGCATCGGGCGTTACCGCGAGCGCCAATCAGTAACGATCGCAGGGCTATTGATTGGCGGGGTCAACATCATCGTCGCTCTCGCCTTAATAGCATATTCCGAGCAGCCGTTTACGCTAAACATAGTGCTTCTGGCAATCGGCTGCAGCTTCACCGCGGGACTATTGACCGCGGTGTTTACCGCCGGAGGACTACCTGTCAATGAGTCGCTTTTTGGAATACTTACCGATGTCAAACTGCTGGAACTCTCGAATGCGGACCTGCCGGTTCTGGGACAGATGGCAATTCGAGCCCCCGGCACAAATCAACATTCACACGCAGTGGGCCAGCTTGCTGAAGACGCGTGCCGTGCAGTTGGTGCGAACCCGTTATTGGCAAGGATCGGCGCGCTTTACCATGACATAGGCAAGCTTGCTGCTCCTGAGTACTTTGTCGAAAATCAGCAAGGAAATAATCCGCACGATCGACTGCGGCCAACCCAGAGCGCGAGAATTATTACCAGTCACGTTACGTATGGAATGAGACTGGCGAAGGAAATAGGCCTACCTGCGAAGATCGCCGACTTTATTCCACAGCATCACGGAACGCGCACGCTGCACTTTTTCCTGCGCAAGGCACAGGCTTTAGCCAAACCAGGCGAAGTCGTTGACGAAAAAGAGTTTCGCTATCCGGGACCGAAGCCGCAGTCTAAAGAGGCCGCCATCATGATGATTGCCGACTCCTGCGAGGCGGCGGCCCGCTCGCTAGAGCGCCCCGATCCTGAAAACATTCGCACAATAGTAGTGCGGATAGTTGATGCCATTGTTAGTGATGGACAACTGGACGATTGTGATCTAACGCTTCGGGAGTTAACGACCATCCGCGAAGCAATCATCAGCGCTCTGACCGCGATTTATCATGCGCGCATCGACTATCCCGGATTTAACCCACCCTCGGTGTCCGGCCCTATTCCCCGCATCCCGGCGCCAGAAATCGACAGCGAAGAACGCGGGATCACATACAGTAAACCCTCTGATATCCCAATCAGCGACGGCGGCGAAGTTGAAGACGAAGCTGTATCGCGAAGAACGGCCAAACGCTAACGTCGGATTGTCTAGTTGAATTCTTTGCGCAGCTTCTGGAGAGTGGTGGCGAGGTCTTCTGGAAGGACACGGGTTTCTGCAACTGTAGTCATGAAGTTCGTATCACCCGCCCAACGCGGCATGATGTGAATATGGATATGGTCGACAATTCCGGCACCTGCCGCGTGCCCTAAGTTCATTCCGATATTGAATCCCGCCGGACTATAAACCCTGCGAAGCGCTGTCTGACTACGTTTTGTCAGATCCATCAACTCGTCAGTGATCTCCTTCACAGCCGCATCAAGATCGGGAACGTGTTCATAAGGCACAATTAGCAGATGTCCGCTAATGTACGGGTAGAGGTTCAGCACGACGAAGGCCTGCTCGCCCCGGTAAACTACAAGGTTGCGGTCATCATTCGCAGCGTCGGTCCTGATGTCGCAAAATACACAGCTATCGAAGGTTGAGCCACTACCGCCGGAGGCGATATATTCGCTTCGCCAGGGACTCCACAACCTCTCCAAGTTTTGCTCCTCGGTTTTTTGAGAACTATAAGACAGGTGGCTGGTGGTTGCCGTCCGTGGCAACAGTTAGGGAGTTTTCAGAAGCAGGAAGGGGCCTCGGACTGTCGTCATTAATAAGTTCTTTGAGTTCTTTGCCGGGTTTGAAATATGGAACACGCTTGGCGGGAATGCTGACGGGATCTCCGGTTTTCGGATTTCGACCACGACGGGCCCCGCGTTCACGTACTCGGAAACTGCCAAAGCCACGCAGTTCGATCTTCTCGCCCTGATTCAACGTTTCAATAATGCTCTCAAACACTATCTCGACTAAACGTTCTGCATCCTTCTTTGTAAGTTCCGCCGCTCGGGCGACGTCTTCGACGAGCTCCGCTTTTGTCATGCGTCACCTCAAACTGTAAAAAGATGGTTCATGCCCGACCACTCCATACCGTAGCGAAATCCAATTTACTTGTTAGATTAGCGAGGTGTGCTCAGGTTCCTTACACTATCAGAAAACATTCACGCCGGGCAAGATAATGGACGCTGTTGCAAGCGCTAGCAAAGCTTACCAAATCGGCTAAAAATAGACCTGGCCTTTGACTAGCTTAAGCGCCTGGAGTCGCGGAAAGATCTCTTAATCGCCAACTATTTCTGCTCGTCGTCGGGCTCAGATCTACCGAGTCCGAAATCAGCCAGTTCACCCAGCGATGCCATCCCGCTCCCCACTTCAGAGGAGTAGACCTTTGAATCGATTATCGGTTCATCCTTGCCAACTGCACGGGCCGAGAGGCCAATCTTCTTACTCTCTGAATCGATTCTTAGAATCTTAAAGTCCATCTCTTGTCCAAGTTGGACGACATCTTCCGGCTTGGCGACACGTTCTTCTGAGAGTTCTGAGATATGGCAGAGACCTTCCAGGTTATCGTCGAGTTCAACGAAAGCGCCAAAATTTGCAAACCTTGCGATCTTGCCGTGTACCACGTCTCCCGGAGAATGCTCGGTAACAAACTTATCCCAGGCATTTGGCTCGAGGTCCTTGATCGAGAGTGAGAGTCTGCGGTTTTCGGTATCGATGCTCGTGATGATCGCATCGATTTCCTGACCCTTCTTCAACACCTCACTGGGGTGCTTGATACGGCGTGACCACGAGATATCGGATACGTGAACCAAGCCATCAACACCGTCCTCAATCTCAATAAAAGCGCCAAAGTCGGTCAGATTACGCACGCGACCATGGACCCGCATCCCTATCTGGTAGCGCTCATGCAATGTTTGCCATGGATTCTCCTGAATCTGCTTCATCCCCAGGCTAATGCGGCGGCCCTTGGGATCGACGCTAAGGATTTCAACTTCAACGCCATCTCCCGGGTTGACGAGCTTGCTGGGATGCTTCACTCGTTTCGACCAGCTCATCTCGGAAACATGCACCAGCCCTTCGACACCGCTCTCCAACTCAACAAACGCGCCGTAGTCAGCCACACTTGCGACTCGGCCCGTGACTCGCGCACCGATTGGGAACCGCTCTTCCACGCTGGACCAGGGATCGGGCAACAGTTGTTTGTATCCCAGCGAGACCCGCTCGCGTTCGCGATCAAACTTCAGCACCTTTACCTGAATAACGTCTCCAACTCTAAAAAGCTCGTTTGGGTTCTGCAGCCTTCCCCATGACATATCGGTAACGTGCAGCAAGCCATCGACGCCACCGAGGTCAACGAACGCCCCGTAGTCCGTCAGGTTCTTGATCTGCCCTTCAACGACTATCTCTTCCTCGATGTGTAGTAGGGTCTGGTCCTTCTTGCCGGCGTTCGCTTCTTCAAGTACGCCTTTGCGCGAAAGGACAACGTTGGAACGTTTGCGATTAAGCTTGATGACTTTGGCTTCAATCTCCTGGTTCCTCAGGCTATCGAGGTTGCGGACTGGACGAACGTCAACTTGAGAGCCCGGTAGAAATGCTGCGATCCCGTCGATGTCGACTCGCAGGCCGCCTTTAATTCGTTCGATTACACGACCCTTAACATTGGTGCCATCGCGGTAGGCTTTTTCCAAATCATCCCAGGCCTTCATGCGCACGGCGTCCGCGCGAGAAAGCACGGGTAGGCCATCCGCCGTTTCCATGCTCTTGACCAACACTTCGACTTCATCGCCGGGCTTGACCATTAGCACGCCGTCTTCTGTGAATTCGGCGGGGTTAACGATGCCTTCAGACTTATAGCCGAAGTCAATAACTACTCCGCGCTCGCTGATGCCAACGACAGTACCGCGCACCACCTCTCCCTCCTGGAGAGTGGCTTGCTCTTGCTCAAACTGATCGAGCAATTGACCAAAGTCGACGTCACCACTTTGTCGTGGCTCGTCTTCATCGGGCTCTGTTAAGTGCGTAGATTGTTGGACTGCGGCAGCGGCTTGCGGCGTAGCTACTTGCTCACCAGAAGAGGGTTTGTCGGTTACCTCGCTGTCACTCAGCTTGGGTTCATCACTAAACATGCAGACTCCTGTAGCGCCCCGGACTACCTCAGCACGTTAAAGATCATTTCGCGCTTCATGGCACGCAAGCCGTTAGGCATCCAACGACTCACGGATAGGGGTCGGCGGCCGTAAGGCTGATTGAACGTTGGTGTAGTGTCGAGAAGTTGAAATGGAGCGAGGAATGCGAGCCGTGTTGATTTGGAAAAGAAGTTATTGGTTTCGATTTCCGCCGTGCCCGTAGTCACCCGCTCGTCCGACAATCACCTGCCGCTTTACCGGGTAGGTGGGCAATGTACACGGCGTAATGAGGGCATGTCAAGGCGGTAACATTAACTCACACAAAGCCTAAGAAGCACTACCGCCTTGCACAGCAATCACATGTTACCTAGTGACTAGAAGCCGAAAGATTTCCGGAACTACGGGGCACAACATAAACTCCCGCGGAGTGTGAGCCAACAAATAGTGTGTTCTGGTCGTGCGCATCAAAGGCCAAAGACCAGATGCGCTGGCTGGGTAAACGATGCTCTTTCGGATCGATGCGAGCCCAGGTTAATCCGCTATCCAACGTTCGATAAACTCCACCACCGATTTCTCCGTTCTGAAAGGCATTCCCGACAAATATCTCATCACCATTTCGGGGGTTAACTAATATGCTCGTAAAGTCTCCAAACGGCAGGTTTCCGCCCCTTCGATTCCACGTTCGGCCGTTATCGTGTGAAGAATAAAATGCCTGTTTTGTGCCAACGAATACACGTTCATCACGCAGCGGATCCAGGGCTATTGTATTCACGGGCGCATCGGTTGGAAGACCTGCAATCTGACGCCACGAACTTCCACCATCTCGCGTAACCAGGACGCCGGACGAGGCAGTTCCGATCCATATCGTCTCCGGCATTCGAGGATTCGTCGCAATTGCAGTTGTCCGAGGATCCAGACCAGGTGTGTACGGCAACTTCTTCCATCCCTTGACTGGATCCGTGGTCCTGTACAGTCCGGCGTTGGTGGCGGCAAGAAACGCTGGTCTGCCTGTCGCGGGATCTGCAGTCAGAATCAAAGCGTTGACCGCCTCGGCCAGAATTTGAAAAGCACCTGCGTTCCCATCGGCGTCAAGGTCTGCGCTTCGAGAGATACCCAACGCGGCAAAGGTGATGTCGTCAAACTTTCCAGTCAGGGGAAGATGACGATCAGATTGGAATCTCTTAAGTGCTGCGATCGTCTTTGCACCTGCCTTACCATCTGGAACTCCAATCGCGTAGCCGCTCGAGTTAAGCGCTTCCTGGGCGCGGCGAATCGCGTCGTCAGACTTTTGGGAAGGACGAGTAGACCTGGATTTAGCAACACTCGCCGCCGGTCTTTTGCCTCGTGCCGGCGCTCGCTTCTTCCCCGCGGCAGCGACATCCTTATTGACTGACCAGATTGGAGACCAGGAGGTCCCCCGATCCGTAGACCGGTACACACCTAGATTAGTTCCAAGATATATGATGTTTGCATCCTGCTGATCTTGAAGGATGGAGTAGGTAATCAAGCGCGACGGCATGTTTCGCATCGAAGGCTTCCAGCTCTCGCCGTTGTCGTTACTAACAAAGAGAAAGCCGCCGCCGGTCGCGGTATTGATTGTTGCGGCATATACGCGATTGGGAGTCTCACGATCGGCTACGATCGTGTTGGCAAACCTGCCACTATAACCGGCGTTAGTTGGTAAAAAGCTCTTACCACTGTCGTAGGAAACCATCACACCATAGTTATTAGTGCCGATGTAGATCGTTTCCGGGCGAGAAGGATGTACCGTGATCGAGTTAATTTCGAGTTGACGTGAAGTAGTGACCATCCACGAATCGGCGTCACCACCACGTTCAGATCTCCAAAATCCTTCGGTCGTGCCGGCGAAGACAAGTCCCGGTATTGAAGGATGTTGCAGAATGGCGCGCGTTCTTCGTGACTGCGATGGAATGCCCTGGACTTTTCTCCAGCTCTCGCCCGCATTCTTCGTCTCATAGATTCCGCTGCAGGCAGACATGATGACGTGATTAGGATCACGGGGATCAATGTTGATTGCAAAGATATCGGAATCATCGATGATACCGTTTTTTGTTGATCGCCAGCTCTTGCCACCATCGGTGGATTTGAAAGGTAAATACCAGGTGCCTGCGTAAATAGTGTTCGAAGTCCTTGGATCCACAGCGAGGGATTCGACATGGACCAGACCGGGGGTGTTGTAGGTTGGAAGTTGTTGCCACGAATCTCCAGAATCATCCGATCTAAAGATCCCATTGATAGTACCGGCGTACAGAATGTTTGGCTCAGAGTCGGATTGAATTAAGGAATGCAGCGCCTCTTTCTTCAACTCCGCGCTTTCGCGCCAATTCCTTCCGCCATCGATTGATTTGAAAAACCCACCGGGCTCCTTGTGTCTGTGCGCAGCCACATAAAGCGTCCGTGAATTACGGGGATCGACGATTATGTGATCGACAAAAAGCTTTGGACGGTTAAAGTTGTGTAAGAGTTCCCACCGCTTACCACCGTCACCCGAAGTGTAAATCTGCCCGTCCAGTGTCCCGAAATAAAGGCGATCAGGATTACGCGGATCGACCACCAGATCACGCACATCGCCACCGGGAGGTCCGGTTGGCTTCCATTCCTGGGCGTACAAAGCTGGATCTGCCGCAGGATCTGTTGTTGCTGCCATGCTCGAGGATCCAGTGCGCAACGGCTGAACAACAATTAACACTGCCAGGAGAAACAAAGGAAACTGCTGGGAAATCTTTATGTTCATCGTTAATTCTCAGTTACCTATTCGCGAATCTTATTCTTCGGCGCAGCCTGCGCCACGGATCGAGTTTAACCCAAAAAGCGTCGCTTGTGTGCCACAACTTCGAGGGAGATACGATGCGAGAGAGTGTTGCAGTCGTTGTACCCTTCATCTAAGGCAAAACGGGCGATGATTCTCAATTCGAGAAACATCGCCCGTTTGTTAAGGGCTGCATCCTGATTAGAGATGCAGGCTCGTTAGTTGTTACTCGTCATCATCTCGACGCCCTCTGCGTCGCGGAGCACGCCTGCACTCCGGACAAGGCGAAACTGACGCGTCCATGCTGGCTGCTGGCCTGATAGCGCCTGTTGGCACAATCCAAAGCTCAACAGTCAAATCGGCACGACATCCCCCATCGATAGTGACGATGCGTGTGGCGTCGATGCCCCGGTTGTTGACGAGGTAGTTCTTCGCGCGATCCGCCCGAGTCTGGCCTTCACCAGTGCAAGTACCGTAGGCAATGATGTAGCCTTCGGCGCCAGGATCGTTCTGAAGTTGAATGGCGTAGTTGTCGAGACGGGCCTTCTCATCGTTGAAGCGGATGTTTCCGTACTCGTCAAACTTGATCGGGTTAACGACTGGTGGCGTCTGAACCTGGGTTGAGCACGATGCACTCGTAGAACAAGCCGGTGCGAACCCGCCTGTATCCACGGTTGCGGTTACAGTCTGGCCGCCGAGGCTGGCAGTATCAACTGTAATCGTAGTCGTACCCTGACCACTGGTTATAGTGCCGGCGGAAACCGACCAATTGTAGGTTGGTGAAACACTAGTGTCACCACCCATGACATTCGCTGTAAACGTGATCGGTGAACCCTCCGGGACATCTGCAGGGCAACTGACTGAGACCTGTGGACATGGCGCGATACAAGGTGCGCATGTGCCAACCGTTACAGTAGTTGAGGCAGTGGCCGTATGGTTGTTGCCGTCGTTAACTTCAACGGACGCAGTATACGTTCCAGGCTGCACACCGGTCAGATCCCAAGTGACCATACGGCCTTCACCTGAAAGCCGGCCACCTGTGACTGAGTAAGTGTAGAGCAGCGTATCGTTGTCAGCGTCCTGGCCATCAGCAGTCAACTGCACTTCCCAGCTTGAACTGGGTATACAGTTTTCAGCTATGGTTCCCTCTGGACACGGAAGCATCAGTGACGATGTCGAAGCTGAGAGCGAAACCGTCGGAGCTACATTAGGTGGAATAGGAAGTGATCGCGCATTGCGGTGACCAATCCAGAACTGCCCAATGAAACCATGCGGATCCTCTGAGAAGCGGAACCCGTTAGGCACACCGCCTGTCGTCGCTGGAACGGTAAAGCCAGGAACAACAACGATACCCCGGCCAGGGACCGGCACGTTTGTGATGTTTATTACGTTGACATTGTTAGTGTTGGCATCATTGAAGTGGTTGCGGTCCTGAGGATTTAAATGGATGCGATACGCTGCACCAATTCCCCACCAGCGGCGCGGATAGATCTTAACTCCTGCCAAAGCATCCACTGGGTTGTTCTGGAAGGCGTTTGGAGTCCGGCCCGCTACATACTGAGTAGAGCGGACTTCGAAAATCGGCTGATAGTGCTTGCTGATTGGGAAGTCAAACCCAACGCCCGCGATGATTTCATCGGGACGATCAAGCAGGACGAAATCGCCTAACCCTTTTGGATTGCTGTTCAGGATGTAACCAAAGTTGGCCGAGATGTTGACGCTGCGACTGAGTCGGCCATCAACGAATCCGATTAGACCAAAGTCACCAATGTCGCCGCCGGGCCCGGCCCCGCGCTGCAGCTGGGTAAACCCACTTAGATCATCAGCTTTATCTGGATACCATCGGTAGAAAGGAATGATCCCGGCCCCTAGCGCACTATTGGGACCCGTGAACCGAATCTTTCCGCCAACCACTAAATTCGTAAAGCTTGATTCGCCATAAGGCCTCGAAACAAACGGCGCGTCAGGCAAATAGCTTGGAGCGATCGTGAACACGACCGGAACGGTTATGGGAGATTGAGGACCAGGCAAAAGCGGCGGCCGGCAATTGCCCGTTAGAATCGTACACGGAATAACGGTCGTCGAAAGAACGATGCCTGGCAAGATACCGCCTACTGGCGATCCAATACCGGGAAACGTGTCAGCAGTGCCAAACGTCCCGCTGTTCGGACTTGCAATTGGCGGCCCAAGAGCCGCCGAGAACCCAGGGAAGCCAAAAAGACTACCGGCGTGTCCCGGGCCCTGTCCGAACGTGCCGGCCGAACCACCCACAAACGGAAACTGCACGAATGGCTGGTTGTTAAACGGCCGGAAAATGGCGGTACCACGCAACGTGCCGACATTTGGCCCCTGCGGAGACAGGATAATAGCGGGCAAACTACAAAACGCGGCTGGACCACAACCACCTACGTTTGGCAGGTAAAAGCTTGAAAGGTTTTGCGGATTATTTAACTTTATTCCGCGATAACCATTGGTTTTGAACCAGAGCTCGATGTGGTCGTTCAAGCCAACGTTGAAACTCAACGGAATGTCCGTGATGTCAACATTGCCCGGATCGCGATCATAATTGCTGTACGCGATACTGAACGTGAACTCGCCGCGGCGAATAGTAGCTCCATCATAAACAGTAAAAAGCCCGGTCGGGCCACCTTCACTGCCACCTGTGCCTACAGCCGGAGATTGATTCCGCGGATCACTCTCATGCCTCAAGGTCTGTGCTGACACTGCGGCACACAGCACCAACATTGCGAGCGCAACAATAAGCGCCCTGTTTGCGAGTCTCATCGCATTCCTCCTGCGAAATGAGTATAGATAAGTTTGCTTAAGAGTGCCGCCGTCCTTGCAGGGGTGCGATGCGTCTAGTGACAGCATGTTTTTCCGTGCTCGTGCGGAGGCTCCAACTACAAGTTGTCAAACAGAATAACTACCACCGTCGTTGACCGAAAGGTCTTGCAAGTGGAGCGAACACAAGAGAGGTAGAGTGCAATTGAGCGACTTACCTCCCCGCTATTCCTAGATGACACTGAGAAAACTAAACGCCACTTCTTATACGAAATGAGCAGCCTAGTGTCAATGACCTAGCACCGAAACCAGTAGTACAAAACACCCGAATTCCTTCGCTGGTAAGGCCACTAAATCATCGCAGACCATACTCTACCTTCTAGTGGAAATCAAGACTTTTTCACGACTTACCTAGAAATTACTTATGTTTTTTCCGTCACGCATAGATACCCCTCATGCGGGTGTCATAGGCCACGCGGTCTATAGCCAACATGTAGGCAGCGGTCCTGGTATCTACCGAGTGAGCGTCGGCATATCGACACAAATCGTTGAAACTCGCAACCATTGTGTCCTGCAGTCGTTGGTTGACCACATCCTCTCTCCAGAAGTAGCCCATTCTGTCTTGCACCCACTCGAAATACGAAACAGTCACTCCGCCGGCATTGGCAAGAATGTCAGGAATCACAAAGACTCCTTTGCGGTGTAGAATTTCGTCGGCAGCGGCCGTGGTTGGCCCATTCGCTCCTTCAGCGAGGACTTTGCATTTAATCCTATCCGCATTTTGCGAAGTGATCTGATTTTCAGTGGCTGCTGGAACCAGCACGTCGCAGGGGAGTTCGAGCAACTCGCTGTTACTCACCGGCTGCACCCCTTCGTAGCCCTCAAAAGAACGCGTTGACTGCAGGTACGATAAAGCCTTTGGTATGTCTATGCCGTTCGGGTTGTAAATCCCTCCATGGACATCGGATATCGCCACCACCTGGTAACCGGCCTCATGCAATAAGCGCGCACCAATTCCACCCACGTTACCGGATCCCTGAACAACCACCTTCGTCTCGGAAGGCATCATCTTGAACCTCTTAATTGCCTCATTGATAGTGAAGAGAATTCCACGACCCGTCGCTTCACGACGCCCCGAAGAACCTCCCAAATCGATCGGCTTTCCGGTTACAACGGCAGTAACAGTATGTCGAGCGTGCATTGAATACGTATCCATAATCCAAGCCATTGTCTGTTCGTTGGTGTTCATGTCAGGCGCTGGTACGTCCTTCTCAGGCCCGATAAAGTCGAGCAGCTCTGCGGCGTATCGCCTCGTCATTCGCTCTAGCTCGCCCATCGACATCTGCTGCGGGTCACAAATGATTCCGCCCTTCGCGCCTCCGAAGGGGACATTCACAACTGCGCACTTCCAAGTCATCCAGGCAGCCAAAGCGCGCACCTCGTCAAGGTTTACGTCCGGAGCGTATCGAATACCGCCTTTTGCTGGACCGCGCGCAAAGTTGTGCTGTACACGATAACCCTCAAAAACCTGAATGCGGCCGGAGTCCATCCTGGTCGGGATGTAAACTTTCAACTCGCGGTTCGGCACACGCAGAACTGCATACAGATCCGGATCCAGGTTCAATAACTGCGCGGCCCGGTCAAATCGCGACATCATTGATTCAAACGGGTTCTCTTCCTTTATCTCTCGAATATCATCGACGTAGCTCGAGCTGTACATACTGGACATGAACACTCTCCAATTTGAGTCGGATAAATTTTTTTATTCCCGAACGCATTAGCGAAATCGCAGAAAGATTGCGACCGGCGGACCGCAAAAACCGAAAGCCAGTAACTATTGCTTGAGCACTTCATTCATCGCTCCACTACGAAAGCCAAGGAGATCAAGCGTCACATATTTGAAACCCAATTCTCGAAATCGTTGCGCCAATTCATCCACAACCTGACGATCAAGTGCTCGATTCATCTCGTCGGACGCGATTTCGAGCCGAACCAAACTATCATGATGGCGGACTCGAAATTCGCGGAAACCCAAGCCGCGCAGAATCTCTTCTCCTCGATCAATCGTAGATAAGCGCTCGATTGTGACGGGAGTACCATAAGCGATGCGCGATGCAAGGCAGGGACTCGCAGGCTTGTCCCAGGTCGGCAAGCCGGCGTGGAGACTGCGCTCCCTCACTTCGTCCTTACTCATATCAACTTCAATCAATGGACTGCGGACACCATGCTCCAGTGACGCCTTACGCCCCGGGCGGTAATCGCCGAGGTCATCCGTCGTTGAACCGTCAACTACCGCTGCGAGGTTGCGCTCGCGAGCAATCATACTTAGTTGGGTGTAAAGCTCGTCCTTGCAGTAGTAACACCGAGTTGGTCCGTTCGCGACGTATTTGGAGTCTTCAATCTCATTAGTAGCGATTATCTCGGCTTGGAAACCAAACTGATCGACTAGCTGCTTCGTTTGCAAACGCTGGTGGGATGAAAGACTTGGGGATTCTCCGGTTACACAGACTGCTCGCTCGGCCAATTCACTGTTTGCGATGAACGCAACATAGGTGCTGTCGACGCCTCCTGAAAACGCTACGAGCACCGAGCCCATGTCGCGGAAGACTTGTCTGAGGCGTACTTCTTTTAGCAATGCTACTGTCTCGGTCGCCGTTTCAAAGTGAGCTACTGCGGTTATCGGACAGTTCACTGTGAGCCTTCTATCGGAAGCAGTCTACCGTCAGGTGGTCGGCTTGCAACTATGAATATTAAATGGGATTACGCGAACGGATGTTAGCGTATCGGCCGAGACTAGTGCAAACAGCATCAACTGCGTTCTCCAGTGCCATGAATCGTCGCGATTGCTTTTGGACGTGACAACTTTTTGCGTGCTAACATCATCACCTCCCTGTGGACTCTTTCCAGTTTCCCTTTGCGACAAAGCTTTTGATGTTCAAGCGGTTCACAACCCGGTCATCACCTTCAGCGACCTGCATGGCCAGACTCCTCGCAGCGATGACCATAGTGCTGTGTTTGACGATGGTAACCGCTGCACAGCATGAAAGCAGTCTCGACGATAATGACGCCGACCCAACGCGGTTATTCGAGCGCGGCCAAAGTGCACATGCCAGAGGCGATCTGGAACATGCGCTGGGGCTCTACGAAGAAGCTATCAAACTCAAGCCGGAATTTCCCGAAGCTGAGTTTCAGCGCGGAACGGCACTCGTTGCTCTCAAAAGATTAGAGGAAGCGGAGACGGCATTTCGCCGAGCGGCTGAACTCAAAAGCAACTGGGCGATGCCGCATGCGAGTCTCGGCTTCTTGCTCGTGAGACTGAACCGCGAACGTGACGCTGAAGCAGAGTTGCGACAGGCACTTAAAATAGACCCGCTAAACGAAGTTATCCTGAGAGTGCTGGCCGATATTCGGTTGCGGTCAGGAGACGCGAGGGAAGCACTTGAACTCGCCCGCCGCGCGACGGCAGTGAAAGACGCTTCGCCGGTTTCATGGATCATCAGAGCAATGGCCGAGAAAGCAACCGGCGCCACGGTAGAGGCTGCGGCATCCTTGGACCATGCGCTGCAACTTCAGCCAGAAGACCTTTCGGCTCTAATCGCCCGGGCAGATCTTTTTATCGACGATAACAAACCCGCCGAAGCAATCAAACTACTCATAACGGCTGCTCGCATTCGCCCGGCCGACAAGGCCATCGCGTCCCGACTGGCAACCGCATACGAGCAGAACGGCCAGACAGACGATGCTCAGCGCATCGCTCAAGGTGCCGGGTTGATCAGCCAAGCTGATCTCTCAGCCGACGGAGCGCGAGTTATTGGGTTACCGGAAGAGATAGAAGCGGCCAATAGCGATGACCCCTCGAAAGCGAGAGCGGCTCTTAAACAACTTCTGGCGAAGAATCCCGGCAGTGCCTTGTTGTTAGCGCGACTTGGGGCGTCGTATCGAATGGATGATCCTGCGCAGTCATTGGAATTCTTTAGGCGCGCGTCAGAGCTGCAGCCAAAGAATCCCGACTACGCAGTGGGCTATGCTTCAGCCCTGGTGCAGGCTCGCCGTTTCGCGGACGCCACAATGATCTTGCGACGCGTGCTGGCTCTCGCGCCCGACAATTACGCTGCGCATGCCAATCTTGCGACCGCACTTTACGCGCAAAAGCTCTACGCTGAGGCTCTCACCGAGTACGGCTGGATCGTGAAAGAGAAACCCGATCTTGCGATCGCATACTATTTCATTGCCACCGCACACGATAATCTCGGACAATACACCGACGCACTTGCAGCATATGAGAGTTTCCTCGCGCGCGCCGATACTCAAACGAATCAACTTGAAATTGAAAAAGTGAAGTTGCGACTTCCACTGCTGCGCCGTCAAGTGCAACTGGGTGAAGGTGTCAAACCAAAACCGTCAAAGAAGAATCAGGTCCGCCGCGAGCCCAATGATTAGCACCCGCACGACATCATCGATAGTACAGATTGCGGTCCTGATGGTCGTCTCCGCGAGTGCGATTGCCGCGCAGGATCAACCTGTATCCACGGTGACAGCGCCACCTCCGGCCAGAGTCATCTCCGCTGAAGAACGATCGCTACTGGATCGGACCAGCGACAATAAATCACGCTTAAAGAAAGCCCTCGAGCTAGCCGAAGGTCACCTCTTAAAGGCGGAAACCCATACGACTCAAGAGCAACACAACGAGGCGTCGGCTGAATTGGGAAGATACTGGGCGTTGATTGAAGACGTCTTCAGTCATCTCAGTCCGCTGAACAACGACAAGACAAAGACCCGCGATCTTTACAAGCGGCTCGAGCTGGCACTTCGAGCACATGGGACTCGGCTGGCAATGCTCCGACGAACCACGCCACTGGAATACGCCGTCTGGGTAAAAGAGATTGAAGAGTTCACGAGGTCAAGTCGCACCGAAGCCCTGAACTCATTCTATGGACACACCGTCGTACGCGAAGCCCCATCAAGCCCAACCGCTGAAAAATCTCCCAAGAATACACTGACTTCTCCTGAAAGCAAACAACCATGAGATCGAAACTCCCGCTACTATTCACTTACCTCTTCATCCTGGCGCTCACTACCTCAGTTCCGGCAGAAACTTTTCAAACGAGAGATCACTTAACACCTGAGGAACAGGAACTGGTGAGGGAAGCTCAGATACTGGACAAGCGGATCGAGATCTTCATCAAGGCTGCGGATCGAAGACTCATCGTCTTGAAGGGCGGAACCGACGGGGCAACTGCAAAGTCATTGAAGAAGGACGCGGAGAAATGGGGCCAGTTGCCAGCGGGTTCGCGCGCTGAACTTATTAGAGACATCGCGAAGATACTGGATGAGGCAATAACTAACATCGACGATGTGAGCGCCCATGATGAAACAAACCCGCTCATCGCCAAAGCACTACGCAAACTCGCCGCGGAAACAACACGAATAGTTGATCAACTAACCCCACTGCAAGCTCAGGCAAAAGGCGATGGAGAAGTTGGCAGCTTTGAAGAGTTGATCGATAACGCCGAGTCAATCCTGCAAGCTGCCAACAAGCTACCGCCACCGGTAGATAAGAAGGAAAAGAGCAAGAACGCCAAAAGTAAAACGAATTAGTTGAGGTTGGATGCTGGTCGAATCCAGGATACCTACACCAGCCTCCTCGTTCAGCTTCTTCTTGCCACAGCCGCAATCACCTGCTTCGCCTCTGAATCGATAGCTTCACCCATTTGCTAACGCGAGAAATCACTGAACTTTCAGTCACGCGCTTTTCGTAGGGTGGCAGTCACGCGCTGTAGCGCTGCCACTATCCTTTCCAATCCCTCCTTTGCATTCGCACTATTTCTATCCTCAAGTCCCTGCCGAAAATCCGGCAGCGGTTGTGCTGCATACCCGGTATAAAAGCCCGGCGCATAAATCTGATGTTTATACCAGGGCCTGCCTCGCAATCCTCTTTCATCAACCAACGATCGCTCGGCAGCAATCAAGGCTTTATTAATGCGCGTCAATCTTTCGAGCGCCCCGGAATCGCGTGCGTTTCTGCTCAAGTCCGTAAGCGCCTCGCGACGGTTCTGCTCGATGCGAGCTGCTTCTTTTGCAAACTCGTCGAGGGCACTGTTCATCGCGTCGGCGCTAAAAGCCGTGGGCAGTGTGCGACGTTGAGCGGTTCTCAAACTGTCTTCAAAGAAGTCACGGATTTCACCTGCATAACTTGTGTAGTCGAAAGGGAGACCATCCGCACCAGCCATGCGCATCGCCATCGTTCCCCAAAGTTGAGCCGCGGTGACGTGGTAAGCAAAGGTCGGATCCCCAAAATTCGCCATCCAGTGAAAAGAGTCGTAGGCCGAGTGATAAACGCCATAGTCGCCGCCGAATCCCATGTCCGTCGACGCAATTCCCAGATGCTGCAGAAACGGCGTGTAATCGGATCCGGAACCCAGGGCCCCGATGCGCGCTTCTGCCCGGGACGTGTCCGTGCCGGCTTCCGCGCCGGGCATTTCAGCGTCCGGTCGTAATTCTCTCGCTCGATCCTGCCACTGCTTATAAACCGTCTTTCCGGTTTTGGGATCCCTGATGTCCTTCGTCACCGCACGAATATTCTTCCAGAGTGTTGGAACCGAAGAAGCACCAAAGTTGGGGCCGGAAACGGCGGCATCCATATTCAGATAGACGACTGCTTTCTCTTGCAGCTCTTTCGCGTTCTCTTCAACCCATTCGGTTGAACCAATCAAGCCATACTCTTCCGCGTCCCAACTGCCAAAAATGATCGTGCGGCGCGGAGTCCAGCCTTCTTTCAGCAGTTTTCCCAAACCACGCGCGACTTCCAGCATCGCACTGCTGCCACTGTTTGGATCGACCGCCCCAAATGTCCAGGCATCGCGATGATTGCCGAGGATGATCCACTCATCCGGGAATTGAGAGCCGTCGATGCGAGCCATCACATTCCAGATCTTTCGAATCTGGTAATCCATGACTGTCTTCAAATGAATTTTTACTTCCGGTGTCCCGCCCACGTGGTAAGCAAAGGGCAACCCGCCTTGAAAGCCCAGGGGGCGCAGCGGACCACGCAACTTCGCAAGCACCTTCCGCGCTTCTCCATAAGAGATCGGTTGAACCGGAATTCGAGTGAGGTCAGTTGCTTCTTGGATCTTTAAACGAGGTACTCCCGGGATGGAAGGTCGTCCTGGAGTAAGTGGATCGCCGGGATACTGAAACAGGTACTGAACCGAACCTCGTTGACCAGAACTTGCGGGACGCCATGGTCCTTTCGGATAAACATCGCCTTGCATGTAACCATCATCAGCAGGATCAGAATAGATGATCAGGCCGATGGCGCCGTTCTCTTCTGCCACTTTGGCTTTCACTCCGCGAAACGAACCACCATAGCGCGCCAGCACGATTTTTCCTTTCACGTCGATTCCGAGTCTCCGCAGGGCTTCATAGTCCGGAGGCAAACCGTAGTTCACATAAACGACCGGCGCCGTGACGTCACCACTGGCGCTATAGCCATTAAATAAGGGAATGATCCCTGGATGCGAGGAACTGGGATCCGCGGCAATCGCGGCCTCTCTTACCGCCAATCGCTCTCTCCTGGCCGCGATTAATTCCACAATCGGATCGGTCTTCGGATAAGGCAGCAAGACGTCGTACTCTTTCAAGTCTGCGCGAATGCCGTAACCGCGAAGCTGATCGCGAACATAGATGGCAGTGGCGTAATCTTCTTTAGTGCCGGCGACGTGCGGCTCAGCGGTCAAGCGTTTTAAATGTTCGCGAGCAGACTCCGGTGAAGGGACCGCTCGAAATTGTTCTTCCCAGCGCCGCTCGCTTGCGGAACTCGCCGGTGTGTAACCTGCAAATGGTTCACCAGCACTATCCTGTGCGAGCACAGGAGGCAGACTGGTTTGCAAGGCGACGATCGCAACCAGCGAACGTGCAATAAGACTCAAGCGAAGATATCTCAAGTTCAGGTCTCCTCGACGGTTGTTTGAATTGCTGGGCGTCACTCCGTGGGCACGCTCAACTCTTAATGTTGATCTCTTAACCTCAGGGTGGTGGTGCCCATGGAGTGACGAACGCATTAAACTTCTAA
The DNA here is from genome assembly GCA_041742785.1 of Pyrinomonadaceae bacterium. GTDB lineage: Bacteria > Acidobacteriota > Blastocatellia > Pyrinomonadales > Pyrinomonadaceae > PSRF01. Next base: position 111,668 of record JBGTOA010000018.1, on the reverse strand, counting down.
TCGCGAACATTGCTTTCGCTCCATTCGTAGAGTAGAAAAGCATCGAAAGGAACCACTTAATGGACAGCAGATATTATCCCGGCGTGGAAGCCGACTCATCCCAACTCGTGGCTGAGCTTCGCAGTCTGTTCGATGACGAATATGAAGTGCAAACAATGCAAGTATCTTCAACGACCGTGTTGCAGGCGCGCAAGTCTAGCACGCTCAGGGATCTCACCGGCTTGTCAGCTGCTTTGACGATCAAGGTAACGCCGGAAGTGGGTGGAACGCGTGTTGAGATTGGAATGCAGAAGTGGTTCGACAAAGCCGCTGTCGCCGCCGTCGCCTTGATACTCTCGGCCGGGTTACTTGTGGCCTTGCCCGCACTCGGCGCTTACTGGCAATACAGACTGACGGAAGATGCGTGGAAATTAATTGAAGCGCATATCGCTCGCATTGCGGGAGGGTATGTGCCGCCTTTGCCTGGCCGCTGCGGAACATGTGGAGCGGCGAACTCATCGGGGGCAGACTTTTGTTCAGGTTGCGGGTCGAATCTGCAAATCGGCCGCACGTGTGATTCCTGCGGCGCTCTGCAACGAGAGAGTTCCGCGCGGTTTTGCAACAAGTGCGGTAAGCAACTGGCCACTGCGGGATAATGGTTGGCTGTGGCCCTTGGTCCGTTGGTCAGTTGTCAAATGGTCCGTTGCACCCCGATTTCATTGAACACGACCACTAAAACTCGCAACGGACTTTTTCAGTCGTGTCTGAGGGCCCGCACCGGATCGATGCGTGCAGCACGCGCAGCCGGATAAAGAGCAGCCAGGATCGAAATGATGAGAGCGAAGAGTATTGCACCCGCGGAGAGGTAAGGCGGCAGGGAAAAGAAGTCGATAAAACCAGCACCCTGCGGTTTAAGAAGGAACCGGTAAGCCAACCCGTTGGCAATGCCATCAAGAGCCCACGCGAGCAAAGTTCCAACGACCCCACCCGTCACGCCAATCACGGCTGCCTCGACGAAGAAGATCAGCTTGATCTCGCGATCTTCGGCACCGATAGCTTTCATGATGCCAATTTCTCGCGTTCGCTCGAGAATCGACATGATCATTGTGTTGGCAATTCCAAACGAAGCTACCAAAAGCGAAATACCGCCCAGCAATCCAAGCGCGGAATCGACGATGAGAAACACCGTTCTAATCTGGTCCAGTTCATCCACGATGGAGAAACTGCCAAAGCCCCGCTCGGTTAGTTGCTGCCGCACCGTAGTCAGCTTTCCGGGATCTGTCACACGAATGACCGCGGCGTCGTAACCCTCGTGCTGATCCTCGCCGAGCGCGCCGCTTTGTCTCGCCAACTCCAGGGCGACTTCACCGATCGTTGAGCGATGCTCCAGCGTCCATTCGCGCGCAGTTTTGAGTGGGACGTAGATCCTTGCGTCCGGCATCATTCCGCGAATGCCTCCCTGACCAGCGCCTTCCCTGATCTCATTACTCAAGACTCCGGCGATGCGGAACGTGCGCGCGACGAGTGAGGACGCATTGGATTCATCGGGAGCCTCATCCTCAAGTGGAATGCCGAAGAAGTTGGTGGGGCCCTCGTCATCATCCTCAGCCCCTGAAGCTTTCTTCCTTTCACTCGGTCTCGCGAGAAACTCGACTGTTTTTCCAATCGCCTCTTCAGAACTCCCAAATCCGAAGTCGCGAATGAACCGCTCCGACACCACTACTTCATCAGCCGTTGGGGAGCTGATCATTTTTCCGGCCGCGAACTGTTGAAAGCGAGCGGCCGAGTTGGGCACGTTCGCCCCGCCGGCGTACTGTGTGAGGACCTGACCATTAGCTCTGATATAGACAGTGAAGCTGATGCTCGGCTCAACATAAGCAACACCCGGGACGCTCGAAATCTCGGCAATTGCCGCATCATCCAAAATACGCGTCGGCGCTTTATCGGCACGGAGGCGGCGATCGCCGCGATTGCTGTCTTCAGGCCGCGACTGACGTTCAAATCTGGCTTGCGCCAGATTTCCAAGGCTTCGTCCGAACACCTGAATCTCATTGAAGAGATCGAGCGCCTGAAAACGCTCGAGCATGTTTCGCTGTAAGCCCAACCCGAACGACACCATAGTGACGATCACGGCGACGCCGACAATTACGCCCATTGTAGTCAACGCCGCCCGGAGTTTGGCCTGTCGTAGATTGCGTAGCGCGAGTTGCAGGATGTCCAGGAAGCTCATGGTCAGAAAAGAGCACTGAGTACCAGTACTTAGTACTGAGTTCCGTAATCGTCGTGACCGGAACCTGATGCTCTGTGATTGGTGCCTGGTGCCTGGTACTTGGTATTTGCTGCTTTTTGCTTTGTACTTTGTGCTTTGTGCTTTGTGCTTTGTGCTTTGTGCTTTGTGCTTATTAGCTGGAACTTAAACTTCCCTGAAAGTCAATCGACCAACTGGGAACTTGAAACTTGAAACTTGAAACTTGAGACTTGAGACTAGCAACTCTCTCTACCCGAGCTCAGTACTCAGCACTCAGCACTTTCTTTTAAAATACGTGTCGGACGGCGTCCGTCGTCCAATCCGCCAGGCTGTGAGTGACTACATCGGCGCCGGCTTCGCGCAACTCTTTTTCGGAAACTGTATTTGTTACCCCTAAGGTCTTCATTCCGGCAGCCCGGCCGGCTCTTATTCCCTGCGGCGAGTCTTCAATCGCAACGCACTCGCGCGGCGAGAGTGGCAGCAGCCGTTGCTCCCGTCGTTTCAGGTTCAACTGGTCCAAAGCTGCCGCATAGCAATCCGGCGCCGGTTTGCAGACCTGCAAATCGTCGGCGCTGATGACGACCGAGAACAACTCTCGCAGGCCCGCCCTTTCGAGCACGTAATTAATCTCATTGTCGTCGGCCATGCTTACAATGCCGAGCAAGTAACGACGCGCTGCTGCCTTAATAAAAGTAATCACCCCTGGAAAGAGCGGCAATTCATTCTCGATCATCTTTCGATGCGCTACTGACTTCGCTTCCAGGACCGCCAGGTTGAGTTCCAGCGTAGACTTTCCGGCGCGCTCCAGGGTAGTTCTGACGAACGTCCGATCGTCCATCCCGAGCGCTGCGAAATACTGAGCTTCGGTCAGCTCAATTCCATGCTCAAGCAAGACTTGTTGATAAGCGGTCATCTGCAACCGCTCGTCATCAATAATGACGCCGTTGAAGTCGAAAAGAAGTGCTTGAATCATTTTGGAGGTGGCCAGTTCAATAGATTGTGTCACTAATCAGATCGACCTGCACTCTTCCCCAGCTTTGTATTCTGCTCTTCAAAAAGCTTCGGCAGTCGTTCACTCTCCAGCACGTCAATCCGCCGCAAAACTTCCGTCAGCGACAGCTCGTTCTTTAAGTTCACGCGATAGTCCAGGTCAGCCCGGAGACGATCTTTCTCGCCTTGCCTGTTCTGCGACATCATGATGATCGGGGCCTGCATTCCGGCGACCACCGCCAAACCCAGGTTCAGCATTTGATAAGGCGCGGGATCGATGCCCTGCACCAGAATAAAAGTATTCAGCACAATCCAAAAACCAATCAGCGCCATTGAAGCGATAATGAACTTCCAACTGCCGCCAAACTCGGCGAGCTTGTCGGCCGCTTTGTCAGCCAGGGTCAACCTGGCACGCTCTTCGTCGTTTGCGTTTCTGGAAACTCTACCTCGCAGCAACTCGTCAGTTCTCCTCAGCCTATCTGTGAGAGCCGCCAGCATCTCAAGGGCAACGTCGGGGCTGGAACGAACGAATGCGAGGAACGCCTCCCGCGACAAGACCGCGAACCGTGCGTCTTCGAATACCGTCGCATCAGCTGATCGCTGGCGTCCATCGATCAAGGCCATCTCGCCGAAAAAATCTCCCTGAGCCAAATCCGCCAGCGTGACCTCATGCCCGTCGTCATCCTGAATGCTAATCCGCACGCGCCCTCTTTCAAGAAGATACATCGCGTCACCTGAATCGCCCTTGTGAAACACCTCTGTCCCGCTGGGCACATTCCTGACGGTCAGGAGACTTCGTAGTTCCGTAGCAGCGGCGTCATCAAGTGAAGCGAACAACGGCACGGAGCGAAGCGCTTCGAGCGTCATTTCAGTCGATGGAGTACTCATAAGAATTTTGGCTTTCTATCCACAGATTACGCAGATTGGCCTTTGGTCTTTGACATGTGGGCGCGATTAGCAAGTTTCGATGTGCCCTTCACTTTGCCCCGGAAGTGCGAAGACCAAAGCCCCAGGTCCAAAAACCAAATTAAGCATTGAGTAACTGCGAATTCGATCCTCACACCACCTTTCCATCTTTCATCAGAATAATACGGTCGCCGAAGCTCGTCGCAAGTTCGTGATCGTGGGTCACCATCACAACCGTCAATGAATCCTTGTCAACCATCTCCCGCAGCAGGCCCAGTAATTCATGCGCCCTGGTTGAGTCAAGATTCCCGGTTGGTTCATCTGCCAGTAAAACCATCGGACGATTTGCCAGCGCTCGTGCAATTGCTACCCGTTGTTGCTCGCCCCCAGAAAGTTCCGTGGGTCGATGCGTAAGGCGATCGGCCAAACCCACCCGACCAAGCAGCTCTTCGGCGCGCTTCCTTCTCGCCATACCGCGAACACCTGTGAAAGCGAGCGCCAGGCCAACGTTCTCTTCCGCACTCATTGTCGAGATCAGGTTGAAGTTCTGAAAGATCATGCCGATTGAGTAGCGCCGGTAGTGCGCCATCTGTTTCTTGGTTAAAGGGCCCAACGGTTTTGAGTTGAAGAACACTTCACCGGAACTTGGATGGTCCAATCCACCCAGCATGTTCAACAGGGTAGACTTTCCGGAGCCCGAAGTCCCCTGAATAACCACGAACGACTGTTCCTCAATATCGATGGAAACATGGTCCAGGGCGGCGACCGTCGTCGCACCCATCTCGTAAACCTTGGAAACGTCTCGAGCCTCGAGGATTGCTGCCATAGATTGTAGGGGCGTCCTCCGTGCTCCACTCACGCAAGATAATCGCCGGAAGGAAAGCGTGTCCCTGCCGTGCCTTCTGGTCTCGCTCTCAAGATAATCGAGGAAGAAGGCGCGGTCACGGAGGAACGCCCCACAACTACTTTCGCCGCACTCGAATTAACTCGAAGCGCTCTTCCGCAAAACCCTTCAATGACGCATAGAAGGCTTCCGACTCAAGGTCAGCGTTGGCCTCCGCCAGCAACTCCCGCACATCCGGATCGTCAAAAATCGTGCTCGAGATCACCACATCGCTGCCGGTTGACAATCCTTCCAGTCGGGCGGCCATGTTCACGGTTGAACCAAAGTAATCCAGCCGGTCATTTAGTGTAACCGCGATACAAGGCCCGGAATGCATCCCGGCTTTCAGTGTCAACGGGTCACGACCGTCCTGCGGGAACGCAAGCTCCTGTTGTGCTTTCAGCATCGCGCGCAGGGCTGCCGCCGGCCGTCGAAATACCGCCATCACCGCATCGCCGATTGTTTTAACCAACGCACCATCTTCCTTCGCAATCGCATTCTTCAGCACATCAAAATGGTTAAGAACTCGGCCAAACGCGGTGGCGTCGCCGATTTCGCGATACAGCTGCGTTGAGTTTCTAAGGTCCGTAAACAACACAGTGAGGGTGCCCACGGAGATTTGCTCGCCTGGACGCAAAGCCTCCGCCGAAAAAAGGTCGCGAAACATCTGCAGCGCCGTTACTTCGGCCGCCGTCGCAGCCTGATCGCTCCAGGCTGTGCGTTCCAGGACGAACAACTGTTCGGCGTCGGTGTTGTTCACAAAACTTAATGAGCAGTTCGTGGAAAGCTCCAACTCGTCACAAGTTGGGCCGATTGACCGGGCCTGGAATGTCGCCGACGGTGGTCCGGAACTACGCACGACCAACGACTGTTCAACCGATTGCCCGGCAGCACGGATCCGATAACGCCCTTCCTCCAACGCGAGCGTTACGACTTTGTCGCTGCGGGGCTTCAGCAACTGTTGCGCAACAATGTGGGGTGTTCGGGTGGGACTGCCGACGCAATAGGTCCTGGGGTCCACATCGCGGATGGCCGCATTCGGTCGGAAGGTAACTTCGACAAAACGATCGAAGTTGACGTTAAAGTCTATCTGGCAGCCTTCGCAATGCACCTGCGAGTGAATGTCCTTGAGTGAGCCACTAGTCTCCTGAGGACCACGACACATTGGGCAAAGCAGGTCCCATTGTAGATCGAGCAGTCCGACGCGGGTTGCCTGGAAACACGCTTCCAGCACATCACGTCGCTCCTCGCTCCAGGTGTCAGCAAGTGAGTACGGACGGATGCGTCCGAGATCCATGTCATCAGCCCGGGCAACAAAGTTAACCAACCGCTCGGCAAGACCGGATTCAATTCCCTTTCCAGTTAATTTCTCTGCCAGTGCATCGAACCGTCGCTGCTCGGTTTCCGTAACCGCTCGGGCTTCAGAATGTTCCGACAACTCTTTGCCTGCTTCCACAAGCTGATCGTAATCTCTGAACGCCTTCTCAAACCTGCGTGCGCCAAGCACACCAATCTGCAATGGAATGGCGACCAACCCGAGCGGACTTTTCGGCCTGGCCCAAACCTGATAAGTCGCCTTTGTGCCTCCGTCAGATCGCGGCGCCAATTCAATAAGCACAGCAAGCTTTGCAACCGGCCCTTTTAGATAGTCGCGCGTCACACCGATGCGGGATGGCCTGACCCACTCGAATGGTGTCTCGTCCCATTCGATCGGCACTCCAAACGCCCTGAGGCGCAAACGCCTCCGACCGCTCTTCGAGGGTTTGGCTCTCTGCTGTTGGAGATCGAGCGATGGCACGCCGGTATCGCGATTGAAACGATTGGTGTCTGCCACAAAGGGCCAGAGCTTTTCAGGACTCGACTCGAGATCGTATTCCCAACGATAGTGGAATTCGCGGTAGAGCATTCGCGCAACAGAGTAAAGGCAAAAACAAAAAGGTAAAAGGCAACAGCGAGGCCGACAGCAGGTCCTCACTCTTGCCTTTAGCTCAACTCGCGTGTGTGACTGACTAAACCTCTTTGTATTCCGAGTCTACATCCTCTCCCGACGATGCGACGCGATAGTTCCTGGATTGAACCTGCCTGGTGATCAGCAGATCGTCCTTCGTCTTTAGAAGGTCGGCGCGGTTATAGACCGACAACTCAAAGTTATATCCGTGTGTGATCGCGTCCTTGGGGCAAGCTTCGACACAATAACCACAGAAGATGCAGCGGCCGTAATCGATGTTGTAGACCTCAGCAAAACGTTCATCGACCCCGGTGCGAAGTTCCGGTGGCCGCGGATCATCTCGAGCGACTATGTAAATGCATTCGGAAGGGCAAGCGGCAGCGCAAAGAAAGCAGGCCACACACTTTTCCCGCCCGAGTTCATCGACGTGCAGTAAGTGCTGGCCTCGATAACGCGGCTGCAATGTGACGGGTTCTTCGGGATATTGCACCGTCCACTTTTCCTTGGGTATATACGAGAGCGTGACTGCCATTCCCTGGATGATGGCGCGAGTTGATTCGATTACGTCGCTGATAATTGACATGTGATTTGTGAATTGTTTCGATGCTCAGCTTACCTGAGATATCTCTGAACCGGTAGCTTGCCAGCGGCCGCCGCGCCAAACAAACTTATCTACAAAACGAAATGCTGCTTCCTGGTCTGCAGTCTTAAACTTTACGATGCCGCTGAGAGTTGCCCGGGTTCCCTTAAGATCAAGTTTAAGCTCTTCAAAACTCCAATCCTGCGTCGTGGTGTCCCGCGTGATCGTATTGATGTACTCGACCTTCCCAACCGACCGCCCATTAACGATCGCCACATAATCGTCGGCTAGAATGCGCTCCAGCGCTTTCTTGTCAGCGTTTATGTTTGCCACTGTCCAATCGTGTTCAAGGTCAGTCAAGGTGGAAAGGACATCGGCATGATTGGTGGGGGTAGTGGATCCCTCAGCGTTGCTGTTGACGTTTTCATTGGCGGCAACGGCATTCGAGTTCGGCATCGGTGTCAGGGAGTTGTTATTGCCAGGCTCCGCATTAGCATTAGAGTTTGAATTCTCCAGGTTGCGGCTGAGCATTCTGTCCGACATCATCTGCGGAAGGTAGATGAACGCAGCAATCACCAGACCAACAAAAGCGACCAAAACAACGCCCAGGATGCCGACCACCCATGGCCACATTCGTCTCTTCTTGCTGTTGCCCGGCGCCTGGGAATCTGGCGGCACGTAGGCCGGCGTGGTGAAGTCTCTGGGTCCGTAGGGTTGTGTTGGCGCGGGCCCACTCTGAGTATGACTTGATGTCGGTGAAACAACCGTGGTCTCGTCCGCAGGCTCCGCGACCGAAACGAGGGGGGTACCGTCGTCGAGGCAGAAACTAAGATGAGACTCGGTGAAAGTGCGATTACAAGTGGGACAACGTTTCATTCAAGATCACCCACCGCGAAACAAGCAAAGCCGCCAGGGCCGAAAAGTTTTTTGCTTAGACCAACTCGAGTTGCGAAAAGAAGTACGCGATCTCGATCGCGGCGTTCTCGTCGGAGTCCGAACCGTGCGTAGCGTTTTCACCGACTGAGCCGCCGAACTCTTTTCGCAGGGTGCCAGCTTCCGCTTTCTCAGGGTCTGTGGCGCCCATAAGGTCTCGCCAGGCTTTGACCGCCCCTTCCTTCTCCAGTGCCAGAACTACACAAGGCCCACTCGACATGAACTCGGTCAATCCGGCAAAGAATGGGCGCTCGCGGTGGACGGCGTAAAATCCTTCGGCCTCTTTCGTTGTCATGTGCAGCATCTTCATTGCCCGGATCCGAAAACCATTATCAAGTATGCGTTGAATAATGTGGCCGGCTTTGCCGCCTGAGACTGCATCGGGTTTGATAATTCCAAAGGTCAGATTGCTCATTCTTTCTTCCAATATCCTCTCGATTATTAAATATAAGTTTGAGTCACTGAGGACTCGCTGCCATTGGTTCCACTCTCGAATCTATAAACTTCCGATCACCTCTTTCATCGCTGAGCCGATATCCGCCGGCGAGCGCACCACGTGGACACCCGCTTCTTCCAGTGCCGCCATTTTTTCTGCCGCCGTTCCCTTACCTCCGGCGATGATTGCTCCCGCGTGGCCCATACGCCTTCCAGGGGGCGCGGTCTGCCCGGCAATGAACGCTACGATCGGTTTCGTGACATTGTCTTTAGCAAAGGCAGCCGCCTCTTCTTCCGCGGTACCACCAATCTCTCCAATCATCACTATGCCATCGGTCTCGTCATCTGCTTGAAAAAGCGCCAGTGCATCAACGTGCGACGTGCCTACAATCGGATCGCCGCCAATGCCGATTGCGGTGGATTGTCCCAGCCCCAGAGACGTAAGCTGGCCCACCGCTTCGTACGTCAACGTTCCAGAGCGAGAGACTACGCCAACGCGACCTTCGCGATGAATGTGGCCCGGCATAATTCCAATCTTGCATTTGCCGGGCGAGATTATTCCGGGACAGTTTGGCCCAATCAACCGAGTTGGTTTGTGGTTGAGGTATTCCTTGACTTTCACCATGTCGAGAGTCGGGATGCCCTCAGTTATACAGACTACGACTGGAATTCCAGCGTCGGCTGCTTCCATGATCGCGTCTGCGGCGAAAGCTGGGGGGACGTAGATAACCGCAGCGTTGGCGCCCGCCTGTGATACTGAATCGGCGACGGTATTGAAGACTGGAATGCCTTCGTGCGTCGTGCCTCCCTTGCCGGGAGTGACGCCACCGACGATGTTGGTTCCATAGTCCACCATCTGCTTTGTGTGAAAGGTGCCTTCCTTGCCGGTGATGCCCTGCACAACGAGACGCGTACTTCTATTTACAAGAACACTCAAAGTGTTTGCTCCTCAAGCTGGATAAGAAAACATGATTGCGGTGAGGCGGCAGTATAGCTGACCCATTACCGTTGCTGCCAACGACCTCTCTTCCGCACAAGTGCAAGCCCTTCACAAAGTGTTCGGCGCGAGGCTACACACTAATAATTGGAATCGAAACTGAAGACCAAAAGTGGTGATCGAACTTCGCAAAAGTCATGCTCATCCGCGTTGTCCAAACGGCTTCACTCCAGTTCAAATACTTGACCGTAGGTCGGAACTTCGACTGCCCAGCCAAACCGCTCTTTGATGTGTCCTGCCATCGCAGTTGCCGCCTCGGGTTCACCGTGGGTCATGAAGGCCCGACGTGGTGTGCCTTGCATCCCCTCGAGCCAGTGAAGAATCTCCTGCCAATCTGCATGCGCTGAAAAGCCTCCAATCTTCCGGATGCGACAGCGAACCGGAACCATCTGGCCCAGAACCTTCACCTCGCTCATACCATCCAGAACTTTCCTTCCGGTGGTTCCCGCGGCCTGAAATCCAACGAAGACAATCGTGGCGTCAGGCTCGGGAAGCAGTCTCAGGGCATGATGCAACACGCGACCTCCCGTCATCATTCCCGACGCGCTCACGATCACTCGCGCACCCTCCAATTTGTTCACCCTCTTCGACTCGTCTCGTGAAGAGGCCGTGTTCATGTGATGCGTTCGCAGCGGATGCTGCGGTCGGGCGAGTACACTGGCGTAGTCTTCATCGTGCTCTTCCTTGCGGTTGACATAAGCGACTGTGGCCGCCGCCGCCATTGGCGAGTCAACGATGACGCGCAGAAGCGGGATCTGCTTCTCGTCTTCCAGCTCGCGAATGACGTAGATCAATTCCTGGGTACGACCAACCGCAAATGCCGGCACCAGCACTGGCGCGTTCAACTCCGCGGCTTCCAGGATAATTTGCTTGAGTGCCTCTTTGGGATCTTCGCGATCATGTAAGCGATCGCCGTAAGTTGATTCGACCAGCAGATAGTCGCAGGAGGGTGGCGGCTCAGGATCGCGAATGATGGGTTGGTCGTAATGGCCCAGGTCGCCAGAAAATAAAATTCGGCGGCCGCTGTGATCCGCGCCTGCGCCTTCCACTTCCACCAGGACGAGGCTCGATCCGAGAATGTGCCCGGCAATCCGAAACTCGGCGCTGATGCCTTTAGCTGCTTCAAACCGTTCGCCGGTATTGGGCACCGGAGTCAGCAGTTCCAAAGAAGAAAATGCGTCCTTCTCAGTGTAGAGCGGAAGGGCCGGCTTATGCTTTGTCAGTTTATGTCGGTTGCGATAATCCGCTTCCTCTTCCTGCAAACGACCCGCGTCGGGTAAGAGTATTTTGAGCAGATCGGCTGTGCCTCGCGAGCAAAAGACAGGGCCGCGAAATCCTTCGCGCACAAGTCTCGGAAGGTAGCCGGTGTGATCGATATGCGCATGGGTAATGAGGACCGACCTAAGCGAGCGCGGATCGAAAGGAGGCGGTCGCCAGTTCCGTTCCCGCAGTTCCTTCAAGCCCTGAAACATTCCGCAATCGACCAGGACGCGAGAATGCTCGGTCTCGAGCAAGTATTTCGACCCGGTTACCGTACCGACGCCGCCCCAAAATGAAAGTTTCGCCAATGATATTCTCCTCGTCGTGTTCGCGCCGTAAGCTAAGCCGCAAGCGCCACAACTTTCTCGGCTGCGTCTTTCATCCCAGTGGCCACCGTAAAGTTCAAACCCGATTCGCGAATGACACGCTGGCCTTCCTCGACATTTGTTCCCTCGAGGCGGACCACTACAGGAACTTGAATCCCGAGGTTCCTGGCGGCCTCAACCACGCCGCGCGCAACCATGTCGCATCGTACTATGCCACCGAAAATGTTTATCAGCACCGCCTTCACATGTTCATCCGCAAGCAGGATCTTAAACGCAGCCTCGACCCGCTCCTGAGAGGCGCCGCCGCCCACATCCAAAAAGTTTGCCGGCTCGCCGCCCGCAAGTTTGATGATGTCCATCGTTGCCATCGCGAGACCCGCGCCGTTGACCATGCACGCAATGTTGCCGTCGAGTTTGATGTAGTTCAGATCAAAGTGAGACGCTTCGATCTCGAGCGGTTCCTCCTCACTCAAGTCACGCAGATCCAAAAACTCTTTGTGACGGAACAGCGCGTTATCGTCAAAGCTTAATTTCGCATCCAGCGCAATCAGCCGTTTGTCTTTAGTCAGAAGGAACGGATTGATTTCCATCAGCGACGCATCCATCTCCTCATAAGCCGTGTATAGCGACTGCATGAATTTGACTGCCTGGCCGGTCAACTCGGCTGGAATTCCTAAACCAAACGCGAGCTTGCGTGCCTGGAAAGCACGAAAGCCCACAGCCGGCTCAATCGTTTCCTTCAGAATCAATTCCGGAGTTTTCGCGGCAACTTCTTCGATATCCATTCCTCCAGCTGCCGAGGCCATGAACACTGACCTGCCCGATGCGCGATCCAACACCACTCCGAGATAGAATTCCTTATCAATCGGTAGTCCTTCTTCAATCAAGAGGACCCGAACTTCCCTGCCTTCGGGCCCGGTCTGATGTGTGATGAGCCTCATTCCCAGCATTTTGGCCGCAATCTCTTTTGCCTCTTCAAGACTCTTGGCCAGCTTTACGCCACCGCCTTTGCCTCGGCCGCCGGCATGAATCTGGGCCTTCACTACTACCACGTCCGTGCCGATTGCTTTCGCTGCTTCGTAAGCCTCTTCAGACGAACGTGCCACCAGTCCGCGCGGGACGGCAACACCGAATTTCTTCAACAGTTCCTTCCCCTGGTACTCATGAATCTTCATTAGTTGATTCCGTTTTAAGTTTGATTTTTTTGGAGCGCCCCGAGTTTAGCCGCGCGTATCATATGACTGCAAGTTGACGATCCTAAAGAATTCGCTGGTCTGGATCGGCGGGTGTTATTCTCTTGCTTCAACGGAGGACTCAAAAGATGAATGAAGTAGTAGTCACTTCTCTCGACAACCTCAAGAACGAAGTTCGTTATGGCGCTGGTCACACGTTTGTCACCGACGAGCCGTTGGACGCCGGAGGCGGCGACGCGGGACCAGATCCTTACATAATGCTGCTCGCCGCGCTGGGCAGCTGTATTTCGATGACGACGAAGTTGTATGCGAGGCGGAAGAATTGGGACGTGCAACGCGTGACGGTTCGGCTGCGCCAGCAAAGAATCCATTCAAAGGATTGCGAGGACTGTGGCGAAGTTGCGGATGGTTTCGTTCATCGTATCGAACGATCAGTGAGAGTCGAAGGAAACTTAACGAACGAGCAGCGCGCGCGGTTGAAAGTGATTGCGCAGAAGTGTCCGGTGCATAAGACACTCAGCTCCCCAATCGTCATCGCAGAGATTGGGGAACCTGAAGAGCAGCCGACGGATCTCAGCAACGCATTCTGACTTTCTATCTTTGGCGTGCGAAGGCTAGTCGTCCCCTCCAGGCAAAAGGGCTTTCAACCATCTCTGGTTGAAAGCCCTTTTAAATGGTCGGGACGCCGAGATTCGAACTCGGGACCTCACGCACCCCAAGCGTGCGCGCTACCAGGCTGCGCCACGTCCCGTGAAAGCGTCTTAGTATCTCCGCAAACGTTTAATTGTCAAATCCAGGAAAGTGACGGCGAGAAGTCGGACAAGCGGGCTAACGCGAACCGGAATTCTTAGCTTCCTTTTTCTCCAGCAGCGAAAGTATCTCACGCATTTCAGTCGCAAGTTGACGCAATGCCTGCCGATCTTCCTTGGTCTTCGGCAAATCAGTTGAATAGAGGACGCCTGCCGATCGCACCTCACCTTGTAACTCGAGTGGAAGAGCAGACAGAGAGCCGAAGGAATTCGATTCGTCAACTTCCCCATCGGCCGAAACGACTTTCAACTTACTGCCGTTTCGCAAGTCATTCGCAAGTCGCTTCTTCGCACCGGCGATCGTGTACTGATCCTCGTAAAGCAATTCTTTGATTCTCAGGGCAATCTCGACGTCGCGTTTGCGATACACACGTTGTCCAGCTCGATTCTTTTGCGGCGCGAGCATCGGAAACTCCGATTCCCAGTAGCGCAGCACGTGAGCCTGCACGCCGGCGAGATCGCAAACTTCACCTATCTTGAAAAAGAGTTTCTCGGGGATGGCAATAGCGGGGCGGCTCATAGTAGAAATCCCTCGGGTCTAAGGGTCTAACGGGTCTAACGGGTCTTTAAGCTGGCTGTCGGGAATTTAGAATCAGGACGGCGAGTCTGCCAGCAACTGGGAGTCGCCGTCATGTTACAGGTCACGACTTTTGCCTGTCAATACATATATTTAGCGGTCGAGAGTTAAAACGATCTCTTAAAGGTGATTCCTTAGCTCTGAGTGATACCGCGAACAATGGGGACCAAGAAATTGCTCTTTGCCAACATTCAAAAGAAGTAGTGTTGAGTACTGACTTCCAGAAGGCGCCGCAACTCACGAATGCGAGTACTGAGTGCTGAGTAATGAGTGCTGAACACTAAGAGCCGGGTTCCGGTCTATCACTCAGCGTTGGAGTTCTTGTTCAGGTATCGACTCAACACCGAAGCCAGCTTTAGCGCTTTCGCAGCGCTCAAGCTATAATCCGCTCCCGTTTTTAATCCGTCCGCCGCAAAACTGGAGGATCATTCGCTCGTGACCACCTCTTCGACTGCTTCACGTCTGGCCACACGACTCGATGGGATCGGGTTTTCCGATATTGTTAGAGTTCGTAATCGCATCATGCGGTTGCGCGCCCAGGGTCAGACTGTCTTCCAGTTCGAAGGTGGCGAGCCCTTCATGAACACTCCCGACTTTATAAAAGAAGCAATGATTCGCGCCATCAACGAAAACAAGTCTCGATACGCGCCATCATCCGGAATTTCTGAGTTGCGCCAGGCAATTGCTACCAAGCTCCGCGACAAAAACCAGATTGAGGCTGAGGACAAGGACGTCATTGTTTTGAATGGCGGTATGCAGGGTCTCTTCGGCGCCTTTCAGTCGGTTGTGGATCCTGGCGATGAGGTGCTGGTGTTTTCGCCTTACTGGACGCCGATAAAAGATCTTATCTCGCATTGCCAGGGTAAGACGGTCCTGGTGCCCTCTGATGAGTGTCGCAAAAATGGTTTCGAGCCGACGCTGGCGCACCACACAAACGACCGCACCAAAGTCATCTACTACAACACTCCCCAGAACCCGACCGGTGTAGTCTTCACCGCAGAAGAAGCGAGCGCCGTCGCCCGGTTCGCTCAGGAACGAGATCTGGTCATCATCGCCGACGAAGCTTATGAGGATCTGGTTTACGAAGGCCGGCACTTCTCGATTGCTTCGATTGAGGGAATGTTTGAACGCACGATTACTTGTTTCACGTTGTCGAAGAGTTACGCAATGACCGGCTGGCGACTTGGATACACAGTTGCCGCTGAGCCGTGGATGACAGGTTTAAAGAAGACGACTTTGTATTCATCGAACGGGGTCTCAACGCCGACGCAATGGGCCGGGCTCGCTGCGTTCACTGACACCTCCGACATTCTTGAGCGCAACCGGACTGCTTATCGGGAACGTCGCGAGCTGCTCTTGGCGGGACTAAACGATCTCGGGCTGACCTGCGAAAAACCGGCCGGCGCCTTTTATGCATTTCCTGACGTGTCGCGCATCAGCAAGGACAGTAGCGAGGCGGCAGAAGTGCTGCTTGATCGAGCAAAGGTTGCGACCGTGCCGGGCATAGTGTTCGGTGAACATGGCGAGAGCCACCTGCGATTTTCATTTTCCACCTCTCTGGAAGTGATTGAAGCCGGACTAGACTCTCTTCGCCGCAACCTCTAACTGAAGGCTGAGGATGAAGGATGAAGGATGAAGAGGCAGCGCGTCATTCAGCCAGGGCGGCTTCGACTAACAGCGGACGGAGTGAGTTTGAGTTTATAGCGGAAATCCGACGTCGTGTTTCGATGAGCGGATCGTCGTCCTCATTGGTGACGGGAATCGGCGATGACGCTGCAGTCCTCAGACAAACCACCGGACGTGATACTGTCGTTAGCACTGACCTCCTTATCGAAGGCATCGATTTCCAGCAACAATCAACCGAACCGGTACTGCTCGGTCACAAGGCCCTGGCAGTTTCTCTCTCAGATATTGCAGCCATGGGTGCGAGACCGCGCTGGTCTCTGATCTCGCTCGGTGTGCCTGAGGACATATGGGAATCGAGTTTTTGCGACGAGTTTTACGATGGCCTGATCAAGCTGGCAGACGCTTATGACATCAAGCTCATCGGCGGCGACATCTCGCGCACTCCACAGCAGATCGTCATTGATTCAATTGCGATGGGTGAGTGCGCGACCGGTAAACCAGTTCTGCGGTCCGGAGCGAAGCCGGGAGATCGCATCTTTGTGACCGGCTCGCTGGGTGGCGCGGCGGCCGGACTGAGACTTATCGAACGTGGCGCCCGTTTCAAGAAAGCAGAAAACGATGAGGACTCGAACCTCGTTCAGGAACTCGTCCTGCGACATCTCAAGCCCGAGCCGCGAGTGGGGTGGGGGGTGGTGATAGGAGAAGAACAACTCGCGAGCGCAATGATCGACATTAGCGACGGACTCTCTTCCGATCTCCACCACCTTTGCGAAGAAAGCCACGTTGGGGCAATCGTGCGTTCCGGAGATATCCCCGTCGACGAGCGAGTTGTGGAGATCTGCGGAAGGCGTCGACTGGATCCGCTAATGCTGGCTCTGCACGGTGGCGAAGATTTTGAACTGCTGTTTGCTGTGCCTCCTGACAAAGTCGCCCAATTACCGCACAAGGTGGATGGCGTGCAGCTAACCGAGATTGGTGAGCTCCGCGCCGCGAATGAAGCGATCCGCATTTCAGAAGGGTCGCGTGTTTGGGATCTGCAACCCGAAGGTTGGAAGCACTTTGAATAAGGATCGATGAAGGCTAAGGATGAGGGATGAACTCAGTAGCAAGATCTGGATCCAACATCCGGCATCCGACCTCTTGACACTGATCTGCTAGACTGCACGCAATGCGCGCCGCTTGAACGAAGGCGCGCATCTTTTGCTAAAGACCATGCTGCGAATTCGTAACACTCTCTCCGGCAAGCTCGAAGAATTTCGCCCGCTACGCGAAGGGGAAGTTCGTTTCTACTACTGTGGACCAACGGTCTGGGACTACGGCCACATAGGAAACTTCCGCTCGGCCGTCGCGGCGGACATCGTGCGTCGTTACCTGAAATTCAAAGGTTACAAAGTCACTCACGTCATGAACATCACGGACGTTGAGGACCGCATCATCGCCAAGTCTCAGGAAGCAGGACTGAGCATTGACGACTACACTGCAAAATATATCGAAGCGTTGTGGGAAGATTTTGACGCGCTCGGATGTGAACGTCCTGAAGTGGTGCCGCGCGCGACCCGACACATTCCGGAGATGATCGAGCTGATTGAGAGGCTGCTCGAGACGAACCACGCCTACCGTTCGGACGGTTCAATCTACTATCGCATCAGCTCGTTTCCAGAATACGGGAAGCTTTCGAAGATCAACTTCTCAGGCAATATTGCCGGGGCAAGCGAACGCGTCGACACTGATAAATATGAAAAGGAAGACGCGCGCGATTTCGCCTTGTGGAAAGAGTCGTCAAGTCCGACTGAGCCGGGCTGGGACGCTCCCCTGGGCCGAGGTCGCCCAGGCTGGCATATCGAGTGCTCGGCGATGTCGATGAAATATCTTGATGAGACTTTCGACTTACATGCCGGCGGCATCGATCTCGTTTTCCCACACCACGAAAACGAGATCGCTCAAAGCGAAGGCGCGACCGGAAAAGAGTTTGTACGCTACTGGCTGCACTTCGAACATCTGAAAGTCGAAGGCGAAACGATGTCGAAGTCGAAGGGCAACTATTACACGTTTCGCGATATTGCGGCCAAGGGTTATTCGCCCGCAGCGATTCGCTACTTCCTGCTGAGCGTTCCCTACAACAAACAGATCAATTTCACGTTCGATGCTTTGGCAGGAGCAGAAAAGACCGTCAGCGGTTTGCAGGATTTTCGCGCCCGGTTGACCGAAGCCCTCACCGAGCCCGGCAGCAACGAGACAATCCATGACGCGACTGTGAGAGCGCTGAGCGATTTTGAGGCCGGAATGGATGACGATCTGAACACTTCGGTCGCGCTGGCCGTGATTCACAATCTCACGCGAACCGTGAACACAGCGCTCGCCCGGAAACAGTTACGCGAAGACAACAAGCAGGAACTGCTTGATTTGATCGAGCGGTTCGATAGCGTGCTGAACATCTTTGGCAACAACCAACGTGAGATGCTTGACAGCGAGGTGCAGGCGTTGATCGATGAACGGCAGGAAGCTCGTCGTCGCAGGGACTTTCCTCGGAGCGATGAGATCCGCGTTGAACTCGGCGAACGCGGAATTATTTTGGAAGATACAAAAGATGGCGTGCGCTGGAAGCGGAAATAATCCCTTCCAACTGCTTGATCAGAGTCTCTTTCGTCCCGTCGGAAATGTCACCACGATCCCGGTAATACTTCGGACGCCGGCAATGCCGCGCTAAGAGTTTTTTGAGCATGGATGGGACCCGCAATTGTCGTCGATCTCGCAAAGCTCTCCACTTGAATGTCTGGCAAACCGGCAGGCGAGACCGCCCGCGGTCCCAAGTGACCTAATTAAAATGCACCGATGCAACAGAGCTCAACCGGATACCAGCAATCAAAAGCTAAACACGAAGCGTTGGTTCCTTCTCAAACTGCACTTCTAATATGCTGCGTAATCTGCGGATAGCTTCTTCCAGCCCAACCATTGAAACCCAAGAGCAACAACGACCACCAGCCCCCCACAGGCGAGTATAAGATCTGGCAGGTAATCGGCGCGGCGGCGGTCGGCACCATGATCGAATGGTACGACTTCTACATCTTCGGCAGTCTTGCCCTCGTGATCTCGCCGCTCTTCTTTCCACAAGGCAACGACACCCTCGCGCTCATTGCCTATCTCTCAACCTTTGCCGTTGGCTTTGTAGTCCGTCCGTTTGGAGCGCTCTTCTTTGGACGGATTGGCGATCTGGTCGGACGCAAGTATGCCTTCCTGGTAACGTTGCTGATCATGGGAGGCGCAACCGCTCTGATCGGTATCTTGCCGACTTACGCGACCATCGGAATAGTGGCGCCGATTATTCTCCTGCTGGTCAGAATTCTGCAGGGACTTGCGCTTGGCGGCGAGTATGGTGGAGCTGCCGTCTACGTTGCTGAACACGTGCCGGACGAGAAACGCGGTTTCTACACCAGCTTCATTCAAATCACCGCTACGCTCGGTCTCTTTCTCTCGCTCGTTGTGATTCTGATCATACAGAACTCGATGAGTAAGCAAGCTTTCGAAAGCTGGGGTTGGCGGCTTCCCTTCCTGATTTCAATCTTTCTGGTTGGCATATCGCTCTACATTCGCCTGCGGATGAAAGAGTCGCCGATCTTCCAGCAGCTGAAAAGCGCAGGAATGACGTCGGCCAAGCCACTCAAGGAAGCGTTTACTGAATGGAAGAACTTGAAGAGGGTTTTGATCTCACTATTCGGGGCAACCGCCGGCCAAGGCGTCGTGTGGTACACAGGCCAGTTTTACGCCCTCTTCTACTTGCAAACAATTCTCAGGGTGAACGCAACGGCAGCGAACTATATTGTTGCGATCGCATTGGTGCTTGGGATGCCCTTCTTTGTTGTCTTCGGCGCGCTCTCAGATCGCATTGGTCGGAAGCGGATCATCATGTTGGGATGCCTGCTGGCGGCCGTCTCTTATATTCCGATTTACGCGATGATGCAGCGAGCCACGGGCCCGAACGTAGTTACAGTTGCCTCGCAAAGGAATCCACTTACTGGCGCCATTAGTCTGGTGCCGCAGACGGTCGTTAATGGAGTGCAAGAGCCCGCCCAACCAGTTCTGCCGTATACAACGTTTGGTGCGCTCATCAGTAATCCGATAGCCTGGAAACTGATACTCCTGATCTTCCTCCAGGTCATTTTCGTGACGATGGTTTACGGGCCAATTGCGGCGTTTCTGGTGGAGGCCTTTCCGGCAAAGATCAGGTATACCGCTTTATCACTTCCTTATCACATTGGGAATGGCGTGTTCGGCGGCATGTTGCCCCTTGTCGGCTTGTGGGTAGTGGCTGAAACTAAGAACATTTATGCGGGCTTGTATTACCCGATCGTGGTTGCCGCGGCAACATTTGTGATCGGATCCCTCTTATTGAAGGAAACGCGCCACGTGAAGATCTGGAATGAAGTGAATCAAACAGATGTTTGACGATAGATGTTAGTTTTTTGGCCCTCAGAAGCCACGTCCAGCACCCTGCGGAGGTACAAGTGAGCAAAGTCGAACTGCAAACTGATCGTCTGTTACTGAGAGAGTGGCACGAGTCTGACTTCGAGGCGTACGCGGAGATTTGCGCCGACGAGGAAGTCATGCGTTACGTG
The DNA here is from genome assembly GCA_041742785.1 of Pyrinomonadaceae bacterium. Classification (GTDB taxonomy): domain Bacteria; phylum Acidobacteriota; class Blastocatellia; order Pyrinomonadales; family Pyrinomonadaceae; genus PSRF01. Next base: position 91,365 of record JBGTOA010000018.1, on the reverse strand, counting down.
GGTGGCAAAGCCTTTTCTCGTTTGGAAGCCTGGCGACACATGGCGTTCATTATCGGTCACTGGCAACTACTCGGATATGGACATTTTGCGGTCGAAGAAAAGGCCACCGGAAAATTCATCGGACGCCTCGGCTTTCTGAATCCGGAAGGGTGGCCTGCTTTCGAAATAGGCTGGACGCTGGGCCGCGATAGTTGGGGCAAGGGTTACGCGACGGAAGGCGCACGTCGCGCGCTCGAATACGCCTTTGACGAACTTGATAAAGAACATGTGATCAGCTTAATTCACCCGCAGAACGAGGCGTCCAAGCGTGTCGCCCGTCGTTTGGGCGAAAAGGAAGAAGGTGAAACTGAGATCATGGGTATTCCGGTTACCATCTTTGGCATCGATCGCGATGAGTATGTCCGAACAAAGTAGTCTCGAATCACTGGTCTCAATCCTCAAGCGCGCTTATTCGGGCGAACTCGCTGCTGCCTATGCTTATCGTGGGCACTGGCACTCCGTAAGTGATCCCGACGAGCGACAGGAGATAAGAGCGATCGAGGACGATGAGTGGCATCATCGCAAACTCATTGGTCAGATACTAAATTCTTTCCACGCCAAACCAAGCATCTATCGCGAGGTGCGTGCGGCTCTAGTCGGAAGGAGTCTGGCGGTGCTTTGTCATCTTGGCGGATGGCTGGCGCCGATGTTTGGAGCGGGCAGGCTCGAAAGCGGCAACATTCGTGAGTATGAGACTGCTGCCCGATTCGCACGTGCGGCAGACCGGGAAGATTTGATTGAGTGCCTGCTGGTGATGGCAGAGGTCGAGTGGGAACATGAGAAATACTTTCGCACTAAGGTTTTGAGCCATCGCTGGGCACACCATCTCCCGATATGGACTGAGCCAGCGCCGAAGGAGTCTATTAGAAGTGGGCTAAGCCCATCCTGATTTGCGAATCCGTAGTTGTCAGACCCGATCTCCACGTTCAAGCGAACTTTTTACATAACTATTACACCTGGAGCCATCCTCAAGGACTAGGATTGCGAACGAACTAAACCCCGCTGATTCCAAATCTGAATCGTAGTGGTGAGCAGGCCGCATGCTGGCTACGGACCCAGCCTCTCTGCTCAGGAGGAACCATGAAAGTCCTGCTGATCAACCCAGAATTCCCCGATACCTACTGGAGTTTCCGTCACGCCCTCTCATTTGAGGGTAAGCGGTCTGCCTATCCACCCCTGGGACTGCTAACTGTCGCCGCCATGCTGCCTCATTCGTGGGAAAGACGTCTGGTCGATATGGAAGTTCGCGATTTAAGGACTTCCGACATTGAATGGGCCGATATGGTTTTTATCACCGCCATGCTGGTGCAAAAGGATGCGCTATTGCGAGTGATTGAACGCTGCAAGTCACTCGGCAAGCGCGTAGTAATCGGTGGCCCCTACGTCTCGACCACGGAAACGCTACCGCCCGCAGATCACATTTTTATTGGCGAAGCAGAGACGACGCTGCCGCAGTTTTTCGCCGATCTTGAGCGCGACGAAGCAAAGCCTGTTTATCAGGCAACCGACAAGCCGCCGCTGGCGCTGACACCGGTCCCTGATTTCAAGATCGCAGACTTAAACCGCTACGCGTCAATGTCGATACAGTATTCACGAGGATGTCCATTCAACTGCGAATTTTGCGACATCATTGAGATCTATGGTCGGGTGCCGCGAACCAAGAGTAATCAGCAGGTCATGGCTGAGTTGGATGCGTTAAAGCGGCTCGGTTGGACCGGTACGGTGTTCATCGTCGATGACAACTTCATCGGCAATAAGCGGAACGTCAAGAGACTAATGCCGGATCTCATTCGGTGGCAGCAAGACAACCATCATCCCTTTGCGCTACTCACTGAGGCCAGCGTGAACCTTGCGGACGATCACGACCTGCTCGACTCAATGCGTTCCGCAGGCTTCAATAGCGTCTTCCTGGGAATTGAAACCCCCGTGGCAGAGAGTCTGAAGGAAGCGCAGAAATCCCAAAATCGGGGCAACCTTCTCGAATCGGTGAAGACGATTCAGAGCTATGGTATGGAAGTGATGGCAGGGTTCATCGTCGGTTTCGACAATGACCCGGAAGACATATTTCAGCGCCAGATAGACTTCATTCGCGATAGCGCCATTCCCCTGGCCATGGTTGGCTTGCTCACGGCACTGCCAGACACCCAGCTTTGGCGACGCCTCAAGAAAGAGGGCCGCCTTTTGGCCGAAAGCAGTGGCAACAACACGAGCGCTTCTCTCAATTTCATTCCCAAAATGGATCCCACCTTTCTGGTCGACGGGTATCGCTCACTGCTGCAAACAATCTACGGATCCGGTGAATACTATCAGCGCGCGCTCGAATGCATGCGCAGGGTGACGCTCACTGCTCCGGCGAATCGGATCAAGTGGGCGCAGAGCCTGGTTGCGTTTTCGCGACTGATTCTAAAACTTGGCGTCGTGGATCGAGAGCGACGAGAGTTCTGGAAATATTTTCGCCGGGCGTTCCTGGAACATCGTGAAAACTTTGCCCACTCGATGCGGCTGGCGGCGATGGGATACCACTTTCGCAAGTTGACGGAAGGACTTTAGGTAGATGTTGGATGTTAGAGATCATATGTTAGCTCCAGCATCCTGCATCCACATCCCGCATCTTCCCCCATGTTCCGATTAATAGCCCTCTTACTCATCAGCATCGTTTCCGCGTCAGTTGCCGTTCCTCAACGCGCGGTCAATCGTCGCCAACTGGCCGCGCATGTGCGCTCGGAATTTCTGCACGCCTGGAAAGGCTATCAGAAATACGCCTGGGGTCATGACGATCTGAAGCCCCTCTCAAAGACCCATCATGACTGGTACGCTGAACCGCTCTTGATGACTCCGGTCGATGCGCTGGATACGATGATCCTCATGGGCCTGACCGATGAAGCCGCAGCCACGAAGCAATTCATCGTCGACAATCTCTCGTTCGACAAGGACATCTCGGTACAGAACTTTGAGGTCACCATCAGGTTGCTGGGCGGCTTGCTCTCCAGCCATCAACTTACCGCCGACAAGCGTTTGCTCAAACTGGCAGAAGATCTCGGTACCCGGCTGCTACCGGTATTCAATTCGCCCACCGGCCTGCCCTATCGCTACGTTAACCTGCGCACCGGAAAAGTGCGTGGCGAGATTAGCAACCCCGCGGAAACCGGCACATTGCTCATCGAGTTCGGCACGCTAAGCAAACTGACGCGTAATCCAGTCTTTTACGACAAGGCCAAACGCGCCCTGGTCGAAACCTATAACCGCAGATCATCCATTGGACTCGTCGGCACGCGCATCAATGTGGAGACCGGAAAGTGGACCAACACCGATAGCCACATCAGCGCAGAGATCGACAGTTACTACGAGTACCTTTTGAAGTGCTGGCTGCTGTTCGGCGATCAGGATTGCAAGCGGATGTGGCTGGCGAGCGTTGGCCCGCTGCACCGATATCTTGCCGATGAAGTCGTTCGTGAACCGGGCATATTCGGACGGCCGGAACTCTGGTATGGACACGCTGACATGCACACGGGAAAACGGACCACCAGCACTTACGGTGCGCTGGACGCCTTTTTCCCCGCCGTGCTTGCTTTGTCGGGGGATTTGGCTCGCGCGCGGAGGTTGCAGGAGTCATCTTTCAAGATGTGGAACCTGCACGGGATTGAGCCGGAAGAATTGGATTATCGAAAGATGGAAGTGATTCACGCCGGTTATCCTTTGCGTCCGGAGATTGTCAAATCGACTTACTATCTCTACCACTACACGAAGGATCCTCAGTATTTGAAGATGGGCGAACAACTCTTCGCGGATTTCGTGAAGTACTGCCGGACGGAGACTGGCTATGCAGCACTGAAGAGCGTGCTCACGAAAGAGAAGTCAGATTCAATGCAGAGCTTTCTCTTCGCCGAGACCTTTAAATATTTCTATCTCCTCTTCGCTCTTAAAAACACCCTTGCCTTTAATGAAGTCATCTTCAATACCGAAGCGCATCCCATAAAAAAGCGAACAGCCAGACGCTGATACCAACTGCGATAACAAGCGCCTCCTTGCTACCGCAGCTGAGATTCGGCTCGCTGGGCCTTTGCCCAGTCGGTGGACTTTTCTGAAACCTCGATTGTGTGGAATCGTTATCTGGAGCCTGGCAGCAATGAAACAGCGGGCAGTTGGAAACAATGTCTGGTTCCCGCCGCCCGCTGTTCGCCTTTACGTTCCTCGTTGGCTTCTGTTTTGTCAGCCGTTCGCCGCAGTTTGATGATTAAACTGATTGACACCACAGTACTGGCTGTTTGCGGTTGCTTACTTCACATCCGCTCCGAGGTTGTACAGGATGAACGAATAGATATCCGCCGTGGTCTCGATCGCTTTTTTGGTATTGCTCGCACCGTGACCTGACTTGGTGTCGATTCGTATCAACACCGGCGCGTCGCCGCCATGCATTGCCTGCAATGTCGCCGCATACTTGAACGAATGCGCCGGCACGACCCGATCGTCGTGATCGGCGGTAGTGATCAGCGTTGCAGGATACTTCACACCCGCTTTCAAATTGTGAAGCGGTGAGTAGGCCCGCAGCGCTTTGTACTCAGCGGGGTTGTCGCTTGAGCCGTAGTCGGCAATCCAGTTCCAGCCGATTGTGAATTTGTGAAAGCGCAGCATGTCCATAACGCCAACCTGCGGAATCGCAACCTTGAATAGTTCGGGACGCTGATTCATAACCGCGCCCACGAGCAGTCCACCGTTCGAGCCACCCTGAATCGCCAATTTCTGCGATGAGGTGTACTTGTTCGCAATCAAATACTCGGCGGCGGCGATGAAGTCATCGAACACGTTCTGCTTTTGTAACTTCGTTCCGGCCTCATGCCATTTCTCGCCATACTCGCCACCACCGCGAATATTTGCCGAAGCGTAGATAACTCCCTGCTCGAGCAAACCCATGCGTAGCGAACTAAACCCTGGCGCCGTGGTGACGTTAAAGCCACCGTAGGCATAAAGCAGCGTCGGATTGTTGCCGTCGAGTTTGAGGCCCTTCTTGTGCACCAGAAACATGGGGATGCGTGTGCCGTCTTTGCTGGTGAAGAAGACCTGCTTGGTTTCGTAGTCGGTCGCCTTGAAACCCGGAATTTCGGGGGCGCGGAACAGCGTCGACTTTTTGGTTGCGATGTCATACTTGTAGATCGTCGGCGGAAAGTTAAACGACGTGAAGGTATAGAAGACAAACTTGTCGTCCATTCGCCCACCGAAACCACCCGCGGATCCCAGACCCGGGAGCTGAATCTCATTCTCGAGCTTGCCGTCCAGGCTATAGACGTAGGCGCGGGTCGTCACGTCTTTCAAGTAGCTGACAAAGAGTTTTCCACCAGCGGTGCCCGCACTGCGCAGCGGCTCTGCCTTCTCCGGAATAACTTCTTTCCAATCAGTCGGGTTTTTGGGATCGAAGAGTACGATCCGGCTGTTGGGCGCTTTATGGTCGGTCTCGATCAAAAACTTGTCGCCAAGGTTATCGAGAACTCCATAATTGTCGTCACCTATCTCGGCAACGATCGGCAGCCAGCTCTTGTTGCTGCTCTTCATGTCGCGATAGAAAATCGCATTTCCTTTTTTGCCTTTGCCGCGCTCGGAAATCGTCAGAATCGCAAAGCGCTCGTCCTCGGTGGTGCCGACTGTATGAAAGCGCTGTGCGTTCGCTTTGTCTTCATAAATCAGTTCGTCATCAGCCTGAGAAGTGCCGAGCTTGTGATAAAAGACCTGATGATTCTCGTTTCTTGAGCTGAGTTCCTTGCCCTTTTCCGGAGCAGGATAACGACTGTAGAAGAAACCATTTCCAGCCCACGCCGCGCCGGAAACTTTCACCCATTCAATCTTGTCCGACTGAGTTTCCTTAGTCGGGACGTCCATCACGAAGTACTCCTGCCAATCGGAGCCTCCCTTGGAAATGCCATAAACAGCTCTCTTGCCGTCAGCTGAAAGCACGAACGTACCCAATCGCGAGGTGCCGTCTTCCGAAAGCTTGTTTGGATCGAACAGAACTTCAGGAGTGCCATCCAGCCCCTTCTGAATGTAGAGCACGTTCTGGTTTTGTAGCCCATCGTTCTTTGAGAAGATGAAATATTCGCCGCGCCGGGATGGCGATGAGTACTTCGGATAGTTGTAGAGAGCTTCGAGGCGACTGGCGAGTTGCTTACGAAACGGGATTCGCTCGAGGTACGAGAACGTAACCTTGTTCTGCGCCTCAACCCACGACGCTGTCTCTGCAGAGTTCTCATCCTCCAGCCAGCGATAGGGATCGGCTACAGTCTCGCCGTGATAAGTGTCGACGTGATCAACCTGCTTCGCTACCGGATACGAGAGTTTCGTAGTGGCCCCGGTAGAATCCGACGACGGGCTGGTAGTAACTGGCGTCTTTTGGCCGTCCTGCGCCGTGACCAGGCGGGCCAGTGGGACTGACGCCACGCCAAGCGAGAAAGCGATCAGCGCATAAAGAAAAACCTTGTGCGTCGAGCGTGCTAACAAGCGAATACTGTCTCTCTTCATTTCATTTATCTCCGTAGGGGTAGGTCCGAATTTGTCATACTTTATACGCTGGTGTTGTGAAACTCAAAGACGAAATTCAGCGTTCCGGAATTTCGGAAATGAATACGGAAAACCGTAAACCCGGCGGGCCATGCTTGGCGAAACTGCAGCCGGCTGCGAGTTAGCGCTCAACATTTTGTCTCTCAAGTGAAGGCGCACTCTTCCAGCGCGCTTAGCCCTTGAATAGCTTCAGTACTTAACCTTCACGAGAAAGGCGCCGCTGTTATCGCTGTAGTTGTCGTCATTGATCGCGAGCAACAGCCGGCCATCGGCATTGGCTGTGTAGCTCAATTGGCTTCCGATGAGAAACGCTTGACTCATCTGACCATTAGGCATCCGAATTAACCCAATGAGCGCGCCGGGACCAGCAGTAAGTACAGGCCGTGTACCAACGATCGCACCAAAGCCGCTGGTGCGACCCCCTTCCGGCCCGACTTCACCGGCTCGCCTTCCCGCGACGACCGTACCGGTGGCAGTGAATGTTATTTGGTCGCCGGCGCGTAAATCGATATTGGTGTCTAGTCCTCGCGTAGTACCCGCAACTTCGAAACTCGCTTCCAATGGTCCGCGACCGGGACGAGTGTCGTTGCGCGACCAGTTTCGTGGGCGTCTGGGGGCCGTGTTTCCGGTGCGGCCGTCGACTCGATCGTTGCCTCCATCCTGATCATCGAGAGCACTTAGATCACGCTCGCGTTGAATCTGCACACTAAAAGCGCCGCGGGCATCCGTGTAGGAGCTACGATTCGCCGTCAGGTAAAGACGGCCGTCACGCTCTGCGACGAATTCACGAACTGTGCCCAGTTCGATGATCGGCGAATTGGAATCCCCGCCAATCGCACCTATCAACAACCCTTCCGCCGCACGCGGCAAAGGCGAATTGGGATCAGACGAGCGCAGTCCATCGGGGTTGATGCGCGAACGTCCCGCCATGATTGTTCCTGACGCGTTGATCTTTACACGCTCGTTTCGGCGCAGATCCAAACCTGAGTCGGTCCAGTCTGGGCCTAGTGAGACCTGAATGTTGCGCGTTTCATACTTCAGTTCGTCCAGAGAACGTCCGTCGAGTTCAATTCGATCAATCTGGTTGGGCCGGTAGAAAACAATTTCCCCTTCATTCGAGGGACTTTGATAACCGCCAGTTGCTGCGGGACGAGTTGCCAGTCGTACTACGAAGCGGCCATTGATAAAGCCAAGTAGGGTGCCTTGAACGGTGCGGCCATCGCGCAGGTAAATGGTGTCGGCCATCGCAAAACTGGCCAAGAGCAAAGTGGTAATGAACGCTAAAAATAGCTTTCTCATTGTTGTCGACCTTTCACACATGTAATCAGCGCCTGATCAATTTTTGAAACACGGGCAGCAGCCAGGATTTAGTCCGAGAGCAGCAGGGCGAGTTAGTCGGGGAAGTGAATATCACGTTCGATGGGGGACTAGAGCTTATATCGCCTAAGAGCAAACAGCAAACAGCGAACAGCCAGAAGGGTCTATTAAGGCTGAGGTCCTCTACGAGGTGGCTGCGTCTCTTGCTTTTCCTATTTGCTGTTGGTTATTCGTTGGTCGCTGTTTGCTGTTTGCCTGTTTGCCTGTTTGCCTGTTTGCTGTTTGCTGTTTGCGTGTTTGCCTGTTTGCCTGTTTGCGTAAACGCAAACAGGATAATCATGTTAGATTTCTGCTGAGTGAGTAGAGATGCTTTAACTAAACAGATCAAAATGGGACGAGACTTGCTTGAGTCGGGGCAAATGAAACCGAACCGCCTCGCTGATTTCAGCTAGGGCCATCTACTTTGAACTTGACCTCGTCAGAGAGTCGTAACAACAGGTCGCCACCGCCGACAGTCACCAGACGACAGCCCGGCGCCGCTCGTCAATAGTGATCGGGAACCCGTGGGGAATGACTAAGTCAGAGAATAAGAACTTGAAAACCGAACGCCCACCCATCAAAGACGCTTTTGTCAGGTGTCTAAGCCTACGCTGTCCAGCATGCGGTGGCGCATCCATTGTCCAGCGTCCGTTTATAATCGCCGAACGGTGCCGGGCCTGCGGGGTAAATTTCAAGCGTGAGGAAGGATTCTTCGTGGGGGCGTTGTTGATCAGCATCGTGTTCACTGAGGCCGTGATTCTGCTTGTCTATCTCATCTCAATTCCGTTCCTTCATTTCGACTCGCAGAAGGCCCTGGTCGTACTATTTGTGATCGCAGTTTCGTTTCCAGTTGCTTTCTACCATCACGGCTGGAGCCTCTGGCTGACCTTGGATCACTTTGTTGAGCCTCTTCCAAAAAATTGAGCTAGTACGGGTAATACGCTGAGATGCCAAGCGACCAGGATTTGTCCGATAAGCACCCTGCCAACCTGTTCCTGACGCAGTGTCTTGATCAATTGCTGCTTGCCGAAGCACCAGGCCAACAGAAGGCGGCAGCGGAACTCCTCTATTCACAGCTATCCAAAATAACTGGGGTTGCCGACGACGCTGAGGATGCGCTCAATAGGCGGGAAACCATTCTCAGTAACGGGAGGGCAATCTCGCCTCAGGACGCAGCTCGTTGTGTCATTGACTTCCTTCGAACAGCGAAGTTTGTCGAAGGCATCTACCGGGCTTTTTCAGAAGTCCAAACCCGCTTTTCCAATCGACCAATTGAAGTGCTGTACGCTGGGTGCGGACCATTCGCACCCTTTGCGCTCGCGCTGGCGAATCGGTACCGCGCAGATCAAGTGCAGATCACTCTGCTCGATGTACATCAACATTCACTCGCTGCGGCCGCACGCATCTTTCAGTACTTTGGTCTTGCTGACAGGATTCGTGTTGCAGTGTGCTGCGACGCAGCCGGCTATCGGCACTCTGGCGATCAACTGGACATCGTAGTCCTCGAGACGATGCAGAAGAGCTTGGCGAAAGAGCCGCAGGTCGCAGTCACGATGAATTTAGCGCCGCAATTAAGCGCCGGCGGAATACTCATCCCAGAAAAAATTGTTGTGGACGTTTACTCCGTTAGACTGGCGGCGGAGCTGTCGCAAGCGGATGAACCCACTGCCCGCGACAGGATTAAGCTGGGAAGAATTTTTGAACTGACATCTGAAGTGTGTCGCAACGAGGCTCAGCAACCGATCCAAGGCTTCGCCCCGCCGTCGATCCTGGAGATACCTCAGGAGGTAACACCAGGCCGGGTAATAATACTCGCCACGACGATCACAATTTTCGACTCAGTTGAGCTATGCGACTATGAGTCGGGCATTACTTACCCAACTGTTCTGTACAATCTTGAGGAGGTTCGCCCAGGCGACCGACTGGAATTCAGCTATCAGCTAGGCACCGATCCCGGGTTTAACTATCGGCTGTTGCCAAACAGCTAAGCTGGAAATGATCTGAGTCGGGGTGGTAATATCCCCTCACCAAACCAATGTTCAACCCACAGCCACTTCACTACCGGCCGCTCGACAGTCGCGTCAACCTCTTCGCTGACTAGCTACATCTCCAGCTCAAAGTCGATTCGTCAACCGTTCTAGTACAAGTGTGGACGTCTCTCAACAGTCGTCCGATTTCAAAAAGGAGAGCTTTATGGCAACCACAATGACAGCGGCCAAGCGCCCAGAGATCAAGACTACCTTGCCGGGCCCCAGAGGCCAGGAAATCATTGCTGCCGACGCCCAGTTTGTTACTCCGTCTTATCCCCGACCAGCGTTCAAACTCGTGGCCGAGCGCGCCCAGGGCGTCTGGGTTGAGGACGTTGATGGAAACATTTTTCTCGACTGCAATGCCGGCGTAGCGGTCTGTTCAACCGGGCACTGTCATCCGGAGGTGGTGAGCGCTATTCAGAAGCAGGCGGCAGAGTTGATTCACATGTGCGGCACCGATTACTACTACCGTCACATGCCGGCGCTCGCGAAGAAGTTAGACGAGATAGTTCCCGTTCCTTCGCCGACTAAAACACACTTTGCAAACAGTGGCACTGAAGCCGTTGAGACCGCCTTGAAACTGGCCATGCATGCAACGGGGCGCGAAAAGTTCATCGCGTTTTTTAACAGCTTTCACGGCCGGACGTTGGGCTCGCTGTCGTTAACCTCTTCACGAGCCGCACAGCGAAAGGGCTTTAAGCGACAGGCACTCGACGTGGTGCACGTGCCTTATCCAAATGAGTTTCGCAATCCATTCAGCGCGGAAGACTGCGGCGAGGGCGGTGCAGGACAAGGCGCTTTGAACTGGATCGAAGAGCGATTGTTCAAGACGACTACTCCACCCGAAGAGTTGGCCGGGATTGTTGTTGAGGCGGTGCAAGGTGAGGGCGGTTACGTCCCCGCGCCGAAGAGTTTTCTGCTGGGCCTTCGCCGAATCTGTGACGAACACGGCATCCTGCTGATCATCGATGAGGTTCAGTCGGGCATGGGCCGGACGGGAAAGATGTTTGCGAGTGACCACTACGACGTACAAGCCGACATCGTTACCATCGCAAAAGGCATCGGCTCGGGTCTGCCGATCGGCGCTTGCGTAGCGCGGGCTTCTTTGATGGACTGGAAACCTGGCGCCCATGCCTCAACCTTCGGCGGGAACCCTGTCTGTATAGCGTCGGCATTAAAAACGATCGAGCTGCTTGAAGGTGGCCTGGTTAAGAACAGTGCCGAGGTAGGCGCTTATCTGAAGACTGGCCTGGAACGGCTAATGCAAAAGTACGATTGCATTGGCGATGTTCGGGGAATGGGTTTGATGATCGGCGTTGAGTTTGTAGCCGATCGTGTTTCAAACAAGGCCGCCCCGGAATTGCGCGACCGGGTTGAAATGGCTTGTTTTGAGCGCGGACTGATCATTCTCGGAGCTGGAGCAAACACGATTCGCTGGTCGCCGCCATTAATCCTGTCCAGGGAAAATGTAGACGTGGCGCTGGAGATATTCGACGAAGCCATCCAAGCGTCGGTGTAAGACCTTGCAACCCCACTTCGGGGCACTCATCGTTGAGACGGGCGGGCGCCTGCGCTCCCTGCAGTCTGAGATCTGAGATCTCGAATTCAATATCTCTGCGGTGCGCCCTTAATGGCGCGGACCGTATCACGCGCAATCAGCAACTCTTCATCAGTAGGTATCACGTACGCCGCCAGCCGCGAGGATTCGCTGCTAATCACTCCTTCTCGCCCGCTATGGTGCTCCTGGTTCTTCTCCGCACTTAGTTCCAATCCCATCCACTCGAGGCCCGCGCATATTCGTGCCCGGATCTCGGGTGAGTTTTCACCGATGCCACCAGTGAAGACAAGCGCATCGGCACCTCCCGCGGCAGCCAGAAACGCCCCTACATACTTTCGCGCCCGATAACAAAATATTTCAATTGCGAGTCGCGCGCGACGGTCGTCGTTGGTGTTGACTTCGTCCAGCAAGTCGCGCATGTCATTCGTCAACCCTGAAATGCCAAGCAGTCCTGATTGCTTGTTCAGCAGCGTTTCCACCTCCTGAGATGTCAGCCCCTCCTTGGCAGCCACAAAATCCACAATCGCAGGATCAAGATCGCCGGAGCGCGTTCCCATCACCAGACCTTCGAGCGGCGTCAGGCCCATCGAAGTATCGACAGAGTCGCCGCCCTTAATCGCCGCTATGGAACATCCGTTTCCGAGATGTAACGTCAAGATGTTGGTGTCGATGCGGGCTATGTTGCGCAACTGGCGGTAACGGTAGGCGACATACCGATGCGATGTGCCGTGAAAGCCGTAACGACGAATTCGATGCCGGCGATAGAGCTGATAAGGAAGTGCGTACAGATATGCATGCTCGGGCAACGTCTGATGGAAAGCAGTGTCAAAGACTGCGACCTGTGGCAATCCGGCGCCAAACACTTCGCGCGCGGCCAGAATTCCTTTGATGTTTGTCGGATTGTGCAGTGGTGCCAGGTCGATACAATCCTCGATGCCTCGCAGGACTTCGTCGCTGATCAGGACTGAGTGGGTAAAGTGCTCGCCACCATGTACGACTCTATGGCCCACGGCGTTGATATCGGCAATGCTCCGGATTTCAGCCAGCCCTGATTCTTCCGAACACGACCAACGCACGATCAGTTCAACCGCAGATCGCGTGTCCCGCAGGTTTGCAGTTGATCGCTGCGGATCCCGACCCGCGACTTGCAGCGTAACGATAGCCTCGCCGCCAATGCGCTCGATGGTGCCGCGAGCGAGGAGCTGGTCTTGATCGTTGGCAATTTTGTCGAGGTCAGTGACGATCAACTGAAACTTGACCGAGGAGCTGCCGCAGTTTAAGACAAGAATGATCATGATAGTTGTTGGAAAGACATTCCAGGACGTCGGTTTCAGAAAGCAGGACAGCCTTTTGTTTGTCTCTCAGCGCTTATCTCTCAGCCAGAAAGACAGAAAGGAAAGTCTGTCCTACGCTGCCAGTTTCTGCTCGATCTCCTTCATCCGTGCGCGTAGACGAACCTCATCGACTGTCTGAACCCGAGCGTCTGCGTAGACTTCCCTCCCGGCTACCACTGTCGCAATCACGTCGTGAGCAGACGACGCGAAGATCAATGTGCCGACCGGATCGTATGAAGGAATCTGGTGTAAGCCGGCCATTGAAACCGCGGCGAAGTCTGCCTGCATGCCCACGCGCAACTCGCCGACTCGTCCTTCCAATCCAAGCGCGCGAGATCCACCGAGTGTCGCGACCCGAATTACATCCTCCGCTTGAAGCGTCCTCGCAGCTGCTGCAACACCGGCCCGGGCAGATAGGATCGCAAAGCGCCCTTCGGAAAGTAGATCACAGGAATTGTTGCTGGCCACAGAATCGCTGCCCAGGCCGACGGCTATCCCGTGCTCGAGAAATGCCGCGAATGGAGCGCGCGCATGTCCCAGCTTGGCATTCGAACGCGGACAATGCGCGACACTGGCACTCGAGTTCCTTAGAATCTCAATGTCCTCCAGATCGACATGCACACAGTGAGCAAGTAGCGGGCGTGCCTGCAGAACATTATGACGCTGCAGGTATTTGATGGTTGATAACCCTGGTGTGCGCCACTCAATGCCGCGCCTGGCGAGCCCTTCGGCAAATGGCCCGCAGCCGTTACGCAGCAACTCTTGTTCAGCCAAAGACTCGGCTGCATGCATCATCAAAGGCAGCTTTTCCGAGAGCGCAAGTTCGGCAATTAGCTCCAACTGTTCGCCACAAACCGTGTAGGGAGCATGGGGAGAAACCCCGGCGCGAACGAGTGTAGTTTCGATATCGCGAAGCCGTCCCATTTTCTCACGCAGGGCTTTGAAGTTCTCTGCAACTAGTTGCGGATCCGGCCCGAACGACTCTTGAAAGACAATGCCTCGCAAGCCGACGTCGAGGAGCGCGGTCATGCTGGCTTCTGCGGCGTCACTCGAATCACCTACGCACGTCACGCCGGCCCGAGCCGCCTCGCAAGCTCCCCACGCTGCGGAAACGTACAGGTCGTCCGGGGTGAGCCGTTCCAAACGCGCCATCGTCAGCTTTTTTAACCAGGAGGGGAAATCGCTCTCCACCGCATCGAGGAATCCTCGCATCGCAGTTAGCTCCAAATGCGAGTGCGAATTAATAAGACCCGGAATTATTAGCGCATCGCCAAAGTCGCGGAGCGTCGCCTTCGGGTTCGCGAGGTGAAGTTGCTCGCGCTCTCCAACCGCCAGGATCCGATCAGTTGCGATCAGTAACGCGCCATTTGCGATAGGCGCTGAAGAGATCGGCAAGAGCCAGCGGGCGCTATAAATCGTTGTCATGCGGGTGACTTGAAAACCTTAGGGACTTGAACGACTGTACGGTCGCACAAGCGCGGCTTGCGCGTGACCCACTTTCAACTTGCGGTAGCGGTTAAGAATGGAAATCACGTAAGCACGAGTTGAAGGAATGTCAATCCGGCTGATGAATTGTTCCCCGGAAAGGGGCTCGCCATCGGCGCCCGGACGATTCCATTCCGCAGCTCTGCTTGGTCCCGCATTGTATGCCGCAATCATGCGCGCTTCTCCGTCGGGCATATCGCGATATGGCTCGTACACCTTTTCGAGATACCAACAACCCACCTGAATGTTTCGCTCCGGTTCACGTAGAACCGCCGCGGGATCCGAAGCCATCTGACGTGCAAGTTCGCGCATACCAGTCGCGGCTGACCATTCTCGACCAACGGTGGGCGTCACCTGCATCAACCCAATTTCTCCAGCCATCCCTTTTTTCCACGGACTGAAATAGGTCTCTTCGTAGATGATACTCCACACGAGATCAGGATCGAGACGATAGATGCCTGCCTGGCGCGCAATCAACGGGTCGTATCGGTGGGTCCAATATTGATTGAAGTAGTAGGCGGAAAGCAGAAGCGTGAGGACAAAGAGGGTGACTGGCAGAATGCGTTTCATTCAGATTTGGCAACCGGTGAAGGCCCTAGTATAAGGCGGCCACCGCTGCACTAATTTCTCCTGGTTAATCCGGACCAAAACTGGGCTACCGAAGAGGAATAGTCAACGCCTTCGTAACGCGAACGCAGGGCCTGCTCGTCAAGCACGTGTCCCTGGAGCCAAACCTCAGCATCAACCGTCGCGCCGACTTCCAGCGGTTCACCGCGTAGCGCCCGGCGGTTGACCAACACTTCCAGCTTTATCTTCTCGAGATCTAAGTGAATCCAGTAAAGCTCACTGCCTGAGAGCGGATTGCGTAGGGGTTTAAACGCGACCACCTGGCCTGACAGACTCCAGTCATTTTCATGCGCAGCGCGTGCCGGCGCGGCCTTCTCGAGCGGCATCCAGCGCGTCTTTCCGGTGGTTTTGCGCACCCTCGCGCGATAGGCGAGGCCACAAAGAGCGACGTGAAGCTCCTGCGCGCGAAACCCTCCGGGCCCGACCTCCGTCAAATTCTGCAATTCAAACAGGACTTCACAATCGGTGCCATCACGATAACCGTGAACCACTGCCTCGCCCTCTTCATCGTACTCAGTGAGCGCCCAGGGAGTAATGGTTTGAATGTAACGTGCGCGAAAACCAGGACGGCAATCGGCATAGAAAACATCACCGCTGCCCGACTCGTAAAGCACGGTCCAAACTTCAAGACCTTCGCCAAGTTTCCAGCACCGGCCGTGAAGCACGGCGCCACGCCGGCTCAATTGCGTCGCTTCACCCTGATCGCCTGCCCGTTCCGCGAGATAGTTAAACGCTTTCTCGCTTGGGACTTCTAAACCGATCGTTTCGAACGTGGGATTCATTTACTTCTGCTCATTATGCTTGAATCGTTCTCGACATTATTGCCCGGCTCGTTTCCTGTGTCTATGATCAGCGACGCTTTCGTTTTCCTCAGCTCGCGCAGCACGAGATTTGAATCCGCGGATCACTCGCTCTGGTCCATGTGAGGGACGATTGCCGGAACGCACCATCTCAGCAAAGAGATCGACATCGTAGTCTACTTCGCGCGACATCGCTTCTCTGATCGCATGCAAGACTTCAAGAAATTTTGGGCGACGATACATATTTGTAATTCCGGATCCTGTCCTCAGCAACTCGACTGCCTAATCAGAGTGATCCTTTTCTTGCGCTTCGTCAATGGCGATCTTAACCGTCGAGCCTTCTGAGTCACGCTAGTGTCAGGCAAGCTCTCCTTTCCCAGTCAGGCTACGGGGGCCTCACGCTCGCTCGCACTGCCGCAGCGTGCGGGCTGGCTAACCCTCATTGACTCTTTCTGTTGATTCTGAAACAAGAAACTCAGGAGTGACGATCATTGGAACGTAAAAGCCGGCCGCCGTATTGAAGAGTCGAATGCGCGCCTGACGTCTTACATTCGCGAGGTGACCAAAGTTCCAGGTCACCAAATAATCGATCTTGTGACAGGAAGCGATTGCGACGTGCAAGGCGTCGGCGATGTACTTTCGGTGGAAGATGCCGCGTGAGATGTAGCCATCAGCGAGTATCGCGGCCTCGTCCGTGAGTTCGACCTGTTCCAGGGGCGCGATCAGCTTCAGGTAGGAAGTCCGGTGTGGCTCGGAGACCCGCTCGATCTCTCGAGTAACCAGCGGCGAGATCACGTTCCGATAATCAGGCATCTCGTGTTCCCACCAACGGATAGTCAGATCGCGGCGAAAGGGTTCTCCGTTATCGAGATAAGCCCCAATTACCGAGGTTTCCAGGTATAAGCTCTGTTTCATATTGAAGCTTCTGAGTACCGCGGGCTGAGTACTGATATCCAGCACCCGATCCCGGCACTTCAGTATTCAGTACTAGTTTTTTCCGCCCGTGCCAACGGCTCGAGCCTGATAACGCCGCGATGAAAATCGAACGAGACTCTGAAGTGGCGCAAAAAATTTCCGCCGAGAATTCCATCCTGCGTGAATCCAGCAGTCTCGTTGACGGGTTCCAGATCCAGCACAGCCGCGCTGACGTGATTTCTCGTTAAGGAACCGAGCATCACTCGTGGCAAGGTCAGGGTCTTGACGTCTTCGGCGATTCCCGCCGCGCCATAAACTCTCAGCCGCGTTGGTTGTAGAAAACCTTCCAGCTCTTCCTGCGCCGCGAGTTTTTCAGAAACCACTGAGATGCTGGCTCCGGTATCGATTATGAAGTTCTGGGGCTTCGTCACTCCTTCCAAGAGAACTTCACCGCTCAGAAAGCCGCTCGATGTCGTCCGCAGCGGAATCTCAACACCGCTTGGAATAAAGGGAATCGATCGATCGTCGACGGGGCCATCCGTTTTGTAGAGCGTGCGCCACATTTCGCGGTCGTTGTTTTGTCCACGGCGAAAAAGCGAAAAGGTTTTCTCTCCGTAATCTACCGACGCGACAAACTTTGAAAGAATCGATAGACCGATGTAGCCATCAACCGGGTTGTTATTGTCATAGAAACGCCGAATGTAAACGGGGACACTCTCAACCTTGACCGCACCTATTTCAAGCAACGAGAGAAAGCCATAGACGATTTCAAACTTGCCGCCACCGCCTACTGCTCGGGCCAGGCCGCCTTGCGCCACTGGCTTGAGGCCAAGACGATTCGCAGTCTGCTCAGAGATCACGGACATTCCCGAACCTGTGTCGAGCACGAAGCGAAGTTCCGTCTTTCCACCATTGATCCGCACGCGCAGAATCGGACGTCCATCGACGGATTCGAAGGCGACCACAGTTTTGGTCTCACCCGCGGGTCGATAGAGAGTTGTCTGCCTACCAAGGTAACGCAGAAAAGAGATCAATCCGCGAATACGAGCGCGCCGGTCAGCATCAGCTTTCGGCGAGATTGTCAGAAACCGCTCATAGGCATCGGCTGCTTCCCGGTAGCGTTCGCTGCGGGCAGCCGCCTGGCCGAGATTGAAAACGTAATCCGGCTCGTCAGGATCCAAACTAACGGCGCGTCGTAATCCACGAATACATGAGTCCAGGCGGTTCTCGTAAAAATCGATCATCGCCAGCCCGGCTATCGCGGGCGCGTCATTCTCGTCAATACTGATCGCCGTGCGAAACTCTTCGACGGAATTACGAAAGTCACCAGACGCCAGAATCGCAGAGCCCAAAAGCGAGTGACCCCGAGCGGACAGCGGGTCCGTCAGCAATACTCGGGCAGCGTGATCGTATGCATCACGGAGATTACGCTGTTTGAGTAACGTAAAGCTCAGACCTAATCTCGCTTTTTTGTCCTGCGGATCCTTCGTCAGCAATTCTCGGTAAAGTTTTTCGGCGTTGGCGTAGTCACCTTCTCGCAGGGCGCGACCAGCTCGAGCGTGGACCTTGTCGGTCGCGTTCGCGCCATTGGCAACTGGCAAGACAACGAGACAAAAGGCAAAGGCGGCCAAAAAGCCGGCCGCCAAACTCATCCTCCTAGTCCCGGGATTAATGCACCGCATATTTACAACTTTCCGAATTACGACCGCCTGGCGCCTCGCTGCCGGCAGCTTAAATTCTCTTACGGTTTTTACTTCAAGACTTCTCCGGTTTTCATCGACCAAAGCACGAGATCCAACTCGTCGAAATCGATCTTTACTTGCTTCGCAAAGTCGCCCAGCTTTCTTTCCGTCTCAAGATAACGCGTTCTCGTAGCGGGTGGTTTGTTCGAGTCTGTGATGCCCAGATCGGTTAGGCACCGCATAACATGCTTATCCAGAATCGCATATCCCCTTAATCCGATATTGCGCAGGAAGTGACTGGACTCTTTGTAACCCAACCCTTTGATGCCGGTTTCCTGTGCCAACCAATCGCGGCGCCCGAGAGGATCGGCAAAGCCTTCCAACTTCTTGCGTAGCCGCATGCGGCAGTGGCTTTGCAGGTAATCGCGAGTGCTTACGATGTAAGCAGGACGAGCATTTGGAAAGCGATGTGCGCCGGCTTCTTTCAACGCCGCGGCCATTTGACCTTGCCCACCCCGCTTTAAAAGGGGCCTGACGGCTTCGACCGATTTAAGACCCATTCGCGCCGAGGCGCCCGCAGTGAAAATGCAGTAAACCAGTTCTTCCCACAATCGATCGTCCGATCCGGAAAGCCAGACGTCGCTGAACTCTGCGAGCCTTGCTCGAATCAATCGTCGTCGCGTCTGGTGCGCGGCACGAATGCTTTCAATGTTGACCGGCTGGTGGTTGCTGCTCACTATGGTTTGTCAATGATTCAGATTCTAGGGGCGACCTTCTCGGCTTGTCAACGCAATTAAAATTTCGGTTCACCAACAACTTTTCCGAAAATTCGTTATGCATCTTACTCTTTGCCACCAGCATCAAAGCGCCTCTCCCTCACGACAAAAATTACCGTTGCCGATCACGTGCTATATTGATGCGCGCTCCTGAGCGGGGCATTCAAACCGGTATGCAAGCCAGAAAAACATCATCCATATTTTCGTTGCTGACCGCTTCGGCATTCCTGATCTCCGGTGTGGTTACGCTGCCGGCGCAGGTCCCTGCGAAAGTTCAAACTCCCGAGCAAAACGTTCTGCAGCAGCCGGCCGCCAGTCCGTCACCGGCGACAGGCAAACAAGTCCCCACGATCTACGGCGTGCAGGGCGTGCTGGTCGAGACGCTTGATCGGCGGATTGTGGCTTCGCAGTCTGTGGATCAACCGATGAATCCAGCTTCCGCAATCAAGCTGGCGACCGCACTGGTGACGCTGAAGAGTTTCGGCCCGCAACATCGCTTTACTACGGGCTTCTGGACCACTGGAACGTTTGACAAGGCCACCGGCACCATCAACGGTAACCTATATGTGTCCGGGCGCGATCCTTCTTTTCACTACGAGCACGCTGTGATGATGGCGCGCCAGTTGAACGGCTTGGGGGTTAGAACGGTGACTGGCGATCTGGTTGTAGCTCCCGGCTTCACCATGAATTTCAATTGGTCGGCCCGCAGATCCGGAGAAAGTCTCTATGACGCGCTTGATGCGACATTGCGACCGGCGGCAGCGAACAGCGCCTGGATTTACGCGCGCGCCCTGGTAGGTGAAAACACGTCTGGGCAACCAACACCGAGCGTCGCCGTGATGGGTGAGGTCGCCGTGGACGCTGTTAGCCCGGGTGCGCGACTTTTGCTTACTCATCACTCCAGTAAGCTAACGGATATTCTGAAAGTACTGCTGTGCTATTCAAATAATTTCATGGCTGAGCGCCTGGGAGACAGTGTGGGCGGAGTTGAGTCTGTCCGGCGCGTGCTCACAACCAGTCTGGCAATACCGCCTGAGGAGTTGCGTTTGGCTTCCCTAAGCGGACTCGGTCCGAACAGAGTTACTCCGCGAGCAATGATGACTATCTTCAGAGCATTGCGCGAAGAGCTGCGTAAACACAAACTCTCGACTACCGACATCATGCCAGTTGCCGGAATCGATCCGGGCACACTTGAAGATCGTTTCAGCGATCTGGGTTCTCGAGGAAGCGTGATTGCGAAAACCGGCACACTCATCAGGACAGATGGTGGAGTTAGCGCGCTGGTAGGCCAGATGAAAACCGCCACCGGCGATATTCTGCTCTTTGTAATTCTGAACCAGCGCGGCAGCGTATTGCGGTTCCGGGACAACCAGGACTTCCTGATCAGGCAGGTGCAAAGCACTCGCGGCGGTCCGAAGTCATTCGATTACTTGCCGGTCGCTCTGGCGATGAGATTGACCGATACTCGAAGCACCGTTGCATCGGAAGAGGAGTACGAACCGGCGATGGCGACAGGTAGTTCGCCGTGACCCGCTCCCCATAATTCCTTTATACCGCCTCAGGTAATTGAGAAGTCAGGTTCGACTCGCTGTCAGCTAAAGACCCAATCTCGTCCTTCTGCAATTGAGAACTCATCTATAGCCCCCACCCACTCGAAACTGGGCTTTCGATTCGACTTTCCAGGCCCCCAACCTTCTGCCGCCCGGTACTCCGCAGTTTTTGATATGCCGCCAACCGCCTTTCGTCAGGTGTTCTAAGGATTTTTTGCCCGGAGCGAACCCAGAAAAGGTTTGCGCCCCGCTAGCTAAAAAGCCAACGGGGCGCTTTTACCGTCCGATTCCGCATGCAGCGTGCGGCACCGCACACGGGCGGACGATGTCTAAGGAATGGAGCTAACAAACGTTGAAGCTGGCAACTCTCACACTAAAGTTAAAGTTCAAAAGGCGCCGAGTTTCCCGAGACCACTGGATTTTTTCTTGGCCGGCCTCATTCTCGTTAATCCAGGAACCCGCTGACCTGGGAAATCAACTTCCTTTCTCGTTACTGAAGGTGACAAC
Source organism: Pyrinomonadaceae bacterium (assembly GCA_041742785.1). GTDB lineage: Bacteria > Acidobacteriota > Blastocatellia > Pyrinomonadales > Pyrinomonadaceae > PSRF01. The sequence continues at coordinate 70,160 of JBGTOA010000018.1, read as the reverse complement.
CGACCAGTCGGGAGGGGGAAAGTAGGCGCACAACCCCTTGTTTTCCTGCGGTTGAGAGTTGGCATGAACATTGCTCAAACCGCCTCAGCACAGGTCCAGCCAGGATCTCTCAGTCGAATTTGAATTGGAGGAATAGATGGCCGTCGATCGAATCAACCAAAGAACTCAAAAGCGAACGCAGAGCGGCTTCAGCCTGGTTCAGTTGCTGATTACAGTGGCCGTCGTGGCGGTTGTTTCGAGCATTGCGGTTCTTGGTATTGCGTCTGCGCGACAGCGCATCCGATTGACGAACTCATCGCGCCTTCTGGCGAGTTACCTCGAAAAGGCCAGGGTGGATTCGGTGCGCCGTCATGCAATGGTGCCTGGAGAGATGTCTGCAGTGACCCTGGTTAATAGTTTTTCTTACCGAGTGACGATGGACTTCGACGGTGACGGCACGCTTGAGACGCGGAACGTTGCACTTGATGACGGCGTGGTGATAGCGACCAATCCCCTCCCGCCTCCGATAACTTTCGATTGGCGCGGCAGGCTGACGGGAACAACCGAAAACAAAGTAAGCATCACGCTGCAGTATGGCACCCACGCGGCTGACCAACGCAGCATCGACGTGACCCGCTCGGGTGATGTGACAATCGGCAGTGACGTTTATCTCGATGACGTCCCAAACGTCAACGTCAACGTCAACTCGCTGACCGGCGTCGATTCCGGTTCCACGATCAATGGCAATAGCACAGTGACGCCGACTCCGACACCTACCCCGGAACCAAGTCCTTCCCCGACAGATTCGCCGACTCCTACACCGACCCCAACTCCGACCCCAACTCCGACGCCAACTCCGACGCCGGCGCCGACGGATCCAACGCCGACTCCTACGCCGACGCCAACCCCGACGCCGACCCCAACTCCGACGCCGACGCCCACTCCTACACCGACCCCAACTCCCACACCGTGTACGGCAACGGCCATACCTGCTGAGCTCTCCATTCGCAAGAATGGTGGCACGGGAACTGTGAGCTGGTCGGTCTCGACGGGGAGCGTGAGTTTCAGCAGCGGCCCGAGCAACTTGGCGGTGACACAGACCTCCACCAATAACTTCATAGTCGAGTCGCTCAATAACTCGCGCGGTGACTTTACGATCGTCTTCAGTACTCCGTGCGGCAATCGAAGCGTGGTTGTCAGTGTCACTAACTAAGCAGCTCGAAGAAGTGGAATAAACAAAATGCGCAAGAGCTTTCGACAAACAGGAAAAAAGGGTCAGGCGGGTTTCACGCTGCTGGAAACGACTATGGCCATGGTGGTGATGATGATCGGGGGGCTGGGAATCGCGGCCGTCTTCTCGTTTGCCATTAAGAACAATACCGGCGCGCGCGACCGGGCTTCAGTTCTGGCGGTGGCGCAGCAGGAAATCGAGCGCTTGCGGAACGTGCCTTTCAACGACACCGCCATGAACGTCACGAGTACCCCACTGACATCGACGATCGATAGTGGTGGCCGCTCCTACACGATTCGCACGACAATCACCAGGCCGACTGGTACTACTTTGAAAACCATTGAGGTGAGAGTCACACCTGCGAGCGGTAGCACTACCTGGGCCCTTGGCAGTGTCACCATTATCTCGCAACGCGCCCCCTTCTCTTTGGGCGTACACAGCGGTGGGCCGTGATGAAAGAAGACTTGTGCATGCTTAAAGCAAACCGATCAACTCAAGCTGGATTCTCGCTGGTTGAGCTGCTTATCGCGATGTCTGTGACGCTGGTGATCGCCGGCATGGCCAGCACGCTGGTGGCGAGTTCATTCCGGCTGCGTGCCAGGGAAGACGTGCGGTCCGACGCGGTTGCCGATGCGCAGCGAGCGCTCAATATCGTGTCCCGTGAGATAGCAAACTCGGGATTTGGATTGATCGACAACGGCATCGTTCCCGGCGACACGAACGCGACTTGTATTCGCTTTCGGTCGAACCTGAACGCTTACACGCGCGATTCTTTCGGGAATCCCGTTGCGGGAAGCAACACCGTCTCGGAAGCTGACGAGGATATCAAGTATTCCATGTACAACGATGACGTGGCGAACCGGCATTATCTGGTGCGTTACGACGTCATCCTTGGCGCTGGTGACCCGCGCAATGGCACGACAGTGCTGGCCAACCGCATCGACAATTTCAACTTGCGGTTCTTCGATAGCGCCGGCTCCGAGCTGGACATCAACACCGACCCCAGCCTGCTGGTCCACGTGTGGAAGGTGAGAATTACGGTCGGCGTGGTCATGCCTGAGCAAGGGACACCAGGCTCGCCGGGATACCAACCGGAGTCAACGATGCAACTTGCCTCTGACGTTGTACTGCGAAATGCCAGTCAGATGACTTATTAACGGGGAGACGAATTAATCATGGATGACACCAAACCCCTTGGACTTTCATTTGAGAGGCGCGATGAACGTGGCGCCGCACTCGTCACCAGCATTCTGATCTCGACTCTGCTATTGACCGTTGCGGGAGCTGTGATTCTGACCAGCGGCATGTCAGCCACGACGGCCATCGAATCCACCGCGGAAGTGCAGGCCTACTACGGTGCCGAGTCTGGACTGGAAGCGGCGCTCAATGTAGTCCGCGGCAACGTAGCGCCCCGTTCAGGGATCCCCACCGGAACCAAGATGGGATTTCGCAACGCGGTCGAACTCAGCAAAGCTAATCTTCCGAGCGATAGTTCAACTACGTCCCGATTGTCGGGATGGCTGGTCTACGGCAACAACGAGAGAGTCACGCCGCCTGATGCAAATTTTTCGTACTCGCTCACTGTAAGTGATCCTGACGATCCTACCGGCGCAAAGCGGGCAGCCAGCGCCGCCTATCGTCCAACCAGATTGGCAATCCAGTCGACGGGGTATGGTCCAACCGGTTCGGTAAAGCGGATGGAGATGGTGATTCAGAAAACGGACTTTGACTTTAGTCCGAATGCGATGCTGCTGATGCGCGGCGCGGAAGATGGCAGCAAAATGAACTTTGATATCGGCAGCAGCGCCGCAAAGTATTACTCCGGACACGACAATGCCGGCGTGCAGGGTAACCTGCCGACCTTCGGCGTCACCTCGGATGGAGACGATGCCACGGCCGAGGAAGCAATCACCAAAGGCTCCACCGTTGCAGATGAGAAGGTAGCTGAGATCGGCGTGGGCTCTCTGCCATCTTTTCTGCAGACCACCGAAGGCCCAAATGGCGCGCGCGCGTTCCTGAATAATATGCAAGGCATCGCTCGCAGCATGGGGCGCTATTACGCTTCATTCGATGGCTATGCCGGCAGCACCACTCAACCCCAGTTCACCTTCGTAAATGGAAACTGTGTGCTGGACGGTGGCGCCGGCATGTTGGTTGTGACAGGCGACCTTGTCTTGAATGGTAATCCTACCTTCAAGGGCATCATCCTGGTTTTGGGTGAGGGCACCATCAACCGAAACGGCGGCGGCAACGGTAACATCTTCGGCACGATTTACGTGGCAAAGTTTGCTCGCTCGTGGCCCGCCAGTGAAAACGGTCAACCCCATCCATTCCTCGCGCCAAGTTTCTATACTAACGGCGGCGGTACTGCAGAACTTCGTTACGACTCTCAATGGGTGCAGTCAGGTAAAGACGTGCTGGGAACGATCGTGCGAGACATTCGAGAGTTCTAGGAACGTAGTGAATGCTGAAGGGAGCATTAGCAACTCGTAAGGCCTGAGTACCATTCGCATAAACAGCTCAGGACAAGCGACGCTGCAACGAGACAACCAAGCAACCCGAAAACACATTTCCGAATTTCAAGGGCGCGAGACTTAAACCGTCTTCGCGCTCTTCTCTCTTGCAGAAGCTTCTTGACAGTAGTGTGAGAACAATCAATCATTGTGCCGCGCTGACGAACTATTTTCGTTGACGCAAATCACCCGTCGTTTATTGGGACGTCCTTCGTTGGCAGCAGACTTCCGCCTACAAAATGCCTGACATCCTACTCGTCGAAGACAAGGAAAGCTTACGAAGAGTTCTGAGGCTGACTTTGGAAAGCGCGGGTTATTCCGTGACCGAAGCTGCTGATGCGAAGATTGCTCTCAGGGAGATTGCAGGCGCGCCTCACAAATTGGTTCTTACCGACTTACGCATGCCCAATGGTTCCGGCCTGGACGTGCTGCGAGCTTCGCGCAACGCCGACGCAGACGTGCCGGTGGTGGTGATGACGGCCTTTGGATCCATCGATGAGGCCGTTCAGGCAATGAAGGACGGCGCTCACGATTTCCTGCAAAAGCCGGTCGATTCAAATCACCTGTTGCTTTTGGTAGGGCGAGCCCTTGAACAGGCGCGACTGCGAAATGAGAACGTACTGCTGCGCGAAGAGTGGTCAAGCCGCTATGGATTTCCACGGATCATCGGCGAATCTGAAGCAATCAAACGTGCTGTTGGCGAGACCCAGCGGGTAGCGACCACAGAGGCGACGGTTTTGCTGCTGGGAGAATCGGGAACTGGTAAGGAGTTATTCGCGCGCGCCGTCCACCATCTTTCAAACCGGCGCGACAGACCCTTCGTCGCCATCAACTGCGCAGCTATCCCCGAGACTTTGATTGAGAATGAATTGTTCGGCCACGAGCGAGGCTCTTTCACGGGCGCGACCGATCGGCGGCAGGGAAAATTTGAGCTCGCATCCGGCGGCACAGTTTTTCTCGACGAGATCGGTGAATTACCACTGGCTGTTCAGGGGAAATTGCTGCGAGTAATTGAGGAACGCGTAGTTGATCGCATCGGTGGACGTACCCCAATACCAGTCGACGTGCGCATCGTGGCCGCAACGAATAAGGATTTAAAGGCAGCGGCTGAAGGCGGCGAGTTCCGCGGTGATCTATTTTTTCGCCTGGCGGTCTTCCCCATTGAAATTCCACCTTTGCGAGATCGCGACGACGATATCGTATTGCTCGCCAGGCATTTCTCAGCACAGCTAGGCAAGGAACTGCGGCGTCGCGAGGCCCAATTGAGTGATGCTGCGATTGGCGCGTTACGCTCCCATCACTGGCCCGGTAACGTGCGGGAACTGGAGAACGCCATTGAGCGAGCGTGCATACTTTCAGATACGCTGGTGCTGGAAGCTAAGGACCTCGGACTATCACGTGAGTTCGAAGAGCCGAACAGCCTGCGGAATATCGATCTCTCGGGCTCTCTTTCAGACGTGGCCCAGCGGGCAACTCGCCAGGTAGAACGCGCCAAGATCCAAGAAGCACTCAAACTCAACGATGGAAACAAAAGCCGCACTGCCGTAGAACTGGGCGTGAGCTACAAGACCTTGCTGACAAAATTGAAAGACTACGACCTCTGATAAAGATGGACGATTCCTCCAACACCGATCAGCCTTCAAAATCAGAGCGAGCAAAACGCAGCTCCACTTCACGAGAAGACCAGCCCTCATCCGGTTCCGAAGACTCCGTTCATCAGGAGAACGCCGGCCAGATTGCCGGCGAGACGCTCGATCAGATTGGCGCAGCTTCCGGGACATTTCCTGCTCAGGCACTCACTCAGCCTGCGACGGGAACCGGCAAACATGCTTTTCTGGTGGGTGCGGGGATTCTGATCAGCAGGATCATCGGGCTTATCCGCCAGAGGGTCTTCGCTCACTATTTCGGACTGCTCGATGCGAGCGATGCATTCAACGCCGCGTTCCGAATTCCAAACTTTCTACAGAATGTCTTTGGCGAAGGAGCATTGTCGGCATCCTTCATTCCTGTCTACGCGAAGCTCATTGCACACGGTGACCGAAAAGAGGCAACCCGCGTCGCCAACGCAGTGCTGACGATTCTCGCGCTCATCACCTCCGTGATCGTCCTAGTTGGCGTCCTCGCCACGCCGTACTTTATCGACCTGATCGCGCCGGGGTTTGAGGGCGAAAAACGAGAACTTACGATCAGACTGGTTAAGATATTTTTTCCCGGGGCCGGATTGCTCGTAATGTCAGCCTGGTGTCTGGGGGTCCTCAACAGCCACCGCAGATTCTTCCTCTCTTATACAGCTCCAGTTATTTGGAATGTGGCGATCATCGCTTCGCTGGTCGCGTACGGCAGCAGGGTGGAGCAGTTTCGCCTAGCCGAGATAGTAGCGTGGGGCTCGGTCATCGGCAGCGCCCTTCAGTTTGCCGTACAACTACCAACGGTGCTCAGCCTCTTGAAACAACTGCGGCCGATCTTTGATTTTGCGAACGCCGAAGTGCAAACGGTTATTCGGAACTTCTTTCCGGTCTTCTTTAGTCGAGGCGTGGTGCAGATCAGCGCTTTCGTTGATGCGTGGCTGGCCAGTTGGTTGGGCACCGGGGCAGTCGGCGCGCTGGCTTACACACAAAGTATCTACACCTTGCCGGTCAGTCTTTTCGGCATGTCGGTCTCCGCGGCCGAGCTACCGGCAATGTCGCAGGCCACCGGGACCACGGAGGAGGTGGCAGAGGTACTGCGACACAGGCTCGATGCGGGCTTACATCGAATCGCATTTTTCATCGTTCCTTCAGCGGTGGCTTTTCTGGCGTTCGGCGATGTGATGGCCGCTGCTCTCTACCAGACAGGTGAATTTAAGCAAGACGGCGCGTTCTACATTTGGGGTGTGCTTGCCGGTTCGAGTATCGGTCTGCTGGCCGCGACTCTGGGACGGCTTTACTCCTCGACCTACTATGCACTCCGCGATACACGAACGCCCTTGCTATATGCGATTGTCCACGTCGTGCTCGCTACCGTTTTGGGTTATATATTTGCGCTGCCGCTTCCCCGCTATTTCGGCTTTGAACCTAAGTGGGGTGTGGTCGGATTGACAGTGTCCGCCAGCATTGCGGCTTGGATCGAGTTTGTGCTCTTGCGGCGAACGCTAAACAATCGCATCGGCCAAACAGGTCTTCCGGCATCCTATCTGGTTAAGCTATGGAGTGCCGCGACAGCAGGCGCTGCGGTCGGCTGGGGACTTAAGCTCGCTTTGCCGGCGTTGCACCCGATTCCGGTAGCGGCGGTGGTACTGGGCGCTTATGGAACTACCTATTTTCTGACGACTTCAGCATTCGGGATTAGCGAGGCAAGTATGGTCATCGGAAAGGCACTCCGTATTCTGCGGCTGAAACGGTAATGCAGATAGCCTGCTCCTGATTCTCAAGGCCAGGTTTACGTTTTCCTTAGTAAATCCAACAAAAACACGTTTTCAGCCGTGGCGTGAAAATACTTTTAGCTTTTTTTGGAGAACCTGAACCATTGGCTCTTTAGTTTAAGTATCCTGGAAACGGAAGGTGGCGCAGCGGCAGATGGCGGCGGTGGCCGCCCTTTTTTGTGATCACCCGACAGGATTAAGAGAATTCTCAAGATCTCCCGCAGCGCAAACACCACTACAACCGCCCGCAGCGACCGGACCCACTCCAAAAGGAATCCTGAGACCACTGAGTTTTACCGAGGCATTTCCCAACCAGGTTGAGGTTGATCAACGACCCGCGTCGCTCGGGCCCCAAGCTTTTGACTCTTCGTTCCTAATCATCCCTTGGATTATGACTTGCGCGCTGATTGACCGCGTTAACCCTCACCCGTATCATCCGAACCGCGATGCAAACTGTTATCTCTGCTGCCCAAATGAGTGAGATTGATCGGCTTACGGTTCAGGAATACCACGTCCCTTCGCTGCTCTTGATGGAATCCGCCGCCGGCGCTTGCCTTCGCGCAGTTGCAGCCACATTCCCTGAGTCACTCGCTGAAAAGAAAGCTCAAGTCCTCTGTGGCCCAGGCAACAACGGCGGCGATGGGGCCGCGTTGGCGCGCCTCCTGGCAAATGTTGGCGCCCTCACCGACGTCGTTCTGTTCGGTCGAGTCGAGAATACGAAGGGCGACGCGCGAGCAAACTTCGAGATCGTCAAATGCCTCGCCGGCTTTCATGCGGGTTCCAGTACACAGGCTTCTCGCATCAGTCTTGTAGAGTGCACCGACCTCACCGAGTGGGAAGAGTTGGCGCGACCGAGGAAGACATACGACATCATTATTGACGCGTTGTTTGGGACGGGTTTGACGCGACCTCTGGAAGGACTCTTTCTGCAGGTAGTCCAGCATCTCGAGTTGATTCGACGCGCACGTGAACGTTTCTCGCGTGCCCGTCCGTTAATCGTCGCCGTCGACATTCCGTCCGGACTTAATGCTGACCTTGCCGATCCCATCGGCGAAGCCGTCCATGCAGACCTCACGATTACTTTCACCGCTCCCAAACCCGGAAATGTTTTGCCGCCGGCGTCGCATCTTGGCGGCCAACTAATCGTTGCAAATATCGGCTCGCCGGCTTCGCTGATTGAAGCAACAGATCCGCAGTTGTTCGTAACAGAAGCAATCGACGCCCGAGACTGGCTTAAAGAAACACGTTACGCTCCCGGGTCTTTCAAGAACACACACGGCCATGTCCTGGTTATCGCGGGCTCGAGCGGTTACACGGGCGCCGCAGCGCTCACCGGCAACGCGGCAATGCGAGCGGGCGCGGGACTGGTAACAATCGCGACACCGGCGTCTGTGCAGGCATCTGTCGCCGCACAGTCAATGTCAGAAGTGATGACGGTGGCGTTGGCAGAAACTGATCGGGGAGCAGTTAGCGACGCAGCAATTGATCACCTAATGCAACTGGCTTCGAAAGCAAGCGTGGTAGCCATCGGCCCGGGTCTTTCATCCACCGATGACCGAACGCGTTGCTTCGTGAGCGAGATCGTCACTCGCAGAACGACGCCGATGGTCATTGATGCCGATGGTTTGAATTGCCTCGCGCCCTGGCCAGACGAGCTTCGAGGTTCGGCAACCACGCCGCTTATCTTGACTCCACATCCCGGAGAGATGCTGCGGCTGCTCGGACAAACAGACAAAGCCGTGCTCGCTGATCGTGCGGCCGCAGCTCGAGCATTTGCCGTGCGGCATGGATTGATAGTCGTATTGAAGGGTTCGCGTTCAATAGTTGCCTCGCCCGATGGTCGCGTAGTCGTTAACCCAACCGGCAACCCCGGACTGGGAACAGCCGGGGCAGGTGACACCTTGACGGGTTTGATAGCCGGCTTCATCGCGCAGGACTATGCCTCGCGCATAGAACCGGACGCGGTTGCCGCAACCGTCGCCGCACTCTACGTCGGCGGAATCGCGGGAGACATCGCTGCGAGCAAATTGGGCATGCGCACTATGGTCGCATCCGATATTCGCGAACACTTTGGGGCGGCCCTTCTTACCCTTGATCCGGAAGGCGAGCTTCCGCAGGGATTCGCTCAGCAATGAGCGGCGCCGGACGTGGCTCTGTTGGCGAGTGGGATTCGACCTCTCCACGTGAGACGCTCGACTTGGGACGTCAACTGGGTGAACGACTAAGCGGTGGCGACATTCTGTTGTTGAGCGGTCCGCTCGGGGCAGGAAAGACAGTTTTCGTAAAAGGCATCGCCTCTGCACTTGGCCTCGATCCCGAGGAGGTTACGAGCCCATCATTCACGCTTGTAAATCCCTACTCTGGCCGCCTGACGCTCTATCACATCGATCTTTATCGCCTCGATGACGGCCCGGCTGCTGCTCACGCGGTAGACCTCGATGAATTGTTGATGGATGAAACCGCCGTGATTGTCATTGAATGGGCGGAAAGGTTGGGCAAGTATCCGCTTAAGGGTAACGTGCTGCGGATTCACATTTCCGGCGATGGAGACGATCCGCGCAAGATTCTGATCCGAGCTAGTTTGTAGGTCACCAATTAGACTCTAAGTACTTTTTTAGGTCATACTGAAACCGACAATAAACTTCAGGAGACAAAAATGCCATACCCAGAAATTATGATCAGACCCATGCGCGAAGAGTTAGTTCGGCTTGGCTTTGATGAGTTAAGAGCACCCGAGCAGGTCGACCAGACTTTGCAGAACACCGGCGGCACCGTGATGGTTGTGGTGAATTCCGTCTGCGGCTGTGCGGCGGGAAAAGCGCGTCCGGGGATCGCCCTGGCGCTACAACACGAAAACCGGCCTGACAAGTTGGCCACCGTTTTTGCCGGCGCCGATATCGAGGCTACTGAGAAGGCTCGCAGTTACTTTACCGGGTACCGCCCGTCCTCACCTTCGATTGCGTTGATGAAGAATGGACAGGTTGTATTCATGCTGGAAAGGCACCAGATCGAAGGCAGAGGACCCGCCGAGATCGCACATGAGCTCAAGCAGGCTTTCGATCAGCACTGCGCCAAGACAGAGAACGTCCAGGCTACAACTAACTGAGGATTCAGTTGGGGAGGATCGCCGGCGGTATCTCAATGCACGTTGAAGATTTTCTTCCCCAACAACTTCACAACCTCTGAGTGGGCCAACACCACATCAGGCGACTGCTGCATGGCTTCAAAGTACTTTCGCTGAAACTCATCACCATTTTCTGCCGGCAACAAAAGCGATCTCGCCTGATCCAGCAAGGCCACGGCAGTGTCTTCCGTTGCCCCTTCCAAATCCAGCAACTCATCGATTCGCACCACCAACTCTGAAAGCTGGTGTAACCATGCAAAGTAAGGATCGTGTAGCACCAGGCTCAGCAGTTGGTAGCTGCTCGCAATTGGACCGCCGGTACGCTCCCAGACATGCCGCTGATACTCCAGGAGAATCTTGTGCAAATGCAGCAGGGAGTTCCGTACTTCCCGGAGTTGCCTAAGCATCTTTTCGCTCACAAGCGCCACTTCCTCCACGAACTTATAACCTAACTTTCTCTCCAACTCTGGAGCGACGCACGCGCAGGCGCAGCTTAAGTTGATCAAACGAGGCGTACTCCAGAGACCCCGCTCCAAGATCGTCAAAACTAACTTGTCTCCAACCCGGTGATGATTTTCTCCGCGTCAATCACTGCCCGATGGAATACCGAGGCGGGAGCTTTGAGATTATAGATCCTGATTCGCTGATTCAGCTCTAAGGCACGCTCGCGAAATTCGCGCACACTCCGCTGCCACTCCGGGTGCAGCCTATCCATCTGTTGCTTGGCGAAGAGGTGCCAGGCTCGTTCAAGTTTGACTCGAGCCGAATCCAGCTCAGCGTCGATTTCCTTGCGTTCTTCAATCCAGGCCGGCGCGAAACCGGCATTTCGCAGGAGACGGTGCACGGTACGCAGGTCTGGATCTTCGAATGGATTCTCGCGGAGGTCGAGAGGCTGGCCCTTACCAGGCAGGTTATCAAACTCGCCTTTCTCAATCGCTTCTCGGATTAGCTTCTCGGCCTGAGATTCCAAACGGGCCATATGCAGTCTCCGCGGTTAGTCTTGTCGAAGTAAACGTTAAAACATCGCAGCTGGTTCCTCAACTGAGTGAGACGGCTCGCCCCGACCGACGTTGAATGATTTAACTGGGACAGCCCTATTATCCTCGGCATGTTATGATCGCGCTCCATGCCCTCTGCCCTCAGCCTCGATACTCCTGTCAACGAACTCCATGAGTACAAGATTGCAAGGCTGGGCCCAACAACCGCACAAAAACTTGCCATGGCACTTTCCAGTCAGATAAAAAACCTGGCGGCTGATGTCACTGTCAAAGATCTGTTGTTGTACCTCCCCATGCGTTACGAGGACCGTTCTAACCTCAAGCAGATTGCGGATCTGGAGGAGGGACAGGAAGCGTCGCTTGAACTCTACACAAAACTCGCCGGCGGTTATCAGGTACGAAACCGGCGCTCAGTCGGTAGATCCCAATTGTTCATCTTTGAAGTCAGCGCCACCGATGCGGCGCGTAGCGGGAGGCCGGTCGTCGTGTGGTGGTTCGTCTCAGGTCCGTCCGCACGCGATATCGTCCTCTACTACACAAAGCGCTTCACGCGCGGCTCGCGATTTATCACGTTCGGCCGATGGGAGTGGGACTCGGGGCGTGGAACGTTTGCGCTGCGATTGAACAAACCCGCGGACGAGCTAGAGATGCGCCCGGCGCACAAGGAAACCGTCGGCGAAGTAGGAGACGAAAACGCCGGCGTGGCTGCAGCGGATGCTCTCGACGTTGAGAGCGATCCCGAACTGGCCGCCATCCATGCAGGCCGATGCGTCCCCATCTATCGAAAACTGGGCGAACTGCAATCAAAGCGCCTGCGCGAAATCATCCATGCAGTGCTCGGCCGGCTTTCGGATGCTGCGGTAAAAGAATCTCTGCCTTCAGATTTACTTCGCCGCCAATATCTGATCACCCGCGCGCGAGCGTTGCGGGAAGTGCACTTCCCGCCTGACAAAGCGCGGCTTATAGACTATGAACAGTCACGCAGTCCCGCTCATCTGCGCCTCATCTTCGAGGACTTCTTTTGGCTCACCTTCGGTCTACTTCTAAAACGAGGTCTGCGAATCAAGGAATCGAAAGGTGCAACGATCAAGATCGACACCAACGTTAAGGACTCAATTGCCGCCGTGCTTCCCTTCAAACTCACAGGAGCACAACGCCGAGTCGTGCGAGAACTCTTTGCGGATATGAAGTCGGATGCGCCGATGAATCGATTGCTGCAAGGTGATGTGGGGAGCGGAAAAACAATCGTCGCACTGGTTGCCATGCTTGCGGCGATGGAGAACGAGTATCAAACGGCACTAATGGTCCCCACCGAGATTCTGGCTGAGCAGCATGCCCGAAACATTAAGCGGCTGCTTGCCAAAACTCCGTATCGCGTGGAGTTGCTAACCGGCTCTTTGCGCGCGGCTGAGAAGCGAAAGCTACAATCCGATCTCGCCGCAGGAGAGATCGACGCGTGCATTGGGACGCATGCGTTGATTCAGGAGGCAGTGAAGTTCAACCGGCTGGGGCTCGTGGTCATTGACGAGCAGCATCGATTCGGTGTTGTGCAGCGTGCCGAACTTCGTGCTCGCGGCTTTAATCCTGATGTGCTGGTGATGACGGCCACGCCCATACCACGTTCGCTGGCGATGACGGTTTACGGCGACCTGGATGTTTCGGTTATCGATGAGTTGCCGCCGGGCCGGACGCCCATCGAGACGCTGGTTTTTGCTGATAACCCTCAAGACCGCGGCGCTGTGAAACAACTAATAACTCGCGAGCTAAAGGCCGGGCGACAAGCCTATGTCGTATACCCACTTGTCGAGGAATCAGAGAAGGTGGACCTTAAAGATGCGACGCGGCGTTTTGAATACCTGCGCGACAAGGTCTTCACAAAGCACTCAGTCGGACTCGTGCATGGCAGAATGAGGCCCATCGATAAAGAACACGTGATGAAGCGATTTGTATCGGGTGAAATTCATATTCTGGTTTCCACGACAGTAATCGAAGTCGGCGTCGATGTGCCGAACGCATCCGTGATGGTGGTCGAACACGCGGAACGATTCGGTCTTTCCCAGCTTCATCAACTGCGCGGGCGTGTAGGCCGTGGCGCCGAAAAGAGCTACTGCTTGTTGTTGACGAGCGACAAAAGGAGCGCGGTGGCTGAGGAGCGACTAGGTATCATGGCCGAGACCAATGATGGATTCGTCATTGCGGAAAAGGATCTGGAAATTCGCGGCGCAGGCGAACTACTGGGCACCAGACAAGCGGGCGTGCCGGAGTTTCGTATCGGCAACCTGGTACGGGATCAGCAGCTACTCGAAAGAGCCAGAAAGGAAGCGGAGTATTACCTGAGCAAGGGTGAGAAGGGTGCGGAAACTGCGAAGATGATCAATCGCGTCCAGGCTGATCCCAGGTTTGGCTTAGCGCGCATAGGATAACTTGTTTGAAGTCGAGACTTGTCGACGACATGCAGCGCACGCCCAAAGACTCCACTCTAAAATGAGAATCATTGCCGGCAAATATCGCGGTAGAAATCTCAAGAGTCCCCCTTCGCTGGAGGTGCGGCCGACGTCCGATCGTTTGCGAGAGACGCTCTTCAACGTGCTCGCTCCGCGAATTCAGGATACGCACTTCCTCGATCTGTGCGCCGGATCGGGCGCAATTGGTATCGAAGCCCTTTCAAGAGGCGCAGGCCATGTTACTTTCGTCGATCGCTCGCGCAAGATGTGCGGTCTGGTTGAGGCCAATCTGGATCTTGTCCGCGCCCCGGAAGATGAAACTGAAGTCATTCAATCGGAGGCGACGGAATTCCTGCGGCTGGTAACTAAAGACGCCGGCAAGCGTAAGTTCAACGTAGTTGGATCGTGGGACATCATCTTCTTTGATCCACCATACGCCATGGAATATCTCGCAGAGCTGGAGCTCTTTGGTTCTGACAATGCAGCACTGCTCAATGTCGGTGGTTTACTGGTGGTTGAGCACCATCACAAAAACAGTTTGCCGGAAGAAGCAGGTAACCTCCGTCGCACAAGGATTTTGAAGCAAGGGGATTCGGCGCTCAGCTTCTACTCGCTGCAGTAACGAGCGAGTCAAATGAAAGCTAAGGGCTGGCCGCTACTACCCGGCGTCTTAATTTAGTTCGTCCCATGAACGCTGCTAGAATCACAGCTATGCTGGTTCTCGGAATTGAAAGCTCCTGCGACGAAACCGCGGCCGCCCTCGTGCGCGATGGACGCGAGATCGTCTCCTCAGTCATCGCTTCCCAGATCGAAACGCATAAGCGCTTTGGCGGCGTGGTGCCTGAACTGGCCTCGCGTGAGCACCTCGACAAGATCGTCCCCATCGTTAACGAAGCCTTCCAGCGTGCTGCAGTGGCGCCCCGCGAGATTGACGGTCTGGCGGTAACTGTCGGCCCGGGACTGGTCGGTTCGCTGCTCGTAGGCGTGTCTTACGCAAAGGCAATGGCGTTCGCGCTCAACAAACCGCTGGTGGGCGTGAACCATATTGAAGGTCACATTTATTCCGTGGCCTTTGAGAATCCGCCGGTCAGGTATCCTGCGCTCGCCCTCATCGTCTCGGGAGGTCACTCGAATCTCTTCTATGTACCCGAACCCGGCAAGTACAAAGTTCTCGCGCGCACCCGCGATGACGCGGCCGGTGAAGCGTTCGACAAGGTGGCAAAGATGTTGGGCCTGGGATATCCGGGCGGCCCGGTTATTGAACGACTGGCGCGGGAGGGCAATCCCAAAGCAGTGAAGTTTGCTGTGCCGCGCATGGGCGACGGCACGCCGGACTTCAGTTTTAGCGGATTGAAGACTGCCGTTACGAAACACGTTCGCGCAACGCGTTTGCAGCCAGTCGGAGAAGGTGAAAAAGCCGGTCAGGGCATAAAGGATCTGGCTGCGAGCTTTCAGAGCACCGTAGTGCGCTCGCTCGTGGGTACCATGGAACGAGTCGCTAAGGACTATCGGCCAGAGACACTGATTGTCGCGGGAGGTGTCGCTTGTAATGGGGCGCTCAGGAAAGCTTCGCGCGAGGCAGCGGAACGCCTGGGTGTTCCGGTCTACTTCCCTTCAATGCATCTATCAACTGATAACGCCGCAATGATTGCTGCCGCCGGGACGGTGAAATTACAGGCTGGCGAACGCGCTGGACTGGATCTCAACGCGGACGTGACGTTGAGACTGCAGAATATGGATTTGGAGGCTGAGGCGCTGAAACGTGCTGGAGCAAGATACCGGATGTAATCTGAAATCTCAGATTTTCAGATCTCAGAGCTCATCAGCAACCCTAATTTTGCAAATCAAACCCAGATTGATCATGGAATCAACAGCAGCTTCCCCGTGGTCTTGCGTCCTTCCAGATCGCGGTGGGCTTGCTGGGCCTCAGCCAGCGGATAGGACTTGTGGATTCGCAGCTTTACCTGACCACGCTCAATCGCGCCCAGCACATCGCCGGCTCGCCACTCGAGTTCTTCGCGCGTGGCCGTGTAATGAGCAAGCGTCGGCCGAGTAATGAACAACGAGCCTTTCTGCGAAAGCTTGATTAGGTCGAAAGGTGGAACGGCCCCACTCGCGCCGCCAAAAAGAACCAGATAACCACGCGGGCGCAGAACGTTCAGATCTTTCTCGAAGGTACTCTTTCCCACACCATCGTACACAACGTCTACTCCCTGACCATTAGTCAACCGTCGAGTCTCAACTTCAAAATCGTCTCGAGTGTAAATGATTAGTTCGTCAGCCCCCGCATCGTGTGCCAGCCTTGCCTTCTCCTCGGAGCCGACCGTTGCGATAACACGCGCACCAAGCCGTTTAACCATCTGCACGAGCAGTAAGCCCACGCCACCGGCTGCGGCGTGAATCAGTGCGGTCTCTCCGGCTTTCAGCGGATAGCTACTGCGGCAGAGGTAATGAGCGGTCATGCCTTGCAGCATCGCCGCAGCGGCTTGATTGAAATCGAGTTGCGCGGGAATGTGAATCAGGCGTTGTGCAGGCACCGCCGCGTATTCGGCATAACTGCCGAGCACGCCGACGTATGCGACACGATCACCAATTTGGACGGTGGTCACCTCACCGCCGATGGCAGTCACGATTCCTGCGCCTTCCTGACCTGCGACGAAGGGCAGCGGAGCGGGATAGCGACCCTCACGGAAATAGACGTCGATGAAATTGACGCCGGCCCCTTTGATCTGGACGACAGCCTCGTGTGGCTGGGGTTCGGGAACAGGCAGATTAACGAGTGTTAAGACCTCGGGGCCCCCGGGGGTTGAGACTTGGATTGCGCGCATGAGAAGAAGTTCGAGTTTCTAGTTTCGAGTTTCGAGTTTCGAGTTTCGAGTTTCGAGTTTCGAGTTTCGAGTTTCGAGTTTCGAGTTTCAAGTTTCAGTTTCGGGTTTTGAGCTTCTGGTAGAATTCAACAGCAAACGGGAGTCCCTAACGCAACACTCAAGAACTTGAAACTTGAAACTTGAAACTCGAAACTTCTTTTCTTCTTTCGACCTCGTCACGCGAGGCCCGTAAGCCTTATCAACCTTCTATGACATCCATCTCGCTTACTGCCTTCTTCTCATAAGCGGCGATGGTGGCGACGTTCCGTCTCTCAATCGGATTCAGGGAGGTTTCTGAAAACGCAGGATCGGGCTTGTACCAGTCAAAACTCGAAAAGTACTTTTGCAACCATGGTTCCTTGAATACCTTGCCGCGTCGCGCATAGATCTCATTGCGCATCTTCCTCACGTCTTCCACAAACAGACCTTCAAGCAGTCTCCGCGTGATCGGCCTGGTCGCCAACTCATAATGAATCTTCGTCTCGTACTTCACGATCGTGTCGACGTTTTGCTTGTCAACTCCCGAAACCATCTCGTCCTTGAAGTTCTCGTCGGGCTGATACCACGGCTGACTGTAAAAGTACTGCTGCAACCAAATGGCTCGAAACATCCGTCCGTGTCGAGCGTAGATCTCGTTCCTCAACAAACGTAATTCATACAGGCTCAAGCCCTGTAGCATCTGTTCCGAGATCTTCCTGTTTTCAAAGAGCTCCATGTCTCCCGGAGATAGCAGCAATCGACGCTTCTGTTTCTGTGCGGCCGCTATCGTCAGCAAATTCTTTCGCTCAATGTCAGAAAGTTGCTTTGGATCGTACTTGTCGCTCGGCCGATACCAGTAGCGTTCATCAAAGTACTGCTGCAGCCACGGGTCGTTATCGAACCGTTTGCCATGAATTGCCTCCAACTCGGCCCGCAGGACGATCCACTCGGCATTGCTGTGGGTCCCGAGCTTCTTTCTCGTCAATAGCGTGTTCCGGTAGTGTCGCATGTCACCGGGCTGGACGTGATCGTGCTGCGCTGCCTCGGCCTCACGAATCAAATCCAGGCTCTTGCGCTCTATTGTGTTCAGCATCGAATTGTTGAAGTCAGGATTCGGGTTGTACCAATCGCGGGTCTCGAGGTATTGCCGGATAGCCGGATCCTTGAAGCTGCGCCCGTGCTTGCCAAAGATAGTCCCGCGCAGCAGTTTCAAATCTTCCAACGTGAGATCTTTAAGCTGATCGGGCTTGATCGCGCTGGATTGAAAGTCGAACGTTCCCCATTTTTCGAGCGCGTCCTGGGCCGTCAAGACTCCCGGTGATAGCAGCACGAGCGCGATACAAACTATCCCTAAAAAATCTTTCGCCGCTTTCAGCATCAGTTTTATTTCCTTCCGCTCATCGAACCGGCAAACAGCAGAAAAGCCGCGCAAACCAAATTTGAGTTTGCGCGGCTTGTCACTTTTGTCAAGAGTTGAAAACCTCAACCAAAGATGTCGCGCACTTTGTCTACCAAACCTTTATCATCAAGGTCCTTGTTCTCAACGGCCTCGAGCTGTTCGAGCAGCTTTCGCTGTTCGCGAGTTAACGACGTCGGCGTCACGACACTGACTGCGACAAAGAGATCCCCGCGGCCGCGGCCACCGAGCACCGGCATGCCTTTCCCTTTAAGCCGAAACACTGTGCCTGTTTGTGTCCCCAAGGGAATCTTAAGTCGCTCGTCTTCTTCCAGAGTTTGGACTGCCACGTCTGCTCCCAACGCTGCCTGGGCAAAAGTGATGGGGACCGACGCGTAAATGTTACTGCCCTGCCGTTCAAACTGTTCGTGCTCCGCAATATGGATCACGACGTAAAGGTCGCCGGCTGGTCCGCCTTGCGTGCCGGCCTCACCTTCTCCTTGTACTCGCAGCCGTGATCCCGTTTCCACCCCGGCAGGGATCTTCACTTCCATCTGCTTTTCTTTCTCGATTCGCCCTGCGCCCCGACACTCTTCACATGGGTTCTTAATTACCCGGCCAGTCCCGCGGCACCCATGACATGTTCGAGCCACAGAAAAGAAGCCCTGTTGATAACGAACCTGGCCGCTGCCCGTGCACGTATGACAGGTCTCGGGAAGCGTCCCCTTCGAGGCGCCATTGCCTTCGCAGGCCTCGCAGGTTTCCAGGCGCGGAATTCGCAACTGAGCCGTCATCCCGCGATATGCTTCCTCAAGCGAGATCTCGAGATCGTAGCGCAGGTCGGCACCCCGTTGTGCGGCTGAGCGGCGACCCCCGGCGCGGGCTCCGCCGAAAACGTCTCCGAACCCAAACAGGTCACCGAGAATGTCTTCGATGCCGCCGAAGCCCGGAGCACCCCAATTGGCATTCCCACTCGCGCTCGAAACTCCGGCATGACCGAATCGATCGTATCGGCGGCGCTGTTCGGCATCAGCCAGCACGCTATACGCCTCGGCAGCTTCTTTGAACTTCTCTTCCGCCGATGCGTTGTTAGGGTTCTTGTCCGGATGGAACTTCACGGCAAGGCGCCGGTATGCGCTCTTTATCTCTTGATCCGTTGCTGTGCGACTGACGCTAAGTACTTCGTAATAATCTCGTTTACTCATTAAGCGGTTCTGCAAGCCTCTGTCTTAATTATTCGATTTCTGATCTCTGATTAATTTCTGATAACTAAATTGGGAAGTTTACACCGGATCTTCAGCGCCTTTCGGCGTGTTTTCTCCCGTGGGATCCATCATGGCGGCGGTCAATTGACCCGCTATTCGCTCGAGTCCGTTCAAAGCTTTATTCAAGTCCTCGAGAATAGTGGTCTTCGCGGCTGCTTCGCATTCAACAAAAACCCGTTCAGCTATCTCCTGATCATTTGCTGACAGGATGCCGCCGAACTTAGTGAACGACTTCTGAGTGTTGCGCAACATCGAGTCGAGCTTGTTGCGTAAAACGACCATCTCCTTGGCTTCCCGGTCACTGTCAGCGGATGCCTCAGCTTCCTTGATCAGTTGTTCAATCTCATCTGGCGCTAAGCCCGAAGTCGGGGTAATGCGCATTTGCTGTTCCTGACCGGTCGCTTTGTCCTGAGCCGAGACCGACACAATCCCGTTCGCGTCAACTTCAAAAGAGACGTCTATCTGAGGAACACCACGGGGGCTGGGAGGAATACCCACCAGCTCGAACTTTCCAAGCGAACGATTGCCTTGCGCAACTTCGCGTTCGCCCTGCAGAATGTGAATCTCCACAGATGATTGATTGTCGACAACGGTTGTAAAGGTCAGGCTATTGCGCAAGGGAATCGTGGAATTTCGATCGATGATCTTGGTGAACAATCCCCCGCGAGTTTCCAGACCCAGACTCAAAGGCAAAACGTCGAGCAGCACGATATCTTTTACATCGCCTGTTAAGACCCCACCTTGAATTGCTGCGCCCATCGCCACGACCTCATCCGGATTTATCTCCACAGAAGGACGTTTACCAAAGATCCTTTCCACCGTGCGCTCGACAATTGGCGAGCGGGTTTGGCCGCCAACAAGAATCACCTTGTCGACATCGGAAGGCCGTAGTTTCGCGTCCTGCAACGCCTTTTGACAGGGCTCGACCGTCTGCTCGATTAAATCGCTGACGAGGTTCTCAAACTCTTCGCGGGTCAGAGATTTGTTGAAGTGTTTCGGTCCCGTGGCGTCGGCCGCGATAAAGGGAAGGTTGATGTTCGTTTCAATGGATGAGGAGAGCTCGCATTTAGCGCGTTCTGCGACCTCTTTCAAACGCTGCAGCGCCAACCGATCCTGTCGCAGGTCAATTCCCGAGTCAGCAAGGAATTGATCGGCCATCCAGCTCATAATGCGTTCATCGAGATCTTCGCCACCCAGGAACGTATTCCCCGAGGTCGCCAGCACTTCGAAAACGCCATCGTTCATTTCGAGAATCGAGATATCAAAGGTGCCGCCACCGAGGTCATAAACGGCGATGCGTTCGGCATCTGACCTGCCCAAGCCGTAGGCGAGCGCTGCAGCAGTCGGCTCGTTTATGATTCGTTCGACTCTTAGTCCTGCGATTTTGCCGGCATCCTTCGTGGCTTGTCTTTGCGTATCGTCAAAATAGGCTGGGACGGTAATGATTGCATCCGTGACGGCTTCACCGAGAAAGTCTTCAGCGGCAGCCTTCAACCGTTGCAGCACTATCCCCGACAGTTCCGGAGGACTATAACTGCGCCCCTGAACGCGAATACGCGCGTCACCGTTGGGCGAGTCAATTGTTTCAAAGGCAGACGTCTCGCGCAGTCGCTGGACTTCCGGCGAGTTGAACTTTCGCCCTATCAAGCGTTTGACGGCGTAAACCGTATTGGCGGCATTGGTCACCGCCTGACGCTTCGCGATTTGCCCCACCAGGCGTTCACCTTTATCGGTGAAACCCACTACGCTTGGGGTGGTTCGCCCGCCTTCTTTGTTTGGCACGATCTGAACTGCGCCGCCTTCCAGGACGGCGACGCAGCAGTTGGTGGTACCCAAATCTATTCCGATAGCTTTTCCCATGCAGTCAGTCCAAACGGTCGCTACTTTTTGACAGCCACTTTTACCAGCGAAGGTCGAATCAGCCTGTCGCCCATTCGATAGCCTCGCACAATTTCCTGCATCACGATGTCGGGTTCAAACTCGTCAGAAGGCTCCGTGACTACTGCCTCGTGAAGATGCGGGTTGAACGGCTCACCCACGGCAGGGATAGGTTTCACTCCCAAAGCATCGATGACTCCGTCGAGTTGCTTATGAATAAGATCCACGCCGCTCAGGAAGTGCCTGAACTCATCCGACTCGCCGCTCTCAACCGTTTCTTCCGCGTCAAGCGCTCGCTTCAGGTTGTCCAGAACCGGCAGCAGCTTTCCGGCGATATCGGCAACAACGCGATTGTAAGTTTCAGTTCGCTCGCGCTCGGTCCTTTTTCGATAGTTTTCAAAATCTGCCTGGCGCCTAGCCAGCCGATCCTTGAGATCCTTAACTTCTGACTCCACCCGCTTCAACTCAGCCCTGGTGGCGACTAGTTCGGCGACCGCAGGCCCGCCACCTTCAACAGGGGAGGAACCCGGTGCCGCGTCTTCGAAAAGATCATCTTCCCCGTTTGATTCGTTTTCTTCCGGGTTAATTTCTTCGTTCAGATCCATTTCGTCGTTTTTTGAATCTCCGAGTCGCTTTTCGCTCGATTCGTCTTCATCACTAGTCGGCTCCCCGTTTGTGGCGAAGTTGCTTCCCTCCGAATCGAGGAACCTTATCGGAATTCGGGACCATCTGCGTGATTTTTTACCGGAGACCATCACCCTGTAGTTGGACGTTACCAATGGGTCTTATTTTAAGGGCATTCAGTAAAGAGGAGTTTCATCGCTCAGTCGGCGCTCAATCAACCGCGCCATGTAGTTTACCATAGCCATAACGCGAGAATACTCGATCCTCATCGGACCCACGACACCCAGCGTTCCCAAACTTTCGCCCGGGCCGAATCTGTAAGGCGCCGTGATGAGCGTGCAGTTACGCATCGAGGACGTGGGATGTTCGCGTCCAATCACCACTCGAACTTCGTCTGAAGACGAGTACTGCTCGCGCGAGACGCATTCGTTGAGAATCTTGATAAGTCGTGATTTCTCTTCGAACGTTCTAAACAGCTCGCGCATTCGATCGATGTCCACGAAATCGGGCTTTGAAAGAATGTTCGAAGCGCCATCAACATACACTTCGCCAGAACCTGACTCCTCACCTTCCAAACTCATGTCGCAAAGAAGAATCGCGTTGCGAAGCAAGCGATCGTACAGAGCCTTTTCTTCACGCATCAGCTCAAGTATCTCACCCCGGATTACCAACAGGCTCTTGCCCGTGAACTCGACATTGAGATAGCGAGCCGTCCGTTCCAACTCGTCCTGAGTGAGCGCGTCGTCGACGCGGATGATCTTGTTGTGAACGTTATTCGTGCCGGTTACCAGCACTACCAGGATTCGTTTGTCGGAAAGCAGTAGAAACTCAATATGCTTTAACTGATTGTCAGCAAGGGAGGGTGAGATGACTATGCCGACATTCTCTGAAAGTTCCGACAAAGCGTGCGACGCACGTTCCATCAGGCGGTCGGATGACACCGAGTCCATGTCGTTCGACACAAACACGCGGTCAATCGCCTTCAGATCCGACGGCGATAGGCGAGTCTCGCCTAACATGTGATCGACGTAGTAACGGTATCCCTTGTCAGTTGGTACGCGGCCCGCAGAGGTATGGGGCTGCTCAACAAGTCCCGCGTCCTCCAGTTCTCCCATGACATTTCTGATAGTGGCTGAACTCCAGCCATGCCCCTTGGCAAACCGCTCAGACAAGACCTTCGAACCGACGGCCTCCCCGGTAACAAGATGTTCTTTGATAATCGCGGAAAGTACTGCTTCGCCGCGAGAATCAGGAGTTTCTTTGGTGGTCTGGTTGAGGTTTGCGCGGCGACGGGGCATCAGTAATCCAAATTTACGCCTTATTTTGCGATTTCTGTGGGATGGTACGGCCTTTCAGGCCGACGCTGGCAGTATAAAGGAATCTGTAACATGCCTGCAAACATTGCTTTGGCTTGGGACTGTCGTGTTTGCAGAGAGCAATGCCAATCACGCATGTAAACAGCAGGTCGTGCGTTAAGCTATTGACTGACAACAGTTTAGCCACGCTCTTGAAATACTGTCCTTACCTCTCTAGCACCACCGGGGCAGCTTTCCCCGCTTTTGAAGGGGTTTTTGGCTGTAGCTCCGGTGACATTGACGGTCGCCCAGTCTGGTCCTTAAGATGATTGCCATACTGGGTTCTATTCCACGTTTTCCAGTTGGGTCTCAGCGCACAAACTGCATGCTGCCGCAGGGTTGTCCACTCTATTCACCTGCAGGCCATTAACCGTCACACGCGATGACTGAATCTCAGAAATTCTTCGCCGACGCCTTTCGCCATCTCGGCAGCAATCGTGCCGTACCTGCGATTGAAGTACGGTTCTATCCTTATGCGGGTTTGCACCACACGATCAGAGTTCGGTCAGGCCGCGTCTATGTTCGCCTCTCCGATATCTGTAAGAATTGTCCGCCTGATGTTCTAAGGGCGCTGGCGTTTGTGCTGGTTGCAAGGCTGCTCGGCAAGAGGACTCCTGATGTTCATGATCGTGTGTATCGCGACTATTCCCTGACGCCGGAGATCATGAGAGCCGCAGATATCGCCCGGAAACGTCGCGGGCGGAAGATGATCTCTTCGTCGCAGGGCGAGACTTATGAACTTGAGCGAATGTTTACCAAGCTCAACCGCAAGTTTTTTGATGGTGAACTGGAGAAACCCACTTTGACGTGGTCTCAAAGAAAAACCCGAACAATTCTCGGCCACCACGATCGAGTCTATGACACGATCACGATCAGCAAGACGCTTGATTCTCCTGATGTGCCAGAGTGGTTCGTCGAATACATCCTTTACCATGAAATGCTTCACATTAAGCACGCTGCGCGGTTTATTAACGGTCGTCGTTACTATCACACGGCAGCTTTCAGGCAGGACGAGCGGCGCTTTCCCCACTACGAACAAGCACAACGCTGGCTCGAGCGTGTTGCACGCCAACGCCGCCTACCGAGAACTCGCGCGGCGTGACCTCTTTGGAACCTTTCAAATCGCACGGCGTTTAGACAATCGAGGTAGGTGGGCTCCTCAGGAAAGGCGGCTTATCCGAAATGTTTTCTTATTTCGGCGAAGCCGCCTTTTTGCGGTTACGAAGGAGTAACCACCTCGCAAGTGTCGCGGCTGGACAAAGCCGCGTTTGGCTCGCTAGACTACGCCGCTTGCAACATCGTTAGGATTTTCCTCCTTGCAGTCGCAAGTTTTCATTACCCACTTTGACGGAGACTTAACCAGACTATGGCAATTCAGGCTACTCAAATCAGGCGCGGCATGGTGATTCTTTTTGAAGGCTCCCCCTGCAAAGTTATGGAGTTTCGTCATCACACTCCCGGCAATCTTCGCGCGATGGTACAAACCAAACTGCGCAACATCATGACTGGTTCGTCTTTCGAGCACCGCTTTCGTTCTGCCGATACCGTGGAGCGCGCCAGCCTCGAACAGCATGAGATGGAGTATCTCTATTCGGATGGATCGCATCATCATTTCATGAACACCGAGAATTACGAGCAAGTTGCGTTGAATGATGACGACCTTGGCGATGCCGCTCAATGGCTGTCGCCTGGATTGAAGCTCCAGGCAGAGTTTTACGACGGCGCGCCAATCGGAATAGACTTACCGCCCTCGTTGGAATTGACCGTGACACGGACGGAACCGACGATGAAGGGTGCAACTGTGTCGAACGTAAACAAGCCGGCTACTCTTGAAAATGGAGTAACGATAACAGTACCTCCGTTCGTTAACGAGGGCGACCGCATCCGCGTAGATCCGACCGAAAGCCGTTATATCGAACGTGCGAAATAACTGGGCATGCACTCGGTAGGACAGCATCGCGGGCCGTCCAGGACAGCCTCGAACGTCTGACTCACCTGCCTATGT
Source organism: Pyrinomonadaceae bacterium (assembly GCA_041742785.1). Classification (GTDB taxonomy): domain Bacteria; phylum Acidobacteriota; class Blastocatellia; order Pyrinomonadales; family Pyrinomonadaceae; genus PSRF01. The sequence goes on along the minus strand of JBGTOA010000018.1, from coordinate 45,102 downwards.
ACCTTGTCTACAGTCTTCTCCTGACGTTGGGCTTCCTGGTTCTCCTGCCTCGATTTATCTTCGACGCTATTCGAGATGGAAAGTACGTTGCCGGGTTTAGGCAAAGGATGGGCTGGCTTCCGCCGGTTCACTCGAACGGTAAACGTGTTATCTGGCTGCACTGCGTCTCGGTGGGTGAGACACAGGCTGCTCGCCCGCTTGTCGAATCGTTGCAGCAGCGCTTTCCCAATCATCTGCTCGTAGTTTCGACGATCACTGTCACAGGTCAAACGCTCGCACGGGAGGCGTTCAAGAACACCGCCGCGCAGGTGATCTACTTTCCTTTTGATTGGGCGTTCACGGTTCGCCGAGCACTGAAGCAGATCGATCCCTCACTCGTTCTTTTAATGGAGACTGAACTTTGGCCAAACTTTATAAGACGATGTGGGCGGCAGCGAATTCCCGTTGCCGTGGTGAATGGCCGAATCTCTGAGCGCTCCTTTCGCCGGTACCGCTACATCAAACCGTTCATTACGCGGGTGCTGTCGTCAGTCGACAGTGCGATCATGCAAAGCGAAGCCGATGCCAACCGAATTCGAATGTTAGGCCTTCATAAAGAAAAGGCCTTCGTTTCAGGTAGCTTAAAATTTGATACCGGGACACTTCCGCTCACTCCGGGACTTACAAAGGAACTTGCGGAGCAATTTGGTTCGACCGATCGCCCAATCTTAATAGCCGCGAGCACTCATGCCCCGGAAGAGCGGATTCTGCTGGAAGCGTTTCGCCTGTTACGACAGACTTCAGCGTCAGCACCTCGACTGCTGATCGCCCCCCGCCATCCTGAGAGATTCAATGAAGTAGCGACCCTTATGAAAAGCTCGGGATACTCCTGGACCCGACGCACCAATCCAGTCGAGCACGAGAATCACGATTTGATACTGTTGGATACAATTGGCGAACTACCGGCCGCATACCCGCTGGCCACGATCGTCTTTGTGGGCGGGAGCATCTCGCAAAACGGCGGTCACAACATCCTTGAGCCGGCAGCGATTGGAGCGAGCATCGTGACAGGTCCGCACACCAACAACTTCAGAGCAATCGTGGACTCCTTCGTTGAAGGTAAGGCAATCGTACAGTTACCGCCGTTGAGTGAAAGTGACGCGCCAGGCGAATTGGCAACTGTTTTTTCTGCATTGCTGGACAATCAGTTGAAACGTGAGTCTTTGGGAAAGGCCGCGAAGGAGCTAGTGCGCACAAACCAGGGCGCCACCGAGAAGACGGTGCTGCGGCTGCTACCGTTGTTGGGAGACTCGAATGACACTAAGCCTCTTAACCTGAGTAATCCCGATCCGAGGGTGCATTCAGCATGAGATCCGGTTCCTTCGTTCTGCCACCGCTCAGCGCCCTCTATGGCGCTGTGATTAGAGCGCGACTGGGGGCGTATCGGCGCGGGGTCCTTTCCGCCACCACGCTGACAGTTCCAGTCGTCAGCGTCGGAAACATCACAGTGGGCGGTACCGGTAAAACGCCGCTTGTCGAATTTTTCTGTCGAGCACTGGCACGCGAAGGGAAAAGAGTTTGTGTGCTGACGCGAGGTTATCGGCGTGAGCAACCGCACAGACGGGTAGTCGTATCCGATGGGAAGGAGGTTCTTGCCACTGTCAGTGAAGCCGGCGATGAAGCGTTCCTCCTGGCCCAAAACCTTGCAGGCATCGCCGCCGTCATAAGCGATGCCAATCGAGCAGCTGCCGGGAGTTGGGCTGTGCAGGAACTTGGCATCGATGTCTTCGTACTGGATGACGGTTACCAGCACCTACAACTTGCCCGGGATTTGAACGTGCTGGTCATCGATGCAAGCGATCCGTGGGGCGGTAACATGCTGTTACCCACCGGCAGATTGCGCGAGCCGCTGACAGGTCTTTCACGCGCGGACTGCATAGTTGTTACTCGGAGCGATATCCTTGAAAAGGCAAGTGGGTTGGTTGCCCAATTGCGGCAGCGGGTAAACTGCCAGGTCTTCACATCCCGGATGCGGACAGTTCGAGTGCAGACCTTAACCGGGAACCGCGTGGACGAAACTATCTCCAAGCAGTCGCTGACTGCCTTTTGCGGTATTGGGAATCCGAACTCTTTCTACGAGCAGCTGCGCCTGAGCGGGTTTCACGTAAAGTCGAACCACTCATTTCCAGATCATCACAAGTTTGCTCAGCGCGACATCGATCAGGTCTGCAAAGAGGCACGTGCAGAAGGATCGACGGGCTTGATTACAACGGCGAAGGATGCGGTGAAATTACAGTCACTAAGAATAGGTATGCAGTGCTATGTGCTTGAGATTGAGGTTGTCATAGACGAGGCGGAATCGCTACTCGCCTTACTGCGCAAAGCATTGGTCAGGGCTGGGTGAGAAACTTAAAGGGGCAGCGCTGGATCGGCCTCTCCCACGGGCGATGCAGCAGGACTAGGTGGCGTAGGCCGAGGTGTGGCTTGATTCGATCCGGGCGAAGGTGGCTCAGGCTGATTCGCATTTATTGACTGCGTCGGAGATGGTAAAGCAGGAGACCGACGATTGTTGTTGGTGTTCGCGTTTGCATCCGGCGACGGCTCAACATTCTCATTGACGTTCACGTTGCCGTTGACCTCATCCAGGGGCGTTGGGGACATAACCGGAGCGTTTGCATCGACGTTAGCATTCGCAGTTTGATTTGACGCTCCGCTACTCACCGGAATTCCCGCTTCGTTTCTTCCGGTTGCGGCTTCCGCAGGCTGAACCGGCTGGCTGTTAGGGTCTGCTACCAAAGTTGGTTGAGTAGGTGTTTCCGAAGGCTTTTCAGAACCTCGCGTGAACGCATAAACCACGGCGAACACCACAATCAATCCGGCGAGAGAAGGAATCAAAACTTTCCATGGATTGAAACTGGGGCTTGGCGGTGCTGAATGCGGATGCACAACGACCCGCACCGGAGCCGGCGGCTCTACCCGTTGCCGAACGACCGTCACCTCGTCTGGCCCATCCGCGTTTTCAGGTGCCGCGCGTTCATCGGTTTGCGCGGGCTCCGCTGTTTTGGGCGCGACTACATCGGTTTGCGAAGCGATGGTTAAGTCCTCGACCAAAGCTCCCGCCGTTTGATAGCGGTTCTGTGGCAGCTTGGCCATCGCTCGGGAAACGATTAAACCCACCGGCTTCGGCAAATCTTGTCTCTCGTCCAGCACCGACGGCGCCGGCTCCTGCAGGTGCTTCATCATGATCGCAGTGGGCGAAGGTCCGGTGAAAGGGACGTGGCCAACGAGCATCTCATAAAGGATTATTCCGAGAGAGTAGATATCAGATCTAGCATCGATGTCGGGGGCCTGGGAGCACTGTTCGGGAGACATGTACTGCGGAGTTCCAATCACCAGGTCAGGCGCCGTTAAGCCAGGATCGTATTCTCCCTCAGGCTCCTTGATCTTCGCGATGCCGAAATCCAGCACCTTTGCATAGTCACCGCTGTTCGTTCCCAGTAGCATGATGTTGTCGCTTTTCAGATCGCGATGAACGACACCTTGCTCATGAGCAGCATCAAGTGCGCCACCGACCTGCTTGAGTATTCCCGCGACGCGTTCCAGTGACATTGGGCCGCCCTCGCGGATAACCTCCTTCAGCGTTTTGCCACTTAAGTACTCCATCACCAGGAAGACGATACCGTTCTCAGCTTCGCCGAAATCGGTAACGCTCAGCGCATGTGGATGAGAGATCCTGGAAGCTGCCCGAGCTTCTCGGGAGAAGCGCGCGACGATCTTTTCATCGGCAGCGAGCGAAGTACGGAGCACCTTCACGGCAACCGTTTTGTCCATCAAAACGTGCGTGCCGCGGTAGACAGTTCCCATGCCTCCGCTGCTTAGCTTCTCGTCAATGCGATATTTTCCGGCGAGCGTTTCACCAATCAGTGAGTCATCCGTTTTTTCGAGGGCAACACCATCGGCAGGGCATAAGGTATTGATGTCAGGATAATCATTGCCGCATTTCGGACAAGTTTTCATCTGCTGATGTTTGCCTCGTTTCGCTGCTGTGGGGGAGGATGCCAGCCTATCACACAGGCCAGTGAATATAGAACTTGGGACGTACTGAGTATTGTGCTGAGTGCTGAGTACTGAGTTCCGAGTCTCTGATATGGCTTCGGAGTTTCTTTCTGCTGCCTTCTGACTTCTGACTTCGAAATACTGACGTCTGCTTTCTGTCTTCAGAACAAAATGCGAGCGCGGTCGAAACCGCGCTCGCATTCTCCGGAAGGTTGTTTTCGTTGCCTTAAAGCGTAAACACGACCAGCAACGCGAACAGAACCAACGATTCAATCAGCGCCAGACCTAAAATCATCATCGTCTGGATTTTCGCAGCTGCCCCGGGGTTCCGTGCCGCACCTTCGCAAGCTGCAGCGCCGATGCGCGACTGGCCGAGCGCGCCGCCGAAGACTGCGATCGCAAAGCCAATTCCCGCACCAATATATTTCAAACCGGAGGTGGTGCCTGCGGCAGGCGCTGCCTCAGCCTGCGCGAGCACAGGCATCGCAGCCATCAACACCGCAACCACCGCAAACAAAACCATGCTTAGTCTTTTCATATTCTCTCTCCGTCTGAACCTGGGTTGTTCAGAATTGCGGATCCAGGCTCCAGAGTTACGGTCTAAACCAGGGGTTTATTATTTCGCCTGCATTCGGTATCCACCGCCCCTCGAACAACGGCGCTCCAGCAAGACAGACTTTGTAGCTTCCACAATGCGAAGCGATGATCACCCAATCCGACCGTTCACTTTAAAGCTGTACCCGATTCCTCAAACATCCGCGCCAACGTGCGCAAGCGCATTTGCTCGCATCGCTCGAACGCGACTTCGTATAAAATCAGCTGGTTGCTGTTGCCAGATCGTCGCCAGTCAAACCGTGACCGTGAACATCCACAGCATGCTCGCCATGCTCAGCGTGTTCGTGCTCATCATGAGGAGCATGAGACACCTCACTCAGATAAAGCTGGGATAACAGAACGAACACAAACGTCTGGATAAAAGCCACAAAAACTCCCAACGGCATTAACAGTACGGGTATTCCCCAATAGGTGATTGGGGCACCCAAGCTGGAGACCGTCAACGCAACCTGCTCGTCGGCAAAAATGTTTCCGAAAAGGCGTATCCCCAACGAGAACGGCCTAATAAAGTTACTGATAGCCTCGATCGGGAAAATTAGCGGAGCAATCCACCAGACAGGGCCGGCCCAGTGCTTGAAGTGAGTAAGCGCGCCGTTCTCTTTGATCCCGACGTAGTTGTAATAAAGGAACGACGTGATGCCGAGCGCGAACGTTACGCTGGTCGCGGCGGTCGGCGACATGAAAAGCGGAAACAGCCCCATCAGGTTGGAAACCAGGATCAGGATTGCAAAAGTCATCACCAGCGGGAAGTATTTCAACCCATGTGGCCCCACAATGTCAGCGAGCATGTCGCGTACCGCGAGCACGCCGAGTTCTAATGTCTGCTGTCCATGACCTGGTTCTTCGGCTGAAAGCCTGCCCTTTAAGATCCAGATGATCACCACACTCAGGATGCAGGCGATTACAAACATGACTGTGTACCAGGGAATTGCATTCTCAGGTGTGTAGGGACCAAACACCGCGTCCGGCGTTGTATTGAACTTTGCGAAAAAGGAAGTCCACAACGGCTTGGTATACTTGAGTTGGAGGTGATAGACCGGCTCGCCGAACCACTTGTTAACCAACTCTACGATGATCGGCGTGTGATGCGCAGCGGTACCCCCTGCCGGCTCACCGTGTTCGGCGGTTTTACCCGCAGTTTCCAACCAGAACATTAACTAATTTCCTCTCGATGAACGATTGTGAGATACAGTCCTCTAAGCGCCTCTGCGAAGAGCCCCACCACAAAACTACACATGCCGGCGAGTGCCGCGGGCAGCGAAATGACATTCAACTTGTAAGCAGCGTAAACAACAAACGCGATCACGAAGTACCTTAAAATATAAGTCGCCAGTTTTATCTGGGGCCGCAGTCCCGCGGAAGAAACGTTGAATGCCGACGCAATCGAGTTGCTCATCCAATAATAACTGAGCAAGGAAAGACCGCCGCCCAGCAACAAGCCTGTGGTTACTCGCCAGGGAGAAACGAAGAGACTCGCAAGGACGGCCAGAGCCACGGCTGACGCCATGACCTGCAGGATCCTCGCGGAAACGCCCGGCTCCGTTTCGCCTTGAATCGTGATGTGGCCTCTATTGTTAGTGAGATCCGGCATCTGCAAAGTTGGTGATTTTACACGTAAAAACGCAAAATTGTCGAGCAGCGCTTATCGGGACGACCCTCCGTGGCGGCAGCCTCTCGTCAGTTCGAAAATGAAGCCACGGATTTAAGCGGATGATACGGATCAGCGGCGGCCAACTAAAAGTAGCGATGCCGGTCGACTCTTGCTCTTTGTCCGATCCGTGTTCTCCGCGTAAATGCGCGGCAAACTTCCTCTGGATCCCTGGGACGGCCGCGGAGGACGGCCCATGAAATTTTTGGACTCAGCCAATCTTTGACGCGAGTCTGATGAACTGATAAAAGCCGCCGATTGCGCCGGCGATTAACCCGACCACCATAAGCCACGGCGATGTTTGCAACCAGCGATCAAGCAGCCAGCCAATTCCGCAGAATCCCGCTACCGAAGCGAACAAACCAAAGGCCGCAGCATAAGCCAGTGCGCTCTTTCGATTCGCTTCACCTGGGTCGTCATCAGGCATCTACCAACTCTCTCGCGTCAGAAAGTTTTTCGGCAACTCGTACAATAAGGCAGTACGCGAATGCCGCATCGAATCGTGAATAAAACAGACGTGGGTACACCAACAGGCTTTGCCTCCGTCGATCGCACTCAGCTCAAGCTGCCGCTCGTTCGCTTCCCACAAGGCGCCAAAGTCGTAATCGAAATTAGAAAGCGTGGCGAACTTTTCGCGGAGTTCGCACGCGCGCACGTCGCCGTTGTAATCAATCACCGCGGTGGTCTCGCCTGCGGTGCAGGGGAACGGCCAGGGCGTCGATGACTCAAAGTTAGCATGCTGTGTCCGGTAGTGCGTGGTGATCGCGCCAACATATGCAACATTCTTTATGAATCGCTTGCTTGCATCGTCGTTCGCAAACATGCGGTCGCCGTAACGCCTGGTCAGCTTCGAAACGTAAACATACATGCCAGGCAAGACGTCGGGTGGCACCTGCTTGATTTCATCGCCGACGAGTGTTTCGCCTCTGACGATGTTGAAGTACTGACCATCCAGGCGATAGTTTTCCCACATGAACTCAGCGAGCTTTTCGATCTCATGGTAGTTCTCCGCACAAACAACGGTATTGACGTTCAATCTGAACCGATCTTCGTATTTTGTTTTCAGGGGATAGAGCGACTGAATGCAGTCGAGCGCTTTCTCCCAGTTCCGGGGAACACCTCGGATCCGATCGTGAGTTTCGCCATAGCCGTCGAGCGCGATGTTTAGATACAGATCGAGGGTGCGATTGTGATCCAGGGCTTGATCGACGATCTCATAAACGCGCGACTTGATGAGGGCGTTGGTGGGAATGATCACCCGCTCGACGCCATTCTGTTCGACGAACATGTCGATAATGCGGCTGGCGTCTCTGCGCAGTGTGGGCTCGCCTCCGGAAAGCCACAGGTCGGTAATAGCGGGCATGGTCTGCGAGAGCTTTTCGATCTGCTCGAAGGTGAGATCGCCAGGATGATTCAACTGCTCATGATAGAAACAGGTTTTGCAGAAAGCATTGCAGCGCGAAGTCACGAAGAGGATCACCGTACCCAGGCGACGCTCGCGCCTGGCAGATCGCAAAAGCTGGATAAGTTGTACGGCTTTGTTAGGCATTTGACTTTAAAAAAGTACTGAGTGCTGAGTACTGAGTACTGAGTTCCGGCTTTGTGCGAATCTTGAAGTGTTCCACCGTGCCGATCGAGTTAATCGAAACCTCGGGCCCGGGAACTCTGCACTCAGCACTCAGTACTCAGCACTCCTTACTCAGCACTCCTTACTCATTACTGGTCTTGGGGATGATGACAGCTTGATCCGGTGATTTCAATTCGTAGGTAATTCCTCGCCACTCGATCCTTCGTGAGAAAAGGGCCACGACCGCATTCCACAGGTAAAGCGCCGAAGCGGCCGGCCATAGGAAGACATGGGCCAATAGAGTGTTCGGCAACTGCGCCGCCGGCCCAAGTACCGTGGTTACCGTCCGCCACCGCAAGTAGGACTTTAACGCTCCCAACGCAAAGATGATGGTGACAATAAGAAATGGCAGCCAATGCAACCGGCCGAGCGCTGCATTAACGAGTACCAATACGACTCCACCAAAGAACACTGATACAAAAAGCAAACTTCCGAGCAGGACCGGCTTCCAGAGATGTGGTGCGTAGACACGGGTGATTTTGAGTTGGCGATTGCTGAATTCGAACAACTCGCGCAACGTACAATCTTCAACCGTTAGCACCAGACAATTCGGAACAAAGTGAATCGGCAGCTTTGCTTCCGACAACACTCGCGTGAGCGTGAAATCATCAGACACTGTTCCCTGCCAGCGCTCCCTGACTCTCAGTGCTTCAAACCGCGCGCGAAGAATTGCTGTCGACCCTCCCCAACAAAAATTCTTTTCAGATGCCGCCCCTAAGGATGATGTAATGGAGGCATTCCAAACGGACCGCAGATGAGACGCAAATCCGCCGCTGCTCGGTACGAACCAGCGGTAGCCGGTTGTGGCGCCAAGTTTGGAATCGGAAAGGGGCTCGACGAGCGAGCGCAGCCATCCGGCATGCGGCCGCGCATCGCTATCGACGAAAACGAACACTTCTGTGTCTGGCCCTGCCACAGCGCTCGCGACCTGTAGGTTGTGGACCTTCTGCCCGCAATCGATTGCTGCACCGGCGATTACAACACGCGTTTTGGGGGAAACGTCCTTGCGCGCGTAACGCAGCTCCTCTATTACATTCAGTGATGGATCATCAGCCCGGTCAGTCACGAATATGATTTCGTATGCAGGGTAGTTCTGGTGAAAAAGCGCTACAAGATTCTCGCGCAGCCCTTCTTCGAGTCCTCTGCAGGGCGCGATGATCGACACAAATGGCGTGAAGACTTCGCGAGTCTTGCTCGATTCGGTCTCTACGTAGCTTGCAAAACGAAATCCACCGCGGAGGGAAGAAATACCGAGGATGATTACGATGCTCGCAAAAAAATAGAGGGCAGCATGTTCCGCGAACGAGTTGCTAATCTCCATTAATTGGAACAGCTTTTCCACCCAGCAATCTCACGTCCTTGCGTTGATACACAGCTCGGCCCTTAAGCTTTGACGCAGGGTTTTTGAGGCCAAACGTGTGAGTACGACCTCCTCCGGCAACGCCGGCACTACTTCCTTCGTACTTCCAATCTTCCTTCGTCAGGTAGATGACATCAACACGCCAGATAATGACAGGCTTTCCTGGTTCCAAAGACATGGTGGGATCTACCAGATACCTCCAGACAATATACCAACCAGCATGATCGAAGTGCGATTGTAGAGCCCAACCGCGCTTGCTTGCTTTTGATTCGAGCGAATTCAGAGCGCTGGGATTCGGTCCACTCCCCTTTTTACGCAGATCAGGAAAACGCTGCTGCGCCAAATCCAAGTGACGATGCTTCTCATAAACGCTCGGTGAGTCCAAAGCCTTCGCACCATAAATGCCAACCAACGCACTAAAGACGTTAGCTTGCTCAAGATAGATCTCAATTAAGTCTGCTAAGCCTTTCTCTATGTACTCGATTGATTTCTTTATCGCCGTCGTGGTAAGGCCTGGAGGGAGAGGTATTTCTTCATTGAAATCTGCTTTTCTTACCATTCGGTCTAAACTTTCAAGGCAGCCAGTCGTGGGATTGCAGTTTCTGCCATATCGAAGTACTCCTTACGAATTTCCAATCCGATACTCGTTAGCCCACAGGCCTCCGCAGCCGCGATTGTTGAACCGGAGCCCATGAATGGATCGAGAACGACACCTTGTCCCAAGGGTAGGGACGCGCGAACAATCTGTCTCAAAAAGTTTTGAGGCTTCAAAGAAGGGTGTGGAGCTATATCACGCTCATGTTTACGCGCAGGGGAAGATCGAATCAAATCTTTGAAGGGTTCGGATGATGAAATTCGCCTCAGACCACCCGTCTTCCATTTCCTCAAATTGTCCTGGACACGGCCCTCGCAATGTTTTCGGAAAAGGCCCCACGGTTCCCAGCAAGACTTTGGCATAACCGATACATCGGAAAACTCGTCATGAGCGTTCTTAGGCCGGTCACCGCCACGCAGCGTGAAGACCGTCCGAATGATCTCCGCCCTCTTTTCAAACCCTGCTTTCATAAAACTGTCGTAGACAAGGTGGGAGATCAAAGGGTTGGTGGCGATAAAGACATGGCCTCCTGGAACCAATACGCACTTCAGCAAGGAAGCCAATCGAAGCGAAAAATCTCTCAAAGATTTTTGGTCAGACTCAGAGAGCACCGTGAATCGCGGCAAGGGCATACGCTTACTGCCATCGAATGCTGGCGGCAGTCTCCACACTCCACCCTTGCCAGCTTTGAGTTTGCTTAGTTCCTTCTCAGAATATTCTATTAACCCGTATGGTGGATCCGTTACCACTGCATGAATAGAATTCATTGGTGCGTTTTTCAACCACTCAAATGCGTCGGTATTGAAAACCTCGTAACCTCGCGCTTGCGGCTCAGCAAGCGATCCCGAAATTGAGGCCGAAGATTGCTTTTGCAATTGGGTTTGTGATTGCATCTATTAAACCTTGCGGAAAAGCTTGACGATTTCACAACCTACTTTAGCGCAATTGAAGCGATCGCCGCGAGCGGAGCCATCAGCTTTTGCGCGAGGTCAATAAACGGTTGCGGATAGACTCCGGTGGCCACGACTCCTACCAGCGAGACATAAAGCGCAACGCGCAAGGAGGGCGGGAGCGCGAGTGGTCGGTCGTCCGCAACTCTGTCGCCGAGATACATCACTTTAATGAAACGCACGTAGTAATAGAACGAAACTACTGTGTTAACGATTGCCCAAATTGCGAGCCAGTAATACCAGTTCTTACCTTCCGTCTGACCACGCTGCAACAGTCCCCCGAATAAGAAATACTTTCCGATGAAGCCACCAGTCATCGGCAACCCGCCGAGCGAAAGCATGAAGACCGTCATCATCGCCGCCATTCCCGGCGCTTTGTGGGCCAGGCCAGTGAGATCGTCGACGTTATCACCGATGATCCCGCGCCGCCGCAAGCTGATGATTATTCCAAACGCGCCCATGTTCATGAGCGTGTAGACAAAGAGGTAAATCACGAGTCCCAGATAGCCATAGGCGTTGGACGCGACCAGTCCCAACAGCAAGTAGCCGGCGTTGGAAATCGATGAGTAGGCCAACAGGCGCTTTGAGTTCTCTTGCGTCACCGCTGCCCAGTTACCAACCATGATTGTTAGCGCGGCGACGAGACCCAGCAACGGCGCCCAATCGACATACATGGCGGGCAACGCTTCAATGAAAATGCGTGCGTAGAGAGCAAAGCTCGCGGCTTTTGAGCCGGTGGAAAGAAATGCGGTGACCGAAGTCGGCGCTCCCTCGTAAGCGTCGGGCGCCCACATGTGAAAAGGGACGGCGGCTATCTTGAAAAAGAGACCAGCTGCCAGCGCGATCAGTCCCAGTATGAGCATTGGGCGCATCGAGGGATTGCCGACCATCGAACCGATCTCGCGGCCAATCTCGCCGAGGTTTGTCGAGCCCGTCAACCCGTATATCAACGACATGCCATAAAGCAGGATGCCCGAAGAAAACGCGCCCAGCAGGAAATACTTCATCGCCGCTTCGTTTGACCGCTTTTCGCGTTTTGTGAAAGCGACCAGTATGTAGAACGTCAACGCCATCAACTCGAGACTGATGTAGAGCGTGATCAGATCGTAACCGCACGCCAGGAACATCATGCCAACTGTGGCAAATAGAACGAGCGCGTAAAACTCTCCGTGCTGCTCACCTTCTATGTCGAGATAACTAGTAGAAATAGCGATGGTGAGACCGGCAGCGATCAGAAAAATAGCCTTGAAGATCAACGCGAAGCCATCGATGCGGACCATGCCGTAAAAGCCGTCGAGGGGCAGCAAGTCACGTGCGTACCACCACTGCATTCCCAGGGATGCAGCGGCTAAAGCGATCCCCAAAAGCGCGAAGTAAGCAATGACTTTGCTCTTGCGATACGGAAGAACCACCTCCATCACCAGGGCTACGCAGGCGCAAACCGTGAGGATGAGTTCTGGAGCTATCAACTGGAGGTCGGAGAGATTGATGATTGAGGTGGCACTGGCCTGGAGGAAAAAAGGATCAGGGAAGAGCGATGATGCGTGCACCAGCACTGAGTTTAGACCAGGTATGCTCATCATGATTATTCGTTTACTGAGCCACTACATCCGGCTCCACTTCATTGGCAGCGGGGGCGGCACGCCCCGCTAACGCTGAATGCTAAACAGGTTGAAAAATTTCATTCAGCTTGATTAAAGCGCAGCTCAGCGGACGAGGCCGTCCGCGCTCCCAGTTACCGTGCGGCGCGGCGCTCGACCGCCGGCAGCGGTGTCATCCCGGGTATAGGGTAATCAGGCCGCAACTGTTTGACGACTGCGTTTACCGGCCGTTGCACATAATCCAGAAATGCCTTTGGGTAGACACCAATCCATACGGAAAGAATCACTAGCGGCAGCATGTATATCCATTCGCGCTTGTTCATATCCATGAGCTTCTCATTTTTTGGATTGTCGATGTTTCCAAAGAACATCCGTTGATAGAGCCAAAGCATGTAGCCGGCATTGAGAATTATTCCCAAAGCAGCCCATGCGGCCCACATCGGATTGGCTTCGAAAGCGCCGCGCAACGCGAGGAACTCCGAAATGAACACGCACAGCAGCGGCAATCCAATCGCAGTCATCGCCATCGCGAGAAAGACCGCCGCATAGCCAGGCATCACGTGCGAGAGTCCGCCAAACTCCGCAACATTCCTTGTGTGCCGCCTTTCGTAAATAATGCCCACAAGCAGGAACAACGCGGCCGAGTAGATGCCGTGATTGATCATGTGCAGCACTGCCCCGTTGATCCCATTGGGATTGAGCGAAAACAAGCCCAGCATCACGATGCCCATCGAGGACACTGACGAATAGGCCACCAGCTTCTTAACATCCCCGTCCTTCTTGACGACGAAGTACATCGCCGCCAGCGCGCCATAAATGATTCCCACGATCGCCAGGAAGATCATCACACTACGCACGCCGAACTGGTATGACGTTCCGTCAAAGAAGTAGCTTTGATCGGCGGATGCCCTGGGGAACATCGGCAGATTGAAACGAAAGAAGCCGTAGGTGCCGAGTTTGAGCAGAATGCCAGCGAGGATTACCGAACCCGCAGTCGGCGCCTCAACGTGCGCGTCGGGCAGCCAGGTGTGGAACGGAAACATCGGTACCTTAATCGCAAAACCGAGAGCAAAGGCAAAGAACAGCAGCACTTGCATTGTGCCCATCGGCATCACCGACCCGAGCGATTGCAGGTAGATCAAATTGAAAGTACCGGTGCCCTGTGCCTCAGCTATCGCTTTCGTAGCCGAAACTAATTGTGCGGCTTTGTCATTTCCAGCGAGCAGGTTGATCGTCTCCTGCGTGATGTTGGCAGTTAGTGTCGTGTCTTGAGTCAGGAAGTACATCTTCAAGACGCCTAACAACATCACGACCGAACCGACCAGTGTGTAAAGAAAGAATTTGATCGCGGCATAGAGCCGGTTCTCGCCACCCCAGATTCCGATCAGGAAATACATCGGTACCAGCGAGACCTCGAAGAACAGATAGAAAAGGAAAAGATCCATCGATGCGAAGACGCCGACAACTGCACTCTGAAGCAGCAGCAGCAGAACGTAATATTCCTTCTCTCGCTTCTCGATATATTTCCAGGACGACAACGCAGCAATCACGCCGAGCAAAGTCGTCAAGATAATCAACAGCACCGCCACGCCGTCCGCGCCCATTTGGTAACGCGCGCCGATCACCGGAATCCATTGGCAGTCTTCCAAAAACTGCATGCCGCCGACGCCCCGGTCGTAGCTCAGCAGCAACAATGACGCGACAAAGGCTAGCCCAAACCACGCGGTGGTGAACTTCTTGATGCGGTCACCCTGGTCTTTCCTGAAAACCGCGAGAATGATGATCGCGCCAACTGTCGGCAGCCACGTAACAATGGATAGGAGATGCAGGTTTTCCATAATTGTCCGTCGTTCGGAACAGTCCGGTCAGCACCTCAACCGGGACTCAAAAACTGGTAGCGAAAAGACCTTTGATGGCAGAAGAAAAGGCTGTCAGGATGTCGGAGCCGAAGAAAATCCCGACTGCCACAACCAGACCCAGCACCATCACTAGTGCATAGTTTTGGGTAAGGCCGGTTTGCGCCGCACGAAACAGCGGTGACATCAGTCGCACTACGAACGTCGCGACTGTATTGACTAAACCGTCGACGAAGTATTTGTCGAAGAGGCCGGTTATACGACTCGACAGCCGCGTCGCCGCGGCAGAGCCGTTCACGATGCCATCAACCACCTTCGAGTCGAAGGTGTAAACCGCACGCGCGGCATCCATCACCCGGCGCGTGATAGCCCAACCATAGATCTCGTCAACCCAGTACTTGTTGTAACTTGCAAGATACAGCGGTTTCAGTCGTGCCGCCCACACGCCGGGCAGACCTGGACTCCGCACGTAGAAGAGATACCCGAGAAACATTCCGAGGCCCGCCACCAGAAGTGAAATGACGATGAATAGCCACTCAGCGCGGGTATGAGTTCCTAGTGCCTTTTCCGCCGAATGGGCGAGATTTAACCCGTGGTGCGCTGCTGCAGTCTCGTCGGCAGGCGGTTGTGATTCAGATTGTGCCGGGACCGTCGCGTGCGACTCGGCCGGTGCTGCTTCGTGACTCGCCGACCCGATTTCCGCAGTTCGAAACTCGCCGGTCTTCGGGTTCCAAATAACCGGATTCAGCCAATTTACGATATTGAGCTTGTCGCCCGGGTGTTCGCTTCCCGTGATCGCTTTGAACGACGGCCCGATTCCAACCAATCCGCCGAGCGTGGCCAGTATGGCCAGCACCACCAAAGGCGCGACCATCGATCGCGGCGACTCGTGCGGAATATGTTGGGAGTGATGATGCTCATCGTGATGCTGGTCAAGACTATGAGCGTGCGCTTCCGCGGCTTCTTCTAGCGTGGGCTGACCAAGGAACTTCTCTTTTCCCCAGAATGTCATCGCCACCAGACGCGTCATGTAGAACGCGGTACACGTAGCCGCGATGGTTCCAACCAACCAAATCAACCAGCCATACGGAATCTGTTCGGTCGAAGCTGCACTCCAAAGGATTTCATCTTTCGACCAAAATCCGCTGAATGGAATGATGCCGCAGATCGCGAGCCAGCCAGCCAGGAAGGTCATGTATGTGTAGGGCATGTACTTTCGCAAGTTGCCCATGCGACGCAGGTCCTGCTCGTGATGCATGCCGTGAATGACGCTGCCGGCCCCGAGGAACATCAGCGCCTTAAAGAACGCATGCGTCATCACATGAAAAATTCCGATCACGAATGCGCCGACTCCGCAGGCCATGAACATAAAGCCAAGCTGCGAAACGGTTGAGTAGGCCAGGACTTTTTTGATGTCGTTTTGGGTGATGCCGATCGTTGCCGCAAACAATGCCGTTGCGGCGCCGACCAGCGCGACCACCAGCATCATCGTTTGTGAATGCTGAAAAATAACGTTGGTGCGCGTGACCATGTAAAGGCCGGCGGTCACCATGGTCGCAGCATGAATCAGTGCCGACACCGGCGTGGGTCCGGCCATCGCATCCGGCAACCAGACGTGCAGTGGCAACTGGGCTGACTTGCCGCAGGCCCCGATGAAAAGCCCGAGAGCGATCCAGGACAACAAGCCCCACTGGCCCAGTGGTTCCATCGAGTAGTCTTTCGCCTGAGCAAAAACGTCAACGTACGCAGTAGTTCCGAATGTGGCAATCACCGCGAAGATAGCGAGCACAAATCCAAAGTCACCAATACGATTCGTGATGAAAGCCTTGCGCGACGCGTCGCCCGCCTCTTTACGATTGAAGTAGTAACCGATCAGCAGGTAAGAGCAGAGACCGACGCCTTCCCAACCGACAAACATCATCAGGAAGTTCGAGCCCATCACGAGGATAAGCATCGAAAACATGAACAGACCCATATAGGCGAAGAAACGGTAGAAACCCGGATCCTGATGCATGTAACCGGTAGCGAAGACGAATATGCACAAGCCGACGCCGGTGACCACCAGCATGAAAATCGAGGACAAGGGATCGAGCTGATAACTCCATTCGACATCGAGCACGGAACTGCGAAGCTGTTCATTACTGCCGATCAGTATCGCTTGCGTGCTGGCGAGCTCCTCAGGCGACATCTCGGCCACTCGCCGGCGCACCTCTTCACGCGCGGCGACAATCGACCGCTCGCGGTTTCCCAGCGTCTGGGCCACGGCGCCGCCCGGGATCCATGTGAATCTAAAACCGTCCTGACTGGTAATGTAAGGGTTTGGCCAGACGGCATGACCGCCAAAGCCGTAGGAGTAGACGGCGGCGAGGGTCAGCAGGAACGAGAGCGCAATCGATCCAACGGCAATGCCGCCAATGAGCTTTTCGGAAAAACGAAACTTCCGGCCCAGCAGCCCGTTAATGGCGGCGCCGGCCAGGGGGAAAAGGGGTACAAGCCAGATGAACTTGTGCATAACTGCCGAAACTGAGCTTGGTACTTTGTGCTTTGTGCTTTGTGCTTTGTACTTTGTACTTTGTTTTGGACTTTGGTCTTTGGTCTTTGACTTCTAACCCCATGGCACGGTCCAGCAAAGTTCCACTTCGCCAAGAGAACAAAGACCCAAGAACAAAGTACAAAGAACAAAAAAGATTAGCGTTCCAGAAAACCGCGACGACTACCACTTAAGAATATCAATCTCATCAACCCAGATCGTTTCCTTGTTTCGATAGAGCGCGATCACAATTCCCAAACCAATTGCCGCTTCGGCTGCGGCGACGACGATAGTGAAAACAGTAAAGACCTGACCGGCCACGGCGTTCACGTTTCCGGTGTCCTGAAGGTACCGAGAGAACGCGATAAAGTTGAGATTTGCCGCGTTCAAAATCAACTCGATTGACATGAAGATGACAATGATGTTGCGCCTCGTCAGCACGCCGGCCACACCAATGATGAAGAGTATTGCCCCGATAACTAGAAACTTTGAGAGATCAGGATTCTTAGCGCTGCTGGTCATGACAGCCAACCGTCCTTCAGCTGCCTCCTGAAACGCCAGCGCTAGCGCTGAAATGAAGAGACTCAACATAGCGTTACTGTTTCCCTACTCAACTGATCCTTGCAAGCCCCACTAATTCCAAACCGCGGAGCGACAGCGAACGGGCTGATACCACAGACGCAAGCTGGTTTTGAAAAGCCTCCGTGAGTCCTCGAGGTCTTAAGATACTTTTTTGGCATCGGCCCAGTCGCTGCGCTCCGCGCGGTTCCGGTCCTAATCGGCATCGGCCTCCAACTTCATCAGATCAGGATCTGTTGCAGCCACCTCCGGCGACAGGTCATTGACTGACGCTTCCTGTTTCAACGTTCGCGCCAGCATCACCGAACCGATAATCGCCACCAATAACAGCACGCTCGCGATCTCAAATGGCAACGCACCAAACCGATAAAGCATGTTTCCGACTTGTTCTGTATCCCTGGTAATTCTGGAGGTACCGGTCGCGCCCGCCCCTTTACTTTGATCGCCGGCAGCAGACCGCGCGGCGGCGGCGCTGAGCTTCGCACTGTCGCGTTCTAGTAAGCCCTTGTATCCAAGATTGATTGCGTAGATAAGCCCGCCGACAAGCAGAAAACAGAAGATGAGACTGGTCACAACCTGGCGAGGCCGATTAAAAATTTCCTCGCGGCCCTGTTCTTCCGCGCTCACGTTTACCAGCATGATGACAAACAGAAACAACACCATGACGCCGCCGACATAGACCAAAATCTGCACACCCGCGATGAACTCAGCGCGTAAAAGAATGAAGAGGGCGGCGACCGAAACGAGCGAAGAAATCAGGAACAGCGCGCTATGCACTGCGTTGCGCGCCATCACGGTCAGAAGTCCCGCGAAAATGGCGGCGATAGAGAAGATCCAGAAGAAGACTGCTTCCCAACCGGAGAGTGTCATCGGAAGTTAATGATTGCTGCTAACGATTCGACTGCATTTCTTTTAACCGATGCTATGTCGACAAGTCGTCAAAGCTCGTTAAGGTATCGGCCAAACGAAGCCGCGCTTATGAAGTGTATTTCACTGTCTCGCGTCCCTGCTCCAACATCTGCCGGTTCCACACAAAACCTGCACGCGAGTAAGTAGCGAGTTCAAAATCCTGCGTCAGCTCCAGACACGACGTGGGGCATGCCTCCTGGCATAAAGCGCAAAACATGCAGCGCGAGGTGTCGAAGATGAACTCATCGAGCACCTTCTTGCGACGTGGCTTGCCGGCCACCGTGATCTCGACGTCCATGGCCAGCACATCGATGCAATCTTCCGGACACGCAAGCGCACAAAGATTGCACGCGATGCACAGCGTGTCGTGCGTCTCGGGGTCCATATTCAGCCGCGGCGCGCCATGGAATCTCGGCGCCACATCCGGCCTCACTTTCGGATACTGTTCGGTATAGATTCCTTTGCCGCCCACCGCATCACTGCTGGTAATCGCGCCAAGGTTAAACTTCAGCGTAAGGCCGAGGCCCCTCAGTAGATCGAACATTAAGAAGCGTTTGAGTTTATCGATCAGTTTTGGTTTTAAAATCTCGACCATAACGTATTTCCAATCGCGCTCACCAACTCTAAGTCGCTGTGGGAACAGCGGGCTTACCCTGGGGCAAATTTACGAGCCGGACATTGCGCGGATGAGTCTTAAGATTAAAGTTGTACGAGCGCCAGTTAATCCGCGACAACAGAGCGCCGGTTATGAAAAGTCCGACCACGCCGAACACGATCATAACCACTTTACCGGTGCCGGTCAGGTTCAACCCTGCTGAAAGAGAGTCGATGGTGTTGACACCGTTCGCATTCAACGCCTGAACCACAAAAACCGCGAAAGCTGTCAAAACTATGTTAATGAGTGCGGATGGAATCAACCACTTCCACCCAATGTCCATCAACTGATCGTAACGAAAGCGCGGCAGGGTCCAGCGCAACCAAAAGTAGAGGTAAAGAATAACCAGTAACTTGATCACAAATACCAGAAGGCTGACTATAACATACAGGTTGTGATGCCCTCGGGCCTCCGTTAGCTGATAGACGAATGGGAAGTACCAGCCTCCGAGATATACGGTGACGGTTACAGCCGAGACGACCAGCATCGCTGCATACTCAGCCATAAAAAAGAGTGACCAGCGAAAGCCTGAATACTCCGTGTGAAAGCCCGCAACCAACTCCGATTCGGCTTCCGGGAGATCGAAAGGCGCGCGATTGTTCTCGGCGATGCCGGCGATCAAGAAAATCAAAAAGCCCACGGGCTGGTAAACCAGAAACCAAATACTGTCCGACGCCTGTGACATCACAATGCCCGACAAGGAAAGCGTCCGCGCAAACATCAACCCACCAATCAGGGCGAGTCCCATCGCGACTTCGTAGGAAACCATCTGCGCGCTGGAGCGCAGCCCGCCGAGCAAAGCGTATTTTGAGTTGGACGACCATCCGGCAAGGATCAAGGCAAGCACGCCCACGCTCGATACTGCCAATACGAGCAGTAGTCCGATGTTCACGTCAGTGATGACGCCCCAATCCGGAGCGAAAGGAATAACGGCAAAGACGATGAAGGCGGAGGCAACTGCGATGTACGGAGCGAACAGGAAAATTAAGCGGTCAGCTTTCTCAGGAACGAAATCTTCTTTGGTCAGCAGCTTGAGACCATCGGCAATGGGCTGTAACAGTCCCCACGGCCCCACTCGCATCGGCCCCAGACGCGCTTGCATGAACGCGGAGATTTTTCGCTCGAGGTAAGTCGCGTAAGCGACCCAGCCGGCAACCAGTGTCACCAGCAGGCCGATTTGGATAAGCGGCCACACAACATGGTTCACCGTGTCTGCGTTGAAGAACCTCAGCAGCAGTTCATCCATGAAGTTAATCGGAGCGAAGAAGAGCACGAACGTCTCCTAATGTTCCAAAATCTACTGCACGCAAAAACCTGTTGTGAGACGAGTGACAGGCGGGACCTGTGCTACCTGTCAATCTCTCCGAGCACGATATCCAAAGTTCCAATAATGGCAACCACGTCCGCAACAAGGTGACCGATACACATTTGCTTGAGTGCTTGCAGGTTGATAAGTGAAGGCGGCCGCACCCTCACTCGCCATGGTTGAGCGGTTCCGTCCGAAACTACATAACAACCAATCTCGCCCTTTGGTCCTTCGATGGAATGATAGTAATCGCCGACCGGCGGCTTCACAATCTTCGGCAACTTTGCGTTTACCGGACCGTCGGGAAGTTTCTCGAGCGCCTGCCGGACAATACGAAGTGACTGGCGCATCTCTTCCAGTCGCACCAGGTAACGATCGTAAGTGTCGCCGTTTTCACCGACCGGAATGTCAAATTCCATATCGGCGTAAGCGGCATAAGGTCTGGCCTTCCTCACGTCCCAGGCTACTCCGGAGCCTCGCAGCGCGGGGCCCGATAAGCCAATCGCGACGGCTTCTTCGCCGGAGATCACACCGATCCCCACCGTTCGGCTCAGCCAGATCCGATTCTCCGAAAGCACAGTTTCATATTCGTTCAGTCGCATCGGGAAATTTCCGATGAACTGGCGCACGTCACTGTCAAACTCGTCGTAAGCGTCGTTGGGCATGCCGCCTACTCGCCAGGCGTGACAAGTCAAACGGGCGCCAAACTGTCTTTCAAATATCTTGAGAATCTCTTCGCGCTCTCGCAGTGCCCAAAGCAGAACGGTTATGGCGCCGATATCGAGAGCGTGCGTGGCCAGCCACAATAGATGAGACGCGATGCGGTTCAACTCGGTCAGAATTGTGCGCAGGTAGTGAGCGCGCGGCGGAACCACGAGTCCCATCATCTGCTCAACGGTCTCAACCCACACCAGACCATTGGAAACCGCAGCGATGTAGTCGAGCCGATCCCAGTACGGCGCGATCATCGTGTACATGCGATTCTCGGCAATCTTCTCCATACCGCGATGCAGATAGCCAATATCGCAGTCCAGGTCCATCACCGTCTCACCATCCAACTTGAGAATGACGCGCAACACTCCGTGCGTGGACGGATGTTGTGGCCCCATGTTCAGGACCATCTGCGGGCTGTCGAGCAGCGTCTCTTTAGTTGTCGCGATCTCTACCTGGTGCATATGAAAATCATGCCGTGTCGGGCGCGGGTCCCGGGGGAAGGTAACAACCCGTTATGGTCCAGGGTTCAATTATCAATCCAATTTCAGTTGCGTCTCCCTGGGCTCGTGTCTCGGCCAACTTGCTGACTATCGCGAGCGCCGCACTTGCTTTGTTCCAGACATTGCGCGGCGAGGCAGTTTCGGTCAGGACAAACCCCGCCACCTTCGCCGCATCGGGCGAGTCGAAAACCTTTGCTTCGTATTGCGCGGCGATTTCCTTGGCAGTCATAACCGTTAATGGCCAGATGTTAGATGTCAGATGCTTGTGCGTCTTCTCTGGACTTTGGTCTTTTGACTTTGGTCTTTGGTCTTTGGTCTTTGGTCTTTAATCTTTGGTCCTTGGTCGTTGGACTTTTAACTTTGAACTTTGAACTTTGAACTTTTGATGGTCTTTTATTTATCCTTCGGCATCACTTCCTTACCCTGCTGCAGAATCTCACGCATCATCCGCTCCTGCGGCACTGAAAGTATCTCCAGACCGTACGCGCGACGCTGCTCCAACTGCTCGCGCTGCACCACCGTCATTTCGGGCAGATGCTTTGCAGTCCATTGGTTCTCCACAAACTCCAGCGCGTAATCCTTCCTCAGCGGATGGCCTTCCCAGTCGGGCGGCAAAAGTATGCGTCGCAAATCGGGATGATTTCGGAATGTAACTCCGAAAAGGTCGTAGACCTCGCGCTCCATCCAATTAGCTGCCGGCCAAACACTCGTGACGCTCTCTACTCCAGCCTGATCGCTTGTCGCAACCTTCAGACGAATCCGTTCATTAGCAGGAATCGAATAGAGGTTATAAACGACCTCGAACGGGGAGACAGTTTGAAGTGGATAGTGTACGCAAGTTAAGTCTGAGAGGTAATCAAAGGGCGTTTCCTGATGACGCTTTAGGTGGTCGCAAATCTCGACTATCGCCTCTCCTGAAACTCGCACTGACAGTTGCCCGATAAATTCAGAAGCTCCCAGTATCGCAGAACCAAATTTCTCCTTGAGTTCCTTAACCAGCGGGTGCGCGGAGGCGTCTGTGGGTTTAGGGCCTTCTTCCTTCTTCTTTACGGGCGCTTTCGGAGCACCCGGCGCGGCACTCGCGGCCTTCTCACTTAGCGAGTCTTTCACCGCCGCCACGCGCGTCTTTGCCTGTTCGACCATCGCGGTCTTTTCGGCATCCGCGCCGGCGAGTTTCCCGGCATCGGGAATCGCTGATGGGGGTGGCGTTCCGTCGGTCTTTGAAGGGGAGGGATCTTTTGACGGGTCGGCGGCGGGTGGGCGAACTGCTTCTGGCTCCTTGTTATCTTCTGCCATAAGCTTCGGTTGAAGTGCTCACACGCTTACTCAGGTTCCGTTCTGGCAAGAAGCCAGCGCGTAAAGACTGCGAGCTGAAAGTGTTAATGCAATTGCAGCAGGACGGCAAGCGGGGATTTAAACATGGCAACGATCTACTGTCAATAAAGTTGTTCCTCAGCGCAAACGTATGCAAATGCGCAGAAAACGTTCACTGTGGGTAGGTTTTACTTTGCATATTAATGCTCCCGCGAAGTTATAGATTTGTCTTACGGGCCCCATATTGCTAAGCACGACTCATCGAACCCGCGGGCATAGTACGCGAAACTTGACGACAGGGAAGCTCACCTCTATCATGGCTTGTTCGAAATAGCGGCAAATTCGCTGCTATAGGAGAGGAACAGGATTAACAGGATATGAAAACTGGAATTCATCCGGAGTACACCGAAATCACCGTTACCTGCGCGTGCGGCGAAAACTTTAAGACCCGTTCTACCAAAAAAGACGATCTGCACGTGGAAATCTGCTCAGCCTGCCACCCGTTTTTCACTGGCAAGCAGAAGCTGGTAGACACGGCCGGACGCGTCGACAGATTTAACAAGCGCTACGGTAAGAAGACTCCTGAGCCGACGGCATCAGCCTGAATGAGATCAAGACACTAGCGACACTGTAAATAACCGAAACGCCGGCGAGAATAACGTCGGTCGCTTGAAATGCATCCAACCGCATGGCGACCGATTGAATTCGCCGGCGTTCCTTCTTAGAAAAGTACTGAGTTCTGAAATATAAGTACTGAGTTCTGGTTACTGAGTTCCGGGGAGTGCTGAGTACTGAGTACTGAGTTCCAATTGCTTGTTTGATATGTCCCTGGTTTCTGGCGAGTACTTGAAACTCGAAACTAGAAACTACAAACCAGAAACTCGAAACTCGAAACTTCGTGGAACTCAGTACTCAGTACTCAGCACTTAGAAAATGCACTCAGTACTTAGAAAACACTTTCGGGATTAACTGAAACCGAGGGGTACCTTGAGCACAAACGAAAGAGACCTAATCGTCGGCGGCCAGGCAGTGATCGAGGGCGTAATGATGCGCACGCCCAATGCCTACGCGATTGCCGTCCGCAAGGCTGACGGCACGATCGTCAATATCGCCGCACGACTCCCGAAATGGAGCGACAAATATCCGCTCCTGAAGTTGCCGATCCTGCGCGGCGGCGCAGTTCTGGTTCAGTCACTGGGCCTGGGCATCAAGGCGCTCAATTTTTCCGCCAACGAAGCGTTCGCCGAAGCTGAGGAAGCCGAAGCGAATGAAGTTAAGGTGGCCTTGACCCCGGCGGTGATTGAAGGTGAAGGCGATTTCGCTGGTGTTACTGGAGCGGTGCCCGGTCTTTTCCCTGTGCCGACGGAAAAACGTTCCAGTGACGAACTCAAGCAGGGCGGAACTGCAGCAGCGGCAGGCTCGATTATCTTCGCGGTGATCTTCAATATGCTGCTTTTCGTGGCTGCGCCATTGCTCTTAACGAACGCATTGTTCATCGCTGCCGGTTGGGCGCCGGCGCCTCCCGCCCTGAGTGCGCCAGCCGCGAGTGTCCAAACGCAGGAACCGGGAAGTTCTGTCACCAACCAACAGACCGCCGAGCCGGCGTGGTACTCACGCGCCTGGAACAGCGTCGGCACTTACCTTCATCCGGTTCGACCGTCCGTTTCATTCAATCTGATCGACGGTCTGATTCGCATGACGTTCTTTCTGATCATGATCTTCAGCTTTTCCTTGCTGAAAGACATCCGGCGCGTTTTCGAGTATCACGGCGCCGAACACAAAACCGTTTTCACCTGGGAAGCCGGACTGGCCTTGACTGTTGAGAACGCGCGACCGCAACCGCGACAACACCCGCGCTGCGGAACGAGCTTCCTGATGGTAGTGATGCTGGTTGCGATCGTCTTGTTCTCAGTAGTCAAGTTTGATTCGCTTGTTTACAACTTTCTGGTGCGACTCGCCTTGATGCCACTAGTCGCCGGACTTTCGTACGAGATCATTCGTTTATCTGCAAAGAAAAGCAGTTGGTTTTTCAAGATGATGACGCTGCCAGGAGTGTGGCTGCAAAACATCACTACGCAGGAACCGGACGATCAACAACTGGAAGTGGCAATTGAAGCACTTAAGGAGTCGTTGAAGCTCGAGCCGCAACAGGCAGATGCTGCGCTGGCGCCGATGTCCTAAGAGAAGTTTCGAGTTTCCAGTTTCAAGTTTCGAGTTGGTGTAGTCGCAAGGCTCGAAGCTGAGACTTTGAGACCTGAGACCTGAGACCTGAGACCTTCTAGTGCATCTTGAATGGTCCACCGGACGGCTCGGGATCTAGCTCAGGTCGACTGGAATCCTGCACGACCTCATGCAACTCAAGCACGTTCGGTCCCGTGAAAGCATCTTTCGGCAAGGTGCCGGATTGGGCATGCCCCTTAACAAACTCATCTGAGCGCACCCAGCTAAGAAAATCCTCACGGCTATTCCATAGCGTGAAAACCACGTACGGGTCTCCTTCGTTCACCGGCCGCAGTACCTGATTGGAAATAAACCCTGGCATGCCATCAACGAGTCCGGCTCGATTTCGAAATCTCTCTTCGAACGCATCCGCGTATTCCGGATTAACGAATATTCGATTAGCGACAGTGATCATTGCTGTGTCTCCCTTGAAGATAAGATAGCACTTTCGATCCAGGTATGGTTTTGAAGACTATTTACAGATTACGCAGATTCCAAGTGACAGGTGACAGGTGACAAGTGACAGGTGACTCCCGAATATCACGCCTCAAGTTAACCCGAGCTCATACTTGTCACTTGTCACTCGTCACGCGGTTGCTCACTCATCACCACTTGGCTTGGACCGTAGCCGCTTGATTTGTGCACGTCGCGATTTCTCTTCGAGGGTTCGTCTCTTTACGCCGGCAGGCACGCGAGTAGGCACGCGTTTGGCTGGGCGAAAATTCAAGCGGGCAACTTTTTCGCGCAGCTTCTTGAGGCAGCTCGCCTTGTTCTGATGTTGACTGCGTTGTTCTTGTGAACTGACAACCACACCGGTGGGCAAGTGTCTTAGCCTCACCGCACTCTCTGTTTTATTTACATGTTGACCGCCGGGGCCGCTCGAACGAAAGGTTCCAACGTCACATTGGCGCAGAAGTTCTTCGTCAGAGTCTGGCAATAGGATCATGCTGCAAGGTTAAGCCAGTGACTGCTCTTGTCCAAACCGTGCTGCGGGTAGGCAAGGAATAAGATTGGAATTGCCGCTCAGGAAGGCGGGCAGAGCTTTGGAGTGCGCGGACTTGTCAGCGCTTTGGTATTGCCATCGGCCCTTCAATGCAGAAGTAATACAAAAGCGCTGACAAGTTCGCGCACTCCAAAGGCTCCCGCCCACCTTCCTAAATTACAAAGCACGCTTGCGAGCAGTAAGAAGGCGGCGGGATCTGATGATCTCGCCGCCTGCTCAATTTCCAGGGCCTTAAACAACCTACTGCATTGCCGGATACACCATCGTCAACGGATCCGGTAAAGGAATGCGCCGAATCTGTCCGTCCTTCGCGATCTTAACCAGCGAGTGTTGCGGCTTATCAGGATTGCCCTTCGTGATCTCGTCGATGTTTCCCACGACCAGAACAACGAGTTTGTCAGGCTGTAAATATTTCTGCGCCACTCGCTGCACATCATCGACGGTAACCGCTCGCATACGATCGCGATAAGTCGTCCAGTAGTCCGGCGAGCGCTTAGTAAACTCATCCTGGGCAAAAATGCCCGCGACCTGTCCCGCAGTCGCAAAGTTTCGGGGGAAGACTTCGATCTGCGAGTTCTTCGCAGTCTCTAACTCTTCCGCGGAGACTTTAGCAGTACGCACCCGGGCAATCTCTTCCAACACGATATCGATTGCCTGGGACGTTGTCGTGTTCTTTGATTGGAACACTGCACGAAACACTCCGGGGTTGTAGGTTCCGAGACCAAAACTCGAGCTGGCGCTGTAAGCCAGCCCTTCGTCGGATCGCACTCGGGAAGTGATTCGCGAAGTAAACGCGCCGCCCCCGAGGATGTCGTTCATGATCGTCAGCGCGTATGCGTCCGGGTTGTCTCGCATTGCGCCCATGTGCCCAATGCTTACCCGTCCCTGGTTAACATCAGCCTTGTTGACTACATAGATCCCGGCCACCGGCACGTGTGTCTGTTTCGGGACGGGCGGAACGGCTTCCTTGTTCGCAGGCCAGCCCTTCATGGCAGCCTCGAGTTTCGCAAGCATATCTTTGGTGTTGAAATCACCTGAGATGGCTAGGACAAAACCGGCTGGTTGGTAATACCTCTTATGGAAGGCGATCAAGTCTTCGCGCGTGATTCCCTCAATCGAGGCTTTGGTCGACTCTTTCGCAGAGTAGAAGTCCGGGCCATACATCAAACGGGCCCACTCACGACCTTCGATCGCATCGGTGCGATCGTTGCGCCGCTCCATTGCTTGTAGCAACTGGCTCTTCGCGAGTTTGATGCGATCCTCCTGGAAGCCGGGATTCCTCAGCATGTCAAAGAAGAGAGCCAGGCCTTGATCCACATCCTTCGCCAATAAATTGAGCGTGGCACTTCCCTGCAGAGGAACGATAGAGCTTGAGATATTCGCCGCGAGAAAATCGACGGCCTCATCAAACTCTTCAGCCTTCTTTGAAGTAGTGCCGCCGGATCGGATTTGAGTGCCGGTAAGCGAAGCGAGTCCTTCTTTGCCGACCGGATCGAGGTAAGCACCAGTGCGGATCAGAGTCGAAACGTTTACCAGTGGTAGATCGTGATCTTCTACCAGGTAAGCGACCACGCCGTTCGAAAGCACATGGCGATACTGTTCCCGCTTTGGCGGCGTGTAGTTAAGAGTTGTGTATTTCAGATCACGCGGATGTGCGGGAATCTGCTGCGTCTGTGCGAACAAACTGACTGGCGACAATGCGAGTAGCGTGACCGCGAGAAGTGCTGAAAGCATCTTTCCGTTTCTCATTACTGATTACCTCCTTCGAGTTGCTTGAGGCGATCTTCCAGCATCTTCTTGACCACCTTGTAAAAGTTCTGTTTTTCGGCAGGCGCCGCTGCGGCACGCTGATCGATACCACCAAGAATCATTTTGAGTTGCTCGGCCTTGGCTTGTCCCAGCATCGCCTTCATTTGTCCGATCTGCGCTTTCTCTTCGTCCGTGAAACCCGCCAGCCCGGGATCTGCGGCAGCTACAGAGCCAGCTGGCGCTTTTTTGGTGTTGTAGATGGCGATCGTCCGGTTCTCGGGTTTGAAATAGGCATTCGCCACGCGCCGAATATCTTCAGGCGTCACTGCCTGGTGTCGCGGCGGGTCGGTGTTGATGGTTTCCCAACCGCGAATATTGTCACGCAACAACAACTGCGCCATCAGGCCAAAGTTTGACTGCAAACCACGGAAGACTCCGGCCGCGTACTGGTTCTTGACCTTCTGTAACTCTTGCGCGTCCACCAGATCTTTCTGAAGTTTCTCAAGCTCCTTGTAGAGAGCCTGCTCGACCTCCTCTGGAGTCTTACCAGGCTTGGCGACAGCGCTCATCTCAAACAGTCCTTCATATTTGCGCGAATCCTGACTGGCGTTGGCGCTGTTTGCGACGGCCTGTTGCAACACAAGCGATTTGGTGAGGCGGCCAGTTCGACCACTGAGAATGCTGCCGAGAATATTGAGTGCGAACGCATCGGGGTGGCCGTCGGCGACCGTGTGGTAACGGACGCGTACCTGCGGGGACGTTTCCGCGTAAGCGACCATGCGCTTCTCGGCGAGTTGAGGCATCTCGGAAGTTCGTACCGGTTCAGGCAAGCGGGGTCCACGTGGCAAACGACCGAAGTATTGTTTTGCGAGCTCAACGGCACGAGCCGGCTCAATGTCGCCGACGAGACACGCGGTCAAATTATTCGGAGCGTAGTTGACTGCGAAATACTCAAGGGCTTCTTCGCGCGTGATGCCTTCGAGGTCGCTGGGCCAACCAACTACCGGCCAACCGTAAGGCGATGATTGCCAGAACATCGAATCGTAAAGTTCATTGAACTTGCCGGTAGGAGTGCTGTCCGTACGGAGTCTTCGCTCTTCGTGAACAACGTCACGTTCCGAATAGAACTCGCGGAAGACCGGGTTGCGCAGGCGGTCTGATTCCATCCAGAACCAGAGTTCAAGTTTGTTCGCCGGGACATTGATAAAATAGACGGTAAAGTCGTAACTCGTGCCGGCATTCATACCCGAGCCGCCGGCGGTCGTGTAGATGCGGTCGAACTCATCTTTGACCATCAGTTCTTTCTCGCGCTTCGTCAGAGCGTCGAATTTTGCGAGCAACTCTTTGTGGCGCGCCGAACGAAACTGCGGATCCTTCGCATTGGCGACCTCGCCATGACGAGCTTTCAGGATCAGGCTCTGTTCTTCCTCTCGGATCTGAGCCCGCACATCGTCCATTTCCTTGATGAGCTTCAAATTCTCAGCGATGTTTTTCGTTCCGACCGCATGCGTTCCTTTGAACATCATGTGTTCGAAAAGGTGCGACAGGCCGGTAATGCCGGGGCGTTCGTTTACGGATCCCACGCGCGCTATCCACCCGGCGGAGATATTTGGATCGCCTTTGCGCTGCACAAGTAGCAAGCGCATGCCATTGTCCAGGACGACTTCCTGCACGGGCACTTGTTGCGCGGCGACGGCAAATGCGCAGAGTAGTAGAGCCAAAAGGCTCAGTGAGATTTTTTTCATGCTGCTAATCCTCAGTTTAGAGCGGTTAAGCTTTAGGCGATTATTCTTCTCGAAAACGGCTAGTTCCCGAAAACGGTTAGTTCTAAAAGAGCGGCTCTGCTGCAGTGAATCCAGTTCCATCCGTCCGAGAGACGGGGTTTTACGCACGGCAGCCGCTCTTGGTTTCAAGGCTATTTGTCTCAGCGCGATTTTGAACAGTAGGCCCGGCTTGGGGAGGGCTAATCATAACCAGACAGAAAATAATTGTCCAATGGACGGAAGCCGAGTGCTAGTGCTGAGTACTGAGTGCTGAGTGCTTGAGACTTGAGACCCCGCAGACCCGTCGTTGTATACTCCACTCATGAACTGGAGCGAGAACCTCATCACCACCGATGCCCAAATTCGCGAACTGCTCACCAACACTCGCACTATCGCGGTCATCGGCATCAAAACTGAAGCGCAGGCTGGTCAACCCGCTTTTTATGTGCCGAACTATCTGCAATCGGCTGGATTCGAAATCATCCCGGTGCCGGTCTACTACCCTGAAGTCACGCAGATCCTCGGACGCAAAGTCTATCGGTCATTGATAGAGATACCCAGCGCGGTTGATCTGGTGAATGTCTTCCGGCGTTCGGCAGACGTTGCAAAGCATGTGGATGACATGCTGGCGAGAAAGCCAAAGGCCGTTTGGTTGCAGTCAGGAATCACTGATAACGCGGTCGCAGAGAAACTGGCGAAGGCGGGAATCAAAGTGGTTCAGGATCGTTGCCTCATGGTCGATCACCGCTACCTGGGTTAAGTCCAAAGTCCAAGGTCCAAGGTCCAAAGTCGAAGAACTTATTTTCCATTCATCATTTGACAGTGATCATTTGTCATTTGGGACGAACTTTGTTGGTAGAGTTGCTGCCTCCGATGCCAGTAAGAACCGTCACCGCCACCCGCTACGTCACGCCCTTGCGCGAGGGTGGTTCCCTGCCAGCAATCATTGAAGCAGATGACGACGGCATGTATGTGCTCAAGTTTCGCGGCGCTGGTCAGGGATCGAAAGCCTTGATTGCTGAACTATTGGCCGGCGAGTTGGCGCGAGCAGCCGCCTTGCCGGTTCCCGAAATAGTATTTGTGGATCTCAACACGGACCTCGCGCGCACTGAACCCGATCCGGAGATACAGGAACTAATAAGAGCAAGTGGAGGGATCAATCTCGCGCTTGATTACCTGCCCGGCTCGGTGATGTTCGATCCAGTGGCCGAGAGGATCGAAGCCGACTTTGCCTCTCGCGTAGTCTGGTTTGACGCGTACGTGACCAACGTGGACCGGACAGCCAGAAACACCAACATGCTGATCTGGCACCGGCGACCCTGGCTGATCGATCACGGCGCAGCGCTCTATTTCCATCACGGCTGGACGAATTATCGCGAACGCAGTTGCGATCCTTTCGCGCTCATCAGGGATCATGTTCTGCTCAAGTCGGCGAGCGCAATTCGGGAGATCGATCCGGCAATGGCTGCGCTCATCACTCGCGAACTGATTGAGGGGGCGGTTAGACTGATTCCAGCCGAGTGGCTGACGAACGCTCCATTCGCCAGCCCGGACGAGCACCGTGCGGCATACGTCGAATACCTCAGCATGAGACTCGAGCAGCCGCGGGCCTTCGTTGACGAGGCGGTTCGTGCTCAGGCGAAATTCTAGGAAGTTTCTTTCAGAGTTGGAGAGAATGTGGCCGATTACCTTTCGTACGATTACGCAGTGATCCGCGTCGTTCCCCGCGTTGACCGCGAGGAGTTCGTTAACGTCGGGGTCATCGTGTCGTGTCCGGCAAAAGATTTTCTCGAGGCGCGAATTGAACTGGATGAGCAACGAGTACTGGCGTTGGCGCCTGATCTCGACCTTGAATCAGCCCGCACTCATCTCGCCTCGATTCCGGCGATCTGTGCGGGTGGAGAAACTGCTGGGCCAATCGGCCGGCTATCACCACGCGAACGATTTCACTGGCTGATCGCGCCGCGCAGCACGATTATCCAAACGTCACCGGCACACAGTGGACGCTGCGACGATCCGGCGACAGCACTCGAACATCTGCTGAACACGATGGTGCGCTTGGGTCGATAACTTCTATCAAGACGCTCACCAGTGAGCGCACTCCAAGGCTCCGCATTATGAAACTAGTCTTTAGCAGCGTTGCAGTCCTTCTTCTGACTCTAGCTCCGTTCTGCGATACCAATACTGCGGATAAGACTCCCCCGACAATCGAAATCCCCGCAGGGCCGTTTACAATCACTTACATAGCAAATGAAGGCGTCTTGATTTCATCAGGCAGTAAGCAGGTGCTGATCGATGGCTTACATCGAGAATACAAACCCGACTACGCCTTCCCTCATCCAGCATTAGCCCAGGCGCTCGAACTTGTTCGATCCCCATATGACCAAATTGATCTGGTGCTGGTTTCGCATATTCATCTCGATCATTTTCATCCGGAATCCGTCGGGCTCCATCTGCAGAACAACCCTACGGCTGTACTGGCATCGAGTGATCAGATCGTTGATGCCGTGCAAAAGGACTTCAAGGAATTCTCAAAAGTTGAAGCGCGAATTAAGCGGCTCAAGTACGAGTGGAAGAGCCAGGCTACTTTTGAAACCGCCGGGATAAAAGTGAAAGCTCTCGGACTTCGGCACGGAGGTGCTCACTTCAGCTGGATCCAGAATCTGGGCCATGTGGTTGAGATTGAGGGCAAGAAGTTCCTGCATCTTGGCGATGCGGACATGACGGAGGAGAACTTCGCAAGCTTCGAGTTGGCCAAAGAAGGCATTGACGTCGGGTTCATTCCCTATTGGTATTTGCTTTCAGCTCGTGGCTGCACATTTGTTCAGAGCCAATTTAAGCCCAAACAGATCATCGCCGTGCACATCTCACCCGCTGAAGCGGAAAGTGTTCCGACTCAGCTGAAAAGCACGTGTCCGCAGGCAATGAGCTTCACGAAGATGCTTGAGACAAGGAAATTCTAATATCGCAATGAAACGGTGGCAGCACTTCATAAAGGTAGAAGGATAGCAACCAACGCCAATGCTTCTCTTTCTGACAATCGCAGTTCTTATGCAAGCTCCGCAGTTCACTCTCCAACAGAGCGGCGTAAAAGCGCGGCTTCGTGGAGTCAGCGCCGTTAGTGCTCGAGTGGCATGGGCCAGCGGCGCCGACAGCACCGTCTTGCGTACGACTGACGGCGGCGCGTCCTGGCGGAAGTTGAGCGTTACCAGCGAGCTACTCGACTTTCGCGATGTCGATGCCATTGATGAACAGACAGCGTTCGTTCTCGCAATCGGAAACGGGCCCGCGTCTCGCATCTACAAAACCACCGATGGCGGCGACACGTGGGTGCTTCAGTTCAAGAACGACGACCCGAAAGCGTTTCTCGATGCGATGTCTTTCTGGGATGCAAAACACGGCATCGCGATCGGGGATTCAGTCGCTGGCCAGCTTTACATCCTGACAACGGACACAGGTGGAGCGAGCTGGAAACGCGTGCCGCCTTCCGCGCTTCCGGCAGCGCTCGAGAACGAAGGTGCTTTCGCCGCGAGTGGAACGAATATCGCGGTTGTGGGAACCAGTCACGCGTGGATCGCGACGGGCGCTGCGCCAAAAGCTCGGGTGCTGCGAACAAGTGATCGCGGTCGCACCTGGAAAGTTGCCGATACGCCGATTGCCTCGGGTCCTTCGTCAGGAATCTTTTCAATCACCTTCCGCGATAAGAAGCACGGCGTGGTAGTCGGCGGTGATTACCGCAAAGAGAATGAAGCGGTCGACAATCTGGCGATCACTGAAGACGGAGGTGAAACCTGGAAACTGGTGCAGGGCTTATCGGGTTACCGATCGGTGGTGGCCTATGTGCAACCGAGTCCCGAAACTAGGGGAATCATTGCAGTCGGTCCAGCGGGCGCCGATTACTCGCGCGATGACGGACGGACGTGGACACCAGTCGAAGGACTAAAGTTCGATACGCTGAGTCTGGCGCGAGGCAAGCACACGAAAGTTGGTTGGGCAGCAGGAGCAAACGGAAGCATTGCCAAGGTCACGTTTTAACGCATCTAAGAGAAGTTGCTTTTACGCTGAAGAGGTTCTTTTCCGCCGAAGTTGTTTTTACGCCGAAGGCGTTAGATCTATCAGTCGTTTGCGTACTAACACGCTGAGACTGAGTACCATCGGGTGATTGTAGGGGCGTCACGCCGTGGGCGCCCCTCGTTTCATTTCAATGTCTGGACGGGACCCAACAACACTGAGGGGTTGAGTTGCGCACCCAGTTCAAGGTAGTACACTCAGGAAAAACCTTTCTTAGAGAATGGAGGAGTACTGGACCATGGAAACCAACATCACCGAAATCGCGCCCGACGTTTACCGAATTTCGACTTTTCATCCAGACCATGGAATACAGTTCAACCAGTTCCTGCTCAAAGACGACGAGCCGTTCATCATGCATACCGGCTTTAAGAAGATGTTTCCAATTACACTCGCAGCGGTGGCCAAGGTAATTGACCCGGGAACGTTGCGGTGGATTGGTTTCAGCCACTTTGAGTCAGATGAGTGCGGAGCGCTCAACGAATGGCTCAGTGTCGCGCCACAGTCGCAAGCAGTTTGCAGTTTCGTGGGCACAGCTGTAACCGTAGACGACTTTGCCGATCGGCCCGCACGCGCTTTGGCTGACGGTGAGATTCTTGAAACAGGCCAGCACCGACTCCGGTTTCTTGCCACGCCGCATGTTCCACATTGTTGGGATGCCGGTCTCTTTTTCGACGAACGAGATAGCACGCTTTTCTGCTCCGACCTCTTTTTTCATCCCGGCGATCCTGAACCAGCAACCGAATCGGATGTCGTCGATCGCGCAAAGGCGTCGATGCTCGCAGGCATGGCGAGTCCTTTGGCCAATGACATGCCGTATACACCCTACACCGACAGCACACTGCGCAAGCTTGCTGATCTTGGGCCACGAACACTCGCGGTGATGCATGGCTCCTCATTCCGCGGTGACGGCCGCCAAGCGATTCTCGACTTAGCTGCTGTAATCAGAGAGACGCTGGCGTGAAGGGATCCGAGTGAGCTCTCCTACCATCCCGCCACCAAAGAAGCGTGTTACGGCCGCCACAGCGTGGCGAGATGCGCAAGAACTGATTTACGCGCACCGCTATCGCCTCGCGCTGGGAATGGGACTGATGATCGTCAGCCGGCTCATGGGACTGGTGCTTCCGGCAAGCTCGAAATACTTGATCGATGAAGTGATCTTAAAGGGCAGAGGCGAACTGCTCAACTTTCTCGCAATCGCTGCCGGTGGCGCCACGCTGATCCAGGCAATTTCGTCTTTCGCGCTGACCCAGGTGTTGGGGGTCGCCGCCCAACGCGCGATCACGGACATGCGCAAGCACGTGCAGGAACACGTGGCGCGTCTGCCCATCAGGTATTTCGATTCAACCCAAACCGGCGTCTTGATTTCACGCATCATGTCCGACGCCGAAGGGATTCGGAATCTGGTTGGAACTGGGCTGGTGCAGCTCGTCGGTGGTCTCGTCACTGCCGCGCTCGCGCTTTGCGTGCTCTTTTATTTGAACTGGAAGCTTACGTCGATCACGCTGCTGGCGCTGGGGGCGTTTGGAGTGTGCATGGGGCTGGCTTTCAAAAAACTTCGCCCGTTGTTTCGCGAGCGCGGGCAGATCAATGCGGAAGTGACGGGCCGCTTAACCGAGTCGCTGGGCGGCATCCGCATTGTGAAAGCCTATGCCGCAGAGAAGCGCGAAGAATTGGTTTTCGCTCGTGGCGCGCATCGTTTGTTTCGCAACGTCGCGCGATCGATGACAGCCGTCTCGGGCGTCACGGCATTCTCAACCATCATCGTCGGGTTGATTGGAGTCATTCTAATCCTCATTGGCGGCCGCGATATTCTGGCGCGCCAAATGACGCTCGGCGACTTTTTCATGTACATCTTCTTCACGGCGTTTGTGGCCGCGCCGCTGGTCGAAATTGCTTCGATCGGCACGCAGATCACGGAAGCCTTTGCCGGCCTCGATCGCATTCGCGAGATTAAGCGCATGGCGACTGAGGACGAAGAAGACTCGCGGCTCGCTCCACTTGGGGAGATCAGTGGTGAAGTCGTGTTCCAGAATGTCAGTTTTGAATACAACGACGACACGCCGGTACTCAAGAACGTGTCCTTCCGCTCGCCGGCGGGTTCGACCACCGCGCTGGTTGGCTCGAGTGGATCGGGCAAGTCAACGCTGATCAGCCTGGTGCTGGCGTTCAACCGACCGCTGTCGGGAATAGTGTTCGTGGACGATCGTGATCTAGCGTCGGTACGGCTGCGCGACTATCGGAACCAACTCGGCGTCGTGCTGCAGGACAA
Source organism: Pyrinomonadaceae bacterium (assembly GCA_041742785.1). GTDB lineage: Bacteria > Acidobacteriota > Blastocatellia > Pyrinomonadales > Pyrinomonadaceae > PSRF01. The sequence goes on along the minus strand of JBGTOA010000018.1, from coordinate 9,233 downwards.
CTTCCTTTTCGACGGCACTATTGCCGAGAACATCGCTTTTTCTTACCCGCATGCCACGCGCGAAGAAATAATCGCGGCCAGCCGAGTGGCCCACTGCGAAGAGTTCATCAATGGATTTGCCGATGGCTATGACACGATCGTGGGCGAGCGCGGCGTCAAGTTGTCAGGGGGACAACGGCAGCGCGTAGCCATCGCCCGCGCGATTCTTGCTGAGCCAAAGATTCTGATTCTGGACGAAGCGACCTCGAGTCTCGACAGTGAAAGTGAAGCGATGATTCAGGATGGACTGCAATCGTTGCGTCGTGGCCGCACGACCTTTGTAATCGCACACCGCCTTTCGACAATTCGCAGCGCCGATCAAATATTAGTGTTGGAAGCGGGCGAGATCGTCGAAAGCGGGACACATGAAGAACTGTTGGCAGCGGAGGGAAGGTATAAGCAGTTGTACGACAAGCAATATCGGTTTGAGCGCAATCAGTTCATCAATCCCGGTGAGGATTTTACGCCGGAACTGCCGTTGCCAACGCCGCCGGTACCGTCGTCAAGTTTGTGAGCGCCTCAAGCGCTGTTGTTGAATAATTACAGGCTAAGTAATTTGCAGTCGGGAAGGGTGGTTTACCCCCGCTCAAGATTCAAACCGCTCAAGGTTGAGTGAAACAATGAGCATTGAGAAGTAGGTAACCACCTCAGCGGGGGTAAACCACCCTTCCCGACTGCAATTTATCCAGCTCCAATTTATCTAGCTGCAAATGATTCAGGTGCAAATTATTCAAGCGCAATTATTCACCTGCAATGCTTTGCACGCACTAAACTTTAATGCAAATAAAATCTATCCATCGCTCTCAGCTTCTCGACCGAATGATCTCGAGGTTGAACCGCCGCGCGGATTCTCTCAAGTCCATCAGTGATAAATATTGGCGAGCGCGGCGCGTGCTTTTCGTTGCCGGCGCCTTGTTGGCATTGTTTGCCTGCCGGTTCTCCGGCACTAAGGGAGGGATAGTCACCGCGATCATCTTCGTCGCGGTTTTTTTGGCAGTGGCCCTCTATCATCGTCGCGTCCAGGACAGCATCACGCGCAATACACTCATGTGGGAGATCAAACGCGTCCAGCTCGCGCGCGTCCGGCTGAACTGGGACTTGTTGCCGCCGAGCGATGGCTCGCTGAGTGATCCAACCCACGAAACGCACCCTGACACCGCCCATCCGTTCGAAACCGATCTGGACATCACCGGCGAACGTTCGCTGCTCCGCTTACTAGACAGTGCGATTACAACCGAGGGCAGTCAACGACTGAGATCCTGGCTGTTGAGCACAGCACCTGATTTACAACTAATCGATGAGCGACAAGCACTGATCCGGGAACTATCGAGTGAGGCCATCTTCCGAGACAAGCTGCAACTGTTGTCAGCCGTCGCTGGTAAGCAGTCTCCAACCGGGAAGGCCCGCAACGGATCCACTCGTTGGAAATCACGAATGTTGATTGCTTGGATTGGCCGCAGCCTTCATGAAAAGTCGTTGCTTCCGACCGTGGCCCTGCTCGCAAGTCTGTCGCTAATTAACATTACTTTACTAGTGCTCGCTTTCCTGGAGTTCATTCCCCAGGTGTGGCCCATTGCGTTCATGATTTATCTGGGAGCGACGATCTGGAGTCAATCCAGGATCGCAGCGGCGTTTGAAGAGTTACAGGATCTCGAAAAGGCGCTGACCAGATTCAAAGCAGTCTTCCAATACCTGGAAACACGTGGGTACGGGAACACTCCCGGTCTGGCAAGAATCTGTGCGCCGTTTCTGGACAAGGAGAAGCGGCCGTCAGCTGAAGTGAGAAAGCTCGAGATACTGGCCACGGCTTTGGGTTTGCGAACCAATGCGCTTTTGTGGCTGGCGGTCCATGCACTAGTGCCGTGGGACTTTTACTTCACGCACCGGCTGGAGTTGATCAAAAAGGAACTGTCGCAATTGTTGCCGCGTTGGCTTGATGCCTGGTATGAACTTGAAGCACTGAACTCGCTTGCTAACTTTGCTTATCTGAATCCGGGTTATGCGTTTCCCAACCTGCTGCCGGGAAGAATTCCTGGAGATACGAACACTCAGGCTGCAATCTTCGAAACCCGGGAGCTTTGTCATCCGCTGCTGAAACCCGACGCGAAGGTTTGTAATGAATTTGAACTTAACGATCAGACAAAGATCGTGGTCCTGACGGGCTCGAACATGGCCGGCAAAAGCACGTTTCTAAGAACTGTTGGTGTAAACCTTTGTTTGGCGTATGCCGGGGCTCCCGTCAACGCTGCGAGTTTGCAGATATCGCTGTTTCGAGTCTTCACTTGTATCAAGGTTAGCGATTCCGTGCAGGATGGGCTTTCATACTTCTACGCTGAAGTGAAACGCTTGAAAGCACTGCTGGCCGCGACAGAGGCCGATGATCCGAGACCGGTGCTGTTCTTAATTGATGAAATCTTTCGCGGCACTAACAGTCGCGAACGTTTGATTGGGAGTAGGGCTTTTATCCGAGCGTTGTCCGAACGCGACTCGATGGGCCTCGTGGCAACGCACGATCTCGAACTGGTGAAACTCGCCGGCGAGATTCAGGGAGTAGCTAATTTCCACTTTCGGGAAGAGGTGCGTGACGGGAAGATGGTCTTCGATTACAAATTGCACTCGGGTCCATGCCCGACGACGAATGCGCTGCAGATTATGCGCCTTGAGGGATTGCCGGTTGAATGATGCGGTTGTTCGTTGTCAGTTGTCAGTAGTCCGTTGTCAGTTGTGCTTGTGATCGAACGCTTTTGGTTCCAATAACCGGCCGAAATAGGGATGTCAAAGAAAGCCTCTGGACGCGGTTTCACGCAACAACTGACAACGGACCACTGACAACGGACCACTGACAACGGACTAATCATCAGATCTGACGCGATCAAAAGGCGTCTGCCCTTTCTCATCAAAGCTCCGCGGGATTGGACTCGCACCATTCGCTAACCCCAGTTTGACTTGCTCGTTCTCTGAGTTGAAGCGAATGGCTCCCAGCCTTCTGCCATAAAGCAGCAACCCGCCTAAAATCGCGATCGCCATAAGAATGTGGCCGATGCGGGTCACTCTGAAATCAAGCGTCAAGGTCCTGATCAAAACGCCAACGAGAAAAATTACGGCGAACACAAGCTTCATGGCCCACACTCCGGTAGTGTTCTGCGAGGATATCTGAATGCACTGCTCACGAATCCGCTCGACATCGCCAAAGCGCTGCTCGGCTTTCAAGCGCGACTCTGCCAGCGATAGACCCTCTCGTTCGTAATCCTGCGCCCGACGATCAAGATGAAACCGCAACTCTTCATCGACGTCCTGCGCGATCGATTTTCGCCCTCCCCAGTTTCGTATTTGATCGGATGGCTGCTTCATTCAAGGACTCCTAACTTGCTGCCAGCACCCTGGTTACGGCACGTGACACTCGTTCCCAGTTGATCGATTGCGCGGCGAGTTGTTGCCTGCCCGCGCGCGTGAGTTTGTAGAATTTCGCACGGCGATTGTTCTCGGACTGTCCCCATTCGGATGAAATCCAGCCGCGTTCTTCCATGCGATAAAGCGCAGGATATAACGAACCGTCCTCCACTTTCAGCAGGTCTTCCACAGCTTCGTGTATTCGCTGGGCGATGCCGTAACCGTGCATCTGTTCGCGCGAGAGCGTCTTGAGAATCAATAACTCCAGCGTTCCCTGCAGCAGGTCTGTGCGCGAATGAGCCAATCTTTTTCTCCCCAACTGTTAACTGAAAGCACGGTAGCCCTGCTCCCCAAGACTGTCAAGGGTAAGCCGGGTAAGCCACGCGACGTGAGGCGGAGCCTTGCGCCCGACTTGTCGGCGCTTTGGTATCACTTCGAAGTGAGTGGACTTGCACCTCATGCGAAAGCGCCGACGAGTCGGCGCACTCCAAAGGCGGACCGCCGATAGTTATTCCATAGATCCTGGCCGTCTTCTGGCTGCGGCGGGAATTTCTGGTACTCTGTGCCTACAAAGAAATACAAAGCAGAGGTTACCGAAATCGCTTAATGAGTACTGAACCCAACAAAGTTATCTATTCAATGGTCGGTGTCAGCAAGTTTTACGACAAGAAACCCGTCCTTAAAAACATCTACCTTTCATATTTCTACGGCGCGAAGATCGGCGTCATCGGCTTGAACGGGTCCGGCAAATCTTCTCTGTTGCGCATCCTCGCCGGGGTCGACAAAGAGATCAACGGTGAGACTGTTCTCTCGCCCGGCCACACAGTCGGTTTTCTTGAACAGGAGCCATTGATTGACGACGATCGCACCGTGCGGGAAGTCGTGGAAGAAGCGGTCCAGGAGACTGTCAACTTACTGAAAGAGTTTGAAGCGATCAACGCGAAGTTTGGCGAAGAGATGACCGACGACGAAATGAACGCGCTGCTCGAGCGACAGGGCGTCGTGCAGGAGCAGTTAGACCATCTCGACGCGTGGGATCTGGATTCGCGTCTCGAGATGGCGATGGATGCGCTGCGCTGTCCACCGCCGGAGACACCGGTGAAGGTGCTGTCCGGTGGTGAACGCCGTCGCGTCGCGCTGTGTCGTTTGCTATTGCAAAAGCCCGACATTCTCTTGCTCGATGAACCGACTAATCACCTCGACGCGGAATCCGTCGCGTGGCTAGAACATCATCTGCAGAGTTATCCGGGTACGGTTATCGCCGTAACGCACGATCGATACTTTCTCGACAACGTTGCCGGCTGGATCCTGGAACTCGACCGCGGCGAAGGTATTCCGTGGAAGGGCAACTACACCTCCTGGCTCGAACAGAAGCAGGAACGACTCCGACGTGAAGAGAAGTCCGAGAGCGATCGACAGAAGACATTGCAGCGCGAACTCGAGTGGATTCGTATGTCGCCGAAAGCGCGTCATGCAAAGGGCAAGGCGAGGATTAACTCTTATGAAGCTCTCTTGCAGGAACAATCAGACAAGCGGCGCGAAGATCTCGAGATCCATATTCCGGCCGGTCCTCGTCTTGGCAACGTGGTGATCGACGCAGACAACGTCAGCAAAGCATATGGTGATCTGCTGCTGGTGGAAGACATGACCTTCAAGCTGCCGCCGGGAGGCATCGTCGGCGTGATTGGACCAAACGGCGCTGGTAAAACTACCTTGTTTCGCATGATCACGGAGCAGGAACAACCCGACAAAGGCACGATTCGCAAGGGCGAAACCGTCTCGCTTGCTTACGTCGATCAAAGTCGAACGCTTGATGCAAACAAATCCATCTGGGAAGAGATAACCGGTGGCACAGATCTTTTGAAACTCGGCAACCGAGAGGTTAACTCGCGCGCTTACGTGGCGCGCTTCAATTTCTCAGGCTCGGACCAGCAGAAGAAGGTGGGAATGCTTTCGGGCGGCGAACGCAATCGGGTGCACCTCGCGAAGATGTTGAAGGAGGGTGCGAACGTTTTGCTGTTGGACGAGCCAACCAACGATCTCGATGTCAACACGCTGCGGGCGCTGGAAGAAGCGTTGGAGAATTTTGCCGGCTGCGCTGTAATCATTTCGCACGACCGCTGGTTTTTGGATCGGATTGCCACGCACATCCTCGCGTTCGAGGGCGATAGCCATGTGGTTTGGTTCGAAGGGAATTATTCGGAGTATGAAGCGGAGCGCAAGGAAAGACTGGGAGCCGCGGCCGAGCAGCCGCACCGGATCAAATACCGCCACCTGACGAGATAACCAGAAATCTTTGGCCGCAGATTTATGGGGATGACACGGATCAGAAGAAACCAAAATATCAGATCTGAACTTTTCATATCCGTGTGATCCGCGTAAATCCGCGGCGAAAAGGCTCCGACTAAACCATGTGTCTTAAGCACCATTCGTTAGCGGAAACATCTTTTCGAATCGGCTTCGCACTGATCGGAATTGGTGTGCTGGTCTTCTTCGGAGCCACTCCGAGGGGAATATCCGCTAATCCCGTCGGTGGCGCCTGGCTACTAGCAGCACTCCTCATCGTTGCCGGAATTATTCTGGTTGGTGTTTATCGGTACTGCCACAGGTAAATCGTTCTCAAAAAGAAACTAAAGGAAACATTCATGAAAGCCTGGCCAAGTCGGTATAACTATTCACAGATTTCGCAGATTAAAAAAATGACTTGAGCAAGAGCGAATGCCGACGCCTTTTGAGACGTTCCCTGGAAAGTTAGACATCTCCCCGCTTGTTTTTCGGAAATCTGTGAATCTGCGTAATCTGCGGATTGCTTTTCCTGGAGATACATCATGAAGCGAACACTGCTGCATACCCTGCTAGTCATCATCTTCGCGGCCGTCACCACCAACTCTGTTAGGCCCCAAAACACAACCATAGACAACCTACCGGCGTTCCCGTTGAAGTTTGGCGCGTTCACCATCCGTTTCGATCCGGGTGGCACGTTTACCCTCGCGGCCAAAGGCTGGCCCAACTTAAGCGGCACCTGGAAACTGCTGGGCCAGGAAATTGAACTGACAATGTCCGGCGGGCCGGGTGGTTGCGACGGCGTTGGGCGTTACCGCGTCGCCCGAAACGAGAAGCGCATAAGCTTCGATCTCGTTGCCGACGAATGTAGGCCAAGACAAATGATTCTCGACCGCAGCTCGTGGCTGCCGGCCGATGAGAGTATAAGTTTGCCAGTCAGAAAATTCGCGTTGACTGCCAAATCCAAACCACCGTCACGCGCCTTGCCCCGCAAAGCCAACTGGCCATCGTTTCGAGGAACTCAAGCTTCAGGTATCGCTGAGGGTCAGAATCTTCCCGACACCTGGAATACAAAGACCAATGAGAACATTCTTTGGCGCACCCCGGTCCCGGGACTCGCGCATTCAAGTCCGATAGTTTGGGGAGATCGAATCTTTGTCACCAGCGCTGTCAGCAGCGATTCCAAAGCCACTTTCCGCCCGGGTCTGTACGGCGATGGCGATGCCTCTAAGGATCGTTCGCAGCATCGGTGGATGCTCTACGCAATCGACAAGCGCAACGGCAAGATCCTGTGGGAACGAATCGCGCATCAGGGCGAGCCGGTTGACAAACGACACATCAAATCAACTTATGCGAATTCAACTCCAGCGAGCGATGGTCGCATCGTCGTCGCGTGGTTCGGCTCGCAGGGCGTTCATGCTTACGACGTCAATGGCCGTTTTCTATGGAGAGTTGATTTAGGTCGCATCGATCTCGGCGCTTACGACATTCCGACTTTCGAATGGGGTCCGGCAAGTTCGCCAATAATCTGGAACGGCATGGTCATTCTTCAGTGTGACACGCAGACGGATTCATTCCTGCTCGCGCTCAATGCAGCGACCGGGAAGACAATTTGGAAGACCGACCGCGAGGAACTTCCATCGTGGGGAACGCCGACCGTAGTGCAGACTGCCAGCGGACCCGAGTTGGTGACGAACGCGTCCAACTTTATTCGAGGTTACGATCCACGGACAGGGAAAGAGCTCTGGCGTCTGGGCCGCAGTTCCAAGATCACCGCGCCGACTCCGATCTTTGGCGACGATCTTCTGGTGGTGGTCAGCGGCCGCGGTCCCGAACGGCCCATCTTCGTGGTGAAGCCCGGCGCGCGCGGCGATATCACATTGGCAGAAGGCAAGACGAGTAGCGACGCGATCGTCTGGAGTCGCACGGGCCGCGGCTCGTACATGCCGACACCGCTGATCTACCGCGGGCACCTTTACGTGCTTGCCAATAACGGACTGTTCGACGCTTACAATTTGAGCAGCGGAAACGAAGTCTATCGCGAGCGTTTGCCGTTGGTTGGCAGCGGCTTCAGTGCATCGCCAGTTGCGGCAGACGGAAAGATCTATCTCTCGAATGAAGACGGCGAGATCATCGTGGTGAGTGCGGGTGACAAATTCAAGCACCTCGCAACCAATTCAATGGGAGAGCTGCTGATGGCCACGCCGGCGCTTTCGGAAGGTGTGATGTACGTGCGATCGGCCAGCACCCTTTTCGCAATCGGCCAGAAACGCTGAGGATCTAAGCCACAGATTACGCAGATTTCACAGATTTCGGAGATTAGCTTGGGGTGACCAAGATTCTGGCTTTCTCATAATCTGTAGAATCTGCGTAATCTGTGGATAGCTGTTCGAAATACGATGAATTGACATGGACACCGAAAGCTACCTCGAACGTCTTAACTACGATGGGCCGCTCGAGCCGAGTGCGGAAACTCTGCGACGGTTGCAGCACTCGCACTTGCTTGCCGTGCCGTTTGAAAATCTGAGCATTCATTCCAACCAGCCGATTGTCTTGACCGACGAAACCCTTTTCGAGAAGGTCGTCACACGCAAACGCGGCGGTTTCTGTTATGAGCTGAACGGACTGTTTTCAGCGCTGCTGCGGGAACTGGGATTCAGCGTATCAATGCTTTCGGCCCAGGTCGCGAATTCAGAGGGCGTCTTTGGTCCGGACTTCGATCACATGACTCTGCTGGTTTCTCTCGAGCAGCGGTGGCTGGTAGATGTTGGTTTTGGCGATTCGTTTCTGGAACCGTTGGTACTCGACGAGAGGGATGCGCAAGTACAAGGCGAGCGCGCTTATCGGCTAACTCCTGATGGCGAGCGATTGATGCTCTGGCAACGGTTGGGAAAAGAGGAATGGAAGGCGCAGTATCGTTTCACGCCGGAGCCGTTTCAGTATGCTGACTATGAGTTGATGTGCGAGTACCACCAGACATCGCCCAGCTCACACTTCACAAAGGCGCGCATCTGTTCGAAAGCAACACCCGACGGGCGCGTCACATTAAGCGGAATGCGATTCATTGTCACGACGAACGGAAAACGCGATGAACGGTTGTTGCATAGTGAAGAAGACTATGAGGCGGTCCTCGCCGAGCATTTCGGAATCAACCTGCCGTAACGTCTCCCGCAGACCGTTTTCACTGACCCACATGCGGAGCCGAGCGCCTCAGCGACGTCCAATGTCCAAAAGTCCCATGTCCAACGTCAATTCAGAACCGCAAGCGGCAGCGACCGGGTCGTCTCCGAAGAAGCCGCTCGCATTTTCGAAAGCATGTTTCCAAACTCGGTGTCGCGAAGGTCCATCTGTCGGATCGACCCGGTCGCTGCCGCTTGCGGTTCTGAATTGACGTTGGACATGGGACTTTTGGACATTGGACGTCGCTGAGGCGCTCGGCTCCGCTTGTGGGTGAAACCGGTCTGTCGAAGTCGTTACGGCAGTTTGATTCCGAAATGCTCGGCGAGGACCGCCTCATAGTC
>JBGTOA010000004.1:0-27004 GCA_041742785.1 Pyrinomonadaceae bacterium | reverse complement strand
CGTCGACTACTACACACCCGTGCTGGACGAGTTTGATAGCCGTATCGACAAACTTGAAGAGGACATCTTCTCGTTGAGGCGACCCAATAATGCAATTCTTACGGACATTATGGATCTAAAGCGCGCGGTGTTGAGATTGCGCCGCATCTCGGCAAGGCAGAAGGAAATCTTTTATCGGATGGGCCGGGGTGAGTTCGAGATCATCGACGCAAGCATGCTTCCTTTCTTCCGCGACATCCATGACCACGTGATTCGGATGGTTGATCTTTCCGAGAGCTATCGAGACCTGATTGGGGGCGCTTTGGACGCGTACCTCTCAGTGGTATCAAACCGGATGAATGAAATTATGAAGGTGCTGACGATCTTCTCGGCAGTGATGTTGCCGCTCACGTTCATCGCGGGAGTATACGGAATGAACTTCGACCACATGCCGGAGTTGCATGCGCAGTATGGCTACTTTGCCGCGTGGGGAATAATGATCACTGTGGCGGTGTCTATGCTGTTCCTCTTTTGGAAGCGAGGATGGATTGGTGGTGGTGGTGATGAAAAGAGTCGGACTAAGTCTGATAAGTAGGCGGACGCAGTTGAGACGTTTTTGAAGCTAATCAGCGCGTACCTGTCTTCGATCTGATCGGAGACCAGTCACATCGGCCCGGCGTCGTCCCGCTTCTCTCGATGACCGACTGGTTCGGCGTCAGGACTGGGCACCTCATCTTCCTTGCCAGTGTAAACGTTCCCAATCTTCTGTTCGTCTTCAAGCTCCCCCAACGTCTTGTCGCTGGTTGCTTCCGCAGCGCGATCGCGCAACTCTTCTGCGACTTCGCCCGGCCCCTCGCTCTTTCTTCCTTTGTCATCCTGCATTTTTAGGTCCCCTTAAATAAACCATCGCACCGAGACAACCATTGCCACGGCGATCGCAGCATAGACGCCGGCGACCAGATCATCGGACATGATTCCCAATCCAGCCGGCAGCGATTCCAATTTACGTGCGGGGTATGGCTTAACTATGTCGAAAAACCGGAATAGCAGGAACGCCAGGATGATTGTCCACCAGGATTCGAATTCCATCGGCACCGCTATTAACGCCAGCATCTGGCCCGCAACTTCGTCGATGACAACCTTCCCGGGATCTTTCTTTCCGGAGAGTTGCTCCACTCGTGACGCAGCCCACGTCCCAACAGCACTCACCGCAGCTACTGCCAACAACTCGAGCGTCACTAACGCATAACCGATATGCAGTAAATTGAGATGATTGCGTCCGGCCAGTGGCCACAGGAGCGTCAGGAAAAGTCCGCGTAGAAGCAGGTATAGTCCAACACCAACCAGCGATCCCCAGGTCCCGGGAGCGAGAGGAAGAAATCCAACGCCACACGTAGCGACCGCAAGAGCAAAGTAATCACTCGGGGTACGCGCACGCGCACGCGACGGAACAGCGGCGCTCGACACAATCACTGCCGCGTTTAATTCGTCGCTGGACTCTTTAATAGCCATGTTGGGAGTGCTGTGCGGAATCTTTGGAGTGCGCTGATTTGTTAGCGCCTGTAGTTGGATAAACTCAATGCTCCGAATTTACGACCGTAAAGCATTCTGCGTGACGGGAGCCAAAAACAAAAGCCGGGTACGGTCCTCCAGGCAAAATTTGCGAAAACTGCGATGCACCGTGAATGCGTAGACGGTGCCGCTCTTCTCTGGGACCGCGGGCGGCCCGGCTGCTGGTCGACCTTCTATTCAGACCCCAGCGCACCAGCTAACGCCAGCGTGACTAACGCGCGACACATGCCCAAAACATCCTCACGGAGATCAGTAAGACTGTGTGAAGCTTGAAGCTAAACACGTTTTCAGTTCTGTCTGGGCCAGAAAGTCTGACTAATCAAAGGGGCCCAACTTTGATCATGAGTTTCGGTGACGCTGGTCCGAGCGTAGCGGGTCGAAGTGTGGATCAACTTTTAGGTGATGTAGGAGGATTCGCGAGCGGCGTAGGCCCTTTCGAAAGAAGCCGGCGCGCTGTCAATTGTCTTCCAGCCCCATGATAGATATGCGTAATTCCGAAGGAGACGTAGTCTTTGGGGTCTTCAGCTTCTCAAGAATGATTCATGCTTTGCTCTTCCCGCCCCGATTGTGCGAGCGGATGTCCCAAATTACATCGCACGCTCATATTTCCCCTGGAATACTCGCCAGTCTTCGCGGAATCGATAACACTCCGCGTTACTTCCTTGCTAAGCTCTCAGCACAAGAGTCGGGCCACTTTCAGCCTCGAAGACGAGGTACTTTGGTCAGCATCATCTGTACCCGCGTCATCCGGCGCGTCTTTAATGAACATCAAGAAATTCAAGCCTATAGGTCGCGCTTTGCTATCGGCCGCATTGCTGCTCGTTGTGTGGACCAACGCCCGTAGCGAACGCTTGCCACTGAAGGCTTACACGACGGCTGACGGGCTTGCTCACAGTGGTGTCAACAAGATTGTGCGCGATTCGCGCGGCTTCCTTTGGTTTTGCACCAATGAGGGACTCGCACGCTTCGACGGCTACACCTTCACCAACTTCGGCACGAACGAAGGTTTGCCGCATCCCACCGTCAACGACATTGTGGAGACGCCGGAGGGCGACTACTGGGTAGCTACAAATGGCGGCCTCTGCAAGTTCAACCCTCGCGGCATACCCACAAGCAAATTCATCGTGGGGCACAACGAAGCTGCCGGCGCCGCGCGCCAACCAATGTTCTCAGTTATTGTGCCGCAGGATGAGGATCGATTCAGCCGGTCTGTCAACACGCTTCTGCAGGATCGCGCCGGAACGCTCTGGTGCGGGACTCTCAAAGGATTGTATCGCCTCGCTCAGGCCGGAGAACGCGTCCAACTGCTACCGGTTGATATTGGGTTACCGACTGCTTACGCGGAGCAGAAATTCATCAATGCTTTGGAGGAAGATCGCCACGGAACCTTGTGGATCGGGGCACCAAGCGGACTGTACCGCCGCTTGCCTGACGGCAGTGCGGCTCGTTACGACAAAAGCGATGGCCTGCCGGACGAATTTATTCTCTGCCTGCTTGAAGATCGGCGCGGCAATCTGTGGGTCGGGACACCGCACGGGGGACTCTTTCGGCTGGCACCTACCGCCGAGCCTCGGCGGCCGGTCATCACCCGCGCTTACGCTGACAAGAATGACCTCTCAACACGCTGGGTCTTCGCGCTATACGAGTCTACGGACGGTAAGCTATGGGTGGGCACTAACGCGGGACTGTGCGAGCTTGAGCCAGGCGATGGGAATGCGCCGGGCTCTCTGCACGTCTACACTGTGCGGAACGGTCTCAGCTATCATGAAGTTGTATGCATGACCGAGGATCGCGACGGCAATCTTTGGCTGGGCACGAATAACGCCGGCGCGATGACTCTGGCCCGCAACGGTTTCACAACCTTCGACGCGCAGGATGGGGTGAATCAGGTTGCCTCGATTTTCGAGTCCGAGGCAGGCGAGCTTTACGCTTATGGCTGGGTGATCGGTGACCAACACGCCAGCGTATTCGAGGGAGCTAAATTAGAATTACTCAATCCGGGCCCGCTCAGTCACTGGCGCCGGCTGGGCCACTTCGACGGGCAGCGGTTTACGTGGCTAATACCCAAAATACTCGCGCACGGGTTCGGTTGGAGCGACAAGCCCCTCGCCTTGCAGTCGCGCAACGGGCGAATGGTGGATTGGTACGGGCAAAGGGCTTTACCTGTTTCCGCGCACGGACAACTTCCAGGCACTCAAGACCGCGCGCCCCATTGGTGGCTACGCAGAGAAAGATGGCTTGGTAGGGGAAGTTTATTGCGTCCATGAAGACGCGCGCGGCGATCTATGGGCGGCCACTGTCTCTGCATCCGGCAATGGCTTGGTGCGCTGGGACCGCGCCACCCGCACCCTGCACGACATGGCCCAGACGCAAGGGTTGCCGTCACTTAAGGACAAACTGCCCACCGCATTTCAGGAAGATGGCGCAGGCAACCTGTGGGTAGGATTCAATCAGGGCGAGCTGGCGCGTTATCGCGCCGGACGATTTACAGTTTTTACGAGCGCTGATGGTTTGCCCGCCGGCCGAGTTAACGATCTCTATCTTGATCGTACGGGGCGGCTTTGGATCGCGATACTGCGCGGCGGCTTGAGTCGCGTTGTCGATCCTGCCGCCGAGCATCCGACCTTCGTTAATTACACGATGGCGCAGGGACTATCCAGCAATTTCGTCTCTGCGATCACCGAAGACTCCTACGGGCGCATCTACGCGGGCACGGGCCAGGGCGTCGACCGGCTCGATCCAACGACAGGCCGCATCAAGCACTACACAACCGCGGACGGCCTCGCGCCGGGTAAGGTTCACGCCGGCTACAGAGCCCGCAATGGCCAACTCTGGTTCGGCACGGCCCAGGGGACTGTCCCATTTTTGGCCTGAACCGCAACAAACATCAGCGGCCCCACCCCCGATTCTGCTCACAGGGCTGCGCGTAGCGGGCGTGTCGCAACAAGTCTCAGCCAACGGTGAAACCGACCTGAACCTGCCTGACCTCGCGGCGAGTGGCAATCAATTGCAGATAGACTTCGTTGCGCTCAGCTTCGCAACCGGAGAATCGCTCCGCTATCAATATCGACTTGAAGGCGCCGACGCGGATTGGAGCACGCTCACCTCACAGCGGACGATCAATTATGCGAACCTCGCACCCGGTCGTTATCGGTTTCTCGTGCGCGCGCTGACTTCAGAAGGCAGTATGAGTCCCATACCCGCCAGCGTCAGCTTCCTGGTTCAGCCACACCTCTGGCAACGTTGGTGGTTTTTGACGCTGGGCGCGCTCGCGGTCATGGCGGCCGGCTATGGGGTCTATCGTTTTCGTGTCGCGCGGCTGCTTGAAGTCGCTAACATGCGCACGCGCATCGCTACAGATCTGCATGACGACATCGGAGCGAACCTCACCAAGATCGCTATCCTCAGCGAAGTTGCACGACAGCAACGCGGCAACGGCAACGAAGGGGTAGACAATCCACTCTCGTCCATCGCGCGCATCTCGCGCGACTCGGTTGCGTCGATGAGCGACATCGTCTGGGCGATCAATCCGAAGCGCGATACTCTGCTCGACCTGGTGCGCCGAATGCGCCGGCATGCGGAAGAGATTTTCACTACGCGCGACATTGGGCTGGAGTTTCGCGCGCCTGGCGCGGACAATCATTTAAAGCTCGGCGTTGACGTGCGACGCGACCTCTTCCTTATCTTCAAGGAAGCTGTCAACAATGTCGCGCGCCATTCGCGTTGTTCGCGAGTGGAGATTGATTTTCCCGCGGACGGCTCTGAACTTTTGTTGCAGGTCTCAGACAACGGCGCCGGCTTCGACCCCGCGGTGGAGAGCGAAGGGCAAGGCCTGATGAGTATGCGCAGGCGCGCGCAAGCCCGTGGGGGCTCGCTTGAAATTGAGTCGCGGCCAGGAGGTGGGACTACTACCACATGTCGAGTCCCGCTTGGTCGGCACGCCCGCGTCCGATGACGCCCACAAGTTTGCGCTCCCTACCGAAATGCGTAGGTGACAAGTCCTTTCGGAACGCGTAGGTTGCCCGCAGTTAAGAGCGCTGTTCATAAGATGTCTTCACCCAACGGAAATCACAATCGCACGGATGCCGCTAATTCGGATGGCGCCCCCCTCCGCGTCGTTATTATCGAAGATTTGCGTGAAGTCCGCGAGGGTCTGACGATGCTGATTAATGGCACGCCCGGCTTCGCCTGCGCCAGCAGCTATCGCACTATGGAAGACGCGCTCAGACAAATCAGCGGCGACCGCCCCGCAGTGATTTTGACGGATATCGGCTTGCCGGGTATGGACGGCATCGAAGGGACTCGCATTTTGCGTGAGCGTTTTCCTGAGGTGCCGATTGTAGCGCTAACGGTTTACGACGACGATGCCCAGATTTTCGCAATTCTTTGTGCTGGCGCTTCGGGATATTTGTTGAAAAAATACGCACCCGGCGCGGCTGCTTGAATCTCTTAGAGAGGTTGTAGACGGCGGGGCGCCGATGTCGCCTGAAGTGGCACGCCGCGTGGTCAAACTATTTCGCGAGTTTCGTCCACCCGAACGCGCGCCGTGCGGCCTGACACCGCAGGAGACTGAACTTTTGAAGCTGCTGGTCGAGGGGTCATCACTACAAGACTGCCGCTGGCGAGATGGGGATTACA
The DNA here is from genome assembly GCA_041742785.1 of Pyrinomonadaceae bacterium. Taxonomy (GTDB): domain Bacteria; phylum Acidobacteriota; class Blastocatellia; order Pyrinomonadales; family Pyrinomonadaceae; genus PSRF01. The sequence goes on along the minus strand of JBGTOA010000004.1, from coordinate 20,815 downwards.
ACCAACACTGTCTCCTTTCACCGGAAAGCATTTACACCAAACTACAAGTCCACTCCAAGAGCGAAGCAGTAGCCAAAGCTCTGCGCGAACACCTGATCTGAAGAAGTGAGCAGTCGCGAGCGTTAAGCTATCTGCCGTAGCACAACCTCCGACCTCTCAAACGCTTTTGTCCTGCCGTCTCCCCACTGATTTCTGCCAACTGCTCTCACCTACCTACCTACCTACGTAGTTACATCCCCATTCGCGTGGTGATAGAAAACGATCATTGCCCAGAAGTTTCACGACGTGAGTCATCAGGTATGAACGTCAAGCGGCTTCAATGCGTGTGTCACCCCTTTCCCGGGGATTCCGTTCGATGCGCCAGTTAATCCTTATTGAATCAACGCCGTCGTCATAACAAAGTTGAAGGAGAGAAACACATGGAACGAATTACTCCGAAGCTAACAAGAATCTTCGTCGTCGCACTGCTGTTCGCTACGGCCCTGACGACCGCCAACTCACAGGAATCCACCAGAACGACCGACTATGACGCTCTTGCGGCCAGAGGAGAGACGCTCGCGAACGGGGACCCGTTGGCTATCGAGCTCCGCAACCAGCAACCGAACGATTCCGCTCGGCGAGCATTCGATATCGGGATGGGCGTTGCTGACGGGAATACAGCGCCGGGCCCCGGTAAGGACAGAGTTTGTGCCTTACAGCTTCGAGGGGAAGCGCAAGCATGCAGCGTGGCCGTCTTGTTTTCCGTGGAGCGCAACAGAAACGCCGAGCTGGCTGCCACCGGTGCGAGAATCGCGCGATCAAATGAGAGGATTGCTGCGGCGCGAAATGCCGAACCGGACGAGATGTATCGGCAGGGATTCGATATCGCCACCGGGATCTTTGGTGATCCCAAGCGCGGAGCAAGAGGTGACACTGCCAGAGGGCCTGGTTCACTGGGAATTCGAGATACCCTAACCGCTGCCGGACAGAGAGGATTCAATGCCTCAGTGACGTTGCATTTAAGCCGGAATTATAAACCAACGTCCGCCTCGATCACGGTGCCCGATGCAGTCGGTACAAATCCCGGCACGGTTTACACGGCAGACCAAACGCAACGTACAGTCAATGTCGACTGGAACGCGGGCTCTGATTATACCGACTGCGAAATTGATCTCTCCGTTGACAACGGGCGGTGGAGTAAGTTTGCCGCAAGCTGCGACGGCACCAAGCCAGCGACGATCCAACTCGGCAGCAGTCACACCTTCCGCATGATGGTCTATGACGGGCAAGAAGGCCCGCCGAAAATGATCAAAACCCTCACCGTCATCGGCGAGCAAGGCAATCCGCCGCCTCCGGCTGATGGCTCCGGCGCCACGCAACCGAACGGAACGTCCGGAACGGCGATCCCGGGAAGCGCTACCAGCGAGGACCCTCTTGCTGCCACAGGAGCGGCGATCGCGAGTGAGGATCCCCTGGCTACGGAACTCCGCGATCGACATCCGGAGGGACCCGCTCGACGAGGATTCGACATCGGAATGGCGGCTGCGGAAGGGCACACCTTGCCGGGCCCCGGTAAGGAAAGGATTCGCGAGTCACTCCGTCTGGACCAACAGGGAGGAGATGTTGCGGCCCGCTCCTTTGACACCGCCGTTTCATTTTCTCTTGAGCGGAACAAAAACGCTAAGTTGGCTTCGACGGGAGCGGCTATCGCGGAACTGGATCAAACCGTCGCCGACGCGCGTAGCGCCGAACCGGACGTTTTCTATCGGCTGGGATTCGACGATTTGCGAAGCTGCTCGGCAGGCCCGTGCGCGAAACTCCCCCGCCGCGCCCGGCCTCGAAGCCAAGTGCCGCGAGTCGATAGCCCTTGAAAATTCAGGGTCCAGAGGTGGGCCGCTCGAAACAAAGCCAGACCCCGGCCGAACAAGAGCGGCGTATCAACCCGAGAACACAATCAAGGTGAAGCGTGAGATACAAAAAAGAGCTCGGCTACCTCGCTGATACAAATGCCTTCGGTTACGTGGGGCCGACATCCTGTAGCGTCTTCTCCGTATCAGTTGCAATTGGCGATGGGTCAGCCGGACAAGATCCGATCCGCATCGGCAGCGATTCCAAAATGGAAGACGCGGACGACTACTATGTCTGTAACTACCTGGTTTCCTTTATTCCCCTCAACCAGCCGCTCAGAGTCAGTGTGGGCTTGTCCGGTTCTGACCAGTTCGGAGCATGGAGGGGTGGTAGCTATGCGCAACCGCCGCCGGGCCAGCAACGGGCGATAATTATCGTGAGTGGCCGAGGAGGTGGTCCAGTGATTTTGACCCCAACCGATCCGCGCGCCCGACAACTTTTTGAAATGGTCTATACGTCATCGCCTCGCTAAGTTTGCGCGTGCGATGAAGCACTAAGGAAGATCAGTATCCATGAAACGTATTCGCCCACAACTTATCTTAATTGTCATTAGTGGTCCTGTGCTGCTGCCCTGACCGATGAACGTGCGCACACGAGACCAATCACAGGATGAGAAAAAAGTTGTCGATACTTACTCGACCGTCATGGGGAATGGTCTATCCAGCGGTGGGGGTAATGTTCAAGGTTACGGCGAGATGTTGGATCTGTTCTGCTACTTCGACAACCCAGCCGCGGTAGGCGAGGCGAATCAAGCGTATCGACGCCCGCCTGGACGTCCTGGAGAAGAGAGTAAGCAACCTTGAAGTGAGTATGCGCGCGTTCGCGAACGAGTTGTTCAGAACAAAGAACATGACCCGAGTGCGACTGCTACGGTCCCAGCAACACGGCTTGAAGTCGCTGGCCTACAAACTCCGACAGCAGCCGACGGAAAAACGGGAGAAGCTCGCGCTGGGCGTCCCGTTCAGCGCGAAGAAGATGGCCTCCGCAGACGAGCTGGAGCGGTTGTATGGAATCGAGGTGATGGAGAAGCTGGCAGAGAAGCTCGATCTCTAAAGATCCTCGGAACCGCACGCGACCAATTCATCGGCAAATTCGACCCCACCCAAATGCTGAAAACGTTCGCTATCGCTTATCCGTCGGCTTGAGACCCAAACGTTGAAAGCGCCTGCTCTCTGTCAGTTTGGGATGCAGGTCGAATTTTCGTAGCAGCTTTGACCGGTCAAGGCGGTAGCTCGAAATCGCGAGGTTGTCGGTTGAGCTGTGTGGTGGCGCGGCAGGTTTGATCATTCCCAGGAGCGATTAAGGGCGGATTGAGTTCGTCACTGGATTCTTTGATAACTCTGATAGGGGATGGGCTCTTTGGGGAGTTCTGCTAGCCGATATCAAACGATGCTGCCAACAAGATCATATTCCTGAGCGTCGGTTATCAGCACATTAACAAGTTGTCCAGGCACGGGGACCCTTCCGTCCGGAGCGTCATTGATCAGAATGACCCCATCGATGTCGGGGGCTTGTGTCTCAATTCTTCCCTGCCACAGCAATTCGCTCTCGTTGGACTCGCCTTCAAAAAGTACCTGTACCGTCTCTCCGATCCGCGACTTATTCCGCCGATGGGAAATCCGAGACTGTTCTTTCATCAACCTTGCGCGGCGTTGCTCAGCAATCTTTGACGGGACTTTGTCAGGCAAGTCGAAAGCAGGCGTTCCTTCTTCATCGGAATAAGTGAAGACGCCGACGCGATCAAACTCGACATTCTTGACGAACTGCAGCAACTCCTGGAAATCTTCGGCAGTCTCCCCGGGAAAACCGGTGATGAAAGTTGTACGAATACCGATACCGGGAACTCGCTCGCGCACGCGCCGGATCAGTCGTTCGAGACTTTCGCGATTCCCGCCGCGCTTCATCAGCTTCAGCACATTCTGCGAAGCGTGTTGGAGAGGCATGTCGAGATACTTAACCGCCTTTGGTTCCGTCGCCAGCACCTTTAGAAACTCATCGCTGATGTGCGTTGGATACGTGTACATCACTCGCACCCACTCGATTCCGTCAGTATGCGACAACTCGCGCAGCAGGTGGGCCAGCGCATCAAGCTTGTCGAGATCTTCGCCGTAACGAGACGAATCCTGCGCTACCAGAATCAGTTCCTTTACTCCCTCTTCCGCGAGTTGATGGGCCTCGGCAATGATGGAACCAAAACGCCGGCTGCGAAAATGACCTCGCATTTGCGGAATGAAGCAGAAGGCACACGGTCGGTCACATCCTTCTGCGATTTTGATAAACGCATAATGACCTGGCGTGGCCAGCACTCGCGGTGTGGACTCGTCGTAGAGGTAAGTCGCGCTTTGGTTGCCAAGCGGAATTACGGGCAGTGCCCGAGTATTCGTTTGCGGATCGCAAACGGTCAGGATGTCGCTGATCTGGCTGGTCCCGATGAAGGCGTCAACCTCCGGCATTTCGGCTTTCAGTTCATCTCGATAACGTTCGACAAGACAGCCCGCGACAATTAACCTTTTCGCTGTCCCCGATTCTTTCAGCTTGACCGCTTCCAGAATGGCATCAATCGATTCCTTCTTCGCTGAGTCGATAAAGCCACACGTATTGACAACTATCGTATCTGCTTCAGTTTCGTCTGATGTGATCTCGTAACCTTTTGATTTAAGCTGGCCCATCATGACCTCGCTATCGACGAGGTTCTTGGGACAACCAAGACTAATAAACCCTATTTTGTTCATGTGCTCCAATATTGACTGCTAAATTCAGACCTCAGTTCCCTGCTCCATTTCCCTCAATATCCGCTCAATCTGTGCGTGCTCGGTGCTGGATAATCTCTCAGAACCAAACCTGACGCGGTTGTAAGCGCTCGTTATGGTTAAAGCTCCGTTCAGCCCCACGCTTGCGGCAAACTCCGTCGGCGTTTGCTCCGGCGACCTCTCCACGCCTCGTTTGGCAAGCAACGTAATCATTCGTTCGTAGAAGACAATTGCTGAACGTTGTGTTTCGTCGTGCGCTCGAGAAAGCTTCAGACCACGCCACCCAAAACGCTTGATTCTAGATATCAGAAAGATCAGCAAGACCGCGAGCAACGTCAGGAACGCGCTCAACAGCAACTTGTACCAGGAAACGCTTCTGAGGATGGTCAGCCACTTCCCGAGAACAGTTTGATAACGGAACGCCTGGTTCTGCAGCGACGTGGCCAGCGAGCGTTGTTCCTGCTTGTCATAACCGATTACGTACTGGAACCACATCAACTGCAGGGCCTCGACATACTTTCCGAGCTGCGCCGCTACCCCGGTGCTTTGCGGCTCAAGCCGGCCGGCGGCGGGAGTCGGATCAAACGTCACCCATGATCCGGTCTCCGGAAAAAAGACTTCAACCCAGGAGTGGGCATCGCTCTGCCTGATGGTGTAAGCATCCGCGGCTTCGTTGTATTCACCGGGCAGGAACCCATTTACAACTCGCGATGGTATTCCCTGCGTGCGCAATAAGACTGCCATGGCAGTCGAGAAATACTCGCAATGTCCAGCTCGCACATTGAAGAGAAAGTCAGCCAGCGGTTCCGGACCGGTCGCTTTCATTTCGAGCGAGTAACCATAGGTCTGCTGCAAGTCTGTTTCGATCGCCCTCGCGATATCGTAACGCGAGCGGGCGCGATGATTAGAGACAATCCTGTCAGCAAGATCGACAATCCGAAGATCGAGCGTTCGCGGAAGATTAAGGTAACGCATGACGCTTTGCGGATCGCGACCAGCGTCGCGGCGCAAGATGTCCGGTTCCGGCTCGCTGGTGTCTGACAGTGCCTTATACTTGATGCGATCGAGTTGTGCTCGCCGCGATTGAATTGAGCCTTCAGTATCAAGTCTTAGAAACTGAAAATCCCCTTGAATCGCCACGGGCCGCGGCAAGGCAAACAAGACTGGCGACTCTATGGGTTCGAGAAAAATTGTCTGCGTGGTAAGTAGATGAAGCGATGACGTAGTGCCTACTTGAATTAACCCGCGTTCCGCAGTTCTAGGCACCGACTCTCTGGCGACCGTAGATTTGCGCCAACCACGCCCGGTGAATTCATCCAGCGCCACACCACGCCAACGCAGTTTTTGGGGGGACCGAGGGCCCTCGATGCGAACCCTCATCACCACTTCATTGTTCGTCTTGAGCTTCCCTATCTCTCCAAGGATCACGTTCTCTGAAAAACCGATAAAGTTGTTGAGCCCCGGGCCACCCCGCGATAGCGCGGCCGATCCGGCACGTGGCGCAATCAAAAAGAGTGGCAGAGCCAAAACGAAAATCAGCAGGAGCAAGGCGGCCGCCAAAAACGGAAGCCGCCGCACGGCCGTGTTGCCGGATTTGAGACCCGCCGCAAACCTGCGAAACAACTTCGCATCCGGAGCTACCAGTAATCGCGTCTCGACGAATTCGATAACGCGTCCGGCTTTTCTGATCTCGAAGGCACTTATAGTCAGAAGTCCACAAAAAACATAAAGCGTTAGCGTGGCCAGAAAGACGGGACTGAAACTCAGACCTGCGGCCAGCAGTACTTCAAAAAATGAGATGAGGTAGAGAAAGACCCAGTCGCGATCCGATTTGACCTGCAGCAACTTTACGGCTGAGAGAAAAACAATGAGATGCGCCAGCGCATTGACTCCAAGGCGTTCACGAGCGGCGCCAATTGCGCTTTGAAAATGCCAGTCGATGAAGAATAACGGTATCGAGAGCAGGACAACCACGAGGCCAACTCTTTCGGAGAATTGCCACTTACTGTCTTCGATCTTCCACGCGAGGACCATCACTGCGGCAAAGGCCAGCGCCAGGCCAATGTGTAGTCCCCCGGCCAGCAGAAGCGCCACAATCGCCACGCCAATCATGGCGTACGAAGAGGCCCGAAAGTAAGTATCAAAGCTCAAATCTTTTTACCTATCTCTCGTTAACTACTGTGGTCTGAGTCTAATCTCAAAAAGTTTCGGCCAAAGTTTTCCGGTTATGAATAGCCTGTCACTACTCTGGTCATAAGCGATCCCGTTAAGCACAGCCTCGGGGTCGCTGACTTCATTTGCGCGTAGCAAACCGCGAAGGTCAATCCAGCCGACGACCCTGCCGGTTTGTGGATCGATGCGAGCGATTCCTTCGTGGTGCCAAATGTTCGCGAAAATCTCGCCCTGAATATACTCAAGCTCGTTCAAGTTGTTGACCGGACGCCCTCCATCTAACACTGAGATCGTTTTTACAACCTGAAAGTTATCAGGGTTGATGAATCGAATCCGATTGCTGCCGTCGCTCAGGATTAAGGATGAGCCGTCCGTAGCAAGTCCCCAGCCCTCGCCCTGGTACTTGAACTCGCCGGTTTTCTCGAGCGTCGAAGCGTCATAGATGAATCCCACCTGATGCTCCCAGGTTAACTGGTAAACCTTGCCATGCAGGAGTGTGATGCCTTCGGCAAAGTAAGGGGCAGGCACCATCACTTTTTTTATTATATTTCCCGTCTCTGGCTCGACTCGACGCAAACTCGATCGCCCTTCCTGGCCGGTGCTTTCGAGAAGGTGGCCATCCTGAAAGACAAGTCCCTGGGTATACGCCTGGGTGTCATGCGGCCAGGCGTTCACAACCTCATAACCGTAAAGTGGAACTGTCGCCCTTGGATTGCCGGCGTTTGGAGGTTCCTTCGCTGTATTGCACCCAACGGTGATCAATGAAACTAGCACGAGCAAAATTCCGGCAACAGCCTTAAGGTTCATCTGTGTCGCTACCTGACCTAACCTGTTTACAGGATCGTAAAAACATTCTGGGCGAGGTCGGCAGAAAACAAAAGCCCGCAACGTGATTTGCATGCTGGGCTGTTCGTTTTTGCTACGAACTGAAGCCGGCGACTTCACCTGGTGTAGTCGTTAAGAATTTGCCCGAGGCCAAGGAACTGCTGACCAAACCCAGGAACGCACGTTTAGACGCGATACCTGGGGGTTGACGAGATTCCCCGAAAAGCTTCAGGATAAGGCACGGTTTTCCCAAGTTTCAGTTTTAGTTCTCCGTTCCAATCCGTTTCAAGCTTCAGGATTCCTCCTGAAGCCCTGGTAATACTGCAGAAGTAGTAAGAAGTCTGAACGAAGTACTCAAAGCAAGAAGTCGCCTTTCAGATCTTTTTCAGGAGGAACCATGCCGAAATTGAGCACAGCAGGAAACGGGAGTGCTGATGTGGCGCCGACGCGTCGGCTCGACCGCGCGCTCAACACGATTGAGCGCATAGGAAACAAGCTGCCTGATCCCGCAGCCTTGTTTTTGATTCTGCTCGTCGTTGTGTGGATCTTGTCAGCGTTGCTGGCGCCCATGACATTCGCTGAGATAGACCCACGGAACGGACAACCGCTAAAGATCAACAACCAACTGACCGGGGCCTCTATTGCTTCGTTCCTTGCCAACATGGTGACTACGTTTACGAGCTTCCATCCACTGGGAGTTGTCCTCGTAGCTCTGCTGGGAGTTGGCGTTGCCGAACACACTGGATTCATCAACGCGTCCTTAAAAGGGCTTCTGAGCTTTACTTCTGCGAAACTGCTGACGCCGATGCTCATTCTCGTCGCCATCGTCAGCCATACTGCCGCCGACGCTGGTTACGTTCTGGTAATTCCGCTGGGAGGCGTTATCTTCTATACCGCCGGTCGGCATCCGCTAGCCGGCATCGCGGCGGCGTTTGCCGGAGTGTCAGGCGGCTTCAGCGCCAACTTCGTCCCCTCCAGTCTGGATCCCCTGCTGGCTGGTCTGACGCAAGCCGCCGCCGGGATCGTAGATACCACTCGCGCGGTGAACCCGTTAAGCAATTGGTACTTCACCGGCATTTCGAGTCTGCTGATTATCGGGGTTGGCTGGTTTCTCACCGACCGGGTCATCGAGCCGCGGCTGCGCAATGTCGCGATTGATGGCGACATTGGGGATATGCCAACCATGGAACGGTTGGGTCCAAAGGAACGCAGAGGTCTCATTGGTGGGTTGCTTACCCTGTTTGCCGCAATCGTCCTGCTCGCCCTGGTTTCAATCCCGCAAAGTTCGGCACTGCGTTCGCCGCCGGGCCACAAGTTAACGCCACAATCGACTGAGCGGCTACGAAGTGCCGCAGTTCCCGAAGATGTGTTGAAGAAAGTCGAGGCCATGAAGCAGGAGTTTCCCGGCCAAAGGGCCTTTCAGGATGCATTGAAGACTCGGCTGGGTGATGAGCACTTTTCAGCCTATGGCCAGGTGATTACTTCCAATGCCGAACTCTCGCCACCACAGCTCACCGCGTCGAACGCGCCGCTGATGCAGGCGATCGTACCGCTGATTTTCCTACTCTTTCTTCTACCGGCGGTGGTCTATGGATATCTGGCGGGAACTGTCGAAAGCCACCGCGACATTATCAAGGGCATGAGCAAATCGATGAGCACGATGGGCTACTACATTGTGCTGGCATTTTTTGCGGCGCTCTTTATCGCGGCCTTCGGCCAATCAAACATAGGGGCCCTGCTCGCGTTAAAGGGCGCGGGTTTTCTAAAGGCGATGGCCTTACCGGGGCAGGTAACAATCGTCGGCATAATCCTTCTCACGGGCCTTGTTAACCTGTTAATCGGTTCGGCATCGGCAAAATGGGCTTTACTGGCTCCGATCTTTGTCCCCATGCTGATGCAATTGGGCCACTCGCCTGAGTTGACCCAGGCTGCCTATCGCATTGGCGACTCAACGACGAACATCGTAACTCCGTTAATGCCTTACTTCCCGCTCGTCGTGGTGTTCGCGCAGCGTTACGTGAAGAAGACGGGCATCGGGACGTTAGTTTCACTGATGCTGCCCTATTCCATAACGTTTCTGGTGTTGTGGTCTATATTCCTGCTCGTCTACTGGGCGCTGGGAATTCCGCTGGGTCTCCAGGCTCCGTACAACTATCCAGCGTGAAGCCCGTCATTGAAAATTTGGGGTTAGTTCTGGGATTAACGGTCAGTCAGAACAACGCAGATGTTTGGCTTTGCAAGGAGTCCACGCTGGGAAATCTGAAGGTGCAAAGTTTCCATTGAGATCGGGCGACGGTTTCAATGCGACTAATTTGTCGGCTTCAAAAGCCTACGTGCTGCATAAGATTCATAAAGCGAGGATGGCCCCGCAGCTCGTCCCAGCGCTTGTCAATCTTAATAAACGTTATCTGGACCTCCCGTTCCTGCAGCGACGTTTCCAGGTACTTCAACGCGTTTTCGCTTTCGCCCAAGCCATTGTGAATCATCGCAAAGCTGTACGAAGGCACATAGTACTCACCCGAGAACGACCTCAATTCTTCCATGGTCTGGCGCGCCTCTTTTTGCTTCCCGGCCCGCGCGAGCGCATAGCCAAGCTGAGTGATCGGCTCGGTGCTGTTGCCCGCAGTGCTTCCTGCTATTCGCAGTGCGATAATCGCTTCCTCATACTTGCCCTCGCTTATATAGACCCGTCCCAGACCGTTATGGGCTATCCAAAAGCTGGGATCGATTTCCAGCGTCTTTTGGAAACGAATTCGCGCCTCGTCATTGCGTCCGGCATAGAATAGAAACTGACCTTCCAGCGCGTTCGTGAGTAGCGAGGCCCGCGAGAGCTTGAACCTCTCGCGGGCTAACTTTTAGAGGTCAGAAGATGGCTTTCGGGCTTATCTTCAGCAGCACAAAGTCTCGAATCAGATCCTTGCCGCATTTGAGTTTGTCCTGGTCCAGCGCGCTGAGGTCCGGGAATCCTTCATTCAGCACACCATGGTGGACGATTTCATCACTTCCCGCGAGTACCAGGAACGGTTTCGCTCAATCGTAACGCGCTCCAACGTCGAATGCGGACAGTAGCACTTTGGCTTACTTGACCAGCGAGGGAGAATGCAAAGCCCACTCGCGATCTCATTCTTTGAGCGGGCTTCCTAAAAAAGCTCAGAAAAGAGCTGGACAAACCTAAGATTGCAGTGGATATTGCAGCTGGCTAACATGTCAGAAACACCACACAACAAGATCCTCGCCATAGGATTCGCAGCTTTTGCTGTGATCGTGGGCGGCACTTTCTTGTTATTAATGCTCACCAGCCTGGGCGTGTTTGTGGCGCTGGGATTCACGATGGCCAACGAGACGGGTGACTCAACTCAGGCAGGCATTGGCATCCTTGGTGGAATCATTGCGTTGGTTTTCTACGGCGTGCTTTTTGCGATTTTCGTATTCCCGGTGGCCTGGGCCAGTTGGACCCTCTTCAGGCTACGGTCGCGCGCGAGGTTTTGGGGAATAGTCGCCGCGATCCTGGTCCTTCCGCTTTTCCCGCTCGGAACCGCGCTCGGTGTTTACGGTCTCTGGTTCCTCTTCAGCGAACCAGGCAAACAACTTTATTCGCATGTTAACTCCGCTGCCCTGCCGATCAGATAACAACTGAGCAATTTGTCAGTTCGCGACCGAGCCGCAGTGGATCCCTGGCTGTGATTAGGGTGTGGGGCCGGATATGAGACGTGGCTCTGCCTCGCCTTACCAGGCACCTGGACTTGAGGTTATGCCCGCGTGCAAGCGGTCCCCTGATTGAGATGTCGAACACCAAAGCGTAAACTGCGAAACGGCAGTTACATCATTGAACAGCAAGGTCAAAGTGAAAGTTCTTCTCACAATTTGTCTACTTCTGATTTCAACACCTTCAATTGCGACCGCACAGGAGAGCGGCCTGCAAGCTTTGGGGGTTGCGTCCAACGCTAAGGCTGGCGGGGCGCCGTCGCGGGTAAGAGCACAAACGAGAGAGAGTGCAGCTCCGACTCGAGCACAGACGAGAGAAGCTGAACGCCTATTGTCCGATATGGGCTACTGGACGGGCGCGGTTGATGGAGTGTTTGATTCTGTAACGCGGGCGGCGCTAATTGCCTTTCAGAAATGGGAGGGTCGCGCTGTGACTGGTCGGCTTACGAACGATGAGCTCGAGGCGATTCGCATCAGCACCTCACCCAGGGCCAGGGAGGTTGGGTACGCACACGTCGAGGTGGATTTGGATCGGCAGGTAATGCTTATCGTCACCGAGGGGGGCGGAACGGTCAGTCCCAGAGTAGGGCCAGCGATTCAAAGGACAATCAAAAGCGCCGACAAGGCGGCGCACTCCAAAGAAAATAGCGTCAGAGTAATCCATGTATCGACGGGCAATGACCGACCATTCATGGAAGACGGTCAGGAAAGCGTTGCTTACACACCACGCGGCAGGTTCCTTGTTTATGACAAGAGTATTGGTTGGGAAAAGGGTTATCTGGGATCGATGTATTACTCAAATTACATCAGCGGCGGCGTGGCGATTCACGGACATCCGAACGTCCCGAACGTGCCGGCGAGTCATGGTTGTATTCGGATACCAATGTTCGCAGCTCGTGAAGTGAGTAAACTGCTGAAGTTGGGGACGATTGTGCTGGTGTATGACAAGAGCTCGTTTGTCTCGGCGAAGGAGTGGGTTGATAATCCCAAACTGAAGGCAGCCGCGCTATTGGAGAGTGCAACGCCGGATTACGACTATCAAATGAAAGCGCGTCCGAGAGTTAATCGAGCGGAATAATTTAATCCGGTGTTTGATCTTCGGTCCCGGACTTCTTTCCCAGCTAGAGGCACAAGGAACTGTCCTTCAAATTTTATCAGGCAGTTCCTTTAGAGTTGAGTTGGAAAGTTAGCGGGTGCCACTGGCACCGTTAGCACTTTTTAGTAAGGGCGACCTGCCGGCGCACAAACTAGAAGCCCGCCCGGGAGATCCCGTGCGGGCTTTCCAACAAGAAAGCAACGCGCGAGAATAATCCGCGCTGGGCTGCGAAGAATTTCGGATTTCGGGGTTCGAAGAGCAGCTTAGGCAATTTGCAATCGTCGCCTTGACTCTGTAACAGCTCCTGCGATAAAACCCGCCGAGTTCAAGCTTGCAAAATTTTCGCTTTAAAAGGAGTTCCCCAAATGCCTAAAATCCTAGTCTCTGTTCTGTTCCTTCTGATCCTCGCACCAGCCGCATTGGCGCAAGACCCGATAACCGTCGACGCAACGCACTACAAGGTGGAGTTTGAGAATGACCAGGTGCGCGTTTTGCGGATTAAGGTGGGACCAGGAGAAAAGTCGATCATGCACCAACATCCGAACGCAGTGGCGATATTTTTGACGGATGTTAAGGGGAAATTCAGCTTCCCCGACGGTAAATCCGAGGACGTCAGTTCGAAAGCTGGTGACGCGCGTTGGACACCGGCGATCACGCACTTGCCTGAAAATGCGGGCGAGCAGCCTTTTGAAGTAATTCTCGTTGAGCTAAAGAGTAAGGCTGAAGCGAAGAAGGCTCACCATAGACGAAGATAGAGAATTGTCGGTTCACATCGAAAGCCCGCTCGCGATTTACGGCCGGGCTTCTTTGACCAAGGCCGAAGCGGATGTGACCTACTATGACCGGTGCCGACCACCACAAGATTCTGGCTATAGGCTTTGCAGCCTTTGCGGCAATTCTCTTCTTTACCTTCTTACTACTAGCACTCGTCAGCGTTGGGGTGTTCGTAGCCCTCGGAATCTCTTTTGCAAACGAGTCCGGTGATCCAAATCAAGCTGGAGTCGGGATCCTCGGCGTAATCTTCACCGTGATCTTTTATGGTGGGCTGGGACTTGTTTGTGTTTTACCCCTAGCCATGGCGAGCTGGCAGATGTTGAAGCGAAGGCCACGGGCGCGAATCTGGGGAATCATCGCAGCGATCGTCTTGCTGCCAATCATTCCGCTTGGAACGATGGCGGGCATTTATGGTTTGTGGTTTTTCTTGGGCGCACAAGGCCGCGATTACAAATGGGCCTAGCGATCTACTGAATAACCGTAAACTTCGTAACCGGATGAATCTCCCAGGCGTTAGCGTGCCAGTCAACGCGTTAATCTTCAAGACTCTGGAAGGCCGACTCGCCGCACCAGATTCTGAAAGCGCGCTTCCGAGCGCACGCTGTCAAAGTGCGGCTCAATCTTGAGGTATTGCAGCTGCAGATCGTGCGCCGCAAACGCCTTTTCGAGTAGTGCAAACGTCCGTTCCTTATCTCCTAACATGGCATAAAGCGCTGCCAATTCTGTCGGGGAGACGTATTCTTTGGCTGTGTTTAGCTTGTTGAGGATTACCTCGACCTCCTTTTTCCTGCCCGCCGCCGCCAGGGCGTAGCCCAGGTAGCAAAGACCGCCCGTCGTCTCCCCCTCAATACTGTTCACTTTTCGATGTTGAGCAATGGCTTCCTCGTACATCCCTTTCATCTCGTATATGAAGGCGAGAGCCCTGGGCGTGACCACGCGGGGCTGCTCGGCCTTGATCGCCTCCTGCATCAGTTCCAGGGCCTCGTCGTGCCGGCGCGCCAGATTTAATAGGTACGCCTCCCAACGCTTCAACTGGATCGTCAGCGGATCCAGCTCCTGTGCGCGCTTGATCTTTGCCAGAGCTTCCTCGTGCCGCTCCATCAATGATAAGTAGTTCGCGTACTGCGTATGAGCATCTACCAGGCTCGGGTTCAACTCGAGCGCACGGTTGAATTCACGTTCCGCCCCAGCCCAATCCCACTCGTGCTGTTTAATAAGTGCGAGGGCCCAGTGCGCTTCCGGCAGCCCCTCATCCAGCAGCAGGGCGGTCTGCACCGCCGCCTTCGCCTTCCCATTAGCTTCTTTCGGGTCAAGCCAACTGTTACCTGCAAAGGCGATGTGAACATTGGCCACGCCAACCCACGCGAGCGCGAAGTCAGGGTCCATCGCAACTGCTTGTTGAAAGTAGTCGAGTGCACGCCTGGCGTTTTCAACCCCGCCCTGCCGGGAGTGGAACAAGCCGTTCAGGTAAAACTGGTAAGCCTGCGTGTTCTCGGTCGCGTGTTTGGTCAGTCGCTGTTCCTGCGGGCCGGTTAGTTCCAGGCGCAGCCTTCCTGTGACCGTGCGGGTAATTTCCTCCTGTACCGTCTGGATGTCTGCCGCCTTCCGCACGTACTGCTCCCCCCAGATTTGCGCCCCCGTACGCGCGTCCACCAACTCAGCCCTGATTTGTAGCTCGTCCCCGCGTTGCACGACCCTCCCCATTAGCAACACCTCAGCGCCAAGCGCCTTCGCCACCTCTTGCGGGTCAACTTCCTGGCCTTTGTACTTGAATGAAGAACTCCGCGCGATCACCATCACATTCGGGAGCTGCGATAGCCGATCGATCAAGCTCTCACTCAGCCCGTCAGAAAGGTATTCAAGGTTCGGATCGCCGCTGTCGTTGGCGAAGGGCAGGACCGCCATCGACCTAATCGCCGGCCCGCGTGTGGCGAAGCGCGTGAAGTACACCACCCCAGCGGCTGTGAGGGCGAGCACCGCCAGGAACATAGCCGCGGCGCGCTTGCGGCGCGTTAGTTTGCTAAGTAGGTTATTCGCGCCCGCAGTTGCCCTTTCTGCTGGTACCACCGGAGCCGCAGATGCCGGCAAGGCGTCCGTTCGCGAAGTTTCTTCTTCGTCTTCAACCACGACTCGGAGCATTTCGACCTGCTCACTCCAGACATGATTGTTCTTTAACCCTGCCGGCCGTTCTGGTGCCGGCTCGAAGATGTAGCCGCGCCCACGTTCGTTCCTAAGGTACTGATTGACACCTTCGCCCAACGCCTGCCGCACGTCTCTTAGGCATTGGACTAGGGAGTCGTCCGTTACGGCGCGCCCTTCCCACACCTCCTCGATGAGCTGATCCTTGCTGATCAACCTCCCGCGATTCTGGACAAGATATTTAAGCGTCTTGTAGGCCTGCGGTCGCAAGTGGACGGGCTGGTCCGCTCGTAGCAAAGTGCCTCGCGTTGTGTCGAGCACAAACTCGCCGAACAGATGTAACTTTTCCTCTTCCATCAGTACCAGGAGCCGGTGATAATGCCCGCTCAGATTAACCGTTTTAAGGTTTTCCCCTCAAGTTTCAGCCACTTTTCGTTCTCTTTTCAGCTTCCTTTCGTTACTGACCAGCCGCGGTTGGGTATTGTGCCCGCACGCGACGAAAGGAAGGCCGGCAGCCACCGAGGGCGGTCTGCGGGGATGCGGAATTATAGAGCACGCCCCTACCGCCTTACCACCGGTAGGAACCGGAGGCCAAGTTGAAAAGAACACGCCGCATTCAAGTCATAACGTTCAAGCGCCGAGTCACGTGGAGCGGCGAGAACATTTCGAGCGAGCATCCTGAAGTTCTCTCACTGGATGTTCTTCTGGAGGCTCTCGACGACGCTGCTTCACCTTCCGCAACGTTGCGTTGTGAAACCGAGAAGGAGGGCGTCGAATCTTCACTCACGCCCTCACCGAGAGGTTCAAAAGAAGCTGAGACTATGACACCACCCTTGTCGAGTCGTTACTCATTCCTCAGAATCACTGATTGGCTATTTGTGCACGCAACAAAGAACGACCGGCGGCAACAGGCGCCGACCACCAAAAGGAGAAAGAGATGAATCTACAAAAACACACATTAGTTATCGCGTTGGCGATAATAACGGCTTTGACCATGACGACTTCCATCGTTTCCGGTAAAGCCATTCCAAATTCACAATCGTCGGGAAAGGCCCGCGAAAAAAGCATCGAAGGTGTGTGGCGAACGGTGGTGACATTTCGTAACTGTCAAACGGGCGACCCGCTGGCTTCTTTTCAAGGCGTATTCACTTTTCATAGAGGTGGGACAATGTCGGAATTTGGTGTCAATCCCGGTTCGAGTCCGGCTCTTCGGAGTCCGGGACACGGACTTTGGCAGCGCGCACACGGCTGGCAGGATTACGAGTTCACTTTCTTTCACTATCGCTATAACGCCAGCGGCGTTCTGCTCGGATCGCAGAAAATCACAGCGACCTTGCAACTCGGGCCTAGCGGCGATGAGTTTACAGCGGTGTCTGCAAGCCAGGCTCTCGACACGGACGACAACGTACTCGGTAACTTTTGCGCCACCTCCGTGGGGACGCGGTTTGACTTTAGCGGGTAGCGGAATGATGTGAGTACCGCCAGGCGGTATCCGGTGGGCCATCCGTTAGCAGCATACTCAGCGAACGGGCATAAACTAGCCGTAGATTTACGCGGAAGACGCGGATAGGAAATAAAAAATTTTCTGATCCGTGTAATCCGCTGAGAGTCTGCGGCTTATTTCTTATCGAAACTCGGAACTCGAAACTCGAAACTCGAAACTATTTTGAGGACGCGGAAAAGAAATAAACGATTTTCTGATCCCTGCAATCCGCGAGAATCTGCGGCTTATTTTCTTCTCGAAACTTGAAACTCGAAACCCGAAACTATTTCTGCTGAACGTGGTTGGAAGAATGTGCATCCGCTCTAGGATTTGACGCTTGGGTAAACGCAGGACTGCCACTCGATCCGAAATATGGAAATCGCTCCTTCCATTGTTCGCCCCGCACTTCACGGTTTGTGCGATGGACCGGCGCGGCCACGGCGAAAGCGAAGCGGGTTCACGCTACATCTTGAAAAGGGAATTCGAGGACGTTGCCGCAGTCGTTAACTCCCGACCGGGGCATGTCTTTGTTCTCGGTCATTCATTTGGGGGCGTCTGCGCGCTGGAGGCGGCGCTCATGACGAAGAAGATCTCAAAGCTGGTTCTTTACGAACCGCCGGTGCTGGATCTCGATCATACTTTCAGGTCGTCAAAGGTTGAGACTCTCGCGAGTGCGAGATGTTTTTTCATTCCGTTCAAGACACAAAGACACACACAAAGGAGAATAAGGGAGATGCTCAAGAATAAGGAGAAAAAAACGAAGCTGAAGAAACAACCCTTAGTCATCGGGTTGGCGGTAATTACAACATTGACCCTCGCGGTTTCTATCGTTTACGGTCAAAAATTTCAAGGTAAACTCTCAGGGGAGTCGCAAAACGCCTCCGAAAGAACCATCGTAGGCGTCTGGCGAACCGTAGTAACGCTGCGTAACTGTCAAACGGGCGACCCGGTGGCGCCTTCTTTTCAAGGTCTGTTCACTTTCCACAAAGATGGGATTATGTCGGAATGGGGTGTCGGTCCTGGTGGGACTCCGGCTCTACGTAGTCCGGGTCACGGGCTTTGGCATCGCGAACACGGCTGGCAGGATTACGCGTTCACTTTCTTTCATTACCGGTATAACGCTAGCGGCGTTCTCCTGGGATCGCAGAGAGTTAGGGCTACCTTGCAACTTGAGGCAAGCGGCGATGAGTTGACAACGAGCTCCATAAGCGAAACTCTCGATACCAACGACAACGTAGTTGGCAGCGGCTGCGCCACTGCTGTCGCAACTCGGTTTGAATAACTCTTACAGAAAGCGTGCATTTGAAAGGCATGTTCAAGTGCACGCTTTTTTATCCAACGCCGTCGCTGTTGGTAAAGGAAAAAGCGAGCGAGCGCGTAAAACTCTCGCGGGCCTTCTTAAATGATCCCGGGCGAAAAGTGTTATTACGATCCACCCTCGCCTCGGTTCGCGGTTGATGCCGCCAGCGCGCATCTGCGGCTCAGATTCCTCTCTTGATCGGCCCCTCTAAGGGGTCTTAGGTGCGAGAACAACCTCCCGTGCTAACCGATCACCCATTACTTCACGAATCTCCAGGCGATCGCGATAACCTTGCCTCTGCTTCTCATCGTCACCCACAACCTTCTGAACGATGTCATCAGCTTTCTCTTCGTTAGCTTCCATCGTAGCGAGGTTCTTGTATTCGGTCATCAGCATCACGTTCCAATCCCCGGGGGTATGACCCTCCGTTGTAATGACCTTGTAAGAGAGAACTACGCCTTCCTTTTTCATGGCCTCCTGATTAGCTTTCCACGGACCAGCGAGGTAGTTCAGGTAGGCCGTTTCCATTCCTGGCTTCATCCTGATAAAGGCAATGTTCCACACCGAGCCATTGTGATAGGGCCGCTTCACCTGAGCGAACGCCGATACAGCAACAATCAAGACTAAAAGTACAAGGGAACCAACAAACGTTTGTCTGGTTTTCATGGGGACTCCTTAAGGGAAAAGAGAGTTCGGGACAGACAGCAACACACCGAGGGGTACACGCTCCCGCACTCTATCTTGGTGAACGAGAAACGCAGCGACTGCGGACGTTGAGTTGGCTTCGCCTCGCAAATAACGATGGTGCTGCGATGAAATAACCTGCCTGGGCATCAGGCGCGTCGCACTCTATGAGGAAAAGGGATAACTGTCAACGATTTATTGGATCAGAAAAATGACAGAAGCTAGATACTTGATCAAGTAAAAAGCCCGCTCAACGATTTAGTGTTGAGCGAGCTCTCTTAAATAGTCCCGGCGACTTCCTACTCTCCCATCCCGACGGTCGGGATTACCCGCGCAGTACCATCGGCTCCAACCGGGGTCCCCGGCGGCGCAGCGCCGCTGGGGTGGAAGCAGGCTTAACCTTGTGTCCGGGATAGGAACGGAGGGTAGCGAGCGGGGCAGTAGCCGACCTGTCAGGGGAAGGCGTATGACGGGTAGGTCGGTACTCGATTGTATTGCGCTTTACCTCCGGAACAGTGTCCGTCCTAACCATTTCTCTTTTCGCCGACCGTAATCGTAGGTCCGTACAGAGTTGACGAGATTCCCGAAAAGGCTTCAGGATACGGATCCGGCTTTCCAAAACCGATTTTTGTTTTTCTTTCCAGCGTTTCTGGCTTCTTTGAAGCTGTTTGGGTGTTGTGTAAAGCGAGTCAGAAGTCTGAATCGAGCATGTGCAAAGTGGTGTCACATTCGAATCTCTTTCAGGAGGAAACATGTCGAAAATGAGCACAGCAGGCGATGGAGACAAGGGCGCGAATATGGAAGGGACGCGTTGGATGGACCGCGCGCTCAATACGATTGAGCGCGTGGGCAACAAGCTGCCTGATCCGGCCGCACTGTTTTTGATTCTCCTTGTCGTAGTCTGGGTCTTGTCAGCGTTGCTGGCGCCCGTCTCCTTCACCGAGATAGACCCTCGTAACGGCCAACCCATCAGGATCAACAACCAACTAACAGGCGCATCTATCGCCTCATTCCTCGCGAATATGGTGACTACATTCACCAGCTTCCATCCATTGGGAGTAGTGCTCGTGGCGTTGCTGGGCGTGGGCGTGGCCGAACACACAGGCTTCATTAACGCGTCTTTGAAAGGCCTGCTGAGTTTCACGTCGGCGAAACTGCTTACGCCGATGCTGATTCTCGTAGCCATAGTGAGCCATACTGCCGCGGACGCCGGGTACGTTCTCGTTATTCCGCTTGGTGGAGTCATCTTTTACACGGCCGGACGTCATCCGCTCGCCGGCATCGCCGCAGCCTTTGCGGGAGTCTCTGGAGGTTTCAGCGCTAATTTCGTTCCTTCCAGTCTCGATCCATTGCTGGCCGGTCTGACACAAGCAGCGGCCGGAATCGTGGACCCCAATCGAGCAGTGAATCCACTTTCAAATTGGTTTTTCACCGCAGCGTCGAGTGTGTTGATTATCGGTGTGGGCTGGTTTCTCACTGACCGCGTTATCGAACCGAGATTGCGGAACGTCGAGGTTGATGGCGACATCGCTGACATGCCAAAGATGGAAACGTTGGGACCTAAAGAGCGTCGCGGTTTGATCGGCGGCATGCTGACTCTGTTCATCCTGCTTGGCGTCCTGGTTCTCGTTTCATTTCCGCAGACTTCACCGATGCGTTCTCCCTCAGGATTTAAGTTGACGCCTCAATCGATCGAACGCTTGCGAGCTGCCGGCGCCCCGGAAGACGCCGTCAAAAAGGCAGAGGGCATGAAGCAGGAGTTTCCGGGCCAGAAGGCTTTTCAGGACGCACTGAAGACAAGGCTGGGAGAAGAACAATTTGCGACTCACGGCCCGGTGATCACGGGCAACGCGGAAATATCGACTCCGCAGTTGACGGCGTCTAATGCACCGCTGATGCAGTCGATAGTGCCACTGATCTTTTTGATATTTCTGCTGCCGGCGATTGTCTACGGTTATCTGGCTGGCACGGTTGATAGTCACCGCGACATCATTAAGGGC
>JBGTOA010000069.1:0-135618 GCA_041742785.1 Pyrinomonadaceae bacterium | reverse complement strand
GCCGACATCGCGCGCGAAGCCGGCGTCGCCGATGGCACGGTTTACCTCTATTTCAAAAGTAAGGAAGAGATTCTTCATTCAATCTTCAATCGTAGTGTTGAAAACGCGATCGCCGAGGCCCGAAACCAGTTAGAAGAGATCGCAGACCCGAAAGAGAAGTTGCGCCGCATTGCCTTGTTGCACCTGGAACGCCTCGGCGCTGATCGAGATCTCGCTGTCGTCTTTCAGGTGGAGTTGCGTGGCTCGACAAAGTTTATGGAAGAGTTTTCCGCGGCAGGCTTCGCGGAATATCTCAGCCTCATCAGAGAGACATTTGAAGAAGGACAGAAGGCTGGTCTTTTTCGCCCCGAATTAAATGCGAAGATCGTCGCCAAGATTCTCTTTGGCGCGCTGGACGAAATGGCCACAAACTGGATTCTTTCAAAGCGGCGCTACAAGCTGGGCCCCATGGCCGATCAAGTGTTGGACATCTTCATCAACGGGGTGAGGGCGAAGTGAACACATCCGGCCAAACAACAGCCCGCCCGTCCGACGAGCTTACGCGCGGAACGGCGGCGGCAGCCACCGATCCCACAACGCTCGTCGAAGTTTTTGAAAGAGTCGCCTTCGTTCACAACCGACCTGACCTCCTCAATTACAAACGCGATGGTCGTTGGCTTCCGATCTCTACCGACGAGATGTTGACCCGTGCGCGCAGAATCGCCGCAGGACTTTACAGCCTCGGCGTAAGGCATGGAGATCGGGTTGCCTTGTTGTCTGAGAGCCGAGTCGAATGGACGCTCGCCGACGCCGGCTGCATGTTTGCCGGTGCAGTGGACGTGCCGATCTATCCCACTTTAATGCCGCCGCAGGTTAGCTACATTCTCAAAGACTCAGGCGCGCGCGTGTTATTTATCAGCAACCCCGAGAAGCTGCTCGTGATTCAAGATGCGCTGAAAGATCTGGCGCAGATCGAACAGGTGATTGTCTTGAACTCGAATTCGAATGTGCCAAACGCGATGACGCTCGCGGAATTAGAGGAGCGAGGTCGGGCACTGATTGAAGAACAGCCAAACCTGGTTGCTGAGTTGGCCCACCAGGCTCGCCCTGACCATCTGGCGACCATTATTTACACCTCCGGTACGACCGGTGAACCGAAGGGCGTAATGCTGGTGCATTCGAATCTGGTTTCCAACCTCGTCGACAGCGCCGGGCACTTCTCGTTCGGCCAACCGGATAGCGTGCTTTCCGTGTTGCCGCTCTCTCATATTTTTGAACGCACTGCGATGTACATGTATCTGCACAACGGCATGGCGGTTTATTACGGCGAGTCGTTGGAGATGATTGGCGCGAATTTGCGTGAAGTGAAACCGACGATCTTCGTGGGTGTGCCGCGCATTTTTGAGAAGATCTTTGCGCGCGTGAAAGAAAAAACTGCCGAGAAAGGGAAAGTTAACGTCGCTATTCTGAATTGGGCCGTTGAAGTTGGGAAACAATACGCGCGGCTCGAGATCAACAGCCAGCGGATACCGACGCTGCTTTCGCTAAAGCACAAACTCGCAGACGCGCTGATATTTGCGAAAATGCGCGAAGCCCTGGGGGGACAAATTCGCTTGATAATTTCCGGTGGCGCGGCTTTGCCGGAAGAACTCGGCTATATCTATTTGGGTGCAGGACTGCCAATTGTTCAGGGCTACGGCTTGACGGAAACTTCGCCGGTGATTACCGCCGGACGATTGGAAGACAACCGCATCGGCACCGTAGGAAAGCCGATACGAAACGTCGAGGTACGGATTGCACCCGACGGCGAGATCGAAACACGCGGACCGAACGTGATGCGTGGTTACTACAACAAGCCCGCGGAAACCGCCGCGGTCTTTACCGACGACGGCTGGTTCAAGACGGGTGACATCGGCACGATCGATGAAGATGGTTTTTTGCGGATCACCGATCGCAAGAAAGAGTTATTCAAGACCTCTGGCGGTAAGTACATCGCTCCGCAGGTCATTGAACAACTGATTAAAGGATCGCGGTTTGTGAACCAGGTCGTGCTGGTGGGAAATGGACGGAAGTTTCCGGCAGCTTTGATTGTTCCCGACTGGGAGATGCTCAAGTCATATACCGAGTTGAAGGGCATCAAAGTGACCAGCCGATCCGAACTTTGCAGTCATCCGCGCATTATCGATCTCTTCGAACGACAGATTGCCGGCTTGACGCCTGACCTGGCCCAGTACGAGCGCGTCAAGAAAATCGCCTTGCTTGAAAACGAACTGACTATTGAAGGCGCCGAACTAACACCTACGATGAAAGTGAAGCGACGCGTGGTGGATGAGAAGTATCGCGATGTGATTGACCGGATCTATGCGGAGGCTGAAACGTCGGGACGACCGGCCTAACGTTGGGCGAAAGGCGGGATGGACCTGCCGGTCGGAAGATCCAATGCGCCAAGAATTCTTTCAGCGGCCTTTTCTGCAGCCTGTTTGATCAAATGCTCCCGGTACGCCACGTTGTCGCGCGCGTTTGGTGGAACACCTCCCAATACTCCACCTCTTGGCTGGACTTGATAAGAGCGGCCCGAGGAAACACTCTTGCCGGTCGTTGGCGCGTAAACGCTGTACTCGACAACCAGGCCGGCGCCGTTCACGGAGGATTCAGCTCCCCCTAACTCACTTTGAAGTTTCAGCCAGACGACGTGAACATCTGTTGATTGTTTCGCAATTTTAATGGCCTCACTACGAGACAAGTCGCGTTCAATCGACTGCACTTTGACAGACGGAGAGCGATCTAACCGATCAGCACAAGCACTGAGAACTATGTCAAAGAACCTCGAGGCGGTGTAATTGAAAGCGAGGTCGCGTTCTAGGCCCACGACCATTGTGAACGCAGGAGGTATCTCTTCCCGAGCTTTCGGAGTCGGGTCAGGTTCGGGAGTTGGTGCGGGTGTAGGTGCAGGTTTAGAGTTAGCTCCGCGACGCCCCGATTGAGCAACCCCAGGCTGTGCCGTCAGGACAGCAACTACGACGAAGACGGCTTTCAAAAGCAGAACTAATCGAGCTTGTTTAGACATCGCCTGGCTCCTGAAGGTCCAATTGTTAGGCGCGAATTGTTAGGCGCGAATTGTAGCACTGTTGAGTTGGTAGCCCTTTGGCCTTCGGACTTGGCCTTTGATTATTTCGCTGGCAGGCCGGGACAGAGAGGATTCGAGAGTCGCTCGGCATACAAAGACCAGACGCCAAAACCAAACAATTTCCATCGGTCATACCTTGCAGTCATTAATCATCACTAATGTCCGTGAGCAGGCGCGCGACACGCGTGCTTTCGATCTTATGCCGGAAGCGGCAGAGAAAGAGCACAGCGTGTTGTTCACGCCGGGGCAGGTGGCCGTGCTTTCAGTTGAAGGCGAGGATCCGTCGTACTTCGCCTTTGCCAGCGCACCCGAAGACCAGGAGCTCGAATTTTTGGTTAAGCGAAAGATTGGCGCCAGCGTCCGTTTGTTTTATATGCGGCCGGGTGAGCGTGTGGAACTGATCGAAGTCGTTGGAAGAGGGTTCCAAATGGACGACCACCAGGGGAAAGACCTTGTGTTCGTCGCGATGGGAACGGGAGTCGCGCCGTTGCGCTCGGCTTTACGGCACGCCATCAAGCGGAAAGATCTATTCGGCAAGCTTGTGGTTCTCTATGGGGCGCGTACGCCGGACGATTTTTGCTATCGAACGGAGACCGAAGACTGGGAGGGAGCAGGGGTCGAGTTGCGCCAGGTTATTTCCAGGCCTGACGGACATGACTGGTCAGGTCCAACGGGTTACGTGCAGTCATTGCTTGATCATGTTTTGACTGAACTAAATTCGCCAGTGGCCTTGATTTGCGGCTCTCGCGAAATGATCGAGCAAACTCGCGATCGGCTCGAGCAGATGGGCTTCGCGCCAAACGAAATCCTGACAAATTACTGATTCCTGCGAGCGCTGATCCACTTTTTCTACAACTCCAATTCTCACGGGCAGGCCAATAAGACGTAACTGCTGACGATTTCCCAAGGTGACGATGTAGCACCCGCTATTAGATTGGGCTACTTCAATCGAGGTGGTTCACACACAATTGGTTTTGAGGCCTTTCGTTTTCGGGCCCGGTACCAACCCTCCAGCCTGCACCCTTCTACCACAAACGTCTTTACGAAATTCTTACAACTTTTGTGCAATCCTGATTTGTTCATGCGATCACAAATTCGTCTGGAGCAGGCAGCTTGAGCCCAACCCAGTTCTTTGGGTTGGTCTACTGAAGCCACCAGACGATAACTCATCTTCGGGGAAGTTTTTGTCGCGCGACTATGGCTGAGACGTTTGGTACGGACATCCACTCGACAGCAACCGGCGCACACATCGCAAACGTTCCACCACGCGGCCGCCACCTTCTCGTGCTCTCGTTCGCGGCTCTCGGCGTGGTTTACGGTGATATCGGCACGAGCCCCCTCTATGCAATCCGCGAATGCTTTCATGGACCGCACGCGATTGCGCCCACACCCTCCAACATCCTCGGGGTGTTGTCATTAATCTTTTGGTCGCTGATCATCGTGATCTCGATCAAATACTTAGTCTTCGTTTTACGCGCACATAATCAGGGCGAGGGGGGAATTCTCTCTCTGACGGCGCTCGCCACGCCAATCAAGCCTTCGGGAAAGAGCGAGCGGTGGTTCCTGATCATGATGGGCATTTTTGGCGCTGCATTGCTTTACGGAGATGGCATCATCACGCCCGCTATCTCGGTGCTGGGCGCGATCGAGGGTCTGAGTGTTGCCACGCCACTCCTCAGTCCCTTTGTGGTTCCGATCACGATTTCGATTCTGATCGCTTTGTTTCTGTTTCAGAGTTACGGGACTGCCAAGGTGGGTAAAGTGTTCGGGCCCGTCACGCTGCTGTGGTTTGTGACACTGGCCCTGCTTGGCGCGTCACAAATCGCGCGTTTCCCGGAAGTGCTCGTTGCCGTCAACCCCGTTTACGGATTGAGGTTCTTTCTGGAGACTGGCTGGCATGGGTTCTTAATTCTTGGTTCGGTTTTTCTGGTGGTGACCGGCGGTGAGGCGCTATATGCGGACATGGGACATTTCGGCGTACGCCCGATCCGACTGGTCTGGTTCACCATCGTACTTCCAGCGTTGCTGCTAAATTACTTTGGTCAGGGCGCACTCTTATTGGAGAATCCGGGAGCAGTTGAAAATCCCTTCTACCGGCTCGCTCCTGAATGGGCGTTGTACCCGATGATCATGTTGGCGACATCGGCCGCCATCATCGCCTCGCAAGCAGTAATTTCTGGTGCCTTCTCGCTCACGATGCAGGCAGTCCAACTTGGGTTTAGTCCGCGGCTGAAGATCAATCACACCTCGACAAGGATGTATGGACAGATATACATACCGGCGATTAACTGGGCGCTGATGGCTGGTTGCATCGCCATCGTCATCGGCTTTCAGACATCGAGCAATCTGGCGGCCGCTTACGGTGTGGCCGTTACCTCTACGATGATTATCACGACCGTCCTTTTTTACGTCGTCGCCCGTCATCGATGGCGCTGGGGATTGCTACAGGCAGGCAGTCTGACTCTCATTTTCCTGATCGTAGATGTGGCTTTCTTCGGCGCGAACATTATCAAGGTGGCGCATGGTGGCTGGTTTCCCTTGCTACTCGCACTATTGGTTTTCATTGTCATGACGACGTGGAAGAACGGTCGCCGCATCTTGAATGAGCGGATTCAATCCGAAGCACGGTCTTTGGAGGAATTTCTAAAAGAGATAGCGAGGTCTCGGCCCACGCGTGTGCGCGGCACGGCAATCTTCATGAATGGCAACGCTTCAAGGACGCCGCCGGCGCTAATGCTTAATCTAGCGCACAATAAAGTGCTGCACGAGCGTGTCCTGTTCTTGACAGTAAAGACCAGGCAGATCCCGTATGTCTCATCAGAGGAGCGTATTGAAGTCGAGATAATTGGGAACGGTACCGGCTCGATTTCCAGAAAGGGACCTTGTCGGATCTGTTGACGCAATTCGTTGCGCAGCATGACGAATATGCCTGGAAAATTGAGAATGGCGTTCTTAATGTTTTTCCGAAAGAGGAGTATCGCGATCCACTGATACGAGAACTCTTGTTAACCGAAGTCAGCAGCTTTTCGGTTCCCGAGAAGACCAGCGCCTCGGGCTTTGGCAAAAGTCTGCTTTCCACTCCGGAAACTAAAAGAATTCTGGAGCTTCACGGGAAGACCTACGATACCGGTTACCTGGGCGGGTTTTACCTCCAGCAACTTGGACAAACGTTTTCCTTTGAGGTTTCAGGCATCCAGTTGAAGTCGATACTGGACAAGGTGATAAAGGAAAGTCCTGTAGCCAGGAACTGGATTATTAGTCACAAAGCCTCGGCTCAAAAGATCTTTCTACGAGTCAACGCTCAACCTGAATACGCCTCTAAGGACTCAACAGCGCCGGAGTAGACAGCGGCTCATATATTGCCCGCCCGCCTTGGACAAATTGGTCCACCTGGTTACCTATCAGTAGAACTTTCACGAATGCGAAGCGATTTGGCTCACGTTAGCAGGACTTTGCACGGTCAAGGAATCGGCCTGTTACAGAAGTAATTGGGCTGTGAGTGCTCTACGGTGGTGGGAGGTCTGGCTTTCGCTGTGATGCTCACGATCATCCTGGTGATTATGGTAGGTCATTTCGCCAGACGAGAAAGAAGTAAACGGATCACCAGAGTTCCGTCAATTAAAGGAATTGACCGCTCGCGGCGTCGCATGAATCTGACTCTTCAGCCGTGCGAAACGCTTCGATCGCAGAAGTTTGTGAGTAGTCTTTCTGAGTAATGATCTGGGCGCGCGGAAATAGTTTCAGCGCAGCCATATGATCACTGAAATAGTTCGTACACAAAATGAATCTCACACGTTTGTTAAGTTCAGTCTCGACGTATTCCCGAAGCTTCTCAGCATCCTGCCTCGCCGCCATCGCTTCAACGAAGAACACATCAGATCCATTGATAAAGAGCGTTGAGTTTGAGGACCGATTGGCATCGGCCTGGCTGATTTCGCAGTTCATCGATAAGCGCCCGCGCTTCTATTTCGTTGGTGACAACGAAACAATTGACGGAGCAATCCCATTCGACATGTTCGGAGCAAAGTTCACGCATCAAGGGGAAGACTGCACGTTCGAAACTCTACTGAAGCGCTTTGGGTTGACGGATATTCCAGGTCTGCGTGAGCTGGCGCAGATAGTTCACGACATCGACCTGAAGGATGACAAGTTCAATCGCCTCGAAGCCGCTGGTCTCAACGCGATCATCAATGGATTGAGCGAGAGTCTTCATGACGATCGCAAACTACTACAACAGTCCGGCGCTATTTTTGATGGCCTATTCACATTGTTTGGCAAGCAAGTCGACAACAAAGAGTCACGAAGAAGTAAACGGGTAAGCTCTCGCCCAAAAAGTGATCTCTAACCATGAACGAAACAGCGACTATCGAGCAGGCATCCACTTGGCGCGGCAAGGTGATCGACTACTTAAGTCTCGAGCGCAACGTCTCCGTCGCCTCAACCGCCGTTTTCATCCTTGGTTTGGGTGAAGAGCTGTGGAAGAAGTTCTTGCCGAAATACCTCGAAGCACTCGGCGCTACCACGCCTGTGATTGGCTTGTTTGGCACTGCGCAAGATTTCTTTGATGCCGTTTATCAATATCCGGGCGGATGGATGGCTGATCGAGTCGGTCGCCGGCGGGCGCTTCTGATGTTTGTGGCACTCGCTTCAGCAGGATACATCGTGTACTTGTTCAGTCCTTCCTGGCCATTTGTCTTCTTAGGCCTTGCGTTAGCAATGGCTTGGCAAAGCATGGCCTCGCCGGCGATCTTTGCCATCATCGGCGATGCATTACCACGCGGACGGCGCGCAATGGGTTTCACAGTGCAATCAATTCTGAAGCGTGTACGGATTGTGATAGCGCCGATCGCCGGTGGTTTCTTGATCGCCTCGCTGGGTGTCGTGAAAGGCATTCATGCTGCGCTTCTAATCACCTTGGTGTTCGCGTTGGTGACACTACTGCTTGTGTCCAGGATCAACGTTACGATTAATGATTTGCACGCAACCGGAATTGTTGGCGTCTGGCAGACTTTTCATACGGCGCTTAAGCGGCTACTTGTTTCAGACGTGATCATCCGAACGTGTGAAGGCATGACAGGTGTGATCACGATCCTTTACATCACGAATGTGCAGGGCTTCACCATTAAGCAGTACGGCACGTTTATCGCGATCCAAATGCTCACCTCGATCCTCGTCTACGTTCCAGCGGGCAAGATCGCTGATCGAGTAGGTCGAAAGCCGTTTGTGATGGCAACGTTTTTGAGCTTTGCGCTGTTTCCCCTCGCCATTATTGCTGCATCGAGCTTCGGATTAATCATTCTCGCATTTGTGATTGGTGGTCTGCGGGAAATCGGCGAGCCTGCACGCAAGGCAATGATTGTCGATTTCGCCCAAGACAATGTGCGCGCTCGCTCGGTGGGTCTTTATTACTTGGTACGTAGTCTGTCCATTACTCCCGCTGCGCTGATTGGCGGACTGCTTTGGCGTATTGCTCCGGAGCTGCCGTTTATTGTCGCAGGTGTAATTGGATTGATCGGCGCGTTTGTATTCGCGGCAACAGTTGAAGAAAAGTACGCAAGTTAAGGAAGTATTCAAATGAAGTGGGTCACACGGAAAGACATTCGAGTCAATCGCACGGCTACTTGCTGGCTGGTTCGCAGGTTTATTGATGCGCAGGCGGAATTCATTTTTGTCGACCCAGCCGAGGTCTCTTCGATTCAATCGAACGAAGGAGCAATCGGATTTGATGCTCCGAACGCGACCTACCCGCACAAGAATGAAAAAGGATTGTGCTCTTTTGCTGCTTTAGTTCACGAACGATTTTCCGACAATGGTGTTTTGATGGAAATGGCTCGGATTGTTCAAGCGGCCGATTTCAAGGTCCAGCTTGATGACCATGCGGCCGCCCGTGGATTGCAGTTAATCAGTCATGGTTTTCCGATGGTGACAAGTGATGATCCGGAAACTGTTGTGCGAGCAGCTTTTGTTTATGACTCGCTCTACGCGAGCATCGAATCCAATCCCACGAGCCAGTAACCTGACCCCAAAAAAACTTGCTGAATGAATGTTCATTCAGTATTATGAACGCGCAGATTTGCCAGTAAACTCGATTCCCCGGCCTGACGGACGAAGGTTTCAAACTCATGCGCATTGAAAAAGCTGCTGTGCTCGGAGCAGGGACGATGGGGGCCCAAATTGCCGCTCATCTCGCCAACGCTCGCATACCAACTCTCTTGCTGGACATTGCTCCGCGTGAACTCACGCCTGATGAGCAGGCCAGGGGTCTGACGCTCGAATCGCAGGAAGTTCGAAACCGAATCGCGCGCGCTGGATTTGAAGCCGCGAAAAAAGCCCGGCCGGCTGCGTTCTTTACTCCGGAAACCGCATCGGTCGTGACTATCGGTAACTTTGAGGACGATCTTGCGAAGTTGAAAGATTGTGACTTGATCATCGAAGCCGTCGTAGAGAATCTCGACATCAAAAAAAGTCTCTACGAGCGAGTCGAGCAACATCGCCGCCCTGGCGCTATTGTTGGTTCCAACACCAGCGGGATCCCGATTCATCTTTTGGCTAACGGACGCTCGGAGGATTTCCGCGCCCACTTTGTCGGTGTCCACTTCTTCAATCCGCCGCGCTATCTGCATCTAGTCGAAGTTATTCGCACTGAGTGGACCAAACCCGAAATCGCTTGCTTCCTTTTTGGGTTTTTAGATCAACGACTCGGCAAAGGAGTCGTAGGCGCGAAAGACCGTCCGAATTTCATCGCAAATCGCATTGGTACATACGGCGCGTTGGTAACCATCAAGACGATGCTTGAGGATGGTTATTCAATTGAGGAAGTAGACAAGATGACGGGCTCTGCGGTGGGACGACCGAAGACCGCGACCTTCCGGACCTTTGATCTCGTCGGGCTGGATGTCTTTTCGCACGTGATCAAGAACCTTTACGAAGCACTACCGGAGGACGACGAGCGGGACGTCTTTGTCGCGCCGGAGTTTCTGACTTCGATGGTTACGAAAGGGTTTCTCGGGAACAAATCCAAGGGTGGTTTCTTCAAAAAGCAGAAGGGCGAGGGCGGCAAAACGGAGATTTGGACGCTCGATCACGCAACGCTCGAATACCGGCCTTCGAAGAAAGTGAAATTGCCGGCGCTCGAGATGGGCAAGAACATTGAAGACACGGCAGCGCGATTGAATGCACTGGTGTGGAGCAAGGACCGGGTCGGAACGTTCCTCTGGAAGACGATGATCCGCACGCTCAGCTACGCCGCGAATCGTATTCCCGAGATTGCCGACACCGTCGTTGAAGTCGATCGCGCGATGCGTTGGGGCTTTAACTGGGAACTCGGGCCTTTTGAAGTTTGGGATGCGATTGGAGTGGAGAAGTCAGTTGAAAGATTGAAAGAAGAAGGCCGGCCGGTTCCCGCAAATGTACAGAAACTCTTGGACGCGAGCGCGAACTCTTTTTACAAGAAGCATGATGGCCAGGAGTTCTATTTCGACTTTGCCACTGAACAATACCTGCCGCTGCAGCCTGTACCGGGAACGATCATTCTAAAGTCGATTAAAGATCGTACCGGAGTGATCATGAAGAACCCGGGTGCTTCGCTCATCGACATCGGAGACGGCGTGGCCTGTCTTGAGTTTCATTCGAAGATGAATGCTATTGGCGGCGACACCTTGCAGATGTTAAAGGCGTCGCTGGCTGAGGTTGAGAGAAACTTTGTCGGTCTGGTGGTCGGTAATCAGGGAACGAATTTCTGCGTCGGCGCCAACTTGATGCTGATGCTGATGGAAGCACAGGAAGAAAATTGGGAAGAGCTGGACATGATGGTCCGAGCGTTCCAGGCTTCGACCATGAGCTTGCGGTATTCGCCTAAGCCGGTTGTCGTGGCGCCTTTCAATTTAGTTTTCGGCGGCGGGTGCGAATTCGTCGTGCATGCCGATCGCGTCCGGGCAGCAGCCGAGACGTATATCGGTTTGGTTGAAGTGGGAGTCGGCATCATTCCTGCGGGCGGCGGTACGAAAGAGATGTTAGTGCGCGCGCTCGATTCGATTCCGAAGAACATGAGCGACGCTGATCCGTTTCCGTTTATCAAGCGCGCGTTTGAGACGATCGCGATGGCGAAGGTCGCGACCTCTGCGGAAGAGGCTTGCAATCTTGGGTTCTTAAGCGATGACGATTCGATCTCGATGAACAGCGATCGTCTGCTTGCGGATGCGAAGAAGGAAGTGCTGGCGTTGGCGGCGAGTGGTTATGTGCAGCCGCAGCAGCGTACCGACATTCTTGCGCTTGGAATGTCCGCGCTTTCGACCTTGAAGCTGGGAATTCACCAGATGAAGCGTGGTGGTTTCATTTCGGATCACGATGCGGAGATTGGTGAGCAGTTGGCTCGGATTTTGACGGGTGGAGATTTGAATCATCCGACTCGAGTTTCTGAGCAATACCTTCTGGATCTCGAACGCGAAGCTTTTCTGAAGTTGGTCGGCATGCGCAAGACTCAGGAACGGATCGCCAACATGCTAAAAACCGGGAAGCCTTTAAGAAACTAGTCAAAGCCGCAGAGAAAATCGCTGGCAACGTACCGGCGAGAAAAGTTTCGATGAAATAGCGCCGCGGAGGAAGCCAATGAAGCAAGCATTAATCGTATCAGCGGTCCGCACAGCGGTCGGAAAAGCGCCCAAAGGCACGCTGAGATTTACACGCCCTGACGAATTGGGCGCCGCGGTGATCAAGGAAGCAATGGCTCGCGTTCCGGGCCTGGACATGGATGAGATCGAAGACGTCATCATGGGCTGTGCGATGCCGGAGGCGGAACAGGGGATGAACGTCGCTCGGGCTGCCGCGATCCGTGCCGGATTGCCGGTTAGCACCAGCGCCATGACGATCAATCGATTCTGCTCGTCGGGATTGCAGTCGATTGCGCTGGCTGCCGATCGCATTCGATCCGGCGGCGGCGAAGTGGCGATCGCCGGCGGATTGGAAACGATGTCGATGATCCCGATGGGTGGTCACATCATTCGACCAAATCCTTATCTTGTCGAACATTATCCCGACTTCTATCTCAACATGGGCCTCGCGACTGAAAACGTCGCCCGCAAATATGAAGTCACTCGCGAAGAGCAGGACGAGTTTGCGTTGCGTTCGCACCAGCGGGCCCAAGCGGCGCTCGATGCCGACAGGTTCAAGGACGAAACCGTCGGTCTGAACGTCATCCTGGAAGAGCTCGATGAAAAAGGTAAGAAGCGGTCGCGCGAGGTGTTCTTTGACCGGGACGAAGGTGTGCGCCGCGACAGCACTATCGAAGGTCTCGCGAAGTTGAAGCCGGCGTTCCATGTAAAGGGAACCATCACGGCTGGAAACGCTTCGCAGATGTCGGACGGCGCCGCTGCAGCGGTGGTGATGTCAGACGAAAGAGCAAAGTGCCTGGGTGTGAAACCAATGGCGCGATTCGTTGCCTATGCCACGGCCGGATGTCCACCGGAAGAGATGGGGATTGGTCCTGTCTTCGCCATCCCGAAGGTGCTGAAGCTGGCCGGGCTGACGCTCGATCAGATCGATGTCATCGAGCTTAATGAAGCGTTTGCGGCACAGTCGCTGGCCGTGATCAAAACGCTGGGTCTGGATGCGGATAAGGTAAATGTTAACGGCGGCGCGATCGCGCTGGGCCATCCGTTGGGCTGCACGGGAGCAAAGCTCACCGCGACAATCCTACGGGAGCTCGAACGTCGCAATGGTCGTTATGGAATGGTGACGATGTGTGTCGGCGGGGGCATGGGCGCCGCGGGAATTTTTGAACGGATCTAACTTGCAGTTCATCACCGATGACTGAATCCGAAGTTTTCGAATCTGTGACTGGTAAAGGACCAAGTGCCCGAATAGTCGTCGGGCTTTCCACTTGCGAAGGAGAGAATATGTCAGCCGTTGTCGAACAGAAAAAACTCGTTAAAGGTGGCGCTTTCTTGATCGAGGAGCGCACTCCGGAGGAGATCTTCACGCCGGAAGATTTCACCGAAGAGCATCGCATGATTGCCGAAACGACGCGGCAATTCATGGATAACGAAGTCTTACCCGTCACCGACCAACTTGAGAAACACGACTGGGAACTGTCGCGCCGGCTGATCAAGCAAGCTGCCGATCTCGGGCTGATCGGGGCCAACATTCCCGAAGAATACGGCGGACTCGGCCTCGACCAAACGAGCGGCGCGCTGGTGGGCGAGAACATTGGTCGTTCGGCTTCTTTTGCCACCACGCTGGGCGCTGAGAGCGGCATCGGGCTCTTGCCGATAATTTATTTCGGCACCGAAGCAGCGAAGAATAAGTATCTGCCGCAGATTGCTACTGGCGAACTGATTACAGCTTATGCTTTGACGGAGGCCGGCGCGGGTTCTGACGCGATGGCTGGGAAAGCGACCGCACGGCTCAGCGAGGACGGCACCCAGTACATTCTTAACGGCGAGAAGATGTGGATAACCAATGGCGGCTTCGCCGATATCTTTATCGTGTTCGCCAAAGTCGATGGCGATAAGTTCAGCGCGTTTATCGTGGAGCGACAACCCGGACTCACTTCGGGAGCAGAAGAGCACAAGATGGGCATCAAGGGGTCAAGCACGACGGCCCTGGTGCTTGCTGATGTACGCACGCCGGTGGAGAACCTGCTTGGCGAAGTCGGCAAGGGACACAAGATTGCCTTCAACGTGCTGAATATCGGACGTTTCAAACTCGGTGCGATGTGTGCCGGCGGCATGAAGCTGATGCTGCACGAGTCGGTGCGTTATGCGAACGAACGTCAGCAGTTCGGAAAATCCATTTCGTCATTCGGCGCGATTAAGGCGAAGCTGGGCGAGATGGCGATTCGCACATGGGTAGGCGAAGCGATGATCTATCGTACGCTTGGTATGATCGAAGCAGGCATCAATGCGCTGGAAGACAACAAGGACATGGATGCGCGACTGCGTGCAATTGAGGAGTATGCGGCTGAGTGTTCAATCGTCAAGGTGGCGTTGTCTGAGTACTGCAACTACGTCGCGGACGAAATGGTCCAGATCTTCGGCGGCTACGGTTACTCCGCAGACTACCCGGCTGAGCGTGCCTATCGCGATTCGCGTATCAACCGCATCTTCGAAGGCACCAACGAGATCAATCGCATGTTGGTGCCGGGACGTTTGATGAAGAGCGCGCTCAGTGGGCGACTGGCTTTGCTGCCCGCCGCGCAGGCGTTGATGGACGAAATCCTGACGCCGCAGATGGCGAGTTTTGAAGAGGACGAAAGCGTGCTTGCCGCTGAGCAAAAACTGGCCCAGAACGCCAAGAAAGTAGCATTGATGATTTTGGGCACGGCGGCGCAGAAGTACATGATGGCGCTAAGTGATCAGCAGGAGGTTTTGCTGGGGATTGCCGATGTGATTATTGAAACCTACGCGATGGAATCGGCAATTCTGCGAGCGCGAAAACTGGCGGCAGCACAGGGAGAGCAAGCCGCGGCCCGTTACCTCGACATGACGCGTGTCTTCTGTAACGACTCGATGGAGCGCATCGACGCGCACGCGAAGAACACTCTGTCAGGGATGGCGGAAGGCGATGAGCTGCGGACGTTGCTGGCAGCGTTGCGGCGGTTTACCAAACTGTCCCCGGTAAACACGATTGCGGCTCGGCAGCGGATCGCGAAAGTCCTGATCGACGCCAACAAGTGGGCGTACTGACCGTGCGATCTCAGATCTGAGATTTGTCGGCTTTTTCCTCACTAAAGGAGCCTTTCCATGAAGTACTCACGCCGCGAGGATCTGTACATCGCGAGACGATCTTGTGGCTGAAGTTAGGACGTGCTGTGTTTGTTGGAAGCCCTGCTTGAATTCAATGTTTGAGATCTGAAATTTCAAATCTCAAACTAGGGGTGGAAGTATTTTCTCGTCAACCCAGAGCCTGGGCCAGCTCGTTACAGATCCCAGATATTCGAGGACAGCGCTACTTGACTGAAAAGAGCCGGCAGCAGTCGAAAGCGGCTCTTGAACGTGAAGAGTTCTTGAAAGAGTTGGAAAGAGTAGGAAGCGCAAGTATTAGCGATCGAAGAGCAAATCCAACCTGGTTAGACAGATCAAACTAAGACCCATGCGCATTGTTCCTATTTCCGTTCCCACACCCTTCTACATTGGTCCGGTAAACGTCTATTTGATCAATGAAGATCCACTCACGCTGATTGATACCGGTCCCAAGACAAAAGACGCGAACGATGCATTGCGCGAAGGCCTTAGAGCCGAACGTATTCGCGTGTCAGACATCCGGCGCATCGTCCTCACTCATGCCCATGAAGACCATTGCGGCCTGGCGCGTTCGCTGCGCGACGAAGCAAAAGACGCGGAAGTACTCGTACACGATTGGGAAAGTGGGCATCGTGTCGGGCGGCTCGAACACGCCGAACATCGCATTTTGTTGGAGCGTGCCGGAGTCCCGAACGAGGAACTCGAACGCATGCGCCGGCTTTACGAGCACATGAGGCTATACGCCGATTCCTTTGAAGCAGACGAGTACCAGTCACTCGAGGACGAGGCTGAACTCGAGTTTTCCAACGGTTCTTTGCGCGTTATCCACACTCCCGGGCACACGCCAGGTTCGTGTTCATTTATTCGCGAAGCAGATCGCACGGTAATTGCCGGCGATTGCGTGCTAAAACGGATAACACCCAATCCGGTCCTTTCGCCCGACCCGATAGACCCTTCCAAACGATTTCCCTCGCTCGCCGAGTATCTCGTTAGTCTGGCGCGACTAAGAACGTTCGCACCGACGTTCGTATACGGCGGTCATGGTGAACCGATCCACGATTACGAAGAACTGTTCAACCGTTACTTGCGCGCCATCCGCGAGCGACAAACACAAGTGATCAAGCTTCTCCCCAAGGGCGGCGCCTCTGCCTGGGACGTATCACGCCAGATGTTTCCTGAGACTGATGACGTTCATCGGTTTCTCGCAGTTTCCGAGGCCGTGGCGCACCTCGATCTGGCCCACTCGGAAGGAA
Source organism: Pyrinomonadaceae bacterium (assembly GCA_041742785.1). Lineage (GTDB taxonomy): Bacteria > Acidobacteriota > Blastocatellia > Pyrinomonadales > Pyrinomonadaceae > PSRF01. Next base: position 119,521 of record JBGTOA010000069.1, on the reverse strand, counting down.
AGATTGGGGTCGAACTCGCCGGTGAACGAGAAGTCTACCGACCGCTTTAAAACATCCACACATTCCACAGATTAAAAGACACGGGTTAGAGAGATCGATGCCGACTAACCTGCCGTACTGAAAATCTGTTGAAATCCGTGGATAGCTTTTGTCTCCTTTCTTTTCGGAACTCTCACCAACCCTGAGCGTGTAACCCGTAAAATCTTTTCCGGAGGACTCTCCTTTTATGAGCTTTAGACCAAGTATTTCGCTTCTAGTTTCCCTCTTGTTATCAGCCAACATTGTGTTTGCGCAAACCCCACCCGCAGCACCCTCAGCGCCTTCGGCTCCCACACCTCCGGGTCGGGGCTTTGGGGAAGCATTCTCTCTTTACGTCGATGGGGGCAGTTTTCTGGGCGTTTATGCCGAAAATATCGACACGGAAAAGTTTTCGCGTTACGGCTTGCGTGACGCCCGTGGCGTCGGAATCACAAGTGTTGTAAAGGACAGTCCGGCAGAGAAAGCGGGATTGCGAAAAGACGACGTGATTCTCCGCTTCGACGGTGAGAACGTTACGAGCGTGCGGAAGCTGAACCGCCTGGTGTCAGAAGTTGCGCCTGACCAGACGGTGCGTCTGGGAATCAGTCGCGGCGGCGCGGAGCAGGAAGTGGCGGTGACCATCGGAAAGCGAACGAACAGCTACACAAGTTCGCTCGGAAATTTGATGAAGTTGCCTGGAACCGAAGTTTGGGGACAAGGTGGTAAGGGCGATTTTGTGTATTCGTTTGGCAAGAACCGGCGCATCGGCATAAGCACTACCGCTTTAACTAAACAGCTTGCGGATTATTTCGGAATCGCGGGTGGCGCCGGTGTATTGGTCACGGCCGTCACCGACGACAGTCCGGCAGCAAAAGCCGGCATTAAGGCGGGCGATGTCATTACTGCGGTCGACGGTGAGAAGGTCGAAGGCTCCGGCGATCTTTCTCGCGCAATCAACAAGAAGAAGGAAGGCGATGTGACACTGACAGTGGTTCGAGACAAGTCACAGAGAACGATCTTGGTCACACCTAAGGAAGGCGCGTCGACGATCTTTGCTCCAGGACAGACTGGAACGCGAGTGATCGTCCCGCGCATTGAGATACCTGCGATCCCGGCTATTAATATTCGCACGCCGCGCATTCAGATTCCGGTAATTCCGCAAATCAATGTTGAGATTGGCGACAGGATTAGGAGAGGGAGGTTGGAGCCTTCAAGCCGTCCGATCTAAGGCTCGCAAAAAAAATCCACCGATTGCGCAGATTTAGGAACCTGGCTCTGAGCTTACGAGACCTTAGAATTAAGACTGAAAAACCAGGCACAAAGCTCAACCCAAAGCTCTACCTCCAGGATCTGCGGAATCTGTGGATGGGGTTATCTTGGTTGCTCGAGCCGCCTTTTTCCTACCAACGCTTCTTTATAAGCCCCGCCCCGAACGTCGCCAATCTTGATCGCTTCGTCGAACTGCTTTGAAGCTTCTTCCTTGTTTTCCAAAAAAGCATGGATCCTTCCCATAGCTTCATGAGCACGAGAAACCAGACCGCGATCGGTTTCAGGCGACGCGGCCTCCAGCGCTAATCGGTAGTTTGCCAGAGCGCGATTCAGTCGTTCGGCCTGCACGACTTCATCAGTAGCGTCCTGCGCAGCGAGGTTAGCCGTTTGTGCTAATGCGAAGAAGAGACGCGGCTCGCGCGGGTATTCTTTGAACAACTCTTTCAGTCGCAACTCAGCATTGTTGTAGTCCTTCAGCCGCAAGACCTCTTCGATCTCCGTAAGCTTCAAGACCAGGGTCGCAGCTTTTGCGTTCTCGCCGGAACCGATTGGTTGTTCGGATGCCGCTTGCCGAGCGCTTAGTCGCGCCCGGCGTGCAGCAGTCACACGCTGGCGTGCCTCGCCGTATTCCGCAGACCGCTTGCCCTCTCGTACTGGATCGAATGAAGCGATCATATCTGAAAAAAAGTTTGCGATGTCGAAGCCCGTAGTCTCAATCCCTTTCAACTGTTCGGCAAAGAAGAAGGCGAGCACCGCGCCTCTTTCGTATTCATCGGCGAGCCTTGCGATAGTTGCGTCCTGAATGGCGCTCATCTCAGCTTGAGCTTGTCTTGCGATCGGAGTGCGAGTGGCTTCATCTTTCGCGGCGTCTAATTTGGGCCGGACCTCGCGGGAAAGCGCTTCGAGTCTTCTCAGCTCTTCAAAACGAGCATCAGCTGCGGCCACCAGAGATCGCGAGACGGTAAGAAAGACATCCGGGCTGACAGTGCCTCCGGCCTTTTCTCGATCGGCGATCATTTGTTTAATCTGCTCGCGACGCTCTGCGATCTGCCGATTGAATCTCAACGTGAGTGGATCAATCACATATTGCAGGTAAGCTCGGCGTAGTTCTGATGAAGTCGGGTCCGTACCTTGCGGAACAATCGCGTAGTACTCATCGCCAATAATCCGAAAATTGATTGCTCCAGGGATGCCGAGCAGGTCGGGAAGAATTGAAAAACGGCGCTCGCGCTGGCGCACGCTGTAAGTCTTAGGTGCGTCCTTCTTCTTCCCCGGTGCTTTAGTCTCAATCCGATCCACTGTCGTAGTGATCGGCTGTGTGTGTAGATAGGAGAGCACCGAACGGACCATTTCAGTCGTGGGTTGTTTCAGGCGATCGCCCTCGGCTTGATAAGCGCGTACATAGGAAACCAGACGTTCCTCCATTCCCGAGCGGCGATAAAACTCGCGAACGAGCGGCGCAAAATCGAGTACTTCCAGTAAGCCGTCTGGTAGTTCATCGGATCGTTCGGGTGCGTTTAGCGTTGGCGGTTGTTCGAGCGTCAGCGCCAGCGAAACATATCGTGCAGTCTGGTCCGCGGCTGTAGCCGGAGCCGGGAGCTTGTTGCGTTCATAGAATGCCCGTAAACGGCTTCGCAGGTCGGGATCGAGATTGGCGAGATCGCTTCGGACCTGGTTACGAAATACCGACACGTCTCTACCGGCTGGTGTCGAATCAATCCCGGCTGCTTCCAGCGCGGCCATCATCACTATCAAGCGAGTATCGGCTTGAATCGAAACACCGTATTCGTCGAGTGCAAAAGCGGCGGGTGGGCGCTGTTGAACCTGGTCCCGAGCAGAGGGTCGAGATGGGTTCGCAGGATTCGACTGTGGGAACCCATCGGGGCAAACGACGAGAGCAAGTGAAAGCAGAATTAAGAAACGTCTCATATTGAATATGGTCAAACAGGTAATCGGTGGATTTCAACCGAGGAGCATAAGAGATGCGACTGGGAACTAAACGGATGCACGTATGGTGTCAGCAGCACTTGCGGTCTTCACCCCAGTCGAGATAGAGAACCCGTCTTACTTTTGCATCAAATCTTCACCTAACTCCGTATTCTCGGCTGTTGCTGCCTTGGCTCGCTGGCGTGCCCGCAATGCCCACAATGTTAGCGGATAAGCCCCAAGTGAACAAACGACTGAAAGTACTGTCCCGCCTATAGCGAATGGCTCAAGCACGTCCCAACTGTGCAGGAACAACTTTCGATAATACGCGCCCGTCAACAAGTGCGGGTCACGCAACAGTTCCATGCCTTCCGACGGGATGCGGAGCGGTCTGCCCAATATGAGGGCTCCTACGGCGTACGAAGCCGCTATGATCGGAACGAGGGTAAGAAACGGGTTGTTGATGAATGTGCCGGTGTAGATCGCGATCTTGTTGAAACGAAATAGAAAGGCGACCAATGTCGCCATTATCGTGTGCAGACCGAGAAACGGCGAAAAGGCGATGAAGACGCCTATTGAAAAAGCAAGCGCCGTCCGCTCGGGTGGATCATCAATCGCGAGCAGACGGCGAAAAGCGGCACGGAACATGAGGTCAGTTTCGAGTCAGGAGTTACGGAATTGCAAGCTGCGAACACCAGACTCGAAACTCGAAACCTATTTGAAGCTACTAAGTGCTTCGGCCTCGTTATCGTAAGTATCGAACACCGTCAGGAGTTTCGTGATCACGAGCAGGCTCTCAATCTTGTCCGTCAAGTTCAACAATTTTAACTGACCGCTATCGCGTCGCAACGTCGTGTAGCTCGCAATCAGTTCGCCAACCCCACTGGAATCCATGTAGCCAACGCCACTCAGATTCAACAGGACATTTTTCTTGCCATCACCTGCCAGGCGGCGCACAGCTTCCCGCAGGGCGATGCTTCCTTCACCCATTCTGATCGACCCACTAATATCGAGAATGGTGACATCACCAGCCTGTCGTTCACTTACAGCGAGTTCCGCCATTTGCTTATCCCCCGTAAACCGCAGCCAATAGTTCCAGCGCTTACTTGTAGCTGTTGAGTGCTTCCGGTTCGTCCTCGTATACGTCGAAGACGGTCAGTAGTTTCGTGATAGTTAAAAGGTCTTGCAGCTTTTGTGTGAGATTCAGGAGTTTCAACTGCCCGCCTTCTTTATTGATGGCTGTGTAGCTGGAAACTAACTCGCCGATGCCGCTCGAATCGATGTAGCCTACGCCGGCGAGGTTCAAGAGAATCTTCTTCTTGCCCTCTTCGAGCAATCGACGAATGGCCGTACGAAGCGCAACGCTGCCTTCGCCGATCGTGATCTTGCCATTCATATCCAGGACGGTTACATCTCCGGCCTGGCGCTCGGAAATATTCAGTTCTGCCATTTTGATCTCCTTTAGGACTGCGAGTTTAAATTGGGATCTCCAATCTCGAAGGCGAGGCCAAGGCGACTTGCTGCGGATCCTGGGGCTGCTTCACATGACTGAAAACCGCTGGGCGAAATTCCTACTACAGTTTTTTGAAAAGGCGCACCGTGGTGCCGCCCGTCGGCTCAATGAACCAATCCACCTGGTCCATGAAGTTTCGCATAAAAAAAATGCCGCGTCCGGAAGTCTTCAAGAGGTTCTCGGCCACGGTTGGATCGGGCACTTCCTCGGGTTTAAAGCCAGAGCCTTGATCGTGGACCAGGATCTCGATGGCCCCAATTGAAGTTTTCACTTGCACTTCGAAGAGCTTCGCTTCGTCTTGCTGATTACCGTGCAATACGGCGTTAGTGATGGCCTCGCGCACGGCCATGTCGATCCCGAAACCGGCGTCGTCGCTCACTCCGGCATCTCTTAATAGGCTGGCGACCGTGTTAGCGGCCTCGTTAACCGCCTCGATCCGGCTGGGCAACCTGATTAGCGTGGTCTCTTCAGTCACAATAAACGGCATTGCCTCTCCAAGAGCGGTTGCGCCTGGATCCAGCTATGTTTCAGCAAACATCTAAGACTACCGGAGTCCGAGGGTGTAGCATGCTGGCGACCTGCATGTCAAGAAATCGTCCGATTCCGAAACGCTGTTCCGAAGCAAGACCACAGTTCACTCGATTCGACCGTTCATTTCCAAAGACCCAAGGTAAGATTCGCCAATGAGGATAAGGCCAGCCGGTACGATACAGGGACGCGTCAAGGTCCCGGGCGACAAGTCGATTTCGCATCGGGCGGCAATAATAGCCGCGCTTGCTGCAGGGCAATCAAGACTCGACAACCTTTCCTCGAGTCAGGACTGCGCCGCCACACTTGGCTGCTTGCGCGAGTTGGGCGTTTCCATCGAACAGGAAGGAAACGAAGTGCACATCGACGGGCGTGAGCGACTGCAGTCACCTGCGCAAGACCTCGAATGTGGCAACAGCGGCTCAACGATGCGCATGCTCGCAGGAGTCCTCGCAGGACAGAACTTCACGTCTCTCATGACCGGTGACGCGTCGTTGCGTTCTCGCCCGATGATGAGGGTGATTGAGCCACTTGAAAAGATGGGCGCGACGGTTGACTCGGTCGATGGAAAGCCGCCGCTTAGAATCAGCGGCAGAGAGCTTTTGACTCCGATTGAATTTTCATTGCCTGTAGCGAGCGCTCAGGTGAAATCTTGTATCTTGTTCGCAGGGCTGCAGGCCGCGGGCCAAACAAGCATACTTGAGCAGCAAACGACGCGAGACCACACCGAGCGGCTGTTTGATTGGTTTGGCGTGCCGGTAACGAGGGAAACGGTTGATGAAAACACGACCCGAATCAGTGTTCGTGGCCCGGCGGTTCCGATTGCTCGGGACACAAGCATTCCCGGGGACATCTCTGCGGCCGCCTTCCTGATTGCCGCCGCAGCACTAATACCCGGGTCCGAACTGGAGCTTGCCGGCATAGGGGTTAATCCAACTCGCACGCAGTTCATAACCACCCTGCAGTCTCTGGGTCTGAACGCGGAAGTTATGGACCGCGTTGCCCTATCAAACGAGCCTGTAGGAAGTATACGCGTCGCCGGCCGCTCCCGACTTAGTTCAGCGGCAGCCGTGCAGTTCAATAACCTTTCCACGGAATTGATTCCGCAATTAATCGACGAGTTGCCGCTGCTGGCCGTGGTGGCTACCCAGGTTGAAGGAGGAATCGCTATTCGTGGGTCAAAGGAATTGCGCTTTAAGGAGAGCGATCGCATTGCCGCAACTGTGAGAAACCTCCGAGCCATGGGAGCTGAAGTTGAAGAGTTTCCCGATGGACTTTCAGTCGCCGGCCCACAACGTTTGTGCGGCGCCGCGCTGAATTCTTTTGGCGATCATCGTATCGCCATGGCATTCACGATCGCAGCGCTGATTGCGGATGGCGAGTCGTTCATCAGTGATCCGGAATGTGTCGCTGTTTCATTTCCCGGCTTTTTTGAAATGCTTGAATCCATCGTCAAAAATTAAACCATGAGTAAACGACGAGTGGTCCTCACAGGATTCATGTGCTCTGGAAAAACCACTGTCGCCAAAGCACTCGGCGAAGAGTGGCAGTGTGAGGCTGTCGATCTTGACGAGGCGATTGCGAAAGCTGAGGAACGAACGTCGTCAGAAATAATCGAAGCAGACGGCGAGGAGTTTTTTCGGGCGATTGAAATGCGAGTGCTCAGTCAGGTACTCCAAAAGGGATCTGCCAACGTCATTTCGCTGGGCGGCGGCGCGTGGATTCAGGCAGACAATCGCGCCGTCATAAACCGGCACAATTGTACGACTGTCTGGCTCGACGCTCCGTTTGATCTCTGCTGGAGTCGGATTTCAGGCAGCAATGCTCGGCGACCGCTGGCTATGGCCAGAGATCAGTCGCGGAGGCTTTACCAGGAAAGACTGTCTGTATACTCGTTGGCCCAAATGCGCATCGCCGTTGGCGCCGACGACACAGTCGACGATGTCGTTAAGGCAATCAGCACCTCGCTCAAAGCAAGCATTCCCCCCTCGTCTTCCGGCAATCTAAAGGTGAAACCCTGAACGCCTGATTAGAAGCGCTCTGAGTTCAACCTTCAGGCTGTCTCTGACTCAGAGCAAATCGAGGCTAAAGATCAAATTCTGAAAGACATGCTTCAAACTGCGTGACCACAGCCAAAGTTGAATTTGTTGGCAACCCGAGTTTGGGGTGCTAGAATTCCGCGACTTACGGTAAAACACGGCTAACCCCGAGAGCCTGAATATCTTCAATCGGTCTGCGCCACGGACTAGTTGAGTCGGCGCTACTCTAAGGAGGCGCTTCCCCTGTGAGTTCACCATTAATAGTTTTGACGGCTTCGTCCACTGAGGCCAGCGAATGGAACCACAGCATTTGGCAGCAGATGTTGTCCGCCACTGTTCCCTACAAGTTCAGTAATTCCTTCTTCAGCAAAATTTCTCTCGAGAACGAGAGTTGGCCGGACGGGCGTGCGAAGTACGTTCCCAATGGCTTGCGCATGGTCGAGACTCTTTTGCTCCGAGAGTATCCGGAAGAAGATGTGGTGACTTGTTACCTGGACAAGCTCGAACAATTTGTGGGCCCGGAAACGAAAGTTCTGGCAATACACGCACATAATCCGCTGGGAATTTCTTACGCTACTGATGTGTACGCAAAGATTTTTGGTGAGAACGTGATGCCGCTTAACGCGCACGAGTTCATCAAGATCGTTACTCACCCGGTAATTCAAAAGTACAAACCAAAGATCGTGGTTGGCGGACCCGGCGCCTGGCAACTCGAGAAGGCGGATCGACTGGACGAATTCAAAATTGACTACCTGATCGATGGCGAGATCGAGCGCGTTTTCAGCGACATCTTCAAGCGAATCATGGCGGGCGATCCGAGTTTGCCGCGGGTGATTAAGTTGTCCAAGGACATGCAGGCTACCGTCGAGGAGATTCCCGTCGTACGTCATCGCTCGACGTTTGGGGTTGTGGAAATCACGCGAGGCTGCGGGCGCGGTTGCCAGTTCTGCTCGCCTGCGACAAAGGTAGGCCGTTCTTTTCCGCTCGAGCACATTATCGAAAGCACAAGAGTAAACGCGCGTGAAGGCGCAACTGAAGTGCTGGTTGCTTCGGAAGATATGTTTCTCTACGAGCAGCTGCCGAACTTCGAAACGAATGTGCCGGCGCTGGAAGCCCTTTTCCGAGGCATCAAGAGTGTTCCAGGTATTGAGACCATTCAAACCTCGCATATCACCATGGCGCCGGTCGTCAAGGATCCCACCATCATCGAACGGCTGACTCCGTTGCTTGTTCCTTATTCGCATGTGCAGCACGACGAATCAACCGATCCAAACAGGTGTGTTGCCGATCCGATTATTGGCCTCGAGACCGGCAGCGCACGCCTTTTCAACACGTTTATGAAAGGCAAAGCCTATCCCTACAAAGCGCATCAATGGCGTGACGTGGTGTTGAAAGGAATGGAGATCCTTAATCGCCATAATTGGTTCCCCTTCTGCACTTTCATTCTGGGGCTGCCCGGTGAGACTGACGAGGATACTAAGCAGTCGCTCGATCTTCTTTACGACTTGCGCGATGCCAAGGGAACGTTTGTGCCGACCTTCTTCGTGCCGCTCGAAGACACGCGCATGGAAAAGAGAGAGAGTGCGAAGCTGATCGAGATGACCGATTTGCAGTGGGAGTTTTTCTTTACCTGCTGGAAATACAACATGGAGTTCTGGACCCGCAATCGGACGGTAAACGCCAAGTTTAGTCTGGGCGTTCCGCTCTATTACGGCATGCTGGGCAAGAAGTTGTTTGGCAATGGAATCAAATACCCGTTGGCCCGATTTGCCGGAGTACCCGATCGCCTGCTTCGCAATCGTCTCTATTTGGATTTCAGAGGAATCAAGCGCAACCGAAAAGGCATGCAGCCGTTTGAGAAGGAGATTGTGCCGGGATTTGTGAGCGTGAAAGAGCGAGGCCTGAATATGATCGACGCTAGCCAACTGCACGCTATCGCCGCGCAGACTGCTGGCGAGTCAGCACTAAATAGGGCCACGTTGAAAAATTGACGCGGCCCTTTTCTCGTTTGCGGCTGGTTGTGTCCAACCCAACGATGGTCAGCATTGGCCACTTCCTTCCCATCTCGTCAGAAATTCACTCAGATGCTGGTGCATCGCTTCAAAGGAATCGGCACAGAACAGCAGGGGCTGAAAGTGCGTCGGGTCGTATTCGTGACTCGATGCGAATTCCAGATCAAGCGGCCGAAGCTCGGCTTTGTGCAACGCCTTCAACTCGCCCGCCGATGACAAAAGCCCGGTTCCGTATGCTTTGATCTTTCCGTCCTCCCGAAGCGCCCCAAACTCTATTGTGAACCAGTAAACCCGCGCGAGACGGTTCAGCGCTTCCAGCGAACGGGTTCGCTTCACTGCCTCACCAAACATCCGATTAAGTTCGGCGAGCCGGGGACTCGCAAGCGTGATTGCGTGGCCAATGATTTCATGGGCCACGTCAGGTTCAGGTGTGTAGAGTGGAGTTGAGTGATGCCGTATGTATTGTGTGCAGAGAAAAACTCCGCCGGCAAGAGATTCAAGAAATACGCGCGGCTCTACCAATCCCGCAACTGGCTCGAGGCGAAACCCGCTGAGGCGCTCGACACGCTTACTTACTTCGCTTAGCTGGGGGATCCGATCGGTCGCGAGGTTCATTCGCTCAAGACTGGAAATGTATTCGCGGCAAGCATTCTCCCGATGAGCGCTCTCAAGTTCTGTCCAAATCGTTTGCCAAACCTGATGCTCCTGACTTGTGTACGGCGCATCAGGGATAGGGTCGCCGGGCTTGTACGCGAGCGCGATTCTGGCGATCTCGTTTCGCCGCTCGCGGTATGCCCTATCCTGAAAGCCAGGGTGATCAGGATCCAGCTGCACGATCCGCTTTCGATCCGCCGCGACATCGCTGTCAGTGGTTACCATACGCATGTCGGCGTGATCGCCGAGGAGCGTGTGCTCTTGTTTCATATTCAATTCCTCCGCCGACTCTAAGCCTGAACAAAAAAATGAACCGGCCAGTGATTCCTCGCTTTGGGAAGGACCACTGGCCGGTGTTTCTGGAAACTTGTTTAGTGCTAACTGACTAGCGCTCGAAAACAGTCTCTCGCCCGACCGTCCCTCCAGATGGAGAGTGGGTAATAGTAGTAGCGAGTAGGACTGAGTTTCATGCTTATGCTGTCCTCTGCGACATAAGCAGGATAGGCAGGCTACGAAGCTTGGTCAAGCAAGATCAGGTCGTTTCAGTCGAGTGAGGGCTCGAGCACTCCACGCCCCGCGACCGGCACTCCAGCACTTACTTCAATTTGAGTGTTTGCCGACTTGTGAAGAAGTCGGCCCAGGCCTCGCCCGACTTGGCGACAAGAGCAGGAGCGTTTCTGATCGTGAAGTCAGAGATTTTCACCCCATCTTCGATCTGCTTCCAGGTCAGCGGCATTGATACGGTCGCGTTCCGTTTTGCCCGTGCAGTATAGGTGGACGCCAAACTCTTGCCGCGCGCGTTCTGCATCCAGTCGACATACACCTGGGTTTTCTTACGCTTCGCTAGACTGCGTTCGACCGTCGCAATCTTAGGAGCACGCCGCGCAATCTCTCCGGCCAGCAAGCGCGCAACTTCCGCCACTGCTTCGTAATCGTTAGTTGGTTTCAACGGCAGGTAAATGTGAATGCCCGATGAGCCGGAGGTTTTCGGAAAGGCCTTGAATCCAATCTCGTCGCACACTTCTTTTCCTATGAGTGCAACCTGCAGCACATTCTCCCATGGCGCCTGCTTGGGATCGAGATCGATCGCTATCCAATCCGGTTTGTTCAGCTTCTTGATGGTGGAGTGCCAGGGATGCTGTTCAATCGAACCAAGATTAACGAAGTGCAGCAAGGACGCAGTGGTGCTATAGACCGCGTAGTCGAGTTCTCGACCAACCTGATTAGTCAGCCGAATCGTCTTTACAAAGCGGGGGGCACTTTCGAGGTCCTGCTGAAAGAACATTGGCGCCTTAATGCCGCGTGGCCAGCGTTGAAGAATCGCGGGCCGCTCGGTGAGGTAGGGCATGATGTGTCCACTGAGTTGAACGTAATAGCAGAGCAACTCGAACTTGGTGATCTTCTCGTCCGGCCAGTAGATACGTTCGAGACTCGTGACTGAAACATGCTCACCATCGACATTCAGCAGGAGATCGCCTTTGGGGTTTTTCAGTGTGAGGAATTCAGTTAGCGAAATAGCCGGTCCACGCTTGGGTGTGGTTCTCTTGACCGCTGCTGTTTTAGCGCCGGAGTTTTTTGAAACTCCTTCGTTTTTTGCTCCCATTGCGCACTTCTTGGTTGTAAGACTCGGCGAAACCGGCAAGGCAGAGCTTACAAAGCAAGTGTTACGGAGATGTCCCAACGGTCGAGCATGCTTGCCTACCCGACCTCAGGCTAAGAGGAAACGTCTAAGCGAACAGCGCCAGGTTTCAGGTATGCGCGAGTTTGGGTTGAGCTGAATTCGAACTGGCCTGTGCAGCCGGATCCACGGGTGCGTAGTAAAGGATGCGATTGCAATTGTCGCACGTTACCATCTCTTCGCCGCGGCGCACCTGGGCCATGGCTTGCGGGCGCAAGGCCATGTAGCAGGCCATGCAGGCGCCGTTACGGGCTTCAGCTACCGCCACTCCGTCGCGTATGCGAGCACTGATCCGGTTGTAAAGCGCGCTCAATGGCTTCGGCAGATTTCCCACCAGCCGCTCGCGCTCCGCACGCAGCGCAGCCAGCTTCTCGGCTTGCAATGCCGTGTCATGGTCAAAAGCCTTCAACCTCACCTCGCGATCAGAGTTGAGACTTGTTATCTCTTCTGAACGCTCTGTGAGAGCGGTTTCGGCAAGTTCAAGTGCTTCCATCTGCTCAAGCGTCTGGGTTTCGAGCGTTGAGATTTGCTTGCGAGCGGCATCAGCCTCGCGGATCGCGGCAGTGTATTCGTCCTGTTTCTTGGACGACATCAAATTGCGATCAGCTCGTTCTGCACGGAGGCGTTGCTCTGAAATCTCAATTTCGAGATGCACGCGCGACTGCCTGGCTTCGTCGCGCCGGTTTTCGAGCGCCCTAATTTCAAAGGCGCGCTGATCGAATTCTGCTTCGATCTCGGCGCGCCTCTCGGGTATCGCTTCTAGTTCTGCTTGGAGTTTTCTTATGCTTGTATCCAGAATTTGTAGAGCGACTAACTGCTGCAATTCCGCTTTCACTCTTTATTTACTCCTCAAAAGATCAGGGGTTCGGTTTGTTAGGTGCGAGACAATCATCGAGGGCATTATCAGGCAAAGGCATGGGGTCACGCAAGTTGAGCTGTTTGGTCGGGTTAAATCGTGTGGATTCTGGCGCAGAGGAAGGTGCTGGCACCGCGCGAAGCGTCACATTTTGTTACTTCCTACTGCTCGGGCAGCGTTGATTCGTCCAGATGTTGACACTTTCCCTGCCAGCGCCGGCACTTTATCCACAGACTTCAAGAGCACGGCTCGCAGGTCGGCGACGGAGAGATCTGGACTAGCGGACAACACCAGCCCCGCCACGCCGGCGACTACCGGAGTCGCCATCGACGTTCCTGAGTGCTCTTCATAGTCGTTTCCAAGCCACGTGCTCAGGATCTCTTTCCCGGGCGCCGCAATCTGAACGGACTGCGCGCCATAGTTTGAAAACGGAGCCAGCCGATCGTTGCGATCGAGCGCCGCGACGCTGATCACGTTGTCGAAACTCGCCGGATAGTGCGGACGCTTGTCGTTATCGGTTGTGGCATTGCCCGCAGCGGCAACGAAAAGTATCCCGGCTGCGTGAGTTTTCTGAATCACGTCATCGAGCGCTCTGGAGCGCAGCGTAGAACCCCAACTGGCGCTGATTACGCGAACATTTACGCCCGCTTTGCGTCGATCGATTACGTAGTTGATTGCTTCAATCGCATCTTTGGTGGTGCCGAAGCCTCCGGCGTTCATAAATTTCAAAGGCATGATCCGGACTCTCCAATTCACACCTGTGATGCCGATGTTGTTCCCACCTTCGGCCCCGATGATGCCGGCGCAGTGCGTGCCATGTCCGTTGTCGTCGAATGGGTCGCCGGAATTATTTATTGCGTTGTAACCAAGCTCGTCTTCGACCACGCCAAAGTCGCGGTCCTGATAGGGCTGAACACTTGCCGGACGATGCCACATGTTGTTGACGAGATCTTCGTGGTCATAGGCGACGCCACTGTCGAGGACAGCGATGACGACATCGTGACTGCCCGTGGTAGTGGCCCAGGCCTGCATAGCCCTGATATCGGCGCCCGACTTACCGCCGCCCTGGCCCTCGTTTTCCAGCCCCCATTGATCACCAAAGCGAGGATCGATTGGATGGAGATGCTTCGGACCACCGCTCTCGTGATCGAGACTGATCTCGAAATTCGGTTCTGCATATTCAACTTCAGGCAACGCCCGATACTCAGCTACGACCGCTTCGGCGCTTGCGTCATTCAGATCGTGGATCGCCCAAAGGCCGGGAACTGACTCGATTCCATCCTCCAACTCGTCCTGGAACCGCCCAGTTATCTCGTCGATTGTTTGTTGCGAAGTACCGGAACGAAACTTAACCAGCACGTCGGCGCGCAACGATCTTTCGTCGCGCAGTATCTCCTGGTGATCGCGCACGTCCTGTTTCTTGCTCGCTCCCGGCATGAGCCGCACGGTGGCCCACTCCTGCTGCCATTTTCTGACCTGTCCGGCGAAGGCGGCGACCAGGATTAGCACCGCAGCGAGGGCAATATGTGGTAAGAAGCTTTTGCGGTTCATATTTCTAAAGATCTGTACTCACAGTCGATGGTTCTGGCCATTGTAGTTGCAAAGTCTGATCTGGTTCTTGTTAGCTCGGTATTCAAAACTCTTTCCGTTTGCCTGCAAGCGAATTCGCCAGCCGGGCGTAATCATCTGACCACTCATTTCCTCTGGCAATCCGGCGCCGAGCGCCATATCCGGAAACTCCGCGTCTTCCGTCGAGTCAGAGATCGCCGCTTCATTCACACCAAGGCGTTGCGCGAGATCTTTGCGCGCTGTGGCCACCGCTTGCTCTTTGGTTAACGCCATTGTTGTTCCTTTCCGCTTTACGGCTTCTCTGGAGTTAAAACGAGTGGCTCTCATGCTTTGTTCCACTGCCTCGTCTGGCAGCGTCTATCTTCTGGGAGCCGCACGTTACCAGTATTCTGCGCCCGCTTTCTCGGAGCGTCAAAGGAGTTGTAGAGCAAGTCAGGTGCCTAAGTCTTTGATTGAACTAGCCGACGAACTCTATCGGCAGCGCGACTCTACGGAGAAGGTGAAAGAGAGCCTCGACTTACTTAATGAGGCGAGATCCCATTCACCAGACTTCGATATTGATTGGCGCGTGAGGCGCGCCTATTTCTTCTGAGCGAGGAATCCCGGGCCGTCGCTGAAGCAAATGCGCATCACTTGAGCGGAATGCGGGCGAGCCGTATCCGCAAAATCAAATTCGGCGTGTCGCAGATACAATCCGCGCGTGGTCTTCTTCTAGTTCAGATCTCCGGAATGATGTTGAATTAAAGCCGCAACCACTATCGCAGCAGTCTCAGCCCTCAGAACTCGTCCGCCGAGAGTAATAATCTCGCAGCCGGCACTTCGCGCTTCCTCAATCTCTTCGTCGGTCCAGCCACCTTCTGAACCAACCAGCGCCGTGATCGCGAGCGAAGCAATTTCGATACTCTTCAAAGCCGCTTCGAGTGAGCCTCCATCGCGTTCCGAAAACATCAAAACATTTGTCCCGGACGCGGTCCCAATAAGTGCGGAGAACAATTGTGGCGTCAGGATTTCAGGGACTCGCGCACGGCCTGATTGCTTCGCCGCTTCAACTGCAATTCGTTGCCAGCGCCCCACGCGTTTGCCGGCATCAGAAGCATCGCGAAGTCGGATGTCGGCCCGCATTGTGATCAGTGGTATGACTCTGGTCACACCTAGTTCGCTGGCTTTTTGCACGACGAGATCAAATTTCTCACCTTTCAATAAAGCTATACCCAACGTCAGATCAAGAGGTGACTCAGGCTTCGAAGGATCTACTTCAGCGATGACTTTTATCTGCGCCGAGTTCCTTCTCGCCTCGGCGACTACACCTTGAAACTCCCGGCCCTCGCCGTCGAAGAGAAAGACTTCATCCCCAGTGCGCAGCCGGAGAACCTCACGAAGGTGCCGTGCTTGTTCCGGACCAAGTTCTACCGACTTGCCGTCAGGGCTGAATGAACTGGCAGGTGAATAGAATCTGGTTCGAGCCATCTTTGTAAAATCTCTCAGTCAACGTTGTGCTCAGCAATGCGAAACGAGAAGAAATTTAGATAATAATTGCCACCCACTCACCATCCTGCATCCAGATTGTATTTCCGGAAACGCCTAGTCCCTGAACCCGCTCGAGAACAGCGTCTAGTTGCGTATCGAGAATTCCTGACAGCACCAATCGACCGCAGGTGGCACCGATGAGCGACGGTAAGAGTGGCAGAATCACGTCCGCAGTGAGGTTGGCGCAAACCAAATCAGCCGAAGCGGTCGCTTCATCAATTGATCCAATTCGGAAATCAATTTGGTCGGAAACCTCGTTGAGTTCGGCGTTCTCCTTTGCAATCGCCACGGCTTCAGGATCCTTATCGCAGGCCTGAACACGAGCGTCCGGAAACAATTTTGCGGCCGCAATCGCGAGGATTCCGGAGCCTGTTCCCACGTCGAGAAAACTACCACCGCGAAAATATTTCTGAATGGCACTCAGACAAAGCCGGGTGGTTTCGTGCGTCCCGGTGCCAAATGCCATACCGGGCTCGATTCTGATCACAAGTCGCCCCGCCACGTTCGGAACTTCACTCCAGGGCAGCGCGATGACGAACCGTCCCGCGACCACCGGCTGCCAGTTTTTCTTCCACTCGCCGAGCCAATCCTGATCCGGAACTTCACTCAGAGTCATCTCGCGCACGGATGATGTCGGAAGGTCATAGATTCGTAAGGCTTCGCCCAGTTCTTCGCGCATCCTCTCACGCTCGGGAGGCCGGTCGAAGTAACCAGTGACCGTAAGCAGTGCATTTACTTCGTCGCCGGTTTCAGTGCCCAGAGCACCAGCTTCCATCAAGGCGTATTCGACGGCTTCGCGTGCGGCTGACTCAACAGTCAAGATCAGTGCCTGCCAACCAAGAGTTTTATGAGTATTCAACATTCGTCAGAATCGTAGTTCATCGCTCCCGAATCGACTAGTTTGCGAAGCAAGTTGAGGTTTAGAATGACCGCACGTTATGAAAGTGCCTTCCACACTTTTGCAGTTGGCGGTTGGGCTTTCGCTGCTTTTCTTTGCGGTGGGACAGGATGATCTGCGCGCTCAACAACCTGAGCTGAAGATCGATAACGCACCTATAAAATTCGATGAATACGGACGAGTTGGAGGTTGCGATCATTCCGCACGTTTGGACAACTTGGCGATCACTCTTCAGAACAAGCCAAACCTTGAGGCCTATATCGTCTCGTACGGTCCTGAAGGCGAGGAGCACGGCGAGGGTATGGTCGGGGAGCAGATCAAAGACTACCTCGTCAACTCCCGCGGTCTCGACGGCGAACGGATTAGGACCGCCTACGGTGGGCCTAACGATGATCTCAAGAACCTTCGTATTCAACTTTGGCTTTTACCGCCTGGAGTCGCCCCGCCAGAACCAACCAAATACAAAAACGCCTTGGAAACCTTCACCGGTATGTTTGACGAGCATGATGGTTGGGATGGAGTTGAATGGGGCGAATTTGAGGACACCGGCACATCGGTTGGGAACACCACCCAGATCTCTTTTCTACAGATGCTTTCAAAAAGGAAAGCCACTACCGCTTACGTCGTCGCGTTCAATGGTCGCAAAGCCGCACCCGGTGCGTGGCGGCGAGTTGCGACATCAGAGGTCGAGGAGCTTCACAAACGCGGGGTGGAAAGTACGAGGTTACGAATAGTTTATGGTGGCGCGTCGAAAGAGACGAAGGTTCAATTGTGGATCGTGCCATCCAACGCCCCGCCTCCAGTGAAAGGCGCTGGGGAAGAACCGTTGCCCGAAAAGACTGTCCTCCTTGGCGAATATGTTGATTTGCAACTTGCCGAAACAAGGAGTGAGCGTTGGTCGTTGAATTCTCTCCTCGAAGTGCTGCAGCAGGATGAGAGTCTTTGGGCTTGTATCATTGTTCGCTTGGAATCTGACGTTGCAGAAGAAACGGAAGAGGAACTTGAAGCCGAGGCCGCTCCCGTCATGAGAGCCCCCGAAGGCGAAGTGTCCATGGAACCTGAAGAGCCTGATGACAGTGCGGCTCGGAAGGATGCGATGTTGAAACTGGTGGAGAAGTGGAAGATCGAACTGACAACCAATCATAAGATTCGAGCCGACCGTTTGGTTGTCTTGTTCTCGTCGCTTCCGAAGTTTTCTCATAACACTTTGGAAACCTGGATTGTTCCGCCGGGTCAGTCGCTGCCGGATCCGGAAGCAAAAGATAAAGAGGAAGAAACTGAAGCTTCCGAAGTTCCCACCGAAGCAATGCCCGCCAAACCCCGGTAGATCTCACTACAAGACGCACAAGCGTTTTCGCTTGCGCCTCAGCCGCTTTCCTTGCGGTAACCCTATGGTTTACCGGAGACGAGACAATTATTTGAGGCTACGCCTGCGAATTATCCGGAAGCTTAGCCTCAGAAAGGAAAAGAGTTTTAGGTAAGCCAAAGGCTTTACTACGAGGAATGCGGCAGAGGCGCAAGGGTGTTTGCGCAAAGCCTCAGTCGCGGCGACTGATTCCCAGATCCTCGAGTAGATTCGCGCGATCTCGCCAGCGCTCCTCAACTTTCACAAACAGTTCCAGATGCACGCGATGGCCGAGCAGGTTCTCGATGTCCTGTCGGGCGCGTATGCCAATCTCTTTCAAGCGTGACGCGCCTTTGCCGATGACAATCTTTTTCTGCGAGGCGCGCTCGACAAAGATTGCACAGTAGATCCTCGTGTAGCCTTCACGGGTCTCTTCCCATTTCTCGGTGACTACCGCTGTCACGTAAGGAATCTCTTCCTTGGTCGTTTGCAATATTTTCTCGCGCACAATTTCCGCAGCAATCGTGCGCATGGACTGATCAGTGAGTTCGTCTTCGTCAAATAGCCGTTCACTCACCGGCAAGTGCTTGATCATGTTGTCCGGCAACTCATCGATCGCTTTGCCTTTAAGTGCTGAGATCGGAATGATCTCGCGCCAGTCATACTCGCTCTTGTACTTCTCAATCAGGGGCAGAAGATCAGACCTGAGGTTCAGCTTATCGATCTTGTTTAAGAGTAATAAGGCGGGCTGCTGCGATTGTTGAAGCAACTCGAGCACGAATTGATCGCCTCGGCCACTGGAGACACTGGCATCACGAATGAGGCAAACCAGATCCACACCCATCAACGCGTCCTGCACCGTTGCCATCATGCGCCGGTTCATTTCATATCCCGGTTTGTGCACACCTGGGGTGTCGACCAGAACGACCTGTCCAGTGGGTTTTGTGATCACGCCCTGAATGCGAAACCGAGTGGTTTGAGGTTTGTCTGAGACCGCGGCAATCTTCTGGCCCACAAGCCGATTCAACAAGGTCGACTTGCCAGCATTGGGCCGGCCAATGAGTGCAACGTAACCGGCCCTGTGTTCTTGCTTAGCTTCGGGCAATTCTATTTAGCCTTCTCTGCAAAAATCTGAACCAGGTTAATCAAAGTCTCGGTCGTCTTCTCCAGACCGCGCTTTGAATTGAACTCCAGCTTGCCGTGGAAGTTATCGCCGCCGGTAAAGATGTTAGGGGTAGGCAGACCTCTGAAGGTCAGTCGCGCGCCATCGGTACCGCCGCGGATGGGATTCATGAAAGGCTTGAGCCCAGCTCTGCGCGCAGCCTCCATCACGTTTTCGATGAGCTCGGGATAGTCCTTCAAAACTTCCTTCATGTTCTTGTAGTTCTCTTCAAGTTCGATCGAGATCTTCACATCTGGATATTTCGCCGCCGTCGTCGCAACCATTTCGCGCAACATCTTTTCTTTTGCGTCGAGCCCGCTCAAATCAAAATCTCGCAGCAGCACCTTCAGCTTCGATTCTTCGACGTCAATCGTTCCGGCATAAGGGTGCACAAAACCGACGCGCTTCTCGGTTGTCTCGGGCAGCATGTCTTTAGGAAAGCGCGACACGTAGTCGCCTAGCGCATACATCGCGTTGACCATGATTCCTTTGGCCGTGCCGGGATGCGTGCTCTTACCCTTGAAAGTCACGGTCGCAGTTCTGGCACTCCAGGTTTCGTCGCTGATTGAGCCCAGGCTCTTGCCGTCCACTGTGTAGGCGAACTGGGCGCCGAAGGCCTTCACATCAAACTTCTCAATGCCGCCACCTACTTCCTCGTCGGGTGTAAAGGCGATTGCAATCGTCCCGTGCTTGATCTGCGGGTTCTGCATCAACGTATCGATCATCGTCATGATCTCGGCAATTCCGGCCTTGTCGTCAGAACCCAGCAACGTTGTTCCGTCCGCGGTGATGATGTCGTCGCCAATCAGTTCCTTCAAAACCGGAGTCTGTTCGACCTTGATGACCTGGGAAGTATCTTTCGGCAACACTATGTCGCCGCCCTGGTAATTCTGATGGATTATTACATTCACATTCGCGCCGGAGACGGCTGGCGAAGTGTCCATGTGGGCAATGAAACCGATGACTGGGACTCTCGAATTGTCAGGAAGATTACCAGGAACGACGGCATAGACGATTCCGAACTCACTCACGCGGACACCTTCGACGCCAAGATCGCGAAGTTCCTTCGCGAGCAGGTTAGCGAGGTTCAACTGCTTGCGCGTGCTGGGAACCGTCTGCTGATCCTCGGCTGATTGCGTGTCGATTTTTGCATAGCGAAGGAAGCGGTCGAGAGCGGACTCTTTTGGCGGTTTCTGGGTTTGCGCTACAGTCGAGACAAGAAACAGAAAACTAATGAGCAAGACACAGACTGACTTCATACTTTTCCTCTTATGAACGAAATGGAAGCTGCGGGAGGGAACTATGATTGACCAATGATGCGGATAAAGCAAAGCGCCAGATAAAGCCCAGAATCCAGGTCCAAAAGCCAA
This sequence comes from Pyrinomonadaceae bacterium, assembly GCA_041742785.1. Taxonomy (GTDB): domain Bacteria; phylum Acidobacteriota; class Blastocatellia; order Pyrinomonadales; family Pyrinomonadaceae; genus PSRF01. The sequence continues at coordinate 99,157 of JBGTOA010000069.1, read as the reverse complement.
CGTCTAAAAACCCAGGGACAGCTTTTCAGAACTCAGTACTCAGCACTATTCTTCACGATTGATTACATCGAGCGCCGTTTGCAACTCGTCACGTTTTGCCACAAGTGTGTCTTCGTCAGCGTCAATGGGAACAAAAATCGGGGGTGCGATGATCACGCGAGCACTCGTGAAAGGCCACGGCACCTGGAAGTGATCCCAACTGTTTGCTTCCCAGAATCTCTTACTAATTACAGTAAAAGGAAGAATCGGGTTTCCAGTCTTCTTGGCGAGCAACACCGGTCCCATCTTAGCGACGTAACGGGGACCTTTTGGCCCATCGACGGTGAACCCTGCAGGACGTCCGGCGTGCATCAGCCGGACCATCTCAACGAAAGCGCCAGTTCCGCCTCGCGTGCTTGATCCGCGAGCTGCGCCGTAACCAAAGCGCTGTATGAACCGCGCGATGTACTCGCCGTCGAAGCTCTGTGAGGTCATAACTACGATGTCGCGGTTGCGCCAGAAATAAGTTGAGAGTAAGACCCGATTGTGCCAGTTGGTGTAGATAGGAATGCGACCTACTGCCGAGGCAGCCTGCCAGTTTTCCCAACCCTCCACTTGAAACCGGGTCGTGCTGCCAATCAGATTAATGAGGAGAAAGAAAACCAAATCGGCGGCCCGAATCAGAAGTCGTTTAGTCAAGGGATACTTCGAGAGAGAAGCAAACTTGTAGGCACGCTCAACGCTGGAAATTTGACGCGTGACTTTGATGGTTTGATCCATGAAAGAGGATTTCGTTCAGGAGATTTGTCGGGGTGTCTCTCGGTGGGCCCCCCTTTTTATCTCAAAAAGAACTTAGCGGAAGAAGATGTCCACAGTAACATTCACATCAGTCATTAGGGAGCACTTCAAATTTAAACGAAAGTGCCCGGAGGGACACCTGGCACTTAATATAATTCCGGCTCGCCGGGCGGACGCGTCTTCCAACGTTTATGAATCCAGAGCCACTGATCCGGATAAAGGCGCACCATCCGCTCCATCGCTGCCGCAAACTTTGCTGTATTCAGTTCAACGTCCTTCTCGTGATCACCTGTGCGCACAAGTTCTACCGGGGGATCGCCGTGAAAGAAGTAGCGCTTCTTCTCCTTATTCCAAACAGCGCAAGTCGGAATCACTACTGCATCGGTTTTCAGTGCCAGTGTGGCAATGCCGGCGGTTGTGCACGCGAGCTCTCCAAAGAAAGGGACGAAAACCCCCTCGTGCGGATGGGAGTTCAAGTCAGAGAGAATGCCGAGCGTGCCACCCTGGCGCAACACCCGCAACGACTGTCGCGCGGCGCTCTTCTTATCGATCGCACGGTTACCAAACCGCGTGCGAACCCGTTCAATCATCTTTTCGACGAGCTCATTGTCGATTGGCCTGACGAGAAAGCTGATTGGATATTCAAGCGCTGACCAGCCGAAGCTCAAGAGTTCCCAGGCGCCGATATGGCCTGTCAGGAAAATGACGCCGCGTTTGTTCCTTTCCGCCTCGCGCAGATGGCTAAGTCCCACCTGATCATATTCGATCAGCCGCCGCAGCGTTTCGGGTGTCGCCCGGCGTAGTTGCGTGAATTCTCCGAGTAGCCGACCCAGACTGTCAAAACAACCGAGCAGCAGGCGTCTTCGCTCGTCCTGACTTGACTCCGGAAAGGCGATCTCAAGATTACGCTCACCAGTTCGCCGCAGATTGCCGGGCAAACTAAAAGCGATCCGGCCGAACAAGCGGCCAAGTCCGACTGCTGCCGAACGAGGCAGGAGACCGAGTGCGGAGATCAGCGATCTGGCCAGCACATACTCTAATGTCGTTTGGAATTTTCCGTGTTTAGCCATTCGCGACGGCAGGTTACAAGTGACGAGCAATAAGTGACAAGGTGGGTTTGAAGTTTGGACTAGTGTACCTGGAGCTTTGAACTCTGAACTTTGAGGTGCTTTGAGCTTGGTAAGCTGGGTTATACCGCACTATCGTTGCAATCAGCACAAAGCTCAAAGCACAAAAACCAAAGACCAACGGCCAGAGTCTCTGCGATCCTGCGTTCATTGCTAATCTAGCTTATTCGTGATCGCCGGTGATATATTCCGAACTCGCCGGCGTACAAATTCGTAATCGCTGGTGGAAAGCGGCCAATTTCCATTCTCTCCTCGGACTTTCTCGACCAGAATAGGAGCTTGATGCAGAAACGTAGGATTCTCATCGTCGATAATAGCGATGAACTGCGTGCCAACCTTGAGCAGGTTCTCGGCAGCCTCGGTCACGAAGTGGTGATGACCGGCCAGCGAGGCGAGGCACTTGCCCGAAATGATCTCGATAGTTTCGATCTGATTATTAGCGACCTTACCGAAGACGTTGAAGTCGTTCCGCCCATCGGCGAACTACAGCGCAAGCACCTGCTGGTCCCTGTCAGCGCTAACGGATCCCAACCCGACGTCATCAAGGCCTTCAAAATGGGGGCGGCCAACTACCTGCGTCTTCCTTACAATAAAGAAGAGCTGCAACAGATTGTCGAACAGACTCTAGCCTACAAACTTCAATGCGTGGACGATCCGAGCGTCGTCTCTCATGTTCATGAAAAAATTGTGTTTGAGTTACCCAGTGATCTTTCGCTTATGAACGGCGTGCTGCAATACCTGCTCGAACGGGTAGCAAAACTGGGGCTGATTAAGCCGGAACGTTCGAACCTTTTTGTTGCCCTGGATGAGGCGTTCGTTAACGCCGTCAAGCACGGAAACAAGAACGATCCTACCAAGCTGGTGCGCATTACCGCCGACCTCACCCCCAAAGAAGCTTGCTTCACAGTTGAAGATGAAGGAGAAGGCTTTGATGTAAAGGCCATTCCCGACCCGTGTGATCCTACGAATCTGTTCAAGTCGTCCGGCCGTGGGGTGCTCTTGATGTACAACATCATGGACGAAGTTGAGTACAATGCGCAGGGTAATCGCGTAAAGATGGTCAAACGGCCAGATGCATCGGCTGAAGCTCAACTCCTTGAACCAGGCACCTCCGAAGATAATCGCTTCCAGAAAAACTAATACTCGGGTGATGAACGCCGCTTACGCCTCTGCGTCAGGGCATGGTCAGCCTTTACCGTTTTGGGAGGCGTGGCGATGGTGGTTGCCACCCGGCCTGCTCGCGCTTGCGCTGGTTCTTTATTTTGTTGATCCCTTCATTGGCGACTGGGACGGCGTTGATTACACCATGCTGTCGCTGTCCGGCTATCCCTCGTCGATGGCCCTCGGAAGAAACCTTTTCATTTTCGGAAACTACGGGCTCTACCGGTTGGCCCACGCCCTTTTCAACGTCCAACCTGAAAATGCGTATCTGGTTTTCAAGTACGCTGTGGTCGCGCAAGCGCCGTTGGCAGTGATTGCCTGCTGGATCCTGGCTCGCGACGTCACAAACTCAATCTACTCGGCCACCATTGCCGCTTTGATGATTGCGTCCTCGCCGGTTTTTGTGCTTTACGGCGGCCAGGTCATGACGGATGTCCCGTCAGTATTGTTAACGGCAACAGCTCTCCTGATTCACCTGCGGGGAGTCAGGCAGAATCGTGTTCCCTTGATTTTGATTGGGGCAGCGCTGTTGGGACTCGGAGTAAATTTGCGGGAGACGTTCGCTTTTTTTGCTCCCTGGCTTGTGTTGGCGCCACTGCTGCTCCGGCCGAGGGTTTCGCGGCGAGAAATAGCCTACGTCGCTGTGTCGTGTTTGGTCTTTCTGGCAATCGGACTTGGCTGGTTTGGATACTGGTTCCTGTCTGACTCGCACTATCAGCGCATCTGGTTTGGCTGGCGTGAATCTCTGGCCCAGGAGTCGGCGCGGCATCCGGTAAGCCTGAAGAATCTGTGGCCGTACTTTTTGTACTTCTGTATTACGGCGCCGCTGGCTTTCTTCGCCCTTCCTTTTGCAATGGTAAGTGAATGGCGTCGCAGCAGAGTTTCGCCTTTGCTGCTACTGGCGATGACTGGCCTGTTTGCGAATCTGTTGCTGTTCCTGAATTACAGCACCGCAGTCAATTGGCGGTATTTCCTAACTGGGCTGCCGGCGATTGCGCCGCTCTCGGCGGATTTTGTAGTTCGACAACTTGCTACACGGCTTCGCAGCATGAAAATCGCTTTTGTCTCGTGTGTCGCCGTGTTGCTGGTTTTAGCGATCATGTTTGGCATCTATAGCAAGCCGGTGAGTAACGAGTACATTCAACGACGCGCGCTTAGTAAGGAATACCGGCACCAACTGGTCAGCGTCCCGCAGGATGCGATCATGATTTCAGGGGCCCAGACGATCGCCGTTACTTACTGGAAGGCGATGGGGCTCGGTAACTGGAAGACTATCGGAACAGGTGGCGGTTGGCCGGGTAAGAGCCTGGTGCCGCAAATCGACGCTCACCTTTTCGCCGGGAAGCGAGTCTTCCTTGATACTGATCCGCGCTGGTGGTTGCCGTGTGGGTGGCAACGCGAAGAGATTCAGGGGACCGTTGGTCTGGAGAGTCACTTTAGATTCCACCGCGTCACCGAGCACATATACGAGTTGCGACCAATTGATGACCAGTCGGCGACGGATCAGCCAAACTTGAAAAAGCTACTACCCGAAAATCGACCGGAAGACACAAAGAAGTGTGCGCCCGGTAGGGTCTGAGGCGATACGCTCATGCGCTACGAGATCTTTCTGGCAATTCGGAATGTGCGCGGGCGCCGAAAGCGACGGCTCACTCGCATAACCGCGTTAGTGGCGGTGCTGGGCATAGCAATCGGAGTAGCGGCTTTGATCGTGGTGCTGGCGTTAGCGAATGGTTTTCGCGACGAAATGCGGGCGAAGATCTTGCAGGGGACCGCCCATCTAAACGTGGCGCGAGCTGACGGGCAACCGCTTCCTGACTTCCGGGCAGTTGTAAAGCTGGTAAAGCAAATTGAGGGCGTGGCCAATGCATCGGGAACGACTTATGACGGAGCCGTTGTGGTGGGTCCAAAAGGGTCGGCCTACGCCGTGCTCCGCGGGTTGGATCAGGAATCTGCTGAAGTGAAAGCTGAAATAGCACGCGTCATCATTGACGGATCTGCAAACTCAATTTTCCAACCAAATGACGGCGAGCTGCGCGAGATAGTTATTGGTGAGGAACTGTCTGCGAGAACCGGCTTGAAAATCGGCGAGGTTGCAGAACTTTTTTCAGCGAATGCGACCCTTAGCTCGGGTCAGCCCACGAGACGCCTGGCACGAGTAGCGGCAATCTTTCGCACCGGCTTATACGAATACGACTCAACCTGGATCTATCTGCCACTCGACGTTGCGACTGTCTTTGGCGGGGCTTTCGATCGGGTGGCTGTAGTGAGCGTCCAGGTTAATGATATCTACCAGGTGAAGAAAACAGCCGGTGCGATTCGCGAGAGACTCGGGGATACCTACACCACCATCGATTGGCAGGATGCAAATCGTCCGCTGTTTACCGCACTTCAGCTTGAAAGGCGTATGGGGTTGATTGTCATCGCCCTGATCATCTTTATTGCCGCGCTGAACATCACGACCGCTTTGATTCTAGTAGTGATTGAGCGCCAGAGAGACATCGCGATCCTGAATGCCATGGGAGCTACCGGCCGAAGCATCATGTCCATTTTTATTCTGGAAGGAGCGATGATCGGAATCGGCGGGGCAGTCCTGGGTGTGGTTGTGGGAGTGATTGCCTGCATGCTTGGAAATCACTTCCGACTCGTCAGCTTGCCGGCGGACGTTTACTCCATCAGCAATGTCCCTTTTAATGTGGCTCTTGCTGACGTGCTGATTGCTTCCACCGTGGCGGTGCTGCTGAGTCTGATTGCAACACTCTATCCTGCGCGCGCAGCATCCCGCGTCAAACCGGTAGAGATGCTGCGGGAAGCTGGCTAGAACGACGAATCGGGCCGCAATAGACAAAACTACCCAGACGCTAAAGTTGGATGATATTGCATGGCTGTTGCGGAAGGGGGGCAATGGCCTCTCAGTAATGGTAATTCCCTGTTACCTGCGAATTTCCTGTCTTGTCAACTCAATGCTCAGAGTTACCGACCTTCGTAAAAGCTTCCCTTCTCCAACCGGCGATAAAATTGAAGTCCTGCGCGGTGCATCTTTTTCTGCCGTCGGAGGTGAGACCCTGGCGATCATGGGAGCTTCAGGGGCTGGGAAATCCACAATGCTTCATTTAGTAGGTGGTCTCGAAGCTCCCGACACGGGATCAGTGCAGCTGGAAGAGTTCGTGATTGACGCGGAGCCCTCCGCCCGTGTGGCCCGCATGCGCAATCAAGACATTGGCTTTATCTTTCAGTTCCACCATTTGTTGCCCGAGTTGAGCGCAATTGAGAACGTTGCCTTACCTTTAATGATCTCCGGTGTCGGTCAAGCAGAATCCATGAACAGAGCGCGAATCTCCCTCGAGCATCTGGGTCTTGGCGCCCGCGTTGACCATCCGGCGAGTTATTTGTCTGGTGGGGAGCAGCAACGCGTTGCGGTGTCGCGCGCCTTAATTACCGGGCCAAAACTGGTACTGGCGGACGAGCCTACGGGCAATCTTGACGCGGCATTTGAGAACGAGGTTAGTGCCCAATTGGTCGATTATGCTCGCATTCATGTCAAGATTCTGGTTGTCGCTACTCATAACGAGCGGCTTGCGGGCATGTGTGATCGCGTCCTCCTGTTGGATCAGGGAATGCTGCAAGAGGCCTGAGAAAGTGGGTCGTCTGAAATGAGCAAGGGGTTAGGCGTATTATGAGAATGAAACAGACGAGGCTTTTTGACCCTCCTCTCATGGGTTATAATGCGGTCACTGCCGGGCGAGCGTTTCCCTTCGCCCGGCATGGTAATCATAGGATAGTCTTAACCTGGTACATCGAATGTTCGAACGCTACACCGAAAAGGCGCGAAGGGTAATTTTCTTCGCTCGTTATGAGGCCTCTCAGTTCGGGGCTCCTGCTATCGAGCCGGAACATCTGCTGCTGGGATTGATGCGTGAAGACAAGACCCTGACGGGTCGCTTCTTTCCACGTGCGCAAGTATCAATAGAGTCAATTCGGAAAGAGATCGAGGGGCGGACTCTCCTGCGCGAGAAGATCTCAACTTCCGTTGAATTGCCACTCGCGCCAGAGACCAAGCGGGTGCTTGCTTACGCTCATGAAGAAAGCGATCGCCTGCAGCATCGCCACATCGGTACTGAACATTTGTTGCTGGGGCTGTTGCGGGAAGAAAGATCGATGGCGGCTGAGATTCTTTACGAGCGCGGTCTCCGGCTCAATGCAGTGCGTGATGAGATCGCGCGGCAATCTGGAGCCGATGCGCGCAGTTCGCAAAAGAAAGATACCCCGCATCTCGTTGAATTTTCTCGCGATCTAACTGACGACGCGTCTAACGATAAGCTCGACCCACTGATCGGCCGTGAAGCAGAGATTGAACGGCTGGTTCAGATTCTTTGCCGTCGAACCAAAAATAATCCGGTTTTGATTGGCGAGCCTGGCGTGGGCAAGACCGCTATCGTTGAAGGTCTTGCACAGCGGATTGTGCGCGGTGAAGTGCCCTCATTTCTCGAGAACAAGCGCATCCTATCGCTGGATCTATCGCTGATCGTTGCTGGTACAAAGTATCGCGGACAGTTTGAAGAGCGTCTGAAGCAGATTATGCGCGAGCTTATCGAGAATCCACAGTACATCGTGTTTATCGATGAGTTGCACACTCTCGTGGGAGCCGGTTCCGCTGAGGGTTCGCTGGATGCCGCAAATATTTTGAAGCCGGCCTTATCACGCGGTGAGATTCAATGTATAGGCGCAACCACGCCGGCGGAGTTTCGCAAGTCGATCGAAAAGGATCGCTCACTCGAGCGCCGCTTTCAGGCAGTTAAAGTACCACCACCGACTGAGGAAGAGGCAGTTGAGATTCTTGCCGGCGTGCGAGAGAGATACGAAACTTTCCATCAGGTGCGCTACACCGATGAAGCGCTGGAAGCCGCTGTCTACCAATCGCATCGTTACATTCCAGACCGCTTTCTTCCCGATAAGGCCATCGACGTTATCGATGAAGCCGGCGCTCGGGTAAAGCTGAGAGTTCGTCGCGAACAAGGAAACCTCGCGGATTGGAACCAGCTGAATGACTGGCCGCGCTCTTACGATGACCCATCAGATTTACGCGATGAAACTGAAGATGCGCTCGTTTCGGCCGAAGTAACTCGTGATGACGTCGAAGAGGTGATCGCCCGTTGGACAGGAATTCCGGTTACTTCACTCAAAGAAGCCGAGACGCAAAAGCTCTTGCGGATCGAGATTGAGCTGCACGAACGAGTCGTTTCTCAGCGCCCGGCGATTTCAGCGCTTGCGCGCGCGATTCGTCGCTCACGTGCCGGGTTGAAGAGTCCATTGAGGCCGGTTGGATCGTTTCTATTCCTCGGGCCCACCGGCGTAGGCAAAACCGAAGTTGCTCGCTCACTTGCACAGGTTCTGTTCAGCAGCGAACGATCCATCATTCGATTCGACATGTCGGAGTTCATGGAAAAGCACTCGGTCTCAAAATTGATTGGATCGCCTCCTGGTTATGTGGGTCACGAGGAGGGCGGGCAGTTGACGGAGAGAATTCGGCGGGCTCCTTATTCTGTTCTGCTATTTGACGAAATCGAAAAGGCCCATCCCGACATCTTCAACGTGTTGTTGCAGGTGTTTGAAGACGGAATCCTGACCGATTCTCTGGGGAACGCGGTTGATTTCAAGAACGCCATCATCATAATGACCTCCAACATTGGCGCCCGCTTCATTCAGAAGAAAGCGACCATGGGCTTCCAGGGAACTGCCGATGCGGGTCGAGATAAGATGGAAGAGATGGTTATGTCGTCCGTTCGGCAGACCTTTAATCCTGAGTTCATTAACCGGCTTGATGAAATCATCATTTTCGACCAGTTGACCGACGGGGAGTTGCTGGAAGTAATTCAACTCCAGGTGGGACAGATTAATCACACCATGGCGCGACACGGTCTCGAGGTTAGGCTTACCGACGAAGCGAAGCGTTGGATTGTCGATAAGACCTGTGCTGACCGATCTTATGGCGCCCGCCCGTTACGCCGCGCGTTGCAAAAATATGTCGAAGATCCCCTGTCAGAGGCGCTGATTCAGGGGCACCTGGGTGAGGCTTCACTGATCGAAGTCTATCTGGACGGCACTGAATTAAACTACCATCCCATTGGCGTGGAAGCGCCGGATGACGCACTGCTGATTCACTGAGTTTTACCGGACAAAGTTCAGGGTTCAATATACGAAGTCTCCCGACTTTGGGTGTTGAACTTTGGACTTCGCGCTAATCTTGCCTGTATAATGCGCGACTTTGCTAGGGTAGCTTTGGCAACGAGTCTGCAGACCAGTGAATCCAATTGTTCCTCGGAAAAAAGAACTCGACAGGCCCATGGCCGTTAATTTGTTTTCGCCTTTATTCTCGTAAAGATAAATTATCCCTAGCAGCTCCCCGAAGTATCCAGGTCAGGTTTAGAACCACTGAGGGAAATTGGCGCCTATGCATTCATATCGCGGGTTTGTGCTCATAATTCTTTTGAGCGGACTCATTCTCCTGACTTACAGCTTCGCAGCGTCGCAAGGCGCTTTTGCTCAACAAGGCCAGCAACTTGTTGAAAACGTTGACATCGTCGGCAACAGGCGTCTCCGAAAAGACGACATTCTCTACTACGTTCAAACCCGCCCCGGTGACCCGTTTAATGCGGAACAGGTTCAGAGAGACCTGCAAACGATTCTTCAGTTGGGCTTTTTCGACAAGACAGCGACTCGCGTCCTGACCGAAGAAGGCGCGCGCGGTGGTGTCAATGTCATCTTCGAGGTTAGGGAACTTCCGATCATTCGAGACCTTCAGTTTGAAGGGTTGAAGAGTGTTCCGGAGTCTGACGTACTAAAGGCATTTCGCGAACGTCGTGTCGGCGTCTCGAAGGAGAGCATTTACGATCCGGTAAAGGCGCGCAATGCGATCCGGGTGCTCAAGGAACTACTTGCCGAGCGCGGACACCCCAACGCCACAATTGAGGAGCGAAGAGACGAGGTTTCTGCCACGTCAACGGCGGTCACTTTTGTCGTCAATGAAGGCGAACGCGTGCGTGTGGTTGAAATTCGGTTTGAGGGCAACACGCTTTTCAGCGATGGCAAACTTCGCAGTCAGATGAAGTTTGTGAAAGAGGCTGGACTAATCAGCCGGCTGAAAGGACAGGATATTCTCCATCGCGATAAGCTCGAATATGACCTGCGCGCGGTAGATAATTATATGCGCTCGAAGGGTTATCTTCAGGCCCGTCACGGAGAGCCGCGCATCGAGGGCGTAGGACCGCGCCGTACTGGTTTCCCGATTCTCCCACTGCCGATACTGTCCTCGACGGACGAGGGCCTGCGAGTAACAGTTCCAATCGTTGAGGGAAAGCTCTATCGCATCGGCGAGATGAAGATTGAAGGCAATTCGATCTTCTCGGAAGACCAGATTCGCTCGGTGATCGGTTTGAACCAAGGCGACATCGCAAACGGCGAGCGCATCGGCAAAGCATTGTTTGAGAACCTGAAGACTATTTACGGTCGTCAGGGCTTCATTGAATACACCGCCGAACCAGCCCCGACCTTCAAAGACAATCCGCAAAAACCGGAAGAAGGTATTGTCGACTTTGTCGTCACCATCGAAGAGGGAAAGCAGTTTTCGCTGCGGCGCCTCGAGTTTATCGGGAACACCTTTACACGTGATAACGTGCTGCGTCGCGAGGTGCTCTTAAATGAAGGCGATATTTACAACCAGAGCAATTGGGAATACTCCGTTATCAAGCTGAACCAGCTCGGTTACTTTGATCCAATTGATAAGGATAAGGACGCGGACTTTCGTACGAATGATGAAGAGGCCACGGTAGACATTAACCTGAAAGTCGCCGAACGCGGGCGTCAGCAGATATCTTTCAACGGCGGTCTCTCGGGCATCGGAGGCTCATTCTTTGGCTTGGAATACTCGACGAATAACCTGCTCGGCCGCGGGGAAGTGCTTTCGGTCAATGTCTCGGCCGGTAACCGCCAACGTTATCTTCAGTTCTCTTTTACCGAGCCTTACATAAGAAACCGGCCAATTACGGCGGGATTCTCAGTTTTTGCTTTTAGCCAGCAGTTTTTCGGCGAAGGAACATTCCTGTCGACGAATTCAGCGGCCCAGCAGGGGTTAAGCGGTAATCCCTTTGACTTTCTGACCGTATCCGAAGACAACCTGTTTACCCGCGAATCATACGGTGGATCTCTTTTCTTGAGCGCACCGCTTTCTGAGTTTTATCGCAAGCGTCGCTTTACTCAGTTTTCGCGTGTGGGTGCTTCGTATCAGTTCTCGACTTCAAGCGTTAAAGATCCTGAGATAAACACCTCCGGTGATGCCGACCAGTTCATCCCAGTCATCTACGCGCAACCCAGCATCATAACCAGCCGTATCACCGGGACGTTCTCGTACGATACGCGTAATGCGAGTATTGATCCGACCCAGGGCCGAGAGGTCTCGCTCTCATTCGCTTTGGCAGGGCTGGGTGGTGATGTTCGCACTTATCAGCCTTCGCTCTCTTACACGCAGTTCTTCCCAATGCGCCGCAAGAAATCGGAACGACCTGAAGTTTTCGGATTTCGTATCCTTGCCGGTTCGGTCGGTAGCTTTGCTACGAGCGCAAAGGTCCGAGAAGCCAACTCGCTTGCTTTCGTTGACGGGGTACCGATTTTCGAACGTTACTTCCTCGGCGATGAATTCACCATTCGTGGTTATAACGTTCGCTCGATTAGTCCAATTGCGCCATTGGATACTTTTGTGACCTCGCGCAATGTAGTACTTGCTTCCAATGCGTCCGGAGAACCGGTAGCGGTACCGGGATTGCCTGCCGCGTTCGCCAACATCGGAGTGTTTACGGGTGCGTCTGGAAATAACATTGCCCAGCTGCCACGTTCGTTCACCTCTGTAGGTGGTGATACTCAAATCCTGGCGAACTTCGAATACCGAATTCCAATTATCGGTAATACGGTGGGGTTAGCAGCCTTCGCTGATATTGGATCTGCATTCAATCTGCGAACAAAGACTGACCAGCTCTTTTCAAGCAGCTTCCTGGATGATCAGCCTTTCCTGTCGACCGCCGGCAGTATTGCTTGTCCCAGATTCGCGACTGGTTTTGCGCCTGTGAGTTTAAGCACGCTTGCGCTGTGCAAGAACCCGCAACTCGCAACATCGGCGTTCCTGAGCCTGGTCGCCAGAGACAACCGAATTGTTACGCAGGCCGAACTCGATAACGCCCAGAATCTGGAGATCAATCCGAACACGCTTTTGCCATTTGGGTTTCAGCCTGTGTTTCTCAGGGGCGAAGCGCAGACCAATACAGCCGTACGCCTCTCACAAAGCCTTTTCGCCAAGCTCGGAGATTATCGCGCCAGCATGGGCATGGAAGTGCGCGTACAAGTGCCCGTTATCAACGTGCCTTTTCGCTTGATCTTTGCGTATAATCCGAACGCCCGGCCTAACCAAGTTATCGATGGGTTTCCTTTTTTCTTTAATGAGAAAAAGAAAGTTATACGTTTTAGCGTAGGGCGGACCTTTTGATCATTTGAAGCCAACCATGGCGGCAGTCGAAACAACTAAGTCGTCGACAACCCGCCTTTAATTTAAGGAGCATTACAGTAAAGTTATGAAGAAAGATCACATGATTGCGGCAGTGGCGTTCCTGGCCTTCGCGGTTACCCCGGCCCTCGCGCAAACAAGGCCTGCCACGACCCCGCCCGCCGGAACGCAGAGCGCAGCGGTGCCGGAAGCCAAAATTGCGTTGATTTACTCGGCCGATTTTCAGGACCCCAAGACTGGCTTGGCCAAGTTCAACGGATTGGTAGCCACACTCAACCGAGAGTTTCAGCCGCGTCAAACGAAACTTACGCAGTTGCAACAACAGATAGTCACGCTGGAGGAAGACATTCGCAAGACCCAGGCGGCTGCTCAGGTAGTTGATCCTCGTTCTATTCAGACGAAGATCGATCAACTGGAAACCAAAAAGAAAGAGTTTCAGCGGGAAGGTGAAGATGCCGAGGCTGCTTACAAGCGTCGCCAGGAAGAGATCTTTGGACCATTGCAACTGGAAATCAACAAAGCGGTTGAGGCATATGCTAAACAGCGCGGTATTAATGTCATCATCGATGGCAGCCGAGTCCCGGTGCTTTACGCCGCCGATAGCATCGACATTACCAAGGCTTTCATCGTCGAATTCAACAGTAAGAACCCGGCGACCGCCTCGGTGCCATAGGTCCTTCGTTCAGAACTTCGCTTATTAAGGACGCGGAGATACGGCGTTAAGTTCCGTGTCCCGCGTCTCTTATTTAATATGGAAACTGTTCTCGACTCTCTCGCGATCCAGGCGTTGCTGCCACACCGCTATCCTTTTCTACTAGTCGACAAAATCATCGAACTCGTCCCACGAGAGCGCATCGTCGGCGTAAAGCAGGTAAGCATCAACGAGCCATTCTTCCAGGGGCATTTTCCCGGCGCTCCCGTGATGCCTGGCGTCTTAGTCGTCGAGGCGCTAGCCCAGGTAGGGGCCGTGCTCGCTTTGCGCGAGATAGAGGACCGCGACGAGAAGTTGGTGCTCTTTACGGGAATCAAGGAGGCGCGTTTCCGGCGTCCAGTCGTGCCGGGGGACACGCTGATTCTGGAAGTGACGGCAATGCGCATCGGCTCCCGAGTTCAGCGCATGCGTGGTGAGGCTAAAGTCGAGGGCCAGTTGGCAGCGGATGCAGAAATCATGAGCATTGTCGCTGATCGAACTTCCGCCAGATAAACGACTATTCCTTGAGCCCTGACATGTCTACTGCTATCCATCCAACCAATATTCACCCCACTGCGGCTGTAAGCTCTCGAGCTCGCCTCGGCTTGGATTGCTTTGTCGGCCCGTATTCGATTGTTGGTGATGACGTGGAATTGGGGGACGGCGTGCGGCTTGAATCACATTGCGTCGTAGATGGCCGAACGACAATCGGCGACGGGACTCACGTCTTTCCATTTGTTTCGATTGGTCTTACGCCGCAGGATCTAAAGTATAAGAATGAGCCTTCCGAAACGCGCATAGGCCGGCGCAATCAGATCCGTGAATTTGTGACCATCCATCGTGGTACCGAGGGCGGAGGAATGCTTACGAAAACCGGGGACGACTGCTTGATCATGGCCCAGGCGCATATCGCACATGATTGCGTTATCGGAGACGGCGTCATCATGGCCAACGCTGCAACGCTTGCCGGTCATGTCACCATTGAAGACCGCGCCAATGTGGGTGCTTATTCAGGTGTGCACCAGTTTTGCCGCGTCGGTCGGGAGGCCTACATTGGCGGATATTCGGTGGTTGTCAAGGACGCTTTGCCGTTCGCGCTGACTGTGGGAAATCATGCGCGCTGTTACGGCCTGAACGTGACCGGTATGAAGCGCCGAGGCTATTCCCGCGAGGTTATCGATTCACTGCATCATGCCTTTCACCTGTTGCTGTCCTCAAAGCTCAACACCACACAAGCTCTCGACCGCATTCGCGAGGATGTGAAAGACTCACCGGAAGTCGATGGTCTGGTGGCATTTATCGAAGCGTCGAATCGTGGCGTTACCAAATGATGAAGTACGGGCTCATTGCGGGCAACGGAAAGTTTCCTTTTCTGGTGGCGGAAGGCGCGAAACGTGCAGGAGCTTCGCTATCGATTGCCGCCATTCGCGAGGAAACCGATCCGCAAATTGAAGGGCTGGCCGAAAGTGTGACTTGGGTCGGAATCGGGCAACTCGGCAAGATGATCCGCTTCTTCAAGAATGAGGGCGTCGAGCAGGCGATGATGGCAGGCCAGGTCCGACACGTTCAGATTTTCAGTCGCGCGGTACCCGATGCGCGAATGCTGAAAATGCTTTTGAAGTTGCCGAAACGAAATACGCATTCCTTAATCGGCGCCGTTGCTGATGAGCTGGCCAGTGAAGGAATTGAGCTCATCGATTCCACTTTCTTCTTAGGGGACAGTCTCCCGCAGCGGGGGACGCTCACTTCGCGCGAACCTGATAACCGCGAGCGGCAAGATATCGAGTATGGCCTCGAGGTGGCGAACGAACTGGCGCATCTGGATCTTGGGCAGACCCTGGTCATCAGGGGCAAAGCCTGCGTGGCAATTGAAGCGATGGAAGGAACGGACGCCACTATTCAGCGCGCGGGTGAGCTGATGCGGTCCCAAAAGAGTGCTTCAGGTCGTTGGAAGCGACTGAATCTTTCAGGGGGAAGACTGACAGTCGTGAAGTTAGCGAAACCCAAACAGGATATGCGGTTCGATGTACCTATCGTAGGAGTTCCGACAGTCGCATCGATGATCGAGGCAGGTGCAACCTGTCTGTGCGTAAGTGCGGGAAAGACGCTGATGTTTGATCGTGAGGAAATGATCTCGCTTGCCGAGAAGAACAAGATTTCCATCGTGGCTGTCTAAGCCTCGCCCTCATCCACTTCTTCGTTTTCAGGTTGGTTCTCGGGAACGTCCGCTCCTGGAACGCGATACTCCTCATTAACCCAAGCGCTCAGATCCACTAACTGGCAACGCTCGGAACAGAATGGACGATAGGGGTTGTCTTGCCACTCAGCCGGCTTTCCACAGGTTGGACACTTCATCGACTGTCAAAACACTCGCCAAGCACGTCAATTTGTCATCTACGCAACTCTAATCAGTGACTAAGGACGCTTGACCAGAATGCGCCGGTTTACGAACTCAATTGTGCCTTCCCGTACCATTGCATTCAAGCGGACAGTGACGCTTTCGCGAGTAGAGCCGACTATCGATGCGATCTCCCGGTGAGGTAGCGAAATGTCGATCAAAACTCCTTCGCGTTCCGGGACACCATAACGGCGCGAGAAATCGGCCAGCAGTCGATCGAGGCGGGCAGGAATCGCATTCAGAGTAAAGTCGGCGAGACGGCGCTCCGCATTTTCAAGTCGTTGACCGATCAGGCGGAAAGTGTAATCATGAAGCCTGTCATCCTCAGCCATCCCCCGTTTGAAGTCCCCAACTGGAATTCGGAGCAGGCGCGAGTGCTCGTAAGCGAGGGCCGAGTTTTCGCGTTTACCCGCCGTCGAATAGAGAGCGGATTCACCGAAGAGTGAACCTTCCGGGAGGATATCGATTACTGCTTCCCGTTTTGTCTCACTCTCGATGCGGCAAAGTTTGATGCGACCGTCAACGATGCCATAAAGCGAATCCGCCTGTTCCCCGGCCCAATAGATGGCCCGACGCCGGCGCACATCAAGCACGGCAGAACTGTCAGCAAGTTGGAGAATCAGAGTGTCGCTAAGAGTTGAACCAATATCAAGCTTGCGGATTAGCTCCGCGCGATCGTCCGCGGCGAGATCGCGGGCTCGCTTCCGATGCAGGTTCTTATTTTCGCCCCTGGGCATGGGAGGTTTAACTTTCAGTATTGGGCTAAAACCGGTTAATTGACAACGCGACCAAGTGTCCTTAATCGCGTTTGCGTGTTGAAATGTAAGGGACTGGTGAACTGCCCGGGTCGTTTGAATTTTCCAGTTGTTGTTCGGATTCGGTGGTTGGAAGACGTGCTTAGCGAACACGACCAATGACTGAATGGACCACACTCTAGCATGAAGGAATAAGCACGCGCAAGCACCACTTTTGAGAATCAAAAAGCGTTTATGGCAACCAAACCCAATGTTCTCGTAGTAGACGATGATCCCGATAAACTTCACTTGCTGGAAGTAGCGCTGAGCCTCGCAGGCTATGAAACGCGTACTGCGTGCGACGGAGAAGAGGCGCTCGCTGCTATCGCAGCATATCAGCCGGATCTCGTGATTTCTGACGTTATGATGCCCGGCCTGAATGGCTATGATCTGGCCCGTTGTATTAGGCAGAATCCACAGACCAAGTTTATTCCTGTAATTTTACAGACCGCCGCGCGGTACGGCGCTGAGGATCTGCTGAGGGCATCTGAAGCCGGAGCACTCGGGTATATTACGGATCCCAGCGATCTTGACCTGTTACTCGCGCGTGCTCGCACGCTGCTGGATTTCAAGGCTTACCTCGACACTTGTGAGGAGGCGGCCTTCACCGACCATCTGACGGGGCTGGCGAATCGACGGCGGTTTGAGCGGCAACTCGATAAGGAAGTCGAGCGCACGCAGCGGTACGGCCACCCATTCTGCTTGCTGATGATGGACGTCGATCACTTTAAGCTGGTAAACGACAACCATGGCCATGAAGCCGGCGACGAGGTGATCAGCCGAATTGCCAAAGTCCTGCAAGCCGGAACGCGCGGGATCGACCTTGCCGCGCGCATCGGTGGTGAAGAATTCGGCATTATTCTGACGGAAACAGGAGTCGGGGGTGCGATGGAGGTTGCGGACCGGTTGCGTCTCGAGATCAAGCGTCTTGACCTTCAGAGTGTCCGACAGGTTACTGCTAGTTTCGGGGTCGCTGAATGTCCTTCGGCTGGGAAAACCGCCCGTGAATTGCTGGCTAGTGCAGATTCAGCGCTTTATCACGCCAAAAACCAGGGTCGAGACCGCGTGGCACTTGCTGAACGTCAAATCGAACTCAGTCGCGGATGCTGACGTATGAACTTGAGGAATTTGAGAACTCGATTTGATGAATATTGAGATCTCGGACTTAGTAGCTAAGATCATGGCCGACTACAAAGAAAAACTTGACGAATGGCAACGTGCGGCGCTTCGGAAAGCGCGCGAGTTGGATGAGCAGTTTGCGATTTCCGAGATGCTCGAAGAGGGTGCGCGTGTGGCTGGGGACGCCGCAAGGCGTGGCGTTGACTCGGTTTCGACTGGCGCCGAAAAATTGCGCGGAGAAGCCGAACGCATTGCAGATGAAAAAGAAGTTGGCGTAACCGCGAAGCGAGCTGCAAATGAAGCCGTCCGGCACGCGAGGAAGGCCGGCGAGGTCTTCCGCGATGTGGCTGGCGACGCGGGAAAGAAGGCCGGCGAAGCCGTTGATGACGCTAAGGCCTACTACAATCGCGCTTCGAAGGTCTATGACACGGGAGCGAGAGTAACTCGCGCTTCAACCGCTGTTACCGGCGGCGTACTCAAGGCCCGCGATTGGGTCAAAGAAAATCCAGGCAAGGCAGCGTTGGTTTCGGTCTCGCTGGTGTTGGGGATTCGGATGGGTAGCGCCTTGCCCGGCCTTGATGCAGTCCTGCTGGGTGCTCACCCGCATTGGCTGACCCATTCAGCATTACCTGTTTACGGATTAAGAAAAGTAAGCGAGAAATTCGACGGCTACTTGCGAAAGCAGGAAGAACTCATCAGTCGAGGTGAACTGACGGAAGCCGAACAGCAACGCGCGGAGTTTGAACGCACCGTTGTCAAATACGTAGGCGCGCCTTTACTCGGCGCCTTCAGTTGTGCGGCCGGCGCGGCCATGTGGGCCCAGATTGCTCAGCCGGGAAGAATTACGGGAGCCCCGATAAGCTGGCTGTTGGGAGGAAATCCCTTCCTCGATGGTGTCTGGTTGTTTGCCAATGGGGTCATCTGTTTCCATCAAGGATATAAGTTCTTCATGATTGCGTTGGCGGATCATGACGAAGTCGCGCGGGTGGTTCGCGAGATCAAGGGCCTATTGCCGACGAGCGCGACTGCTTAATATTTCCGTGGCTAAGGCTGCTAGTGCGCTTTTTCGTTTTTAAGTGAGGGTAAGTGGAAATGGCCAGAATGAAAGCACGAACACCACAAGAGTAACCACAGCTACGATCTTCCTCGACGTGCCTAATGGCTCCATGATCTCCGGTTGAGGATGCGGCACTTTTAACATCACACCCAACAATACGGTAAAGAGAAAGCCGCTCGGGCTGCCGTGTAGCAGATAGCCCAGAATCGCCATGACCGCAGTCACGAAAAATGCTGCGCGTCCGATCAACTGATGTGCTCGCGCCCCAAACACCGCAAACGTTCCGTGTCCGCCATCAAGTTGTCCTACGGGCATCAGGTTCAAACTCGTGACCAGCAGTCCTATCCACGCGGCAAGATAGTATGGGTTTGGAAGCGCCGCAGCCGTTAACGGCACACCCGAAACTTTCGCGATCAGGCGAAACAAGAGGGGATCGTTGAAGATGATGGCATTGTCGGGGATGTAAGTGCCGGGTGTAATCGTGAGGATTCCAACGATTGCGATGGGCACTGCTACGACGAAGCCCGCCAGGGGACCAGCGAGGCCGATGTCGATCAGCGAACGTCGCGACGGAATTGGCGATTTGATCTTGATGAAGGCTCCAAACGTGCCAGCCAAAAAGAGTGGCGGCGCCGGGATGAAGTACGGGAGGGTTGCGTGCACCCCGTATCGCCGGCAGGCAACGTAGTGGCCCATCTCGTGTGCGGTGAGTATTGCCAGCAGAGAGGCTGAGAACACTAAGCCGTCCTTTATGATTGTAGGATTCAGAAATGCGAAATACAGTAGCGCTCCGACCAGCTTCGCGTAGTAGAAGGGCAGATAAAGAACGTAATCAATTGGGGAAGACAATACAGGTTCAACCACGTCAATTTCTGGCGCAGCAGTAAAAATCCCGGCAATCGTAGTCGACAGTACGGTTAAGGAAAAGAGTGCTGCGTGCAGTGCCCACTGACGGGGTGTTGTTTTGGTGCGGGTCGCCGGCACCCGAGCAGTTTGCGAAGGTCTAGCCTCGGTAAACGGTGGGATTACCTGAACAGATTCTGACATAGAAGTCCGGGACAGCTTGAGGCTGGAGCCCCGGATGCTGCGGGTCCGCACTCCAGCCTCGAGAGAACGTTCACTCTCGGCTAGTAGTCTGAATCCTCGGGGGATTTGTTATCGCCGATCTGTTCCCCATTGTCATGAGCCTGGAGCTCTTTTCCGGGTTTGAATCGTATCGTCTTGCCTGAGGGAATCGCCACCTCTTCGCCCGTGCGTGGATTTCTACCAACACCTCGTTTGCGCGGTTTGACGACGAAAACTCCGAAGCCGCGTAACTCGATCCGCTCGCCACGCGTTAGGGCCTCCTTCATAGAATGAAAAAGGGCATCTACTGCCTGCTCGGCTTTCATCTTAGGAACGCCGGTCTTGTCGGCCACGCGATTGATGATATCTAGTTTAATCAAAGCTTCAGCCTCCGTTTGCCGTTCGGCAGGGGAACGATTTGTACGGCTTGGATCGCAGGCTGCGATGATAGAGACCGCTAGTTAAGACTGTCAACCAGTGCAGCGCAAAGCGAATATTTACTTTTGAAAGCAAGAGCACTTAGCCGTTGATCGAACGCCCTTTATTATTGGTGTCGTCATCAGGACGGTCCACCTTTGACAAGCGAGTTAGCGAAAGCTAACCTCAAATGCTGCTCGGCAGGGGTGTTTTGCAGGGTGGTAACGTACAGTTTCAGGTAGAAAAGTATGCTGGGAATTCGAACTCGACGGCCGCCCCTATTTGGAGGTGTCCAGGCTGATGACGATAAGGACATTCAGGTCCAGCGTCCGGAAGAGGTGTCGCGGGGAAACCTTTGGTCTGAAGCCAGGTTACTCATTCGCGATCTGATTTTCGCGTTGATGATCGCTGCCCTGGTGCTGGTCTTCATCGTCCAGCCGGTAAAGGTAGAGGGCACCTCGATGTTGCCGCGACTTCATGATGGCGAACGCATTTTCGTTAACAAGCTGATTTACTATGACGAGTATCGGTGGGCGCCAAAGATCGAGCGCGGGGACATTGTAGTGTTTTGGTTTCCGGATGACCCCTCAAAGAGCTACATCAAGCGGGTCATCGGCCTTCCCGGAGATACAGTCGAGCTGCACGATGGCATGGTCCGAGTAAATGGAAGCGATCTGGACGAAGACTATCTAGACTCTCGCTTGAATCTCTCCCATCGCAGCCAAACCCCTGTCTATGTGAGGCCAAACTATTACTTCGTCATGGGTGACAACCGGGACAATTCGAGCGATTCGCGGATTTGGGGCCTGGTCCCAAAGAAATACATTTATGGAAAGGCCCTGTTTCGCTACTGGCCGCCAACCTCCGCGAGTGTGATACGCCATGAGGATATGGAGCTGGGTGTGCCCCCGCCCGCTTCCTACCGGCAAAACCTTGAGGAAGTCCCGGAACCTTTAGGCAATCAATAATTGATATTAGCTTTTCGATTGAGATCTGGAATTGACTATAGCTGATTGGTTAAGACTTCTGGCGCAGAGTCTGTTTGCGCCCTTGCGTTGCTTGCGCGAGGTGCGCGACCGCGCAACACTGGCCCCTGCCGGGATTGTGGCCCTGTTGGCGAGCGCAACGTTCTTTCTTTGTCTCACTCTTTTCTTCCTGCGTAACGTTGTGACTTCGTCCCCAGCCGTGCTCGGGATTTCGTCGCTCATCCAGGCAGGTAGTTTCCTGGTTTTGATCGCGGTCTTTTTTGCACCGTTCGTGCTGGTGCTCACAAACCTTCTCGACCGGCGGGCGAGCATTCGACTTCTGTTTCAACAGGAGTATGTTTCGCTCACCTCCTCGCTTTTCTTTGGTTTGGCATCCTCGAGTCTGGTCGCTGTAATCGTTTCGGTTGCCGGGAAAGTGAGTGGTCGTCAGGAAGTCTTGGGCGCAAGAGTCCTGGGCTTTCTAGTCCGGCAGCGGAACCAGCTTCCCCCTGAGATGCTGGCGAGTTTTGATCAGAGTCTCGCTCCGCTCAATCCTGCACTGGTAGCGGGGTCGCTTTCCCTGATAACCCTGTTTCTGATTTTCTGTATCTGGGCCGTGATGGCTGTCCGTGTCGTTTTTCGACTTTCGTGGTTGCTTTCCATTGTGGTCGTGGTGGCCAGCGGAATACCCTTCGTACTCGGTATAAAACTCTTGCCGATTATCGCTGCGGTCCTGGCCTCACCCTTCTTACTGCTGATGCTCTTCCTGTTGTTGCGCGGCTTTATTTCAGACGTTACGCGTACCCAACGCGCGCGCGAGTCGTTCAAAAGGAACCTCGAGGCAGCTACGTTGAATCCAGCTGACGCTTCCGCACACTACAACCTGGGTTTGATTCATCAACAGCGGGGAGAGAACGATGCTGCTCGCGAACGTTTTGAGCGTGCGGTCCAGATAGACGAGGAAGAGATCGACGCACATTACCAACTGGGTCGAATTGCGCGTCAGCAGAAACGTTTGACTGAGGCCATCAGGCATTTCGAGATGGTGGTTGTGCGGGACTCAACTCACGCTCAGCACGAGATTTGGCGTGAGGTTGGCGCGACTTATCTGGCGGCAAATCAATTTAGTGACGCAGTCGATGCTCTCCAAAGTTTCCTTGCTCAGCGACCTTCCGATCCGGAGGCGCTTTACCTGATGGGACGAGCGCACGCTGGTCTTGGCCATCGCCGCGAGGCCGCGAGTTCGATGAAAGCCTGCATTGAAGCAGTCAAGACGGCGCCTGCGTATAAGTATCGAGCGGATAAGCGTTGGTTGAATGAGGCGCAGCAGTTCTTAAGATCTCAAACCTAATAATTCGGGAGCCCGAAGCGTGAGAGAGTTCAAGCCAGGTTTATTGGCACTGGAAGATGGCCGAACATTTCGCGGCCGTTCCTGGGCTGCTGACGGAGAGTCGTGTGGCGAAATAGTTTTTAACACCTCCATGACCGGCTATCAGGAAGTTTTGACCGATCCTTCCTACGCCGGTCAGATCGTCTGCATGACCTACCCACTTATTGGAAACTACGGCGTCAACGAAGCCGACTCGGAATCGTCACGACCGTGGGTCGAGGGATTCGTGGTGAGAGAAGCGAGTCCGATCGCCTCAAACTGGAGATCCGAGGAGACGCTCGGTTCATTTCTCAAGCGCTGGAACATTGTTGCCCTTGAGGGGGTTGATACTCGTGCGCTTGTGCGCCACATCCGCGACAAAGGCGCCATGCGATCCTGTATTTCATCGGTCGATTTGGATCGAGAAAGCTTGATCGCGAAAGCTCGCAATTCGCCACGGATGGAGAACCGGGAACTCGCGAGCCATGTGACCACTAGTGAGCCATATTCAGTCGGCGCGGAGGGTCCGGAACGGTTTCATGTCGTTTGTTATGACTTTGGCGTGAAGCGAAACTCATTGCGTGAGCTGGCAAGTCACGGTTGTCGAATCACTGTCGTACCGGCTGACACGACGGCCAACGAAGTTTTGGCGATGAGGCCCGACGGCATCTTTCTCTCGAATGGCCCGGGCGATCCCGCTTCGATGAACAAGGAAGTGGAAGAGATTAAAGAGTTGCTGTCAGCAGGCGTGCCAACCTTTGGGATCTGCTTTGGCCACCAGTTGCTAGGCCGCGCCTTCGGCGGGACCACTTTCAAGCTCATGTTTGGACATCGTGGGGGTAATCAACCAGTGAAGGGCGTCACCGGCACTCAAGTCGAGATCACTTCCCATAATCACGGGTTCGCGGTCGAAGCACAGAGCCTGCCAGCCGAGGTGGAAATCACGCATCTCAACCTTAACGACAAATGCGTCGAGGGTATGCGCCACAAGACTTTGCCGGTGATTTCAGTTCAATACCACCCTGAAGCCGCACCTGGCCCGCACGACGCCAGGCATCATTTTCAGCGTTTTGTTGAGCTGATGGAAAACCAGCGAGTCGCGGTCTAATCCTGCGGCATCTTGAGTTCACCCGTCGTGAGGTCCGGTCGGGCTCGGGCCATCTCATCGGGGGTAGTGTCCATATCAGGATGCGTCGGCAGCGAATCCTCTTCAACACCAAGCACAAAACCCGCAGCGCCCATTTCTGCCTCATCTTCCGCTGGTGTCGGTTCGAGCACGTCGGCGAGCCCTTCACTGCCCCGGTGTTCGAGCCAATGGTTGTAGCTAACAGTCAGGATCGCGACGAGCGGTATCGCCAGAAAAATCCCGGTCACGCCCGCTAGTTCGGCGCCCGATAGGATCGCAACAATCACCGCCAGCGGATGCAGATGGATTCCATGTCCAATCAGCCGTGGGTAAACGATGTAGTCCTGAACCATGCGCAGGACACCGAGAAACAGCAAGACAAGAAATGCCGAGAAAGGTCCTGCGTGAAGTGCGGCCACTACCGCGGCGATCACAGCCAGCAGGAGCGGGCCAACCAACGGTACGAATTCAAAAATACCCGCGATGAACCCGAGTACCATGGGACTTGGCAGCCCGAGCACGGTAAACCCGATTGTACAAGTCACCCCGATGAATAGACAGGCCGTTAGCTGCGCGCGCGTGTAGGCCGCGAGTGTGCTGCTGACATCCTGAAAGAATTCATCGCCACGCCAACGCCACCGACCACGCGGCAACATCTGCAAGGCGGAACGGCGAAAGCTTTCAGCGTCCTTCAACAGAAAGAAACTCAACACCGGAATCAGGATTAGCCAGGGCAGGTATGCAACCCAGGTGAGCATTCTGGTGACCACCAGATTCACTTCATGCCCAATCGAGGCGACAAAATCGTTGAAAGCGTCGAGCAGCGGACCCGGCATCCGGTTAAGCCGATAGTGTTCAGGCAGCGTGCGCGTCTTCTCTTCCAGAATGCGCCAGTAGCCACGCGCCTGTTCGGCAAATTCCGGGAACTGATCGCCCACGCGCGGAACCACGAAGACGATCGTCAACACCAATCCACCGATAATGATCAGGTAAGCAAGCGTAATTGCCAGTATGCGCGGCGTCGCGAACACGCGTCGTCCGATCCTTATCGGACGGCGGATAAATTCGACGAGGGGGGCCACGAGGTATGCGAAGAAGATAGACAGGACCAGCAGGAGGATTACGCCGGTCAGTTTAATGAGCACCCAGAGAGTGGCGAAGACGACGAGGATGATCAGCAGCACGCGCAGAATGACGCGCGTCTGCGGCCACGATGCTTCGGCAGCGGCTTTGCCAACTTTTTTCGCGATATCGATATGTGATTCACCTCTGCTCATTACATTTCAGGAAGATGATCGGTGTAGCCGTTCGATAATTCCTCGAATATCTGCTTCATCGGCGAGTGTGAGGCCACGGAACTCGACGCCAAAAGTGTCGGAAGTGCCTTGATGAACTACCTCACCCCGCAACGCAACGGCGTCCTCTTTATCGATGAGTAATAACCCCAGGCTGTCGCCGACTTTCACATTTTGACATGAGGGCAGGTTTCGAACTCGGACACCGCCAAGACTAATGTCGCCAGGTTCACCCAGACCAATTGACTCCCGGAGACTGTTATCTTCAATCGCCAGAGTCATCCGTGAGGTAACGTAGTACCGTGGAAACCTTCGTCTATCGTGCGAAGGTAGTGTCGTGGGCACGTTCAATCAATGCACTCCTGGAGAGACCTCAGACTTAAGACACGACTTTTCTGAGGTCTGAGATTTCAGACCTTTAGAACTCAATTACTCAACCCTGGCTCGGCCTCAGGCTCGTCATCGTCTTCTTCATCTTCGCCTTCTTCGTCGCTTGGCGGCGGCGGTGCAACCTTTGGTGCAGCTGGTTCCCAAATCAGCCCTCTCCACTCTTCCGTCTCGCCGATTAGCGATAAAGCCGCCAGTGGGTGTCCGGGGTTTCTTTCTACGCGCAGTACCTCGGCGATAACCCGCAGCCTGGTGCCATCTTCACTTTGAACTTCCAATCGCACCGTGCTGCCAACGTTGGGCAGTTGGCGCGGCAAATGTACCAATGTCCCTTCCGGACCAACATTCTCGGTCATGCCGTCAGCCTCAACGTGTGCACCGTTGGAATCGTCCCATTCCGCATGCACTTCAAAGGAAGCCGGGTAACGCGGCCCGGTACGGTTTTCAGTGTCGACGTGACGAGACATAATTTTCAACTCCATTTGTGATTGGGGCGTCCTTTATGGCCACCCTTTTACGTACCTGAACAGGAGCGACCACGGAGGACGCCCCAAAAGTCTACTCTTCATCGGCTCTCAGTTTCTCAAGCACGGAAAAATCCTCCAACGTGGTTACGTCGCCTGCGACCGAGCCGCTCGTGGCAATCTCGCGCAGCAGCCGACGCATGATTTTTCCGGACCTTGTCTTTGGCAACACATCACTGAACCGGATCTCATCGGGCCGGGCGAGCGCGCCGATTTCACTTGCGACGTGCGAACGTAACTCCTCCTTTAGTGATTCCGATGCATGATGAGCGCCCTCGAGAGTAACGAAGGCCACAATCGCCGATCCCTTCAAGTCATCCGGCCGGGCGACGACAGCGGCCTCCGCCACCGCCGGGTGTGAAACAAGCGCGCTTTCCACTTCGGCAGTCCCCAGCCGATGGCCGCTCACGTTAATCACGTCGTCAATTCGGCCCATGATCCAGAAATATCCGTCTTCGTCGCGTCGGGCGCCATCGCCGGCAAAGTATATGTTTTCGATTTGGGACCAATACTGCTGCCGATACCGCTCGTCATCTCCCCAGATCGTTCTCAGCATTGACGGCCACGGTCGTTTAATAACCAGATAACCACCCTGGTTTGGACCAACCGGCTCTCCTTCGCGAGTCAGGATATCCATGTCAATACCGGGTAATGGCAGCGTAGCGGACCCAGGTTTCGTCGTGGTCGCTCCTGGTAACGGGGTGATCATGATCGCCCCGGTTTCGGTTTGCCACCACGTGTCTACTATCGGGCAACGGCCCTTGCCGATAATCTCGCGATACCACATCCATGCTTCGGGATTGATCGGCTCACCAACGGTGCCCAGTAAACGCAGGCTCGAGAGGTCGTGCTTTAACGGCCAATGTTC
Organism: Pyrinomonadaceae bacterium; assembly: GCA_041742785.1. Lineage (GTDB taxonomy): Bacteria > Acidobacteriota > Blastocatellia > Pyrinomonadales > Pyrinomonadaceae > PSRF01. Next base: position 72,467 of record JBGTOA010000069.1, on the reverse strand, counting down.
GCCCCATTTGATAAAGGCGCGAATGGCTGTTGGCGCCGTGTAGAGGATGTTGACGCGGTGCCGTTCGATGATGCTCCAAAACCTGTCAGGCTCGGGATGATTCGGAGCACCTTCATACATCAGCACGGTCGCTCCATTGGAAAGTGGGCCATAGACGACATAGCTGTGACCGGTGACCCAGCCGATGTCGGCGGTGCACCAGTAGATATCTTCGTCCTTCAGATCAAAAACCCACTTGGTAGTGAGATGAGCTTGAACCAGGTAACCGCCCGTCGTGTGCAGAATACCTTTTGGCTTTCCGGTGGTCCCGGACGTGTAAAGGATGTAGAGCGGATGTTCGCTGTCGAGTTGCTCGGCGGGACAGACCGCATCGACAGTCTCCATCAACTCGTGCCACCAGTGGTCTCGACCGGCTTGCATGTGAACGCGCTCGCCCGTTCGCCGTACAACGATGCACGTTTGTACAGAAGGCGTTTGTTTCAGCGCTTCATCCACGGCGATCTTCAGTTTGACTTCGTTGCCGCGGCGCCAGCCCCCATCTGCGGTCACCACCAGCTTGCAACTCGCATCATTTATGCGATCAACCAACGCTGTGCTCGAGAAGCCGCCGAAGATCACTGAATGCGTGGCGCCGATCCGCGCACAGGCAAGCATCGCGATGGCGAGTTCGGGGATCAGCGGCAGATAAAGCGCCACCCGATCCCCCTTCTCAAGGCCTGCTTTCTTCAGGACATTTGCGAAGCGACAAACTTCAGAGTGCAGTTGTTGATAAGTAAGAGTGCGCTGGTCGCCGGGTTCGCCTTCCCAGATCAGTGCTGCCTTGTTACGCCGCCAGGTCTGCACGTGACGATCGAGGCAGTTGTGCGAGATGTTAAGTTTTCCGCCAATGAACCACTGTGCATGTGGGGGCTGCCACTCGAGCACTTTGTCCCACTTCCTGAACCAATGAATCTCTTCCGCCATGCGGGCCCAGAAGCCTTCAGGATCGGCGTCAGCTTCGCTGCGCAACCGCTCGAGTTCTGACATAGAGTTGATGTGTGCTGCGGACGAGAACTCAGGTGGCGGTGGAAAAACACGTTCCTCGTGTTGCAGAGATTCGATGTTTGTCGGCACTGTCGACATACGGCTTGCTGATTGTCCCCGGAAAGAAATGTAAAACTTGCGTTGCCAGTCTGTGTATCACACAATCGCACAACGCGACAACAAAGCGTTAATAAGAACGATGGTTCAAAATTGTAACTGACCCATTACCTGATTCTGAGCTGACCCTTGTAAATCGAACCTATGACTCTTTACGTCGGCACCAGCGGATACAGTTACAAGGAATGGAAAGGTAGCTTCTATCCTGAGAAGCTACCCGCGAAAGACATGCTTTCTTATTACGCTGCTCGCCTGCCGGCAGTTGAGATCAACAACACGTTCTATCGTCTGCCGCAAAGAAGTATGCTCGAGAGTTGGAAGGAGCAAGTACCCGCTGATTTCAAGTTCTCGGTCAAAGCATCACAACGAATCACTCACTTCAAGCGCTTGCAGGGAGTTGAAGAAGAAACCAGGTACCTGCTCGCAACGGCGGCGGCGCTTGAAGATCGTTTGGGCGTGGTTCTATTTCAGCTGCCGCCCAATATGAAGAAGGATCTGTCCCGACTTGAATCTTTTCTGGCGACGCTGCCGGATACTACTCGAGCGACCTTTGAGTTTCGTCATCCGACCTGGCTGGAAGACGACGTGCTCGAGCTTTTGTCGCAGCATAATCACGCGCTCTGCATTTCGGACACTGATGACATGCCGGTGAGGAATATCGACAAGACTGCCGATTGGGGTTATCTGCGACTGAGACGCGTGAATTACGGCGATGAAGATCTCGCAGAGTGGCTGAAACGAGTGCGGCAACAGAATTGGAAGGAAGAGTTCGTGTTTTTCAAACACGAGGATGAAGGCACTGGTCCAAAGCTGGCAGCAAAGTTCCTGGAATTGGCGGGCTTGCGCTAAGAAAAAGAGGCGCTACCGGCGCCTCTACCTCACTATCAACAAGTCAGAAGTTGCCCGTGCACTCCGGATGTCCGCAGTCGCAATCCAATTGGATTGTTTCTCCGGTTCCTTCACATCCGGCACTGCAATACTTGCTGTCTTCCGTGGCCGCACAACTGCAAGGCGCATTTTTACAAGTCTCGTTTTCGTCAGCCATCTCGTTCCTCCTGAAAGTATCGTCTGGAATGAGGCGTTAGAGTAACATACGAGCGCCGGTTCGCTTAGCGCGCTCGCGCAGAGCCGAGTCAGGACCGAAGAGCGATAGCGACCGGCCGTTTACCGGGGAATGGAACCTGGTTGTGAATAGCCTCTTGAGACTTCGGTGGTTTGAAGTAGCTCTTTGGAATCGGCCCGGTTGCTATCGTTCTCGGGTCTGACTTGGCCCAGTCGCTATCGCTCCCGGTACTGATCGTTCCTGGTTTGAATCTGCGCTCCCGCATCGAGTAGCGTCTTCAATACGTCAACGTTGTCACAACTGGCTGCTTCTATCAGCGGTGTGTTGCCGGCTTTATCCACTGCGTTTACTTTTGCTCCGGCGTTAATCAGATCCCAGACGAGATCGCTCGTGGCGTCGTTATCAAGCATCATCAACACACTCTCACCAGACTCGTTCTGAAGATTCACATCCGCTCCACCCGCGATCAGGAGTTGCACCATTTCGCGGTTGGCATTTCGTACCGCATGCTCCAGCGCCGTTGTTCTACTCGTCTTATCGCGTAGGTTGAGGTTGGCGCCGGCGACTAATCTGACAACTTCCTCCATGTCGTCCTGCTGCGCTGCCCTGATCAATGGATCTCTCGGAGCAACGATGGCAATCGCACCTCCAAATGACACCACTTCCATGGTTTCCTGTTTAGTCTCCAGGGTCTGAGGGCGCAATGCCTGATTCACCACGCGCGCGGAATTTGGCTGGATGTAGATGCCATTCACCTCATCCGGAGCAAATTCAGGCGCCTCGGTCCGAAGATTGTAGGACCCAGGCGATAACAGATCGAATCTGTACTCTCCGGAACCATTCGTACTCGCGTAGAGCGCCAACCCGCTGTCACCCCGGAACAGGCCCACGGTCGCTGAAGTAATTGGCGCGCCGGTTTGATCCACCACCCGGCCACTGAGAGTGCCGCTCGGCGATATAGTAGGAGCGCTGTATGCCACACCTGAACCACCGATGTTGTCCGGTTGGAACGCTTGTTGTGCCGCGCCAGTAATGCTGAGCGTAGCTGTGAACGCACCGGCAGCAATTCGCGATGCGCCGCGCGCGATCTGGTGTAGCTTGCTTCGACTCTGAACAGTTGCAATTAGGCCATCGGGCCGGCGAACGTATTGGACGCATAAACGGCCCTCGGATTTAGCAATCAACCTAAGAGATCTGTTTGCGAGTCAGAGCGCTGAGATTATGAACTGAGAGGTTGCAGTGTTCGCAAAATCGGACCTCATCGTTGCCGCTCATCGAGTTCCAATCTGCCTTGCAGGGACTAGCGATGCTTATTTGATCGACGTGGGCTTTAACTGGCATTAGGCTAACTCCTTTCAATGAAAAGACTGAATGGAGAGCCTGGGGAGAAGCTCGCGCTCCGTCACTTCTGTTACTTGATGGTGAAGGCAGCCGGCGAAACTGTGGTCCGTGCTTCCGGGTTGTAATAGTCATAGACGGTTGATGAGGCTGCCTTCGCCTGCAAACCAAAGCGAGGTCGGAATTTGAAGTCAAAGGAAACGCCGCCCGCACGCGGCCACAGATAAAGAACGACCCGGTCGGGCAACACGTCATACTGATTGACGGCCCAGTTTGATTTGGTTATGGCTTCGTCCAGCGATGCGCGATCCACGTCAACGCCGGGCGGCAGGCCAATTTCCGCCAGCAGCATTCCATAGCCGGTGAAGCCGACCCGTTCGACTTTTACATTGCAGGTAATCTCTTCGCCGATCTTTCCCTCGGTCTTGTTGAACTGCGCGGAAAGTCGCAGTTCTTCTTTCTTCTCTCCGGCCGTCGACAGCCACGGCACGTAATAGCTCGCGACCAGTTGAACCGAAGCAGGCGACAAATCACCGACACGTCGAATCTCGATCTCGTTCCTTCCCTTCTGCAAATGCTTCGATACATCTAGTAGGATTGGTCCAACTAATTTGCCTGTTGGCGGGAGTTGAAGAGTTTCCGACAGCTGGCCATTTACAAACACTTCGGCGGAAGAGGCAGTTGCTTTGTGGACGGTGTCTCTCCCGAATTGGGCCAGCATCGTGTCGAGCACGTTGATCGTGGCTTGAGTGGAGTACCAGACGCCGTAGCGGTCTTTTGCCCTGAGCAGGAAAAGCAGGCCGCTACGGATTAACTGTTCGTTCGTCTGGATAGCTGGGTGTGTGGCAGCAGTTCCCGTTTTCTCCGGGGGCAGGTTGTTTAGCGGTGGGGTGAGACTTGTCGTTCTGGCGCTAGCTGGTACCTGGCGCGAAAGTGCTTGCACGACCAGGGCGGTGGTTTCGACTCGTCCAGCCAGACCCCAGCCGTAAAATGGAGTGTTGGTTTCAAGAGCCCAATAGGCTGTGGCGCCTTCGTAGTGTGCAAGTGAGCGAAGCCTGGTTCTCGCAAATTCGGCGTTTGTCGTCTCGCCGGCATCGAGTGATGCCAGCGCATACGAAGCCAACAGATATGGCTCATCAATTTCACTTACGGCCGTGGTGAGAAATGCAAGCGATCGATTTAGAGCTTCGGCTGACGACCGCCGCCCGGATTTCTGTGCTTCCTCATCTTTCATCGGTCGAGTCAAAGCGAGGGTGCGCGCGATGTACGCTGTCAGTAAAGCCGTGCGTCGTTTGTCAGTCGGTTGGTTGCCATAGCTCACCACCAGCCAACTCCCATCTCTCTGTTGCTTCTGGATTAGCCAGCCGCGTGCTCGGTCGATGAAAGTCTTATCGACAGCGATAAGACTTTGTGCATCGGTCAGAAAACGCAAAGCGTACGCAGTCAGTGCGAGGTCGGGCTCGCCTTTGCTCCAATAGCCGAAACCGCCGCTCGCGTGATTGTAGTTAAGTAGTCGGTCGTACCCGGCCTGCAGGTATCGTTCAGCACGAGGCCGGAGCGAAAAGTCGACGCCGGTTTGTTTGCGATTTTGCAATAACAGCAGGCTGGGATAGGTAGACGAAATTGTCTGTTCGCCACATCCATAAGGCCGCGACATTATTGCCTCCACACTTTCGACGACGTGCGCCAAAAGGCTTGGATAGAGTTTTAGGTCAGCCTTAGCAGAGCCTTTGATGGTTTCGTTCGGAACCGTAATCTCCAGTAGCGCACGATTCGTCAGAATGTCGCTCGCCGTGACCGAAAGTTCCTCGCCATCCGGATGCACAGTGACCGGCTTTTCGATCGCGTCGTTTTCCTCACTCCCAAGCGCCGTAACGCGTTGCTTACCGTCCTTTACTGAAGACACCGCGCGCAGATCGAAAGTTCCTGTTGCTGAATCGCCGGCGGGTACGCGCAGGGGTTGCCGGGTGGGGCCGGACAAGGAGAACCAGCTCTCAGGTTTGATCTCGAGTTGTATTTGCTGTGGACGCTCCAGGTAATTGCGGACGACTACCGGCAGCGAGATCTGATCGCCTTCAGTGAGAATGCGTGGTGGATCCAGCTCGACAAAAAATGGCTGAAAGGCGCGAAACTCCTTCTCGACAGTTCCGACTTGTCCGTCAGCAGTGGAGCCGATGACGGACATTTTCCAGGTCGTTATGCTGTCGGCAAGTTTGAACTTCAGTTGTGCTTGGCCGCGGGTGTTGGTTTCCAGCGAGGGTTGCCAGACCAGGGTTTCGGGAAAGTAATCGCGCAAACGGGGCGTCGAGGCTTGTGGTGATTGCGGACCGAAGGAGACTACTTTGCTGGAGCTCATCGAAAAGGCGGCGTTAGAGGCGTTAGTTGACATGTCAACAAGGCCGGACATCACGGTCACAGTTTCAGAAACCGCACCTGGATCGAGTGTCGCGTTCAACTCAACTACACTCGAGGATCGAACCACCACATCCGTAATCACCGTTCGCCTAAAACCGGCGGCATCGAACGTGACTTCGTAAAGACCTACGGAGAGATTCTTGATGAGATAAACGCCGGAATCGTTCGTGGTTACCTGTCGCTCTGTCGAGTTGGTTTTGTTCACCGCCTTGACGGAGGCACCCGGCACAGCGGCGCCGTTAAAGTCGAGAACAGTGCCGGTGATAGCACCAGTCGCTCCCTGCATTGGGACGTATCCAGCCGTCTGCTGCAGCGTTTTTTCCGTGCGGTCTTCCTCCGCAGTAATCCGCCAAAACTTTCCAATGTCGAAATCATCATGGGTCCCTTCATTGCCATCGGGCCCACTGCTGCGCAACTTGATCGACTTAATCGTTTCCGTGACCGGCGTGACCACTGTTCGTTGCTGAACCGGCTCACCGTATTTGGCCTGGGCGATCAACTGGACACGGTCGTTGTAGACAGATTCGACAGCGAAAGTTGCATACAGCAGTTGTCCCCAGGGATCACGCAGCTCGTTACGGTCTATTCCAGAGTCCGCGAGTGCCTTACTGAACTCTTCTTCGGTCTGAGGAAAGAGAGACGCGGCGCCGAAATACCTTGTCAGCGCCGCCTGGATCCTGAGTTTGATATCGGCCGAGTAGTCAATTCCCGTCTGCCAAACCTGTGAATTATCGCTGTCCTGCTTGGCCCTCACCTTGAACTGTTGGTTCTCCCCGCCCGTGAAGACATGCAGTGAGTACTCCGTCCGATTGGTGTGGAACTCGAAGTGGTAAGGCTGGTTCCACGGATCGCGCACGGCCGCCAGATCGATGCCGTTACGCAAAAGCTCACTTTTTAGAGTTGCCTCATCGCGAATGTATCCACTGGTGCGCGCATGATGAGCGACGATGGCGCGATTAATTGCTTCGCCGGTGAAACGAAAGTAAGGCCAGGCGAGCCGCAGCGCAGTAAAGTCATCGTCCGAGCTGGCAACCTTGTCCGCGCCTGAGCTCGTTAACAGCAGAACGTCGGCCGCGCCTTCAACTACGAAGGCAATGCGATAGGGTTGTTCCCACGGATCTCGAAGCTCGTCGAGCTGGATATCCTCGGCACTAAGCAGCCGGACCAACGTGCCTTCATTCTTTGGATAGACAGCATGTTTTCCGTAAACGGCATCGAGAGTTAGTTTCAAGGGCCGCAACTGTTGCTCGATCAGCTTGGCGAAGACTCGGGAAGCATGGCGTTCTGATTCATCGCTGAGCAGCAGCCGCGGTGTATACGAGTTGTTGTTCAGGAGCATCTCGGCCACGAGTTCAAATCCATCAGGTAACGGCTTATCGATATTGACACGATCGAGATCCTTCCGCGTGACGCCCGCGATCATGTCGCTTTCACCGCGAAGGTATGCGTAGGCGCCATAGAATCCGTAAGTGCCTCCCAGATCGCGATCAGTTCGCGCTCGTTCTTCGACTGCTTTGTCAAAAATCACAACACCCAACGAACTTTCGGAAAGCTTTCCATCCGCTGAGCGAGTTATGAAGTCGATGTTGGCTTCTTCACCGGGACGATACGTTGTTCGATCAAGTGCGATCTGCAGATCCAGATCGCGATTGCGCGGATAGATCACCGTGCGCCAACCGTAGGGAAAGTTGTAGGAGCTTTCCGCCGCGTCGGCCGGCGAGTACACAGCAATTGTCAGATCGTCTGTGAACTCGGAGTGATAAGGGAGGACGACCGAGCCTTTGCCGTGGCTGAGTTGGACGACTTCCGACCTGATGATTCTCCAATCGCGCACCGCCTCGACGACGACTCGCAGATCAGGCTTACTCGACGTGATGCCGACGCGCACTGGCTCACCGGGGCGGTAGAAAATTTTGTCAGTCTTGACGCGAATCGGCGCAGTATCTCGGAAGTAGAAATCTTCGGTATGCTTGCCGGTATTGCCGCGACTGTCGCGTGCAACAAACTTCAGCAGTTCGTCGTGCGCGACTTCAGCGTTGGCTGCCCACACAAGGTCTGACACTTTGGCCAGGCCAAAACGATTGGTTCGAATTGTCCTCAGAGACCGACCGCCTTTCAACTGTTCCGCTATCGTCACTTCACACTCTGCCGGCGAGCCGTCCGCATAGAATGTGGTGACATAAAACTCCAGAGGAAACGCTTTCTGCTGGTACTGCTGATCAACCACGTAAACATGAATCGGCTCCTTCGTAACTCGCAGGTCGAAGCGGCGCTGCTCAGTCCGATTGGTGGTGGGATCCGTAAAGTATGCTGCGTAGGAAAGATCGTGAAAGCGTGAGTAGTCTTCGTCCGCGAGGTCTTCATGCTCGGCCTTCAAACCTACGTGGGCCACAAACTTTCCCTCAGTGTCGAGGTTGCCTTCGTAAGTCTCCGCTTCTTCGACCTTCCACTTCTGTTCGCCATAATCCCAACTTCGTTCCAGTTCGCGCACAATTCGCACGTGCCCGCGCTTCACGGGTTTGCCAAAAAGATAGTCGGCGCGCACCGTAACTACGGCGTCCTGGCCGGGCGTGTAGTAATTTCGATCGGGCTGTACATCGACGCTGAAGTTTGGCAGATCGTATCGGCTGATTTTCACACTGGCTTCGGCGCCCGCATCCTCGTAGTTCGATTCTTCCAGCCCCGCCTTAAGGTGATAGCTGCCGAGCCGAGTACCTTCCGGAATTGTCCATTCGGTGCTGGCGACACCAAAGCGCGAGGTCGTGACTGTGGTGCGGAATACCTCCTCACCTTCTGGATTAGAGATCTTCAGTGTGGCTTCCGCGTTTGCGATTGCCTGGCGCGTTGAATCGAAGAACAACAAACGAATCAGCAGTTTTTGACCCGGTTGATAGAGAGGTTTGTCCGTACTGACGACGCCGAAGACACGATGACTAATCTCGACTTCAGACTCGACCTTGCGGAACAGCAGTCCGCGCCTGCCGGTAATATTCAACTCACCTTCATCCAGCTCCAGATTTCCCGGCAGCTTGAAATCAAGAGTTGCGTACCCGTCCCTACCGGTTTCTTGTTCTTGCGTGAGTTCAACGTCTTCAAATCGGACGGCTCCCGCGACCATTACATTCGCGACCGGTGTTGCGGTTAAGGGATGCTCGGCCCTGACGCGGACGCGATAAACGGACCGCTCATGCGCGAAGTTTGCGGCGAAGACCTGCAACCGAAAGATGTTAGGTGCGATTTTGCCCAACGCAATTACGCCGGCGACTTGATCAAAGGCGATTGATTTCGAGGTTAGACGATAGCGCAGGCGGTACCAGACTAGATCTTCGGTCGCTGGATCTTTGTCTTTGAAAGCGAGGAAGGAGACTGGAATTCTGACCGTGTTCGTATCGCGGTTGAGCGTCTTTTCGCTGTCGCCAAATGCCCTGACGATGTTGTCTGGATCGACAAGTTCGACTCGTATGATCGCAGATGTAGGCTGAGGCAACGGATTGTCGACAACCAGTGAGACAACGGTTTGCTTGTCTTCAAATAAGACTCTTGTCTCGAATTCATTGACGGTGAGAGTTACGGTCGCGCCGGTTAGGGGAACGAACAGGAGCGGGACCACCAGGCAGAAGACGCCAAAGAGAGAGAGAAGCCGGGTGCGGCTCATAGTAGCCTCCTGAAAACTGTTCAAGTCTCACGACACAGTTCGAGGCTGGGGAGAAACTCGGAGATTTCACCGCTGTCGCTGCTGCTGAGTTTTTGACTTTATCGTCGGGCCTGGGGAGGTATTTCAGTTGCACCGCTGAGATGCGGTGAAAAGACTAACGGGTTTCTCGGCACTAAATATTTTTTTGGAGGGACGTACGAAAAATCGTTGGGAGGGGAAGGCGATCTACCGACTACACAGATTCATAAACAAGAAAGGGGGTAGAGCCACATCGCCTCCAATCCACCAATTTCCTGATTCTCATAGCCGTCGCTGAGGTTTTCTTTTGATGTGCATTATCTGTGGACAGTTCTTCCTTCACTCATGGATCGCGCGAGCAATCTGCGCCGCGATGCGCGCATTGTTCTCAAGCAACGCGATGTTGGACCGCAGAGTTGCGCCCTCGCTTTGGTCAGCCATCCGAGACAGTAGGAACGGGGTGAGGTCGCGGCCGCTGACGTGATCAGCTTCAGCTTGTCTCAGTGCATCATCCAGAACTTCCTTCAACTCGTTCGCAGCGACTTCAGTTTCGAGAGGAACGGGAACCGTCACGAGCAAAGCACTCTCAAGCCCGAGAAGACGTTGAGCTCGAAAAATCGTTGCCACCTCTCCTGCAGACTCCACACGAACATCCACCGGCAAGCCGCTCGCACGGGAGTAGAACGCCGGTAGCTCGTCGCATTCATAACCAACGACGGTGATTCCATTTGTTTCGAGCCATTCGCGAGTAGCAGGAAGATCCAGAACAATTTTTGCGCCGGAGCAGACGACAACGATCGGTGTGCGGGCGAGCTCCGGAAGGTCAGCGGAGACATCAGGGAGCGTACCGCGATGCACTCCGCCTATTCCGCCAGTGGAGAAAACCCGAATGCCGGCGCGATGTGCGATCCACGCTGTCGTTGCTACCGTCGTCGCCCCATCCCAGTGCTTTGTAACCGCCGATGGCAGATCTCGCGTACTTATTTTCCGAATCGCCTGGTTGTCGGCGATATGTTTGAGTTGCGCTTGGCCGAGTCCGACATGAAGCTTGCCGTCCAGAATGGCGATGGTTGCGGGCGTCGCTCCCGCGTCGCTCACGATCTGTTCCATACGCTGGGCAGTCTCGAGGTTTTGCGGGCGCGGGAGACCGTGCGCCGTTACGGTAGATTCCAGCGCGACGATTGGTTGGTTGGCGGACAGCGCCGCATGCACGCTCGCGGAGAGATGGAGTAGATTTGCGTCAAGCATTGTTTGAATTGCATATCTTCCGCTTTGACGCTTTGGCGGCAAAGCAATTATCCGATAGCAGAAAAACTGGGAGACAGGAATGTCCTGTCCTACTTATCGCTTGAGAGTGAATATTGTCCCGCCACCTTGTTTGGGCAGCCAGGACAATTCCGCGTCAATCAGGCTGGCCCGCGCTTGCATGTTTGCCAGGCCGCGGCCCTCAGCGCGACCACCTTCAAAAGGTTCGAACGCCTCGCCATCATCCTCCAACGTCAATTTGAACTCGCCTTCAGCGGTCGAGGTGACCTTCATCTTTACATGTGACGGCGCTGCGTGGCGGCAAATGTTGTTCACGGCCTCTTGCGCGATTCGATAGATTTGCATCTGCACATTGGGTGGCAGGTCGGCGCCGTCGTTGATCGCCTCGTCGCACACAAATTCGTAGTCAAACTTCTGTTCTGGAGGCGCATGCTGCACGGCGTGCGAAAGGGCAAACTCAAGCGCGGCTGCAAAGCCGACATTTTGCAGAACGGAAGGACTGAGGTCTTCACAAATGCGACGCACCTCCTGTGAGATCGATTCGATTTCATGCCGCAGGGACGCAGCCGCGGGCGATGGCCCGGCAACCACGGCGTCAACTGGCTGAGAGACGCGCTCTGAAGATCCGTTTGCGGGAAGCTGGTCGGTCAGCAACATCAGATGTCGGAGATCCGCGAGCGTCTGATCGTGAAGGTCACGGGCGATGCGACCGCGCTCGCGCTCGGCTTCATTTGCGAGGTTCAAACGAGCATCAGCAAGTTCCCGGTTCGCCTCTACCAATTCAGCGCTCGTGCGGACGATACGACCGCGCTCGAGCAAAGCCCAAAACAGTGCGAGCAGTGTTAGCGCCAACAGTATTCCCAAGGCAGTTGAAGTCCAGGGAAACGGCGCCCGCGCAATACTGAGATCAAAAGCGATTGGGTGAGAAGTGACCAGATCTTTCGTGAACGCGCGTGCTGTCACGCGATACTTGCCGGATTTTAACCCTTCGATTGCAAACTCCGATTCGCGAGATACCCTCTGCTTGATCGTTCTTCCGGAAGAGTCGGTCAGCACAAACGCGTACTGAAACTGCTCGGGAAACGTGCGACTGCTAATTGCCGCAACGCCCAACAAGAGACTGTTTTGCGGATACTCGAGGTTTAATCCGCCGCTCAACTCCGCTGGTTGATGAACCCGTTGGCTCACAATGCGAGCGGCGTAGAGTGCGGGCTTGATTTGACCCGGACCATAGCGCACAACGCCTCGATTGGTGCCGATAATGATAGTCCGATCGTTCTCCTCAGCTGCCACAGCAAAAACGCTCTGCGAAGGAAGACCCTGTTCTGAATCGATCTGGGAAACAACCGGGCCCACGTCGGGATCGATGGTCACCTTTAACAGCCCGTTGGCGGAGGTGGCACACCACAGCGCCACATTGTCGCCGGCGCGGCTGGGAACCAATGCTCGGACGTCACCGGCCGCTGCCACCACGCATTGATTGTCCCCAGGACACGAGTAGAGTCCCCGACTGGTGGCGAGCCAGAGAGTCCCGTCTTTGGTGCGAGTAATTGCCCGCACCGCCGCACTCTTGAATTGTTCGAACTCCGGAGATGCGACAGTGTTCTGACCGTCATAAGAAAGTACGCCGTCTTCGGCCGTGCCGATGAGGAGCCGGTTGTCGCCATCTGCAAAGAGGCTGATCACGTCCGCGGTGGTGTCTCTCTTCCAAAAATTCCGCACTCGTCCGTTTTGATAAGACTGAACACCGCGCCCGAAACTCGCGAAATAGGTGGCGTCGTGAAAGCTGGTAATCGCTCGCACGCTGCCAACCGCATCGGCGGCACCAGAACTCGCCTCGATGCGAATGAAACTCAGATTCCTGATCGGGCCATCTTTCAGACGACGCTGGCTAACGAAAAAGCCACTAGCGGAACCAACGAACAAGTAACCCGCACTATCCTCGTGCAGAGCGTAGATAATGCTGCGCGCAAGCGCGACATTGCTGTCATAACTTTGCTCGCTCTCATCGTGAACGAATAGCCCCCGATTGGTACCAGCCAAGACGCGGCCATCGGAGGTTTGAAAAATCGTCCGCACAAAGTTGCTTTCCGGACTGATCCCAAATACTTCAACGCGAGGCGCTTGCGGATCGAAACGTGAGACACCACGGTCGGTGCCAAACCAGATCACGCCTTCACGATCCGCAAAGATCGCGTAGACGCGATCTGAACGTAATCCGCCGGCACTGCCATCGAACGTGAATCGTTCAACCCCTTCCCCGGAGAACCGAAAGACACCACGGCCATCGGTGCCGACGAAAACCGAGTCACCAATCGGATGGACGACCGCGACTGGACCAGTCGGCGCATCGAGCCGCTTGAGTTGATCGTAAGCGCCGGAGAACACGCCTGGCTCTTCTTTGCGGGTCCGCGAACCCACCCAGAGTTTGCCGTCGTGGTCGGTTGCGAGAGCTCGAATGAAATAGCCGGCCGGGCGGTTCTGGATCTCCGTGGCCAATCCATTCTCAATGGTTATCAGTCCGCGACTCAACGAGCCGGCAAAAAGTTTGCCTCCGGCGATGGCCAGACTGGTGATTGCGAGGGGGCCGGGTTGATCTCGATTGGCGCTTTGCAACGGTGCTGATAACAGGGGCCGAACACCCAGGGCGCCGTCTTGCCTGGTAGTGCACTCGAAAATGTTTCCCTGCTCAGTGGCCAACAGAATTCGTCCGCGCTCAGCAATGGTGATGGCGCTAATCGAGTTGCCTTCCAGTTCGTTGATTACTCTGAGTTGGCCACCGATGAGTCGGGTAGCGCCGGCGTCAGTTCCAATCCAAAGCACGCCCTCCTCGTCCCACTTCAGCGAGAGTACGCGCGTGCCCGGTAACGCAGGATCCTTGATGACCTGAGTGCGCCGGCCATCGAATTTTGCGAGTCCTCCTTCGGTCCCAAACCACATGACACCGTCGCTGTCCTGGGTGATTGCGCGCACGCGGTCAGATGGCAGGCCATGGAACAGCGTCACGGCGCCCCACTGATGGAGACCCGTGACCGGCGTCGGTGATGGTGAAGGAGATGGAGACGGCGAAGGTGAAGGGCTGGGCGAAGGCTGACTCTCTGATTCCACCTGCTCTTGCGTCAACGCATAGGCTGTCAATCCACCGATTACGCCGATTCCGCAGAGCAATAGCAACAGTGCATTTCTAAAGATGCTCATTTGTCTCTGCCAATCCGGTGAGCCTACTTCTTCTTCTGTTCCGCGAGGTACCTGTTCCGGTCTCGGTCCAACCACGTCTCGAGCTCCTCGGAAGCTTTCTCCAACTCGTCGTTATTTAACAGACCGCGACGCAAGGCTTCAAAGAACGCGCGCGTGCGTACGTTGTAGGCAAGCTTATCGTATGCCTCGTGTGGTGTGCCTTCAGCAACTGAAACGAAGAGCTTTTCATAAAGGGTGGCCAGGCGACTTTCAACACCGCGCAGACTCAAAGAGCATTTACGTGCAATGGTCCAGTTGGAAAGACCAAGAGCGAGATAGTAAAGCGCTTCGGCTTCGAACTCGGTCAGCAACGGCCGTTTGAACGAATCCTTGAATGCCGGATCGATCATGTCAGCGCCATCTTCCAGCACGGCCGCCACGAATCGCAAGAACCGCGATTCGGGATTGTTCTTGTGGATGAAACCGTACGCGGGTGGGGGATCGACCGACTTAACTATCTTTCTTATTTCATTGATGTAGATCTCGTGCGGAAACTGGGTCCAAAAAATAATGCGTGCGGTCGGAAATTCCCGCCAGATGGAACGTGCAGCTTTGACACCGGACAGCTTCGGCATCTGGATATCGAGGATGCAAACATCGGGTTTGTGCTCGAGCGCGAGTTTCACCGTCTCCTCACCGTCTCCGGCTTCGAGCACCGGAGTGTGCGCTGGGAATTCTCTCTCGAGTATTTCACGCAGGTAATGGCGTTGGGCTACGTTGTCTTCAGCGATCAGGATTGACATGTGGCGATCATTGCTTATCTGGTGACCTTGCTGCAAATGTATTTAGCCAATGCCTGAGCGGCAATGTGGTCTGCCACAGTAACTGGAGTGGGTGTCGGGTCGGTCGAGTGCAGCAACACACATGGCCTGGAGCTTGCGACGTCATTAGCATGCTCCTCAAGGAGGACGTTGGAGTGCGGGAAAGCGCGCCTGAGTTAGCCGGCTAAGAGTTACAGGATAATCAGGCCGCGACAGACATTGCATTCCAACGATATAGAAAATGAAAAAGAGAGTATTGATAGCGATAGCCGTCGTTCTGGCGTTGAGTTGGACGTTCGCCGGCCGCAGCGATGGCCAGGAGCCGAAGGCCTCGGTGGTGACGATCGTAGGCGGTGAAAGTCACGTTATACACGAACACCGACCAGAGTCTGAATCGACTCAAGTGGAACTTCTGGATGTCGGCGACTACTACCCAGAGCAGGCAACTGTCGCCAAGTCCGGCGAAACATGGTTAGGACTGGAGGGAGGCAACTCTCTGTTGCAGAGTTTTAGAATCCAGGTGAAAACAACTGACTACGGCGAGGGCACGTCCGAGATGCAGCATGTAACCTTGGATTCAGTCGCTCAGCCGCTTTTCCTCGTTCGGGGTGGCGGGTTGAGCGCCGGACCGGTTATCACACTCTTGGAAGGAACCTGGGACCAGCCACTGGTGGAGAAATCGCCTGTTGCCTTGAGGCTTGCGGACGCGTCATATGAACTAAAGGTGGTGCGCTCCGAAGATACTGCCGCTTGCGAACAAGAGGGACTGCCCTTGAACGCAAGGCTGATACTCACCTCCGGCGAGTCGCGACAGGTTCTCTATTCGTTGGTGGACTGCGGAGGCGACGCTTCCTGGTATTTGCTCTGGGCGGGGGACTTGGATCGAGACGGCAAACTGGATCTCTTTGTAAGTGTAAGTCAGGGAGACCACGATTCGTCACGGAAACTCTTTCTTTCTTCCAAAGCCGGCAAGGAAAGGTTGGTTAAAGAGGTGGCCGAACTTGTCAGCTATGGCTGCTGAGGCCTCGTGAATAATTAGCGGTTCTTGCGGCCTCGGCCATGCGTGCCGATGTCGCATAGACGCCATAGACACGCTTTTGGCGTTACTGAATGTCGCTCCGCTAAACTCGAAGTGATTTGGCAGAAGGGCCGATCGCTGTAACACTGCCTCAATGCCGACCATCGTTTCGCACAGCATCGCAGCCGTAGCATTCGGTAATGCCTTCGCTCCCGGAGGCAGGCCGCCGAAGTTCTGGCTCTTAACTGCAGCCTGCGCCGTTCTACCCGATCTTGATGTGGTGAGCTTTCTTTTCGGTATCAGCTATCACCACATGATGGGCCACCGCGGAATTACTCACTCGGTTCCGTTTGCGATCGCCCTGGGGTTCCTAATCGCGCTTGTTTGCTATCGTGAAGTTCCACGGCTGAGCGCCAACTGGTGGTTAGTTGTCTGTTACTTCCTTATCGTTACCGCATCACATCCCCTGCTGGATGCGCTTACAGATGGCGGTGTGGGTGTTGCCCTACTCGCGCCCTTCAGCAATGAGCGTTTCTTTTCCCCGTGGCGGCCCATCCAGGTTTCTCCAATAGGTCTCGAGCCGTTTCTTACCGGTCGCGCCTGGCCAGTGGTCCTGAGCGAGGTCAAGTGGATCCTGGTTCCGTCAGCGATCCTCGTGGCGTTTGCCTCGGCGATCCGGCGGTTCTCCGCCCATTAGCCGTCGCATCATTTCTCGCTCTCGTCGATTAGGAAAATCTCCTCGACAGGTTTCCCGAAAAGACGCGCGACTTTGATTGCTAAGGGCAGACTGGGATCGTACTTCTCAGTCTCAATCGCATTGATGGCCTGGCGCGATACTCCCGCACGTTGGGCCAACTCTTCCTGGGTCCATTCGTGCTCGGCACGCAAGACTCTCAATCGGTTCTTCATCTCGTTATCCCTGACGTTCGTCTTCAGTGTCACCGATAACGCAGCCATGCGAACACAAAACCGACCGCGTAAGCAGCCATCAGTACCGCGGGAAGGTCCCTCGGGTCGGCACCTTGCAGCAATCCTTCAGCGCGGAAATATCCGATTCCCCAAATCAGCACCAGTGAGAGTGGGAAACCTATTGCCAACGCGAATAACTGGATTTGCCGTTGATACTCGTCCATTCGTGACAGCAGTCGCGCATACACGAAGATGAATGAGGCGAACGTCAGCCCCAGAATTGAGGTCATTGCCAGTCTGACAGGATGCCCCGGCGCATACTGCTCGCGCAGGACCATGTGCAGCACAGCCATGCCCACCGTAACCACGCATAGCACGAACACTACTGAGCCGAACCGATCCTTGTGTTTCTCACGCATTGCCAACACTCCTTCCATTGCATCTTTACCTCCTGCGGGCCAATTTCGTAACCGACGCGCAATGTAAGCCAATCTTTACGTAATGTCAAGCAGACTTTACATCGAATATTGAAAGTGTTCAGGGATAAGACGGTAGCGTGGCAAGGGCTGGCTTTTGTTACCGAAGGACTTCGTGGCTTGACGGGCGGTCAGCCGTGTCGGCAATATGAGCCCGCATCTATCTCTTCTGGAAAGGCTTTTATGGATCTTCGAAAACTGTTCTCAGCGGTCATTGTCTGTCTTCTCGGTGTGACCTTCCTTACAGTGAATGCCCAACAAACCGCCGGTTTGGGCGCGGAACCACGTGATGAAAAACTCTGGAAAAAAGCCCTCGAAATACACCGCAAGTCGATTGTTGTCGACACGCATAACGATATCCTTTCGATGATGATTGACGATGCTTATGACATTGGCGTTTCGTCGGTTGGCAAGTATCACACCGACATCGCGCGAATGAAGCAGGGAGGAGTGACGGCAGAATTCTTTTCTGTCTACATCGATCGAAAGTATGCGAATGAGGGTGGCTCGGCCAGACGTGCGCTGGACATGATCGACTATGTCTATCGAGCGGCAGAGAAGTATCCGAATGATTTTGTAATGGCCTACACGTCGTCGGACATTCGCCGGGCGAAGAAGCAAAAGAAGATTGCGGCCCTGATGGGAATCGAAGGCGGGCACGCGATTGAAGACTCGCTGATGGCATTGCGTGATTTTTATCGCCTGGGAGTCCGCTACATGACACTCACGCACAACAACACCAACAACTGGGCCGACGCTTGTTGTGACGAGGCGAAACACAATGGCTTGTCGGATTTTGGCAAAGAAGTCATCCGTGAAATGAACCGGATCGGGATGCTGGTTGACGTTTCGCACGTGTCCGACAAAACGATGAGTGATGTGCTCGATGTTTCGACCGCCCCGGTGATCGCGTCGCATTCCTCGGCGCGAGCTCTTGGCGATCGGACGCGAAACATTCCTGATGAATTGCTCAAACGCTTCACCAGCAATGGCGGTGTGGTGATGGTGAACTTCTATCCGGGCTTTATCGATCAGAAAGTGATCGAAGCAGTAAGAGCCCGCGAGATACGGCTGAGGCCGCAGATTGACGAGCTAAAAGCGAGATATAAAGACGATCCGAAGAAGTTGGAAGAAGAGACCAACAGGCTGCATAAAGCCAACCCCTTGCCCGTGACTCCGCTTTCGGTCCTCGTGGATCACTTTGATTACATCGCAAAGGTTGCTGGTGTGGATCACGTCGGTATTGGCTCGGATTTCGATGGCATTGGGAGTTTACCGGCTGGGATGGAAGATATTTCAAAACTTCCCAACCTCACCTACGAATTATTGAGGCGCGGTTATTCTGAACAGGATGTGCGAAAGATTCTTGGAGAAAACTTTCTGCGTGCTTTCGCTCGGGCGGAACGCGTGGCTGCAGCATCGCAGGGGATGTTAAGTCGCGACGGCAGTGTGCGAAGAATCGATCCTAAGAAATAAACTCGGCGGCGATCGATGAGACCGCCACCGCGTTTCGAATTTACTCAAGAGGCTTTAGTTATCGTTTGCCCTGGTCGTGTTGCTTGCTGCCAGGTTGCTCGCGTTCGCGATCTTCACGATCGAAGCCGCTCTCCTTGTTAGGATTGTTTGGGTTTTGGCGGCCACCCTCGCGGTCACCCATGGAAAGATTTTCGTTGGCGTCGCGTCCCGGGGCCTTCTGACTCCCCCCCTGGGCACCCTGATCGCCTCGGTTTCCGGATTCCATGTTCTTACCTTGATTGAGACCATGTTTGTCGTCTGCCATTTACTACTCCTCCTCCTTGTTCCCTGGTTAAATGTTATTGCTGGATTAACTAAAGCGCTTCCAGCGTTCCCGACTTTCAACTTTCAAACCTTGTGCCATCTAGGAGGGCGTTAAATTCAATCCCTTGCCAGGATGAGAGTGCTGGAAACCCGTACATGCGGGGCGAAAGCGTACAGAGGGTAACAGGTGACACGTCGGAACATAACGGTGCTCCGAAGGTAGGCTCCGAGATCGTCTGATTTGTCACCTGTCACCGTAAGCTGCGCTATACTTTTTCAGATTCTTATGTCGAACGCAGGCGTTTATATCCACATTCCTTTCTGCCGCTCGCGCTGTTCTTACTGCGATTTCGCGACGGGGTTGTACGAGTCTGACGCCGCGACCCGGTATGTCGAGGCTTTAGACAAAGAGATAGCGAACTGGGGCGAGGTGACTAATGTGCCAGAGATCGACACCATCTACTTTGGAGGCGGCACGCCTTCGCTGCTTACGCCTACGCAGCTCGAGAAACTGCTTAGCGCAGTGCGTTGTCGGTTCCGAGTGCAACCGAAAGCTGAAGTGACGATGGAAATGAATCCGGGGAGCGCCGGCGAGCCTGGACCGGATAAGACCGCCCACCCGGAGGAACTCATCAAAACCCTTCACCAGTTTCGTGAGCTTGGGATAAATCGGGTGAGTTTTGGGGCCCAGAGCTTTAATGATCGCGAGCTCACCAGGCTTGGTCGTTCCCATAATGCGTCCGCGATCAAGAGCACATTCGGTAACCTGCGTTCTGCCGGCTTTGAAAACATCAGCTTTGATCTCATCGCGGGATTGCCCGGACAGACACTCGAGGCTTGGGCGTTTAATCTGGATCAGGCGCTGGCGCTTCGTCCGGAACATCTTTCGTTTTATCTGCTTGAAGTGCATGAAGGCACGCCGCTCGCAGAGCACATCAAGACCGGCAAGCAGCCGCTTACGGATGATGATCTGGCAGCAGAGATGTATGAATCGATGTTGGAACGGGCAAGCCTGGCCGGCTACGAGCATTACGAGATCTCCAATTGTTGCCTACCGGGCTTTGAATCTCGTCACAACACCAAATACTGGACTGGGGAACCTTATTTTGGCTTTGGTTGTTCAGCGCACTCTTTCGACGGGGTGCAACGGCGCTGGGCCAATGAGCGAGATCTCAACCAGTACTCGAACTTGATTGAGAGGGGCGCCACGCCTGTAGTGGAATCACAGATTTTGTGTGAGTCTGAAACTCGAGCCGAAGCAATGTTTCTCGGACTCAGGATGATGCAAGGGATCAGCGCTCGAGGATTTCAGGAACAATTCGGTTTCGACGTCCAGAAGGAATATCGAGAGGAGCTGGCTCGATTCTGCGAGGCTGGACTGCTCGAGATTGACGGTGATCGGATAAGGTTGACGCGACCCGGCGCATTACTCTCAAATGAAGTGTTCTCAGCGTTTGTTTGAGAAACTTACTTAGAACTTGGTTCACTCTGTCCCCCATGGCCTTAATCATTGCCATTGACGGCCCGTCGGGCTCAGGTAAATCGACCGTTGGCCGTCTTTTGGCCCGCGCTCTGGATGTGCTCTATATCGACACCGGTTCAATGTACCGCGCAGTGGCCCTCGCGGTAATGGAATCGAGTGTGAATGCGAGTGACGATGTAGCCGTTGGTTCGCTCGCATCCCGCATCAGCATCGATCTGGAAGGCGATCCGGATTCCCTCCGCGTCACGCTCGAAGGCCGCGATGTTTCGGAACAAATACGAAGCGAAGAAGTGACCCACATGTCCTCGATCATTTCGGCCATCCCGGCGGTGCGTCGTGCGATGGTTGAGCGACAAAGAGAAATCGGCAGATGCGGCGCGGTGCTCAACGGGCGAGATATCGGCACCGTCGTTTTCCCGAACGCGGATGTGAAGTTCTTTCTAACGGCATCGCCACAAAAACGTGCTGAGAGACGGTTCATCGAGGAGAAGGCCTACGATCTCGGCACTACTTATGAAGAGACCTTTGCTGACATGACCGAACGTGATGAACGAGATTCAAATCGGGCGGACTCTCCGCTGGCCGTCGCTCCGGACGCAATTGTGATTGACTCGAGTGGTCTTTCAATTGACGAGGTGCTCGCACGCATGATTGAAGTGGTCACTGAAACCAACGCCGAAAAGAGACTTGAAGGCTAGCAACATGTTCCAGGAATCGCCGCAGAATAGTGCCCAATGAAACAATTGGAGGTGCTGAGGAGCCTTCATAATGAAACTTATACAAACGATCTACTTGAGGAAATCAAGCTGCGACGAATTCAGGTACTTGTGCAGTTTGAATTTAACGCCGAAGGCGTTGGCTAATTTCAGCCCAGGGTTGCTTCAACCCTGGGGTAAATAAACCACCATTCTTTAAAAACTCTGAAGGAGTTCGGATGACATGGGGCTAACGCTTTCAGCGTTTTTTTGACATTCTTTACATTTCCTTTCCCAGGGTTGAAGCAACCCTGGGCTGAAATTGGCCAACGCCTT
The DNA here is from genome assembly GCA_041742785.1 of Pyrinomonadaceae bacterium. Taxonomy (GTDB): domain Bacteria; phylum Acidobacteriota; class Blastocatellia; order Pyrinomonadales; family Pyrinomonadaceae; genus PSRF01. Next base: position 50,878 of record JBGTOA010000069.1, on the reverse strand, counting down.
CGGCGTACTTAGTTCACACCGGTTCAATTCAAACTGAACCAGTACGCGAATTCAGGATGGTAAAATTCACGGCTGAGGTGTAGGAGTGAACAAGATTCCGCGAATTGGCTTTTCCTTTCACCGGGAACCGTTCTGGATCTGGATGTCTTCTGTGCTGCCTTTCTTAATCGGAGGTTTGATGGTTCTACTGTTGCTGTTATTTCGCTAACCCGACACGCGCTGCTGATGAAACGTAACAACCGAATAAGCCACTTCAGGAACCCAGATGTTCACCGGCATCATTGAAGAGTTAGGGCGCGTGCGAGAGATTGAAGCTCGCGGCGAGGACGCGCGCATTGTGATTGAAGCGCGAACCGTCCTCGAAGGCTCGCATGAGGGTGAGTCAATCGCAGTCAATGGCGTTTGCCTCACTGCATTGGAGCTTCAACCGGAGTCGTTCGCAGCGGATTGTTCGAAAGAGACACTCGGTCGCTCGACCTTGGGGAGACTAAAAGCCGGAGCGCCCGTAAACCTTGAGCGAGCCGTGACTCCGACAACGCGGCTGGGCGGTCACATTGTTCAGGGACACGTGGACGCGCGGGGAAAGTTTCTTAAGGCAATCAATCACGGTGAGTCATGGACGGTAAGGATCGGATTTCCGAGAGACATAGCGCAATATCTCGTCTTTAAAGGCTCGGTTACAGTCGAAGGCATCAGTCTCACGATTGCGGAACTACACGATGACTCGTTTGATATTGCAATCATTCCAAAGACCTGGGAAGTCACTAATCTTTCGTACCTGAAGCCTGGCGATGAAGTGAATCTGGAGGCCGATGTGATTGCGAAATATGTCGAGCGAATCGTGGCCTTCCGGGATTGAGCCCTTCCAGTAATCCTTTGGCCCGGTCGATTTTGGTTTCAAACAATACAAGTTGCAGCCTCTATTGGCCGTCCCGGCTTCCACTCTAACCACAGCGTTCAGGTCAGCGTCTGCAATACCGTTTTCAAGTGTGGGCTTGCAAACCTGAGACGGGGACAGGTTAACCTTGACTTGAGAGGTTATGGAGTTGTCGCTGGATCCCCAGGGGCGTCGCCCTCAAACTTACCAGCCGGTCCGCCAGTCGAAAAAATCAGGCCTTTCGGGTAACATGACCTCACCCGAAACTCAGAGTGCATCCAAATAGCTAATGTCATTTGCCACCATTGAAGAAGCCGTTGCCGACATACGCGATGGGCGTATGGTTATCATTGTCGATGACGAGGATCGAGAGAATGAGGGCGACCTGGTCTGCGCCGCCGAGAAGGTCACGCCGGAAGTGATCAATTTCATGGCTCGTCACGCGCGGGGATTGATTTGCCTGCCGCTCACCGAGGATCGTTGTGATGAACTCCACCTCACGACGCAGGTTGCCGACAACACTTCCTATCTCGGAACTGCCTTTACTATTTCAATCGATGCCCGCAAAGGGGTCACGACCGGAATTTCCGCTTCTGATCGCGCTACTACAATTCTGGCCGCGGTCGATCCGCAGACGAGGCCTCAGGATTTGGCCCGCCCCGGTCACATCTTTCCGTTGCGGGCCAAAAATGGTGGTGTGTTAGTAAGGCCAGGACAAACTGAAGCCAGCGTGGATATTGCGCGCATCGCCGGTCTCTATCCTGCAGGCGTGATCTGCGAGATCATGAACGAAGATGGCACGATGGCGCGTCTGCCACAATTGAAAGCGTTCGGTGCGGCCCATGACTTGAAGATGATCACGGTGGCGGAGCTTGTTCGTTATCGCATCAGCAAAGAGACGCTCATTCGCCGCGTAACGGAAACTGACCTACCAACAATCTATGGGCGCTTCCGCGCCATGGCCTACGAAAATGTGATCAATGGCGATGTTCACCTGGCGATGGTGATGGGCGATGTAAACAGCACGGCTCCTGTACTCGTCCGCGTGCACACTGAAAATGTGACCTGCGATATGTTTGGCTCGTTGATTGACGATACCGGGTTTCAGTTGCATGCGGCGCTCGAAAAGATTGCGGCGAAAGGGCAGGGCGTGGTGCTCTATCTCCGGCAACGAGAGCACAGCCTGGATCTGGTGAATCAGTTGCGTACCTACGGCGTCATGCAAGAGCGTGGGCTGAGTAAGCAGGATGCGAGTCTAGAGACAGGCTACGGCATCTATCGCGACTATGGCGTAGGCGCCCAGATCCTTCGCGACCTTGGCTTACGACGCATTCTGTTGCTGACAAATCATCCCCCCAAGGTTGCAGCGCTCGAAGGCTTTGAGCTGGAGGTGGTCGGAAACGTTTCACTAGGTCAGCCGGCGCATATGAAGGGCGCATCGTCCGAGATTGACGAGTTATCAAGCGACAGACGCGAACAGCTACAGTGACGGCCGAAAACGAAATCCCGGCCGCGTTTATCCACGGCTGACTGCCCATTTCCCCCGCCGATTGGCCTTGAGCCCTGGGCCTTACTCGGTTGAGTTTCACAGGGGCTCGTTTTATCCTTTCGGGGCTCTCCCTCCAGAATTTGAGACTTTACCGGACCGCTTTTGCGGCTGCTCGATATGAGTGTAGACGACCGCGAGAACCCCTCAGATCAACCATCGAATGCACCTGCATCGCCGGGGCGCAGACGACGTAGTTATCTCAATACGCGAAACCTTGTTATCGCCACTATCGCGGGAGCGGTGGGTATCGTCGCGCTCATTTTGCTGTTGCTACTTGTCTACCGGCTCGGTTATGTCGACCAGTATGTCGCCGGACAGATTAAAAACACTTTCGCCAACTATGGAATTCGAGCAGAAATCCGAGACTTTCACACGAGCTTTCCTCCACAAACCGTCGAGATGCTGGGCCTCGAGCTTTACGATTCCCAGACCGGGGAAAGACTCGGAAAGATAGATCGCATTCTGGCCACTGTGCGCGTCGAGGATCTCTACGCGCTGAGCTTGAATCGCAACATCGACTTAAAAGACTTGCAGATCGAAGGGCTGGAGGCCTGGGTAACATTCGACGAGCAAGGCCGCTCGAACTTTCGCAACCTTCACATCCCTCCTCCTGAGCCGAATAAACGCATTCTGTTTGCTTACTCGACCGCTCGAGTTGAGCTCAGAAACGGAGTTATTCACTACGGCGACAAGCGTCACGAGATCTCCGGCGAAGCGCGAAACCTTACGGCCACCATTCAGCCGGACGATCCGAATGCGCCGATGGAAAGCTGGATGAACGCCGTGACGCTTGCGCTTAGCGGTTCAAGCTTCACCTACGATGGCCGTGCCGTTAACAACATCGACATTCAAGCAAGGGGCCGAGTAAACCAAACACGTGCTGAGATCCAGGAGCTGGTCTTGAGATCTCCCGTAGCCGAAGCCCGATTGCAAGGCACCATGTATGATTGGCGAGCATTGCGATACCAGCTCAACGTGAACTCCACCGTGGATCTCACGCAACTCTCTGAGGTGATTCGACCGGAGATGACTTTGCGAGGCGTTGGCAACTTTACAGGCACCGTCACAGGCGAAGGCGACCAATACACAGTAGATGGCAGTATCAACTCCGACGCTTTGGCAGCGGATGGACTGCGGCTGCAGGGATTGAATGTGACCGCAAGGGGTTCAGGCCAGGGCAAAACCTACGATATCAACGGCCGTGCGGTGGCCGAGTTGCTAAGCGCCGGTGACTTTCAACTGAACAACGTGCAACTCGCAGGCAACGTGATGGGCACTGGATCAGATTTCAAGTGGGTCGGTGAGCTGCGCGCCGCTGCGGAACGCAGTTATGGGACTACGATCACCGGATTGATTCTTCGCGATGCGCAGGCAGAGATGAAAGACGGTGTGCTGACGGCTTCTTCAAACCAGTTCAGCGCCGACAATCTGCGTACTTCGGGCGCGAACGTTAATGGGCTAACCGCGTCGAACATCAACGTCAAGAGTGAGAACGACGTAACCACCGCAACCATTGCCAGCGTCAGGGCTGGAAACATCAACGCTTCGGGCTCGCAAATAAAAGGGGTAACCGCGAGCAACATTGACGTCAACAGTCGGGGCGGCATCACCAGCGTTGTGATCAGGGACGTGCAGGTAGGTGCGACAAACGCGGCTGGGGCGGAGATTGGGAGTATCAACATCGCGGGAGTGCGGTTGTCTGTTCGCGATGGGCGGATCGAGGGATCTACCGCGGACATCGACGCCGGCACCGTCAAACTTGCGGACGGCCAGGCGAATGAAGTGAAGCTTGCGAAACCAGTGTTCGTCGTTGAGCCTTCCGGTCGTTATCGAGCAAGTGCTGATCTCAGTATCGGCGGCGGCGTGATGGGACGCATGGAACTGGGCCAGGTTCGAGCGAGACTGGTCGCGACCAGCGCAGAACTGCAACTCAATGATTTCACCGCCGACATCTTTAAGGGGCAGGCGGCAGGAAACGCTCGCGTTGCCTTAACCGGAAATGGAACATCGCGCATCGCGGCGCGCTTTGAGGGCATCGACATCGCCGGACCGCTGACGGCCCTTGCCGGTTCTGCTGTGCCTTTGACCGGCAGCGCCACGGGCACTATTGACCTAACGTTCCCGGGCACTGATTTCAAACGCGCTTCCGGCACACTCACGACCAACTTTTCCGGTGCGACCGCCGACAGTGGGGATGACCGTGTGCCCCTTTCCGGCGAGTTGGCGTTACGTGCTGATCGCGGTCTCTTTCAACTCGACCGGGTAGATTTACAAACACCAGCGACGCGGTTGAGTGCGACCGGCCAATTCTCTTTCGCCGGCGACTCAAATCTGCAGGTTGATCTAAATTCTTCCGATGCAAGCGAACTTCAAGCCGTCCTGATCTCGTCAGGTCTGTTACCTGATCTCGAGGAGCAGATGCGAAGTTATGGCCTCGAGCTCGCCGGCCAACTCGCCTTTAAAGGCAACATCCGTGGCCAGCTTGAATCACCCGATCTAAATGGTCAGCTCTCGCTCAGCTCGCTTCTGGTAAACGGACGCGACCTTGGTTCGTTGTCTGTGGCCGTCGCGATGACGCCGTCTGAATTGCGCATTAACGATGGCAGGTTGGTCGAGCGCGACGGCGGTGGAATGCAGTTCACCTTCGTTGCCCCGCGCTCGGGGCAGAACAACGCCACGCTTGATGCCACACTGGATCGAGTCCACGCGGGAAATCTGCTCGCCACGCTGCCCTTGAATGCGGCAACTCGCCAACAGTTGGGCAATACACAGGCAGACCTGTCAGGCAGGATCAGCATCACGGGCATTCCTGACAACATGAGTGGCCGAGCCGACATCACTTCTGGCCCAGGGACATTTGCCGGCGAATCACTTGAGAGTTTAACGGCGAGGGCGACTTTCGCCGGCACTGAAGTGAAGATTGAGACCATCGATGCGCGACTGAGCGCCGGCCACATAGTAGCGAGTGGCGCAATCAATCTCTCTACGAAGGCTTTTGACCTTCAAGGCCGAGCGGAAGGCGTGCAATTGGGCCGCCTCGCGACTTTGACCGGTAACGCGGGGCTACAAGACGTGACAGGCATGGCTGACTTCAACGCTCGTATTTCCGGCAACTTCGCTGAGCGCGACTTTTCCGGCTATCAGATCAGTTTTGATGGTCAGGCTCGGGACGTAATCGTCAATGGACGTGCCGCCGGCACACTCGCGTTGGTTGGGAGGACCGAGAACAAGCAACTAAACGTGACGTTGACCACTGGATTGCTTGGCGAGCCCCAGGTGGTTACTGCGCAAGTCAACCTTGCCAATCCTGAGTTGCCTGCGACCGTTGAGACCAATCTGAACAATGCCGACCTCACGACGCTCCTGCAGATTGCGTTGCCGCAAAGCGCCGTCAAGTTGTCGGGTCGCGCCACCGGCACGCTGAAGGCCAACGGCAATCTAATCGATGAGGACGGTTACTTCTCAATTGCCGGCCTCCAGGGTACCGCGACGTTTTCCAATCTCAGTTTCCGGGTTGAGGATGTGCAGCTGGACGCTGCGACCCCGCTGGCTGTGCGGTTCTCTCCCAGCGAAGTTACTTTTGAGCAAACCCAGTTTACCGGCCCAGGCACAAACATCTCGCTCGGCGGAACGCTTGCTCTGGCTTCAGGAGGACGCCAGAGCCTGAGTATCGATGGGCGACTGAACATGCGCGTGTTGAACGGGCTCTCACCCGATTTCTTTTCCTCGGGGACTGCCGACGTGGCTGTGCGCGTTACCGGTACTTTTGAACGACCGCGGCTCAACGGCACCGCCTCACTCACAGGAGCCTCGGTTTCCGTCCTGATCGGAAATGAACGTTGGATGATCTCCAATCTGCGTTCGGTCGTAAGGTTCACTGCGGACCAGGCACAGATCGAGTCATTAACCGGAATGATGGGCGGCGGCAGAATCAATGTCACCGGGGGTGCTTTGCTCGACGGTGTGAACCTGCGAAGCTTTCTCATTAACGTGCGTGGTCAAGACATGACGGTTCCTTTCCCTGAAAACTTCCGTTCAACCGTCGATGCAGATCTCGAGATCAAAGGGTCATCCCGCGAACAAATCATTGCCGGCGTTGTCAATGTGCGGCGCAGCGAATACACACAGGACATTGAACTCGCTGACTTGATTAACTCTCGTAGCGAGTCGATCGAGGAAGGCGGTGAAGTCGAGTTTACCCGCACGGCCGTCTTTAGCGATCTGCGCGTCGAAGGTCGCAACGCGCTGGTGCTGAGAAACAACCTGGCGGATCTGACGGGCTCGTTGTCGTTGAGAATTAACGGGCCAGTGAAGGATCCCGTGATCTCCGGACGAATCACCGCAACCAGCGGCACGTTGAATTTCCGCAACGATCGGTACGAGATTGTGCGCGCCTTGGTGGATTTGCCGCCCAGAGCAAATGCCGATCCGATTTTGAACATCCAGGCCGAGGGTCAGATTCGCGGCTACCGCGTGACCGTCGCTTTGAATGGGCCGCTCTCGCAACCCAACGCAACGGTCCGATCCGATCCCGCATTACCCCAGGCCGACGTTGTATCACTGATCACGACCGGACAACTCGCTGGTAGCGACACCAGTGCGTCGATACTGTCGCAATCCGGTCTTGGTACTGCCACCAGTCTGCTGACCGACGCGCTTATAAATGCACCGGCACAGCGCGCCACCAGCAGACTGTTTGGGCTAAGTCGTTTTGAGATTAGTCCGGTGATTGGCGGCCGATCCGGATCGACTCCCGCGGCCCGGCTGACGCTGGGCAAGCAGATCAACAAGGACCTGTCAGTAACGTATTCGACGAACGTCGCCTCTGACCCCAACCAGATACTGGCGCTCGAGTATCGTGTTTCCGATCGGCTGTTCTTCGTGGCCCAGTATGAGCAGGCGTCAACGCGCGAACTCAGCACGCGGAACAATAGTTTTAGTTTTGAGATTCGGTTCAGGAAGCGATTCTGAGCATGGGGCAGAGAACGAGGCGGAACTACATTGCTGAGGGCTGGTCATCATCCAGTCGCCCGTCTGAGGTTCGCACTCGACGTTCTCGTGTCACTGGCCGTTGGTTCTATCTGGTAGCAACTTTCCTGGTCTTCACTGCTCCTCTCACACTCTTGGCTGCTTCAGGAATGGCCGAATACGAAGGCCGGGTGATCAGCGCAATCGAGATAGTATTCGAAGGTTCGCCGGTCGATGCGCCTGCCCAGGCAGAGTTCCTGGCCCTGTTGCGAATTGCCCCCAACACTGAGTTTTCAGCTGTTCGCGTGCGCGATTCGCTGCAGGCGTTATTTGATTCCGGCCGCGTTGCGAACGCCAGAGTTGAAATTGCTGCTGGAAGCGCGAACATTGCCGGGCCTATAGGCTTGCGCATTGTGATCCGGAGACAAGTCCAGATCGCGGAGATCCGGCTGGAGTTGGGTGCGCTAACGGGAACTCCCATCGCGGCCGACGAGCTGCGAGCCCGGTTAACTCTGACGCAGCCCGGCACGCGGTTTTCGAATCAAATAATCGTACGCAATGCGGATGAGATTTTGGTTTACCTGCGGGACCGAGGGTATTTCAACGCCACAGTTGAGCCCGAAGAACAGATTGATTCGAGTGGCACCCGCGCTACCGTTATCTATCGCATCAATCCGGGTGAACAAGCGCGCATCGGCGACTTCAACATCAACATTGCGGGTTTTGATTCGGCTCCGGTGAGATCGAGACTGCGCCTGCTGCCGGGTGCACCTTTCACGCGCGAGTCACTAGGCGAAGATGTGAAGTCAATTAGGCAGACCATCATCGATCTGGGATACCTCGCTCCTTCTCTCGACGATCCCCGGGTTGAGCGCGATCAGGAGCGCAATTTAATTTCGCTCACCTTAACCGGAGACATCGGTCCCAGGGTGAACGTAGTTATTCGCGACCTCACTGTCCCGGATTACTCTCTCAGCGAAAAGACCCAGCGTGAAATCCTGCCCGTGAAGCGTGAAGGCAATATTGACCCTTCGGCGATTGAAGAAGGCGCGCGCAGGATTCGCAATCGCCTGCAGGAGGATGGCTATTTCTTTACCGAAGTCACCCCGCTTTGCACGGTAACACCCCCGGCGCCGGACATTGGCGTGAACGGCACCAACGAAACCTGCGACAACCTGGGGGCCGAACAGTTGACGGGCCGAACGGTCGAAATTGTTTATGAGATCGAGCGGGGCCGGCGCTTTCGCTTGAGTGACATCCGCATCACAGGAACCAACCAGGTGACTTATGAGGATGTTGCAGCCGATTTGCAGAGTCAGCAAGCTACGGTGCTGGGAATAGTTCCGTTCCTTAGCTATGGCCGCGGTTACACGAGTCTGACTTTGCTGGAGCAGGACAAGCGGACTATTCGCAACTTTATGCGTGACATTGGGTATCGTCATGCCGAGGTGGAAGTGCTGCAGGGCGTCTCGTTGAATGGTGAGAATTTGATCATTACCTTCAACGTTATCGAGGGGCCACTGACACGCGTCGCGGGAGTCGAGGTTCGGGGCAACAATATCTTCACCAAAGATCGGATAAAAGGATTGATGCGGATCGTTATCGGCGCGCCCTTCTCTCGTTCGCAGGCTCGGAGTGACGCTGACCGTCTGCTGGGACTGTATGCCAGAAACGGCTACATAAACACGCAACTCGACTTTTCGATTGTCGAGCTGCCCAGGAAGGGTGAAGACGAGCAAGTGCGGCTCGTTTATTGGTTGACCACCGAAGGTGAAAAAGTCTTCATTAACCGAATTTTCATAAACGGTGTGACCGGCAGCCTTGATACGCAAGAGACGAAGCGCGATGCCATCCGAAGGGCCATTCCCATCCGTGAAGGCGATCCCTTGCGCTCGGATCGGATCTCTGATGCCGAGCGCGAACTCTATCTCACCGACGCTTATCGGCAGGTAATCATCCGGACCGAAGCTGCCGGAGACACGGCGTCGGGATTCAAGCGGCGCGATGTGATTATTGATGTCGAAGAGAAAAAGCCGCGGGTGATGGACTACGGGGGCGGCTATTCAACAGACGCGGGCGCGCTCGGGCTGTTGGAGGTCTCGAACGTAAATTTCATGAACAAGCTGCGGCAGGCTGCGATGCGGATGCGCGCCAGCCGCCGGCAACAGTTACTACGATTTGAATACCTTGATCCGCGGTTCGCTCGTTACGGGCAGCGCCAGTACGCGCCACTCGGGCTTTCGTTGCAATACCAGCGTGATTCCACGCTGACGAGATTCTTCCGCTCGGCCATTGACCGTGGCACGGACGGTATCGTCCAACGGCTGAATGAAGACGGAAACCCGATTGATGAGTCAGGCGAGCGCGTCAACGAGCCCACCATTAACCGCCTTACCGCGACGATTGAAACGCAACGGGTTCTTGACCGGCGCACCAACACCATCATTTTCGCGCGCTACGCCTATGAGGACGTGCGGCTCTTTAATCTTCAGAGCCTTGTTATCAGGCCAATTCTGCAACCGGATCGTGTGGTCCGCCTTTCGCGATTCGGCGGATCCTTTGTCAGAGACACGCGGCAGCGATGCGAGCGCGGATTGTTGCCGAGTCGCTCTGGTTCAGATGAAGGAGATCCGGGAAAGCCTGGAGAGATTTGCCGCTACAACCAGGTCGATGCCACACGCGGCTACTTTTTCACCGCTGACTACGCGCTGGCGCTGAGACAGTTGGGCGGTAACATTTCATTCAACCGGTTTCAGACCACGTTTCGCACCTACTACAAACTTGACAGTTTCCGGGGCACGGTCTTCGCGGCAAACGCCACGCTGGGACTGGCGAATGTTTTTAATCCGCGCGATCGTGATGACAACGGCACGATCGATGAAATCGATTTAACGTTGCCGATCAGTGAGAGATTCTTCTCGGGTGGTTCGACAACGTTGCGCGGGTTTCGTTTTGAAGAAGCAGGACCGCGGCAGGTGATCATCCCGACCGGCGTCTTCCGCAATTCTGATGGCGATCCGGTATTTCTCAACCCGTTCACAGTGCCGGTAGGTGGGAACGCGCTGGCGGTAGTGAATCTCGAGGCGCGGGTGCCGCTAACCAGATCGATCCAGGTAGTCCCATTTTACGATGGTGGAAATGTCTTTCGTCGCGTTCGCGATCTTTTTGGCAAGCGGGACACGACGATCCCCCCGGGAGACGTCATTGGGGCCATCAACGCAGCCAACTTGCGCGCGCGCTGGAGCAACACCGTGGGGCTCGGGTTCAGAATTCAAACTCCTTTAGGTGGCGCGATCGCGGTTGATTACGGATTTCTATTCAACCCGACGGAGTTTTTGATTCCGCAGCGGGGCCCGGCCGGAGGGTTTGACGGCACTCCGGCGATTTACCGGCTGCGTCAGACACAGCTCCACTTCAGGTTCACGCAGACGTTCTAAAGGGAGAAACAGAAGGCAGAATTCAGAATACTGAAACGAGATGGAAGGCAGGATGATGAAGAACCACATCCACAACCGTAAACGAGAAATCAGCAATGGTAAGAGTGAACTCCGCAAGCGTAAGCGAGAAGGTGGGGTTTTACTCTGTCTCCTGTATTCTGTTTTCTGTGTTCTATTTACTTTCCTTCCGGCTCGAGGTCAGGAAGTTGTTGATAAATTTGTCGCCACCGTGAACGTAGGCGAGCAGGCTGACTGTGGCACCAAGTGTCTGATTACCTACTCGGATTTGCTTTGGCAACTAGCCTTACAGCCCGACACTCCTTTGGTGAATCCCACCTCAGCTCATCTGAATCGAGCGTTAAGGCTGGTGTCGGATCAGCGATTGATTCTGCAGGAAGCCGAGAAACTGCCGACGATTGCACCGACAGCCGAAGAGATCACGGCGGCCCGCGACGACCTGGTAAAGGCTTTTCCTTCACAAGCAGCCTTTCTCGAGCGTTTGCAGCGCGTTGGCTTAACAGCTGAAAAGCTCAACGAGATTTTAGACCAGCGGGTAAGGATCGAAAAATACCTGGACTTTCGTTTTAGAAACTTCGTGGTCATCACTCAGAGTGAGATCGAGCGTTACTACGACGACGTATTTGTTACACGCTTTCGTGCTCGCTTTCCTGGGAGGATCCTACCAACGCGGGACGAGGCGCGCGGTGAGATAGAACGCACTTTGACTGAAGCCAAGATCGAATCGGACACAGACGCGTTTCTTGACGGCGCACGTGACCGGGCGGAAATTGTCGTGCTGAATCCTGTCTAAGGCGAAGTACTGAGTGCTGAGTACTGAGTACTGAGTTCCAAATTGATCCTTCCTTGCCTGGCTGATTCCGGAAATGTGAAACTGACCTTTAGGTCGGATATGGAACTCAGTATTCAGCACTAAGCAATAAGATATTCATGCCTCGCAAAATTCATCCTCCGCGAATCGGCTTAGCTCTTTCCGGTGGCGCGGCGCGCGGCATCTCGCATGTGGGCGTCATGCGTGCCTTGCAAGAACACGAGATCTCGGTGGACTGCATCGCCGGCACGTCAGCGGGTTCGCTGGTCGGAGGAGCGATCGCTTCGGGCATGCCGCTCGCCGAGATTGAGACGCTGGCCAAAGTCTTGCGCTGGCGCGATGTCGGCAGGATGACGATGTCGCGGCTTGGCGTGCAATCCAATGAACATCTCGCTGAGTTCCTGCGAACCCGCTTACCAGTGAGTCGCTTTGAAGAGTTTCCGATTGCGTTTGCAGCGGTGGCTACGGACCTGCAATCTGGTCAAGCCGTCATTATGCGCGATTCCGGCGATGCCGCATTCGCCATTCGTGCCAGTTGTGCAATCCCGGGTTGGTATGTTCCGGTAATCGATGATCAGGGGAGACAGCTAGTCGATGGCGGATTGGTGGCGAACATTCCGACTGGCGTGGTCCGCTCGCTGGGCGCGGATATTGTCATTGCCGTGGATGTCAATTCGGAAGGAGCAAAATTTCTCGGTCCCTCGGTCTCAATTATCGGCGTGGTGTTGCAGTCGATGTTGCTCGTGCAACGAACTGTGTCGATGTATGAGCTGAAGAATTCAGACGTGGTGATCAAGCCCAGGGTCGGCCACATTCGCTGGGATGAGATGGGGCGAGCCGACGAGCTACTCAAGGCCGGTTACGAGGCCGGGCTCGAAGCAATTCCGGAAATCAAGACGCTAATTGAGCAAGTTTCGCAGGACGCTCCGCGTTGGTATCAGTTGCGACGCCGGCGGGAGGCACAGGCGAAACGACTACTGAAATCGGCGACTTCAGAATCCCACGGCATCGTCCGCGGATCCGGGTTGTAGCCCGCACAACAGACGAATCAGAACCGCGAGCGATAGCGACCGTCCCTCGTCTTCTAACACTCAACCGCATCATGAAAGCCTCTTTGTGCCGATCGGCTTAAGATACTTCTTAAAATCGACCCGTCCGTCGCCGCTACGTTTCTGATTTCAAGAATCGGCATCCCATTAAGCCTTTATTTCAGGCATACAAGCACGGAGCACAAGGGGTAGCCGGGATGGCGGGTGGATTTCTACCCGCCACGACGGCCCAGCTTCTTTCCTATGCCTATCGAGGTAACATCTGTACCCGAGCGCCGGTGGAGTCTCTCAAAAAAGGGACCCGGAAAGCCTCGTCTCTCGGCTCGTCTCTTTTCCCCCCAACTTTCAAACAGAGCCATAGTGTTGCGTCTAATTCTGACACTTGTGGCGATCGCCACTGTCGTCGGCAGCGACGGTTTGGAGCGTTCGTATAAGTACTACTCACGGGTCATCGACGCTCGGTTGGCCAGCGGCTATCTGACAAGCCGCCCCGGGCTCTACGCGGCGCCGCGATCACTGCGCGCCGGTCAGGGCTTTTCCCCAGCTGACCTGGCGCTTGTGTTGCGGCGCGCCGGGTACGTCGAAACCAAAGGCAGCGATATATGGAACGGTAGCTTCAGTCGAACTCGCGGCGCTATTGAATTACGAGCAAACTCGGTGAGGAGAGCAGCGCCTGGTAACGTGCTGATTTCGTTCGGTAGCGACGATCGCATCCAGGAGATCACCGGTGATGGCGTGACCCTCCAATCATTCACCCTCGAGCCGGAAGTGCTGACAAATGATCTTTCAGCAAAGACCGGCCGAAACCGGAAACTAACTTATGCCGAGATCCCGCCGGTGCTGGTCAACGCCATACTGGCGATCGAGGACCGACGTTTTTTTCAACACGCAGGACTCGACATGCCTGGAATGGCGAGAGCACTTGCACGAAACGTAAGTGAAGAACGTGCCGGCCAGGGTGGGTCGACAATCACGCAGCAACTGGTCAAGAACACATATCTCACTCCTGAGCGCACGCTGCGTCGCAAGTATGCGGAAGCCATGTTGGCACTCGCACTCGAGCGTCGCCTTTCGAAGGAAGACATCTTTGCGCTCTACTGTAACGAAGTCTACCTTGGCCAGCGGGGCGCCGTGGGAGCTCGCGGAGTAGGCGATGCCGCACAAATCTATTTCGGCAAGAAGTTGAGTTCGTTAACGCTCAGCGAGGCAGCAACCATCGCCGGCATGATTCAGGGTCCCGCGCGCTTTTCGCCTGATCGCCATCCAGAGGCCGCTCGCGCTCGGCGTGACACTGTGCTCGAAGCAATGGCAGCAGAAGGTCTAATCACAAACGGCGAAGCCAACACGGCCGCTGCAGAACAGGTTTCAGTGGTTGCTTTGGAAAAATCTGATGCCAGCCAGGCTCCGTACTTTATCGACTACGTCAATCGCGAAATCGAAAACGAACTGAATCACGGTTCTGAGAATCTACGCGTTTACACAACCATTGACCTGGAGTTGCAGCGCCTGGCCGAGCAGGCTGTAAGGCGTCAACTCGAAAAGCTGGACGACGCCGGTAAGAGTGGAATGCGAAAACCACAAGCAGCTTTGGTGGCACTCGATCCGAAAACGGGAAACGTGCTGGCGATGGTTGGCGGCCGAGACTACGCCGAGTCCCAACTGAATCGTGCTACTGATGCTCGGCGCCAGCCAGGATCAACCTTCAAGCCCTTTGTTTACGCGGCAGCCCTCGAATCAGGATTCTCGCCGTTGCAGATGTTTCCGGACGCCCCACGCGAGTTTATTTATGACAAGACCAGAACTTACCGCCCGGCAAACTACGGTGGCGGTTACTCGATGCGCGACGTGACAATGAGGGAGGGGTTGGTACGGTCTCTTAATGTGGTGACAGTTGATATTGCGATGCAGACGGGGTTGGCCCGAACTGCCAATTTTGCGGAACGGTTCGGTCTGCCACGACCCGAACGATATCCTTCGCTGGCACTTGGGACCACGGAAGTAACGCCACTCCAACTTGCCGGTGCGTACGCGAGTTTTGTTAACGGCGGCCGAAAGACCACCCCGCGAGTGATTGCCGCCGTTGCAGACTCTCCCGCTGCGCTCAGTCTTACAGCGGCTCCGCAGGCGGTGAGCCCAACCACTGCGTACATGATCACAAACATGCTATCCAGCGTTATCGATCACGGCACCGCACGTCTTGCACGCAACTCAGTGAAGGGAGCTGCCATTGCCGGAAAGACCGGAACGTCACGCGACGGCTGGTTCGTCGGCTACACGCCGAATCTGGTGTGCGTAATTTGGATTGGTTATGACGATAACAGCCAACTGGGTCTCACTGGAGCAGCCGCTGCATTGCCTGCCTGGATCGATTTCATGGGAAGCGCTGTCGCTCTTCGCCCCGAGCTTGGCGGGCGAACATTTGAGTGTCCCGAGGGAATAAAGTTCGTCGAAGTCGATACTGAGAATGGAATGCTTTCGACGCTCACCTGTACGCATCGAGAGTTGATTGCGGTTTCCGAGAGAGTTCAGCCCAACGTGGAATGCTTGCTACACGGGAACCTACCGCCGGGCGTGGATGATGCCGTTCAGGAGGGCGCCCCGCGCGAGATATTTGTGATGCAAAGAAGCTCGCGGGAAGAGCGCGATGTACCCAGGCGTCCGGCGAGAAGATCCACCCAGGTGGAAATTGATGTCCAAGGCAGGCGAACCCTAGTGAATGATCTACGCTGAGATTTGACGCCAGGCACTCTCTGGCAGCACAACTTTCCCGACCTTAAAAAGTGTGGCCGCTCGAATCTGTTAGCGGGTCTTCCGGCCAACTACCGCCATCAGTCTTCCAACCTTCCCCAGCTTCGCCTTCTCATTACGATAAGAGAAGAAAAGATCCGTTCGGCACATCGTACAAAACGGCGCCGCATAGATTCTCTCCGCCGCTACTCCCGCGGCAATCAACTGATTTCGATTGGCCTGCAGCAGATCAATGCAGGCATGTCCTTCGCGCGTGGCCGTGAACAATTCGTCCGGCTCGGGATAACGTTCCTGGAAACCTTCGATCACTTCGCTGCCGACTTCATAGCAACAGGCGCCTGCTGCTGGCCCAATCGCGACATGCAGATCTTCCGGCCGCGAGTCATATTCCTTCGCCAGCCGTTCGACCGCGTACAACACAATGGCTGCGTAAGTGCCGCGCCAGCCGGCATGGACAGCAGCAAACGACCGCGCGACCGGATCGCCGATAAGAATCGGAACACAGTCAGCCGTCTTGATTCCTGCCAGCACGTTTTCAGCATCGCTCACGACGGCGTCACAGTAAATCGATTCGCCTTGTGCATTCTCAGCCGGTCTGGCGTCGGCGGCGTCTTTTACCACCCGAACATCAACACCGTGCATCTGCCAGCAACCCACGAGGGACCATTTACCGGGGAACAGCTTGAGAAACCGAGCGCGATTCTCCAGAATGTTCTCCGCCGCGTCTTCATGAAAGCCGGCCAGGTTGAGCGAACCCTGGGGCATCTCGCTGACACCGCCAAAACGCGTCGAGAACCCGTTGATGAAACCTGCTTGTTCCAGGGGGGCGCAAACCAAAGCCTGCACGCCGTTGTTTTTGCGCCAATAGAACCCGGCCGTCCGTAACTCGAGATCATCTGTGATTGTATCCATCGGAATAGACATTATCGAAGTTGCGCGAATTCGCGAAGTGCTTGCGCGCACGCCGCGTTTTACTGAACGTGTTTTCACTCCCGCCGAGCGCGCCTATTGCGACAGCCGCATGGTCGTTGCTGCGCAACATTATGCGGCGCGCTTTGCCGCCAAGGAAGCGGTGCTCAAAGCTCTGAAAACTGGATGGAGGGGCGGAATCAGCTGGCAGGATGTCGAAGTGGCGGCTGAAGAAAGCGGCGCACCTTATGTGATTTTTCGTGGGCAGGCTCTGGAGCTGTTCGAACGTTCAGGTGCGACGGTCGCGCATCTTTCGCTCTCTCACACTAGCGAGCACGCAATTGCAGAGGTAGTGTTGGAGAGTGGGTGAAGTGCCGGTGAAAAACTACTGCATCGACCTAACTTCGCATTGTTGCGCAGTCAGGTTAACTTTTCTTTCTCACGTCCGTGCTCTTAGTCTCGCTATCCGTTTCCTGTAAACCGTTTCCCAGATTTGTTGTAAACGGTGTCCACATCTGGAAGTCGTGGATTCGAAGGCCACATCGGTTTCGCTCAGCCGTTATCCCGCCAGCCCCTTACCTCACACTCACCCAGAACTTGATTTCGTGCGTCCGGGGCGGAAAGCACACTTCATCGCTGCAGCTTTGGTAGCGTAAACGCGCTTTCAACTCAGCCCCGTCGCCGGCGAAGTTCGCCGGTACGGAAATGTTGAACCGCATCACTACCTTGCCCTCGTACACAGAAACTTTGTTCTTGGAAAACTTCAAATTACGAAGCACGGCTCGCGGATAATTCACTCGCCCGACACGCAATCGCTGCTGCGCTTCGATGGTCAACTGGGTTGGTATCAGAAATTTTTCCAGGGGGCGGCTCGAGTTAACGTGATACCCCGCCGGAATTTCCATTTCGACGACGCCCTGGATCGTGCGCCCGCGGGCAACCCTATCAGCAGAAAGATAGTTATTGATCCTGATGTCTGGTGCTGATTGCGCATGAATGGTCGTGCGGAATGCAGCTAAGGCAGTTGCCATGAGCGCCAGCAAGATGACCGATTTTAGTGGTGGTGCCAGTAAGCGAAGTTGCATCGGTGGTTCGTCCTGTTGTCCTTCCTATTTCTACAGATTCGCCTCGCGATTTCAGTCGCTAGCTAAGAGAAGATGCCGGATGATAACCGGAGGTTGCTGTTTGAGTGCCTTAAGTTCCCATGGAGCGGTCGCGTGAGGTCTGTATCTCATTGAGGCTTCCGCACGCGGCCAATTGCCCGCACGCAGCATAGATGTCCACCCCACGCGGCCTTCTCACAAAGGCTTTCACACCTTTCGATTCGAGAATCGCTCGAAAGCTTTCCACGCGTTCCGGCGGTGACGCATGATACGGTAATTGCTCGGCCGGATTGTGCGGAATCAAATTGACCTTTGCCTTCAATTCGTGACGATTCAAAAGGTTCGCCAGTTGTCGTGCGTGCTCGTCTGCGTCGTTTACTCCGTCAAGCATCACGTATTCAAAAGTTAAGCGCTCGCCGGGTTTCAACGATCTCTCGAAGGCAGCACAGGCGTCGAGCAACTCTTTGAGAGGCCACCTCTTATTAATGGGCATCAGTATGTCCCGCAGCTTATCGTTTGGCGCGGCGATTGAGATGGCCAGGTGTGGTCGATCCGCGACGGTGGCAAGCTCCCGAATCTTCGGCACTATTCCGGCGGTCGAAACCGTGACGCGATTCGGAACAATGTGGAGACCATCGGGCTGGGCCATTACTCGCAACGCCTTAAGCAACTCTTCAAAATTTAAGAATGGTTCTCCCGCGCCCATGCCCACCAGATTGGTTCCGCGTGGCGGTCTAACGCCGACTCCGTAGGCGTCGTTGAGTGCGATGATCATCTGCTCGACGATCTCTCCCGCAGTCAGTGAACGAAGCAGGCCCAGTCGTGCGGTCAAACAAAAACTGCACTGTAGCGGACAACCGGATTGCGAAGAAAAGCAGATTGTGTCGCGTCGCTCTTCCGGGATGAAGACCGTCTCCACTGGCTGGTGGTCATGGGTCTTCATCAAGTAGCGCCGCGTGCCGTCTTCTGAGATGTATCGGGATTCAATCGTCAGGCTCGACGCCGTCGCCACTTCGCTGAGACGTTGGCTCAACCACTTTGGCAGATCGGTAATTTCGTCGAAAGATCGCAAGCGCCGCCGTTGCAACGCGTCGAAAATCTGGCGTGCCCGATAAGCAGGCTCGCCGAGTTCCGCTACGAACGAAGTCAGTTCGGCCAGCGAGAGCCCTGTTAAATTCGTTTGTGGATTCATATTGCGTGGCAAAATGATAACACTCTGTTCACTCATGCTCCCACCACGGAGGTTGGGAACATGCTTGGAATGAGAACGTAATCCTATCGAAGGGGGACGATTGTTTGTGCGGAACCGGAGAATACTGGCGACGGCTTTTATCTCGCGAACGAGTCATTGCGTTCGTGTTTTGCTTGTTGTTTCTGTCGGCCTGTTTCTTTTTTGGTTTGCGCTGGATTGAACGGATGGTCACGTTTCACCCTGTGCGGATCAACGAAAACGATACTCGACGACCGGAGACCGCAACCGAGATATGGCTTACGACGACGGACGGGGTTCGACTCCATGGTTGGTTTTTCCAGAATGACAAACAGGTTCCATTGGCGACGGTGATCTTTTTTCATGGAAATGGTGGAAACATCACTAATGTTGGGTGGGTAGGCGAAAGACTCGCTGCACGCGGCCTGGATGTCCTCGTGTTTGACTATCGAGGCTATGGAAGAAGTGATGGAGAAGCAAAGGACGAGCAAGGCATTTATGCGGACGCGGATGCGGCTTATGAGTTTCTGTTAACGCGTGGCGTGAGGGCTGCGTCCATTGTCCTTTATGGCCAATCGTTGGGCACAACGGCTGCAGTCGATGTTGCCTCACGACGACAATGCGGGGCATTGATTATGGAATCCGGACTAAGCTCCGCGAGCGATATGGCGTCAGCAACCTTGCCGTGGTTGCCGCGGAAGCTCCATTTTCTAATCAGGAACCGTTTTGAATCTGCTCGTAAGCTCAAGCACGTTAAGTGTCCGGTCTTAATTACTCACGGAGATCCTGATAACACCATACCAACATCGCAAGGTCTAGCCTTGTATGCTGCTGCGAATGAACCGCGCAAGCTGATGATCATTCCGGGCGTGGGACATAATGTGTTTGGGAGCGGAGGCGAGGAGTATCTGGATGCGTTGAGCGAGTTTGTTAGAAATGCGGTTCTGAAATGACTCCTGTGTAGAGTTGAATTATGAAGAGCACTGCGTGGAGGCCCAATGCCGGTTGCTTGAGTGGCCGGTCAAAAATAAAGGAGGCGCGTACGGAAGGACACCCCGTTAGCTTTCGCGCCCACAGTCTACGGCAATACAGTGAACCTCGCGGATGGTGAAAGAGATTCTCCCGAAACCTGATCTCGAAGGCGAATCGCTAGTTCATAGTTTCCCGGCTCAAGCGAGCCGCTGTCGAGCAAATGGGCCAATGTTAGGCGCTCCCCGGCTTCACTCATTCCATTCCAATTCTCCGGTTGTTTGCGAAGCTCGTTGCCATTCCTTAACAGCACGTACTCAACCTCGACTGATGGTCGCAGCGTGGTTTGATCTGTTCCGGCATTATAGACTTGCACATAGAATCCGATTGGCTGGCCTCTGCGATATGTGCTGGTGAGATTCGGGAACACCTTGTTCCGCCCAATCACAAATGGCCCAACCGAAGGTTGCCCGTGCATACTTTCCAGTTTAGAGGTCAACACCAGGCTGGAAACCGTCAACTTCTTACCATCAAAGCGTGGCACTTCGAATCCGTATTGCTTTATACCTACAGCTCCAGAGGCGATATCTATAACTCGAATATCGATCCGGTAGCGTCCCGGTTGGAGAACGACAGCCTTGGCATAGGCAGACCTTCTCTCCTTCGCTTCGCTGAGCTCCAAAGGCGTGGCCGTGGTCGTGACTGAATCCTCAAAGGCACCGACGCTGCGATCAGCCACCGTAGTAATGCGACCAGTGATGTTCAAACGAGCAGTCTGCAGCCCACCAATGTCTGTGAAGACGAGATCCCGATTGTCAGTTTGAATGGTGAACGCCGCGACCACGCCGTTGTCAGTTTGACGAAAGAATGCGACGTTGATGTCGAAGTGGAGCGAGTTGCTGTCTAACGTGGGCGAGCCGGTTTGCGTTCCACCGGCAAAGCCCCTGCGCTTGAACTCCGGAGCTTGATCTAACCGGTTCAGCAGATCAGAAATCGCGAAAGGTGAATCCTGTTCACGACGATAGTTCGAATTCTCTGTAATTCGAGCCCCGGATGGTGTGAATGCCACTTTCTCGTTTGGACTGCGCGCGGTGCGGAATTCACCGGTCCCGGTAGGATCGACAAACTCAATCTCAATGCCACTGCCAACACCGGGAATGTAGCGATAGAACCATTTCTCAAAAGGATAGGTAGTTACCGGCTCCGCCACCTGGTTCAAAGAGTTTGCGCCACCCGAGGGATGAGATTCGACCTCGTCAGGCTTGCCAAACTTTATATAGATGCGACCGCGATCCGATAACCAGCCGAGCTTTCCCGACGAGAAGTGCTCGTTAGCATAAGCAATGCGTTCGTAGTATTCGTCCTTGTATTCGTTCTCAACCGTGTCCGGATCTGGATCGCGAATGTCCCAGAAGTGCTGAATGAATTTTTCGCGCTCTTCATCGGTAGCGAGGTTCTCGTAAGCACGCAGCTCGTCCGGAGTGATGATCAACGATACATCCTGCTTGGGCCAATCGGTAAACACACGAGCTACCTCGGCCTTCACTTTCCGCTGCTTGTTGTCAGGTGTTTTGTGTTTGCTTTGCGAAAGGGACGGTGAAGCGATCGCCAGAATCAAGAGGACGCCACCCGGTACAGTGAGCTTCCTGAGGGACATACTCCGCTCCTTTTGAATACTGAGTTAGGGCGGGAGACGGCGAGCAAGTGTCGGGTCGCGGCGTTGTTACCGCGACCCGTTAAGGATCACTGTACGACTGTGAATTTCTCTGAAGGAGACAGCGTCTGGCCGGAGACGCGATCGCGAATGCGGACACTGAGCTGGTATTCGCCCGGCGCCATTCCCGAGCTGTCGATCAAACGCGCCAGCGTAAGTCGCTGACCGGAATCACTCATGCCGCTCCAATCCTCAGACTGCTTGCCCAGTTCCTTCCCGTCTTTGAGCAATGCGTACTCAACATCCACGGAGGGGCGCAGGGTCGTCTGATCGATTCCAGCGTTGTAGACCTGCAGATATACACCGACTGGTTGGCCCCGGCGATAGATACCCGAGACATTTGGAATAACTTTCGTTTGGCCAATAACGAACTGGCCTACTGCCGGCCTGTCGATAAGACTTTCCAGCTTTGCTGCCAGCACCAGCGTCGAGGTGGAGAGCTTTTGCGGGTCATATTTCGGAACAGTGAATCCGACGTGCCGGATTCCCGTTGCGCCGGAGGTCACATCGCGCACGATTACATCAACCTTATAGGTTCCCGCTGCGAGAGGCACGGCTTTCTGGTATGCCGATTTGCGGTCCTTCGCCTCGGTCAATTCCTGAGCGGTCGCAGTAGTGATCACGGGGTCTTCAAAGATTCCTACACGACGATTCGCTACAGAAGTAATTTTTCCAAAGATGTTGATGCGTGCCTGTTGTAGACCGCCACTATCCTGAAACACCAGGTCCTTGTTATCAGTCTGGATGGTAAACGCAGTGATTACGCGCTCGTCCGATTGGCGGAAGAAGTCTACGCGGATATCAAAGTTGAGCGGATTCTCTTCGACCACTCCCGTATTAACTGCGGTGGCGAGATCGTTGAACTTCACTTGCGGCGGGCGGTTTAGATCAGCCAGCAATTGCAGTCTTGAAAACGGGCTGTCCTGTTCGCGCTGATAGTTAGCCATTCCTATCCCGCCTGCACCGGCGATTCGATCGCCTTTATCGGACAGTCCCAACTGCTCAGACAAGGTTAATCCTGCGCCCGGAACCATCATCATCGCGTCTTTCTCATAAGGATTGCGCGCGATGCGATACTCGCCACTGCCAGTGGGATCAACGAACTCAATCTCAATACCCGAGCCTACGCCTGGCAAGTGGCGATAGAACCAGATCTCAAACGGATAAGTCGTAGTCGAACCACCGCCTTCGTACGACGGGCGTTCGTAGGCGCCCCCCATCGGATGGGTCTCGCGCTCGTGCGGCTTGCCATACATGATCCAGATGCGACCACGGTCAGTTTTCCAGCCGGGGATACCGGAAGCAAAGTGTTCGTTCGCGTAAGCAATCCGCTCGTAGTACTCCTCTTTAAATTCGTTCTCGTCGGTATCTGGATCTGGATCGCGCCGACGCCAAAACTCCTCGATAAACTTCTCGCGCTCGTCATCAGTCGCTAGTTTTCTAAAGGCCTTGCGCTCCTCTTCAGTGATGATGTAAGTCACGTCCTTATCGAGCCAGTCTTTGTAGGCCTTCTTAAGTTCCGGCTTAACGTTTCGCGGCTTCTCGGAAGGATCCTGACCTCTGCGTTCCTGGGCAAACAGCGGCAGATTTCCACTCACTGAAATCGTCAGGAGAAGTGTCAGACGAAGAGCGACTTTCAGGTAATGCATTTAGGAAACTCCTATCGAAGGTATGAAACCAGCACCCGGCAAGAATACCGGGTCGGGAAGCAGGGATTCTAAGGTCTTGCCAGGAACACAGTCAAGGATGCGAAAAACGGCCCTTTTCGTTGCCTTTGGTGCGCAGGAACAGCTATTAAGTGGACGTTCGCGGTCGAGTAAAAATCCAGGCCACGAAAATGGATACGAGATAAAGAACCATCATTGGCGCTGCAAACAACAGCATATTGGGGATATCGCTGGTCGGAGACAAAACCGCCGCGCAGATAAGTATCACAATCAGTGCGGTTTTCCAGATTCTCACTAAAAATCCGGCCGTTACCAAACCAATGCGTGCCAGGACATAAGTGACCGCCGGCATTTGAAACACGATGCCCATGCCCAGCATGACGATGATGATGAAGTCGAAATAGTCGCCTGCCTTCAGTAGCAGGCGAAAGTCTTGTCCCAGCCCGAGCAAGTATCGGGCAGCTGGTGGAAAAATGATTTTGTAGGCGAAAGCTGCGCCGAGAACAAATGAGATCGACGAAAGCGCGATAAAAGGCGTTACATAACCACGTTCATGCGGATAAAGGCCCGGCGCAACAAAACCCCAGATTTGGAAGAGTAGAAAGGGGATTGAGATGCAGATAGCGGCGTACAACGATACCTTGATGTAAAGCGAGAACGGCTCAAGAGCGCTGGTGACGATCAACTTATCATTGAGTCCGGAAAACGGTTGCGGCAGAGCCAGCAAGTCGACGGGTAGGCGGACATCTTTCGGTATTATCGTGCTGCCGGTATAAAGCGGCTCATCTGTGAATAGTCCAAGTTTTCCTTTAGCGTCACGAGCCACGCGGGCTGAGACCGATACGCCTACCGGAATAACGCTGCCGCCGAGCCTGGTTTCTTCTTGAAATACAAATCTGCCAGTCTCACCTTCCTTTACGAGGTTGAGGGGCGTTATGGATTCCTGACCCGTTAGTCCGTCAATGGGCACTTGATGCTGTTGCGCCTCGGCCAAAGCTCGTTCAACTGGAACAGCGAGAAAGTTATAAATGCGATCCGATACAAACCAGCACAGCGCCGTCGCAACGAAAACAAAGACTATGGATCGAATCAGCCTCGTACGCAGTTCGTCCAGGTGTTCCAGAAACGACATCTGACCGCCGAGTTCAGCGTCTTTATCATCGTCGATTGATCGTGCTCTGAGGAGGGATGACATGCCTGGGTCAGTTCTGCGGGTTATAGCCAATCTCGTTTCTGCAACGGTGCCGCAGGACTAACATCTACCTTTCTTTCATGCGGGGTGGCAGGTGGCTCAGCTCCGGTATGAGTCTCCCTCGGAATGTGCTCTTCGGGTGATACGGGGTGGATCGTTGGAACTATCGATTCGTTCGCTTCACCGCTGAAAAGCGTGCGATCGTCAGTGCTTGAACGGGCACTAGCTGGGGGATCATTAAGCGGGGACTCAATCGCTACTTCTCTTTCCCAGGTACTCTTGAAGTCTTCAGAAGCACGGCGAAACTCTGCGAGGCTTTTCCCGAGCTTGCGACTCATCTGAGGTAATTTCCTCGGCCCGAAAAACACAAGTGCCATCACCAGTATGAACAGGAGTTCGGTGCTGCCCAGCGATTCGAGGATTAGTAAAAGCACGCTCTGCGGTTTGCCTTTCTGGGGTGGAGCTTCTCCGTGAACTTCCCAGGTATTGTGGGAATGTTATTGACCAGCGATTGTAGCGCGTGATTTCAGAAAACCAGAAGGCCACATTGCTGGCGAGCTAATTTAGCCTGGTCTTGACACTGTTTACGCCCTGCCGCAACCTTGGGTTTTCCGACTGATGGCTTGAATCGATAAAATGTCAGAACCTCAAATTACGAACGTAGAGATCCCGCCGCACTTCCTGGAGCGGTTCGCAGAGGTTGCTGAGAGTGTTGCGGCGACTACCAGGAAGCTCGAGAAGGCCGCCACGATTGCTGAATACTTCAAGCAGCTTCATGACGCTGACCTGGCCCGCGCGGCTCGTTATTTTGCAGGGCACCAGTTCCCCTCGTCAGATGAACGCACAACCAAAGTTGGAGGCCGCATCATTGGCACTGCGCTTAGTGAGGCAACCGGTATTAGTTGGGAAGTCTTGTCTCCAGGATATGTTCGGTTAGGTGATGCCGGCGAAGTTGCTTATGAGGCGGTAAAGGAAGCACGGCATACATTTCAGCAACCAACGGTTTCATTAGCTGAGACGGAATCGATTATTACCAGGCTTAGTGAAACCCGCGGGACGAAGAACAAAACCGCGCTTCTTTCGGCCGTGTTGCGTCACGCAACACCACTCGAAGCCAAATACCTCATAAAGATCCTTACGGGCGATCTGCGTATAGGGTTACGGGAAGGACTGGTCGAAGATTCAATAGCCCGAACGTTTGGCCACCCCCTATCGAAAGTTGCCCAGGGAAACATGCTGCTTGGTGATATCGGAGAAACTGCAATAAGAGCCCGTAAAAACGATCTCGAGGATGTGCGAATGCGCTTGTTTCATCCCATCAAGTTCATGTTGGCAACGCCAGCGGCCGATTTGGTGGATATTGCGCGAACCATGCCGGATGAGTTCCTGGTCGAGGACAAATTTGACGGCATTCGGGCCCAGGCTCACGTCACCTCCGATCGTATCGCTATTTATTCGCGAACCATGGATGAGATTACTCATCGGTTCCCTGAGTTAATAATTCCACTTCAAAACCTGCCGACGGACGCGATCATCGATGGTGAAATTGTTCCGGCTCGCGGTGATGAGATCCTTGCTTTCAGTGAACTGCAAAAACGATTGGGTCGAAAAAAGATTGAGCAGACTCTGCTCAACGAGATCCCGGTCGTGCTAGTAGCTTACGATCTACTTTACGCGGATGGAGGCGTGTTGACTGAGGTCAGCCTGGTCAAGCGCCGTGAAATTCTGGAGCAGATAACTCCACAAAGGGGTACGTTTAGGATCTCCCAAGCCAAGCGTTTTCATGAGGTCCAGGCTCTCGATAAGGAGTTTGACGACGCCCGCAACCGGGGCAATGAAGGGTTGATGATCAAGAGCCCAAACTCACTCTATAAACCAGGACGGCGAGGTCGCGATTGGCTGAAACTTAAGAGGGCGATCGCCAGCCTCGATGTCGTCGTCACGGCAGTTGAAGTCGGCCATGGAAAGCGAAGAAGCCTGCTTTCCGATTATACCTTCGCAGTTCGCAAGTCAGACGAAAGCTCCGAGCTTCTAAATATAGGCAAGGCTTACTCGGGACTTACCGACGCGGAGTTGTTCGAGTTGACTGAGTGGTTCAAGGTGCATACGGTCCAAGAGTTTGCGCATGGACGGGTTAGAGTGGTGGAACCGCGCATCGTAATCGAAGTTACGTTCGACAAAGTGCAACCCTCCAAGCGTCATAAGAGCGGTTTTGCGCTGCGGTTTCCACGTATTTTGCGATTGCGACCGGACAAACGGCCTGATGAAGCCGACACGCTCGATACTGTGCGGAGGCTGGTCGGCGACTCCAATGACAGTTGAAACGGCCAACTATTGGTTACCTACTTTGACTTGGCAACTTTGTTCGTGTCGCCACCCTCTGGTATTGCTTTCGCCGGCGTGATAGGGGTAGCATGCAACACGTCAAGCGCCTCCTTGCCGGGCACCTTACCGGGTTTTCCGGGGGTTAAGCACACAACAGCCACAGGCTCGACTTTATCGCCGAGTCTGAATCCCAGGGCAAGGCTTTAAATATTGGCTTGCTTAGATTAGCGCGATCAGGGCTAACAAAATTTCCATCATCACCGGGTCACTGATGCCGTCAGTCATTTCACTGGTTGAAGTTGAGTTCAGTTCCACCGTCTCTTCTGTAGATTTTGCACCTGGGCTGCCAATGTCACCTGGAGGCGTCGAGCTAACACCCGGGCTACTGATATCGCCGGCTTGAACGCCGCTGCTGAGCGCGATAACAAGGAATGCCGCGAGTATTAGATTTTTGACCTGTTTCATGGTTGTCTCCTTATTGATCTTTGTTGTGGCCAGTTCTCATTAGCTTGGGAAAGCAACTGGGCAATTGATTAGGCGGTGGATAATATCCGCCAAGTTAGCGCTATGCAAGGCGTCTTACTGCGTGACTTAAAGGGCTACCTCACATGAACTTACAGATACTCGACAATTCAACTCAAAACCTCGGGCGAGATGAGATAGCGCTGTCACGTTGTATCCGTGCCAAACAATTGGAGATGGATGGGGACTACCCGGCGGCGAGGGAAGTTCTCGGAGACCTTTGTCCACAACTAGGGGTGCGTCCAGACGTTTCGGGATTTGCTCGCTTGCTTCAGGCGGAGATCCTCTTGCGGGTGGGCAGTCTCTGCGGTTGGCTGGGCGGCGCCAATCAGATTGAGCGTGCGCAAGAGGTAGCTAAGGATCTGATATGCGAAAGCCGGAATATTTTTGAAGAGCTCAGCCTGCGCGAAAGAGTCGCCGAAGCCTCAAACGATCTGGCAATCTGTTACTGGCGAGAAGGCGCTTATGACGAAGCCCGCGCGGTGTTGCGCCACGTCTTGACTCAATTGAGTGAGGCAAGGACTGAAGCGAAGCTTCGCACCCTGCTCAACCTGGCAGTGGTAGAGAGATCCTCGATGCGTTTGAAAGACGCGCTCGAGGTCAATCGGCAGGCGGCGAAGGCTTTTGAAGAAAGCTCCAACCATTCTCTGCGCGGCAAGTTTCACAACGAATACGCCACGGTACTTAAGAACCTCGGCCTCGCTGAAAGACGAGAAGACTACATAGACCAGGCGTTGGTCGAATTCGCCGCGGCCTCGTATCACCTGGAGCAATCAGGAAACAGACGTTTTCAAGCCGTTACAGAAAACAATCAAGGGCTCTTGTTCTCGAGCCTTGGACGTTTCGCAGAAGCTCATGAGCATCTCAATAGAGCACGTTTGCTTTTTCTGAGCGTGAATGATCGAGGCCATGTGGCGCAGGTTGACGAAACCTGCGCACGAGTTCTCCTCGCTGAAGGAAAGGTTGCAGAAGCAGAGTCGGTTGCAAGGGCTTCCGTTCGAACGCTGCAGGGTGGCGACCAGCGTTCACTGCTTGCGGAGTCACTGACGACCCATGCAATCACGTTATCCCGGATCGAGCGCCGTGAGGAAGCGCATGCCGCGTTCAAACGAGCAGTTGATCTGGCTGAGCAAGGCGGCGATCCTGACACTGCCGGTAACGCTGCCTTAAGCATGGTCGAGGAATTGGATGAATACCTCGGCATCGAGGCCAAGCAGTTTTACTTGCGCGCGGAATCGTTGCTGGCTAAATCCCAGGACGAACGAATTAAGGAGCGCCTGGGCGAATGTGCGCGTCGGATTTTGGCTCGAGAGACCTACAGTTCGCTGGACTTCCCTTTCGATGTGAGTAGGGAACCGGCCCCGTTCAACGCGGATTTCGATCTCGAAACCAATCTGTCCCTGGAACAGCGCGTGCTCCGTTTTGAGGGTAAAATTATCAAGCGCGCTCTCGAGGCTTCTGGTGGAAGTGTGACGCGAGCTGCTCGGCTGCTCGGAATCACTCATCAGGGGCTTGCCTTCATCTTAAACGGGCGACACAAGAATCTACTTGCTGTGCGTACTCCGGTGAAACCGCGCCGGCGAAGCATCATTCGCTATCGTTAATAACGAACGACTTGGACCTTGATTATCGCGGCGTTGCCTCACTTGGCAACGCCGCCTGCCTGTTTTGGGCTCTAACTTGGCTTGATCTGGCATTAGTTTTGCGCGTCCCCAACAAAATGAAAATTCTAAAACTGCTTTCTGTTGTGTGCCTGCTATTCGTGTTGGCAACGATTGGCCTTGCCCAGACCAAGCGCAGGCAAAGCGCTCCGCGGACAGTTGCTCCTAAGCCTGCGGCTCCTCAGCCCACTCCCCTGTCTTCGCCAAGTGCTACGTCTTCCCCGCGCCAACCGCGCCAGCCGATTCGGTTGGCCATAGTCAATGGGCAGACAATCACTACCCTGGATATCGACCAGCGGGTTGCCGAGGCGGTCGAGAGTTTGGATGAGAAGTTGGCCGAATCGAGGCAGCGCGTACTTGATATGCAGATCAACACAATGCTGCTGGAAGCGGAAGCGAAGAGGCGCAACCTACGAACCCAACAGGTCTACGAGCAGGACGTACTCAAGCGAGTAGTCGATCCGTCGGAGGCTGAAATCAAGAGGTTCATCGAAGAGAAGAAGGACCAACTGGGCGACACCGATCCGGCCTCTGCGCGCGCACAGGTGCTTGCCTTCCTGCGCAACGAACGCGAAGAGCTCGTCTCTGCCGACTTCGTGAAGAGATTACGTGCTTCACATCCGGTCGTCATGGGCGCCAATCTGAACATGCCCAATCTGTCACCGACTGCGGTGGTGGCTACGGTCGGCGGACGAGTCGTAACCGCCGGCCCATTGCTCGAACGATTAAAGCCGATTGTCTACCGCTTGCAGTTGGCAGCATATGAGGTCGAGATGGACGCGCTGGAGCAAGTCATTACCAACATGCTTTTGCTGGAGGAAGCCAGGCGCCGCAGTATTGGTCCCGAGATGATTGTTCGTACCGAAATCAGCGATAAGGTGAAACCCGCAACCGATGCGCAGGTGAGCAAGTTCTATGAGGAGAACAAATCCAGGATAACCGGCGATCTGAACTCAGTGAAAGCGCAGCTGGCGAACTACCTCCAGACCCAGGAAACACAACGCCTTGAACGCGCACTCGCCGAGCGACTCCGGAAAGGCGCGGACATTCGCATCCTGATCTCTGAACCAGAGCCTCCGGTGCAATCGATTAGTGTCGATGATGATCCCGCGCGCGGACCCGTCACCGCACCGGTCACCATTGTCGAGTTCACCGACTTTCAATGCCCTTCTTGTGCGGCCATGCATCCAGTGATTGAAGAGACACTTAAATCCTATGGCAATCAGGTTCGCCTGGTAGTGCGAGACTTTCCGCTGAGCGTACACGCAAACGCCCACAAGGCTGCTGAGGCAGCAAATGCTGCTAATGCTCAGGGGAAGTTTTTCGAATATGCGGCGTTGCTTTTCAAACGCCAGAGTGCGCTCGACGTGCCGTCGCTTAAGAAGTATGCGACCGAACTCGGGCTGGATCGAACTAAGTTTGATTTGGCACTTGATCGAGATACCTTTGTGGCTGAAGTGCAGAAGGATATTCAAGATGGTGAGCTTTACGGAGTGGAAGGCACACCCACAATTTTCATCAACGGAAAGATGCTAATCAATCTGACCGCCGAAGGGCTGCGAGAGGCAATCGACCGCGCTCTCGCAGCTTCAGCATCGAAGTCTAAATAGCGCTTACTTTTCCTGGGCGCTTGCCGCTTGAGTGCCCTTGGCTTTCTGGCTTGCTCGCTCGAAGTTTGCCTTGTAGATAGCCACGTTAGGATCGTTGTTCTGTTGCCCTAACAGCTGGGCCTTTTGATAGAGCGGCGCGGCCAGATCCATTCTGCCCCCCTTTTCATAAGCCTCTGCCAGACTGTCGTAAACATTAGCCGAGCCCGGATACCGTTCCACGTTAATCTTGAAGGTTGCGATGGCCTCCTCGTCTTTTCCTCCGAACAGATACTGATATCCCATCAGATTGATCAGATTTTCGGGCGTGGAAATGTTGTAGCCGAATTTCTCGCTCAGCCATTGATAATGTGCATCAGCTCCCTTCAGGCCGCCAGCAACCGCACCTGTTGGATCCCGCGGCATTTGCCAGCCGTCATAGACTTTACGCAATCCCGCATAGTGACTGCGTAAGACCACGGAACCGTGATCCTCGTCAGTCATTTTTTCAGCCTGCCATTCGAAATTCTTGATCTGGGTCCTGGTCAATACCTCTTTAAAACTATCGAAGCTTTCCCCGATTGGTCCAGGCTCATTGCCGAGCGAGACGAACAGCGTCGCCTTTAGCTCTTTTTGGTTCTTCAAGAATTCCGTAACGCGCTTGAGCGCTTCCTGGTTCTCCCACTGGAGAGATGGGCTAACTGCCACATACGAGTTGAAAACACCCGGTCGGGCAACCATCGCATGAATCGCGAAAAGCCCCCCGAGGGAATGCCCCGCCAGAATTCGATAAGGCTGGACGCGGTAGCTTTTCTCAATCTGAGGAATCAGTTCCGTTTCAATGAACTTTAGAAAGTTGTCCGCCCCGCCACTAGTAGGGAACTGGGTGGCACCGGCCGCATTTTTTGCCGAAGACTTCACTGGCGTGAGATCGCGAGTGCGGTCCGTGTTCGATATGCCCACCACAATCAGTTCGGATGTGCGTCCGTTGTTAGCGAGAAAATTGATTGTCCCGGCAGTGTGTCCGATGTGAGCATCACCGTCGGTAAGATAGAGCACCGGATAACTCACTTTGTTTGTCTCGTAACCGACAGGCGTGCGTACGAGGACTCCGCGCTCCTCTCCCAGCACTCCCGACTTAATTGTTAATCGCGTGATATTTCCTGTGCTCGGAACCTGGGCGACGGCCGTCATCGCCAGAAGCAGCGAAACAAGCATCAATGCGAAGATTCTGCCGCGGGCTGGAATAACTTGTCCGCCGTGACGGCCTTCGCGCTGCCCGGCTACTTTCTCGAAAGCTTCAAATGCTGCATTCGGTTTCATGATCTGACTCCTTGTGGATTTGAGGTTGATTGCACCAAAAGCCTAAGGCCGTTTAGGGTTGTTTGGTCGCCCGCTCGGAAATGGCGACTGTCTGCAGAATTAGACAGCGCAGTCATAGCGCAAGGCGACGGCTACCGGACCAACTTTGTGACCAATGGGCCTCTTTGTGTGATGAATTGGACGCTCCTGTTCAGGTTATTCCTTTTTCAGCTCCCGGGAACCGTGAAGATAGCCCGGCGTTCCTATCTTTGAAAATTGCGTGCCGGGGTGATTGTGACAACTTTCCATGACCTACCGGCATCGCAAAAATGCGATGAAAAAGCGGGTGATTCTGGCGGCATCGGTTGGTTTAGCGACAGTGCTGGTACTCAGTAACTGGGTATTGCTGGGCACCTGCATGAAGGCGCTTACAGATAGGCTGGTTCTCTATGGCAGGGTGGCGCGCCTGTATGCAGAGCAACCCGATCAGCAACTCTCGATGCCGGTGAAAAACGTGACGAAGAAGGAAATCGCAAACACCTGGCGTGCTCCGCGTGGCGCGGACCGAAAACATGAGGGCCAGGATATTTTCGCGCCGCGTGGCACGCCCGTCCTTTCTGCTGCGGACGGTTATGTAGTGAAGATTGGAGAGAACCGTCTCGGCGGCCAGACAGTTTCGGTCGTCGGGGCGGGAGGACGGATTTACTATTATGCGCATCTCGATTCCTACGCTGAACGACTGAGGGAAGGGGACAGAGTGTCGAGGCAAACGGTACTCGGCTACGTGGGCACGACTGGCAACGCACAGGGTACGCCACCTCACCTGCACTTCGGAGTTTATTCTCCAAGTGGTGCGATCAATCCTCTACCGCTACTTGCCGATAGACCTACGACTTCGAAACCAGCAACTGCTCCGCTTCCAAACCGTTTTAAGCGCTGAGCAGATAAGCCTCCTTCAACCACGCTGAGAGTTCGGCACCGATCTCGTGGGGCGACGTCAGCCTCAACTCGTGATGGAAACGTCTGGAGGACACCTGCTCGGTTTTGCGAATGCGCGGGCTGTCTATTTTGTGATCGCCTTTTGACGGTTAGATGCAGCCGCTTCTTACTGGTAGCCACTCCGGCAAATGCGGTCGAGTTCACGATGTGAATCGAGGTCTTCTTCCTATCCCTCGCCACTGCTCCTGCGTGGTCTCGACGAGATTGGATTTGTATTTAGTATTCGTAAAGCGATCGGTGAGTTCAATAGATCCAACTCGGGGGCACCACCATAATTTCGAGCGCGAACCAAAGCTTGTCCAAAGGAGCGAGCATGTCTCTTCCTGGGCTGGGGTCAGGAAGCTGCGACTGACGGGTTATTTCAGACTCTTGATGTTGTCTGGTTTAGCAAAGATCGAATCGGGAACGGGCTGATTATAGTCAATCGACTCATAATTGATACGGCTGGTTTGAAAGCCGTTCGTGAAGTGATCGATTACCCATGGTGCGGTTACCCCACCGATTGTGATCGGCTTCTGCAGGCGGTCCTCTTCGAGACTTTCTATTTCCTCGTCATTGTCAGCTCGCTTACGTGTTTGCTTATAAATGATTCTGGCAGGCCTCCCATCACGCGCTCCAAATTCGTACTCGATCCAAAATCCATTCGGGTAGGTCAGGCGCACAGTTTCATTTCGCATCGCCAGTCCTGCTTCGCGCCGTCCGACATATTTTAGCGTTGCGCCTTCCTTACGCCACCAGCCACGTAGAATGTTTTCGACGCTGGTGCGCATGCTGCGTTTGAAGTCTTCAATCTGAGGTGACTTCATGTCCTTAATGGTTCGTGCCGCGCCGTCAAAAATCCAACCAGTTTCACCGGAGTTTACCTGAATGATTCTGGCCCCACCCCCTGAAAACTCTGTGCGTTCCTTGTCGGGAAAAACAATGTAATCCAGAAAGCGAGTGGGCAGTTGCGAAACTCCATCCTGATATGTAGTAAAAAAACCACGTCCGATAACTGTCCTGACATTCAGAAACGCATCGCCGCCGACTGCTTGAATTCCAAGTTTGATGATCTCTTCGGCCTTTTGATCGGAACCTGTTTGAGTTGGCGCGCTCGTTGACAAGGGCACAGGTTCCTGCGCGCCTACCGCGATCGGTAGAAGTAATAACCACAGGGACAACAACGAGGTGGGGAATTTGGGGCTCTTCATACTTAAGGCAAGAATTTACCACGGACAAGATTGTGATTGGAGTCAGGCACTCGGTGGCCGTAGCAGGAAAGCCGCTCAAGCCATTCCAAATGTCCATTTCTCCAAAGGGAAAGGGCTTCAGTGCGTAACATTGAAGCCCTTCTTTTAATTCTATGTCTGTTAGTCAGTTGAGATTTGCATTAGTGGCCTGCGCTTTGACAACCGTCTCGCCGTCTTCTACGTCAACCAAAAAACTCGATGCGGTCTTCCACATGGCGGTAATCGGCAGCTTCACTTTCTCGTCGATGTGCCGTTTCAGGAACCGAGCTCCGTAAGCAGTATTGAAGCCCTTTTCGGTCAACAGGTTCAGCGCAGCTTCCGACACTTCCACTGCTTTGCCCTGTCGCTCCATCTGCCTTCTCAGCTTGTCCAGATAGATTCCAGCAATCTGCCGGACTTCATCCATGGTCAAGGGCGCAAAGACGATTATCTCGTCGATTCGGTTCCTGAACTCCGGCGAGAATCGTTGCTCAGCCGCTTTCATTACCTCGTTGTTTACCGCGCGCACGTCGGTCGCGGTCTTTACACCAAATCCCAGTGGCTTCTCGAACTTCTTAAAACTGTCTGAGCCAAGGTTCGAAGTCATGATCACAATGGCATCGGAAAGATAGACCTTCTTGCCTCGACCATCCGTCAGCCAGCCTTCGTCAAAGGCCTGTAGAAAAAGATTCATCAAATACGGTGAAGCCTTTTCAACCTCATCCAACAACAACACGGTATAAGGATTCTCGCGCAACTGCTCGGTGAGAATCCCACCACGTTCTGATCCCACAATGCCGCGGGGCATGCCAATCAGCTTCTCAATACTCACCGTACCGTCGCTGTATTCAGACATGTCGATGCGGACCATCTTTTCCTCATCGCCGAACATGAACTCCGCAACGGCCTTCGCCAACTCGGTCTTACCAACACCGGTTGGCCCCAAAAACAGGAGTACGCCATCGGGTTTGTAGTGCGACTCTTTCAACGGTCCCTTATTGAGCCGCAAACGCTGTGCGACAGCTTTGATCGCCTGTTTCTGACCAATCACTCGCTGGGCCAGCATCGCTTCCGTCATCAGGAAGCGTTCGCTCGTATCGCGGAAGATCATGTCGCGCGGAATGCGCGATTCTTGTGAAATCACATCGATTACGTGTTCGGGTCTCACCACCAGCGTCTGTGGCTCGTTGATCTCGACCTTGACGGCCGCCGTGTCCAACCATCCGATTGCCTTATCAGGCAGATGCAGATTGCGGATGTACTTTGGCGCCATTTCAAGCGCGGTGTTGATCGCGTCATCCGAGATCTTGACGGAATAGTTTCTTTCCAGTCGCGGTCGAAGTCCGAGCAGTATCTCTCGGGTTTCGCTGATGGTTGGCTCAGCCACCTTCACCAGCCTAAAGCGACGCGCCAGGGCCTCGTCTTCGGCTATGAACTCCTTGTATTCGGTGATGGTCGTGGCGCCAACAATCCGCATTTCGCCTCGCGCCAGCGCAGACTTAAACATGTTGGCGGCGTCTGACGAAGTGCCCAGCGCAGCACCGGCGCCAATGATGGTGTGTGCCTCATCGATAAACAGGATTAGATTGTCGCGATCCTTCACCTCATCAATGATGCCTTTGATTCTCTCTTCAAACATTCCTCGCAGCATTGTGCCTGCCACCAGGCCGCCCATCTGCAGTTGCACTACATGAGAACCGCGCAGTCGCGCCGGGACCTTTTCCGGTTCGAGTTCGATCAAGCGCGCGACTCCTTCCACGACCGCAGTCTTGCCAACCCCAGGCTCGCCAACCAGCATAGGTGAATTGGCGCGCTCGCGATGACAAAGAATCTCGACGATCTGCTGGATCTCTTTTTCGCGACCAATGGTGGGAGCGATCTTATCAGCACGGGCCAGGCGGTTAAGCGAGACGCCGAAGTGTTTGAGGTAGGGCGGTAGCTCGAACTTCTTCCGATATTGTTCCTCTTCATGCTCGCGTTTTTGAACCTGCGCGCGAACATTCTCCGCCACGTTCTCCGGCGTCACTCCCATCATCCTCAAGACTTCAACAAACAAACTTTCATAATTCGTGAGCGCTTCAAAAATGTCCGTTGCCTCAATAGTCTTGCGCCCCTGGGTCCTTGCTCGCTCCATCGATCGTTTGAATAAATCTGTAGTCTCAGGTGAGATCCTAAAGCCCTTGCCAATATGCTGCTGCCGAATGCTTTCCAGTCGCCTGCCGATGGCCATTTTTACAACTACCGGGTCCAGCGATAGTTCGCGCATAGCGGTGTTGAACATATCGGGCTCTTCATGAATCAAAGCCTCCAGAATGTGTTCAACTGCAACGAAATTTTGATCACGCCGCCGGGATTCACTCATCGCGTATTCCAGGACACGCTGGCCGGTTTCGCCGAACTTATCTTTGTATGCCCCTAAATCAGCCATTTAAATAACCTCGTCTGTCTCGAACCGTTAATGCTCGTTTGATTGATTTCATGACAGAAGCCGGAGGTAACTAATATCAATTTTCAATTCAAACTGCCCCTCTAACCCGCAAGTTAGATGCCTTTGAGCATATTCGCCGTTGCGTTTCAATGCAACAACATTCCACTTCGCAATGGTCTTGCAAATTTCCCGCCAACTCGAGCCGCACCAGGAAGGATTCAATTGGCAAGAATTTAGTGAAGGTCCAAGTCCGCTGTTGTACCTCAGTAGTCGTAGTCTTCGCCTCCTCCGGGCATCGGCGGCGTCTTCTTCTTCGGTTCGGGCGCATCAGTAATTGCCGCCCCGGTTGTCAGTAAAAGACCGGCGATCGATGCAGCATTCTGTAGAGCCGTGCGTACAACCTTGGTCGGATCGATGATGCCCGAAGCAACGAGGTCCTCAAACTCACCGGTCGCGGCGTTGAAGCCTTTAGCGCCCTTCATATCGTGCACCTTGCCCACCACTACTGCGCCGTCCCACCCGCCATTTTCAGCAATGCGACGAAGAGGTTCTGCAAGGGCCGAACGCACGATATCAATTCCGGTTAATACGTCGGGATCAGGATCCGACAATCTGTCGAGTGTATTAGTAGCACGGAGCAGCGCGACGCCACCGCCAACAACAATGCCCTCCTGGGCAGCCGCTCTGGTTGCGTTGAGGGCGTCTTCAACGCGGGCCTTGATCTCCTTCAGGGCGGTTTCTGTTGGCGCGCCAACCCGAACAACTGCGACACCGCCGGCAAGTTTTGCCAACCTCTCCTGCAACTTTTCGCGATCGTAATCCGACGTAGTCTCTTCAATTTGCCTGCGGATCGCAGCTACGCGGCCCTGAATCTCGTGGCTACTACCTCCGCCTTCGATAATCGTGGTTGCGTCCTTATCCACGACCACATGCCTGGCTGTGCCGAGATCCGCCAGCTGAACATTCTCGAGTTTGATTCCGAGATCTTCCGTAATCACACGGCCACCTGTCAGAACGGCGACATCTTCCAAAATTGCTTTTCGTCGATCACCGAAAGCCGGTGCTTTGACAGCGCAAACTTTAATAGTGCCGCGGAGTCTATTGACCACCAGCGTCGCCAGCGCGTCGCCTTCGATGTCTTCGGCAATGATCAGCAACGCGCGTCCACTGCCGGCCGTTTGTTCGAGGATCGGCACGAGGTCACGCATGGCGGAAATCTTCTTCTCATGGAGAAGAATGAATGGCTCTTCGAGTACCGCCTCCATGCGATCAGGATTGGTCACGAAGTAAGGGGATAAATAACCGCGGTCGAATTGCATTCCTTCCACGATGTCGAGCTCGGTCTGCAGCGTCTTTGATTCCTCGACGGTGACTACTCCGTCCTTGCCCACTTGCTCCATGGCTTCAGAGATAAGCCGCCCGATCTCGCGATCGTTGTTGGCGGAAACTGTGGCGACATTAAGCAGCTCTTCCTTACCTTTAATCTTCTTGGACATGCGTTGCAGTTCAGCGACGACGGTGTCGGTAGCTGCCTGTATACCACGCTGCAACGACATCGGGTTTGCCCCCGCCGCAACGTTCTTCACGCCCAGACGAAAGATCGCCTGGGCCAGAACCGTCGCAGTAGTGGTACCGTCGCCTGCTTTATCATTTGTCTTAACCGCAACTTCGCGCACCATCTGGGCGCCCATATTCTCGTATTTGTCCTGCAGCTCAATCTCCTTTGCCACGGTGACCCCGTCCTTGGTGATGAGCGGTGCGCCAAACTTTCTACCCAGCACCACGTTGCGACCTTTCGGCCCAAGCGTTACCTGCACTACGTTACCGAGGGTGTTGACTCCCTTGAGCATCGCATTGCGTGCTTCTTCGTTGAACTTCATCTCTTTTGCAGCCACTTTTCTCTCCTTTAATTAGTTAACGGGCGCTTAGTTGCTGGGCGCGGGACTTAAGATTGACTGGCAGAATCCGATTTTCCGGAAGCACGCCCGACTTTGACGCGTGCCGGACGCAACAGCTTGTCTCGCATCTTATATCCCCGGGTGTATTCTGCGACGACCTGACCCTCATGGTCGGCATCGACGGTCGTTGTTTCAATCGCCTCATGCAGTTCCGGATCGAACTGCTGACCCACGGCGTCGACGGGGCCGCGATAAAGTTTGCTTTCTCGCGCTCAGCCCGCTCATCAGCGGCTCGATTCAACCGCTGCCGAGTTGCATCAGTTTCGCGCTGTAACTCAGAACGAACTTGTTCAAAGCGTGCCTGGACATCATGCACCTGCTTTTCTGCCGCCCGCGTGCGGGCTTCCAGTTCTTCGACGTAGCTGGGTTTCAGATTTGGCGTGTCTTCAGAGTTTGCCTTCGTACCGGCATTGCCCTCATCGTCAAGATAAATGCGTCGCCGATCAGTGACGCGAATCTCCGGCTCGTCATTATCAGGGTCTTTTCTGTCTCTCCGGCTAAAATTCACTGTTGCCTCCCTGCTTTCATACTTAAACTAAGTACCAAAATTCAGCTGACTTTGATCTCAACTCTCTGTCCTTGGCCGTTTTTGCGCTTGGGTAAATGTACTACCAGGACTCCATCTTTGTAGTCGGCACGAATGTCATTCTGCTCGACTGCCCGAGGAACGTTGAACTTCCTGAGAAAAGTCCCACTGGGTCGCTCCGTACGGGAACCAGGTTTAGCTTCAATTGAACGGTTGCCGCGCAGGATCAGACGATTGTCGTCGAGCGTGATCTCCAGCGCGTTGCGATCGATACCGGGTAAGTCAGCGGCAATAGTAAACTCCTCTTCACTTTCATAGACGTCCGCGACCGGCGTCCAGTCGGCGCGCTCGATCTCATCATCGTTTTCCTGCGGGCGTCTCTGAGTCACATCCTCAAACAATCGATTCATTCGGTCTTGCAAGAGCATCAGGTCCTGTAATGGATTCCATGACATGTGAATAGTTCCTCTCATGACTGTTAAAATGCCGTGACAAGTGACCTGTCACGTGTCCACTAAGCCCTCGCGGCGGCCACGTCGGTGGTGAACTCCATCTGATCCTTGTGTGCAGAAACTCGAACGGTTTGTCCGGGGGCGATCTCCCCGCGCAGCAACTTCACTGCCAACGGATTCTGCA
This sequence comes from Pyrinomonadaceae bacterium, assembly GCA_041742785.1. Taxonomy (GTDB): domain Bacteria; phylum Acidobacteriota; class Blastocatellia; order Pyrinomonadales; family Pyrinomonadaceae; genus PSRF01. The sequence continues at coordinate 11,506 of JBGTOA010000069.1, read as the reverse complement.
CCAAAGTCTGAATTGCGCGCTTCAAAGGTCGCGCACCATAAGCCGGGTCGTAACCCTCGATAGCCAGCAGTTCCCGCGCGGATTCGTCGAACTCGAGCAGAATGTTCCGCTCACGCAAGGTCTTACGCAGGCGTTCCAATTGCACATCAATGATCTTGGTAATCTGGTTTCGCGAAAGCTGATGAAAGACAACAGTGTCGTCGATGCGATTCAGGAATTCCGGTTTGAAGTGCACTCGCAATTCGCCCAGCACAGCCTCGCGGACCTCCTTTTCATCTCCTTCGGCTGCTTGTATCTCACGCGAGCCGAGATTGGAAGTCATAATCAGCACAGTGTTTTTGAAATCAACCGTGCGCCCTTTCGAGTCGGTCAGCCGGCCTTCATCCAAAATTTGCAGCAGCACGTTGAAAACATCCGGGTGGGCCTTTTCGATTTCGTCAAAAAGGATGACCGAGTAAGGTCGCCGGCGCACCGCTTCGGTCAACTGTCCGCCTTCCTCATAGCCGATGTATCCGGGAGGTGCTCCGATTAATCTCGCAACCGCGTGCTTTTCCATATACTCCGACATGTCGAGGCGGATCATCGCGCGCTCATCGTCGAACAGGAACTCTGCTAATGCCCTAGCCGTTTCAGTTTTGCCCACGCCCGTGGGCCCCAGAAAAATGAACGAGCCAACCGGGCGATTCGGATCCTGAAGGCCAGCGCGCGCTCGACGCACGGCGTTCGCAACTGCGTTCAGCGCTTCTTCCTGTCCAATCACACGTTGTCCCAAACGTTCTTCCATCGTTACCAGTTTCTCTACTTCGCCCTCGAGCATTTTAGAAACCGGAATGCCCGTCCACTTGGCAACCACCTGAGCGACGTCTTCCTCATCTACTTCTTCTTTCAGCATCACACCGTCTTTTTGAAACGCTTCCAACTTGGCATGTTCTGCTTCGAGGCGTCTTTCCAGTTCCGGAATCTCGCCATACTGAATTTCAGAAGCGCGAGCGAGGTCACCGGCATTGCGGACTTGCTCCAACTGCAACTTCAAATTCTCGAGCTCGGCTTTGACAGTGCGCATCTGCTCAATGGCTTCCTTCTCCGACTGCCATTTCGCCTTCATGCCCGAAGATGTTTCACGCAGATCGGCGATCCGCTGTTCTATCTCAGCCAGCCGGTCCTTCGACTTCTGATCTTCTTCGCGCTGCAATGCCTGCCGCTCAATCTCGAGTTGAATGGTTTCCCGCTCCAGCTGATCGATTGCCTGAGGCAAAGAATCGATCTCAATGCGCAGTCGTGAGGCGGCCTCGTCAATAAGATCGATGGCCTTGTCAGGCAGAAACCGGTCTGTGATGTAACGATTCGACAGGGTTGCGGCCGCGACGATTGCGGAGTCTTTGATGCGCACACCATGATGGACTTCGTAACGTTCCTTTAAGCCGCGAAGGATCGCAATGGTGTCCTCCACCGTAGGTTCGCCTACGTAGATCTGCTGGAACCGCCGCTCAAGTGCTGCGTCCTTCTCGATGTACTTCTTGTATTCATTGAGTGTGGTCGCGCCGACGCAGCGCAACTCTCCCCGCGCGAGGGCCGGCTTCAACATGTTCGAGGCATCGATCGCGCCCTCAGCGGCCCCGGCGCCTACGAGCGTATGGAGTTCGTCGATGAAGAGAATGATGTGACCCTGGGCGTTCTCAATTTCTTTCAGCACCGCCTTCAACCGGTCTTCGAATTCACCACGATACTTCGCACCCGCGAGCATCGAGCCGAGGTCGAGACCGACCAGGCGTTTGTTACGTAAAGTCTCAGGAACGTCGCCGGAAATGATTCGTTGTGCCAGGCCTTCAACAATTGCAGTCTTACCAACCCCGGGCTCACCAATCAGTACGGGATTGTTCTTGGTACGGCGAGACAGCACCTGGATGGTGCGCCGAATCTCGTCATCTCGACCGATTACGGGATCGAGCTTTCCCTTGCGAGCAAGGTCGGTTAGGTCCTTCGCATACTTCGACAGTGCCTGATAGTTTTCTTCGGCATTCTGGTCCGTGATGCGCGAACCACCACGCATCTGTTCAATCACCTTCGCTAAGTCTTCGCGCTTCACGCCATGCTGGCGCAACAACTTGCCTGCCTCACCATCCTTTTCGTCGATTAGGGCCAGCAACAGGTGTTCAGTAGAGATGAACTCGTCCTTCATCTCGTCGGCGAGCTTCTGAGCGGCGGTAAATACCAGTGAAAGCCGGGGGCTGAAGTATTGCTGCCCCCCCTTAACCTGCGGAAAGCGTCCAATGGCAGCCTGCACTTCTGTAAGCACAACGGTTACGTTGACTGCGAGCTTCCCGAGAATCGGCCTGACGATACCCTCTGGCTGTTCGAGCATTGCCCCGAGCAAATGCTCTGGTTCTACCTGCTGATTCTGGGTGCGTTCACTTAGTTCGATTGCTGACTGAATGGCTTCTTGTGCACGTAATGTGAATTTATCTAATCTCATTTTTAACTATCACTCTGGCAGATAAGCGGGGCATTACTCGAAGAATCGAGCAGCCCCGCTTTCAAAAAGTTTCCGATGGAATTTGATTAGCGAGAGCCTGCCGACTTCGCTTTCTCAGGGGTGGCCTGCGTTTCCGCCCTGGCTTCCATCGTCTTGCCCGCAGCCGTCGCTCCGGTAACTTCGATGCGCCGAGTCTTTGTCTCTTCGCGCTTCGGCAACGTTACCCGCAACACTCCATTACTGTACTCGGCGGTCGCGCCCTCGGCGGATACGGTTTGAGGCAGAGTGAAACTTCGCGTGAATGAACCGTAGGACCGCTCGACCCGGTGATAGTTGTCGGTCTCGTCTTTCTTTTCGAAGCGGCGTTCGCCTCGGAGAGTGATCACATTGCTTTCGACTGTGAGCTCAAAGTCGTCGCGGTTCATTCCCGGCAACTCTGCCTCAAGCACAATGTGATCTTTGTTTTCGTAGATGTCGACACTGGGGTTCCAGGCTCCTCGGCCGATGCCTTCCTCTCCAAAGCCTCGAGTCAGGTTGGTCGAGAAAAGTCGATTCACCTCTTCTTGCAGTGTTCGCAAGTCCCGGAAAGGGTCGTAACGGACGATACTCATCTGTTTCTCCTCCTATTTATTACTCTTTAGTTCGCCCAGCTTTAAGAATCTTTGTCTGAGCGCGTCGAAATAATAATATCTGAGTCTCTCTCTGTCAAGTCTGTTAAAAACGCCTGATTACACGGGCGAAAGGCGGTCGGGAGTGCTTCGGGGTTCAGGAGGTTGAGGCTCAGCGCATACTGAAGAACCGTTTGATTGCCGAGAGCAGACCAGCGGACTCAGCTTGGCTCGTTTGTGAGTCTTCATGGGATTCAAGTCCCTGACGCCGGTCGGCCATAATGTGACTGAGGGATTCCACTAAGCCCGGGTTCGTCTCAAAGAGGCCTTTCATCGCGGCATGGCCGATCTCGAGCACTTCGGTCTCTTCAACTGCAACCACGTTGGCGGTTCGAGGTTCCCCGGTGAACAGCGCCATCTCTCCAAAGAAGTCGCCTTCATTCAAAGTGGCAACGGTGCGCGCCGTACCGCCCTCGTTGACCTGCACGATCACCCGACCGTGATGGAGAACGAACATCGACGATCCTGGATCTCCTGCCCGAATCACGGTCTCGCCCGGCGCAAAGACTTCACTCACAGCGGCTTGGGCAAGCATGGCTGTCTCGTCTCCGGAAAGGGGTGCAAATATGTCCACTGCCGAAAGTCGCTCGATGATCGCGCTGCTGTCTCCGGCAAGTTCGCCTGGTCTTGGCTTTCGTTCGACATGCAGTGTCCTGGTTGGGAAAGCGAAATTTAAGTCAGCTCGACGGAATGCATACCAGATGCGCTGGCGCACAAGCGCGTCGGTGTCGTTATACCGCGCATAGTCTTCCAGCCAATACTTAACTTCGTAATCGATACCGCTTTCCGCGAGGCCGCGGATGCGAACGATGGGCGTGATCTTTGGAGATACGTTATCGGCTTCGCGAACTGCTTCACGAATTACATGGATCGTCTTGGCGGGAGAGTCTGAATAAAGCGTGTTGAAGAATACCACCCGAGCATTCAGGTTTTCCCGCGGGCAAACCTCAATCGGTTCCTTGGCTGCCGAACTGTTGCTGATGAGAACCACGTGATTGGTGAACGTTCGAATCTTAATTGCGCGCCAGGTTATCTCTTCAACCACGCCGGTATGCATCAATGCCCCTACAGTGATTACGTCACCAACTTGAAACGGACGATCGGCCTGCAGTGAAATTCCGGCAAAAAAGTTTCCCAGCGTATCTTGTAAGGCAAGACCGAGAATGACGCCGAAGATCGCTGACGTTGTAAATACCGCACCCAGGTTCACGTCCGGGTAGAGCTGACTGAAGGTCAGGAAAAACAGGATAGTGAACGCAACGATTGAAAAGACATTACGAACCAGCGTCGGCGCTTCGAAGCCGCGTCGCAGTCGAAACGTCAGGCCAAAAACCAAACTGTTGACGGCCCGTACACCGAGATAGGCAAGCAACGCCCAAAGCCCGAGCTTGATGACGGTAAGCACACTTGCTTCCGAAGGGGTCACTCGCCCGCTCATTCGCGTCGCGAGGTATGCTGTTAAAGTGTCTTCGAAATGGTAAACGAGGTACAGGGCCAGCAACGTAATCGCTACGGCTGAGAAGAAAATCGCGAACCTGTTCGTGGAATGAGGGCGGGTCACGTTAAGCGTTACTGTCCGACGGGATTCTGGAAGCTTTAGAACGCCTTTCTTTTATCACCGATTGCTTTCGTTGGCGAGCAGGAAACCTACCGATAGACACAACTTAGAAGAGATCAGGAAAGAGAGTGCCGATTATATAAAGGAGTGAGAGCAGCGTCACGATGATCGTGGTCAGCCAGGCGCCTAGGTTGTAGAGAGGACCGTTAACGTGAACGCCCATGATTTCGCGGTTGTTAACCAACCTGAGAACAGCAAACAGGATTACCGGGAGAAGCAGACCATTGATGACTTGCGTTATCAATAGCACTCGTACCAGAGGAAGGTTTGGAACCACGGCGATAGCCGCCCCTACAGCAACGAGAAAAGTAAAGATACCCAGAAATATCGGTGCTTCTCTAAAACTTCTTGAAACTCCCTTTTCATATCCAAGCGCTTCCGTGATCGAGTATGCCGTCGCCAACGGCAAGACCCCCGCTGCAAGCATCGATGCACCGAACAATCCAATAGCAAAGAGCGCCTCGGCATAGTTTCCAGCGAGTGGGCGCAATGCACGCGCCGCATCCTGGGCGGTCTCGATCTGAATGCCATGTTTGTGTAGGGTTGCGGCAGTAGAGATCATGATAAAGAACGCGATCAGAATCGCGAAGACGGTTCCCAGCCAAACATCGATCCGGGTTCGTGAATAGTTCTCTACGGTTACACCTTTTTCAACCACCGAAGACTGAACGTAGACCTGCATGTAGGGTGACACAGTGGTGCCGACAACCGCGATCAGGGTGAACAGATACACCTGATCAAAACTGAAAGTTGGCTTGACCAGTCCAACAGCGATGGCCCCCCAGTCAGGTTTTGCGAGGAAGGCTGAGACGATGTATCCCAAAAAAACCAGGGACATCAGCAGGAAGACCCTCTCAACTCGCTGGTATGAACCTTTCACCACAAGCCACCAGATACCGATTGCAGCAAGCGGCACAGATATGAAAGCGGGGACACCGAGTAACTCTGTTGCAGCAGCGATGCCGACAAATTCAGAGACCGTAACGCCTCCGTTGGCGATGAGCAGAGCCAGCATTACCACTGCGCTCCAACGAACTCCGAACTGCTCGCGGATCAAGTCTGCGAGACCCTTGCCGGTAACCGCGCCCATGCGGGCACACATCTCCTGAACTAACCCCAGACTGATTGTGATTGGAATGAGGATCCAGAGAAGTCGATAGCCGAGTTCGGCGCCAACAAATGCGAAGGTTGCGATGCCGCCGGCGTCATTACCAGCGTTTGCCGTGATCATGCCTGGACCAAGAATGGCGAGAATGGCAATCAGCCGCCAGCGTCGCGCAACGGAATGACGCACACCCCGAGCGCCGCGCCGCAGACGACGGCCTGCTTCCCTCACGGTTGCTCCGCGTTCGGCCACTTGGAGGTTCCTCACTCATCTTAATTCGCATGCGTAGAATGTGACTGGCTGTGCGCCCATGGCGCCGCGCTCTTACAAACGGTTAACCAAACAATCTCGGCAGACGCTGCCGCCAGTCTTTAGGCAACAGGATTTCCATCGCATCGTCTACAGTGATGATGCCAAGAATATCACCAGACTCCTCGACTACCGGCAAGGCCAACAGATTGTACGCAGCGATTCGCTGCGCCACATCTTTCGCAGACTCATCAGCATGCGCAGACTGAAAGTCAGTGCGCATCACATCTGCGAGGGGCAACGAAGGGTCGGAAAGAATCAGGCTCCGTAATGCAATTACACCTTGAAGCTGCCAGGAAAGCTCGGCCTCTACGACGTAAAGGTAATAGATCATGTTGGGGGTCTCGGCCATTTCCCGCAGCCGAGCCAATGCTTCGCCAACCGTCAACGCTCGCGGCAGCGTCACGAACTCGGTGGTCATCAACCCGCCGGCCGTGTCATCTTCATAGGGCAGCAACTCGGCGACGTCAGCCTGTTCCTCGCCTTCCATCAACCCGAGCAACTCTTCCGCTTTCTCTTCCGGAAGATCGCCCAGAACGTCGGCGGCTTCGTCAGGGGACATCCATTCGAGGATGTCCGCGGCGCGCTCTTCATCCATATCACCGATGATGCGGACCTGCCTCTCAGCCGGCATCTCTTCCAGAGTTTCCGCGGCGGTCTCGTCGTCCAGAGACTCCACGACTTCTGAACCGTGATGATAGGAAAGTGCTTCAGCCAATCGCGCTATCTCGACTGGATGTAAGCGAGCAAGTTTGCCGGTGGAGGATTTCAACTGCACTGTCGCAGCATCAGTTGCGAGGTAGCCAACATCCGACCAGTCGATGACTTCGACAGCTTTCCGAGTGCCCAGAAATCCCGCCGGGGCGAGCCTGCGCCAAAGACCATGCAGACTTACATCCGCGCCCGTCACCCGCCACTCGTCCGCGGCTTCAATCAACTGAACGTCATTCACCCGCACCACGCGTTTGCCGTCAACGTCGATTAATTGCTTATCGAGGACGTCGCGGGCGAGCAACACTTCATTGTCGCGACGGACGAAAGGCTGCAGGTTAAGGGTGTCGTTGTTAAGCCGAACGCCGTTTTTGTCAAGGCTCGTGATGCGCCACCGCGAAAGGAAAAAATCGCGCCGGCGATAACGCGCGACAATTCCCGCGACCGGTGGATGGTCCTCCTCTCCCAGTCGCACGATGACGTCCTTCACCGTGGCAACACGAAGGCCTTCGAGATCGCGAATCGGGCGACCGATTACTTGCGAGAGGTACAGCATCACCGAGCACCTGGCGATAATCTTATTAGCGAAACTTCGGCATCATAACACGATGATTTTTTCCTCTAGCTGATTGAAACGCTCGACCGATTGAATGCTCGAGCCGCAGAAGGCGCGAGGGAATTTGGGGAGTCAGTGGCTGGGTACTTTGGCTAGTTTGTCCAACGCGTGCTGCAGGGCGCGGTCTCTGCCGGCATAAAGATCGGCCCTTTCTGGTAGCACCTTTTCGTCCGGTCTGGTTGCGTTGTCCTGCAGTCGTACGCCGAGGCTGGTTCGGAAGTCGAGCTCGCTGATGTCGAGTGAGCCACCATCGGGTAACGCATGCTGGCTTCTGATCGCCAGCACGCAACCGCAGGTTTCTGAGCCAATGACGCTGCCGCGTCCGGTTGTCTGAACAGCAGCAGCGAAGATCTCGGCTGCACTGGAAGTGCGCTCACTCACCAGGACGACGAGGGGAAGGTTAGTGCGCGCGAGCACATCGGGCGCAACCAAAGACTTTCCCCGGGTCCTAATCTCAAAACTCACACCCCAGCGATCTGTGAAGATGCCAAGCTCGACCCCTGCTCCCAGGAAAGTTGAGGCTACATCGGCCATAGCTTCGGCTTCTCCGCCTCCATTCCCGCGCAGATCCAGGACTATTCCATGAGCTCCCGGCAGTTTCCGCTTAATGGCCCGCGTGAAGTCCTGCGCGATCGATGGGGTGAAGGCATCAATTTCTACGACCAGATACTTGCCGCGTTCATTTCTCATGCGAACACCGAGCTTTTTGCCGCGCCAGGTTCGCTCGAAGCGCTGACGCCGGAGTTCTCCTGTACGGGTGCGCCAGGCGAGATCCAGAGAAGTTTCAGGCGCGCCTTCGAAAAGCGATGAGAACGCGCGAAAGCGAGTCGAGGGTCCAGCGGCCCAATTCGATTGCCATCGCAAGCGCTTGTCAATCAAGGCGAGCGCCGGCGAACCGTCGACGCTCTCAATGATGTCGCCTGGCTTGATACCTGCCCGTTCCGGGGCAGATTTTTTTTCTACTCGGACTACGGTTGGCAGGCCCTCGATTTCTTTAGCTGCCAGGCCGATGCTGACGAAGCGCGGGTTCCACCAAACAAACTTTTCCTCGGGCGCAAACACGCGAGTGTGAACATCGTTCAGAGTCGCGAGCAGGCGCCGGAGAACCGCATAGAGCTCTCGTTCATTCTGAGCATTAGCAGCATCAGCGCGGTGTATTGTGCGCTGCTGGTCCCAGTCGATGCCGCGAAAGTCAGGGTCGTAGTAGCGCTCATAGATCGCCTTCCACGCATCATCGAAGACACGTAGCCGGCCCTCGGCCGTCGCCGTGGAAACTGCCTTCGACTTTCTCCATTCGGGTTCCGTTCTGGCCGCTGAGGTGTTGCTCAGAAAAGTGATCGAGACAGCGAGAGAGATGAATATCCCGGCGCTAAGTAGTCGCTGCGTTACGGCTGGTTTGCATTGTCTCACTGACATGTGCGGAGATACCTGTGACCTTAGTTACTCCTGGGTTCAGTTACTCGCTGAGGCTTCCGGAAGTTGTATCTCAACATCACCCGAATTGGAATAGGAGTGCCGTTCCTAAGTGCAGGGAAAAAATGTAATTGGCGTACGGTTTCGATTGTTGAGTTGTCCAGTCCAAAACCTGCCCAACGCTCAACCTGGACCCTCGTGACATCTCCTTTGGCATCGATGTCGGCAAGCACATCAACTGTTGCCTCTACCTCAGCGCGCGCAGCTGTCTCCGGATAAATCGGCCGCAGGCGACGAAATGGCCTCGGTAGTTGAAGCCGGTTTTCTTCGGCAGCCTGGTCATCGTCCGGTGCTTCTTCGATAACCGGGGTCACAGATTCTGGCGCAAACACGATTTCTTTGAGTTCTTCATCGTTCGCGCGAATGATCGCAGCGCGAAGACGATTGCGAAGCTGGACACTCGAAAGTTCAGCTAGTAGCTGTAACTCGGCCTGTCTTACGTCTGGGGCTGTAAAAGAGGGCCGCTCCCAGACTATAAGATTCCCAGTTCTCGTGCTTACCAGAAACAACGAGGCATAGGACTCGAAATAGAAAGCGCCGGTTGCAGGTGAGCGCCGCAGTGTCTGCGAGTCGCCCAGGATGTAAAACTGGCAGCCTAGCGTGGCTCCCAAATCTCGAGCCTGACCTCTGGTGAGATTGAGCGAGCCATCGTAACCAATGCCTTTTGCCGCCGCACGCACAAGCTCACGATCAAGCGTCAAGACATCTGTTTGTTTGAAGTTCTCAGTCAGCTTGTCCGCCGCTGCGCGACCCAGGGAGGAGGTCGCGAAGTCAAGCACCGCAAGTCTCAGATAAGGCTTTTCATCCTGGTTGATGGCGGCTGCCATTAACGCGATCGCGAGGATGCAAACCAAAACAAGGCAAAAACGAAACATCATTAACTTGCTGTTTACTAACTTTCGGTTGTTTAGCGAAGCTTCTTTCGCCAGAGCTGCTGTGACGGAACGCGGAGCGCTCGATTAAACTTACTTGACGAATTCTCCCACGCGATTATTGCCGTCAACTCGACAATTTCGTCCTCGCTGTAACTCTCTCGTAGGCGGGCAAACAGTTCATCGGTCACGTCTTCAGTTGTGATCGTCATTCTATCAGCGAACTCTAGTGCCAGCCGTTCACGACCTGAATAGAGCGGGCTGGTAGTGTAATCCGCAAGTGCCTCAATCTTCTCATCAGAGATGCCAAGTTCGCTGCCCACGGCGGCGTTAATGTCTTGTCAAAACTCGCAGTGATTGAGAGCAGCAACGCGACGATTCACTAAAGCCAGTAGTCCTGGATCGATCAATCCCGAGGCGCTGATTCCGGTCCACATGGCGCGGGCGCCGCGAAAGATGCTTGGACGCCGCGCATAGATCAGATGGTTGAGTAGTGGTGCGCCGTAGGCTTTTTTCTGGGCTTCCAGAACATTCTTTGCGTACTGGTCCAGCTCGTCAGGGTCGGCGTCAGGAACTCTGCTCATCGATGTACTCCGTAACGTTATCGACCAGCGACTGAAATTCCTCTGGGCACCATCTGGTGATAGTGCTCATAGACCTCGTCTTTAACTTCGGCGGGAAAGCACACGCGATGTAGTTCATACCCGTGTTGCAGGCCGCGAACGACATCACTAACGTCGCTGATTTCTCGGATCCGCGGACGAGCATATCCGTCCTCGACATAGATGTGTGATTTAGGTCCGGCTCCCTCAACCGTGTAATAACCGTAGTAGGGCACGTCGCTCGCGCGATCTTCAATGAAGTAATATTCCGGATCGAACCCGGCCCGTGCTACGCATTCTCTCGCCAGTGCTAAAAAGGCGGGGCGCTCAGTTTCCGGCATGTCGAGATCAATTGCTTTAAAGAGCCTGCGGTTTACGAAACGCCGGCTCAAGTCATTCAAGATATTGTCATCTGAACGCTGCCATTGCTTAACGTGAAACAACACATCCGAATCGTCTACTTCGAGATGCTCAGAAACAGTTAACGGGGTCTTTCTCAACACCTTCTCGAACGCTGTATCAGCTGCGTACCAAACAAACCTCCCGTCCGCCAGCAGGTCCAACGCACGTCTCATTATCGATCGCAGCACAGCCTCCGCGGAACGTAAGGTGCGATGAAAATAGACCTGCCGAAACATGTAGTACCTGGCCTGCAGGTATTCCTCGACTGCGTAAAGTCCCCGCGCGGCGACATAAATCCGATCGTGCTCCTCGTCTATTGCGAGCGCGTTAATGATCCACTCGAGATCGTAGATGCCGTATTTCGCTCCGGTCATTAACGAGTCGCGCAGTAAGTAGTCCATGCGATCAACGTCGAGCTGCGATGAGACCAACTGGGCCAAAGCGGCAGGTTCGAAAGTGCCTTCAATTATTGCAGCAACCTTCGCGGGGAGCTCCGGGCTATAGGCTCGCAAAAGCTTTCCCACTTCGGTCTCTTCACTCATCACCACTTGCACCGTCCATGCTTCATGGTGAAACCCGAGGACCTTCTCCATCACGTGCGAGAAAGAGCCGTGGCCCACGTCGTGAAGTAACGCGGCGGCCCGGGCAGCTACGCGG
>JBGTOA010000036.1:0-8754 GCA_041742785.1 Pyrinomonadaceae bacterium | reverse complement strand
AGCCGCTCAGATGTTCACGCTCGCGCACGAACTCGCGCATATCTGGCTTGGTCAATCAGCGGTTTCCGACTCGCAAGCTTCTTTGGTTCCAGACCATCAAATCGAGCGATGGTGCAACAACGTCGCCGCTGAACTCCTCGTTCCACTCGAGATTCTCAAACAGGAGTATCGTGGTGGTTTGAGTTTAAGGTCGGAGCTCGACCGTCTGGCAAGGCTCTTCAAGGTTAGTACGTTAGTAATTCTCCGCCGGATTCATGATGCTGGCGGCCTCACGAAAGATGAGTTTTGGCGCGAGTACGAGAAGGAACTGAAACGAGTGCTCGCAATTTCCAAAGGTAGCGGCGGGAACTTTTACCTGACTCAAGCGGCGCGCGTTAGCAAACGTTTTGCGCGAGCACTCCTGATTAGCACGCTTGAGGGCCAGGCATTGCATCGCGATGCCTTCCGCATGCTCGGCTTAACAAAGTTTGACACTTTTCAGAAGTTGGGACGCAGCCTGGGAGTAATGGCGTAATGCCTTACTTGCTTGACGCCAACGTTTTCATTCAGGCCAGGCGCCTTCACTATGGAATGGACTTTTGTCCGGCGTTTTGGGATTGGCTGATTGCAAAGAATGCCGCGAACGAAGTATTCAGTATTGAGAGGGTTGGTGATGAGCTCATGGCCGGCGGTGATGAGCTTGGAGATTGGGCCGACGATCGAGGATCCGTCTTTTTTCTGAAGCCTGATCCAAACCTGCTTACAGCGTTGAGCACAGTGAGCGCTTGGGCGGCTGGACAAAGTTATGAGCCGGCAGCAGTCAATACTTTTCTCCTGGTGGCTGACTACTACCTGGTTGCCCATGCCCTTGCGCACGGTCATACCGTGGTAACTCACGAGATCGCCTCGACCTCAGCCAAGAAAATTAAGATACCTGACGCTTGTATCGGCCTCGGCATAAAGTGCAGGACTCCTTACGAAATGCTGCGGACAGAACGAACGCGTTTCATTCTCGGGCCTACGCCGTAGTCCAGATCGGGCCGCAGCTATTCGAATCAACGATGACGACACTACAACTGCTTGCGGAGAAACCAAATATACCAGCCACGACAGCGTGGTACCTGGCCGATCTCGGCGAAGCTCGTGGCAAGCAGGAACTCTTCACTAAGCAGTCGCCGCAGCGGCTCAAGGTCTTGCGCGAACATGCGCTGATCGAGAGTGCGGTCTCTTCCAACCGTATTGAAGGAGTATTGGTTGAGCAGTCTCGCGTCAGGGCGGTTGTTCTCGGCAAGTCTCTGTTGCGCGATCGAGACGAACAAGAAATCCGCGGATATCGCGATGCCCTCAAGCTTGTTCACGACCAGGGCGCAAAACTTCCCGTCTCTGAGAAAACGATCCTGCGGCTACATCGGCTGAGTCGGGCCAATATCGGCGATGCCGGCAAGTACAAGGAGAAGGATAGCGACATTATTGAGAAGTTACCCGATGGGCGCGTTCGCGTTCGCTTCAAGACCGTAACTGCGCGAAAGACTCCTGCCGCAATGCATAAGTTAATCGATGCGTGGGATGACAGTCTTGGCGAACGGGTGATTCATCCAGCGATCGCGATGGCTGCGATGAACCTCGATTTCTTGTGTATTCATCCTTTCCGCGACGGCAATGGTCGCGTGTCTCGTCTACTACTCCTCTTGCAGTGTTATCAGCTCGGTTTCGAGGTCGGGCGGTTCATCAGTCTTGAGCGAGTGATCGAGGAGAACAAGGATAGGTATTACGAAACGCTCGAACAAAGTTCGCAAGGCTGGCACGAGGGCAAGCACGATGCCTGGCCCTACATTAACTACATTCTTTATATTCTCAAGACGGCCTATCGCGAATTCGAAGAGCGGGTTGGACAAAACCCTTCGCCCAAAGGCGCAAAGGCCGAAATGGTGCTTACGATGATCCGCAAACAAACGAAGCAATTCAAACTCTCAGACATTGAAGCGGCCTGTCCTGGTGTTGGGCGGGAATGGATACGTTCACTATTAGCAAACTTGAAAATATCAGGGGAAGTAACGTGTGAAGGTAAAGGCCCGGGAGCCCGCTGGCGCCATCACCGGGGTAAGGGTACTACCTCTAAATAAGGGTATTAATGAAGGTAGGGTCGTTGACCAACCGAAGCATCGTCGCGCAGTCTTCTACTGCTACCTCGATGGCGTTGCGCCGTCGTTCTCTTGAGGGGTAGACCATCGCCCCAATTTGTCAGGGTGAACTTTCCGCACCGGGTAATGTACGTTCGTTTTGTTGGGACTCCTGCGCAATATGACCGAATAAACGTGGAAAGAGATCTGAGCATGAAAATTAGACCAATCAAGAACAATCGAGACTACCGTGAGGCGCTGAAGGAAATCGTCCGGCTGATGGATGCCCGACCAAACACACCGGAGTGCGATCGTCTCGACGTGTTGGTGACATTGGTAGAGGCATGGGAAGTAAAACACTGGCCCATTGATTCGCCTAATCGGGACTCAGCATTGCGAAATTCAGTGCAGATTTAGCAACGGAGCAAGCAGATGAGGAGCCACCGGGACTCGAACCCGGAACCTCGTGCTTACGTGGCATGTAGTTCCATCGGCATTCGTCGCAACCCTCCTATAGAAATCGAGAGTGACAAGTGTTTCGGAAACTTCATGTTCGGAGTTACACCGAACGAACTTCCGGTCTGACACCAGAGGCTCTACTCACTGAGCTAATGTAGTCCTCACAAGCATTCACTCCAGCCAACAAGAAGAAAAGGGGTGACAAGAGTGGAAAGACAATTGAGCACGGTGTTGCCACCGCTGGAGTCATCACACTCCACGAAGCTCGCTGGTTAGCAGCCAGAGTGATGTAGTCCTTCCGGCATTCACCCCAGAATTAATGGCGACAAAATCGGTGAGAGGATCCCACGAGAGACAATCACGTGGGACGGGATTCGAACCCTAGCTTTCGCTTACCATGTACTCCACACCTAGCACCGCCGCGGCAACCAGCGCGGCTACGTCGATACAACGCACTGATGTAGTTGCACCTTTGCGATAGCCGGTTACCGGCGACGACATCGAACCCGAGACATCCGGGCAAACATATACGCGGCCTTCGATTGCCGGAACATTAGCGATCGCGATCTCCATCGCGTCCTGGAGTGCATCGCAAACTTCCTTCGGAATGTCGGCGTTCGCATTAGCCATCGTGTAAGCGACCATTAGCTGGTACGGAAACACGCGGGCCTTTGCGATCTTCTCTGGATCACGCAGACGCTCAGCAATCAGCTCAGGCATGCCTGGCTGGCCGAACACTCCGTGACGCGCGAACGTGTTCAGGTTCATTCGGGTCATCTGCCACGGCGCTCGACGCGCCATCGCAGTCCACTCCGCAGTGCCCAGCTCCAGTGCTGTCAATATCTGGAACGGAACATCAGGAACGTCACGCGACTCGCCCTTCTTGAAGCTTTCGAAGTTGCGAGCAACTTCCGGCAGAGCATCGAACGCGAAATCGCGACCGATGAAGTAGCCGAATAGTGCTTCGCGCGCAGCATCCTTTGGCTTCGGGTGGACCATCTTCACGATATCCGTGAGCGAAGGGTCCTGGCCTACGTTTGCCTTAAAGAGCGCTGCCGGATCGCGTGCGTCAAGCCACTCGCGCACCAGACGCTTTGGCAAAGTACCGAGCGACTTACGACCCACAGAGATAAGTTAGATAGAAATAAAGAAGGGCGCCCACGCCGATGAGCGCCCCTTCCTTATCATCAACAAATCCGCACGCGCGAATCCCGCAACTAGAAACTAGAAACTCGAAACTGATCCGCTTTTGTGAACTGTTCTTCTTCGGTCGAGCCGGCCAATGCCGTCGTTGAGGATGTTCCGCCAGCAATCGCCTGCGCAACCGCATCGAAATACGCCGTGCCGACAAACGCCTGGTGCTTCACTGCCCGATACCCGCTGTCGGCTTCCCGTTCAAACTCGATCTCCTGCAACCGGGCGTACGCGGTCATGCCTTTATCGCGGTAATCATGCGCCAGTTCAAACATGCTCAGGTTGAGTGCGTGAAAGCCCGCCAGCGTGACGAACTGAAACTTGTATCCCATCAAAGCGAGTTCCTTCTGAAACTTCGCTATCGTGTGTTCATCGAGCTTCTTCTTCCAATTGAACGAAGGTGAACAGTTATATGCCAGCAACTTTCCTGGGAACTGTTCATGAATTGCGTGCGCGAACCGGCTTGCCTCTTCGAGATTAGGTTCGGACGTTTCGCACCAGATTATGTCGGCGTAGGGAGCGTATGCGAGCCCTCGCGCGATCGCTTGAGCAAGCCCGGCCTTCACATTAAAGAAGCCTTCTGAAGTGCGGCCCCCGGTCAGAAACGGTTGATCTCGCTCATCGATGTCGCTAGTGAGCAAGCCCGCGCCGTTAGCATCAGTACGAGCGATGAGAATTGCTGGAACGCCCATGACGTCTGCTGCCAGGCGAGCGGCAATGAGTTTCTGTATGAATTCACTGGTGGGTACCAGCACCTTGCCGCCCATGTGGCCGCATTTTTTTGCAGAGGCGAGCTGGTCTTCAAAATGAACCGCTGCGGCTCCCGCTTCGATCATCGCCTTCATCAGCTCAAATGCATTCAGATTGCCTCCGAAGCCGGCTTCCGCGTCGGCCACGATTGGAGCAAACCAGTGGACGCCATTACGGCCTTCTGCCTGATAGATCTGATCGGCGCGTTGCAGCGATTGATTAACCTTCCTCACAACATCTGGAACACTATTGGCCGGATATAAACTTTGATCCGGATACATCTGGCCGGCAAGATTGGCATCCGCTGCAACCTGCCAGCCGCTGAGGTAAATTGCCTTCAATCCTGCCTGCACTTGTTGCACCGCCTGGCACCCGGTCATGGCGCCGAGTGCGGCGACGTATGGTTCGGTGTGGAGCAGTTCCCACAAGCGCGTCGCCCCCATTTCGGCGAGTGTATATTTAATTTCAACTGAGCCGCGCAGCTTAACCACTGCGTCCGTATCGTAGCCGCGCCGGATTCCCAACCAACGTGGATTTGTGTCCCAGTGGTGCTTCAAAACTGCACTCGGATTTTGAGCGTTCATCTTTACCTCCGCATCGTATGTTAAGACTCTAAAGCGATCCTTTTCAGACCGGATCAAACTCTTCATTCAAGATCAGC
Organism: Pyrinomonadaceae bacterium; assembly: GCA_041742785.1. Lineage (GTDB taxonomy): Bacteria > Acidobacteriota > Blastocatellia > Pyrinomonadales > Pyrinomonadaceae > PSRF01. The sequence goes on along the minus strand of JBGTOA010000036.1, from coordinate 3,591 downwards.
TGTTCGGTGATTCGCCTCGCCTCGTGAAGAGTTTCGCTTTGCGAGGAGCCTTGTTCGTCCGGCAACTCAGCGAGGATTCGTTCCAATTCTTCGTCGAACAACTCGCTGACAAACTGCGGCGTGTGCGTTACTTTCCGGTTCTGTGAATCGATCACCGCCACTGAGTCGCGATGACGAATGCGCTGGGCGATCATCAGCCGGTAGATACGGTCAGTCGCAAGATCTTCCATGTATCCATCCAGCAAGCTCGCGCCCTTTCCGTTCAATAGGCCATTGCGATAACGAATCGCCGTACGAATCGCAGTGCGCGTCCCTTCGAGGGTTATCTTTCCAATTCCCAACGGCAGCGGTCGCAGTTCTGGTTCAGGGTCGGCTCCAGCCATACGTTTCATGCGCTGGTTTGGATGGGGGAATTGTTTGACTGCGATCTCATTCTGGTCCGGATGGCCGGTCCAGGCGCCATCCATCAGACAACTTGCCTCGTTGCGCTTGTCTTCCTCGAGTACCTTCAATGCTCTTTCGTTCAACTCGTGATCGGTGCGACTGGGGAAAAGAGCGGTCATGCCCCCTATTGCCAGTACGCCACGTTTGTGGCAAGTGTCAGCCAGCAGTTCACGCAGGCTTTGAAAAAAGGGCACGTTGTGCGGGATGGTATTTCGATCAGGTAACACCCAGTTGGGATCCTTCAGATTGAAGTGGATCAAGCTCGCCATGTAATCCCAGCGACCGAGATTCAGCCCCACCAAATGATCGCGCAAGTTGTAAATAAATGCGTCCATCTGATAGGCGACTGGGTGTGATTCAACCAGTGCCATGCATTTGATGAACCCGCGCGACCACCCGCGCAGATCCTCGAGCAACTGAAAGAGATCGCGCCACCAAACAGCTTCTTCTGCCGATTCTGACTTTGGAATATAAAAACAAAGCGGGTGCTCGAGGCGACCGGCATCGACCTGATAAGCAATCATCGCCACGTCAAAAAGGGATGCTGAGATTAATTGATCGGGCAACACACCCGCCTGGCTCAGATGCAGACCACGCGGTCTGGTAAAGATCACCGTCTCACTGGGCTTAATTCCTATCGTGCTGTCTCTTTTTGCATCTCTGTAAGTAAGTTCGCTTCGCAAGGCCAATAGAGTGTTCTCGATTCCTTGCCGCAGGTTCGTCCAGCGATTCGCCATCGAGTCTTCGAGGTCGAGCATCACGCCGGGTGCACCCGAGTTCAACATCTTCACAACCAGCTCTGCATCATCGGCCGGACCGGTCATCTGATTGCGCTGGTCCGCGCACCAGGAAGGTAGTTCGATCCTCCAATCAGCGCGACTAAAGTCGGATGACGGCAAATAGTCTGGTTTTCGACCGTGTTGCGAGGCGGCAAGTACTTCGGCGCGTTTCGCGATGAATGATTGTTGCCGCGGCGTCAGCTCGCGATGTAACGGGAGCAGCACCTCCATGAAACCCGCAGGCAAGTCAGTTTCAGGCCTGAAACTCCCCGGCGCGTTGTTATAGCTTCCTGCTGTCAGCGGCACGCGTGTTTTGGTTGCGGTCAGATTCATGAGACTCGTCTCAAAGAAATAAGGGCTGCGCCCCCCGGTGGCGGGGCGTAGCCCCAATCACAATAAACGTCGCGAAAGCGCTGACTTCCGGAAATCAGAACATTTTTGTCGATCTATTTTTTAAGCCGCTCAGAGCCCCAACTCTTCATCAACAAGCGACTCGACGCGTGGCAGCGTCTCGGTCACGCCGCAGACTTCGAACTGGCCCACGCGATTGGAGTTGTTGCCCGGGTCTGGTTCCTGATAGATGCGTCCTTCAAATAGCCCGTCAGGCCGCATGTAGATCTCCGCGCGACGCTGTCCGTTTCGCTTCTCTTCAACAAAGAACATTGGTTCTCCTCGTGAACGTCGAAAGTAACCGTTTTCTCCAGGTGCTCGGTGGTTTCGTAGTTAATCTCTTCCAGCGGAAATCCTGTACGAAGTCACCGAGCTCAGGGAGCGTCGACTTTCGTCGACCCTACGTCCAGCGGTTCCCGAAATCAGAGCAGAAATGGTCCCCGAGTCCTGTTCCGCATCGTGAACACCTGCTCGACATATCGTGATGGCGGTTGTACCATGCGAGTCGCAGGCGGACAACCAGCGATTCAGAATGGTGAACAACTTATTAATCTGGGCGTTGTTCCGCAGAAGCGTTGATAAGGATCCTTTGCTGGGAGAAACTGCAAAATCGGCGCCGTTCATCCCGGTTCACGGTGTTCCGTATGGTGAACACAAATAATACGGTGAGGCCGAATCGGGCAGCTTCGAACAGTGAGGGTTATTTGATCATGGTCAAGAAAACTCCAGCACCAAGTCCCAAGAACCGTGAGCAGGTAACTTCGGTGGAACGTGCTTTATCAATTCTTGAGTTGCTCGCAAGCAGGCATAACGGACTGAGTAGTTCCGACATCAGTCGCTTCGCGCAACTTCCCAAGAGCTCCACCAGCTATCTCTTGCGCACGTTGGTACGCCGCGGTTATGTGCGCAAGGATTCAGAGACAGGTCAGCACACGCTCGGCATTCGAGTACTGAGTCTCGGCGGTCAGGCAATGCAGGGAATGGCGATCAGAGACATCGCCCTGCCACATCTGCGTCACATTGTTGAGAAGACCCGGCTCGGCGCGCATCTGGCGGTGCTTGATCACGGTGACGCTGTCTATGTGGAGCGGATCGAATCGCCTGGCTTCATCAAGATGGATATTTGGAATGGAAGACGGGTTGCGCCGCAGGCGACTGCTATTGGCAAGGCCTTGATTTGTCAGCTCGAGCGAGAAGCGGTACAGGAAATAGTGGCGCGGCACCACATAACGCCTGCCTCTCAAAAGACAATTATGACGATGCCGCGTTTGATGACTGAGTTGGCGGCGACACGTCAGCGAGGCTTCGCGATTGATGATGAAGAGCACGCCGCGGGAGTTCGTTGTGTTGCTGCGCCGGTGTTCTCGGCGTCTGGTGACATCGTGGCAGCGATAGGAACGAGCGGAACCGTGAGTCAGATCAATGACACTTATCTTGAAGCAGTCGGCAACATTGTCTACACGGTAGCCTTAAAGTTCTCCGCCCAACTCGGCAGCAGGCGAAGTCGGTAGCGGGGAGCGGGGCGACGTAGGGAGGTTCCCTTGATTATTTGGTTATTCGCAGAAATTTGGGAACTGAAAACCAAACAAATGTCCCCGTGTCCCGTGTCCCAGAGTCCGCTGTCCACACGCCAACGCGCCCACTCTATTGCGTAAAACAGAGACAGAAGTTAGGCTAGCGCCAAAGGAAATGAGTGACTGCTCATTCATTATTATCAACCATGCGTTCTGCTGGCTCACTTAATTCTCTTCGGCCTGTCGTTCCGGATAAGCACGCGGCCATTCTTCGCGCGGCTATCCGTGTTTTTGCCAACAACGGTTATTTCAATTCAAAAGTCGCCGACATCGCGCGCGAAGCCGGCGTCGCCGATGGCACGGTTTACCTCTATTTCAAAAGTAAGGAAGAGATTCTTCATTCAATCTTCAATCGTAGTGTTGAAAACGCGATCGCCGAGGCCCGAAACCAGTTAGAAGAGATC